>DBUB01000005.1:0-96105 GCA_002307725.1 Alphaproteobacteria bacterium UBA1301 | reverse complement strand
CCCCCTCCGCCTCACTTCGTTCGGCACCTCCCCCGTAAACGGGGGAGGAAAACGTGGGCTCGGCCATCACACCCGCATGGGCATGAGGACATACAGCGTGCGGGGGTCGTCGGTGTCCTCGATGACGGTGGGCGAGCCTGCATCCGACAGCAGGAACCGCACCGATTTGCCCTCGATCTGGCCGGTGACATCCAGCACATACTTCGCGTTGAAGCCGATCTCGATCGGGGTGGCGGAATAATTGGCCGCCAGTTCTTCCGTCGCCGTGCCGCTTTCGGGATTGACCACCGTCAGCGTCACCTTGTCCTTGTCGATGACCAGCTTCACCGCGCGGGTCTTGTCGGCCGAAATCGTCGACACCCGGTCGACCGCCAGCCCGAATTCCTTGGCTTCCAACGACAGCGCCTTGTCGTTGCCGCTCGGAATAACGCGTTGGTAATCGGGGAAGGTGCCGTCGATCAGTTTCGAGGTCAGATCGACGCCGTTGAAGGCGAATTGGATCTTGGTATCCGACAGTGCGATTTCGATGCCGCCGTCGGCGTCGTCGAGCAGGCGGCGCAGCTCGGCAATGGTCTTCCTCGGGATGATCACGCCCGGCATGTCGCTGGCGCCTTCGGGCAGCTCCAGCTCATAGCGCGCCAGGCGATGGCCGTCGGTCGCCACCGCGCGCAGCACCGGGGCTTTGCCGTCTTTGGCGGCGTGGACGTAAATGCCGTTGAGATAGAACCGCGTCTCTTCGGTCGAAATCGCAAAGCGCGTCTTGTCGATCAGGCGCTTCAGATCGTCGGCCGCAAGGCGGAATTTGTGAGGCAGGGCGCCCGCCGCCATCTGCGGGAAATCTTCCTTGGGCAGGCAGGCGAGTTCGAACCGCACGGTCCCGGCCGAAACCTGCAAGCGGCCCGCGTCGCCAGGCATCAGCTCGACTTGCACCTGGGCGCCGTCTGGCAGCTTGCGGACGATGTCATACAGCATGTGGGCGGGCGCCGTGGCGGCGCCGTTGCGCAGCACGTCGGCCGGCAGCGCTTCGACAATCTCGATATCGAGATCGGTGGCGGTGAGCTTCACCGCGCCCTTAGCCGCTTCGACCATGACGTTGGAAAGGATTGGAATGGTATTGCGCCGCTCGACGACGCTTTGGACGTGACTCAGCGCCTTAAGAAAGGCTCCGCGTTCGACGTTGATCTTCATATCTGCCGCCCGTGTGCACCGGAAAGGGTGCTTTGCACCGTGATAACCGTCAGGCCCCCCGAACCGCCCCCCCACAGGAGCCGGTAAGCCTTTGATTTCCTTGAGATGGAGAACCCCAGACTCAAGTGCGAAACCATAGCAGGCGAGAGGGCAGAATGCTAGCGGGTCCAGGGGGTTAGGGGACTTGTTGCGTTCGTGTCCCGCCAGTAGCCTGTTCCAATCGTGACAATTATTCAGAGCTTGCCCTGTGATCTGCTTTTCCGCCATTCCAGCCAGTCAATCGGCAAAGCATCTGTTCCGATGATCTGCGTCTCACTCGGCGAGATGTGATTGGAGAAATAGACCACGTTTTGTCCTTCGTGCCTTGCACTAGGGACAATGAGACTATCAAATCCCAAGAAGTAAGCTGCATCGGCGACAGCCTGGGTTTGTGTGTAATTTCTGTCCGCATAGCTATTCTTATCAATGCCGAATATCGCGAGCCGATCAAAGGTATCCAATCGAGCAGCCTTCGTGCAATTTATGCGAATCTTGTGGGCTACAAAATCTACCTTTGTGGGAAAGACAGGTTGCATGCCGAGCAATGCATAGATTTCGGCTAACGCTGTATCTCTCGACAGTGACGCATAAATTACTTCAAAGGTGCCATCGCACCAGCGGCTTCGTGAAGGAACGCCGGCAAGTGGATCTCGGCCTACTCGAACTACGCGCCACACTGGGAGCGCGAACGTCTCACGTGTTTGCGCGTCCAGTGCGTCTAGCAGACGTAAATCGCGCGGCTTTTTGATCGCAGGCATGCTTACGTGTATGCCCCCGCATCTAAAGCTTCAATAATACCCAAAACTTCTTGAGTGCGTCCAACATTAATCAGGTCAATTGCTCGCTCGCCGCTTAGCAATTGATGTGGGGTGTGTAACCACAATCTGCTTTCATCTGGAGTGTAGAATTCTGCGAGCCTGTCTACCACGTACCGCAACTCGGCAATGACCGTCTGCGTACGAAGGTCTGGAGTTGCCTTGCCGCTGGACCATCTAGACACCGTCGCAGGCGACACAGATACAATATTGGCAATATCTTTCCCTTGCAGACCCCCATCGTCCCGTAGTTGATCAAGAATTTTGCTAACAGCCGTGGACATAATTACTGGAGACCTTTTCTAGATACACGCCCAGATCCCTTGGGAAGAGGGAACGCAACAGAGCGTGTTGCGGTAGTAGATGTTTGCTCGAGATTTTCCAATACGTCCCTCATGCGTTCCAGTCGTTTAGTATTTTTCTCCACGACTTTTATCAACTCAGACGACGTCAGTTTAAGTTTTGCAATCTGTCGGGCGGTACGGTCAGCTTGAGCCATTTCGCCGGTAAGGAAATGACTAATGCGGCGTTGGTCAGGAACAGTCGATAAGGTGCTGTACTGGGCCGCTCGCTGACGCAGGTAGTGGGCTTTGGGATTTTTTACAGTGTCTTCGAACCCGTGAGGACAGCACGCGCGATTATTGCAGGAAAGCAGCCGTCTTCCGCTCGGTGCTGCGATGAGAGCTTCGGCGTCCTCCTTTTTGAGCAAGCGATCGATGCCAGGCAACAAGACCGAGTAACCGCCGCCACCGCCGCCTCCCGTTGGTGGTTTATGCCAACTTCCGGTGTCGAACCGTTCTTTCTCTGCAACACCGTGAGTGACACCGCATGTCGCACCGAAGGCCGCGATGGCAAGGCCGCAAAGTCCGCCCACGCCGTCGGCGATCATAGGTTTTCCAAGAACGTGAAACTCCTGAGCAGCGGAAATATACTTGCAGATGCCAACGCCAGTTGCTTCAGCTCCAAAGCCAGAAACGCGTAACCAAATACTATCGCATGTAGTATCTGCGATTTGTTGAATTAGCTGTCGCCGCTGTGCTGCATCAGTGAGTGTCGCGTTCAGAATCATGAGGGGGTAGTCAATTGCGATGTCCTTCCCTCCCTCGATGTCGAGCGCATTTCGGAGTAATTCACTCGACGCAATGTCAGTGGTCAGCCAAGGGTCAACAGCATTTTCCAGCAAATGTGTTGGTGCGAGGACCCGAGTGACGCCTTGCATTACGCAAAACCGCGCAATTCGACCAATTACGTCGAACTCGTTTACACCTCTGCGGAAGTGAGCTTCAGTCAGAACGCTGTCGGGATCAGCCCAAAGCGCTTTGCTTGCAGTCCCCCGAAATCGTCCGATGACAGAAAGTTCCGCAACGTTTGTATCGAGTACGATTTCTCGTCCCGCTTGTTTAAGCCCTGCGATCAACTCTTTTTGCTGATCGAAGGAGCCTGCATCCACTACAAATCGCGTGAGTGGGAGCTGCCCAGCAGCAAGCAAATGTTCTAACTGCCGGTGGGAGTTGGAACCGATCCTCAGAAACTCAACAACCTGTTGCGGTTGCGCGTGAAGATAGACAACTTCCGCCATGGGGGCCCTCCATTGGAAGTAGAATTGCACATTGATTTCATAAAGTCAACAACATGAAATCAATGTGCAATATTGGCAGCCGACATGAGCTCGGGTTCCGTTTGCATACCGCTGGGTCTTTGGCCGATTTGGGCTTCGCAGGACATTATATCTGACTAGAAATTGGTGGTATCTGATGCCCTCACGCCGCCAGCCAGACCTCTTCATCCCGGACGAACAGCCGGAGACGTTCGAGGACCGTCCGTCGCAGGGCGTCAGTGCCGATCCGGAAGAGGTGCGGGCTGAGATGCTGGGGTTGTTAGCCGAGTTGCGCGCCGCCAAGATCATGCCATGGACGGAAGACGACGTCGGCTTTTACCAAGTCGTGTTTCCGCAGATGTCCAACTGGCTGCCGAAGGATGAAGCCGCGCAGTTGTGTCTGGAATTCGATGCTGAGATGGCGCGGTTGAACGCGGTCTGAGCCGCCCCGCTTGCCGTTCCACAAATCGTCCCTACATATAAGAATTGGCGTGCCGCGCACGCCCGCTGTTTGGCTTGTGCATCTGGGATTGAGTATCGGTTGCGCGTGTTGTGACCGGAGCGCTTCGGTGCGTCCTGAACCGGCTCTGGTAGCGCGTTGATTTTGTTTGTGGTGCAACGGGTTCGGATCAGTTTGGAAGGATTCGAATTCGATTCTGGCAGGCTCGGGCAGAGGGTAGAAAAGGTGGGGGGGAGGGGGGAGCGCAAATTTCCGTTGGACAATTATATGTCCGAAGCGTTCGCGCCCGTGTCCGTTCGTTTCGCCTTCGCCGTCTAGCCTCCGCGCTTGGCCAGGTGCGCGGCCAGCTTCTGGCGCACCTCCTCGGGCACGGTATGGTCGATGGCGTCGCTGATCTCGTGCATGCGGCGGCGCAGGTCGTACAGTTGATCGAGCAGCGACAGCACCACCGGCAGCGCCGCCTCGTTGACCTCCATCTCGTCGCGCAGATCGCGAATGAGCCGGGCGCGGGCGACATCGATATCGTAGAATTCGTATTCGCCGTCGTGCTGGTCGGGCTTGACCCATTCGTTGGCAACCCAGCGCTCCAGATCCGGGCGTTGCAAGCCGGGCACTTGGGCGACGACGATTTCGATATTCATCACTTGGGTTTCTCCGTCACTTGCTTGGCGCTTGCCGGGGGCTGACCGGATGCTCGGGCTTCCAGGCGCGCAGGAAGTCGGTGAGCGCCGCATCGGGCGGGCCGATCACGACGCGCAATTTGGCATAAAGCTGGCCCGCGGTGAGGCCGCCATGGGCCGGAACGCCCCGGCCGCGCAGCCGGAATTGGGTGCCGCTGTCGGAGCCCGGCGCAATCGTCATACGCACCGGACCGGCGGGCGTCGGCACTTCCACCGGGCCGCCCAGCACCGCTTCGGCCAGTGTCACCGGCAGTTCGAGGCGGATGTCTTGGCCCTCGCGGGTGAAGAAGGGATGCGGCGCGACGTGAATTTCGATCAGCGCGTCGCCGCGCGGGCCGCCGTTCTGGCCCGGTTCGCCCTGATCGTGCAGCCGCAGTGTCTGGCCGTCCGCCGACCCCGGAGGAATTTTGACATCCAGCGTGCGCCCGTCCGGCAGCGTCAACCGGCTGGTGGTGCCATTGACGGCATCGAGGAAACTTGTTTGTAATGCATAGTGTTCATCCTGGCCGCGAGTGGGCCGTGGCGGACCGGCGCGCCCGGCACCGTTGAACATGGAGCTGAAAAGGTCGCCGAACTCTTCGTCGCTCCAGCCGCCCGCGCCTGCACGGCTGTAGCGGCGGCCGGCGTCGCCTTCGGCATGGTTGCGATAATCGGGCTCGGGGGCGCGCTCGTGCCCGGCGGCGTCGATCTCGCCGCGGTCGAATTGGCCGCGCGTTTTGGCATCGGACAGCAGCTCGTTGGCGGCCGAGACGCGCTTGAAGATGTCCTCGGCTTTGGCATTGCCGGGGTTGAGGTCGGGATGATGCTTCTTGGCCAGCTTGCGGTAAGCCCGGCGAATGTCGGCCTGGCTGGCGTCTTTGGCGACGCCAAGGGTTTTGTAGGGATCGTCCAATCTAAGCGGCCATCGCCTTGCGGTGAGCGGCCAGCGAAAGCGCAACCAGAGACGTTCCGCCGAACACCAGATCGATGCCGACAATGATCCCGACCGCCCACAACGCCGACGCGGGCAGAGCAACGAGAATGATGGTGGCCAAGACGAGATCGAGCACGCCATTGACCAATAGCCAGCCCCATCGGCTGTGCAGCGCCCGGCGATATTCCAGCGCCATCATGAGTGTGGCGAGGCCATCGGCCAGCAGAAACACCGTCAGGATCATGGTCAGCGACAAGGCCCCGACCGCTGGCCAGCCGAACAACAGCACACCGGCAATGATGGCGATGAGCGACGACGCCAGCGACCACCGGAAACCAGGAGCATGGCGGCCGACAAGCGTGGTCAAAAGCCCGAAGACGCCGCCAAAAATGAGCAGCCAGCCGATGATGACGGCAATCCCGATGCTGGCGAGCGGCGGCAGGATCAGTGCCGCAATGCCCAGCGCGATAAGTCCGATGCCTTCGAACAGAAACAGCCGCCAATGGGCTTCGAGCGTATGCTCGACCCGAATACGGCGGACAGCCTCGCGAACAGGGTTCATAACACTCACAATATTCTCCTGATTGCCAAACCGGCAAGAGTCTCGCGCCGCATTGCGTCGGACTGCGCCACGCCATCAGCATAGGAGGCGCGCCGGCCGACGGTAGCGTCGGAAATTACTCAAATCGGTTTGAAGGTATGCTTGAAGCCCGCGGTACCCGTGAAACGGAGGATTTTTCTAGGAGTTGACTAGCGGGAAGCTGGACGCACCGGCCTGAGTAGATTCCGATCCTGTCTGCAAATTGTAGGCGGTGCCAGGATTCGCACTTCGCCCCAGATGCATGCGAACCATCAGGCCAGCGAGCGTGTTGTGTCCCGTAGGATTGAGGACTGCAAACAACGTTGAGGTCTGCATGGCATACACCATTCGATACCGGCGCCCCGAAACGGCCCACAGCGTAACCAAGATGGTCGTTCAAACGGAATCCTCGGCGGTAGCGCACATTCGCCACCTGGAGCGTCTCGGCTATACGATTTTGGATGTTTCCCCGGAGCTGGCGGAACAACGTCCCCTCCAACTTTCCTTAAGGTCAGCATGAACGCGCTGGAAAATATCGGCCGCTGCAGAACGGTTGAGTAGTTTCCGAGCCTGTTCCCATATCTTGTCGGCTGCCATTTTGCGCTTAAGCCTCGCTAGCCAGACGCGGTACATGCCGAGTGTGTTCGAATGAAGCACTTCGGCAGCGTCGTTTTGTATGTTGCGGTGACTCTGCAACTGCCCTCTGAAGGGAGCAATGCCATGTCATCCTCTGTATTCGTCGTTCCGGTCGTGGTGGTCGTGGCGTTTGTCTTGGCGACGATGGGCGTCAAGATCTTACGCGAATACGAGCGTGCCGTGGTCTTCACACTGGGGCGCTTTCAGAAGGTTAAGGGTCCCGGCCTGGTGCTTCTTATTCCCTTCATCCAGGAAATGGTGCGCGTGGATTTGCGCATTCAAGTCATCGAAATACCGAGCCAGGACGTTATTTCGCGCGACAACGTTTCGATGAAGGTGGACGCGGTGCTCTACTTCAACGTCGTCAATCCGGAACACGCGATCATCCAGGTTCAGCAGTATCTTCCCGCCACAAACATGCTGGCGCAGACAACCTTGCGCGCCGTGCTCGGCCAGCATGAACTCGATGAGATGCTGTCCGAACGGAAAAAACTCAGCACCGACGTGCAAAGCATTCTGGACGCCCAGACCGAAACCTGGGGAATTAAGGTCAGCAACGTCGAGATCAGAACCGTCGAGCTCACGGAAAACATGGTGCGGGCCATTGCCAAGCAGGCCGAGGCCGAGCGCGACCGGCGCGCCAAGGTCATCCATGCGGAGGCCGAATTCCAAGCGTCGCAAACGCTGGTCAATGCCGCCAAGATTCTCGGCAGCAATCCGGCTGCGATGCAGCTCCGCTACCTGCAGACTCTGACGGAGATCGGCGCCGAACAGAATTCCACGGTGATCTTCCCGATGCCGATCGACATCATCAAGCCGTTCCTTGAGATCCTCGATACCGCCGGCAAGACGGCCGCCAGCGCAGGTGTCACGCATATTCCATCCGCCGGCAGCGCGCCACGTCTGGCGTAAGCACTGCGCTGTCCATCTGCATTGATCGCGCGCGCTTTAGACGTGCGGATCGCAATACATACGGGTCATCCCGGCCCCTATGCCAATTTGACGAAACAGGAGTTCTTTGATGAAAAAGTCAATCCGCTGTTTGATGTTGAGCGCCACAATGCTCGGTGCGTTCGCATTTGCAGGTTCGGCTGAGGCCGCTACGCATGGCGTAAAGGTTGGTGAATTGACGTGTGGCGTCGCCAGCGGCTGGGGATTTGTCTTCGGGTCCACCAAGGATCTGCGCTGCGTTTTCCGTCAGAACGACAAGAAAGCCGTTCACTATACGGGCTCAATTTCCAAGTTCGGCGTCGACATCGGTTATACCGAGGGCGGTGTGCTGGTTTGGGAAGTCGTGGCGCCGACGTCCGATGTGCGCCCAGGTGCACTGGATGGCGATTATGTTGGTGTCAGCGCGGGTGCTACCGCCGGTGTCGGCGTCGGCGCAAATGTGTTGGTCGGCGGCTTCGACAAAGCGTTCTCGCTGCAGCCGCTCAGCGTGTCGGGCAACAAGGGCCTGAATGTGGCTGCAGGTATCGGTTCGATCAGTCTGAAGCATACGCCTTGAATTTCAAGCTGCGCGGGCGACCGTCCGCGCAGGTTTTCCTATCTTTAGGTAAGTGAAGGCTATCATGGTTTGCGGAGTCCCCCGCCTCATCATGCGCTGAGTATATTCCGAGCCTTCACGCCCGATTTGGCAAATGACATGTTTTGGAGGACGGTCGCCTGCGCGGTGTCTGCGTCCGGCGTGGTGTTCCTTTCTCCGGCAGCCCGTGCTTGGCATTTTTTGTGGAGGTCTCTGTGAACAAAAGCGATCAACACCGTAGCCCTCAAATGCTCGATATCGCCTCCAAATTGTGCGTTGCAGGAGGAGAAAGCGCGTCGTCACGGAGCCGCAGTATGAAAGCTCGTGGCGTAGACGACGATGACGATGAGGATGATGAACTACAACGGCCTGAAGGCCGCCCGCCGATGCGATCGATGCTTCGTCGCCATATGGGTGAACGATCCTAGACCGCGCCACGCGTTTGCGCTTCGCGTGTACGCCGAAATCCGCTGACGGGCCACGGGCGCCGTTAGTGCAACACACGCCAGAACGTTTTGCCGATCATCAGCCGGTGGTGACCCGCAGGCTGACCACATCAATCAACCCCAAACGAATGGAAAAGACCCATGGCTGACCGTACCAAAAAAAACGCCGACAAATTGGACTCACGCTTGGGCGCGTTGCGCTCGGAACTCGAGACATTGGAAGGCGACATGAAGAAAGTTGCCGGCGATGTCGAGGGTATTGCGGACAATCGCGTCCATCTCGCCCTGCGTAAGGCCGAAGATGTGGCGCACGGCGCTTACCGTCTCGCCGAAGAAACGGCCGCGCACGCCGTCCATGATGTGGACGATTGGGCAAGCGGCAATCTGGAGTCGGCGCGCAAGTCGATACGCGCCCAGCCGCTTTCCGCGCTCGCTTGGTCGATCGGCGCCGGCGCGCTTCTCGGCGCGATCGTCGGTGTGGCCAGCCGGCGGTAGCCAGAAGCTTCCGCTTATGTCACGGTCAACCGCCGCGCGGCGACGCGCTCGTTTTGTCATTACAGCAACAGCCGGTTCTTTCCGACCGCGAGAGGCTACCACTTGAACCAAACAGCAAAGCTGGTTTCGCTCGCAACCGCGGTGCCTGCGCACATCCTGTATCAGGAAGATGTTGCAGTGGCTGCCCGGGAGATGTTCGGCAAGCGCTATGCCGCCTTCGATCGCATGGCGCCGGTGTTCTTGACGGCCGGAATCCACAAGCGGCACGCGGCCCAGCCGATCGAATGGTACGCCAAGCCACACGGCTGGAAGGAAAGAACGGCAGTGTATCTTGACGTTGCGCAGGGCTTGTTCATCGAGGCCGCCAACAAGGCACTCGACGCAGCTGGGCTCGATGCGGACGAGATTGATGTTGTCGTCACCGTCTCGTCCACTGGCATTGCGACGCCAAGTCTGGAGGCGCGGGCCGCCCAAGCGATGGGATTTCGTGACGACATCCAGCGGGTTCCAGTGTTTGGCCTGGGCTGTGCGGGCGGCGTCTCCGGCTTCGCGATTGCGGCGCGCTTGGCCAGGGCGCAACCCGGCTGCAACGTCCTCTTGGTTGTGGTGGAGCTTTGCACGCTCGCGTTTCGCATGGATCAACTCACCAAGGCGGGCATCGTCGCCTGTGCCCTGTTCGGGGATGGCGCCGCCGCGTGCATCTTGCGCGCCGGCGCGGGGGGGATCGCCGAAGTGGAAGCGGCCGGCGAACATAGCTGGCCAAATACGCTCGATATCATGGGCTGGGATCTGGATGGCGAGGGCTTTGAAGTGATTTTCGCGCAGGCGATCCCGTCGTTTGCCGAGGCCAATATGGGACCGGCGGTGGCGGGAATTCTTGAGCGCGCCAAAATCCGGATGGATGAGGTGGATCGCTTTGTTTGCCATCCCGGTGGCACCAAAGTCGTTGTTGCGCTGGAGCAGGCCTTGGGTATCCCGCAGGGCGGCCTCGACCATGAACGCGAGATCCTGCGTGAATACGGCAACATGTCGGCGCCGACGGTGCTATTTGTGCTCGACCGCATGCTGCAAAAGGGTCTGCCGTCGCGCGCGGTGGTGACGGCGATGGGACCTGGGTTCAGCGCAAGCTGCGTCGCGCTGAAGCGCGCCGCTTGATCGGCGCTATTCTCCTGCTTGGCTTCGTCACCGCCGAACGGTTGGCGGAACTGGTTCTGGCGAGGCGCAACACCGCGCAGCTCATCGGCCAAGGTGCCGTGGAATTCGCGCCCGAACACTACCGGCTGGTCGTCGCGCTGCATGCGATATGGCTCGGAGGCTTGTGGCTGATCGCTTGGAATCGCCCGATCGAATGGGCATGGCTGGCGCTATTCGCCGCGCTCCAGGTTCTGCGGGTATGGGTATTGGCCACCTTGGGGCCGTGCTGGACAACCCGTATCATCATCCTGCCGGGAGCGCCCTTGGTGACGAACGGTCCTTATCGCTTTCTGAAACATCCCAATTATACGGTGGTCGCTGGCGAGATCGCGGTGCTGCCGCTCGTCTTTGGGCTGCCGCTCTATGCCGTGGCGTTTTCGATCCTGAACGGCATTGTTCTGTACATCCGCATTTCCGCTGAAAACGCCGCCCTCAAAGGAGCGTCCAATACCTAGCGACGAGGATAAGGTCCCGCTCGCCACTTGGGCCGGTTTTGCCATGATGTGCGTCGGCATGTTCATGGCGATCCTCGATATACAGGTAGTCGCCACCTCGCTGCCGACCATCCAGGGCGCCCTCGGCATCGCGCGCGACCAGATGAGCTGGCTCCAGACCGCCTATCTCGTCGCCGAAGTCATCGCGATTCCGCTGACGGGATTTCTGACCCGGCTGCTGACCATGCGCTGGATGTTCATCATCACCGTCTCGATTTTCACGCTGGCGTCCATCGGCTGTGCGGTCAGCACCAGCTTTGCCATGCTGATGGGGTGGCGGGTGGTGCAGGGCTTCTCGGGCGGGACGTTGATCCCGGCGGTGTTCACCGCCGTGTTTGTGCTGTTTCCGCCGCGGCTGCAGGGTATCGCCACCACGATCGGCGGTGTCCTGGCCGTGCTCGCTCCTACCGTAGGTCCAATTGTCGGGGGCTGGATCACCGAGACCTATAGCTGGCATTGGCTGTTTCTCATCAACGTTGTGCCGGGAATTCTGTCGGCCGTGGCGACGGTGTGGCTGCTGCCGGTGGAAAAACCAGCGCTCCGCGAGGTTCGCTCGCTCGACATCCTGTCGATTGCGTTCATGGCATTGGCGCTTGCCGCGCTGGAAATTGCTCTCAAGGAAGCGCCCGACCGCGGCTGGCTGTCGCCCATGGTGTGCGGCCTGCTGGCGCTGTCGCTGGCGAGCGGCGTCGGGTTTGCGCGCCGCACGCTCGGCCGCTGCAAGCCGGTCGTCGAGCTTCGCACCTTGGCGGACCCGATGTTCGCGGTCGGCTGCCTGCTCAGTTTTGTGCTCGGTATCGGCTTGTTCGGCTCCGTCTATATGATGCCGGTGTTCCTGGCGTTTGCACGCGGCCACGAGGCGCTTGAGATCGGCAGGGTCATGCTGGTGACGGGCATCGCCCAACTGGCGACGGCACCGCTCGCCGTTTTCCTCGAACGCCGGATGGGCGCCCGCCTGTTGACGACGTTGGGCTTTCTGCTGTTCGCGACGGGCCTCGGTCTCAGCGCCTTCCAGACGCCGGAAACCGACTTTGCTGGCATGTTCTGGCCTCAGATCATCCGCGGCGTGGCGATCATGTTTTGCTTATTGCCGCCGACGCGTCTGGCGCTGGGCCACCTCAAGACGGCGGCCGTGCCTGATGCCAGCGGTCTTTTCAATCTGATGCGCAATCTCGGCGGGGCCATCGGCATTGCGCTGATCGACAGTATTATCTACGGCCGCGCGCCGGTTCACGCGACGGCGATCGTGCAGCGCCTGATGGACGGCGACATGGCGACGGCGAAATTCGTCGGCATTCCGCTAAGGTTGTTTGCCGACCGGGGCCCGGGTCCAATCGACGCCGTCACCCAGAGCATTCTCGAGCCCATGGTCAACCGCGCCGCGTTTGTTGCGGCCATGAACGACGCTTGGGCGGTGGTCGCGATTTTGACCCTGGCGGCCGTGTTCAGCATTCCGTTTGCGCGCCAAAGTCAAAGCGTGCGCGAAAAGGATGGCTGAACCTGTGGAAATCGTTGTTCTGTTTCGGGTGCCGGAAACGTATCGATGATCGTGTAACCGGTCGCTTTCAGGTGACGGATTTGCATTGCCGTTGCCGCATCGTCCTCGATAAACAAATTGGCGATGAATCCCAACGCATCCGGGCGCTGAAATCGAATCCTGTACCCCATAGCCAGTTACTCCGTTTTAGATCGAAGTCCTTGGCGCGCACGTCTGCGGTCAAGGACTTCGCTATTGCGGAACTCAGTCTCGCCGCCAACCCTGGCCGCGATAGCGACGGTGATTTCCGCCGCGGTAGTTGTCGCCGTGGCGGTCGCGATACTCCCGGTGTTCGCGGGCGTTACGCCATTTGTGCCAGCGATGGTCATTGTCCCAATAGCCGTCGCGGTAGGCAAAGGCCACGTTGCCGAAATCGATCGAAATTCCGGTTGTGGTGTGACCGCGGCCATGGTTGGACGTGCTGATCGTGAAGCCATCGGCACTGGAGGCACCAGTGGTCGCAAGTGCCGTACCGGCAAGGGCCAGAGCAATCACTGTGCCTTTCAAAAGCATACGCATGTTGGAGTCCTCATAGTGCTGCCACCTGCGAAAGACGAGCGCGACACAGCAGCGGTTCGACGACACTGCCCGCGCCACCTTTGTTCAAAAAGGATCGGAATCTACTCAGGCTGATCGACGTCGCACTGCGTTTTGAACCAGGAAACCAACGGACAAGGCGCCGTCTGCTTTTCCCAAAAGCGCTTTAGCAGTGCACTTTGCACGCTTGCGCGATCCAACGTATGAGTTCGTCGGGCGCGATCGGCTTATGCAGAAGCTTTACGCCGACGCGCGCAATGCGTGGCGCGATTGCTGGGTCGCTCCGACCGGTAAGCATGACGGCGGGCGTTCGGTCGCCCTTCGCATGCAAATGCTCAAGGAGATCGAGTCCGGTCATGCCGGGCATGTGGTGGTCGACAAGCAGGCAATCAGCCTTCTGTCCCGAGTAGGCGAGGTAATCCTCGGCGGAGGGGTGTTGGCGGGCGTCGTAGCCGTATGTTTCGAGCAGCGCCTGGGTCGAATCGCGAACCGCGTCATCGTCATCAATGATGTCGATCATTGGGGCCATGACTATTTGATGTTGTTAAGCCACTGATCGATTTCGGTATCCGCTTGTTCCTTGACGCGGCCGTATCGCGCCTGAATGATACCGAGCAATTCCGTTCGCTTGCCGTTGATGGAGTCGATGTCGTCGTTGGTCAGCTTGCCCCACTTGGACATGATCTGACCTTTGTATTGCTTCCAGTTTCCTTCAATCTGATCCCAGTTCATGCACGTTTCTCCTGTGGTCATTGGGAATGTAGCAAACGATGGCGTAATGGTATTGCACCGACCATTACGGTCCCGTGTTGCCATTCTCCCAGGCATCAATCGTGTTGAGCCGGGTTTGAATATTTTGCAGCGACGTCACGGTGTTCCAATCGCCATCAGAGTCGAGCGGAAAGGGCGGTGGCGGTGTTGAAAACGTGGACGGCTTGCGCTGCGGCCACTCGGCAAGAGGACTATCGCTGTCTCGCCAGGCGGCCTCTGTGGTCCGGCGTCTGGTCATTGCGAGTGCGTCAGACCGCGCGTGGCCGCCGCTACCCTGACCAAAAAGCGCCGCCGCCAATGCGGCGAACCCGCCGGCAATGACCGCACACTCGACCACCGCCACCAATAACGTTCCACCAACTCCAAAGGTGAGAATGTTGGTCGAGAGTGGGATCGCCACGAGGATAATGCCGAGCACGAAGCCGAAAACGGCTCCCCCAATGACGCCGCGCCGGCCCCAGGACTTTACACAAGCCGTGACATCGGTGAGGGGGGTAGTCTTCGTATAAGGCGGGCGCCGAACGGCCGAGCGGGGGGGGAGGATCATAGCCAAGGCACTGTTCCCGAATAAATTCTGGTTAGACGGATATTTTACTTCGCCGCGTACCATTGAATCACTGAGCGATATTTATAGTAGAGATGCGCGTCGTGTGGCAGCTTCGGAATGTACTTATGGTGGCGGAATGATGCGGTTGTAAGAAATACACACCGCTCTCGCATCGAGCGTTGCGATAGATCCGCAAGCAAAGGTATGCAGCGCGTCAGGGGTGCCGGCAGTTGAGAGGCATGCGCCATCGTTGCCCAGTCCAAATGGGTAGAATCCACAACTATCCAACGAGGCTGCGGTCGTTTAGGGTGACGATATTGGCCTTCGTCAATTATCTGACATTCGAAACGCAGAACCGGTGTCCTGGAACTAGCGTTTCTCGAACAGGCCAAGCAAGCCGCCGACCCCCACACGCCCCCCGTGGGGTCGGCGGTATTTTCTTAGCGCCGCGGATTTCGCAAAATGAAAATCAGACGCAAGCGCCGATGCGGGGTTGGTCATCTAAATGTGGCGCCAATTCGCGGCAGCAGATGTGGCGACAATCTGCGAAAAATGTGTGCCGGTACCGGGCTCCCGCGCGATTGGCGCGGCGCCTGCAATCGACTAGATATTGTCCGATAAAAGAAAATGGCGCCGCTGCGGCCCACAATCCGGGCGGCGCGTAACGGGAGGACAAGATGAACCGCATATTCGTTACGGCGATACTCACACTGCTCATGGGCAGTACAGCGATGGCTCAGAACGCGCCGCCGCCGATGTCGCCGTTTCCGCAGCAAACCCCAGAAGAGAAAGCCAAATCCGATGCCGATCAGGCGGCCTACGCTAAGATGCCCGACACCGAGGGCACCGGCGCGTTTGCGGCGCTAAAGGAAGCAGACCCCGGCCTGCCGAACCACGTCGTCTACCGGCCGAAAGACCTGTCGAAGGTCGGCAAGGGCCAGCTCGGCATCGTCGGCTGGGGCAATGGCGGCTGTTCCAAGGATGGTGCAGGCTCGCGCTTGTACTTGGCCGAGATCGCTTCTTACGGTTACGTCGTCGTGGCGCCAGGCGGGATCTTTTCCGGTCCCGGTTCGACGGCACTGCCGCCGCGGCCGCCAGGTCCGCCGAAATTCGTCTTGGAGACGACCGCCGCCGACGTGAAAGCCGGCATCGAATGGGTGCTGGCAGAAAATGCGCGGCCCGGCAGCGCCTATTACGGCAAGATCGATCCAGCCAAGCTCGCGGTGGCGGGTTTTTCCTGTGGCGGCGGCCAGGCCATGGACCTGGGGAGCGATCCGCGGGTCAAAACGGTGATCATGCAAAACAGCGGCATGTTCCCGGACGATAAGAACTTCCTGCCGGACCTTAAGGTGAGCAAGGCGACGCTGAAAACGCTGCGCACGCCGATCATCTACATTTTGGGCGGGCCGAAGGACATTGCCTACCCCAACGGCATGGACGATTTTTCGCGGATCGATCATGTGCCGGTGGTGGTGGTCAGCAATGACGCTGGTCACGGCGGCGATTTCCTGCGGCCCAATGGCGGGCCGTCGGCCAAGGTTGCTGTGGAATGGCTCGAATGGCAGTTGCGCGGCGATAAGAAAGCCGCGGCGTATTTCACCGGCAAGGATTGCGGTATCTGCACCGACAAGCAGTGGACGGTGCAGCTTAAGAACTTCCCCGCGCAATAACGGGACCAAAAAAGGGAACCGCCCGCTCCTCGGTTTGAGAAGCGGGCGGTTTTTCGAAGGCGAAGCGCTCGCCGTTATGTTGCCGGCTCGGCAACGGCGTTGGTCGGCTTGCTTCCCCACAGGGCGTAAAACAGCGTGTAGACCTCGCAAGCGGCGGTCAGCAGGAACGAGATCTGCAGCCCGAACGCGTCGGCAATCGTGCCCTGCACGATGACAAGTGCGCCGCCGGCGATGGCCATGATGAGCAGCCCGGCGCCTTCCTCGGTGAGTGGCCCCAGCCCTTTGATGCCCAGGGTGAAGATGGTGGGGAACATGATGGAATGGAACAGTCCCACCAGGATCAGCGCCCACATCGCCGTCGGGCCTTGTGCGCAGGCGGCGACGATCATCACGATGAAAGCGCCGATGCTCGCCCCGGCGAGCACATGGGTGGGCGCGAAGTAACGCATCAATCCGCTGCCGGCGAAACGGCCGACCATCATGCCGCCCCACAAAAGGAACAGGAAATGCGAGGCCTGCTCGTGGGTGAGGTTGCCGATCGTCGGTTGCGACACGAAGTTGATGAACAGGTTGGCGACGCCGATCTCCGCAATCAGATAAATGAAGATCGCCGGGACGCCGAATACCAGATTGCGATGGTGCCAGAGCGAATGCTGCTTGCGCTCCGCGGCGGTGATGCGGCGGTTTCCCTGGTTGAATTCCGGCAGCCGGAAACGGGCGAAGACCAGCGCCAGCGCTATCAAAACCGCCGCGACGATCAGATAGGGCAATTGTACCGAACGTGCATCGGCCAGACGCTCGACCGTCGTCAGGATATGACTTTCGCTGACCGTTCCGGACACACTGCGGCCCAGGATCAGATAGCCGCCGAACAGCGGGGCGAAAGTCGTGCCCATCGAATTGAACGCCTGCACCAAATTGAGGCGGGACGAGGCGGTCTGTTGTGGGCCGATGACGGCGACATAAGGATTGGCCGCCACCTGCAGAAGCGTGATCCCTGCAGCGATGATGAACAGGGCCGTGAGCACCAGGTAATAGGACGGGATGCGGGCGGCGGGGATCATCAGCAAGGCGCCGAAGGCCATGATCAGCAACCCCGTCACCAGCGAGCGCTTGTAGCCGATGCGTTCGATCAGTTTGGCCGACGGCAGCGACGCCACGAAATAGGCAATAAACCAGGTGGATTCGATCAGGGTCGTGCGCGTGTAGTCGAGATCGAACACGGCGCGCAGATGCGGCAGCAGCGTGTTATTGATGACGGTGATGAAGCCCCAGATGAAGAACAAGCTGGCGAGCAGCGCCAGGGCCGGCTTGTAGGGCGTGTTGTTGCCGGAACTGACAGTGAGTGTGGCGGTGCTCGTTATTGGCGCTGGCATAGTTCACCTGACTTCATGATGTGGCGTTGTGCGCCGACCGCACATCCGGCACTTGGGCTGGCTGACAAAGGTTGGCATTTGCCGAGGCATACGCGCGGCGGTTGTTCGGCTGACAGAATATCTCGCATGCACCGAAAAGCCGGTCTTGCGTGCCTGCAGACCTATCAGGCCGTCGGTGAAAGCGTCAATTGAATTGTCGTACAAATTTGTGCGATGCGGCGAATCTAGCCAAATAGGATCGCCCGCCCTCCGGGGTGCGAAGAGCGGGCGTTCTCTACTCGCTATTCGCCCCTCACATCACCTTCGACAGCATCTGGCTGAGGAAGTCGACTTCCTGCTTGAACAGCGGATCCTCGTGGCACAGCGCTTCCACCCGGCGGCAGGCGTGCAGGACGGTGGTGTGGTCGCGGCCGCCGAAGCGCCGGCCGATTTCGGGCAGCGAGCGCGTCGTCAGTTTGCGGGCGAGATACATCGCCACCTGACGCGGGCGCGCGACGCGGCGGGCACGTTGCGGCGAGTGAAAGTCACGCACGTCGAGCTTGTAGAACTCGGCTGTTTTGCGCTGGATATCCTCGATCGACGTCTTGGCGGCCAGCCCGCCGATCATGCGCAGGCCGACGGCTTCCTCGGCCATCTCCGCCGTCACCGGCTTCTTGGTGAGGTCGGCATAGGTGGCAAGCTTGGTAAAGATAGCGATGAGATCGCGCGGGGATGCGTTTTCAAGATCGGCGATGCGCTCCAGCACGTCGTCGGGAATGGCGACGCCGGGACGCAGGCGCGAGAACTCGGCGGCGCGATAGCGCAGGATCGCCAGGGCCGTTTCGCGGTCGGGTTTGCCGAGCTGGATCACCAGGCCACCGGAGATGCGGCTCTTGACGTCGGCGCCGAGGCCTTCCAGCGCTGCGGGGGCACGGTCGGCGGCGATCACCACCTTGCGGCGCAGATCGGCCAGCGCATTGACGGTGTAGAGGAACTCCGACGCCGTCGCAGCCGAGCGGCAGATGTGCTGCAGATCGTCGATGATGAGGACGTCGGCGCTGCGCAGCTCTTCTTTGAAGTTGAGCGTGTCCTTGCGGTAGAGGGCGCCGAGGAAGTGGCGCATGAAATCTTCGGCGCGCAGGAACAGCACCTTCTTGGTGCGCTTCCGAAATTCCAGCGCCGCGGCGTTGAGCAAATGGGTTTTGCCGAAGCCGAACCCGCCATGGATGTAGAGCAGGGGGATGTCGCCGCCACGGCCTTCCGCAAAGGCGCGCGCGGCGCCATGGCCGAACTCATTGGCTTGGCCGGGAATGAAGCTGTCGAAGGTCTGCTGCGGATGCAGCATGCGGCTCCACAGGCCCTGCACGGCACTGGTGGGGTCCGGCGCCAGGACATGCGGCATGTAGGAGACGTTGGAGGGCGGGATGGAGGGCTGCGGCGTGATGTGCACGGGCTCTTTCGAAACTTGCGTCGCCACGGCCGAAGATGCCGCGGTGACAACAACAGAGAGCGACGCCGGTTCGGCATTTTCAGCGCGGAAGGCGCGCTCGATCCGGGCAATGTAGTGATTGGCGACCCAATTGCGCACGAACTGCTTAGCGGCGCCGATTTTCAGGTCATCCTTGTCCCAGGCTTCCAGGCTCAGGGGCGCGATCCACGCCTCGAAAATCGGATCGCCGAGTTCCTTGCGAAGACGCTCGCGCACGCATACCCACCGTGCCGGCCAATCTTTCGAAGTCGGCTTGCTTGTCGATTGTCCCATATCCCATACCCGCATATCAGATGCGCGCGTTGTTCGGCGCACCGCTTGTTTCTTGTTGAAGTCCGGACTCTTTTTCGGTCCGGTCTATCGGCCTCCAGAGCGCCGTCCCCGCGGCGCCATCAAACTTCGCATTGTGGCATCCTCCCTTGTTCTTATGTCTGCACCCATGGAAGGCTCGCAGCCTTCCAGCCATTGTTCTTGCCGCGGTGGTGTTCGGTGTCGAGATCGCCTTCGAACCCACCTGCGATGTTGAAACTCTTTGTGTAGCCTGCGGCCGTCATCGCCATCGCGGCGGCACGCGACCGCGCGCCCGAACGGCACAGGAAGTAGACGGCGATGTCTTGATCAGGACCTAACGCGGCCCGGACTTCGTTCGTGAACGCGGTGTTCGGGCCCATCGACGGGAACATCACCCATTCGATGCAGTGCACCCGGCGCCCCAGCACGGTCAGATCGGGCAGGCCCACGAACGCCCACTCTGCGGCCGTCCGGACGTCCACGAGCTGGGCCCCCGGGTCCGCTTGCAGTGCCGCCCAGGCTTCCGCGACGCTGATATCGCCTGCATAGCTGGAAGGAGGGGTAGTTGCCATCTGAGAACAGTCCGAAGAAACACCGACGCGCGTACGAGCGTGCCCGGCGCCTGAAGTAGTATATTTGCGGTTTTACTTAACTTTACTACGAAGCCAGCCCAACTGGACTTCGCGACGCGTACAACACCTTTATCTGTACTTTGGTTTTGTTAGGCATTGCTTTCGTCTCGCGCCCTCACCATGGCTAACCTTAAGCAAAAACCTGGGAGCGACTCAAGGGAATAAACGCGGAACGTCGAAGATTATGTGACGAATCGATGATGCGGGCCGTATTCCTAAGCGTATGTTCTTTATACGGAAAATTCGAATGCTGTGGTTAATTTTGCCGAATCAGAGGCTTACCGAAACCGAACTGTCATGCTGCACTGCACTGCGGCCTTTTGCTGTGTTCGTCAGCGCACGGACAAATAAAAACGGGCCCAAGTCAGTCTTGGACCCGCTTTGGCAAATTGTGCAACAGTTAAGCGACGTTGGTCACTTTGACAGTTTTGCGACCCGCTTGGAGAGCCGTGAAACCTTCCGTGAACCGGTGTTCTGGTGGACCACGCCTTTGCTGACGCCACGCATGATCTCGGGCTCGGCGGCCTTCAGGGCCTCCAGAGCGGCCTTGGCGTCGCCAGTCTCGATGGCTTCCTCGACCTTGCGCACATAGCCGCGGATGCGGGTCTTGCGCGAATGGTTGATGGCCTCGCGCTTGGCAGTGGTGCGGGTGCGCTTCTTGGCTGAGGCGATATTCGGCATTGATCGGTTTCCTGAACTTAAGAGGCGGCGCGTATAGCCCGTGGCGGGCCTTGGGTCAATTCATTCTGGGCCGCCGGGAGCGGGCTATTTGTCCTTGAAGGCCGGTTTACGCTTTTCGGCGAAGGCGGCCATGCCTTCTTTCTGGTCTTCGCTGGCAAAAGCGGCATGAAAGAGGCGGCGCTCAGTGCGAAGACCTTCGGCCAGGGTGGTCTCATAGGACCGGTTAACCGCTTCCTTGACCATCATCAGGGCTGGGACCGACTGCTCAGCGATTTTCTGGGCGATTTTCAGGGTTTCGGCCATCAGATCGGTGACCGGGACGACCCGGCTGACCAAGCCTGACTGTTCTGCCTCGGCAGCGTCCATCATCCGCCCGGTCAGGCACATGTCCATGGCCTTGGACTTACCCACGAAACGGGTGAGGCGCTGGCTGCCGCCCATGCCGGGCAGCACGCCCAGGGTGATCTCCGGCTGGCCGAATTTGGCGGTGTCGGCGGCGATGATGAAGTCGCACAGCATCGCCAGTTCGCAGCCCCCGCCGAGCGCATAGCCGGACACGGCGGCGATCACCGGCTTGCGGATGGCGGCAATGCGGTCGCAGGCGCCAGCGAACCAGTTGGATTTGAACATGTCCATAGCGGACTGCGATGCCATTTCCTTGATGTCGGCACCGGCAGCAAAGGCGCGCTCCGAACCGGTCAGGACGATACAGCGCACCGCCGGGTCGGCATCGAACGCCTCAAGCTGCTCAGCGAGTTCGGCGAGCAGGGCACTGTTCAGCGCATTGAGCGCCTTGGGCCGGTTCAGCGTGATGACGCCGACCGCACCTTCCATCGTCACCAGAATATTTTCCATGAGGAACCCTTAATCATCCAGCGGTTTGCCGCGGCCACGTTTCAATGCCGCATGTTTCTTCTTGTGCTGCAACCGTTGTTCCTTGGCGCCGCGCGAGGGCTTCGTTTTGTAGCGTTTTTTGGGCTCGATGGTGGCGGCGCGGATGAGTTCGATCAGCCGCACGCGAACATCCTCGCGGTTCCGGTTCTGGTCGCGGAACTTGCGGCCGACCAGGATCAGTTCGCCGTCCTTGGTGAGCCGGGATTTGAGCGCCGTCATCAGGCGAAAGCGCACCGGCTCCGGCAGCGACCGGCTGAAGGCCACATTGAAACGGAGCTGCACCGCGCTCGACACCTTGTTGACGTTCTGACCACCGGGGCCGGACGCGAGCACAAAACTCTCCTCCAGCTCGTTTTCGTCGAGCGCGATCTCGGGTGTGACGCGAATCTCAGGCATGGCCGATCATACAATGTTGTCGTGGCCGGCGACTGCGGGCTATCCAGGTGGAGTTGTTCCATTGCCCGCGAGAAATTCGGGTTCTCGCGAAATATTTTTCGTGCAAGTCATTGGCGTTTGCAGCGCTCAAAACGGGAATTTACCGCCAAGCCTTTGATAGAGCGTCAGGAATTTTTCGCAGAAGAAATTTTAAAAACCCCCTTGAAGTGTGCGGGAGGTATCCCCATTTCTTCCATATCACCGTAGCTGTGGACAGGCCGTTCCTCGCCCCCCGAGAGCGGCCTGTTCTGTATCTGATGGCTCTCTCCGTCATGGCCGCCCTTGAGGCGGCCATCCAGTCGGCGAGCGTCTGCGAGCCGAAAAAAGCCTGGATGGCCGGGTCGAGCCCGGCCATGACGATGAGGGGGCCGCTGGTAGTGTCCTAATTTGGATTTGGCCGCCCACCAGACCTTCCCTGCATAGCTAGTCCTGATTAGCTCACCCCATGGGCGGCAAGACAGGCGTCAAAGGTGTGAAGTGGAAGTGTCCGTGGGACTGGCGGAGGCGCCGGACCAGGGCTGAGAAACTGGCAGGATCAGGCTTAGACCCCAATTCCCTAAACGTGGGCGTGGCATCTATGCGGCCCCACCAAACCATTCTCATTACTTGCGAAAAAGAATCATTGCGCGAATCAAAATTACTCGATTGATTCGGGTTTGCTTAGAACGCCGACGGCGGCGCTACCAACGCCGCCGTCGATCTCCGCAGGGCGATAGAAGCGCCGCGCGGAATGCTCTTGCAAGGCCCCGATAGGACTCCAACTCGGGGCTGTGCGTCAAGCGGCGCTTCACCACATCTTGCATAAGGGCAAGACCGTATGAAGCGTACCCCAAGTAAGCCCGTAACTCCCGAATTGGCCGCGTACATCAAAGCACTTCTGGCCAAGGGTCTTTATCAGCATCAGATCGCTGGAATGGTCGGCGTCAATCAAGGCCGTATCAGCGAGATTAACACCGGGAAAAGAAATCCTGACGTGCTGCCGGATCAGGGATCATTCAACTTCTAATGACGGTAATGGTGGCGGCTCGCATCGCGGGCCGCCATTCCGTTTCTACCGCGATGTCTCTTCGACCAACTCCTGCAACGTCCAAAGCCGGTCCTCGACGCCTGCCGCCATCGCCGGAGTGATGCGCAGCGACTTGTGAATGCGCACCATGTTGTAGTGCGCGAAGTGCAATCCGACCGCGGCCTTGAGGTTTTCCAACTTCTTGGAAAAGCCCAACGTGAGGCGGGTAAACCGCTTCATGCTCATGCGCATGTTGAGGTTTTGGCGCTCAACAAGCGACGTGCTCATGGTGGCAAGTTCCGGCTTGCCGAACACTACGGTCTTTTCAACCTTCTTGACGGATGGCGGGGAATAGCGGCCGGGGCCGGTAGGCTCTGCGTCGTAAAATTTTACCACCTGCCCGAAGTCGGCCTGACCACCGAACGCCTCAACAACGGCGGCGACATAGGCCGGAAGACCGTCCGCGGAAATCTGGACTTGGTTCGTGATGCGCGGCGCCAGATCGTGCATGAACGCGACGGCGCATTTCTTGGACCGCTTGCCGACCAAGTAGGACGGGACCAGCTTCGTTTCCGGGTCAAGTGCCACAAACGTCCATTGGTCGCCATTCTCGGTCGGATCGTATTGCGTGCGGAAAGAAAGACGGCGCTGCTTCAAGCGGCAGAACGTCCAGATTTCATCAACTTCCAAGCGGCGGCACGACAGGTTCCGCATCTTTTCGTCCATGAGGCGTTGGCAGCCTTGGCCAACGTCAACACCTAACCGCATGATTGTGTCGCGGTGCGTATTCGTCATCCGCTCAACTGACCGGATGGAATTGCCCTCAACTAGGGCTCCGATGATTTGGCTGCGGCGTTCGATTGAAAGGCGGTTGACCATTTCTGCCCCCGTGTTGGTAGGAGAAATATATGCTTGCATTTAAAAAATGCAAGCATAATATCATATCATGGTGCAAGCATGGAGCAAAAAAGATGGCCGAAGATGACGTACCAGGAGGGCGGGCAAGAGGTGGGCGTGCGCGCCGCGACGCCCTCTCGCCGGAGCGCCGGAAAGAGATTGCGTCGAAAGCAGCAAGTGCCCGCTGGGACGGGAATTTGCCGGTCGCCGAACACGAAGGCGACTTCCCTTTAGGGACATCGCAGGTTTCCAGCGCCGTCCTAGGCAATGGTACGCGCATTATTACCCAAGCGACGTTCCTCCGAGCGCTCGGGCGATCACGGTCCCCAAAGGCAGGAACGGGCGTTCTTTCGACGGTCGACGAACTACCTTTTTTTTTGCAGGCAGATGTTCTTAAGCCATTCATTTCAGACGATTTATTGCAGTCGACGACCCCTATCTTTTATCGCACCAAGTCAGGCGGCAAGGGTGTTGGATATGATGCCCGCCTCCTTCCCATGGTTGCGGAGGTGTATCTGCGTTTCCGTGATTCAGAACTGAAAGAGCGCAAGACAGTACCGGCACGATATGAGCGGATGATTGTCGCATCGGATATTCTGATCCGGGCGCTAGCCAATGTCGGCATTATTGCGCTCGTCGATGAAGCGACTGGCTTCCAAAATTTCCGTACCCAAGATGCCCTGTCGCGTATTCTCAATGAATACATCGCCAAAGAGTTGCAGCCGTATATTCCCACTTTCCCGGCTAAGTATTATCAGGAAATGTTCCGCCTTCGTGGGCTAGATTACCCGAAGGACACTGTTAAACGGCCTCAATATTTCGGCATTCTCACTAATGATATTGTTTACAGACGGATTGCGCCTGGTGTTTTGGAGGAGCTTAAAGCCGTCACTCCGAAACTGGCGTCCGGCCGACTTTCGGCCAAGCTTTTTCAGCGCCTTACGAGAACGCGAGGCTACCCTAAATTGCGTGAGCACCTTGGGGCGGTAGTCGCATATATGGAGCTTAGTGAAGATTGGCACGACTTTATGAGGAAGTTGAATCGCTTCAAGCCAAAGTTCGAATTGCCGAAAGGCCATGTCGCTGGACAGCTATCGTTTGACTACGACAGCAAGGACGACAGCGGGAAGGGGCTTTAATATGGCTCAGAAAGGAGATTGTTTCCTGCGTAAAGAACGCGGCAAAAAATCGTGTTATATTGGTGGACCATGAGCGACGTTGATCCCAAAGAACTTAAACAAGCCGTCGAATCCCAGCACGGCGGGACGGCTTCGTTTGTTCAGGTGGTGCCGATCCACGAGGAGCACGAGGGGAAAACCGTATGGGACGGCATTGTCTCGGTCTTCGACCTGAAAGACAGCCCTAGCGGGGCTACACAGGCTTATGCGTGGTCGTATGATCGGCCAGGCGGCAAGCGCCGGTTCTTTGCCGTGCTGCATATGGGGCCGATTACAGGGCCGCGGGAGGCCGTGAGAGCGGCTATAGTGGCGGAGGCTAGGGGGTAACATGAACTCGGCACTCGATCCGGCCACACTTGCGACTCTCGGCGGCATCATTGCGGCGTTTGGCGCGGCGATGTTGTTCTTTCGGATACAACGTGAGCTAACCATGGGGGATGGGGGCGAAATTGTCTGGTTGCCCTGGGCAGACTGGCTTTTAGTCGCCGCCACGATGATATCGCTTCTTCTGGTTATCCTTCCGATCACCATTTTTGCCGAGTTGAAGCTAGCCACTGTTGCGTCTGGTGCTGCGGCCATAATGGTGGCTGGCTACGTTTTGGCCATATTAGCCCACTATCGGATCATTTTTGGGCGACGGTTCTTGGTCTTTGGAGGGCTTCGGACTGGGCCGCGTACAAACCCCGAGCCGTCTGAATTGATTTTGGTGCTGGCGACGCTTGGAGTCGCAGCATGGATTTTCGCTCGCGGCCTCGCGCACTTTTCAAATTAGGACACTACCGGGCCGCTGGCATCCCTACTTTTGGCACTTCGGGCAATAAAAGGTGCTGCGTCCTGCCTGCACGATGCGCTTGATGGTGCCACCGCACGCGGGGCAAGGTTCGCCTTCGCGGTCATAGACCTGGAAGTGATGTTGGAAATTGCCGAGAGCGCCGTCGGCTTGGCGGTAATCGCGCAGGGACGAGCCGCCGGCCGCAATGGCTTCCGTCAGCACCATCTTGATTGCATCGGCCAGCACCGGAATTTCGCTACGGCGCACTTTGCCCGCCAGTCGCTTGGGCGAGAGGCGCGACCGGAACAACGCCTCGCAGGCATAGATATTGCCGATCCCGGCGATCACCCGCTGATCGAGCAGAGCGGATTTGATCGGCGTCTTTTTGCCCTTCAGCGCCGCCGCCAGGTAATCGGCATGAAAATGGTTCGACAGCGGCTCGACGCCGAGCCCGGCGAACAGCTTGTCGTCCTCCAGCGTGGCGGTCGCCACCAAGGTCATCAGCCCGAAGCGGCGCGGATCGGTGAAGACGATACGGGCGGGGGCGTCGGTCTCGAACACCACATGGTCGTGTTTGCCGGTGCCTGCGTCGGCCGGTGCGGCGTCGTAGACATATTGCCCCAGCCGCCGAACGGCGCCTTCGGCGTAGACCGCCAGGCGTCCGCTCATGCCGAGATGGATCACCAGCGTTTCGCCGCCTTCAAGGTCCGCCAAGAGATATTTGGCACGGCGCCGCAGCGTCTTTACGCGTTTTCCCGTCAGGCGGGCGGCGAAGGCTTTGGGAAAGGGCAGGCGCAAGCCGCCACGCCGGGTTTCGACCTTCGTTAACCGATGGCCTTCCAGCGCCGGGGCAAGCCCGGTACGGACGGTTTCGACTTCTGGCAGTTCGGGCATTAAAGTGCGCGCATGTCTGACTCTCCCATCGATCATACTGCCTCTTTCGGTTTTCGCGATGTCCCCGCGGGCGAGAAGGAAAAACTGGTTCGCGGCGTGTTCTCGTCGGTGGCGCGCAATTACGACCTGATGAACGATCTGATGAGTGGTGGCGTCCACCGGTTGTGGAAGGATGCCATGGTCGCTTGGCTCAATCCGCAGCCGCGCCTCAAGTGTCTGGATGTGGCAGGCGGCACCGGCGACATCGCCTTTCGCATCGCCAAAGCTGCTAGACGCCGGGGCGGCGATGCCGACATCACGGTTTGCGATATCAACGCGGAGATGCTGGGCGAAGGCGTCAAGCGCGCCGAAGTCCTCGGCGAGAAGTCCATCGGCTGGGTTGTGGGTGATGCCCAGGCGCTGCCGATGCCCGACAACAGCTTCGACAGCTACACGATCGCCTTCGGCATCCGCAACGTCACCCGCATCGAGAAGGCGCTGGAAGAAGCGCAGCGCGTCTTGAAGCCAGGCGGGCGGTTCCTGTGCCTGGAATTTTCCCAGGTCGTCGTGCCGGGGCTCGATGTGCTCTACGACAAGTTCTCGTTTCACATCCTGCCCAAGTTGGGCGAGGCGGTCGCTGGTGATCGCGATGCCTACCAGTATCTGGTGGAAAGCATTCGCCGCTTCCCGCCCCAAGCCAAATTCGCCCGCATGATCGAAGCGGCGGGATTGAGCCAAGTGAAAATCCGCAATCTCAGCGGCGGCATCGCCGCCATGCATTCGGCCTGGAAGATCTGATGGCGGGACGGCTCACCAATCTCTGGCGCGTCTGGCGGCTCGCCCGCACGCTGGCGCGGCATGATGCGCTGTTCCCGGCCGAATATACGGCGCTGATGAGTTCACGCGCGCGATTGCTCCGGCGTCTTCTGGGCAGTGGCCGCGTCAAAGATGGCACGTCGCCCGGCAAGCGTCTGGCGCGGGCGCTCGAAAGCCTGGGCCCGGCCTATGTCAAGCTCGGCCAGGTGCTCGCCACGCGGCCCGACGTGGTCGGCAGCGACGTTGCGGCTGGGTTGGAAGGCCTGCAGGACCGGCTGCCGTCGTTTCCCTCGGCCGCTGCGCGGGCGGTAATCGCTGAGGCTTTCGGCCGGCCGGTCGAAGCGATGTTTGCGCGCTTCGGCGAGCCGGTGGCGGCGGCGTCCATCGCCCAGGTGCATGCCGCCGAGACCAACGACACGCCGTCCAAACGCGTAGCGGTGAAGGTGCTGCGTCCCGGCATCGAAGACGAATTCGCGCGTGATCTTGAAACGCTGACCTTTGCCGCCCGGCTGGCGGAGCGGGTCTCGCCCGAAGCGCGGCGGCTGCGGCCGGTCGCCATGATGCAGACGCTGGCGGAGTCCACCGTGTTGGAACTCGACCTGCGCATGGAAGCGGCGGCAGCGTCGGAACTGGCTGGACGCATGGCGTCCGATGAAAAATTCCGCGTACCAGAGGTCGACTGGACCCGCACCTCGGAGCGCGTCCTCACCACCGAATGGATTGACGGCGTGCCGGTGCGTGATGTGGCTGCGCTGAAGGCGGCCGGTCACGATCCCAAACAGGTGGCGCTGATCCTGATGCGCAGCTTCCTCACCCAGGCGTTGCGCGAAGGCTTTTTCCACGCCGATCTGCATCCCGGCAATCTGTTCGTCGATGGCAAGGGTTCTCTGGTGGTGGTCGATTTCGGCATCATGGGCCGGCTTGATGCTGCCATGCGCCGCTTCATGGCCGAGACCCTCGCTGGGTTCCTGGCGCGCGATTACGTCCGCGTGGCAGAGGCGCATTTCGAGGCCGGGTTCGTGCCGGCGCATTTTCCGCTGCCGACCTTTGCTCAGGCGCTGCGGGCCGTCGGTGAGCCGGTGTTCGGCCGTCCGGCGCGCGAGATGAGCATGGCGCGCGTGCTGCAACAGTTGTTCGAAACCACCCGCCGCTTCGAGATGCAGGCCCAACCACAGCTCTTGTTGTTGCAGAAGACCATGGTCGTGGTGGAAGGCGTGGCGCGCAATCTCGATCCCGATTTCGACATCTGGGAAGCGGCCAAGCCAGTGGTCGAGAAATTCATGCTGGAACGCTTGTCGCCGCAAGCCCGGCTCAAGGATGTGGGCGAGGGACTTCGGGCGCTCGGCCGGGCGGTGCAGGAGCTGCCAAATTTCGTCCGCAATACCGAGATCATTTCGTCGATGCTGGCCGGCGGCGGTCTCAAGCTGCATCCCGAAACGGCGCGCCAGATCGCCGAGGCGCAACTGCATCAGACGCGCTTTGCCCGCGTTTCGTTATGGCTGGTGGCCGCGGCGGCCGGTATCGGCGTGGTGATCTGGCGACTTCTTTAGATAATGCGGATATTTCCGGCGTCACAGGTGCGCTGGTTTCCGGATTCGAGATAGTAGACCCGCACATACACGGTGTGACCAACGAGTTCCGCCATGTCGGGCACGCGGACATGAATGGTTCCCGGCGTGATCGTTTGGTCGGTAGCCAATACGCCTTTCATGCCGGCGGGCGGTTCGTTCATGGCGAGGTACAACACGACCAGGATCGAGTCGCTCGCCATCTGTTCGATATTGGTGCAACTGAGGCCGAGGTATTGGCCGCGCGCGACTTTCGGAATCCCATTGGCAGGAACGGCCGCCGCTGTCCTCGCTACGGGCAGGACGAGTTCGTTCACATATGGCGGCATGGCCCAAGCCTCGCCAACCATCAGCGCAGCCGCCAAAAATGTCGCCGTGCGCACGATTTTCCTCCCCGCGGTGCTTATGTCCTCTGCCGGGACAAACAAACGAACCGCCAACTCAATAAGAGTGCTGCCGTCATTAGGGCAAAAGCAAGGCCGGTCCAGACGCCGATACCCTGCCAATTCAGGCCGACCCCCAGTCCCAAACAAAGCGGAAAGCCGACCAGCCAATAGGCGGCACCGGTGATCCACATCGGCATGCGCGCATCTTTGAGGCCTCTGAGGCATAGCGACGACACCACCTGGATGCCGTCGAAGATCTGGAACGCCGCAGCGATCTGCAGGAACTGCGCCGTCAGGGCGAGCACGTCTGCATTTGCTGCGTTATCGGCAGCGAAATAGAGCGAGGCGATCTGATGCGGGAACAGCGCCAGGATCACTGCCGTCGCCGACATGAAACCGGCCCCGATGGCCACGGCCGTGAAGCCGGCGCGGCGGGCACCAATCATGTCCCCGGCGCCGGCTGCCAGACCGACGCGGATCGTCGCCGCCATGCCGACACCGAGCGGTACCATGAAGGTGATCGACGGCACATTGATCGCAACCTGATGCGCCGCCACTGACACCGCACCGAAGGTACCCATTAGAAGCGTTGCGGCGTTGAACAGCATTGCCTCGAACAACACGGTCACGCCGATCGGGATGCCGAGGTGGAAAAGCTCTGCGAACTTGGACCAGTCGGGGCGGAAAAAGCGCCGGAAGATGCGGTATTTGCGCAGGTCGCCGGTCGCGAACACCACGCCGATCATGGCCAGGCAACTGAAGGTGTAGGAGCAAGCGCTCGCCATGCCCGAGCCGAACAGGCCGAGCTTCGGCATGCCGAAGTGCCCGAAGATCAGCGCGTAATCGGCGACGGCGTTGAAAATGATGGTGATCAGCATCACCCATAGCGAGGCATTCGGCCGCTCCAGCGCCGTCACGTAATTGCGCAAGACTTGAAAGCCCAGCGAGAACACCAGGCCACAGCTCAAGGGCCGTACGAATTGGCTGGCGGCGTCGGCCAGTGCCGGTTGCTGATGCAGGAAGATCAGGATGGGCTTGGCGAACATCAAGGAGGCGGTGAGCGGGATCGAGACCAAGCCGACCACCCAAAATCCCATGCGCACGACGGCGCGCACGCCGGCCCGGTCGCCGCGCCGCGCCCCTAAGATGTGGGCGATCAGTGGCGCGATCGCCGCCGTCGGTCCGAGTCCGAACAGCCAGGCCATATAGAACACGGCGTTGCCCAGCGCCGCGCCTGCCAGCGCCTCCTTTGACAGGCGGCCGAGCATGATGACGTCGGTGGTGAGGATCGCCATCTGGGCGAGTTGGGTCGCCACCAGCGGCAAGGCGAGCTTCATCAACTCGCGCGCTTCGCTCAGGAAGGGCGAGGCGGCAAGGCGGCTTTCGATCGTGGGCGTGACTTCCGACATGACACAAACACTTTGAAATCAAAGAAACAAAAAACCCTCCGGAGCAGGGCTCGGGAGGGTTCCGCAAATCCGCTTTGGGACGGGTCTAGCCGAAACACACCTCGCGAGCCGCGACGGCGCTTACGCCGCGCTTCGGGGCAAACATGTGGGACGAGATGTTCATTCGCCGGCTCGCTGAAACGCGCAAAGGCCAATCCCTTGCGCTCTGGCTGCCGCACCTAACCCCGCCCCGGCGGGAAGTCAACTCGGGCGCACACATCTCTCGCCGCCGGTGCAAAGAGGCAACAAAGAGCGGAACGAATCAGCCCGCGGCACTTTGTCGGCGCGAGAGGTTCCTGTAAGATGACTCGCTTGGTTGGATGATGCCATGACGCCGTGGACTATCGCCCATCGCGGGGGAGCGCAGCTTCGGCCGGAGAACACCTTGTCCGCTTTCGCGGATGCGGTCTGGCGTGGTTGTGACGGCGCCGAACTTGACGTCCAGCTTACCGCCGATGGCGAAGTGGTGATCTATCACGATTGGCGCCTCAAACCGGAGCACTGCCGCGACATCCACGGCTTCTGGATCAAAGAACCGACACCGCGCATCAAGGACCTGACTCTTGATGAACTGCGTCAGTTTGAGGTGGGCCGCGCGCGCCCGGAAAGCGTCTACGCCAAGGCCCATCCCGATGTGCACTGGCAGGACGAAGAATGTGTGCCGCTGCTGTCGGAGGTGATCGCCGTGGCCAAGACGGCACGGTCGCCCTTCCGGCTGATCGTTGAACTGAAAACCTCGTTTACCAATCGCGAGGAGGCGGCCGATCCGGCAGAGCTTGCCGCGAAGAGCATCGCTGTCTTGAAGCAGCAGCACTATCTCGACCACACGATTTTCGTCGGCTTCGATTGGGCGGCGCTGATCGCGGCCAAGACTTTGGCGCCTGAAACCGAATGCTGGTTCACGACGTTGCCGCTCAGTTGGTTTCAGCCCGGCACACCGCCGCCCCAAAGCGATCCGCCCTCCGAAGCGGCGCTGCAGATGTTGCGCTATTGGGCCCATGACGGCATTTCGCCCTGGGCCGCGGGTTTTGATGCGATCAAACACGACGATTCGCTGCTCAAGGCGATCAAGGCGGCGGGCGGCGACGGCTGGGATCCGATGTGGGTCGACATCACGCCGGAAAATGTCGCCGAAGCCCGCGATTTGGGTCTCAAGCTCGCCACCTGGACGGTGAACGAACCCGCCGAAATGATGCGGCTGGCCGGTTTCGGATTGGATGCGATCTATACCGATCGTCCCGATCTTCTGATGGCGACGCTCACGTCGTAGGTGCGCGACCTGCGTCGCCTGGGATTTCCGGTCGCAATTGCGCCAACGGTGATAAGTAGTACATCTTATAGGTATTTTTTTAGGCGGATTGTCTGCAATCCGCAGCATTGCGTTAAGTTGACCGTCATCGCTACTTCGTAGCTTGTCGCGGAACCTGCAAGCGGAAAGCTACGAAGTAGCGATGACGTGCGTATCGGAATGGATGGAGAGTGGCGAGGCCCACTCGCGTTACCTGCGCGTGGATGCCTTGACCCATCCCCTCGCTCCGATTGCCGAGCGCTTCTGGGACGCCCGTCCGGGCGACGGGATCGTGATCGGTCGTGATATTCCAACGCGGCCTATAGCGCGGTTGCTCAGCTACATCGCTATCTATCAGCCGATAGAAGGCGGAACGGACTTCAAGGTACATTTGGCCGGAACGGCCGTCCGCATCCGCTTTGCACGCGAAATTACCGGCGCCAAGTTGTCGGAGTTGTTCGCCCCGGAGGATTTTCGGGTGCGGTATCAAGCCATGATGGAGGTCATCGACAAGAACGAGCCGCGCAGAGCCTGCATCACCCATACAGCCGGCGACGTCGATGTGTTTCGTCTCGAACTGCTGATGCTTCCGGTATGGTCGCCGGACCGCTCGACGCGGTGGACCGCTGTGTTCTGCTTTTACTTCTAAAGCGCTACCAGAAAAGGTGAGAACTTGTTTTCCGTCAGAATTAAACGCGGGTGAGCTTGTGCGAGATTTCGAACGTCGTCTCGTTCGAAATCGTCACTACCTCGTCGCCGAGGCGCGCGATCAGGGTCTCAAACTTGCGACCTGGACGGTGAACGATCCCGCCGAAATGGCGCGGCTGGCCGGGTTCGGATCGGATGCGATCTACACCGATCGTCTCGACCTGCTGATGGCAACACTGACGTCGTAGCGCTGCCGAACCCGACATGCTGAATCGGTGTTATCTAATCGGTGGGCGCGACTTGCCCATGCCATCGCGCCTTGCGTGTCGGCTTTATGCTGCGGTCTCTATCAATCCCACCAAAATGCCGTTTTTCAGTCCACATTTCTTAAAGTGCGGTTGACCGTTACGGCCTAGCCTTTGTCGTGCGGAGTTAAGTTGTAAGTGTGATGAACAGATTTGCGGTTTGGACCGAGGGCGGAAAGGCGGAAGCCGACTTTCTTCCGATCGAAGCCATGATCCACCCGGACGCCGAAATCGCGATGCAGTTCTGGCGGACGCGGTCCGCCGATGGCATCCGCATCGGACGCGACGTGCCTTCGCGCGCCATCGCGCGGCTGCTCAGCCGGGCGATCGTTTGCGAGCCGCTGCCGGACGGCGGCGATTACCGCGTGCAACTTGCTGGCAGCACCGTCGTCCAGCGTTTCGGGTACGACATCACCGGCGAGTGCATCTCGGAGATCTTCGATGATCCGGCGGAATTTAGGATCCGCCTCGACATGCTGAACGAGGCCCTCAAATCCGGCGAACCGCGCATGATGCGCATCATCCACCACGCCGGCAGCGTCGAACTGCTTCGTCAGGAGGTCGTGGTACTGCCGGTGACGGCGCGGGGCGGCAAGGGCCGCCGGGCGCTTGTGTTTGCCTTGTACTTCTAAGCGTGGTCGCGCAACTGATCGGAAAACCGCTTCACACTTTTCCGGTTGCGCTCCTTACAGCCCCTCGAACAGCGCCGTGGAAAGATAGCGCTCGGCGAAGGAGGGGATGATCACGACAATGGTCTTGCCGGCCATTTCGGGACGGGCGCCCACCTCCAAAGCCGCTGCCAGTGCCGCGCCCGACGAAATGCCGACCGGAATGCCTTCGCTGCGGGCGAGCTTGCGCGAGGTCTCGAACGCCGTCTCGTTCGAAATCGTCACCACCTCGTCGATGAGGCTACGATCAAGCACCTTCGGCACGAACCCCGCGCCGATGCCCTGGATTTTGTGCGGGCCAGGTTGGCCACCCGACAGGATCGGGGAATCTTCCGGCTCGACCGCAATCATCTTGACGTCCGGTTTCTTGACCTTCAGCAGTTGACCGATGCCGGTGATGGTACCGCCGGTGCCGACGCCGGAAATCACCACGTCGACCTTGCCGGCGGTGTCGTTCCAGATTTCCTCGGCGGTGGTGCGGCGATGAATGTCGGGATTGGAGGGGTTCTCGAACTGTTGCGGCATGATCGCGTCAGGGTTGGTGGCGACGATTTCCTGTGCCTTCGCGATGGCGCCTTTCATGCCCTTGGACGCTTCGGTGAGCACCAGTTCGGCGCCCAGGAAAGCAAGCATCTTGCGCCGCTCGATCGACATCGACTCCGGCATAACGAGCTTGAGATGATAGCCCTTGGCGGCGGCGACGAAGGCGAGCGCGATGCCGGTGTTGCCGCTGGTCGGCTCAACCAGGATGGTTTTCTTTGGCGAAATCTTACCCTCGCGTTCGAGCGCCTCGATCATGGCGACGCCGATGCGGTCTTTGACCGACGCCAGCGGATTGAAGAATTCGAGCTTAAGGAGAATATCCGCTTTGACACCGGCTTCGGCCGGCAGGCGCCTCAGGCGCACCAGCGGCGTATCGCCAATGGTTTCGGTGATCGAATTGAAAATCCGGCCGCGGCCGGGCTTGCGGTCCGTCATGGTTTCTCCCTTTGGTTTTCAGAGCGCTTCCCGAAAAGTGGGAAGCGGTTTTCGGACAAGAAGCGCGACAATCTAAATCGTAAAGTCAGACGCGATGTGGTCGTCCACGCTGACGCCGGCGGCGCGCGCCTTCTGACACAAGTCTTCAACGGTGATGGCCTCCAAACGGGTCATCACCTCTTCTTGCAGAGTTTGGATGAACGGCGTCACGATCCGGGCGCCGAGTTCGGACTTCGGCAGCACGTCTTCGGTGTTCTCATCTTCGGCGAGTTCCGCTGCGCGGACGATGTCGCCGACCGAAATACGCCGCCGCTCCTTGGCGAGGCGGTAGCCGCCGCGCGGCCCGCGCACGCCTTTCAGGATGCCGGCGCGCACGAGTTGCTGCATCACCTGTTCGAGATAGCGTTGCGGAACGCCTTGGCGGGCGGTGATTTCCCTGGCCTGGACGGGTTCGGGCCGCGCATTGAAAGCGATATCGATCACAGCTTCGAGGGCCAGAAGAGTTTTGCGTGACAATCTGAGCATGGTTTCTACCGGTAATGGGTTCCCGTGGAGCCGAAGCCGCCCGCTCCGCGCGCGCTGTCGGGAAGTTCGGAAACTTCCTCCAGCTCGGCGATTTCGTGGCGGGCGATGATCATCTGGGCGATCTTCATGCCGCGGGTGATGCGGAACAATTCGTCACCGTGATTGATCATCGGGCATTTGATTTCGCCGCGGTAATCGCTGTCGATCGTGCCGGGCGCGTTGATGAGGGTGATGCCGTGCTTGAGCGCCAGACCCGAACGCGGCCGCACTTGCGCTTCGAAGCCGAGGGGCAGGGCAATGGCAATGCCAGTCGGCACCAGCTTGCGCTCGCCGGGCTTAAGTTCGATCTCGGCGTCAATAGCGGCGAGCAGATCGAGTCCGGCTGAACCTTCAGTGGCGTAAGTCGGCAGCGGCAGGTCCGAGGCGTGGGGCAGGCGGAGAATGGAAAGTTTCATGCCGCCGTCTCCAGCGCCTTGGCGATACGCGCCACCAGGCGGTTTGCGATGTCGTGTTTGTCCATTTCGGGCCATTCCTCGCTGCCGTCCGCGCTGATCACATGCACCTTGTTGCGGTCGGCACCGAACACTCCGTGGCTGACATCGTTGGCAACAATCCAGTCGCAATTCTTCTTGGAGCGCTTCTGCACCGCTTGCACCACCACGTTCTCGGTCTCGGCGGCAAATCCTATGACCAAGCGCGGACGCAGTTTGGCGCGGGCGATACTGGCCAGGATGTCGGGATTGGTCGCCAGCTTGATCGACGGCGGTGGACCGGAGGTCTTCTTGATCTTGCCGCTTGCGATTTCTTCCGGCCGCCAATCGGCCACCGCGGCGGTGAACACCGCGACATCGACGGGCAAAGCGGATTCCGTCGCCGCCAGCATTTCGTGTGCTGTCTCGACCTTGATGAGCTTCACGCCAGCAGGCGGCGCGATCGCAACCGGGCCGGACACCAGCGTGGTCTCGGCTCCCGCGGCCGCCAGCGCCGCAGCGATGGCGTAGCCCTGCTTGCCCGATGAGCGGTTGCCAAGGAAGCGCACCGGATCGAGCGGCTCATGCGTTGGTCCCGCCGTCACCAGCGCGTGCACGCCTTTGAGCGGTTGCGGGCCCAGGATCAGTGCCTCGATCGCCGCCAGGATTTCGAGCGGCTCCGCCATGCGGCCCGGGCCATATTCGTTGCAGGCCATCGCGCCTTCGTTGGGCCCGACGAAGTGCACGCCGTCCGCCTTCAGCCGCGCCACGTTGCGCTGCGTCGCCGGATGGTTCCACATCCGCACGTTCATCGCGGGTGCCATCAGGACCGGCTTGTCGGTGGCGAGGAGGGAGGTCGATGCGAGATCGCTGGCAAGCCCGCCCGCAGCCTGGGCAATCAGATTGGCGGTGGCCGGCGCCACGACCACCAGATCGACCATCCGCGTTAGCTGGATGTGGCCCATCTCGGTCTCGCTGCCGAGATCGAACATGTCGGTGTGCGCTTTGTGGCCAGAGAGAGCTGAAACCGTCAGCGGAGTCACGAATTCGGTGCCCGCTTTGGTGATGATGGTGCGCGAGTCGATGCCGCGCTCCTTGGCCCGGCGGATCAGGTCGAGGCATTTGTAGGCAGCAATTCCGCCACCGATGATCAATAAGATGCTCTTGGACATTTGGGTCCCACAAACCCCGGTTGTTTCCCGGAATACCTATATATAACGTCTAACCGGTGTAGTTTCCAGTAATTTCCGTTCAAATATCTTAACTGAGTGCTTACCCGTCCGTGATCCAATCGGCAATGACCGCGAGAAGGCGCTTTTGGGATGGCTATTTCCGCCCATCATTTGTGCCAATTAGCCGGAGAATTGGCCGCCGAACATGGCCTGCTGGCGCGCGACTATGCCCAACGCGCCTACCGGACTCTGGATGTCGAGGGTCAGTACGACCGCGCCCAATTCTGGTTTGCCCTGTCGATTCTGGTCGATGACGTGATGTTGCGCGGCTTGGACCCGGATAACGGGCCTTCCATTCAATAACCAGTTGCGCCGCGCGCCGTGAACCGGTGAGACTACGGCGCGGTTTATCCCAAGAGTGGCCATGCCTCTCGATCCTCTGGTGCGGGCGTTTCTCGACCAGCTTCCGCCTCGGCCTAAGGCCTGGGAGGTCACGCCGGAAGAGGCGCGTTCCGGTTTTTGCGCCATGGTGAAGGCCTACGGCGCCAAGGACGTGCCGATCGGCCGTGTCGAAACCGTCACCATGCCTGGGCCGGGTGGCGCGATGGCGCTCCGGATTTATACGCCGGTGGCGGCGGGCAGCGAGGCGTTGCCGGCATTGATCTATTGCCACGGCGGCGCGTTCCGGCATGGCGATTTCGAGGCTTATGAAACGACCTGCCGCTTTCTTGCGGCCGAAGCGAGCTGCCGCGTCATTGCGGTCGATTACCGGCGCGCCCCGGAAAATCCGTTCCCGGCGGCGGTGGAGGATGTGACCGCTGCGGTGGCGTGGATCGAGACCAATGCCGCTACACTCGGTATCGATCCCAATCGCACGGCGGTCGGTGGGGATTCCGCCGGCGCCAATCTGGCGGCCGTGGCGTGTCAGCTTGCCGCCGCTGCGGGCGAGCCGCACATTGTGCTGCAGATGCTGCTCTTTCCGGTGACCCAGCTTGGCGCCGCGTTCCCGTCGTTGACGGCCTATGGCGAGGGCTACAATCTCGACAAGGACGGGCTCGAATATTGTTACGGCCTTTATGCGCCGAAGGAAAAATGGAGTGATCCGCGTATCTCGCCGCTGAATACCGGTAAACTCGCCGGACTGCCGCCCGCCTTCGTGATGCTAGCCGAGTACGATCCGCTGCACGACGAAGGTCTCGCTTATGCCGAAAAGATGCGCGCGGCGGGCGTGGCGGTATTGCTGGTCGATTGGCCCGGCGTGATTCACGATTTTATACTGTATCAGGCCGTGCTGCCGCAGGCGCGCGAAGCGCTGGTCGAAGCGGCCCGCGCCCTAAAAAGCGGTTTTAGTCTGTCGTAGGGTCAGGCCGCCCACAGCGCGGCGTTGCCGGTGTGGCGCCAGATGCGCAGGAAATTGAGTGCCGCTTCGGCCGCCGCAGGCTGGCGCGTCATGATCTCGTTGATTTCGCTGGGGCCCATGTCGGCCATGATGCAGTCGCGGCGCGCCAGCCACGCACCTTCGACATCCGGCCCGCGGAAGCTCGAATAGACGCGCCCAATCCCGACATGGCGCAACACGCCGAGCACACGGCGATCGCATTGGCCATAAGGAATCGCCACCGACCGCACCGGCGCCTGGGTGATCCGTGCCAACCGCTCGACCGATTGCGTCACGTCGCGGGCGATTTCCGCATCGCTGGCATTGAGCCAGTTGAGGTGCGCGCAGCCATGTGAACCGATTTCCATTCCGGCGTCGTGCAGTTCGCGGATATCGGCCTCGGTGACATAGCCGGGCGTGCCGATGCGATCCGACGGAATGAAGAACGTGGCTTTGAGATTGGCTTCTACAAGCATTGGCAGGGCAATGCGCGCGTCGGTGTCGTTGCCGTCGTCGATGGTAAGTCGCGCGCCGTGCGCCTGCACCGCGTCGAGCACGAACGCAAAGGTGCCTTCGCTGATCCAATAGGATCGCTCCTCGGGATCGAGGCGCTCCGGTGCGGGTCCGATTCCATGCAGCATCAGGCAGGCGCTCATGCGTGCGCTCCCGCTGCCCGTCCGCCGGCGCGTGCTTCGGCACTGATATGAGCGACCAGCGACAAAGCCAGGCGCCCCTTTAAAGTCAGCGGTATGACCGCGTCATAGGTGTCGGCGAAATGGCCGCCGAACGCCTGTTTGAAACGGGCGATATTCATCTGTTCCTGGTCGTCGGTGCCGCGATAGACGCCGCCGAAATCGTAGGTCTTGGTACCCTCCACTTTGAAGCGCAGCATGTCCTGCCAGTGGTGCAGGCGATGGGCGCGGCCGACCATGTTGTTCCACTTGGTGTCGCGCAACGGATCGATGTCGGAGATCGTCGTGTGCAGTCGTGCCCGTTCGGGCGTGCGCACATAAGCGTGCCACGACAGGATATGACCTTCGGGATTGCGGCTCACGGTGAGTTCGAACAGGTCTTGCGCGATGAGATCGCGGATTTGGCCGATACCAAGTGCCCCCGCCTTCTGTTTGCGGTGCCACAGTTTCCAATAGGCGGCGAGGAACGCGTTCCACACTTCTTCGGTCAGCGGCGTCACGCTTTGCACAGTGATGCCCTCGCGAGTCGCCTGACGCATGACCTTACGGGTGTTCGGCACCAAGCCAGCAAGCAACGTCTCTTCGGACTCGGTCAGGTCGATCAGGATCGTCGGGCGGTATTCGTTGACGACACCCGGAAACGGTGACGGCAGATCGCACAGCTTCAACACGTCCACCGCCGGCGGTGTTGCAGGTGTGGCAAAGAAGGCGACCTGAGTGCGCACCAGGCAGCGCCATACACGCCACGCAAAAGACGTAGGAGGAATGAAGCCCATAGCTGACAAGCGAGTGTTACACCGGTCAATCTACGCGTATGGGTGGTAACGAGTGGTTAAGGGTCGATTTTTCCTGGGTTTAAAAAGCCGGACGGATCAAGCGTTTTCTTTACGGCAGCAAGGATTTCGTGGCCGCCTTTGCCGATGTGCGAGGGTATTGAACCGCCGCTCGCCCGAACGGCATCACCCGCCGCCGTTTTTAGCGTTTCGCACTGCTCGATATCGCAGCCGATGGCGCGCGGATAAATCCAGGTGAAGGTGATCGTCGCGCGGTCGGGTGCGGCGTGACGGACATGGCCCATCACGATGCCATGGGCGCCTTCGCGCGGTGCCGTCTCGCAGATCGCCGCGTTGATTCCGCTAATGATGGCATCGTACAGCGCGGGCAACCGCGACCAAGTCACCTCTGTTTCGAGCCAATCCACTCCGACGCCGCGATCGAACAGGCTGTCGCGCCAGTACAGCGCCTTGACGCGCGATTGCCGGAAGATTTCACCCGTATGGTCCTCGGCGTCGCGGACGCCGAACTTGCTCGCGACCGCGGCAAACCTTTTGCGCAGGAATGCGACCGTCTGTGCGTCGCCCTCGAATCCAGCGATCGCCAAACACGGTGCGTCGGCGAACCGGCGGCCCTGAAATCGCGATAACGAAAATCGTGACGGCGGCTTTTCGAGATTGGCATAGAAGGTGAGGACGCGGGTTGTCTCTGCGTCGCAGAGTTCGAACTGGGTCCCGCTGCAGCCGTCCAGCACCGCCGTACGTATCGCCGCCAAGGCGCCGGAAAAATCATGGAACAGATAGCCGCGTTCCTCGCGTACGTCGGGCAGGCGGCGCAACTGCAGGGTGGCTTCGATGACGACCCCAAAGGCGCCTTGCGAACCCGCGATCAGATTCTTCAGCGGTCCGGTCTCGATCATGCCGAGCGGCGTCGCGATTTTGGCGTCGATCAGTCCGTCTGCCCGGCCGGCGCCGATCCGTCCGCCAAGGGTCGAGAATTCGAACTGTGGTGTCGCGCGGCCGAACGAAAGCCCTTTTGTCTTCAGCGTGTTCTCGAAGGCAGCGCCGGTGATGCCCGCCTCGGCCGTCGCCGTGCTGGAAATGGGATCGATCACGATGATCTGGTTCATCCGCGTCAGGTCGAGCGTGATGAGGCTGTCGAAATCCCCGCGACTCGGCGTGACGCTGCCGCTGGTACCGCCGCCGAACGGCACCACCGCAATCTCTTTGTCCGCCGCCACGGCGAGGATCGCCAGCACTTCTTCGGGCCCGCGCGGATAAACCACCGCGTCCGGCGCGGTGGAAAGACTGCCGCTGCGCAAATGCAGGAGATCGGCGCTGCTACGGCCGCGGGCATGAAAGGCGCGCTCGTAAACGCTGTCGCGCACTTGATCTGCGCCGGCGATGCTGCTCAACGCAACGCGATTTGGCAGTGTCAATTTGGAGGCGGGTAGGGTGAGTTCTTCCAACGGACGCGGCGGCGTTGCCAGTAGTGCCGGCATGCCGAGTTCGGCGGTGAGCCAGGCCCACAAATCGCCGCGATCGGCCACGTCATCCTTGCGCGCGGCCCAGCCCCAGCCGTTCCAACGCAATTGCGTGCGATCCAGACTCATATCGCCTCTCCATCAGGATCAGCATCGCATATTCTGGGGGCGCCGGAGAATTCCCGAATGTTGGCGGCGGGCCGAAAATGAAAATGGCCGCCTCAAGAGGCAGCCATTGACACGGCGCATTCACGCCCAATTTCGCGACAAGGCAGATTACTTAATCTTGCCTTCCTTGAATTCCACGTGCTTGCGCAATACCGGATCGTACTTCCGGACCGTGAACTTCTCGGTCATGGTGCGGGTGTTCTTCTTGGTCACGTAGAAAAAGCCCGTGCCGCCCTCACTGTTGAGCCGGATTTTTGCCGTTGTCGGCTTCGCCATAGGGATCTCCAATAAAAACGCCCGAAGGGTGCGCAACCTACTGACAGGCCGCGGGAAGTCAAGGCGACGGAACGCCGGATGAGGTGCTTTCCGGGGTGAAAACCACAAATTACCGCGGCAACGGCCGAAAATCCTGATCCTTCAAGGCCGTAGGTGCCTCGGGACGGCCCTCAATGTGGTCTAATCACATTGGGTCAAATGGGAGATTGCCCGGAAATTGCCCGTCCGGAGACTTTTGACCGTCTGGCCGTTGGTCTCGAACACCATGCCCTTGGTGTGATCAGGGCTTTCCGCGATCACGGTATGCCAGGACGGGTCGGCCGGGTTGGGCTTTATGTGCGCGTCGGGATAGGCCTTCAGCAGCTCCTCTTCGCGCGATCCCAGCCCGATTCCCGCCTCGGTTTGGAACAGACGCGGCCGCGGATCGGTGCCGTAGAATTCGACATCGACGCGTGTGAGATATCCGGACTCAAGCGTGAACGAGAGACCCATCGACCCCAAATGCTTGTTGGTGATCCGGGAACAGCCGCTATTCCTAGCCTGGTCGTAAGCCAGCTTTTCATGGATTACCTTCTGCAACTGGTCGATGTCGATTCCAACCTTGGCGGGCCCAATGCCTTCTTGGCTGAGGACCCACGATTCCACGTCGCCGGCAAATGCAGGCCCACCGGCCAAAGCGACAAATACAAGGGACAGAGCAAGTGTGCACTTCATTGCTACCCTCCAATAGATCAAGCAGGACGGCGTGGCGTCCGGGTCACTAGTTGCAGCCGTTGGCGTAATTGATCGCCGGGTTGGCGCCCGCGCGCATGCTTTTCACCGTCTTGCCGTCGGTCTCGAACACGATGCCTTTGGTGCGGTCAGGGGCTTCAACGATGATGCTGTGCCAGGTCGGATCGGCCGGATTGGGCTTCACCTTGGCGTTAGGATAAGCCTTCAAGACGTCTCCTTCGCTCGCGCCCAATCCGATGCCGGCATCGGTCTTGATCGTCAGCGGCAGGGGGCTCTTGGCAAAATAGTCGACATTGACGCGCGTCAGCTTTTTGGTTTCGATCATGAAACTGAGGCCCGTCGGCTCTAGCATCGGCGTGGTGAGGATCGAACAGCCGTGGTTCTTAAACGGATTGTAGCTCAGCTTGTCGTGCAGCAGGAGTTCGACGCGGTCGACGTCCGTGCCAATCGTGACGTTGTCGATGCCGTCCATGCTCAGCTTATTGGGATAGTCAAAGGCCTGGGCCGAAACGGTGGCCGCCAAAAGAGCGGACAAGACAAGCGCGCACTTCATCGCCAACTCCCGATACAGATGTGCCAAATTTAGAGGATGGCGTGGCGCAAGTCCCCCACACCTATCGTTAATTAGACATCTTGCGACAATCTAAATGGATTAGCGCCGCCGCTTGCTGCGCGGGCGGACCACCGGGGGCCGGCGGTGTTGGCGCGGCGCTTCATTGGCTTCGGCGAGATCGAAGCGGAGGCCCCCGGTCAAGGGCGCCGCTTCCGCCAGCCGTACGTGCACGGTATCGCCGAGGGCGTAGGTTGTACCGGTGCGCTCGCCAACCAGGGCGTGGCGGCGTTCGTCGTGATGGAAATACTCCATGCCAAGCACGCGGGCGGGAAGCAGTCCCTCGGCACCGGTATCGGCAAGGCGCACGAACAAGCCGAAGCGGGTGACGCCCGTGATACGCGCGTCAAAGGTGGCGCCGACGCGGTCTGCCATAAAGGCCGCAACATAGCGGTCGGTGGAATCGCGTTCGGCTGCCATGGCGCGCCGCTCGGTCATTGAGATATGAGCAGCGGTTTCGCTGAGGCGCGCAATTTCGGTGTCGGTCAGACCGCCATCGCCAAGCTTGAGCCCGCGGATCAGGGCGCGATGCACGATCAAGTCCGCATAACGGCGGATCGGCGAGGTGAAGTGCGCGTATTTCGCCAGGTTCAAGCCGAAATGGCCGGCGTTGCTGCTGTCATAGATCGCTTGCGCCTGGGTGCGCAGCACGATGTCGTTCATCACCAACTCGTGCGGGCCGTCTTTGACATTGGCGAGAATGCGGTTGAACACCGCCGGTTTCATCACCTGGCCTTTGGCGAAGCTGACGCCGATCGTGCGCAGGTAATCGGAAAAACCGAACAGCTTTTCTTTGGAAGGCTCCTCGTGGACGCGATAGATCAGCGGCGTGCGAGCTTTTTCCAACGTCTCGGCGGCGGCGACATTGGCCAGCACCATGAACTCTTCGATGAGTTTCATGGACTCCAGCGCTTCCTTGAAGGCAATCGATGCGATCTTGCCGTCCGGCCCGATCTTGATCTGGCGTTCGGGCAAATTGAGTTCGAGCGGAGCGCGGTTGCCGCGCTCCTTGAGCAGCGTCAGATACGCCGCCCACACATTCTTCAATGCTTGACGTACGGTTTCCGGCATATCCGCGTCGGGTTTGTTGTCGAAGGCGCGCTGGGCTTGAGAATAGGTGAGGCGGGCGGCCGAGCGCATCATGCCGCGCAGGAACTCGTGATGCTTCTTGCGGCCGTTGGCGTCGAACACCATGCGCACTGCCATGCAGGGGCGGTCAACGCCTTCCTTCAGCGAGTTGAGATCGGCCGACAATTTCTCCGGCAGCATCGGCACGACGCGATCGGGGAAGTAAACCGAATTGCCGCGCTTGTAGGCCTCGCGATCGAGCGGGCTGCCCGGCGTCACGTAATGGGCGACATCGGCGATGGCCACCATGGTAACAAAGCCGCCTTTGTTGCCCGGGTCGGTATCGGGCATTGCCCACACCGCATCATCGTAATCGCGCGCGTCGTCAGGATCGATGGTGAGAAGCGGAAGGCTGCGCAAATCCGTGCGTCCGGCCATTGCCGCGGAACCGGAGGCCTCGGCTTCGGTGATCACCTCTTTGGGAAAATCGGTCGGAATGCCGTGGGCATGGATGGCGATCAGGCTGACCGCCCTGGGCGCGTCCATCGAGCCGATGCGCTCCAAAACGCGGGCACGCGGAAATCCTGATGACCTGCCCGCAAGGGGCTCGCACACGACGAGCTCGTTATCTTCGGCGCCGCCCAAATCGTGCTTATCGACGTTGAATTCGGTTCTGGTTTTACGGTCGATCGGCGCGATCCGTGCGGCGCCATCGACGAGGCGCACCACGCCCAGCACCTTATGCGCGCTGGCGCCCAGCCGCTTGATGACCTTGGCCTCGAAGCCGTCGCCGCTCGGGGTCAGACGCGCCAGCACCCGCTCGCCGCGGCCGATGGCTTCTTCCGAGACCACGATAATCTGCGGTGGCGCGTCATTGGACTCCCAGCGGACCGGCTTGGCCAGCAGTTCGCCGTCGGGGTCCTGGCCGGTGATGTCGAGCACCGCGACTTCCGGCAGCGTGCCGGGGCGCTCATAGCCGCGCCTGCGGCTGCCTTTGAGCAGGCCTTCGCCTTCCAGCTCTTTCAGGATTCGCTTCAGAACGATGCGGTCGGAGCCCTTGATGCCGAGTGTCTTGGCGAGATCGCGCTTGGTCGCGCCAGGGTCTGCCGCCAATGCATCAAGCACGCGCGCCCGGTCAACGACGGGAGCATTTTGAGGTTTGCCGCGGACCATGAGGTTAGCCCCCAAATCCCGGTGTCATCCCCGGCGAGCCTTCGCGAAGCGAAGGGGCGGGAAGGGGACCCAGGTCCCATCGGCAAACCGGTGCAGAAAGCGTGTCGAGATCGTCCTTTTTGATCGTCCAGGCGTTGCCACCTGGGTCCCCTTCCCCGCGCGCTGCTGCGCAGCACGCGGCCGGGGATGACAGGCGCATCATTCCGCCGCCGCTTTCACGGGTTTCTTTTTCGCTGCCGCCTTCTTCTTCACGGTCTTCTTCTTAGCGACCGGCTTGGCTGCAGGCTTGGCCTTTTTGGTATCGGGCTTGTTCGCCGCTGCCGCCTTTTTTGCTGCCGCCTTGGCCGCTTTTTCCGCCTTCTGCTTCTGCTTGGGGCTGGGGCCCTTGGCGGCGCGTTCGGCGATCAGTTGCAGCGCCTGTTCCAGCGTCACGGCGGTCGGTTCGACACCGTTCGGCACGGTGGCATTGGTGACGCCGTCGGTGACGTAAGGCCCGTAACGGCCCTTCATCAGTTTCACCGCGACGCCCGCGGCGTTGTTGCCAAGTTCTTTGAGCGGCTCCGCGCCACGGCGGCCGCCGCCGCGCGCTTTCTTTTCGGCGAGGATCGTCACGGCGTGATTGAGGCCGATGGTGAAGACGTCGTCCGGCGACTCCAGCGAGGCATAGGAGCCGTCATGGGCAACGTAAGGCCCGAAGCGGCCGAAATTCGAGGTGATCGGTTTGCCAGATTCAGGATGGATGCCGACTTCGCGCGGCAGCGACAACAGCCGCACGGCAAGCTCCAACGTCACGGCAGTGATGTCAGTGCCTTTGGGCAGACCGGCGCGTTTGGGCTTGTCGCCTTCGCCGCGCTGAACGTACGGCCCGAAACGCCCGGACCGCAGCGAGATATCGTCCTCGGTGCCGGGGAATTTGCCGATCACTTTCGGCTCGCCCGAGCCTTCGCCGTTGGTCTGGCCAAGCTGGCGGGTGTAGCGGCATTCGGGATAGTTGGAACAGCCAACGAATGCACCAAAACGCCCTAATTTCAGGCTCAAACGACCGGTTCCGCAGGTCGGACAGACGCGCGGATCGGCGCCGCCCTCCAGTGGTGGGAAGATGTGCGGCCCGATCACTTCATCGAGCGCGTCGATGACTTGCGAAATTTTCAGGTCCTTGGTGTCGCCGATGGCGGTCGAGAAATCGCGCCAGAAATCTTCGAGCAGCGTCTTCCAATTCAGATTTCCGGCCGAAACCTCGTCGAGCTTTTCTTCGAGATCGGCGGTGAAATCGTATTCGACATAGCGGGGGAAAAAATTGACCAGGAACGCGGTGACGATGCGGCCCTTGTCTTCCGGAATGAAGCGGTTGCGCTCCAGGCGCACATAAGCGCGCTCGCGCAGCACCGACAGGATGGACGCATAGGTCGACGGCCGGCCGATGCCGAGTTCTTCCAGCTTGTGCACCAAGCTCGCTTCCGAATAACGCGGCGGCGGTTCGGTGAAATGCTGCTCGGGGAGCGTCTTTTCGATGGTGGCCGGATTGCCGGCGACGACGCGCGGCAGGCGGTTGCCGTCTTCGTCGCTCTCGTCGTCACGGCCTTCCTGGTAGAGCGTCAGGAAGCCATCGAACAGCACCACGCTGCCCGTGGCGCGCAGAGTCACTTGCTTGTCGGAGGACACAACATCGACGGTTGTGCGTTCGAGTTCGGCGCTTTCCATTTGGCTGGCGATAGCGCGCTTCCAAACCAGTTCGTAGAGCCGGGCCTGATCGGAATCGAGCTGCTTTGCCACGCTTTCCGGCGCGCGATGGAAGCTGGTCGGGCGGATCGCTTCATGCGCTTCCTGCGCATTTTTCACCTTGGAGGTGTAATGGCGCGGCACCTTCGGCACATAACGTTCGCCGTAGCGTTCGCCCATCACCACACGAGCTTCGTTGATGGCGCTGCCGTCCATGGTGACGCCGTCGGTACGCATATAAGTAATGAGGCCGACCGTTTCGCCGCCGACATCGATGCCCTCATAAAGCTGCTGAGCGACTTGCATCGTGCGCTTGGCCGAGAAGCCGAGCTTGCGCGAAGCCTCCTGCTGCAGGGTCGAGGTGATGAACGGCGGTGCCGGGTGGCGCTTGACCGGCTTGGACTCGACCGAGCCGATCGCGAACTGGCGCGATTTGATCGCTTCCACCGCCGCCTTGGCTTCGGCTTCGCTGCCGATGCCGAGCTTGTCGAGCTTCTTGCCGCCAAGAGTGGTCAGGTGCGCGGTAAAGGGCGTCGGCGCGGCGTCTTCGCCGTAGGCCATAACATTGGCGTCGACCGTCCAGTATTCCTGGGCCCGGAACTTGTCGATTTCGAGTTCGCGATCCACCACCAGGCGAAGGGCGACGGATTGCACGCGACCAGCCGACCTGGCGCCTGGAAGTTTGCGCCACAACACTGGCGACAAGTTGAACCCGACCAGATAATCGAGCGCGCGGCGGGCGAGATAGGCATCCACCAGCTCGCCGTCGATGGCACGGGGATGGGCGATCGCCTCCAGCACCGCGTTCTTGGTGATGGCGTTGAACACAACCCGCTCGATAAGGGCGTGGCCGAGCGCCTTCTTGGCCTTCAGCACCTCCAGGACGTGCCAGGAGATGGCCTCGCCTTCGCGATCCGGGTCAGTGGCCAGGATCAGTTTGTCGGCGCCTTTGAGGGCATCGGCGATGTCTTTGATCCGCTTTTGGGCGCGCTCGTCGATATGCCAGTCCATGGCAAAGCCTTCGTCCGGCCGCACCGATCCGTCCTTGGCGGGCAAGTCGCGGATGTGGCCGAAGCTGGCAAGTACGGTATAGCCGGGGCCAAGGTACTTATTGATCGTCTTGGCTTTGGCGGGGGATTCAACAACGAGAACGTTCATCAGATACAGAACTCAGAATGGGTCGTAACAAGGGGGTTATGTCGGGAGGGGGGACACTGGGGGAAGGGGCGGAACGGTGTCAACGCGCGATTTGGGGCTTTAGACAATACTTTTAGTTGTAAATGTGTCATGGCGCAGGAATAATAGAACTTGTAGTTGCATACCGTTGATGAATTTCCTATCCTGACGGAGCGGTAAACATTGTGAATCGCCAACATGCCGTCACCGTCACTTACCGGGTTTTCCCCGGTCGAAACTGCCCGCTACACCGAGGAAATGCTTGAGAGTCTGAGCCGGATCGCCATCCGGCAAGGGCAGTCGCTGTTGGCCCATTTGTTGGCTCTCGCCGCGGTGGAGGCCAAGATTCAGAGCAATCAGGCGGACCATGAGACCGCATTTCCTGGATGACGGGTCAGCTTTCCTGCCAGTTCCAGCTCTAACAGGACCGCAATTATCGCCGGAGCGGGTGCTTCGCACACCCGAATCAGTTCGTCGACCCGGACCGGTGCCGGTCCCAGCGCTTCCAGGACCGTGGTGCGCACCCGATCGATTTCGCTTTCCGCGATGGCGCCCGGTGTGGTGAGGCCGTCGCGCACCGGCTCGTCGAATCCCGCCCCCAGTATTGGGCGCAGTACCGCGAGCACGTCGTCGGCAGTTTCGGTGAGGGTCGCGCCCTCGCGGATAAGCCGGTTGGTGCCTTTCGCGCGCGGGTCGAGCGGCGAGCCGGGGATGGCGAACACTTCGCGGTTCTGCTCCAGGGCATAGCGCGCCGTGATCAGTGAGCCCGAGCCTTCTGCCGCTTCAACCACCACCACGCCACGCGTCAGGCCCGAGATGATGCGGTTGCGGCGGGGGAAGTGACGCGCCTGCGGCTGTTCGCCGAGCGGCATTTCGGAAACCACGGCGCCTTCCGCTTTCAGCCGGTCGTAGAGTCCTTTGTTCTCGGGTGGATAAATAATGTCGACGCCGCCGGCCACCACCGCAACGGTGCCGTGCGCAAGCGCGCCTTCATGCGCGGCCGTATCGATGCCGCGCGCCATGCCCGAGACGACGGCGAGTCCGGCGTCGCTGAGGGCAGCGGACAACGTCTGGGCCAGCTTGCGCCCGAGCGCGGAGGCGTTGCGCGCGCCGACCATCGCGATCATCTCACGCTGCAACAGCGAGACATGACCCAGCACCGAAATCGCCGGAGGTGGGGTGTCGAGCGCCGCCAGCCCGTGTGGAAAATCGCCTTCGCACGACGCCAGAACGCGGCCACCGACGTTCTCCAGCGCCTCAATCTCGCGTTCGATCAGCGCCCGGTCCGGCACCTTGGGCGGAACGCCACCGCCGCGCCGTGCCAATCGCGGGACTTCTTGCAGCGCCGCTGCGGCCGATCCGAAGCGTGCGATCAAATGAGCAAATGTCACCGGGCCGACGTTGGGCGTCCGCGCCAGCTGCAGCCACTGAACGCGTTCGGACGGCGAGAGCGTGCGGGACATATCAGTCGCCCGAATTTGCGGTGTCGGTTTTTTTGTTGCCGATGCGCGGCTCGGTGCCGTGCCACAGCCGGTAGATATTGTCGTGATGGGTGACGAAGATCACGATGGTGAGTAGCAGCGCGAAGATTGCTTCCGTCAGTCGGCCGGAAACTATCATATAAGCGGGTGCCAGCGCCGCGGCCGTCAACGCCGATAACGACGAGTATTTGAGCAGGAACGCCATGGCGAGCCAGGTCGCGATCACGAACAACCCCACCGGCCAATAGAGTCCGAGCAGCACGCCGATGAAGGTGGCAACGCCTTTGCCGCCGCGGAATTTGAGCCAGAGCGGGAAGATATGTCCGAACACAGCGGCGAGGCCTGCGATCATTGCGGCTGGATTTGCGGTGTCGCCCGATGGAAAAAGCCATCCGGCCAGGAGCGCTGCCGCCGCGCCTTTGCCGCCGTCAAGCAGCAGCGTCAGCGCCGCCGCCCATCTTTTGCCGGTGCGCAACACGTTGGTGGCGCCGATATTGCCGGAGCCGATCTTGCGCACGTCGCCGAGACCCGCGGCCCAAGTGATGAGAAGCCCGAACGGGATCGAGCCCAGTCCATAGCCGATCAGTGTCGCCAGCCCGGCACCGGTCCAGGTGAGGGCGGCCATGCCGTTCATCGCGGCGCTCCGCGGTTGAAGACGCATTCGCCGCCGATGAAGGTCTTCACGGCCTGACCCTGGAACAGGCGGCCTTTGAACGGCGTATTCTTGGAGCGCGAACGCAACAGGTCGGGTTCGACCACGAAGGGCGCATCGGGATCAATCAAGGCGAGATCGGCTGCCGCACCTTGCTTCATCACACCGCTTTCAAGCCCGAGGATCTGCGCCGGGGCCGAGGTCACGGCCTTCAAGACATGCAGAAGGTCGGCTGCGCCGTTGTGATAGAGGCCGAGTGCCACCGGCAGCAGCGTCTCCAATCCCGCCGCGCCGAAGGCGGCTTGGGCGAAGGGCTGGCGTTTGGTGTCGGCCGCTTGCGGGTCGTGGCTTGACACGATCACGTCGATCACCCCCGAGGCCACGCCTTCGACCATCGCGGCGCGGTCGGCTTCGGTGCGCAAGGGGGGCTTTACCTTCATGAAGGTGTAGTAGGGGCCGACGTCGAGTTCGTTGAGCACCAGATGATGGGCCGAGACGCCGCAGGTAATGGGCAGGCCGCGCGCCTTGGCTTTGGCGATCACCTCAAGCGAGGCGCGGCAGGAAATCTGGCCGAAGTGGTAGCGTGCGCCGGTCAGTTCGACGAGGCGGATGTCGCGTTCCACGATCATGGTTTCGGCGAGTGCGGGCGCCGCGGGCAGGCCCAGCCGCATGGCATATTCGCCTTCGTTGACGGCCGTGCCTTCGATGAGGTCCGGGTCTTCGGCGTGACCGACCACGAGCACATCGAAGCTTGAGGCATAGGCGAGTGCCCGGCGCAGTACCCGGGTATTGGAAATCGTGCGGTCGCCGTCAGTGAAGGCTACGGCGCCGGCTTCTTTCAGAAGCCCGATCTCGGTCATCACTTCGCCGGCGAGGTGGCGGGTTAGCGCCGCCATCGGCAGGACGTGGACGCGTGCAGTGGCTTCGGCTCGGCGGCGGATGAAGTCGACCAGCGAGGGCTCGTCGATCACCGGATCGGTGTTGGGCATGACGATGATGGTCGTCACGCCGCCGGCGAGTGCCGCCCGCGAGGCACTTTCCAGCGTTTCGCGATGTTCGCTGCCCGGTTCGCCGGTGAAAACGCGCATGTCGATCAGGCCGGGCGACAAAACGAGGCCGTGGCAGTCGATCACTTCGGGATCGTTGCGGTCGATGTCGTTGAACAGCCCGGCGCCGACATCGGCGATCTTGCCGTTCTCGACCAACAGGCCGCCCTTGGCGTCGAGCCCGGTTGCGGCATCGACCAGCCGCGCATTGCAGAAGACGGTGCGGCCGCCGCTCATAGGTGATGCTCCCCGGCGCAAAGCCCGCGCGACAAGGCATCCAAAACCGCCATACGGATGGCGACGCCCATTTCCACCTGCTCGTGGATCAGGCTGACTTCGATATCGTCGGCGACGGAAGAGTCGATTTCGACGCCGCGGTTCATCGGGCCTGGATGCATCACCAGGGCGCCGGGATTGGCATAAGCAAGCTTCTCGCGGTCGAGGCCCCAATAGTGGAAATACTCGCGCGTCGACGGCACGAACGCGCCGCTCATCCGTTCGAGTTGCAGGCGCAACATCATCACGATATCGGCACCCTTGAGGCCCTCGCGCATGTCGGTGAAGGTTTCCACGCCGAAGCGAGCGACGGTCCCCGGCATCAGTGTTTTGGGTCCGACGAGGCGTACCCGCGCGCCCAGCTTGCCGAGCAGATAGATATTGGAGCGTGCCACCCGGCTGTGCAGGATGTCGCCACAGATCGCCACCGTCAGGCCTTGGAACGTCTTGCCGCGGCGGCGGATGGTGAGGGCATCGAGCAAGGCCTGGGTGGGGTGCTCGTGACTGCCATCGCCGGCATTGACCACGCAGCAGTTGACTTTGCGCGCCAGCATCGAGACGGCGCCCGAATTCTGGTGGCGGACAACGAGAATGTCGGGCCGCATCGCGTTGAGAGTGGTGGCGGTGTCGATCAGGGTCTCGCCCTTGGTGACCGACGAGGTTTTGACCGACATATTCATCACGTCGGCGCCGAGTCTTTTTCCGGCCAGTTCGAAGGAACTCTGGGTGCGGGTGGAGGCCTCGAAGAAGAGATTGATGACGGTGCGGCCCTTAAGCAGCGGCACCTTCTTCTCTTTGGCGCGGCCGAGCGCCACATATTCTTCGGCAAGGTCCAAAAGGGCGGTGATTTCGCCGACAGAAAGGCCTTCGATGCCAATCAGATGGCTGGATTGCAGGATTGGCTGGTGGGCCTGGCTCATCGTGTCTCGGCTTATAACAGGCGGGCCGGGAGGAGCAAGAGACGCCCGGCCGCGGCTCACAGGTTTCGGGTTGCCTCAGTGCGCCTTACCGCTCAGGCGGTAGGCGATCATCCCGATGCCCTCATGCACCGCCAGATCGGCGCGTTTGAGATTGGCGGCGAATTCCATGGAATCGTAGTGGGAGCCGGTGGCGGTCATGTAATCGGACGGCCAGGGGATCATTTTCCATTTCACCTTGGCGGCGATCGCCATGGCACGCGGCATGTGGAAGGCCGAGGTGATCAGCAGCCAGGTCTCGCCATCCTTCGGCTTCATGATGGCGCGCGTATTGGTGAAGTTTTCCCAGGTGTTGCGCGAGGTGGGTTCCAGAACGATGCGGCCCGGTTCAAGACCTAGCGCGATCAGGATGTTCCGGGCTGCGGTGGCTTCCGATACCGGGTCTGAAGGCGGGAACGGTCCGCCGGAAAACACGACGCGGGCCTCCGGATGCTGGCGCGCGACCTCAAAGGCCGCGACCAGGCGCGCCAAACCGTAGTCGGCATTGGTCACGCCGCGGCTGGCGTAGATTTCCCCATCGGTGCCGCCGCCGAGGATAAGAATGCCGTCAATATGCTGGGGCAGGGGCCCGCGCGGATAAAGTTTCTCAATCGGGTGCATCAGCCAAACGCTGGTCGGCGTGAAACCGAACACGATCAGGATCGCGGCAGAGGCAATGGCACACCGGCGTGCCGCCCGCTCATGTTTGCGCCAGAGGAGCACAACGGCAGCTACGATCAGCCAGACGGCAAGATGGCTGGGCGCGCCCACGAACCAGAACAGTTTCGACAGGCTGTAAAACATGCCTCACACCCTCGCGGTTTCGGGTTCTGCGGAAATATCCTCAAGTTCTCGTCCCGCTGGTTCGGGCAAGGTCGCTAGCGCGATGACAGCCACCGGCATGACCGAGATCAGCACTAGCACCGCCGGGCCGTGGGCTTGGTACTTGTCGAAGCCGTGGGCGAAGAACATGTCGTAAAGCGGCCCTTCCAGGATCAGACCAACGGCGCCCACCAGCATGGCGACCAGATAGCGAAGTCCCGAGACGGTGGCGCGATAGGCGGTTGGGACTAGCTCAACCGCCAGACCGGCGATCAGCGCGTCGGCGATGAGAAAGCCGAGGAAGGCTGGAATCCAGCACAGCCACATGTTGGGAACATGCCAGCCGCCGTAAAAGCCGATAAATCCGATCACCGACAGCACGCATCCGCCGATCGCGGTGATGCGACGGCCAATCTTATCGCTCAGGCGTCCGGCGAAGATGGTAAAAAACACGGCCAGCAGCCCACCTGGAATGATCAGCAAAGTGACCTGATAGGGGGCCAGATGGTAGTATTCCTGCAGATATTTCGGCCACAGAAATTCGGCCGGCCAGATGGCGAAGCCGAACGCACCCGCGGCGATCAGAATGTTCGCCAGCCGCTTAGGGTGCTCGTGGGCCAACCGTCGCGTCTGATCGAACGCGTTGCCGACGCGCGACGACAGTTTCTCGACGTCGTGTTCGACTTCGAAGCGCTTGGTTTCCGGCAATTGCCGGCGCATGTAAGCGACTAGGAACAGCGGGATCGAGCCGATCACATATAGGCTGCGCCAGCCGTAAGGTAATAGTGTTACCGCCGCGAACACGGCCGTAGCAACGCCGCCGCCCATGTAGTTGAGCGAGGCCAGCGTCCCGGTCGACCAGCCGCGTGCCTCCGCCATCATCTCTTCGGCGATGACGACGTAGCACAGCATCTCTTCGGCGTAGCCGAACATTCGTGTCAGGATCTGGCAGATGATGAACTGCGGTGCCGTCGTGACAAAACCAGTGGCGAGCGTCGCCAACGCTTGGCCGAAAATGGTGATGAGCAGTAGCCGGCGCCGGCCCACCATGTCGGCGGACCAGGCCAGGATCAACGCCGCAATGGTGGCTAGGCGGATAAAGGCTAGCGTCAGCGACAGCTTGTCTTCGGGAATACCGAGGCTTGCCTGGATTTGCGGCGCTGCCAGCCCGAACACATTCATGTCGTAGCCGGCGAACAGCATCGCCACGCCGACCAGAAGGAACACGCGCTCCTGGCGGACCGTCATCCCGCCCGGCGGCCGCAGGATCGGCGGCAGCCAGCAGACGTTGATGAGGCGATCGTCTGCCGCGGAGCCGCCCATGTTTCCCTCAAGCACCTTATTATATGCCGACATTATATGCCGACTAAAGCTGGCGCAGCCGGTCGAGTGCGCCCTGGAGAATATAGGCCGCCGCCATTTTGTCCACGACGGCGGCGCGGCGCTTGCGCGAGAGGTCCGCGTCCAGAAGGGTGAGGGTCACCGCGGCGGTGGAAAGGCGTTCGTCGACCATCACGAGAGGAAGCGGCGAGCGCGCGGCGAAATTGCGGGCGAAGGCGCGGGCCGATTGGGCCGAGGCGCCGGCGCTGCCGTCCATGTTGAGGGGCAGGCCGACCACCAGTCCGCCGACGCCTTGCGCCGCAATAATAATATCGAGTTTGGCCGCATCGGCGCTGAACTTGCCGCGTTTCAGCGTTTCCATCGGCGTCGCCACGGTGAGTAGCGTATCCGACAAGGCGATTCCAATAGTTTTTTCGCCGAGATCGAGGCCCAGAAGGCGGCTTCCCGGCGTCAGCGCGGATTTGAGATTTTCGAGGTCCAGGATGGACATAACCGGGCTTTATCCTAGCCAATGCCCGTTTGCTAGGCGGGCTGGGCGAAGGGACGCACAATTTGTCGCGGGGAGCGCTGTTCCCAGCCCGGCGATAACCGCGAAGCGGCTTGCCTCGGGTGCCCCCTAGCGATAGCAAGTCATTGAAGGCTAAGGGGCTCTAATCCCATGTCCGTAGATAAAGACACCGTCCGGCGGATTGCCCGGCTTGCCCGGCTGAAACTGGAAGAAGAACGCGTCGAACCGATGATGGCCGAGCTGAACGGCATCCTCGAATGGGTCGAGCAGCTCAAGGAAGTAAATGTCGAAGGCATCGAGCCGATGACGAGCGTGGTCGCCCATCGCCTCAAGATGCGTGAAGACGTCGTGACTGAGCCCAATAACGCCGATGCGCTGATGGTCAATGCACCCGGCGCCGCGGATCACTTCTTCGTTGTGCCGAAGGTGGTGGAGTAGCCTGTGGCCATCGCAATTGCCGTCGAAAGTCCGCTGCAGGCCGATGTTCGCGCCCTGATCGACGCACTCAATAAATATTTGCTGTCGCTGACCCCGCCGGAAGGTTGCTGGCACATGACCGTCGAGGAAATGGCCGCGCCCGAGACCACTGTGTTCGTCGCCCGCGACAGCGGCAAGGCGATCGCCTGCGGCGCGCTGCGGCGCCATGAGGGCGCCATCGGCGAGGTCAAACGGATGTGGACCAATCCGGCCTATCAAGGCATGGGCATCGGCGGTCGCATTCTCGACGCGATCACCGCGCTGGCCAAGCAGGAAGGCTTCACCAAGCTGGTGCTGGAGACGGGCGACCGTCATCCTGCCGCCTGGCGGGTCTACGAACGGGCTGGTTTCACGCGTTGCGGCCCGGTGCTCGATTATCCCGACGTACACTGGTCGGTATTTTATCAAAAAGAACTTGAGAGGGCGTCGGCATGAGCGATCTCACCGAACTCACATTGGCCGAGGCCCGCGATGCGGTGGCCGCCAAGAAGGTTTCCTCGCGCGAGCTGACGGCGGCGTTCTTGAAGGCGGCGGAACAGGCGCGGACGCTCAACGCCTACATCACCGAGACGCCCGAGATCGCGCTCGCCATGGCGGACGCCTCCGACAAGCGCATCGCGGCCGGAGATATCCGTCCGATGGAAGGCCTGCCGGTCGGTATCAAAGACCTTTATTGCACCAAGGGCGTGAAAACGACGGCATGTTCGAAGATCTTGGCGAATTACATACCGCAGTATGAATCCACCGTGTCGCAGAATTTGTGGGACAATGGCGCGGTGATGCTGGGCAAGCTGAACTGCGATGAGTTCGCCATGGGCTCGTCGAACGAGACCAGCGCTTTCGGCAATTGCATCAGCCCCTGGCGCGCTAAGGGCTCCACCGCCCAACTCGTTCCGGGCGGTTCGTCGGGCGGATCGTCCTGCGCCGTCGCGGCGCGGCTTGCGCTCGGCGCCACCGCCACCGATACCGGCGGTTCGATCCGCTGTCCGGCGGCGGTCACTGGCACCACCGGCATCAAGCCGACCTATGGGCGCTGCTCGCGTTACGGTATCGTGGCGTTTGCCTCGTCGCTCGATCAGGCCGGCCCGATTTCCTCGACCGTGCGCGACTGCGCCATCATGTTGAAGGCGATGGCTTCGGTAGATGCCAAAGACACCACCAGCGTCGACTTGCCGGTGCCGGATTATGAAGCCAGCCTCGAGAATGGGGTGAAGGGTCTTCGCATCGGCATTCCGAAGGAATACCGGGTGGCGGGTACCGATCCCGAAATCGATGCGCTCTGGGATCAGGGCGTTGCGTGGCTGAAAGCCCAGGGCGCCGAGATCGTCGAGATTTCGCTGCCTCACACCAAGTACGCGCTGCCCACTTATTATATTATCGCTCCGGCGGAGTGTTCCTCGAACCTGGCCCGCTATGACGGCGTGCGCTACGGCCACCGCTGCCAGGACCCCAAGGATCTGATCGACCTTTATGAGCGTTCCCGTGCGGAGGGTTTCGGGGCGGAAGTGCGCCGCCGCATCCTGATCGGTACCTATGTGCTGTCGGCCGGCTATTACGATGCCTATTACCTGCGCGCCCAGAAGGTTCGCGCCCTGATCGCCCGCGACTTTACCGAGGCCTATAAGAAGTGTGACGTCATCCTGACGCCCGCGACCCCGGCCCCGGCCTTCGGCATCGGCGAAAAAGTGGCCGACCCGGTCACCATGTATCTCTACGACGTATTCACCGTGACGGTGAACCTCGCCGGCCTGCCGAGCCTGGTGCTGCCGGCGGGTGTCAATAAAACCGGTCTGCCGCTCGGCCTGCAATTGATCGGCAAAGCGTTCGACGAAGAGACCCTGTTCCGCGCTGGCCGCGCGCTCGAGGTCGCAGCTCAGTTCAAGGCCAAACCTGAAAAATGGTGGAGTGTCTGATGCGCAAACTCATTTCCAGCGGTAGCAAGTTCGAGCCGGTACTTGGTTTTTCGCGGGCGGTGCGGGTCGGCTCCCACATCACCGTGTCGGGAACGGCCGCGATCGGGACCGACGGCAAGACTGTCGGGGTCGCCAATGCCGCTGTGCAAGCGCGCCGGATTTTTGAGATCGTCGGGGAAACCCTTGAGGAAGCCGGGTCCTCGCTGAAGGATGTTGTGCGCACCCGCATCATGCTGCGTCACATCGAGGACTGGAAGGATGTCGGCAAGGTACATGGCGAGGTGTTCGGCGACATCCGGCCCGCCACCTGCTTTGTCCAGGTGAGCCGGTTCATCGACCCCGATTGGCTGGTTGAGATCGAAGTGGATGCCTATGTCGTGAGCGATACACCCATGAGTACGGAAAGCTGATCGTCATGGCCGGGCTTGACCCGGCCATCCAGCAGGCGAGCGTCCGCGAGCCAAAAGATTCTGGATGGCCGCCTCAAGGCAAGGGCGGCCATGACGGAATGGGATTGTGACGGGGAGTGTGGCGTGTCCTACGACAAAGACGCCCGGGAGATTATGATGGCCATGCAGACCTATGAGCGTCTCGATGCTGTTGAGCGAAAGTCCAAGCTGATCCAGGGCTCCACTGGCGGCTGGGAAATCGTCATCGGCCTGGAAGTCCATTGCCAAGTCCTCAGTAAGGCCAAGCTGTTCTCTGGTGCGGCGACCCAGTTCGGTGCCGATCCGAATAGCCAGGTCAGCTTCGTCGACGCGGCGATGCCGGGCATGCTGCCAGTTATCAACAGGTTCTGCGTCGAACAGGCGGTACGCACCGGGCTCGGTCTCAAGGCGCAGATCAATCTCGCCAGCGTTTTCGACCGTAAAAATTATTTCTACGCCGATCTTCCGGCCGGTTATCAGATATCGCAGTACAAGAACCCGGTCGTCGGCGAGGGCGAGGTCCTGATCGATCTGCCGGGCGGCGAAGTGGCGCGCGTCGGCATCGAACGGCTCCATCTGGAGCAGGATGCGGGCAAGTCGATCCACGATCAGAGCCCCGATCATTCCTTCGTCGACCTCAACCGGGCCGGTATTGCCCTGATGGAGATCGTCACCCGCCCCGACATGCGCTCGTCGGAAGAGGCTTCGGCATTCCTCAAGAAGCTACGCGCCATCGTGCGCTATCTCGGCACCTGCGACGGCAACATGGAAGAGGGTTCCATGCGTGCCGACGTCAATGTGTCGGTGCGAAAGCCCGGCACGGCGCTCAATACTCGTTGTGAAATCAAGAACATGAACTCGATGCGCTTCATCGTACAGGCGATCGAGTATGAAGCGCGCCGGCAGGTCGACGTGCTCGAATCCGGCGGCACGATCAAGCAGCAGACGCTTCTGTTCGACACCAAGACCGGCGAGACGCGGCCGATGCGCTCCAAGGAAGAGGCACACGACTACCGTTATTTCCCCGATCCCGATCTGCTGCCGCTCGTCATCGGACAGGCCTGGGTGGATGCGATCGCCGCCGCGCTGCCGGAACTGCCGGATGCCAAGAAGGACCGCTTCATGGCGATGGGCCTCAACGCATACGATGCTCTGGTGCTGGTCGCCGAGAAGGAGACCGCGGATTACTTCGAGGCCATGCTGGCCGCAGGAGCCGATGCCAAGGCGGCCGCTAACTGGTTGAACAATGAGTATTTTGGCCGGTTGAACAAAGCCGGGCTGTCGGTTCTCGAAGGTCCCGTCTCGGCCTCCGCCAATGCCGACATCATCAAGATGGTGGGTGAAAACGTCATCTCGGGAAAGATCGCCAAGGATGTTCTCGACATCGTATGGGCCGAAGGGGGGAACCCTCGCTCCATTGTGGAGACGCGCGGCCTCAAGCAGGTGACGGATGCCGGCGCGATCGAGAAAGCGGTCGATGATGTGATCGCTGCGAACCCCGACAAGGCCGCCGCTGCGAAACTCAAACCCGCGATGGTCGGTTGGTTTGTCGGTCAGGTGATGAAAGCGACGGGGGGAAAAGCCAATCCGGGGACCGTCAACGCGCTTCTCAAAGCGCGACTCGAATTGCCCGATGAGGGGTGATTCGTACAAGAACAAGCGCCGGAGGGCGTCTCGCGGCAAAAATTCCAATTTTCATCCGTGCGCGGATGAAGTGCATTTAATCTCGATAGATTGCGGTTTTTTTGCATTTAGGGCTTGACGGGCTTTGGGGCCGGCGGGGGGTGGTATTGCATTCTTAACCTCAACCCACTCATATTGCTTGCGTTTTGGGGGGCGGCAGAGTCGCCCGACCCGGACGACACGTAAGAGGAGTCACTTCTCATGCCAAAAGTTGCGAAAAAGAAGGCCGCTAAGAAGGTCGCGAAGAAGAAGGTGAAGAAGGCGACGAAGAAGAAGGCGAAGAAATAGTCTTCGACGTCGTTTCACCGCGCGATAAACGCGGATAGTTCACGGTGGATCCCTCGGGAGAAACCGATGACTAAGGCAAAGGCCGCGGCAGCCATCTGACACTAAGGTGTCAAACGGGTGTCGCGGCCAGCCCGTTTTAGGGGGCAGATAATGCGGCTGGCACCAGCATTTCTTTGTTTTTCCCTGATTTTTTCCGCCGCACCGGCCGCCGATCCAGCGCCGTCCTCCCCAACCGACACTTATATATATGCCCGTGACCGTGCTCTCTCGGCCGTCAAGGCGGATCCGGCGGCGGAAGATCGCGCGCTTCCCGAACTTGAGCGGCTTATCAAGCTGGCGGTGCCCGGTTGGCACGCCTCCGGCTTTACACCGGAAGGCACCTACACCGTGGTCGCGCTCGACGAGGGAGATGTCGGCTTCGGCGCCGTCGACGGTCTTCAGTATGCCCGCGGCGATACCGTCGTCACGGTAACCACCAAGCCGCTGCTCACGCGCTGGCTCGCCGGTCACCGCAACTGGTGGAAGGACGAGAAGAACATCCCGGCCTCGATGACGGCGGCATTCCGCTCTGAGGCCTTTTATACCCAGGCCCTTTCCACCGATGCCGCCGCCTATCTCCACGGCCTGGTTCTGGTGAAGGCACCGCCGGGTGCCGAGCTTGCCGTCGTCGAACTTGCCGCCTTCGCCCAGGACCTGGTGCTGGACCGTGGTCCCGACCGGTTGCTTGTCGTCGTGATGCGCGGCGACCGTATCTTCATCGCCGAAGAGAAGCTGAAGACGCCGCTGGCGCCAGTTCTCTTCTGCAAGAGAACGTTGGACCTGACGCTGGCGCATGCCAAGGCGGAGAAGAACACCGACAAATCCGATGCGCTGGAAGTGAAGGCCGATCGCGAATATCGCGATTGTTTCGGCGTCCGCCTGCGCGAGCAGCCGAATTACACTGCGGTCCAGAAACAGGCGCAGGCGCTGGTTGATCGGTTGCACTGACGGCGCCGCGCATAGGTGAAATCCCTAACGAAAACTAACGATTAAGGCGAATTCACGTTAACCGTGTCTTAGGGTCTCTGCCACACGATCTCGTCTCGCGGGTGGGGTTCTTTCGCCGCAACCGCAGAAACTGATTCAGGGGTATTACGGCGATGGCATGTGTGGATGTCGCTTCGCTAACACAATACGAAACGGACGCCCAGAAGGGGCGGGCCGATGCGCTTTACAATCTCGGTCTGGCCTATTCGACCGGGCAGGGCGTGGGGGTGGATTTCATTGCGGCGCACAAATGGTTCAACCTCGCGGCGATGCGGGGTGTGGACGAGGCCAAAAGTTGGCGTGCCCAGCTGTCGCGTGAGATGCTTCCGACCCAGATCGCCGAAGCCCAGCGTCTTGCCCGCGAATGGCTGTCGATGTTCCGCTAACAACCCCTAATTCGAAGTCGACCGCCGCTCCTTCGGCTTCTTCGTCGGGACTGGCGGGGGCGGTGCCGGCGGGTTCAACACCTTCACCGGCGGCGGGCTGGCATAGATATCGCTGAGAATGCGGAGCGGCACGTTACGTCCCGCCAAGCGGGCACGGTAGACCTCAAGATTCTCGACGATCCGCTGCACGTAATTCCTGGTTTCACCGAAAGTGATGGACTCGATCCAATCAACCGGGTCGGTCAACGGGCTTCTGGGATCGCCGAAAGCCTGGATCCAGCGCTTCGCATTGCCTTCACCGGCATTATAGGCCGCGGCGGAGACGATCACCGAATTTCCCCAATTGGCCAGATACGACGAGAACTCGGTCATGCCGAGCTGCATATTGTAGGTCACATCGGTGGTCAGCGCGTTGGGGCGATAGGCAATGCCCGCCCGTTTGGCGTTGACGCGCGCCGACGCCAGCGTGAGCTGCATGATCCCGCGAGCATTGGCGCGGCTGACGCTCTGCGGATCGAATTCGGTTTCCTGGCGGATGATGGCGTGGACGAGGGCGCTTTCCGGCGCCGGCGGCGGGCCTTGGTAGTCGGGCACGCCAATCACCGGGTAGGCGTATTGCGGGAAGGTCGGCCCTTCGTAGCCCAACACTTTGGCAACGCGCAGCGCCACGTCGCGGTACCCCATCTCGGTCAGCGCCGCCGCGAGCTGCTTGGCGTGCCCCGCGCCGGGATGCAGTTCGACATAGCGCAGTGCAAACGCCCGGAGCAAATCCTGCGAGCCGAGATCGGCCAAGACGCGCATCGCCTTGACCAACTCGTCGTTGTTGAACGCAGCGGAGGACGGCATCGCCTCGATCTTTGCTGTGGTGAGATGCAGCACCGGCGTGGCATCGATACGGGTCAGCGCGAGCTGTCCGTAAAACGTCTCGGGCACTTTGGACGCCAGTTCATAAGCCTTGTAGGCGCCCGCCTCATCACCGAGGGCCTCGTAAGTCCGGCCGATCCAATAGCGGGCGCGGGCGCGGCTGATCGGGCGCGTCACACCGGCATCGAGGCGCGCGAAATGCGGCATGGCGCTTGACGCATCCTTGAGGAACCTGAGCGCGATCCACCCGGCCAGAAACTCGGACTCGGAAAATTCGCTGCCGGTGGTGACGCCGGTATTGGCCACCAGTTTGTAGGCCAGCGTCGGCTTGTTCGCCTTCAGCATTTCGCGGGCAACGATGTGCGCTTCCGTCCACAGCGGCGTCTGATGCGTCTTGAACAATTCGCGCACGGCCGGCCGGGTGAGAAGTTCCGCCGCAGCATCGAAGTCGGCGTTCTTGCGCGCCGCGCGGGCCCGGTCGAACAGCAGCCGCCCATCGCCGCCAAGATCGGCGGAAAGCTCGCCGAGGACCTTCGCGGCATGGCGGGGATCGGTTTTGACCGCGATGCGAGCGTTGGCGAGGCGCTGGGAAGCATCGTCCACGCGGGCCATTTCGCGACGGGCGGCGGTGATCTGGTCAGACCAGATCAGATTGTCGAGCCGGCGCCGGTCGGCGTCGGGTGTCAGGAAGGGGCCATCCTTCTGGACGATGGCGAGTTCCTGCGGCAGATCGAACACGCCCGCAGCCCAACCATCGCGGATCAGCTTCTTGCCCCATTCGGTTTTGCCGGTGGCCACAAGCGCATCGCCCAGCCGGATCATGCCGATGGCGCTGATCGGATTGCGGCCGGCGAACCAGGCAATCACTGTCGCGGGCGCCGTTGCCGGATCCAACGCTTCTTCACCGCGGGCGAAGAGGCTGGTTCGCCGCGGCCAGTCGGGGGCGTTTTTGAGCACGGCGTCGATCTGATCGAATGGCGCCTTGGCATTCCTGTCCTGCACATAGCGCCACTGCACCAGGGCGCGTGCGACCGGATTCCGGCCGGTCTGGGCCAGCGCCAGCGCTGCAGGCCAGTCACCGCGACTGGCCGCCTCAAACGCGCGGGTGAACAGGTCGTGGTCGGCGGCAGAAAGAACGTGAACGGCACCGGCGCGCAGCTCAGCTTCATTGTCGGAGGCCGCCGATGCGTCGTCACCGACCGGCTGCATGGTGATGACATTGCCCTGGCGCTCAACTCCGGTCGGCAGCGGGTCTGCCACGGCGGCCCCCAGCAAAAGGAGGACCAAAACGGGCAGGGCACGGGCAGGCATTGTGTTTATGTCCCAAGATTCGCGACGACCTTAGTGTCGCAAGCGAGCACACTACAATCGTAATGTGTGGAGCATTGCACATTCGCCTCGCCAAATGCCTTGCCCTTGCGGGAATGCGCGCTATTTTGCGCACCAATTCACGAGGTCGCCCAATGCCGTTCACGCCCAAGAGCTTATTTGGCTCCATTCCTGCGCTGATCACGCCGATGAAAGACGGTGCGGTCGATGAAATTGCATTCCGGCAATTGGTCCGCTGGCAGATCGCCCAGGGCTCCAACGGTCTGGTGCCCTGCGGCACGACCGGCGAGTCGCCGACGCTCAGCCATGCCGAACACATGCGAGTGATCGACATTACGCTGGAGGAATCCGACGGCCGCGTGCCGGTGATCGCCGGGGCCGGTTCGAACTCGACCGCCGAAGCCATTTCGCTCACCCGCCACGCCAAGGAGATGGGTGCCGATGCGGTGTTGTCGGTGACCGGCTACTACAACAAGCCGTCGCAGGAAGGCATTTATCGCCACTACGCTGCCATCGCCGAAGCAGTCGACATTCCGATCATCCTCTACAACATTCCCGCGCGCGCGATTGTCGAGATTTCGGTCGACACTATGGCGCGGCTCTCGAAGATTCCAAACATCATCGGCGTCAAGGATGCCACCGCTAATCTCGCCCGCGTGCTACGCGAGCGCGCCGCTTGCGGCCCCGATTGGGTCCAACTCTCGGGCGAAGACGGCACCGCGCTCGCCTACATGGCGCAAGGCGCTCAGGGCGTTATCTCGGTGACGGCCAATGTCGCACCGAAGCTTTGCTCCGATTTTCAGAAAGCCTGCCGCGAGGGCCGCTGGTCCGATGCCCTCAAGCTGCAACTGAAGCTGATGCCGCTGCACGACGCCATGTTCTGCGAGCCCAGCCCCGGCCCGGTGAAGTTTGCCGTTTCCCAGCTTGGCCTCTGCACCGACGAGGTCCGCCTGCCGATGATGTCCGTCACGGACGCCGCCCGCACCCGCATCCGCGCCGCGCTGGATCAGGTCGGCATCAAGGCGGAGTAGGGCTCTTCGGTGTCATAGCCCGCAGATGCGGGCTATCCAGGTGGAGTAGGTCCGCTCTTGAATGCGGGCGGTGCTCTTCCTAAGTCGTTGTTCCAGACGTAACCTGGATGGCCCGCAGTGGCGGGCCATGACATTCCTTTTTTGGTGAGCCGCCCTTTGGCCAAGAAGAACAAGGACGACGACCGCAAGATCGTCGCCGAAAACCGCAAGGCCCATTTTTCCTATGCCATCAGCTCCGCGATGGAGGCGGGGATTATGCTGACGGGCTCGGAAGTGAAATCGTTGCGCCTCGGCCGCGCCACGATCGCGGAGTCATACGCCCAGGCCAAGGACGGCGAAATCTTCCTGATCAACGCCAACATTCCGGAATACGCCGCCGCCAACCGTTTCGGCCACGAGCCCAAGCGCATCCGCAAGCTGCTGCTGCACAAGGCTGAAGTGAAGAAGCTCTCCATCGCCGTGCAGCGTGAGGGTCTGACGCTGATCCCGCTCAAGCTTTTTTTCACCCGCCGCGGCATCGCCAAGGTGGAAATCGGCATCGCCAAGGGTAAGAAGCTGCACGACAAGCGCGAAACCGAAAAGAACCGCGACTGGGTCCGCGACAAAGCTAGGCTGATGCGGGACAAGGGATGAGAAAAGGCGAATAGCGAATGGGGATTTGCGGTTTTCCGGTATTATGGCGCAAACGCCACTGGAAAATTTACCGGCGGCTGCCTAATCCCCAGGTATGGGCGAAATCCGAACCGTCACGACGCTCCGGCGCAAGCAGGCCAAGATAGAGGCGGCCATTCGGAACTACGAAGCCGCCTTGAAGCGGGCGAGGCTGGACCTTGCCCATGTCGCAGCGACGATTGCCTTGCTGGAATCGCCAGAAGCCACCCAGCCCTACGCCGACATAAAGCGCCTCTGGGGCCACGGGGAGTTGCTTCGGCTCTGCCGTGGGTTTCTGGCGGCAGAGGGACCACTAACAGCCCTGCAACTTGCGGAACGGGCCATGGAAGCAACCGGGCTAGACCCGACTGACCGGGTGCTTGCCCGGTCCGTACACCTCAAGCTGGTTCATGCCCTCCGGCAGCAAAACCTTCGGGGCAAGCTGGCAGACGCAGGACGGTTACGCGGTAGCCGGGTTTGGGCGCTCACATAGCCAAGCGCCAGCGAGCCTAGGAACTAGGCCCGCTTCAGGGTATTCTGTGATTTGGTGATCCGCGCGACGCCGCCAAGCTTCCGCGCGTTCGATGTGCCAATGCAGCGACGCACCACGGCTAGACCAATCTAGCCGAAGAAAGGTGCGTTGTCATGGAAAATAAGACCGTCCTTATAGCGCCGTTACCTGTCAATTTGGTTTTGACTGCGGTAAGTCTGTTGCCGTTCCCATGGCAGTTGTCAGCGCGGCAATCACTGCCGGTATCCGATTCTTTGGTACTGCAAAATTCAGGGCCGCTCCACTCGATAACACCATCCGGAAAATGATCTCGTGTTTTCCGTCTGTGAGATTATCGGCCGCGATCTCAACACCTACTGTTGGCGTACAGCTTGCCTGAAACCCATCACGCGGCTTTCCAAGTTTCATTGCCTGCTTTTTCTCTAGGTGCCCTGCTGCCGCAATAAACGCAACTACCACCTGCGAAGCGTCGTATGGCAAAAAGGCGATTGCATGTCGGTCTTTATGATTCAGCTCACAATCGACGTACCCCATTTCGTCATCTTTGCTTGTACCTATGCCTAATATTTTGGTTATCAACGCAGCTTGCATATCACCGCTCATTTGCCCCTCCATTTTGAGGTAACAAAGATAGCGTGAGTCGGTCTCTCATGCTGCCGTAACGTGCCGCTGCCAGTACCCACTGAAGTCTACTGACGGCTTATGCCCCAAGGCCAGCGTTGCGACGCGGCGGATCTGATTTCCGTTATCAACGCGGCGATTATCTTCACGCCAAGAGGCTTCCTGCGCATAGCGGAGGAGATACGGACCAGCCAAATGATGATGATGGCCAATTTCCGCACGGCGTAGACGGCTGAAATAGCTTTCCGCCCAATTCGTGCAGGCGCCATCGCGGCTGTAGGCTTCTTGGTGATTGATGCGCTTCATTTCGTACCGGCTATGCAGGCCGTTCCATGATGGGGCTTCGTCGGCGTTCAAGATGGTCTCTTTGGTGACGTGCGACTTGATCCAAGCAAGGGCGGAGCCTTCCGACTTGAACACGGCCGGAACCGTGTTGCCGCCGCGTTCGCGAACGATCACGACGCATTCCCGCTTGCCGTTCTGATTACGGGCGAAGCGGCGATCCTTGCGGGCTTCGTGCAGATTGGCGGGTTTCACATAACCGCCGAAATAGGCACCATCCGTCTCGGCAACCCTGCCTTCGCCACCGACGACGCGACCGCGCATCTCTTCCGCCATCGCTTCACGCATCTTATGGCAAAGGACGAAAGCGGACTTGTAGGACAGCCCCAGATCACGCGAGAGGGCCAACATGCTCTTGCCCTTCACCTCATTGCAGAAGATCGCGATGGCCGCCAGATAGGCCCGCAGGGGCAGCTTATGCGAGGCAAACAGCGTGCCCGACGTGATGGTGAAATCGGCCTTGCACGCCTTGCAGCGAAAGCGGAGCGCGCCACTCGGCCGGCGGCATTCGTAAGCGTCAAAGCCGCCGCATTCCGGGCACACCGGAGCGCCGTCCGTTGACGGCCAGCGGACTTGCCGGAACATCGTCTCGGCTTCCGGGTCCGTCATACGGAACACATGGGCCAGTGTGAGGGTCTTGGCTTTACTGGAAAGGAGGAAATGTTGCGCCATGGTTGCCACCAAATCCGTTACTTATGTAACGAATGTAGTGGCATTAGGTGACGTTTACAAGGGCAAACGTAACGAATATGATGGCGTTTGCATTAAATTGAAAGGCGCCGCGCCATGGCCGGAAAAATCGATTGGACAGAGCAGGTTAAGGGGATGCTCAAGGCCGAGCTAAAGCGGAAGGGCGTTACTTATTCCCAGCTAGTCGAGAAGCTTTCTCAACTCGGAATAGAAGAGACTGAGGTCAATATCCGCAATAAGATCGCCCGCGGGGGATTCACGGCGGTCTTTTTCATCCAATGTCTAGAAGCTATTGGTTGCCAATCATTGCGGCTGTCGGACTGACGGTTGCTGTGGGCACAGGGTTGTTTCTACAGCCCGAAAAGCCATACCTTTCCGGTGATCACGGCTATCGCGGAGACCCCGCTAATTATCGCGCTGGCGGTTCCGGCTGCGACCCAGCGAACCTTAACCTCATCACTGAAAAGAGGGAGCGCCTTGCAAAAAAAGATGCCTGCGAGCAGGCCAAAGAGCAGCATCGAGAAGCCACCAATAGCATCATAGAGGCGCGACGTGCTGCGGACGCCGCCGACGCATCTGCCGTCTCGTCCTATCAGCAGACACGGGTTTCCGCTTGGGGTCTCACTATTGGCCTTATCACGCTTCTGGCCGCCATCGCTGCCGCTTTTTATACGAGGCGAGCTGCTGAAATTGCCGAAAAAGCGCTCACTGGCCTTGAACGGCCGTATATATTTGCCGAGATTGTATCTGATAATTGGTCCCAATTGTCCGCGCAGGACTGGGAAATTGTCGTTCTTCCGGAGTTCAAGCTTGAGATTAAATTCAAATTCAAAAATGTTGGCCGCACTCCGGCCTATATTCACTCTGGGATTATGAAACATAGCTTCTGTAAGGAACCCCCTCCAGATTGGGATACCCACATCGAAGGCAGCTACTCTATCAAAAAGCGTGTTCTGGGCATGGGAGAAGAGACCGAACTCATCACTCACAGCATTCCGAAGTCTTTCAACCAACAGATAATCAATGGCCCCAAAGGTGCAAACCTCATGGTCTTCGGACAGGCTTGTTATTCCGATATGCTTGGCGGGAACTATGAATACCGTTTCAAGGCGAATTATTTCATGAAATCGTGGTTGCTCAGCGCGCATTCCGACCGAAAGATCAAAAAGCAGAAATAACGCGGCCACCGCCGCCCGGGCGATCACTTAAGACCTCCCGGTGCGGTGGCGTTTGCGCCATAATACCGCGGTTTTCCCTATTCCCTACTCGCTACTTGCCACTTTATAATAGTTCTATGTCCGATGAACCGCCGCGCCCCAACGACAAGCTCGTCCGCACCAAAGAGCAATGGGCAGCCGGCAAGCGGCTGATTACCGGGCGGCCCGATCTTGGGCACGTCAACCGCCTGCCGCCGGGTCAGAAGGAAGTGAAGACCTGGCCGGTGCTCGATCTCGGCGTCCAGCCGGATGTGAAGCCGGAGAACTGGCGTCTGCAGATCGGTGGCCTGGTTGCCAACCCGCTGCATTGGACCTTCGACGAATTCCTGGCGCTGCCGCAGGAAGAGTTCGTTTCCGATATCCACTGCGTCACCCAATGGAGCCGCTTCGACAATCATTGGCGCGGCGTGGCGGTGAAAACGCTGCTTGATCTGGTGCGGCCCAAAGTGGAAGCGGCGCATGTCGTTTTCCATTCCTATGACGGCTACACCACCAATGTGAAGCTCTCGGTTTTCGCCGAAACCAATGTGCTGCTGGCCCATTCCTGGGAGGGAAAGCCCATCCCGCGTGAGCATGGCGGGCCGGTGCGGGTGGTGATCCCCGACTGGTATTTCTGGAAAAGCGCCAAATGGGTGACGCGGATCGAACTGGTCGCCCAGGATCAGCCCGGTTTCTGGGAGGTCCGCGGTTATCACAACCAAGGCGACCCGTGGAAAGAAGAACGGTATTCGTAAGGGCCCGTTGAGGGGCGCACAGAACCACGGTGTCTTTGCCCGTGACTGCGGGCCATCCAGGTGACCTCTGGCACAACGTTGAAGATCGCGGCAGGCATGACCTGGGTCGCCTGCATTTGCGGGCGGTTCCCTGCGACGTCCTTGCGGGCTTGAAATATATTAGGCAAACCTAATATAACTTCTCGAACCCGCAAGGAGGCATTCCCATGTACAAAGACTGGCCCCAGATCGCCGCTGAAATGACCGGCCTCACCAAGCAACTACGCGCCGGAACGCCCGACGTCATGAAGGCGTTCGGCGCCATGGCGCAGGCCGCCACCGCGCCGAAAGCGCTCGACACCAAAACCAAGGAACTCGTCGCTCTCGGCATCGCCGTGGCGGTGCGCTGCGATCCCTGCATCACCTTCCACACGGAATCCGCGCGCAAACATGGTGCTACGCGCGAAGAAATCATGGAGACCGTCGGCATGGCGATCTACATGGGCGCCGGTCCCAGTGTGATGTATGCCGCACAAGCCGTGGAAGCCTATGACCAGTACGCGGCCAAGGCGGCGGAAGCGGTGAAAGAGCCAGTGTAATATGTATTTGTCATTTCGGGCGCGATCCGGGATCCACTCGGAAATCAGACTCGTGTCGTCGGAACGAAAAGCTCAGCCCTGGGCCGCTGAATTTGCGCTTCCAAGTTCCGCTCCCAGCGCTGCGATGTGGTGTTCGTCGGTGCCGCAACAGCCGCCGGTGACGGGAATCGCATAGCGCCGCTGCAACGTCGCGATCTGCACCGCCAGCGTGTCCGGGGATTCGGTGAGGAGGTCGGTGGCAGAGGCCAGTTCCTCGGGGCTGAGGGGCGAGGTATTGGCTTGGAAGAAGACGACGCGGGAAACCAGCACCGGTGCTGCGCGTTCCAGCACCGCCATGGCGGCGCCGAACACCTTGGGATGGACGCAGTTGACAGCAAAGCCCAACGGCGGGCGCGGCGTGTCGTCGATCACCTTGATCGCCTCGGCCCATGGCGTGCCGTCGAGCAGCGTTCCGGTTGACCGTACCACGAAGCTCACCAGATACGGCAGTCCAGTTTCAGCTTGCGCCCGGGCAATGCCGATAGCTTCCGATAACGCGGGCAAGGTAGCGGCGAACAGGAAGTCCGGAGTTGCTTCGGCCAGCGCCTGCATCTGCGGCCGGTGGAAGGCATAGGCTGCAGCGCTGTCGAGCGCTTCCTCGGGGCGGTAGGCATCGCCGCGGCAGCCCGATTGGCCGCCGATGAAAATCTCGTGCCCGGCAGCGGCGCGCAAGGATTTGAGGAAGGCGATATTGTCCTGGTTTACCGGCAGTCCTGCAAAGGTCGACGCGGCAATGTTTTCGCCATTGGCTCGCCAGGTATCGCTGAGCACGACGAGAGGCAGACCGGCCGCTTTCGCCGCCGCGATGTAACCGCCATGTACCTCGGCTTCGGCCCGGCGTCCCGCGTCGTCATAAATCAGCACGCCATGGCGCATCGACGGATGGAAGGTGATGTGCGGGTGGCGGCGCAGCCGTTCGTAGACCGAACCTTCCGCCAGCATCACGCGGCGGGCTGCAAAGGAGTGAACGAAATCCATGAGCCTCAGCCCATCGCCGCTTTTTTTGCCTGTTTGACGACGGCGTCGAACATCGCTTCGGTCAGCACGCCGGTATTGGTGTTGTAGCGCGAGCAATGATAGCTCGAGACCAGCGTCACGGCGTCCAGAAGGTAAGCGGCGCCGTGTTTGAAGGGAAATTGCGATTTCCGCACCGCCAGCGTGTCACAAACACTGTCATGGGCAACTTTCCCGAGCGCCAGAACGGCCCGCAGGTTCGCCATCGCTGCGATTTGCGCTGTGAGATAGCGGCGGCACGCCTTGATCTCGAAGGGTAGGGGCTTGTTCTCGGGCGGCACACAGCGCACTGCATTTGTGATGGCACAGCCCACCAGTTTCAGTCCGTCATCGGCGCGCTTGTCGTAAAGGCCCGTCGCGAGGCCGTGCTTGAGCAGCATTTTATATAAAAGATCGCCCGCCCAGTCGCCGGTGAACGGCCGTCCGGTGCGATTGGCACCCTTGAGGCCTGGTGCGAGCCCGACGATCAACAGCCGCGCATCCGGCGCGCCGAAACTCGGCACCGGGGCATTGAAAAAGTCGGAATACTGTTCGTTGTTCTCGTCGCGAAACGCGGCAAGGCGCGGACAAAGGCGGCAATCGCGCGGTGGTTCCTGGCTCATCGAAGTCTTATACGTCAGATGCAGGCGCCGGCGCCTCTTCAATTTGGCGCAGCGCTCCACCGATCGGATTCAAAACGCTCGAGACCTACTGTGCCGCTTCGGGTGCGACGTGCGGTACCGCGCGCTGGCCGCCTTCGCGCATGATCATCGGCTTCAGTTCTTCGAGCTCGATGAAGTTGTCGGCCTGGCGGCGCAACTCGTCCGATACCATCGGTGGCTGTGTACGGATGGTTGACACTACGCTGACGCGCCGCCCTTTGCGCTGGGCCGCTTCGACCAGGCGGCGGAAATCGCCGTCGCCCGAGAAGATCACGATGTGATCGACTTGGTCGCTCATCTCCATCACATCAATGGCGAGTTCGATGTCCATATTGCCTTTGACGCGGCGGCGGCCCTGGGCGTCGGTGAATTCCTTCAGCGGTTTGGTTACCACCGCAAAGCCGTTGTAGTCGAGCCAGTCGACCAAGGGGCGCAGCGGCGAGAACTCCTGGCTTTCATCGACCGCGGTGTAATAAAAGGCACGGACGAGAACGCCTTTACGGGCAAAGAGTTCCAAAAGGCGCTTATAGTCGATATCGAATTGCAGGCCTTTGGCGGCACCGTAGAGGTTGGCACCGTCGATGAACAAAGCCAGCTTTTCTTGCGGATAGAAGAGCATAATGACCTCCGACAAATATTTCAGACCGGTCGGGCAAATCCCCCCGCGGCCCACACCCTGTTCTAGCGCAACGCCCCACCGGTGCAAGCGGGGACGGCCGTGATCCTGTTAGGACTAGGTGCCAATTTGGACTCCCCGGCCGGTCCGCCCGTCATCACAATCGCGTCATCCCTTGGCGCGATGGCTGCACAAAGAATCCGCGTGCTGAAGGTTTCACCATTCTACCGTACGCCGGCCTGGCCGGACCCCTCCGATCCGCCCTATGTCAATGCGGTCGCGCTGGTGCAAACCCCTCTGGGACCTGCGGGATTGCTAGAGGCTCTACACGCCATCGAAGCCGCGTTCGGCCGCGAACGCATCCGTCCCAACGCCCCGCGCACCCTCGACCTCGACTTGATCGACTATGACGGGCGGGTTGAAGCCGGCCCACCGGTGCTGCCGCATCCCAGAGCGGCGGACCGCATTTTTGTCCTCAAGCCGCTGGCCGATGTGGCGCCGCGCTGGGTTCATCCGGTGTCGCACAAATCGATCGCCAACCTCTTGGCCGGGTTCCCGGAAACCGACCTCGCCGCCGCCGTCAAGGTAACTGCCTGAGAGTAGGCCGCATTCCAAGACGTTGACGCCGTGATTTCACCGTCACACGCGCCGTGCTTTAATGGGCGCGGGGTAGGGCCGGGGGAGTTGCGCATGGTTCAGGCGTTCTATGAGTCATTCCTGGCACCGATTCAGGTGCTGGGGATCAATCTGCCGCGTATTCTAGCGATGCCGAGTTTTTGGATCGGCCTTGGCATTCTGTTCTTCATCATCATTTCCGGCTTTCGCATAGCGCAGCAATACGAGCGCGCGCTGGTGTTCCGCTTCGGTGCTTACAAACGCACGGCGGGCCCGGGCCTGTTCTGGATCATCCCCTTCGGTGTCGAATACGCCCGCAAGGTCGACATTCGTGTGCTGACCGACGGCATCGAGAAGCAGGAAGCGATGACCCGCGACAGTGTTCCGATTCAGCTCAACGCCGTGATCTGGTACCGCATCGTGAAACCCGATCTGGCGGTGATCGAAGTACAAGACGTACGCGACGCCGTCATCCAGGTGGCGCTCACCACGCTGCGCAATGTGATCGGCGCCCATCCGCTCGACGACGTTCTGAAAGAGCGCGAGAAGATGGGGCTGCTGATCAAGACGCGCGTCGATCAGGTGACCGAAGCCTGGGGCGTTGAAGTGCAGAATGTCGAGATGAAAAATATCGAGATTCCGCAGTCGATGCAGCGCGCCATGGCCCAGGAAGCCGAGGCCCAGCGCGAGAAGCGTGCTCGCATCATCAAGGCGTCGGCGGAATTCGAAGCGGCCAAGCTGCTGCAGGAAGCCGGTCGCGAAATCATGCGCACGCCCGCTTCGCTCGAGCTGCGCCGCATGCAGATGCTGACCGAGATCGGCGCCGAGCAGAACACCATGACCGTGGTGATGATGCCGAGCGAATTCGTCGAAGCGGCCAAAGCGATCGGGACCATGGTGGGCGGGCCGCAATCGGTAGCGCAGGCGGTCGTCAAAGCCGTTGCCCCACCGCAAGAGCCGAAGGTGGAGTAGATGATCTTTCCTCCCCCGGGGCGCGCCGCGGCAGAGGAAAGCTGAGCCGTCACGGCCGGACCGCCTGCTGGCGGTAGTTCTGGGCGTAGGTGATGCGAAGGCCGGGGACTCCGTGGCGCTCGACTGTCCGCTGCCAGGAGAGGAATTCCTCAACCGACAGGGCATATCGGGCGCAGGCGTCGGAGAGCGTGATCACTCCGGCCTGCACGGCGACAACGACGGCCGCCTTGCGGCGGCTGACCCAACGCACTGTGCCCCGCGGCGGCAGGTCGGCGAGGGTGATGGGGCTCGGCAACGTCTTAGTTTCGTTCATGATATTGACCATCTCCTCTTCCAGCGTACTCTTGAAAACGCGAATAAGTTGCATCAATGTGTGACAAATTGGCCTAAGGGTCTTAACGAGTGGTAAAGACCGCAAAGACATTTTTGGGACTTAGAAAGTATCGTAGGGGGCTGCTGAATATTGGAAATAATCGATTTTGTGCGGAAAGTTACTCCCGGGCTGGTGGCGACCGTGGTGCTAGCTTTGGTCCTCGGCGGCTGCGCAGCGCCGGATGCGCACACCTGTCCGGCCGGTCTCAAAGCCTTGGTCTCCGCCGAGCTGTATTTCGGCCGCATGATCCCCGGTGGCGGGGTGGTCAGCGAGGCCGATTGGCAACGCTTCATCGATGAAGAGGTGACGCCCCGCTTTCCCGATGGCTTGACGGTCCAGGACGCCTCTGGCCAATGGAAGAGCTTAAGCGACGGGGCCCTTGTGCGTGAGGCTTCCAAGCGGTTGTTCGTGTTGATTTCGGGCTCGCCTTTGGAGGCGGCGAAACTTGAGGCGATCCGCACCGCTTATCGCACGCGCTTCCGCCAAGACGCGGTGTTGCTCGTAGAAACCCATATTTGCGGGGCTTTTTAAGTTTTTTTGGCTGAGGATTTTTCTGATGACGCAATTTTCGCCTTATATATTTCCGGTCATCGTCATGCTCATCGTGTTTTGGCGGATGCGCCGGGCCAGTGCAGGCCGTCCGCTGAAACCGAACCGTTTGTGGATCAGGCCGGCCATCCTCAGCCTGTTCGCTTTGCTCGCTTTTATCCATCCGGCCCCGATTACGCCGGTGTCGCTGGCGATCTTCGTGGCCGCAGCGATTGCGGGCGTCGGGCTCGGCTATCTGTCGGCGCGCCATCAGCACCTGACCCTCGATCCGGCAAGTGGGGCGATCACGTCCAAGCTGTCGCCGATCGGTATGGCGCTGTTCCTCGCGATCTTTGCGGCGCGCTACATCGTCCGCTTGATCGTCGAAGGGGGGCAGCCATCGCAGCCGTTTGCTCACCCGTCGTCGGGCGCCCTGCTGTACACCGACGTCGCGCTCTTGTTCGCTCTGGGGCTGGTGGCGGCCCAGGCCTGGGAGATCTGGCGGCGGGCCAAGGCGCTGGAGGCCGAAACCGTCCCCAAGAAGCCTGAATCACTGGCCGGATAAACCACTTGTCCCCGTCCGGCGTTTCCTATAGGTTCCGCCCCCTCCCGGAAATCCCCCCCGCAGGATTGGAAAAGCATGGCCCGCGTCACCGTTGAAGACTGCGTAGACAAGATTCCCAACCGGTTCGACCTCGTGCTGTCGGCCGCGTACCGGGCCCGTCAGTTGTCGGGCGGTGCCGAGACCCTGGTTGATCGCGATCGCGACAAGAATCCGGTCGTGGCGCTGCGCGAGATCGCGGCCGAGGAGCTGACACCGGAAAATCTGCTCGAAGATCACATCAAGTCGCTGCAGAAGCACGCCGAGGTCGACGAGCCCGAGGAGGTCCGTCCCGACACCGACGATGGCCGCGAGGATCCGCAGTTCCGTCAGGTGACCGAGGAAGAGTTGCTGCGTGCGCTCACGTCCGAGGCCCAGCGCCGCGCCGAGCCGCAGCCCGAACCGGTCGAAGATTACGAAGACTAGGTTCTTCGGCTCTCAAATCGAATTCACGAGAGGCCCGGTTTTTGCCGGGCCTTTTGTATTAAGGCATGGCTTGTCGCGGCGTAGCCGAAGGCGAAGCCGGAGTCGGAGTCTTTTGCTTTGAGGCCCGTGGGGAACTTTTTTTGTCTTCGCCGCACGTTCCGGTTTCTCGATTCGTATTAACTGTGCCTAAATATGGGAATGAACGCGTCTCAGCCGAACGAGAAGAACAACATCATACCGCTCAATCCGTCACGCCCGCGCGGCCGTCGCAAGCTGATGCGCCAGACGGAGCTGGTAGACCGCGTCAAAGCCTATGACCCCGCCGCCAACGAGGCTTTGCTGAATAAGGCCTATGTTTACGCGATGAAGGCCCACGGCAAGCAATTCCGGGCCTCGGGCGATCCCTACTTCGCCCATCCGCTCGAAGTCGCCGCCATCCTGACCGAATTGAAACTGGACGAAGCGACCATTGCCACCGCGTTGCTCCACGACACCATCGAGGACACGGTCGCCACCTACGACGACATCAAGGAGAATTTTGGCAAGGAGATTGCCGATCTGGTTGACGGCGTCACCAAGCTGACCGGCCTCGAAGTCTTTGCCGAGCGTACCAAACAGGCCGAGAATTTCCGCAAGCTGATGCTGGCGATCACCAACGACATCCGGGTGCTGCTGGTGAAACTCGCCGACCGTCTGCACAACATGCGCACGCTGCAGTACATCAAGGAGCCGGAGAAGCGCCGCCGCATCGCTCAGGAGACGTTCGACGTCTATGCCCCGCTGGCGGGGCGCATCGGCATGCAGCACGTCCGCGAGGAACTGGAAGACCTCGCCTTCGCCGAGCTTTATGCCGAGGCGCGTAAGTCGATTGTTACGCGCCTGGAGCGGATGGATTCCAGTCGCGGTAAGCTGATTGACCTCGTCTCCGACCAGATCAAGCGCAAGCTTGCCGAGAACAACCTCGAATGCTGGGTTTACGGCCGCGCCAAGCGTCCGTTCTCGATCTGGCGCAAGCTGCAGGATAAGAAGATCAACTTCGAGCAGTTGTCCGACGTATTCGCCTTCCGCGTCATCGTCCACACCGAGGCCGATTGCTACAAGGCGCTCGGCGTTATGCATACGGCCTGGCAGGCGGTACCGGCGCGTTTTAAGGACTTTATCTCGACGCCCAAGCCGAACGGCTACAAGTCGCTGCACACCACCCTGATCGGGCCGGAACGGCAGCGGGTCGAAATCCAGATCCGTACCCAAGAAATGCACGACGTCGCCGAGCGGGGCATCGCGGCGCACTGGCGCTATCGCGACGTCAAATCCGATACCGGCGAGCCCGGCGAGAATCGCGCCTATGAGTGGCTGCGCGAGATGGTCGATCTCCTGGAACAGGGCAACACTGCCGAGGAATTCTTCGAGCAGTCGCGTCTCAACCTCTACCAGGACCAAGTGTTCTGCTTCACGCCCAAGGGCGATCTGATCCCGCTGCCGCGCGGCGCCACGCCGATCGACTTCGCGTATCAGGTCCACACCGACCTCGGCCATCGTACCCTCGGCGCCAAGGTCAACGGCACGCCGGTGCCGCTCTACACGCCGCTGCGCAACGGCGATCAGGTGGAGATCATTTCCGGCAAGGACGAGACGCCGTCGCCGCTCTGGGAGCAATTCGTCGTCACCGGGCGGGCCCGCGCCGAAATCCGCCGCTTCCTGCGCCAGCAGCAGCGCGGCGAGCACATTAAGCTTGGCCGCAAGATTCTCGAAAAGGTCTTCGCCGACGAGAGTTTTCCGCTCAGCGACAAGGCGGTGGAGGGCGTCGCCAAGAAACTCGGCCTGTCCAAGACGGAAGACGTCTTCGCCCAGGTTGGCGGCGGGGCCTTGCGTGGCCGTGAAGTGCTGGAAGCGGTCTATCCCGAACTGAAGACGGACCCGGAGCGCCGCAAGCGCGCGCTGGTGGAACAGCCGGTCGAAGGCCGGAGAATTTCGATCAAGGGCCTTACTGGTGGCGTCGGCTATCACCTCGGCACCTGTTGTCATCCGCTGCCGGGCGACCGCATCGTCGGCTTGATGGTGCCCGGCGAGGGGGCCGTGATCCACACTATCGACTGCGCCGAACTGGAAAAGGCGCAATCCAACAGCGATGTCGAGTGGCTCGACGTTGCCTGGGGCACGCACGCCGCTGAGATTGGTCCGTCGGTGGCGCGCCTCAAGGTGCGGGTGAAGAATGCGGCCGGTTCGTTAGGGGCGGCGATGACCGCAATCGGCAACGCCGGCGGCAACATTTTCAACATGAAGACGATCGACCGCAATCCGCTGTTCTTCGATTTTCAGGTCGATGTGGTGGTGCGCGACGTGGTGCACCTGCAAAACATCGTCGGCGCCTTGCGCGTCAACGAAGCGGTGGAATCCGTTGACCGCGTCCGCGAACCGGAAGAAATACCGCAGCCGAGCGCGGCGACATAAAACAACCACTCCCTTGTGGAGAGGTCGGTCCCGGCGTAGCGCAGCGAAGTCGGATCGGGTGGGGGCGGCTTTTCGAGGTAATCTTCAATGCAAAAACTTCGTCTTGGTGTGAATATCGATCATGTGGCGACCGTGCGGCAGGCCCGCGGTGGTTCGCATCCGAGTCCTTTGCGGGCCGCGATGATGGCGGCCGCGGCGGGGGCCGACGGCATCACCGCGCACTTACGCGAAGACCGCCGCCATATCTCCGATCACGACATCGAAAGTTTGCGGCTGGAGCTGCGCATTCCGCTCAATCTCGAAATGGCGGCGACGCCTGAGATGAAAGACATCGCGCTCAAGCATTTGCCGCACGCCTGCTGCATCGTTCCGGAAAATCGCCAGGAGCGCACCACTGAAGGCGGCATCGATGCGGCGGGGCAGTTCGATCGCTTGAAGCCGATCGTGCGCGAGCTGGTGGACGCCGGCATCCGCGTCTCGATGTTCATCGAGCCCGACAAGCGCCAGCTTGACGCCTCGCGTGCGCTGGGGGCGCCCGTGGTGGAATTGCACACTGGCGCCTACTCGAACGCCACTGGCGCATTGCAAACCCAGCTTTTGCAGAAATGCGTCGAGGCTGCAGCCTATGGCGCTTCGATTGGCCTCGAAATTCACGCCGGTCACGGTTTGACGTATGAAAACGTCCAGCCCATCGCCGCTCTGCCGCAGATCAAGGAACTCAACATCGGCCATTACATCATCGGCGAGGCGATCTTCATCGGTCTGGAAGCCTCTATCCGCCGCATGCGCCAACTGATGGACGAGGCGAGGGCATGATCCTCGGCATCGGCACCGATCTGATCGACATCCGCCGCGTCGAGCAATCGATCGCCAAATATGGCGAGCGGTTTCTCGGCCGGATCTTCACCGATGCCGAGCGTGCCAAATCCGAAAAGCGCGCGAGCAAGGCTGCCAGTTACGCGAAGCGATTTGCCGCCAAGGAGGCCTGTTCCAAGGCGCTCGGCACCGGGCTGGGTCGCGGTGTCTATTGGCGCGACATGGGGGTCGTAAACCTGCCCGGCGGCAAGCCGACCATGCGTCTGACCAATGGAGCTTTACGCCGGTTGGAAGAAATCACGCCGCCGGGCATGACGGCGCAGATCGACCTGACCATCACCGACGATTTCCCGCTGGCTCAGGCGTTCGTGATCATTTCGGCGAATCCGGTGCAACCCTGAGGGAAGCAACCCGTGCCGGGCTTGACGCGGCGGACGCCATCCGGTTCCCTGACGCCGCTATGACGGATGCGATTGATGCCGAGACCACGCCTGCCGCCGCCGGTCCGGCGCCGATGCCGTTTGTCATGACCGGTGCGCCGCCTGCGGAAGCCGCGCCGCTCGCTGCGCCCGAGGCCACGCCGCCGCCGAAGGCTGAGGAATACACCAACGACTCCTGGTGGGACCTGCTGCGTATCTTGGTCTATGCCCTGCTGATCGCGCTGGTGGAGCGCACGTTGTTCTTCCAGCCCTACAATATTCCTTCGGGCTCGATGGAGGACACGCTGCTGGTCGGCGACTTCCTGTTCGTCGAGAAGTTCTCCTACGGCTACAGCCGCTATTCGCTCCCGTTTGGCCGCTATCTGCCGAGTTTCCACCGCATCTGGTCCCATGATCCGGCGCGCGGCGACGTCGCGGTGTTCGCCCTGCCGTCGGAGCCGGAGCGCGACTTCATCAAACGCATCGTCGGGCTGCCCGGCGACCGGGTACAGGTGGTGCACGGGGTGCTCTACCTCAACGATAGTCCGATCCCGAAAATCCGCGTTTCCGATTATGTCGAGGTCGAAAACGGCTACCGCCACCACATTGCCCGCTATCGCGAGACCATGCCGGGTGGCAGGTCGTATTACGTGCTTGATCGCGAGGCCGACGGCTTCAATGACAATACGCCCGTGTACACGGTCCCCGCCGGCCATTACTTTATGATGGGTGACAACCGCGACGATTCGGACGACAGCCGCGGTGTGGTCGGCTATCTTCCAGCCGAAAACCTGATCGGCCGCGCCGAATTCAAATTTTTCTCGATCGATGAACGAAAAACGCAACTCTTCACATTCTGGAAGTGGCCGTCGGCCATCCGCTGGAGCCGTATCTTCCGCACCATCGACTGAGCTGGAAGAGCGTCTCGGCCACCTGTTCAACGACAAAAAGCTGCTGACCCGGTCGCTCACCCATGCCAGTGCCAGCGGGCCGGGCTCCAATGAGCGCCTGGAGTTCCTGGGTGACCGGGTGCTCGGTCTGATCTGCGCCGAGCGGCTGCACGAGCTCTATCCCAAGGACGAGGAGGGCGATCTGGCCCTCAAATTCAACCATTTGGTGCGAGCGGAGGCCTGCGCCGTGGCGGCGGAAGAGGCTGGCATTGCCGACCATTTGATCCTGGCCAAGTCGGAAGCGGGCAGCGGGGGGCGGCGCAAGCTGGCCATTGTGTCCGGGGCCTGCGAGGCGGTGATCGCCGCGCTTTACCTCGATGGCGGGATTGACGCCGCCAGGGTGTTCATCCGCCGCTACTGGACCGAGGCTTTCGCCGCCCTTAACGAGGAAATGCGCGATCCCAAGACCCGCCTGCAGGAATGGGCTCAGGCGAGGGGCGCCAAATCCGCGCCGCCGGTCTATAAGGTCGTCGGGCGTGACGGCCCCGACCATGCGCCGGTGTTCTCGGTCCAGGTCGACGTGTCTGGCAAAGACCCTCAGGTCGGCACCGGCACTTCCAAGCGTGAAGCCGAACAAGACGCGGCGCGCAAGATGCTGCTGACTGTTGGCAAGCAAGTGTGAGTGAGGCTGTTTTGATTTCTTCGTCATGGCCGGGCTTGGCCCGGCCATCCAGAGTTTTTCGTCTCGTGGACGCTAGGCTGGATGGCCGCCTCAAGGGCGGCCGTAACGGCAGGGGACAACCATGACCCGTTGCGGTTTCACCGCCATCATCGGCGCCCCGAATGCGGGCAAGTCCACTTTGGTCAATGCGCTGGTCGGCTCCAAGGTCGCCATCGTCAGCCCCAAGGTGCAGACCACGCGCATGAACGTCCGCGGCGTCGCCATGCGGGGCGAGACCCAGATCGTGTTCGTCGATACCCCCGGCATCTTCAAGCCCAAACGCCGCCTCGACAAAGCGATGGTTGCCGCCGCTTGGAGCGGGGCGGGCGATGCCGATGCCGTGGTCCATCTGGTCGATGCCGCCGAGGTCAGCGACCATCCGAACGGCAACGCCAGTGCCGATACCACCAGCATCATCGAGGGACTGAAGGCGGCCAGCCGCAAGGCGGTGATGGCCCTCAACAAGATCGACGCCATGGCGGTGGAACAGCTTCTGCCGTTGGCTGAAAAGTTTAACGGGGCAGGGGTTTACGAAGAAATCTTCATGATCTCGGCGCTCAAGGGCAACGGTTTGGAGACACTGGCCACATGGTGCGCGGCGCGGATGCCGGAAGGCCCGTTCCTCTATCCGCCGGACCAGGCCGCTGACATCCCTTCGCGCCTGTTGGCGTCGGAAATCACCCGCGAGAAGATCTATCTCCGTCTCCACGATGAGCTGCCCTATTCCACTGCCGTGGAAACCGAAAAGTGGGAGGATCGCAAGGACGGCTCGGTCAAAATCGATCAGATCATTTACGTCCAGCGGGACGGTCAGAAGGCCATCGTGCTTGGCAAAAAAGGTCAGACGATCAAAGACATCGGTGCCTCTTCTCGCAGAGAACTCGAACAGATTTTTGGCCGCCGCGTGCATTTGTTTTTGTTCGTCAAGGTGCGCCCCGATTGGGCTGATAAACGCGAGCACTACCGCGACATGGGTCTGGAGTTTCCGGAGGACAAATGACGCCTTTGGTTTGGCGGGGCCGCCATGGAATGGCATGACGACGCCATTGTCTTGTCGGTCCGCCAGCACGGCGAAAGCGGGACCATTCTGGAGGTCCTGACCCGCAGCCACGGTCGCCATCTTGGGCTGGTCCGGGGCGGGCGCAAGCTGAAGCCGGTGCTCCAGCCTGGCAACACCGTCCGGCTGCAATGGCGCGCCCGGCTCCAGGAACATCTCGGCAATTTCGCTTGCGAGATCGATGTCGCCCGCGCCGGAACGCTGATGGAAAGTCGCGAGGCGCTAGCCGGGCTCAACGCCTTTACGGCGATCACCATCGCCACGCTGCCGGAGCGCGCGCCGCTTTACGAGCCGTTGTTCGCCGCCTCGACCGTTCTGCTCGACGCCATGCTGGCGGACGGGCTCGCCCATTGGGGTGCCGTTTACGTCCGCTGGGAGGCGGGGCTCTTGGAGGCGCTCGGCTTCGGGCTCGATCTGACGGCGTGCGCCGCCACCGGCGCCACCTCCAACCTTATATATGTCTCACCCCGATCCGGCCGGGCGGTGTCATCTGGGGCAGGGGCGCCGTATGCCGCGCGGCTGTTCCCGCTGCCGCAATTTCTGCTGGGGAGCCAGCACGAAGTGAACGCTGCCGACATCTCCGCCGGGCTCGCGCTGACCGGTCATTTCCTCTTCGAGTGGGTTCTGAAGCCCCACGGAAAACCTATGCCACCACCGCGGTTACGCCTCGACTCTCTTGCGGCACATGAAGAAGGCGAATCGACGTAGAAGTACACCGGCCGCGAACCCCGAATGTCATCGCCCGCGACTGCGGGCGATCCAGTTGGGCCAGAGCGCTTTCAGGAAAAGTGGACTCCGGTTTTCCGTCCGAAAGCGCGACAAGCAAAGAATCTAGAGCGTTTCGCCGTTTCTGCGAAACGGTGAAATGCTATAGGCAAAACCTCTGACGCCAGTGTAAGCGTCACCTGGATGGCCCGCCGTTGCGGGCCATGACAGTTTGGAATTGAAGATCTAAATGCCCACCACGCCTGTTGTTGACGATATCCGCCCCGAGAATCTCGCTAGTGCGCTTTCCGAGCGCTACCTCGCTTATGCGCTCTCGACCATCACCCAGCGCGCGCTGCCCGACGCCCGCGACGGCCTCAAGCCGGTTCACCGCCGGTTGCTCTATGCGATGCGGCTGCTCGGTCTCGATCCCAAGTCGGGCTTCAAGAAATGCGCCCGCGTCGTCGGCGACGTCATCGGCAAGTACCACCCTCACGGCGACACCGCCGTCTACGAGGCGATGGTGCGTCTGGCCCAGGACTTCGCCGTCCGCTATCCGCTGGTCGATGGCCAGGGCAATTTCGGCAATGTGGACGGCGATAGCGCCGCCGCCATGCGTTACACCGAAAGCCGCCTGACCGACGCTGCCATCGCCCTGATGGACGGCCTCGACGAAGACGCTGTCGACTTCCGTCCGACCTATGACGGCTCCGAAGATGAGCCGGTGGTAATGCCGGCCGCCTTCCCGAACCTCTTGGCCAACGGCTCCAACGGCATCGCGGTGGGCATGGCGACGTCCATTCCGCCGCACAACCTCGGCGAGTTGTGTGCCGCCACCATCGAGCTGATCAAGAACCCGAACTGCCGCGACACCACCCTGCTCAAATACGTCAAGGGCCCCGATTTCCCGACCGGCGGCATCGTGGTGGATGGCCCCGAAGTCATCGAGGAGGCCTACCGCACCGGCCGCGGCTCGTTCCGGGTGCGCGCCCACTGGTTCAAGGAGGAGGGCGCTCGCAACTCCTACCAGATCGTGGTCGATCAGGTTCCCTATCAGATCCAGAAGGCCAAGCTGATCGAGCGCATCGCCGAGCTGATCGAGCAGAAGAAGGTGCCGCTGCTCGACGACATCCGCGACGAATCCGCCGAAGACATCCGCATCGTGCTCATCCCCAAGACCCGCACGGTGGACGAAAATCTGCTGATGGAGCAGCTGTTCCGCCAGTCGGATCTCGAGAGCCGCATCCCGCTCAACATGAACGTGCTGGATAACGGCCTGGTGCCACGGGTGATGAGCCTCAAGGACGCGCTGTTGTCCTTCGTCCATCACCGCCGCGATGTGCTCGAACGGCGCACCAAGTTCCGCCTCGCCAAGATCGCCACCCGGCTGGAGGTGTTGGAAGGTTATCTCGTCGCCTATCTCAACCTCGACAAGGTCATCAAGATCATTCGCACCGAGGACGAGCCTAAGCCCGTCCTGATGAAGACCTTCAAGCTCACCGACAACCAGGCCGAAGCCATCCTCAACATGCGCCTGCGCGCCTTGCGCAAGCTGGAAGAGATGCAGATCCGCGGCGAGCACAAGGAGCTTTCAAAGGAGCAGAAGGAGCTAAACAAGCTGCTCGGTTCCGACGAGATGATCTCGGCCCGGTTGATTGCGGAAATGAAGGCGGTGGACGAGAAATTCGGCCAGAAGACGGTCCTCGGCAAGCGCCGCACCCGCATCGCCGACAAGAAGTTGGCCGAGAAGGTGGAAGCTATCGCTGAAACGGCGGAGGCGATCGAAACCCATGTCGAGCGCGAGCCGCTCACCATCGTCTGCTCGCAAAAGGGTTGGGTGCGCTCCTTTAAGGGCCATATCGAACCGTCGGACAGCATCAAATACCGCGAAGGCGACCGCGAACGGTTCTGGATTCACGCCGAGACCACCGACACGTTGATGATGTTTTCGACCGATGGCCGCTTCTTCACCCTCGATGGCTCCAAGCTGCCGGGCGGGCGTGGCAACGGCGACGCCATCCGCACCTTTATCGATCTGGCGCCGGAAGCCGATCTGGTGACGATGTTCGTGCATGTGCCGGGCCGCAAGCTGTTCTTGGCGGCCACCACCGGCCACGGCTTCATCACCACCGAAGACGACGCCGTCGCACAGACCAAGGCCGGAAAACGCGTGATGAACGTCAAAATGCCGGGTGAGGCAGTGGTCTGCCGCTTCGTGGAAGGCGATCACGTCGCCGTCGTCGGCGAGAACAAGCGCGGCCTCGACTTGCAGAAAAAGCTGCTGATTTTCCCGTTGTCGGAGGTGCCGGAATTGGCCAAAGGCCAAGGCGTCTATCTGCAGCGCTACAAGGACGGCGAACTTCTCGACGCCACCACGTTCACCTGGAAAGAGGGCCTGCGGAGCGAAAACGGCAAGCTCTACGCCCCGTCCGATCTCAAGGATTTCAAAGGCGAACGCGCCCAAACCGGCCGCGTCCTACCGAAGGGCTGGGCAAGAACAGGAAAATTGGCCTGATTTTCTGTATTGTTATTTTCTGCAGTAGGCCAGGGCGCGCCGGCGGAGTTGTCGGCCGGCCAGTCCCAACCCCTCCAGACCGAGGGCATCGAAGGCGGATTCCCATGACTGGTATTCCGCGGCTGACAAGGCATAGCGCTCGTACGCCTCTTCAAGCGTAAGAACGCCGTCGCGAATTGCGGTCACCACCGCGGCTTTGTTGCGCACATTCCAACGCTTGGCCCCCGGCGGCGGTAGTTCCAGCACGGCGTCTTTGCTCTGGTGCATGAACGACTTGGTGTCGAGCTTGGAACCCACGCCACCGGCCGTTTTGCCATATTCGTCACCCTTGAGGGCGAGATTATATAAGCGGGTCATGGTGCACACCTCGATTTGGCGGACACGGTAGCGTGATATGGAGGGTACGGTAGGTTCGGAATCTACCCATTTTTTGCCTTTGTTATAGTTAACAACAAATGAACGATTGTGGCGGTTTGCCAGCCAGATTTTCTGTTTCTGGCCCGCGAGCGGCTAGGCGGAGTCGGAAAAATTTGCGTAATCTCCCCGCCTTATTGCTTGGTGCTGCCGAATGCTGAAGCGAGCGACGAAGGGGGGCGTTATGAGCCGACGATGGTATATTGCCGTGACCATGGACGGCGAGGCTAAAGGCAAGCGCATTTCCTTCGCCCGCATGACGATGACGAAAGCCCCATGAAACGTTTCTTCCTCGCGTTCGCCGCAGTCCTGCTGGTGTTGGCACCCGCCGCCGCCGCGCCGCACTTGTCGCTGGTCCCGCTGAAGCCGAACCTTTACGTGGTGGAAGACGATTTCTATGCCCGCGAATATTCGATGGTGTACATCGGCCGCGACCACGTCACGGTGATTGGCGCTACGTGGTCGCCTATGACGGCCGAGATTCTTGTCGCCGAAATCAAAAAGATCACACCGCTTCCGGTCACCGAAGTGATTGATCAGAATCACGATCTCGACCGCGCCGGCGGCAACGCCTATTTCAAACAGATCGGCGCCAAAATCATCGCAATCCAGGCGACCAGCGATCTCTTGGCGAAAGAGGGCAAGGGCCAGATCGCCGACACCAAGAAATTCGCGTCCGATTATCCCGACATTCCCATTGTCCTGCCCGACACCATCGTCGGCACCGATTTTACGCTGCAAAACGGCGCTATCCGCGGGCTCTGGCTCGGCGCTTCGCACAAGCCTGACGATATTTTTGTCTGGTTCCCGAACGCCAAGGTGCTCTACGGCGGTTGTGCGCTGAAACCCGCGCTCGGCAACATGGCGGGCGCCGATCTGGCCGAATACCCGAAAACGCTGCGTAAACTGAAGGCGCTGAACCTGCCGATCGAAACCATTGTCGCCGGGCACATGTCGGCGGTGCATGGACCCGACCTGATCGACCGCTATCTCGATATGCTGGCGGCCTATAAGCCATGAAAGGGGTGCTGTTCGCTGCCGCGTTGCTGTTGACGCCCGCGCTGGCCGACCCGCCCTTTACGGTCGCGCCGAACCTGTTTGCCACCGCGCGCCCCGATGACCTCGGTTTGAAGCCGGAACCGGGTACGCAAACATTCACTATCTTCCGCGCGGGTGAGGGCACCGATCATTACGTCAACGGCGTCGTTCTGATCGGCTTCAAGGGCAAGCTGTACGCCCAGTGGCAAGCGTCCGCGAAAGACGAAGACGCGCCCGACACCCATGTCGTCTATTCCGTATGCGTCGATGGCGAACATTGGTCAGTGTCAAAGCCGTTGGTGTCGTCCTCACCCGGACGCATGAAAACGAGTGGCGGCTGGTGGACGGATGGCAAGACGCTCATTGCCTACGTCAATGTCTGGAATCCCGATTTCCGCACCGGTGGCACGGCGCAGTTCGTTACATCCAAAGACGGCGCGCATTGGTCGAAGCCGCATGCCGTCACCGATACGCACGGCAGACCGGTGCAAGGTGTGATTGAGCAGGACCCGCACACGCTGCCGGATGGGCGCATCGTTACGGCGTTTCATCTCCAGCCTGGCCTGATCGCGACACCGTTCTTCACCGATGATCCTTTGGGCCTCATCGGCTGGACGCGCGGGCAGATGACCAACCTTCCGCATCAAGGTCTTGAAAGCCGCGAGTTGGAGCCGTCCTGGTTCCGCCGCGCCGATGGCTGCTTGGTGATGGTGTTTCGCGATCAGGAAAATTCGTTCCGCCAGCTTGCCAGCCAAAGCTGTGATCGCGGCACGACCTGGACCACGCCGGTTCTCACCGCCATGCCCGATGCCCGCGCCAAACAGAGCGCCGGCAATCTTCCGGACGGTGCCGCGTTTCTCGTCAATGCGCCGTCCGGCGCCAAGCGGCGCAGTCCACTCGTTCTGACCCTGAGCAACGACGGCGCGGTGTTCGATCGGGCAGTGCTGTTGCGCGCCGGTCCACCGCCCGAACCGCGCTATTCCGGCCTCTACAAGCGCCCAGGCTATCACTATCCCAAGTCGGTAGTGTGGAAGGGCGCGCTGTGGGTTGGCTATGCCGCTGCGAAGGAAGATGTGGCCGTAACGCGCGTTCCGCTTACGGGCTTGCACTGACACCGCTGCCTACGCGACAACACGGCTGCCGATCTTGCCGCCGTCCATTCGGCACACAGCTTAAGCTTCCCCAATCGGTTCGGCATGCGCAACCGTGTGCCAGATGCCAGGCACTTCGGCGCGCAAGCTCCGTTCCAGTTCGTCGACGATGCCGTGAATTTCCGTCACCGTGCGATCGGGTGCCGTCCGGCAATGGAAGATGACGATCAGGCCTTGCGCCGTCTGCCGCGCCCGCACGTTGTGAATATCGGTGAGCGCGCCGTGTTCGCCGGCCAGCCGTTTCAGCGCCGTTGAAATCTCCGCTAGCGTATCGGCTTGCACATCACTGCCCACGATGGCGGTGTCCTGCAGCGGCTCGATATGGGTTTCGACTTCGGTCGATTGGCCGAATTCGCCGCGCATATCTGCTTCCAGGTTCGTGGCGATGCGGTGCGCGTCGGACAGCGGCAGCCGCCCGTCGACTTCAAGATCGAAGCTGATCGACAGTGTTTCGCCGATCACGTGCGCGGTGACGTGATGCACATGGGCGCTGTGATTGGCGGCGATGATCAGCGCGCGCTGCTGGATGGTTTCCTCGTCGAGCTTGAGCGGATGCGTCGTGACGGTGACTTGCGCTTCCGTCATTTCAGCACAGATCGCATCGGCGACAGCTTGTTTCTGGGCCACCACCTTGGTCTGCGACCAGCCGCGCCCGACCGCCACATCAACGTCGACGAAGAACACGCTGCCAGCGGGGCGGATGCGCACGCGGCTGACCTCGGCCACACCGGGAACACTGTGCACAATATTGGTGACGCGTTCGGCGGCGCCTTGCGGCGCGGTGTCGATCAAGGTGTCGAAGGTGCGCCGTCCCAGGATCCACCCCGCCCGGCAGACGAAGATCGAAACGCCGACCGCCGCGATGGGGTCGCCGATCGGCCAGCCCAGCGCTACGAAGCCAAGCCCAATCAGCACCACACTCGAACTCAAGACGTCGGAGGAGAAATGCAGCGCGTCGGCTTCCAGCGCCATGCTTTTGGTTTTCTTGGCGGTGCGAGAAAGGGCGCGGGCGCGCCAGATGTCGATGAGAATCGAGGCGATGATCACGGCGAACGACCACCACGTCGCTTCCACTTCGATCTTCGGCGCCATCAGGCGGTGGATCGCCTCGTTGATGATCCAGATCGAGGTAAGGAACAGCAGAACGGTTTCGCCCAGTGCGGTCAGGGCTTCGATTTTGCCGTGGCCGTAGTGATGCTCGGCGTCGGCCGGCTTGTCCGAGACGCGCACCGCCATGTAGGTCATCACCGTGGCGCCAAAGTCGAGCAGGCTATGTAGCCCTTCGGAAATCAGGCCCAAGCTGCCGGTCAAAAGCCCGACCGTGAACTTGCCGATAGTCATGCTGAGGCTTGCCGCCATCGATCCGATGGCGACAGTCTTCTTTTCGTGAGACGCGTCGTGGGGCACGGGAAACTCCGGATTGGAGGCGGTTATATCGTGGTCGGCCCCCGATCCGCTACCCCTCGAGATTGGCAAGGATCTGCGCCAGTGTCTCTTCGAAGGCGTCGATTTCCTCGGCCGGCACGTCGCGGTAGAACAATTCGGTCATGACGCGGGAAACCTCGTCATAGGTCTTTCGCGTTTCGGCCGTTTGCGGCGTCAGTTCGATCGTGATGCTGCGCCGGTCCGCGGCCGAGCGCACGCGGCGGACGTCGCCCGAGGCCTCCAACCGATCGAGCGCGTTGGTCAGAGTGGATTTGCCGAGCGAGACGCGCCGCGCCAGATCGTGGATTGGCATCGGGCCGTGCTGCCACAACACGAACAGGATGCGCCCGTGCGCCGGATGGATGTCGATCCCGCGCTCGCGCAGCATCCGTGCAAAGATGCGGCCCGCCGCCTGGTGGATTTTGGCGATCAGAAAGCCGCCCTGGCGCGCCGTGCTCATAAGAGGGCAAAGGGCTTGCTACCCCACCAGCCGCGGACCTCGCTCACCCGCACACGCAGGATGACGTGATCGGGATTGAGCGGGCCGTCGGCCCAATAGATGCGCCAGTCCTCACTCCACAAAGCTTGTTTTACCGCCGGGTCCTCGATCACCTCGGCGATGCCGCACAGCATCACGCCGTGAAACGTCTTCGGCTCGCTGTAATAGACCGATACGTTGGGATCAGCGGTGATCTCGCGCACCTTGTCAGAACTGCGCGAGGTCGACATGTACACGGTGAAATCGTCGGTGCGTGCGGTCTTGCTTGGGTGCGGGTAGCGATCCGCGCGGCGCAGATTGACCAGGGCGCGCACGCGCGGGCCCTGGGGTGAGACGGTCGCCAGATATACCGCCTCCGCGGTGTCCATCAGATCGAGCACCTGCTGCTTGTCGATCATCGTCAATCCAATTTCTGCGGCAGCGGATTGGTCAGCGACCAATGGGTGTTGACGATACGCCAACCGGCGCCGGTCTTGCGGTACACTTCCGTCGCATTCCACACCTTTTGCTTCGGCGTCCCCACGGCGGCGACGTAATGGAACGACAACACCGCCACGTCACCCAGCACCTGTACGTGGGCATTCGACATCACGCCAGGGGCCGGCTCATAGGCGGGGAAGGTGGCGTAGTAGGCGGTTAGTGCTGCCAGCCCTTTCAGCGGGGCATCGAGGGCGGGGTCCTGATAGACCACGTCCGGCGCCGAAATCTCCAGAAAACCCCTCACGTCGCCTTTGTCGCCCCGGTCGAGCGCGGTGCGTTCCATAGCGATGATGGTGGCCGGAATGTCTTCGGCGAGTGCGGGCAGGGCAACGGCGGCCATCATCAGAGCCGTTAGGGCGAGTTTGAGCATTGAGTATCTCCAGTAAAATGTTCGAGACAAAATAATACGATATCGAACAAAAACGAGAGCTGGTGCGTTCAAATTCCCTTGAAGCTAGCTCTTGACCCAAAAATGCGACCACGCGCCGCTGCGGCGCAACGTGACGTCTGGGAGCGGTGCGTATCTTCCAATATGCTGTTTTTACTTGAAAATATTGCGGTTCCAACACCCCAACGCAGGGCTTGTCTTGGTCTTGCGGTGACCTATATCGGAATTAGAATAATTATTGATGGCAAAGAGGCCGTCTGGAGTGTTGAGTCATGTTCCATAATGCCAACGAGTACGAGGGGCGCGCCCGCGAGGCCGAGCGGCTGGCCTCAGCCACGCGTGATCCGGTCCTGCGCGAAGACATGCTAGGGCTCGCCCGCATCTACCGCGACTACGCTGGTCACCTCCACAGCCGCCCCAGCCACCAAAACGATGCCGCCTGGCGTCAAGCGGTGAATGGGTAAGGAGCAGTTTCTCTCCATTCGTCAAGGTCGGGCTTGACCCGGCCAGCCAGAGAGCTTCGTCATTTGAGATGACGGCAACGGTTCATGGCCTCAAGATGGAGGGACCCGGCCATGATGGTTGGGGATAGAGCGCTTCCGCATGTGGCTCCTCTTTGCCTTTCTCGGACCGGTCTGTTGGGCGGTTTCGGTCCACATCGACAAATATCTGATCGACCGCTACTTCCCCGACAGCGACACCGCGGTCTTGATGCTGTTCACCGCGCTGGCGAGCGCGTTGGTGCTGCCGTTCATCTGGTGGTTCGAGCCCGGGGTGTTGGCGCCGTCGCTGAAAGCGATCGCGGTGATGACGGCGTCAGGCGTGATGTTCATCGCCTCGATGCTGTTTTATCTGCGCGCCATCCAGAGCGAAGAGGCCTCGGTGGTAGCGCCGATGTTCCAGCTCACCACGATTTTCAGCTTTCTTCTCGCCTGGGCGATGCTGCACGAGACGCTCAGTCTGCAATCGGCGGCCGGTGCGGCGCTGATCCTCGGCGGCGTGTTGTTCGTCTCGCTCGATGCCGATTTCAGCTTCAAATCGCTGAAGCCGAAGCTCGTACTCGGCATGGTGGCGTGCACCTTCATCCTGGCGCTCGCCAACGTGATCTTCAAATTTTATGCAGTGAAAGACGATTTCTGGACCACCACCTTCTGGAGCTTCGCCGGCGAGGGCCTGTTTGGACTGGTGCTGCTGGCGCGAGGGCGCATCCGCCGCCAGTTCGTGCAGATGATCCGCATCCACCCCGGCGCGCTTCTTGGCGTCAACGGCGCCAACGAGTTGATCAATCTCGGCGGTGGCATTTCGGTGCGTTATGCCACCATGCTGGCGCCGGTGGCGCTGGTCTCGGCGGTGGCGTCTACCACCACTTTGTTCGTCGTCGCCTTGGGCACTGCCTTATCGTTCCTGGCGCCCCGGCTGTCCCGTGAAGACATTTCCCGCGCCGGATTGATCCGCAAAGCGATTGCCGCCGTCATTGTTACCGCCGGTGTGGCTCTGACGCAGCACTGAGAGGGCAAAAGCCTCACCGAATCGGGTGTGGCACGGGCGCCGCCATCATCCGGACATCTGTTAACTTCAACCTTGAGGCCTCAAGACAAACGGACATTTTCCCGGTTATTGTTCCGCTATGAGACACAGGGGCATGGTGGCTGGATTGAGGACGCTGGGCGTTCTCTATGTGCTGGGCGCAGCCGCGCTCGGCTTCGGCCTTGCTTTGCGGGCGCAACAGCCCTGGGCTCTCGGCGCCAAACAGATCGCCGAAGCCGTGCCGCCGGTCCTCGGGGTCACCGCCTACGCCGCCAACGAAGTTGCGATCAAACCTGCCTGGGCCTGGACGGCGCGGACCGCCAGCGGAACTTGGCAGCAGGTCTCCGATTACGTCTGGCCGCAGCCGGTTGCCGTACCGAAGCCGGTGCCAAAGTCGATAATCGCGGCCGCCAAACCCAAACCCGCGGCCCCGCCCGCGTTGCGTCCGTCGATCAATCCGTCCGCCGCCCAAGCGCCCGCCGCAACCGGCGCAGCGCCGAAGATGCAACTCGCCGAGACCGAAACCGAAAACGCGCCGCTAACGCCGGCGCCCGACACCACGCCGCCGTCGCCCGGTGAAGTCGCGCGGGTGCTGGCGCATCTGAAGATCAGCCTGACCAAAGAGCTGTACGATAATTTCGGGCTCTTCCTCTATGTCAGCAAAGCCGATCACGGCCCCTGGCATCAGCGCATGTTCGTCTTCAACAAAGAGACGAGCGGCGATTTGAAGATGATGTACAGCTTCCCGGTTTCCACCGGGCGCGAGACCTTGATGCCGAACCCCGGCGGCAGCGCGCTGTGGAACACCAACACGCCAACCGGCTATTTCCAGCTCGATCCCGACCGCGTCTATCGCCGCTACACCTCGCAGCAGTGGGGCCACAAAATGCCCTATGCCATGTTTTTCTCATGGGAGCATGAGGGGCGGCAGACCGGCGTGGCGATCCATTCGGCGATCGACGGCGACGTCCAGCTTCTCGGCAATCGTGCGAGCGCCGGCTGCGTGCGCTTGGCGCCGCAAAACGCCGAGCTTTTATTCCGCCTGATCAAGAAAGACTATCGCGGCCTGACGCCACTGTTCGCCTACGACCGCCGCACCGCGACGATGTCGAAGGAAGGCCTCTTGATGCACGACAAGCAAGGCAAGCTCGCTTACGCTGAAGGCTATCGCGTGCTGGTCCTGATCGAAAACACCGGCGGCGACGACATCGTAGCGGCGTTGTTCTGAACCGCGCTAGCCGGTTAGCTCCCCCGCCTCAGTTCATACATCGCAATCGCCGCGGCGTTGGAGACGTTGAGGCTCTCCATTGCGCTGTCGATCGGGACGTAAGCACCGGCGTCGCAATGCTCGCGCACCAGCCTTCGAATTCCTGATCCTTCCGAGCCCAGTACCAGCGCGATATCGCCATTGTCGGCGGCGGCATCTTTCAGTGTGCCTTCGCCGTCGCCTGCCAAGGCGATGCGCCAGAAGCCGAGCTTCTGCAGTTCTTCCAGGGTGCGCGAAATGTTGACGACATTGATCACCGGCACGATGTCGAGCGCGCCCGACGCGGCCTTGGCGAGCACGCCGGTTTCCGGCGGCGAATTGCGGTCCTGCACCACCACCGCCGCCACGCCGAACGCCGCTGCGGTGCGCAGGATGGCACCGGCATTGTGCGGATCGGAGATTTGGTCGAGCACCAGCACAATGCGCCGGCGTTCCGAGGGTTGCAGCACGTTCTCCAATGTTTGGCGTCCCAGCGCTTCACAGAGCAGCGCGACGCCCTGATGCACCGCGCCCGGCGGCAGCGCACGATCGACCGTGTTGCCGTCAGCGATCTCGCAGCGGACCCGGCCGAGCAGTTTGGGACCGATTTCCTCCGCGGCGCGGGTGGTGACGAGGCACCGCTTCACCTTGCGGCGGGGATTGGCGAGCGCCGCCTTCACGGCATGCAGCCCATAAAGCCACAAGCCGGATTCCGGCTTCACCGGACGGTGGGGGCGGGCACTTGGCGGCTTGGTGCCTTGCGGCTTGGCACCTTGCGGGCGCTGTCCTTGCGGCTTGGCGCCATACGGACGCGGTTTTTCGGACTTGTCGGAGCGGGGCCGGAAGGGCTGGCGGTCATTTCTAGGCATGGCGCGGGCTTATAGACCAAGGGTTGGCCCACGCAACCAGTGGGGCTTGCTTCTGCCTGTTACATGTGTTACATGTGTTACACATTAATCCTGAAACCTGAACTAACCGAATAACCGGAGAACAAAATGACGACGGGTACGAGCGTAGTCCGCATTTCGCGGGCATTGGACGAGCGCCTCGATGCCCTGGCGGTCAAAACGGGCCGCCGCAAGAGCTATTACGCCTCCAAGGCTATCGAGCAGTACTTGGAAGATTATGAGGACTATCAGGATGCCAAAGAGGCGCTCAGGAAAAGCAAGCGATCCTACAGTCTCGCCGAGGTTGCAAAGAAACTTGGCCTGGACGATTGAAATCGCCGATACCGCCCTCGCAGACATCAAGAAACTCGGCCAAACAGATCGCGACCGCGTCTTAAAATTCATCTACCAAAGATTGCAGCGTCACCCCGACCCAAAGCGCTTAGCGGAGCCTCTTTTCGGCAGTTTTGCTGGGTTTGGTCGTTTCCGGGTGGGTGATTTTCGCTTGGTTTGCCAATTCCACGATGACCGGCTGGTCGTTTTGATTGTTCGGGTGAAGCATCGCCGCGAGGTTTACCGTTAAGAACTTTCCCCGCTTGCCTTTCCGAGCCTGGCAGGGCACCTTTGTGGCGGATTCCCGCGGGTGGCAAAATTCAGCTTTCCCCGCGTTAGGGAGCTATTGACACACTTAAGCATTTGACCAATAACCCCCGATCCGCAGCGCGACTCCCGGAGGCATACATCACGTTCTACCCAGACGGGCGGGCGAGGCTCTTGCGCCGCCGTCTATGGTTTCTAAGTACTTGATTTGGTTTAAGGGGGAGTGTCCCGAGCGGCAAAGGGGACGGACTGTAAATCCGTTGACTAAGTCTTCGTTGGTTCGAGTCCAACCTCCCCCACCACCAAATCTAGCGGTCCTGGGAGGCCGAAATCTTAAGAACTGCTGCGGGGCTGCAGAGCCGGAGGTGGTTGTAAAGTTCGGTTACGAAAAGGAGTCGAACAGGCGGGTGTAGCTCAATGGTAGAGCAACAGCCTTCCAAGCTGATGACGAGGGTTCGATTCCCTTCACCCGCTCCATCCTTCGCCGCAGAGCGGCTTCGGATGGCAGGCCAGTTAGGCGACTTGTCCGCCGAAGCATTGGCGAAAGCGGACGCCGGACTGTTCGGATAAGTTAAAGAGAGACGAATATCCCGCACCTGCGGGCTTGAAGAGACAAAGGGCACGACGATGGCGAAGGCCAAATTTGAGCGGAACAAGCCGCACTGCAACATCGGGACGATTGGCCATGTGGACCATGGCAAGACGACCTTGACGGCTGCAATCACGAAGATCCTGGCGGAGACGGGCAAGGCGCAGTTCACGGCCTATGACCAGATCGACAAGGCGCCGGAAGAGAAGGCGCGCGGTATCACGATCAACACGGCGCACGTGGAGTATGAGACGGAGAACCGTCACTACGCCCACGTCGATTGCCCCGGCCACGCGGACTATGTGAAGAACATGATCACGGGTGCGGCGCAGATGGATGGCGCGATCCTGGTGGTTTCGGCGGCCGATGGCCCGATGCCGCAGACGCGCGAGCACATTCTGCTGGCCCGTCAGGTCGGTGTTCCGGGGCTGGGCGTGTACATGAACAAATGCGACATGGTCGC
>DBUB01000013.1 GCA_002307725.1 Alphaproteobacteria bacterium UBA1301 | reverse complement strand
TTCTCCACCGCAACTCCCCAGCGACAAGCCCATAGCCACCTCCCAAATCACGCCGATAGGGAATCAGCCTCCTGACCACACCGCAAGCGCTCAGAGATGTGTGAATGCCGTAGCCCTCAAGGGGAGAGGGACTGCATGATGTGTGAATATCGTAGCCCTTGTGGGGAGGTTGTTATTCGGGTTGCCTTCGCGGCCGGGATATGGCTTTTCATACGTCCGAGAAACCGGAGGTCCGCCATGAACTTGAGCTCTGCCATTCGTCTGCAAAACGGCTCGCTGGCGACCAAGGCTCTGACCGTACTGGCCGGTACGGGTATCCTCACCGCCTCCTCTTATATCCAGGTGCCGTTCTATCCGGTGCCGATGACGCTGCAGACCTTGGCGGTGACACTGGTCGGCGCCGTCCTTGGCTGGCGCTTGGGTGCGGCGACGGTGGTGGCGTGGCTGCTGGCGGCGGCGGCCGGTCTGCCGGTTCTGGCGGGCGACCATCTGACCGGCCCGGCCACATTCATTGGCCCGACGGCTGGCTATCTTCTCGCCTTCCCCCTCATGGCCGCCCTGACCGGCTGGCTGGCCGAACGCGGCTGGAACGGCAAACGCGTGGTTCTGGCCTTCGCCGCCATGCTGGCAGGCAACGCCCTGTGCCTGATCCTGGGCGGCGCCTGGCTTGCCGTCCTGACTGGCCCGGAACAGGCTATCACCTTGGGCGTGCTGCCATTTTTGGCCGGCGGCTTGGTCAAATCCGCCCTCGGAGCCGCCCTCCTCAAGGCTGCAAACCGGTAATTTCGAAAAAATCGCATCCCCCTGCATCCGCCGGGTTCGCACGCTGCATCCAGCCTGTGTAACCAAGGACGGAGCAGCACCCCATGACGAAGCACCAGGACGGACTTCTGATCGCCGTCTGTGTGGTCGTGGGGCTGGCGCTGGTCTCCGTCCATGGCCATCATCCCAACATCGGGCCGATGGGATGGGCGGGCGCCGGCGGACGGACCGTTAGCGTCAGCTTCATGGCTCATATGATCGAACTTGAAGTCCGCCGAGTCGTCGCGGCCGTCGGAACCGTCCTTACGATCCGCTAAGAGGCACCTTCCATGTTCTACAATAGTCCGACCTCCATCCTAGCCGTCATCTGGGGCGCCATTCTGCTCCTGGTCTTTATCGTCTCGCTGTTCACCTATCTCGGCCGCCGCTCGAAGTACCGTATGCTCGAACGCCTCGCCGAGAAGGGCCAGACGCTGTCGCCCGAAATGCTCGCCAGCCTCGGCAGCCTCGGTAACGGCCACAATGCCAACGGCAAGAACCCGCTCACCTCGGGCATCATGCTGATGTGTATCGGTGTGGCGTTGACGATCTTCTTCTGGGCGACAACCGATTTTGAAGATTTGCTGCACGGCGGCGCCATGCCGACCGTCATTGGTATCATTCCCTTTATGGTCGGCCTCGCCCGCGTTATCAGCGCCCGCATCGACCGTCGCGACAGCAACAAATAATTTGGTATGCTGAACAGCCATGGTCGAGAGCGAATGGTTGGCGCTGGAAGCGGCCAAGGGGGATCCGGCCGCTTTCGGGCTGTTGGTGCGCCAGCACCAGTCAAGGCTGCGCGGGTTCCTGCTCCGCCTGACCAAAGGCAACAGCGCCTTGGCCGACGACCTTGCCCAGGAGACCTTCATCGAAGGCTATCGCAAAATCCGGCAGTTCAATTCGGAGAATTTCTTCGGCTGGTTGTGCGCGATTGCTTGGTCCCGGTTCCTGATGGAAGCGCGCAAACGCAAGCTGGAGCCGCTCGACGAGCAACCCGAGATGGCGGACGACGCGCCCGAACCGGAAAATGCCAGTCTGGTGCGGCACGATCTGGAAACCGCCATGGCGCAGCTTCATCCCATGCAACGGGCGGCTTTGACGTTGTGTTTTGCCCTCGGTCTGTCCAACGAAGAGGCCGCGCAGTCGTTAAACATCCCCTTGGGAACGCTCAAGTCGCACGTGAACCGCGGACGTGCTAAACTGGCGCTCCTGTTAGGGGACTGGCGTAAGGTGCAAGTGTCATGAACCTCGACGAGATGCTGTCGCAACCACTGCCCGACGTGCCGGATAACGGCTTTACGGCCCGCGTAATTACCCACGTCAAGGCCGCAGAGCGCCGCCGCGCCGCCGCTATCATGATCGCAACCATGATCGGCGTGACGATCCTCTGCCTCCTCATCCCGCTGCCGGTCTTCACCGCCGCGATCGGCTTGACGGTGTTCCAGCTCGGCACCTCACCGCTGGTCGGTTGGGCCGCAGCCGCACTAGTGCTGACCTTCCTGATCGACCGCGTGCTGACGACGGACCGCGGGCTGTTGCAGTTCTGATTTTCAGGAGAGGCCTCTGTCCGCGCCCCAACCAGACTCCGCCGGGGTCGCCGTTCCCCCGCCCGTCGTGTTCGCATTGTGCCTGATCGGCGGTATTGCTTACGCGCATTTCTTCGGCGGCTGGATCACGACCATTCCCGCTCCGATGCGCTGGGCCGTGGGCACGTTGGTTTTTGCTGCGGGCGGCATCTTCGGGGTCGCCGGGCTGCAGCGCTTTTTGAACCTCAAGGTCGATTTCCGGCCGACCAAACCTGCCGCGAAACTCGTCGTCGGCGGCGCTTATCGCGTCACCCGCAATCCGATGTATGTTGGCCTCGTCAGCGGTCTGGCGGGCCTCGGCCTGTTCTTCGGCGCGATCCCGATGCTGCTCAGTGCCGTGGTGATGTTCGCCTACCTCAACTGGTACGTCATCCCGCGCGAAGAAGCCTACCTCACCCGCACCTTCGGCGAGGACTATCGCGCCTATTGCGCCAAAGTCCGGCGCTGGCTGTGAACCCGAATTAGCTGTGCATGCGTCGCGGGAAACGTCGCCCGCGGGCCTGTCCCTACGCTATACAGGGCAGATGCCGAACTTTTCCCACGAGCTGCGCGTTCTGTCCCAAATTGCTGGGCTGGTGTGCGGTGTGGATGAAGCTGGCCGCGGGCCGCTCGCTGGTCCAGTGGTGGCCGCGGCAGTGATTTTCCATCGCGGCCGTTACCCGCGCGGGCTCGACGATTCCAAAAAACTCACGGCCAACGCCCGCGAAAAACTGTTCGACAAAATCATCGCCAAAGCCGTGGCCTATGGCATTGGCGAAGCAACGGTCGATGAAATCGACCTCGTCAACATCCGCCAGGCGACGCATCTGGCGATGGCGCGCGCGGTTCGGGCGCTCAATCCCGCGCCGAGTTTCGCGCTCGTCGACGGCAACGACGCGCCCGCCTTGCCGTGTCCGTGCGACACGCTCATCAAGGGCGACGGCCTGTCGGTTTCGATCGCAGCCGCGTCGATCCTCGCCAAGGTCACCCGCGACCGGATGATGTTGCTTTTGCACGAACAGCACCCCGAATACGGCTGGAACCGCAACAAGGGCTACGGCACGCCCGACCATCTTTCTGCACTGAAGGCGCACGGCGCCACCGCCCATCACCGCCGTTCCTTCGCCCCCGTCTACAACATCTTGTGTGGATAGCCCCCTTAGGACTCAACACTGAGTCTCACTAAGTCATTGATTCACAAGACTCTTGACGCGGCGAATCACCCGAATCACTGTGCCTGCGGTGATACTGATTCGGGCGGACTATGGCTCTCAATATTTCTACGGCCCTTGACCGGGTAATCGAAGGCGATTGTGTCGAACAGATGCGGGCGCTGCCGGCGGGTTGCGCGGACCTGGTGTTCGCCGATCCGCCCTACAATCTTCAGCTCAAAAGCGAGCTGCGGCGACCGGACGATTCCAAGGTCGATGCCGTCAACGACAATTGGGACAAGTTCGACAGCTTCGCCGAATACGACAAGTTCACGCGGAGCTGGCTGGGCGCCGTCAAGCATGTCTTGAAGGACACCGGCGCCTTATGGGTGATCGGTTCCTATCACAACATCTTCCGCGTCGGCACGGCGCTGCAGGATCTCGGCTTCTGGGTGCTCAACGACGTGATCTGGCGCAAAGCCAATCCGATGCCGAATTTCAAGGGCACCCGATTTACCAACGCCCATGAAACGCTGATCTGGGCGACCAAGAATCCCGACCAGAAATACACCTTCAACTACGAAGCCATGAAGGCGCTCAATGACGATCTGCAAATGCGGTCCGATTGGAACCTGCCGATCTGCTCGGGCGGCGAGCGGCTGAAGAATTCCGACGGCGAAAAAGTCCATTCGACCCAGAAGCCGGAAAGCCTGCTGCATCGCGTTGTGGTGGCGTCCACCAAGCCGGGCGACATCATCCTCGATCCGTTCTTCGGCTCGGGTACCACCGGCGCCGTGGCGCGCCGCCTCGGCCGTCACTTCATCGGCATTGAGCGCGACAAGACCTATGCCTCCGCCGCGCGCCAGCGCATCGCGTCCATCGATCCGGCACCGGCCGATTGCATCGAGGTGACCAAATCCAAACGCTCCGAGCCGCGCATTCCGTTCGGCTGGGTGGTCGAGCGCGGTCTGTTGCCGCCGGGAACGGTGCTGCAAGGCCATCAGAAGCGCCACAAGGCCAAGGTGCGCGCCGACGGCACGCTGGTCTGCTCCGACGCCACCGGCTCGATCCATCAGATCGGCGCCCATGTCCAAGGCCTCGACGCCTGCAACGGCTGGACCTTCTGGCAATACGAGCAAAACGGCAAACTCATTCCGATCGACGTCTTGCGCCAGCAATTGCGCGCGACGATTTCGTAAGTTTAGCGTGAGAGCAGCAGCGCCTCGTCTTTACCGGCGAGGCGTTGTTGTTTTTGCCCGGAACAACGGCCCGTCATCCGGCAACGCGTGTTCTATGATCTTGCGCATGACGGTGGGCAAAGCAACCGAGCCGAGGGTTTCGCGAGCGACCCATTTCCCCTTCCCGTCATGGCCGGGCTTGACCCGGCCATCCAGACTTGCCGTCCACACTTCCACTTCCAATTCAAAATGGGTGAAGCCGTGGCGGACGAGGCCGGGAAGCTTCTTCCATGCTGCCGCAAACGGCGCCTGCGCCAGGGCATCTTCGCGCGAGGGAAATTTCGTCGTCCACGGTCCCAGTGGCGGTTCCAGCATGCTGGCGAGCAGTCCTTTCTCCGGCCGCTTCGTGAGCAGCACCGCGCCTGCTGCATTCACCGCCACGAATGCCGCACCACGCTTCAATGGACGCGCGCGCTTAGGCGCTTTTACCGGCAGGGTTTCCGCAAGGCCCGTCGCCCGCGCCGCACAGCCCGCAGCCAGCGGACAGTTGCCGCAAGCCGGGCGTTTCACCGTGCAGATCGCCGAGCCCAAATCCATCAACGCTTGCGCGAAATCTCCGGCACGTTTTTTGGGCACCAGCTTGCGCCCCAACGCCAACAGCTTCGCCTTGCCGCCAGGAAACGGTTCGTCCATGGCGTAAAGCCGCGCCACGACGCGTTCGGCATTGGCGTCCATCGCCGCTTCGGGCTGGTCGAAGGCGATCGCCGCAATCGCGCCCGCGGTGTAGGGCCCCACGCCCGGCAGCTTGCGCAATTCCGCGGCAGTTGCCGGAAACGTCCCGCCCAACTCGTGCGCCACCACCCCCGCCGCTTTGTGCAGATTGCGTGCCCGGGCGTAATAGCCGAGGCCCGCCCAAGCGGCCAAAACCTCGTCCAGCGGCGCCGCCGCCAGCGCTCCCACCGTCGGCCAGCGGAGCAGAAATTTGCGGTAGTAGTCCGCCACCGCCTGAACCGTCGTCTGTTGCAGCATGATTTCTGACAGCCAGACGTGGTAAGGCTGCGCCCGCCGGCCCGCCGGCGCCCGCCACGGCAGCACGCGGCGGTGCTTATCGTACCACCCAAGGAGAGCCCGTGCAGGGTTCGTTAAAAGAGTCATCTTGCGGAGAGCATATTGAAATTCGGCGCCCTGACCATCCTTACCCTTGCCGCCCTGGTTGCGACGGCCGCAACCGCGGCCCCGCGCGAAACCGTGTTCCCGGACGACCGCACCCTCGGCAATCCCAAGGCGCCGGTGACGGTGATCGAATATCTGGCGCCGACCTGCCCGCATTGCGCCCGCTTTGCGGCAACGGTCCTCCCCGAGATCAAGAAGAATTACATCGACACCGGCAAGGTGCTGTACGTCATCCGCATCTTTCCCTTGGCGCCGGCTGATGGCGGCGTGGCAGGGCTCGCCAACTGCCAGACACCCGGGCGCTATTACGAGTTCCTCGATCTCGCCTTCCGCAAGCAAGCAATGTGGAACCCCAACGGCTACGACATCCCCAACCTTGACGCCGCACTGCTCCAACTCGCCGCCTTGGGCGGTCTGAAGCCCGACGACGCCAAGCGCTGCATGAAAGACGAAAAGGAATTTTCCCGCATCAACCGCATCGCAAAAGACGCGATGGACCGTTACCACATCGAAGCGGTGCCGAGCATCATCATCGACGGCAAAGCCCTCACCGGCGAAGACGATGCCTCATATCCGGCGCTGAAGACTCGGCTCGACGGGCTGCTCGCCAATGCCGCCGCGCCGCAACCGCCCCACAAAGTGGCCGTCCACCAGCACCGTACGCACAAGTCGGTGCATCACCAGCCTGGCAAGAAGCACCCCAAAAAGGTGAAAGCCGGGACAGTGAAAAAGAACTAGAGTCGTTCCATGGCCAAGGCCAAAAAACCATCGGCGGGCGACCCGTCTCCGCGGCGCAACTGGGTCGCTCCGGTCAGCGGCGTTGCGGCTGGGTTGGGTGGCGCGGCCTTCGCACGGGCGGGTTTTTCCGATCCGACGCTGGTGCTCCACTGGGACAAGATCGCCGGGCCTGAGGTTGCGCGTCTCGCCCGCCCCATGCGCCTGTCGGAGGGGCCCCAAGGCGGTGTGTTGACGCTGATGGCCGAACCGGGCGCCGCTGTCTTCCTGCAGCATGAGACCCGGGCGCTGGCCGAGCGCATCAACACCTATCTCGGCCGCCCCGCCATAGCCCGATTAAAATTCGTACAGGCGGCCTTGACGCAGCGCGAACCCTTGCCGCCGAACCCAAAACCCGCACAAGAGATTGCACCCTCCGACCCGGCTCTTTCCTACCAGGGCCCCGAAGGGCTTCGTGAGGCGTTGTGGCGCCTTGCCCGGGCAAGGCATAGTCGGAGCTAATAAGTGACGTATTGTTTTGCCGCGCGACTTGTCGGAAAACCGCCGCACACTTTTCCGGTCGCGCTCATCAAACCGCTGGGATCTGACGGCAATGACACTTAAGGATCGCTTGAACGAAGCCCTGTCCGCGACACCGCTGGAAAACACCCATCGGCGCGACATCCTCAACGCCGCGCTCAACGCCGGCGACACCGATGAAGAGATCGGCGCGGCGCTGAACCGGCTGATCGAGGCACGCGAACAAAAGGCGGTGGCGTTCGAGAAGACCGGCCAAGCCGCCCCGGCCAAGGCCGAACGCGACGAAGCGGACGCCCTGCGCCTCTTGGCCGATCCCCGTTATACCGCCGGCCCGGCCGCGCCGGGCAAACCGGCTGCACGCGGTGGTAAAACCGGCGGCTTCGCGCTCACCAAATTGCAGATGATCCTTGGTGGCGTCGCTCTCGTGGTTGTGGCAGCCGCGGTTTATGTCGCCGTGAAGCCGTCCGACGAGGTCAATCTCAGCCAGCAGCAGGCAGGCCAAGAGATCACCGTGTTTAAGGACGATCACACCATGGGCAACCCCAACGCGCCGGTCAAACTGCTCGAATACGCCGCGCCGATGTGCCCGATGTGCGCCCACTTCGCGCTTGAGGAATTCCCCGCCTTCAAACGCGAATTCATCGATACCGGCCGCGTCTTCTTCATCTTCCGTGTCTATCCGCTCGGCAGCCCCGACGGTGCGGTGGAAGCCATCGCCCGCTGCCTGCCGAAGGCGCGCTACTTCCCGTACATGGAGATGATGTTCCGCGAGCAGGCGCAATGGGACCCTGATGGTCATCAGATCGCCGATGTTCCCGGCGCGATCATCAATCTGGCGGCACGCGAAGGCCTGTCGGAAGAGAAGGCCAAGGCCTGCATGACCGCCCAACCCACCTTGGAACGCGTTAACCAAGTCGGGCAGGACGCCCAGATCCGCTATCAGATCGAAGGCACACCGACCTTTGTGATGAACGGCCAGGTGGTGAATTTTCCGGCGACCAACCAGACGCGGCTCGATGTGCTCCGCCTAAGAATCAATTCCCTGCAGAGCGGCCAGTAAGACTCCGTCCACAGGCAGATTCGCCTCACGGCCGACTCGGCTTGCCTTGCCGTGCGCAAGACGGGCTATATTCCCGCCTCACATTTCGAATCACCTCCGTTGGAGATTCTCATGGGCCTCAAGAACCGGCTTGATGACGCGCTTCTGGCGACCCCACCCGAAAATGCCAAGCGCCTCGCCACGCTCGAGACAGTGAAAGCGGCCTCTGGCAGAGGCACCGACGCCGAGATTCAGAGCGCCATTGCCGCCCAGATCGGCGAGCGCGAAGCCAAGGCTGGATCGTTTGCAGCGGCCGGACAGAGCGAGCTTGCCAAAGCCGAACGCGCCGAAATCGATGCGCTCCGGGCGCTGCTGCGCGCCGGTGCACCGCAGCCCGAAAGGCCCGCCGCCGCGCCGCCGAAGGCCAAAAAGCCCGCCGCCGCTCCTGCCGCCACCGACATCCCTGCGGAACCCAAGCCGCTGCTGTCGAAAAATCAGATGATCGTCGGCCTCGCCGCCGTCGCGCTGGTTGTGATCGCCGGCTACTTTCTCCTCCACAAGTCGAGCAATCAGGCCCAGACCGCAAGCAGCACGCAAATCGTGGTGCGGCCCGACGATCGCACCATGGGCAATCCCAAGGCGTCGGTCATACTGCTCGAATACGCCGCACCGACCTGCCCGCACTGCGCCACCGTCGCCCAGACGATCATGCCCAAGGTCAAAAAGGAATATATTGATACTGGCAAGGTCTTCTACATTTTCCGCACTTTTCCACTTGGGCCCACCGACGGTGCGGTGGAAGCGATCGCGCGCAAGTGTTTGCCTGCGGATAAGTATTTTCAGTTCCTTGACCTGATGTTCCGGAATCAAGCCAAATGGGATCCGGACGGCTATCAGATCGATGACGTCGGCGGCGCGATCAAACAGATGGCTCGCATCATGGGCGTGACGCCGGAAGATGCCGACCGGTGCATGACCGATCCGGAGGAATTGAACCGCATCAACCAAGTCGGGCAAGACGCCGTGGCTCGGTACAACATCCATTCGACGCCGACACTCATCATCAACGGCACGATCGTCGAAGGCACGGAGGCAACTTGGCCCGGTTTAAAGGCCAAATTCGATTCCCTCCTGGCCACCAAGAAATAGAACGGCCGTAAGCGCCGCCATTAACTGTTAGGGTATCCTGGTGAAGTTCACACGCTTAAGGATTTCCGGTTTCAAATCGTTTGTCGAGCCGACAGAGCTCTACATCGAGCCCGGACTCACGGCCATTGTCGGTCCAAACGGCTGCGGCAAATCCAATCTGTTCGATGCGCTACGCTGGGTGATGGGCGAGAACCGTCCGACGTCCGTGCGCGGCTCCGAAATGGACGACGTGATCTTCGCCGGGTCCGTCGGCCGCCCGCCGCGCAACGTGGCGGAAGTGACGCTCGCCGTCGACAATTCCGACCGCACCGCAAATCCTCCGTACCAGGATTTTGAGACCATCGAAGTGTCGCGCCGTATCGAGCGCGAGGCCGGTTCGGTCTACCGCATCAACGGCCGCGATGCGCGCCAGCGTGACGTCCAGATCTTCTTTGCCGACGCCTCGTCGGGCGCCGCCTCTACCGCCTTCGTCCGTCAGGGCATGATCGGCCAATTGGTCAGCCAGAAGCCGCTCGCCCGCCGCGCGATTTTGGAAGAAGCCGCCGGCATTTCCGGCCTGCATCAGCGCCGTCACGAAGCCGAACTGCGGCTGAAAGCGGCAGAGACCAACATGGCGCGTCTTGATGACGTGATCAAAGAGATCGAAACCCAACTGGCCAGTTTGAAGCGTCAGGCCCGTCAGGCGTCGCGCTATCGCAATCTGTCCGGCCACATCCGCCGTGCCGAGTCCCTCGCGCATTATCTGCGCTGGACCGCGGCGCAGTTGAAGGCCAATGCGGCGCAGGAAACGCTCGCCGCCGCCATCGCGATGGTCGAACAGGCGACCGAAATCGCCGCCACCGCGTCTACCGCCCAGGCTAATACCGCCGAAGCTTTGCCGCCGCTGCGCGACGTCGAAGCCGAACGCGCCGCTGCGCTGACACGTCTGCTCCAGGCACGCACGCAACTCGAAGCCGACGAAGCACGCGCTCAGGAACTCGCCCAATCGCTGCGCCAGCGCATCGCCCAGACCGGCGCCGATCTCGAGCGCGAACACGCCTTGCAGAGCGACGCCGAAACCGCTCTTGCCGCCCTCACCTCGGAATCCACCGAACTGGAAGCAGCGCAGGAACGCAGTGTCGACGAACTTACCGACGCCGATCAGAAAAATGGCGAGTTGAATGCGGCGCTCTATGAAGCCGAACGTCTGCTCGAAAAACTGCAGGCCGATCTCGCCGAACGCAACGCCCGATCGGCGAGCCTGGAACGCCAGCGCCGCATTTCGCTTGAGGCGGCGGAAACTGCCTCCGTCGAGCTTCAGACCGCCGAAAATCGTCACCGCGAAGCGCTGACCAGTGCCGCCGCTGATCCTGACGTCGGGGCCGCGGAAGAGAAAGTCGCCGCTTACCGCCGCCTCGCCGAAACCGCGACCGCGCTGGCCGAAGCCGCGCGCGCCGAATTCGCCGTTCTGGACGAGGCCGAGCGCACCGCTCGCAGCTTGCTAGAGAACACCGAGAAAGAAGCCCGCGCCGCCTTTGACGCTAGCGAACGCGAGGCCCGCACCGCAGCCGAAACCGCCGAACGCGAAGCGCGCGCCGCATTGGAAGCCATCGACCGCGACGGCCGGGCGGCGATTGAAACTGCCGAACGCGATGGCCGCGCGGCGCTCGAAACCGCCGAGCGTGAAGGCCGCCTCGCCATTGCCACCGCCGAACGCGAAGGCCGTGCCGCAGTGGAAGCCGTCGACCGCGACGGCCGCGCCCAAATCGAGGAAGCCGAACGCGTCGGGCGCGCCCAGATTGCCGACGCCGAACGCGATGGCCGCGCCGCGCTGGACGCCGTCGAACGCGAACGCCGCACCGCCCTCGACAATGCCGAGCGCGAACTTCAGCAGCTGTCGACCGAAGCCGGTGTCCTGAAGCGCGTGCTCAGCACCTCCGGCGAAAGCCAGTGGCCGCCGCTGATGGACGCCGTCAATGTGCAGCCCGGTTACGAAGGTGCCCTGGCGGCGGCGCTCGGCGACGAATTGCAGGACCCGCTCGACGACGCCAGCCCGCGCCATTGGCACGATCTCGCCGATTACGACAAAGCCGCCCCCCTGCCCGTCGGTGCCCGTCCGCTCAGCTATCACGTCACCGGCCCGCACGCGATGTCGCGTCGCCTCACCATGACCGGTGTGGTGTTCCCCGATCAGGGCGAAGCGTTGCAAGCCGAATTGAAACCCGGCCAGCGTCTGGTGTCACCGCGTGGTGACCTGTGGCGTTGGGACGGTTTCCGTGCTTCGGCTGATGCCCCGTCATCGGCGGCGGTACGCCTCGAACAGCGCAACCGTCTTACCGAACTCGAAGGCTTGATCGCCACCGCCAAAGAAATCCGCGATGCGGCGGCCGAGGCCTATCAGACCGCCAAAGCGAACGCCGAAGCGGCCTATCACGCCGCCAAATCGGCGGCGGAAGAAGCGCTCCAATCCACCAAGATCGCTGCTGAAGAAGCCTATCAGGCCGCCAAGGCCGAGGCCGAACGAGCCTACCAGGCGTCGAAGGTTGCAGCGGAAGAAGGCTATCAGGCCGCCAAGTCGGCCGCCGAAGATTTCTATCTGACCTCGACCACGGCGGCGGAAGAGACCTTCCGGGCGGCCAAGATTACCGCCGATCAGACCTATCAAACCGCCAAAGCCGCCGCCGACAAAGCCTATCAGGCGGCCAAACAGGCCGCGTCCGAGGCATATGAAGCCGCCCGCGCCGGCGCCGAACGGGCCTATGAAGCGGCCAAGGCCGAGGCCGAAGTGGCGCGTCAGGCGTTGCGCACGCTGGAACAGGACGAGCGTAGCTGCGCCGCCGCGGTCATGACCGCGCAGGATGCCGCCAACAAGGCTGCCCGTCAGGCCGCCGAGCGCGCCCAACAGCTTGCTGCCCTCGAAGCCGAGATCAAGCGCATCGCCGAGTCGCGCGACGCCGCCCTCGAGGCGGAACGTTTGGCGGGCCAATCGTTGGAGGACCTCGGCGACGGCCAGGCGCTGATCCAAAGCGTCGCCAACGCCCGCGAAACGACCGCCGAAGCGCGTACCAACGCGACCAACGCCCGCGCCTTCCTCGAAGGCTTGAAACGCGACGGCGAAGCCCGCGAACGGCGGTTGGCGGTCATCACCGAGGAGCGCGCCCGCTGGGACACGCGCAACGCCGCGGCGGCCGAACACATCGCCGAGTTGGACAACCGTCAGACGCAACTGGCCGAAGAACTGGTCGTCGCCGAAGCCGCACCAGCCGCCATCGCCGAAAAGCGCGGCGCCTTGCTCGATGCCATCGGTGTGGCCGAAATTGCCCGCAAAGAAGCCGGTGACGCCCGCGCCGAAGCCGAATCGTTGCTCGCCGAAGCCGACCGTGCTGCCAAAGACGCTGACCGCGCGCTCTCTGCTGCCCGCGAAGAACGCGCCCGCGCCGAGGCCGTGCTGGAAGGCGATTCCGGCCGCCTAAACGAGCTTATTCAGCGCGTCCGCGACGAACTCGACTGCGCCCCGGAAGAACTCGCCGAGCGCGCCGAGCTTAAGGACGACGAAGAGCTGCCGCCGATCGACCTCGCCGAAAGGAAGGTCGAGAAACTGAAGCAGGAGCGCGAGGCGCTTGGTGGTGTCAACTTGCGCGCCGAAGAGGAAGCGGCCGAGCTCGAAACCCGTCTCGCCACCCTCACCGGCGACCGTGACGATCTGGTCGGCGCCATCGAACGCTTGCGCCGCGGCATCCAGAGCCTGAATCGCGAAGGCCGCGAGCGCCTCTTGGAAGCCTATGAGAAGGTCAACACCAACTTCCAGATGCTGTTCTCGAAACTGTTCGAGGGCGGCGAAGCCAAGCTGACCTTCACCGAGTCGGAAGATCCGCTCGAAGCCGGTTTGGAAATCTTCGCCCGCCCGCCGGGCAAACGGCTGCAGTCCCTCGGCCTGCTCTCGGGCGGCGAACAAGCGCTAACGGCGATGAGCCTGATCTTCGCGGTGTTCCTGGTGAATCCGGCGCCGGTCTGCGTGCTCGACGAAGTTGACGCCCCGCTCGATGACGCCAACGTCGAACGCTTCTGCAACATGCTGGAAGAGATGACCAAGCTGGCCGATACCCGCTTCCTGGTCATCACCCACCACGCCCTGACCATGAGCCGGATGCATCGCTTGTTCGGCGTCACCATGGCCGAGCGCGGCGTGTCGCAGCTCGTCTCGGTGTCCCTCGCCGAAGCCGAACGGGTGGCGGCGGAATAAAGCCAAAAACGCCCACCGTAGCGGTTGTACCGCGGTTGCGGTATAGTCCGGCCATGACGGAGTTGCTGACCAGAATTACGATCGATCCCGGCCAATGCCATGGGCGTCCCTGTATCCGGGGCTTGCGCATCCGCGTGGCCGATGTCCTGGAAATGCTCGCAAACGGCATCTCAGCCGAGGAAATTCTCAAGGATTTTCCCGACCTGGAGCCTGACGACATCCGCGCTAGCATGGCCTACGCTGCAACCTTAGCTGGTCATCCTGTGGTGAATGCCGCCGAATGAGGCCACCGTGGACTTCATCATCGACGCACAGCTTCCACCGCAACTGGCCGTTTGGATCAGAAGCAAAGGATGCTCCGCTGCGTCGTTGCGCGAATTAGACCTGCAAGACGCCGACGATCGGACGGTATGGGAACTCGCGGAACGGGAAGCCGCTGTTATCGTGACCAAAGACGAAGACTTCATCCTGCTGGCTGCCACACGCCAGGGGCCGGGTGTGCTTTGGGTTCGAACCGGAAACCTCGTCAATCGTCTGCTGCTGGAGTGCTTCGAAAGGTCGTGGCCAGAGATCCTGTCGCATCTGCAATCCGGCGCCCGAATCGTCGAACTACGTTGACAAGCGGCGGCCCTGAGGCCAATTGCCTAAAATTCCGCCCATCCAAATCGCCGCGGGCTTGATTTGCCCTGCGTTTTCAGCGCGTTGTGCGCGTTTACGCACGCTTGACGCCCTCTTTGCCCGCCCCTATGGTCCGGCCGCTTTCGAACCAAGCCGTGACGCTAGGAGCGGTCTTTGCCGTCCTCCGAACCCGACGATCTGAAGCGACTGCGGGAGCGTATTGACGCTGCCGGACGTAAGGCTGCCGGAGAACAAAAACCGGCAACGCCGCCGGCGCCGATGGGGATCGCCTTCCGCCTCGGCACCGAATTGATTTCGGCGGTATTCGTCGGTGGCGGTTTGGGTTGGGGCATTGACTGGGCGGCCGAACACTGGGCTTCCCTTCATACACGGCCGGTGGGTCTGGTCGTGATGTTCGTATTGGGAGCCGTCGCGGGAATCCGAAACGTCATCCGCACCTCCCAACAGATAAGCGCCGAATCGGCGCCGAAGGAGAAATAGCGCCGTGGCCATGAACCCCATGGAGCAGTTCGAGATTAAGCCGGTCATCTTCCATGATCCGCTTTTCAGCATCGCTGGCCATCCGATCTACTTCACCAACCAAGCCCTGTTCATGCTGATCGCCGTTGCGGTCGCAACCCTGTTCCTGACCGCAACGGTGTCGAAGGGCCGTCTGGTCCCGACCCGCGGCCAGTCGATGGCCGAACTCTCCTACGAGTTCGTCGCCAATATGATCCAATCGACGATGGGCAGTGACGGGCTGAAGTTCTTCCCGTTGATCTTCACAATCTTCGTCTTCGTCCTGTTCCAGAATTTCCTCGGTCTGATCCCCTGGACCTTCACGGCCACCAGCCAGATCGCCATCACCTTCACGCTGGCGAGTTTCGTGATCCTGATCATGGTCGTCACCGGCTTTATGAAACAGGGGCTCGGGTTCCTGAAACTCTTCGTGCCCTCGGCGCCGTGGTACCTGCTCATTCTTTTGGTGCCGATCGAGGTGATTTCGTTCCTGACGCGCCCGATCAGCCTCTCCGTCCGTCTGTTCGCCAACATGCTTGCCGGGCACACGCTGCTCGCCGTGTTTGCGAGCTTTGTCGTGCTGCTCGGCGCGGCCGGCGGCATTCTCAGCGTGGCTGCGGTCGCGCCGTTCCTCCTCATCGTTGCCATCTTCGCATTGGAGATGCTGGTCGCGGCTCTGCAAGCCTATGTCTTTGCGATCCTCACCTGCATCTACCTCAACGAAGCGATTCATCACGCCAATCACTGACCAGCCCAAGACTGAATAGAAGGAAATAGGACTATGGAAGTTGCAGCCGCTAAAATGATCGGTGCCGGTTTGGCCTGCTTCGCGCTTGCTGGCGCGGGCGTCGGCATCGGCTTGGTGTTCGGCAACTATCTCGCGGGCGCTCTGCGCAACCCGGGTGCGGCCGCCAGCCAGACCGCGAACATGTTCCTCGGCTTCGCGCTGTGCGAAGCGACCGGCTTGTTCGGCCTCGTCATCGCCTTCATCATCCTGTTCGGTTGATGAGCGAGCCCGCCGTCACGCATACCGGCACTGAGGCGCAGCACAGTGCCGGCTTTCCGCCCTTCAAGACGGAGAGCTTTCCGAGCCAGATCTTCTGGCTCGTGGTGGCCTTTGCTGCGCTGTTCATTGTCTTGTGGCGTTTCGCGGGCCCCCGCATTGCGGGTGTGATCGGCCAGCGTAAGGGTCAGATCGCCGGTGACCTTGCCGCCGCCGACAAGCACAAGTCCGACGCGGAAGCGGCGCTTGCCGCCTACGAAACGGCCCTGGCCACGGCGCGTGCCAAGGCCCATGCCGAGGCGGACGCAGGCCGCAAAGTGCTCGAAGCCGAGGCCGAAAAAGCCAAGGCTGCGGCGGATGCGGAAGCCCGGGAAGCCACGGCCGCAGCGGATGCGCAAATCGCCGCCAAGCGGGCCGAGGCTGCAACACATGTCACAAAAGCTGCGCAAGATGCCGCCGCAGAGATCGTCAACCGGCTGATCGGGGTGTCCGTGACTCCCGATGAGGCGGCGGCTGCCGTTAAGGCCGTGGGGGCCTGAGGCCATATCGGGAAGAGTCCATGGAAAGCGTGATCGAAGTCCTCAAGGAATACGAAGTCTGGGTCGCCATCGGCCTGGTCACTTTGATCCTTTTCTTCCTGTACATGCGCGTGCCGGGGATGGTGGCGAAGATGCTGGACGACCGTTCCAGTGCCATCGCCAAGGAACTGGACGAAGCGAAAAGGCTGCGTGAAGAAGCGGCGGCCGTGCTCGCCGGCTATGTCAACAAGGCCGCCCAAGCCGGAACGGAAGCGGCGCGTATCGTCGCCGACGCCAAGGAAGACGCCGAGCGCTTCGCCAAGGAAACCCGCGTCCAGCTGCGCCAGCAGATCGAACGCCGCGCCCAGATCGCGCGTGAAAAGATTGAGCAGGCCGAAGCCGCGGCGCTGGACGAAATCCGGGCGCTGGCCGCCGACAAGGCCGCTGCCGCCGCCGAGAAGCTGATCACCGATCATCTCGACGCCAAGCGCTCCGACGTGCTGGTCGAACAGGCGATCAAGGATTTCACGGCGAATACGCCGTAAGTCCTCCGACGCATCAAGGTTTGAGAACGCCCTGCCCTCCAGCGGGGCGTTTTCGTTTTGAGGGCATCGCCTCGAATCCTTTCCGCTTGGCACCGGCCATGCCGCGGTGTATCTCTTTGTTAAAATACTCAGACAAATATTGGGGACGAGGCATGACCTTTGGGGCTGGGCGCGTGTTGGTAGTGCCGTTCTTTTCGATAGTAGCGTTGTTCGGAGTCGCGAATGCCGCAACGCCCTGCTCGCCCGCGGTAACTGCCGTGACCTCGGCCAAGGACAACGTCACCTTTAGCAGCACTTGCGGTACGACTCTGATCGAGCCATGGAGCGACGGCATCATTCGCGTCCGTCACCTGCCCGCTGGTGCGCCCGCACCACGCCCAAGCCTGATCGTCAATGGCAAGAAACAGGCGGCACATTTCGTGGTAAGCAACACGTCCGAGGAGATTGTCGCCGCTCTGCCCGCCTTGCGCATCGTCGTCGGCAAAAAGGATGGGCATGTCACATTCTTCCGGCCGGGCGGAAAAGAGCCGTTCCTCGCCGAGAACAAGAACATCGCCGCGCCTGCCGCCTCCGGTCTCTACAAGATCGCGCAGTCCTTCGGCGTGCCGTTCGGCGCGGGCTTGCATTACTATGGTCTCGGCCAGCATCCGGCCGGCGGGCTCGACTGGCAAAAGCAAGGCGTTCACCTGCAACAGGCCAACGGCGATACCGGATTGCCGTTCCTGCTGACCAACGCCGGCTGGGGGATGTTGTGGGACAACGCCTCCGTCACCGACGTGTCGGTGCAACGCCCGGCTGAAGGCGGCACGCTCACCTTCTCATCGGAAGCGGCCGAGGCGACCGACTATTACCTCATCACTAGTGCCACGCCGGATGCCATCATTGCTGGCTATCGGAATTTGACCGGCGCCGCGCCGATGCTGCCGCGCTGGGCGTTTGGCTTCTGGCAGTCCTATGAGCACTACGCCACCCAGGACGAAATCGTCGGTGTCGCCAAAAAATACCGCGACCTCAATATCCCGATCGACGGCATCATTCAGGATTGGCAGTATTGGAAAGACGGCCAGTGGGGGGCGCATCAGTTCGATCCCACGCGCTATCCTGATCCCACCAAAATGGTGGCCGACATCCATGCGATGAACATTCACACCATCGTTTCGGTGTGGGCGCGCTTCGACAAGGACACCGACAATCGCGCCGAACTCGATGCGGCCGGCGTGCTCTATCCCGAAACCTACAAGAACGTTTATCCGCCGGGGTTTGGGCGCTGGTACGACCCATTCGGCAAGGGCCGCGATCTTTATTGGAACCAGATTTCGAAACGCCTCGGCAAAAACGGGTTCGACGGCTGGTGGCTTGACGCCAGCGAAGCTGAGCTTGGCGGCGAATGGGGCCAGATGCGCGAGGTGACCACCGCGAAGGGTCCCGGCGCCCTCGTCTACAACGCCTATCCGCTCTATCACACCACCGGCGTCTTTGAAGGCCATCGCCGCGATTTCCCCGATCGCCGCCCGGTGATCCTGACGCGTTCGGCATGGGCGGGCATGCAGCGCAACGGCGCCATCTCTTGGTCGGGCGACATTCACGGCGATTGGGAGACCTTCCGCCGCCAGATTCCGGCCGGTCTCAATTTCGTTGCTGCGGGCCTGCCCTATTGGAACACCGACATCGGCGGCTTCTTCGCTGGCGATCCGGCCGATCCGGCGTATGCGGAGCTTTTCACCCGCTGGTTCGAGTTCGGCGCCTTCACGCCGATGTTCCGCACCCACGGCACCGGCAAATCGAAGGAGATGTGGCACTTCCCGGAAGCGACGCAGACCATCCTCAAGCGCTACGACGCGCTGCGCTACCGGCTGCTACCGACGATTTATTCGCTGGCATGGGACGTCACGGCCAACAACGGCAGCATGATGCGGCCCTTGGTGTTCGATTTTGCGTCCGATCCCGACGCGCTCGACATCGCCGATCAGTATATGTTCGGTCCCCTGATGGTGGCGCCCATCACCCGCAAAGGTGCCAGCGTTCGCACGGTTTATCTGCCGGGCGATACCGCGTGGATCGATTTCTGGACCGCCCAGCGCCTCAAAGCAAAGACGACCATCGTAACCAGTGCGCCGATTGACCGGCTGCCGCTTTACGTACGCGCCGGCACCATCCTGCCGCTGGGACCAGTGGTGCAATATGCCGAAGCGCAGAAAGATGCCCCGCTCGAAATCCGCGTCTATCGCGGCGCCAATGGGCACTTCACGCTCTACGACGACAGCGGCAATGGCTGGGGCTACGAGAAAGGCCAGCGCGCCACCATCGCCTTCGATTGGAACGAGCAAACGCAAACCCTCACGCTCGGCGCCCGCCAAGGCAAATTCCCCGGCATGAAGCCGAGCCGCGAATTCCATATCGTGTTCGTCGACGAAAAGTCCGGCATCGGCGATGCGCCCGCGGCCGCATTCCGAACCGTCAATTACAAAGGCCAGAAACTCGCAATCAAAGCGTAGAAAAACCAGTCATCCCCGGCGGTGCCGCGCGCGTAGCGCGAAGCACCTGGGGTGACAGCCGGAGCTATACCAACCGGCATAATCACAGACTCAATCCGTCATGGCCGCCCTTGAGGCGGCCATCCAGGAAACCACTCATTTTCGGGTGAATCTGGATGGCCGGGTCAAGCCCGGCCATGACGAAAAAAAGTCTGAACCACGCAGGTTGGTATTAGTTCATCCGCTCTTTCAGCAATGCGATCTCGGCCGAGCAGCCGGCAGTGCGGCAGGCCAACCATTGCTCCGCGCCCGCCTCGCCGCCCGACAACCGGCCCATGTGATAGAGGTACGGCTGACTGCCGTCGGCGCAGAGAACGACGATCTTCGTCTGCCCGTTGGAAACCGCCTTCACTTCCGCCCACGCCTTGGGCTTGGCACAGCGGCTGTCTTTCGGCAGCGGCAGCGGCGCATTTTTCATCATCGCGCTCTGCGCGTCGATCCGCACACACGGCGACACCGTCAAGCACCGCACCGCATTTCCCTGCGCCGCCCGCACGAACCAGCTTTGGTGATTGCCCAACAGCGTCACCGCGACAACGCCCGCCGCGAACAGCGCCGCAATCCCAACCCCCACGCCAACACTACCCCGCATCCGATCACCGACATCAACCGCGCGCCGATTGTACCACGCCCGGCAGACCGCAAGTGACTTTCAGGCGCATCAAAAATTATAGTCCTGAGCGGCACAACCGCAACACGAACGTCTCCATTTTGCGGGTATAATCGCGCCATGGCTGGGAGCCCCCGCAGAAGCATGGACGCGTTCGAAGACCAAGCCACCGCCGTGCCGAAAATAGCAGTGCCGGCCTTGCCAGGTAACGGCGCTCTGATCATCCAGGCGGCGTTGTTCTATCTCGAAGCGGCGACGATCGCGATCAGCCTCGCCGTCTTGGCGTGCTGCCTCTCGTTCTCGGCCCTGGCGTGGATCGTCAAACTGTTCAGCATCGAACAGAGCGGCGGCTCGACGGTCGACATCATCATCTCCGTCGTGGTCGGCGCGGTGACCCTTGCCACGCTGGTTTATGCTTTTCTTCTCTATTTCCAGCTTCTGGCCAAACCGGTCGCAGGCCGCATCGTCTGCCTGCTGGGCAGTTTGCTCTGGGCACTACCGGTCGGCATCTTGGCGCCGTCGCTGCTGAAGCCCGTCGTACCCGGCTACCAAGTGCTCGTCGCCTGGGCGCTTTACCTCGCGCTCGCGGGCCTCATCTATGTCCTCAAGCGCCGAGTGGTGCGGCTGCCGTGAGCCCTATTTCGTTTCCGGCTTGACCACCCGGATGTGCAGTTCGCGCAGTTGCTGCAGCGTCGCTTCGCTCGGCGCGTTCATCATCAGGTCTTCGGCGCGCTGGTTCATCGGGAACAGGATGACCTCGCGCAGATTGTCGACACCCGCCAGCAGCATGACGATGCGGTCGATGCCTGGGGCGGTGCCGCCATGTGGCGGGGCGCCATAGCGGAACGCGTTCAGCATGCCAGCGAATTTTTCTTCGGTCTCTTCGCGCTTGTAACCGGCGATCTCGAATGCCTTCAGCATCACGTCCGGATCGTGGTTACGGATGGCGCCGCTCGACAGCTCGATGCCGTTGCAAACGATGTCGTATTGATAGGCCTTGATGCCGAGCACGGTGTCTTGATCCGCCGGATCGAGCGCCAGGAACTTTTCCCGGTCGAATTGCGGCATCGAGAACGGATTGTGCGAGAAATCGATTTTCTTCTCGTCTTCGTTCCATTCGTACATCGGGAAATCGACGATCCAGCAGAATTCGAATTTCTTGTCGTCGATCAGGCCGAGGTCGCGCCCCAACTTGATGCGCACTTGCCCGGCCAGCGCGGCGGCAAGGTTCTTCTTCGAATTGGCCGAGAAGAACACCGCATCGCCCGCTTTGAGCCCCGCGATGCGCACCAATTCGGCTTGCGCTTCGGCGGGAAGGAATTTCGCGATCGGGCCCTTGCCGGTCAGCACGCCGCCTTTGTCCTCGAACACGATATAGCCGAGGCCCGCCGCGCCTTGCTCGGTCTTGGCCCACGCCTCCAGCTTGTCGTACCACGAGCGCGGCTGTGCGGCGGCACCCGGCGCCGGAACGGCGCGTACGGTTTTGTTCTTGAACGCCTTGAAGGCGACATCGGGGCGATCGAAGACACTGCCCACATCAGCAATGATAATCGGATTGCGCAGGTCCGGCTTATCGACGCCGTATTTCAGCATCGACTCGTCATAGGGGATGCGCGTGAACGGCGCAGGCGAGACCGAACGTCCATTGGCGAACTCTTCAAACACGCCATGAAGAACCGGCTCAACGGCAGCAAAAACATCGTCTTGCGTCACAAAGCTCATTTCGACGTCGAGCTGATAGAACTCGCCCGGCGAGCGGTCGGCGCGGGCGTCTTCATCGCGGAAGCACGGCGCAATCTGGAAATAGCGGTCGAAGCCCGCCACCATCATCAACTGTTTGAACTGCTGCGGCGCTTGCGGCAGGGCGTAGAACTTGCCCGGATGCAAGCGGCTCGGCACCAGGAAGTCGCGCGCGCCTTCGGGCGAGGACGCCGTCAGGATCGGCGTCTGATATTCCATGAAGCCCTGGTCGATCATGCGGCGGCGAATGGACGAGATCACCTTCGAGCGCAGGATGATGTTGTTGTGCAGCTTCTCGCGGCGCAGATCCAAGAACCGGTACTTCAGCCGGGTCTCTTCGGGATATTCGAGATCGCCGAACACCGGCACCGGCAGATCGGCCGCTTGGCCCTGCACCACCGCTTCGTCAATGCGCAGCTCGATTTCGCCGGTCGGCATGTCGGGGTTGATGGTGTCGTCGGTGCGCGCCTCGATATGGCCGGTCAGGGTAAGAACCCATTCCGAGCGCGCCTTGTCGACGGTGGCAAACGCCGGGCTATCAGGCTCCACCACACACTGGGTGATGCCGTAATGATCGCGCAGGTCGATGAAAATCAGGCCGCCATGATCGCGCCGGCGATTGACCCAGCCGGAAAGGCGGGCGCGGGTCCCGACATCCTTCTTGCGAAGTTCGCCGCTGGTGTGGGTGCGATAGGCGTGCATGGCAAAGCTAGTCCCCAGAAAAAACAGAGAAAAGAGGGAGGTATGTGGCGGTTTCAGGACCTTTTGGTCAAGTCCGTTGCCGGATTTGCTTTAACTGTCGCACTGATCGGCTAGGGTCGGCGGGTTTTAGAAGGGTCACCCGTCGATGAAGCTTGCCAACCTGCTCGCCACTGCCGCTCTCACGCTCACGCTTACCCTGCCCGCGACCGCAGCCGGACCCCAAAACCAACCAATCAAACGCAATATCGTTATCTTCGTCGCCGATGGCCTGCGCTACACCTCGGTAACGCCCGAAACCGCCCCGACCATGGCCAAACTGAAGGCCGAAGGCGTCGATTTCACCAACAGCCATTCGACCTACCCGACCCTGACGACGGTCAACGCCGCGGTCATCGCGACCGGACATTTCCCAGGCGATACGGGCAATTACGGCAACTCGATGTGGGTGAATTTTGCCGTGCCTTGCCGCCAGGGCGCCACCGTGACCTTTGTCGAAGACGACTGCATCCTGAAGGACGTCAAGGCCCACTACCCGAACGATTACATCGCCCAAACCACGCTTCTCCAGGCCGCCCGCACCGCCGGGTTCAACACGGTCATCGTCGGCAAGAAGGGCCCGGCCGCGATCCAGTTCCTAGGCGCGCTCGACAGCAAAGGCGCCAGCATCGAAGACCCGGTCGGCCTCTTCATCGATGACGCGACCAACCGGCCGCAAAATCTTGACGGCACACCGTCCAAGAGCACCGTCTTGAAGGGCGCCATCGCGGCCGAGACTCTCGCCGCCACCGGCCAGCTTGCGGCCCCGCCGTTCGCCGCCACACCCAACATCGTGCAGCAGGCCTACCTGCGCCAATCGGCGACCCAAGTGATCCTTCCGCGGCTCAAGGACTCGGACAAACCCTTCGTCCTGCTTTATTGGTCGCGCGATCCCGATACCACCCAGCATGGCGCTCTCGACAGCGACGGCAAACTTGTCCCGGGCATCAACTCGACCAGTGGCCGGGCAGCTATTACCAATGCCGACAGTGACTTGAAGGGCCTTCTTGAGACTTTGAAGCAATACGGTCTAGACGCCAACACCGACGTTTTCGTCACCGCCGACCACGGCTTTTCGACCATCGCCAAGGCGATTCCCACCGTTGACGGCACGGTCGGACGTCCGACTCTGGCGTCGGGTTTCTTGGCCCTTGATGTCGGCCAGTGGCTGGGAAGCAAAGTGTTCGATCCCGACCGCGAAGGTGCCGAAGTCGATACCGCGTCTGGCGAGCATCCGGTCCAAGGCAACGGCCTGATCGGCCCCTCGCCCGAGGCGCCGCAAGTGATCGTGGTCGCCAATGGCGGCACCGATTTCATCTATGTGCCCTCCGGCGACCGGGCGCTCGCCAAGAAGGTGTTCGATAAACTGGCAGAGGCGCCGTATGTCGGCGGCGTGTTCGTCAACGACGCGCTCCTCGCAGGTGGCAAGGCCGACTTCGCCGGGGCGCTGCCGATGAGCGCGATCGCCATGCTCGGCTCCTCCAAGATGCCCCAGCCGGCCATCGTGGTGGCGCTGCGCAACTTCCTCATCGGCGGTTGCAACGAGCCCGAGCCGCAGATGTGCCAGGCTGAAATCGCCGACACCTCACTGCATCAGGGCCAAGGCATGCACGGCAGCTTCGGCCGCGGCGACACCCGCAACTTCATGGCCGCCATCGGGCCCGATTTCAAAAAGGGCTATGCCGACAAAGTGCCGGTCGGCAACGTCGATATCGCCCCGACGCTGGCGCACGTTCTTGGAATCACCCTCCCCGGCCCCGGCACCTTGAAAGGCCGCGTTGTGGACGAAGCCCTGACGGGCGGCAAAGAACCCAAAGTCGAAAAGCGCACCCTCGTCTCCGACAAAACGCCCAGCGGCTTCCAAACCATCCTCAACGAACAGCAAGTCGGCGAAACCAAATACTTTGACGCCGGCGGCATGCCGGGCCGAACCGTGGGACTGGTGGAGAAGTAGGCCGGACCGCGCCATCCGCTCGATCGTCATGGCTGGGCCCGCTTGCCGCGTGTGACTTGGCGAAGCCTGGACCCGGCCATCCAGCCGTCTTGAATTAAGTATTGTGCCCTCGTTTTTTGATGTCCACCGGCTATCGGTTTTCCCGGTAGTCATTCAGCGTCTACACCAATGACACGACCAAGGACGCGCCCGACACGCCCCCCGGTCACAAGCATGTTCCCAGCAACCTTCTGGTAAAACGAGCGACGGTCTCCAGGCGTGGTTGTTATTGCTGTCCAGTAAGTTTCAGCAATTAGTCTTCGCAACCGGAGGGCGTGGGTTTGGCCGCTGCGCTCCACTATTTTGTATGTCTTATATACTATATAAAATTGTATCGCGAACCCATTGTCACGAGGCTGAACCAAAACCGTGGTTAATCTGTAATCTCAATATCTCATTTACCTCTCTCTGTGCCGCGCCGGTCAGGCATCCGCAAAAACGCGGATGCGCCCCGGAGCGTTGGCATATTATTAGGGGTATACGATGCGTTTAAGTGCGTATGTATTGTGTGGCGTGTCCGCAGCTGCCTTGCTCACAGGGATTGCTGTTGCCGCCGAGAGCGACGATCCCAATGTCGAAGTGGTGCGCATCTATGGGGTCAAGCAGAATGATGTCGTAACGGAAAAGATGAACGACATACGCACGTCCAGCGTGATGTCGCAGGAAGAAATCCAGCGCGCACCGGCTGGCAGCATTGTTGACGTCGTCAGCCACCTTCCCGGCGTCACCGCCTATAGCGATATGGGCCAAGGCATGGCGGCCACAGGCGAGCACGAATTCCTCACCCTGCGTGGTATGGATTCGAGCTACAACGCCTACCTTATAAACGGCGTACAAGTTCCGGTGGCCGATCCCAACACCCGCGCCTTGTCGTTGCGCATGGTGTCGCCGTCTTCGATTGCGTTAGTGAAGGTCAACAAGACCCCACTGGCCGAAGACGATGGCGCTGCCATCGGCGGTATCGTCGATCTCAAGACCCCGTCAGCCTTCAACTATGATGGTCTCTATGTCAAAGGGCAGATCGGCGCAAACATGGCGCTGATGGCCAAGGATCGCGGCGCCGATTGGGCCGGTGGTTCGAGCGAATTTGCACTGGCCGACCGTTTCGGTAGCAATTTCGGTGTCTATGCCTCGGGCTATTATGATCTGCGCAACACGGTGGGCGAAACCATCGAAGCCCTCGGCTATGCGCCGACGCAGGAGTCGGAAGCCAAGGTCACGGACTATTCCAAAATCACTGGTGGGCTCTCGCCCGTCGGCGTGCGTTTCGACTATTACGAAAATCTGACGCGGCGTTACGGCGGCACATTGAGTCTCGACTACAAGACCGAGGATCTGTCGCTTTTCCTGCGCAGCACCTATGGGCGCTACGAAACACGCGGCAACGACAACCAGTTCGCGGCCCTGGGCTCTATGCTGGGCGCCATGACAGGCGCCAGCGACTATACGAACGGTGTGATCTCGGGCACAGGCGTGCGCGCCTCCAGCTACTACCAGACCCGCGATGGCGACGATCAGCTCTTCACGGTACAGGCGGGCGGTTCGGCGACTGCGGGCCGCTGGACGTTGGATGCGAACATCAATTACGGCCTTTCGGACTCTTCCACGCCTTATTATGTTGAAGCCAGCTTCTACGAGATGCCGAAGCTCGACGGTTCGGCGACGTTCAACACCTCCGATCCCGAGCACATCGTCATCACGACCGATAGCGCGGCGACCAGCAGCTTCCTCTACAGCCCGTCGACGGCGAAGCTGTGGAAGTACCAGGGCCGCCAGCTTGGCTCGAGCAACCAGATGTACGGCCTCAAGCTCGACACCACCTTCGATGCCAAAGACGGCATTCTGGACAGCATCAAATTCGGTGTGAATGCCAACAGTTCCGACCGCGACCAGTACAACCACTATTTCTTCCACAACAACGATAATTTTGTCATCCAGGATAGCACCGGTACGCCCGCCCCTTGGTATAATCCGGCCGGTCCCACCATTGCGGAGATGCCGGGGCGCGTCGTCAGCGATGCGTTCAGCGGTCAGTATCTGGGCATGGTGAAAGCTTATGACCGCAGCTATTTCCTGAATGCGGTGCTGCCATACAAATACACCAACCAATTTGCCGGCAATGGCGCTGCCAATCCCGGCACCTATACGGCCACCGATTACAACGGCCAGACGGTGCTGGGTAAGGAAAGCATCGTGGCGGGCTATGCCGAAGGCACGCTGAAGCTCGGCGATTTCTCCGCCATGCCGGGGCTGCGTTACGAGTACACCGCCTTTCACGAAACCCATTGGGTGAGCGATACGAAAAACGCCAATACCGGCTATTTCACCTCCACCAGCCACAATTACGGCGAGCTTTTGCCGAGCCTGTACCTAACCTATCGCCCGCAGGATTCGCAGTTGGTGTACCGCGCTTCGGTGCGCCGCTCCTTCTCACGTCCTGCCTTCGGTTTGATCGCTGCGCCCGAAAGCATCTCGTATGACGCCACAACAGGCGCGTCCAGCACCACTAAGGGCAATCCCGATCTGAAGCCCACCGAAGCTACCAATTACGATATCGGCGCGGAGTATTACGGCGCGAACGGCTTCCGGGTCGAAGCCAATGGTTACTACAAGCATCTCAAGAACTTCATTTATACTGCCTCGGCGACCGGGGAATCCGCGTCTGCCAACAGCGGTACGGTCAATCTCGGTTCTGCCCAAACCTCGACTCCGGAAAATGGCGGCGATGCTGATCTCTACGGCATGGAATTGAATGCGCGTTATTCGCTCGCCAACATCTACGCCCCGCTGGACGGGGTCGGCATAAACGGCAATCTGACCTGGCAGCATAGCTCGGCCGATTCCAAGCGCGCCGACCATAACGGCCGCAAGACCGATCTGCCGCGTTCGCCAGGCTTCATGTACAATCTCGGGCTCACCTATGATCACGGCCAGGTCAGCGCCGATCTGACCTACCAGTATGTCGGCCGCCAACTACTCAGCCTGACCTCGTACAACCTCGACATGTACCTGCAGCCGGTGCAGGAGCTGAACCTCAACGTCTCCTATCGCTGGGACGGCTTTGACCTCGGCTTCCAAGCTTCCAACCTGCTCGACGATCCGCTGTTCTATAAGACCTTCGGCAAGTCGACGACGTACCTCGGCACTCAGAGTGGCGGCGGCAACGGCTCCTATGTCAAAACCGGCCCGATGCTGCGCGTGACGCTCGGCTATCAACTCTAAGACTGTAATAAAACTGGCGCCTCGGCATTGTATGCCGGGGCGTCACATTTTTTAGGTATGACGATGATGAAGTTCTTCGGCCGGCGAGCGGTGCTGCAAGCAGCTATGGGGACGGGACTGGCGGCGCTGGTTAGTCCGAAAGCTCTGGCCTTCGGCACCATCCCGCGACCGATCGAAGTCTTAGGCCATCGCGGTGCCTGCGCGCTGAGGCCCGAACACACGCTGGCCTCCTATGCTAAGGCGATTGCGGATGGGGCGGACTTCATCGAGCCGGATTTACAGCCGAGCAAGGATGGCGTGCTGGTCGCTATTCATGAAGACGAACTTTCCAAGACCACCGATGTCGCGGCCCATTCCGAATTTGCCGGCCGCCGCCGCACGATCAACACGCCGCGCGGGCCCCTGGACGGCTGGTTCATTGTCGATTTCACCTTTGCCGAACTGAAGACCCTGCGGCTCAAGGAACGCATCCCGCAGATCCGCCCAGCCAACACCGTCTGGGATGGTGAATTCAGCTTCCTCAGCTTTGAGGAGATTATCGATTTCGTAGCGGCGGAATCGGCGACTCGCGGACGCCAGATCGGCATCGTGCCGGAGCTGAAATTCCCCACGCTGTTTGCCTCGGTGGGCTTGCCGGTGGAAGACCGCTTACTTGATGTGATCACGCGCCACAGCTATCTGAAACGCGCGCCGCTGATCATCCAGTGCTTCGAAGCACCCTGCCTCAAATATCTCCGGGGCAAGATCGGGCGGCCGCAGAACATCCGGCTGATGCAGTTGATCGACGATCTGGATCAGAAGCCGATGGACGCTTTGCTCAAGGGCGGGCGCACCACCTATGGCGACATGATCTCGCCGGAGGGGCTGAAAGCGATCACCGCTTATGCCGAAATCATCTCGCCAGATATCCGCACGCTGATTCCGCTCAAGGCCGATGGGCATCTGGGGGCGCCGCACCCCATGATCGGACAGGCGCACAAGGCGGGGCTGACGGTCCACGGCTACGAATTCCGCCCCGAGAACCAGTTCATCGCCGCCGATTTCCGCGATGGTCAGGGCGACAATACCCGCAATGTGAAAGGCTCTATTGCCGAGATTCACCACTATCTGCGGGCGGGTCTGGATGGCTTTTTCACCGACGACCCCGGCATCGGCCGTGAGGCGGTGAACAGTTATACCGGCTAATTATGTAATTATGGGGACACTATACTTTATGGCTCTTCGCGGAAAAAGGTGGGTAGAAACGGGGGCTGAGAGCCTGAAAACGGCTTGAATGCTGGACTATTTGAGGTTTTCTGGGGTCTGGAAATGTGTCACGTTTTCGGGCATGGAAAATCAGCCGGATAGAAAGTCGCTGCTGGACGCGTACCGGGTGCCGGGATTTCGGGCGCGATCGCGGGTTGACGGCAGCGCCGTGACATAATCCGAGGCGCGTTGTAACGCGTTCAAATATATAGCATGTTTGAAACAGAGATTGGCGGCGGAAAGGTGGCCCGTGAAGATCGATATTTCGCCCGGCGAGTTATTCGACAGGCTGACCATTATCGAAATCAAGCTCGAACGGATCGCTCCTCCCGAAAAGCTGCTTCATCTGAGGCGCGAATACGAAGACTTGTGCCGCCTGCGCGACACGATTGTGGCGGAAAAGCTCGCGGCGCTGGTGACGGAGTTGAAAGCAGTCAATGCCCAGCTTTGGCAAAGCGAAGACGGCATCCGTGAGCATGAGCGCAGGCAGGATTTCGGGCCAAGCTTCGTCGCGCTGGCGCGCGCGATCTACCGGCAGAACGACCGGCGTTCGGCCCTCAAGCGGGCGATCAACGAGTGCTGCGGCAGCGCCTTGATGGAAGAAAAATCCTACGCGGCTTATTAAGGGCGCGCCGATCTGAATGGCAAATCCAAGTTCCTTTCCCAATGACCTGCAACGCGCCATGGCACTGCACCAGGCGGGCGACATCGAGCGAGCCGTGGCGATCTACCGGCAGCTTTTGGAAACCGCCCCGTCCCATCCGCAATTGCTGTTTCTGCTGGGATCGGCCCAAATTCAGATGGGACACGCTGAAGCAGCCGTGCAGCATTTGACGGAAACCTTGCGGTTGCTACCGGGCCAGCCGCGCGCGCTGTGCAACCTCGGCGTCGCATTGCATAGCCTCTCGCGATACGACGAAGCGCTCGCGGCCTATGATGGCGCCGTAGGGCTCACGCCCGGTTACGCGACGGCGTACAACAACCGCGGCACGACGCTGTCCGCACTGGGGCGGACGGATGACGCGCTGATCAGCTTCGACCGCGCCATCGCCTTGGCGCCAAATTACGTCGAGGCGCATAACAACCGCGGCAATATCCTGCGGTTGAACGGCCGGCCGGAAGAAGCCCTGGCCGCGTTTGATCGCGCGCAGGCACTCAACCCGACCTATGTCGCCGCACTGGTCAACCGCGGCACCGTGCTGAACGAGCTGGCGCGACCGGCAGAGGCGCTAGCGTGTTTCGATCGCGCCGTCGGCCTCGATCCCAATAACGCCGATGCGCATTGCGGCCGCGGTCCCGCGCTGCTCAACCTCAATCGCCTCGACGAGGCCTTGACGAGCCTCGACCGGGCGCTGGCGTTGCAGCCGGACCACGCCATCGCCCACTGCAACCGCGGCAACGTGTTGCACAATCTGATGCGCCTCGATGAAGCGTTGGAAGAATTCAACCGTGCCATCGCGCTGGCGCCCGACATGGCCGATGCGCAGACAAACAAGGGCTTGCTGAAACTGACGCGCGGCGAACTGGCCGAAGGCTTCAGGCTGTACGAATGGCGCAGAAAAACCCCGCGCGGCCTGCGCGAAGATCGCCACTTCTCTCAGCCGCAGTGGACCGGCGAGCCGCTCGCCGGCAAGACGCTGTTGGTGCATACCGAACAGGGTTTCGGCGATGCCGTCCAGGTCTGCCGTTATCTGCCGAAGATCGCCGCGCTCGGCGGTAAGGTGGTGGTGGAGGCACGTCCGCGGCTGTTACCGCTGCTGGCCTCGCTCAAGGGCGATTACGCTTTCGTCGCATGGGGAACGCCGCTGCCCGGCTTCGACCTGCATTGCCCGGTGATGAGCCTGCCACTCGCCTTCGCAACGACGCTGGCGACCATTCCGGGCGAAGTGCCCTATCTATTTGCCGATCCCGATCGGCGCGCGCGGGTGGCGCAGCGTCTCGGCCCGGCCGCGCGGCCGCGTATCGGGCTGGTGTGGTCGCGCGGCAAAGAGGCCGACGACCATCAGCGTAGTTTTTCGCTTGCTGCCCTGGCGCCGCTTTTGGCGCTACCCTTCGAATTCCACAGCCTGCAAAAAGACACCTTCCCTGCGGATGCGGCACACCCGCTCGCCGCACGGCTGCAGCTGCATGGCGAGGAGCAAAACGATTTTGCCGATGCCGCGGCCCTGATCGACGCGATGGATTTGGTGATCTCCATCGACACCGCCGTGGCGCATATCGCGGGCGCCATGGCCAAACTGGTCTGGATCCTGTTGCCCCAGCCGGCCGATTGGCGATTCCTGCTCGACCGCAGCGACAGCCCTTGGTATCCGACGGCACGTCTGTTCCGCCAGCGCGCCGCTGGCGACTGGGACGGCGTCATCGCCGAAGTGGCCGAATGCCTGCAACACCACGATTTCACCGCCGGGCGGATAGCGTAGCGCAGCGCAGCCGGACAAAGCGGCGCACCATCGCGGCCGGGCTCATTTGCCGAGACGTAACCGAAGGCAACGTCTGGACCCGGCCACCCGGACTATTTGAGTTAAGTATTATGTCCCAGATTTCCAGATTTCGGGCACGGCCATCCAGCATTTTTGTATGATATCCCGAGTATTCTGAATTCCGGCACCAGATCACACTCACGTGAGGTCAGTAATATCCATCATCAAGTAAATATTCGCCATTCTATTGCAGTGTTCCAGACCGTATTCTTCCCGCCAAACAAATAAGGCGGCGGCCACCGCTGCCCGGGAGGGAATTCGGATGAGCACGAACAGAATTACCAAACGGACCTTGTTCAAAGGCGCGGCGACCCTTGGGTTTGCATCTGCCTTGCCGGGAACGGCACACGCAGCCGACACGCCGGAGATCGCCAGCGGCCCGTTCTCGCCGACTTGGGAATCGCTGGTCGGTGGCTACAAAGCCCCGGAATGGTTTCGCGATGCCAAATTCGGCCTGTGGGCGCATTGGGGGCCGCAATGTGTCGGCGCGACCGGCGATTGGCATGCCCGCGTGATGTATATTCAAGGCTCGTCCGCTTACAAACATCACGTCAAGACCTATGGCCATCCGGCCGATACCGGGTTCATCGATTACCTGCCCCGATGGACGGGCGAAAAGTGGGATCCGGAAGCGCAACTCGATCTCTACAAGCGAGCCGGCGCCAAATACTTCACCGTTCTGGCGAACCACCACGACAATTTCGATTCCTGGAATTCCAAATATCAGCCCTGGAACTCGGTGCGGATGGGGCCGAAGAAAGACGTCGTCGGCATTTACGCCAAGGCGGCGCGCGCCCGCGGCCTGAAATTCGCCGTCACCAACCATTCGGCCCATGCGTGGCACTGGTTCCAGACTGCTTACGGCTATGATGCCGAAGGTCCGCGCCGGGGTGAGCGTTATGACGCGTTCAAACTCACCAAGGAAATGGGCAAGGGCAAGTGGTGGGAAGGGCTTGATCCGCGGGCACTGTATGGAAAGCCGATTATGCCGATGCCGGACGGCATTTCCTCCATTGCGGAAATGGAGCAGTGGCACCAGATGAACGATCGCATCTGGGACGAATATCCGCCGATCGCCGATCCGGCTTTCGTGCGCAACTGGTTCCTGCGCTGCAAGGATCTGATCGACAGCTATCAGCCCGATCTTCTCTATTTTGACGATTTCGATCTGCCACTCGGCCAGACCGGCCTCGACATCGCCGCCCACTACTACAACTCATCAATCAAGTGGCACGGTAAGCTGGACGCCGTCCTCACCATCAAGAACGCGATGCCGCAGCACCGCCCGGCCGTGGTGGAAGATGTGGAGCTCGGCTACCGCTCCGCTATCGAGCCGTTGCCGTGGCAGACTGATACCTGCCTCGGCGAGTGGTTCTACAGCCAGAAAATCTACGAGAATAACACCTACAAGAGTGCGGCTTCGGTCATTCATCGGCTGTGTGAAGTCGTATCCAAGAACGGCAACCTGTTGCTTAGTGTGCCGATGCGCGGTGACGGCTCGATCGACGAAAAAGAAGTCGCGATCGTCGAGGGCATTGCCTCCTGGATGGCACGTTTCTCGGAGGCCATTTACGGCACACGGCCATGGCGGATCGCCGGCGAAGGCCCCACCCAAGTCGTTTCGGGCCAATTCGGCGAACAGGCGATGAAACCTTTCACGGCTGAAGACATCCGCTTCACCACCAAGGCAGGCGCGCTTTATGCGATGACTCTGGGCAAGCCGGAAACCGAAACGATGACCCTGAAGAGCTTGGCCTTTGCCAAGGTATCCCGGGTGGAAGTGGTTGGCTCCAAGGCGCCGCTGACGTTTAAGCAGGATGACAAAGGTTTGCACGTCACGGTGCCGCTCAGGGCCAGTCATGCCTACGGCGTCGCGCTGAAGATCATGGGCAAGGGATTGGTGTAACCGTTCCGGGAATTTCCGAAAATTCCGGCGGCTGGCGGGCTGACGTCATCACGACCGCCCCGCGGCCCAAACGGCCGTGAGTACGTCATGCCATGATATGGCCGCTGCCGCCGCACCTGCCATGAAGCACAGGGCGACAAACGATGCCGTCCAAACCAGTCCGCGCACATAAGGCACGCCGAATGCGTAGAGCGGCCAATACAGAATGCGCAGCACCACAAACACCATCGCCGCCAGCCGCGTGAGCGGGCTCGACAGTCCTGCCACCGAGATGATGACGGCCAAGCATATGAAATAAGGCGCCGTCTCGGCCAGGCTCCCGGAGGTTGCCGCACCGCTTGAATTTACCCGACCCGCTTCCCATATCGATGGGGCTGTTTGATCGCGCTGGTGAAGACGTGATTGCGCCGCGTTTGCAAATCGCGCGCGGCGCCGTTTAGAACGATTCGAATTCGATTCTGGAAGTTTGCCACGCGCATGCCACTTCCGCAGCCGTTTTGGCAGCCGGAGTTGCAAGGCGATTATCGTGGTTCAGCTTGCGCTTAACCCCAAAAATGCCGAATTGAATTCGCGTTTTTCGTATTTGTCTGGACGCGCTTCGCTCTACCTCTCCCCGGGGGTGAGCGCGATTCCGCAAAACAATTATCTTGCCGAAACCCCTACCCTAGCGCTTTGGCCACACGCACGAACGGCAGATCGATGTGGAAGCTGCGGGTAAAGCCGAGGCGGTCCATCAGGCCGAGGGCCTTGCGGTTCTCGGTATCGATCAAGCCCCAGACCTCGTCGAGACCGAGACCGGTGGCATAGTCGAGCAGCATGGTCTGCATCAGGGTGCCGAGGCCTTGGCGCTGCAAATCGGTGCGGACGATGATGGCGTATTCGGCGCTTTTGTTGCAGGCATCGCGGACCAGCCGCGTGCACGCCAGAATGTCGCCCTTCATGCCTTCGGCGACAAAGGCCATGGTCTGCTCGTAGTCGATCTCGGTGAAGCGGGCGATGAGCTGCTGCGACACCGCGCGGATGCCGCGCAACAGCCGGGCACTGATGTCTTCGAGACTGCAATGCGTGGCTGCCGCCATGTACCCGGCCACATCTTCGACCCGCACCGGGCGGACCAACAGTTGTTCGCCGCGCCACAAAACGTGGCGGATCAGGTGGCTGGGATAGATCGGAGACATGTCCGACCATACCAAACCAGCCCCTGGGCGGAAAGCACCGGACGACTTAATTGCCCCCGGCTATTTGGCGCAATTGACATTAATCACCTTCGCCCTGAAGCATCCTGGTAATAATCATGCGGGGAGCGGCGGTCTTGCAGCCGCCGGAAACAATGACGGATTCCAATCAAACCAACATTCCGGACATCAAAGGCTTCTTCGGCGAATGGGGCGGGCGATTCGTGCCGCCGCAGCTCGAAGCGGTGATCAAAGAGGTCGAAGAGGCTTATCTCACCATCCGCAATGATCCGTCGTTCTGGGCCGAATACCACGAGCTGATGACCAACTACGTCGGCCGCCCTTCGCCGCTCTATTTCGCCCGCAACCTGACCAAAAAGCTCGGCGGCGCCCGTATTTTCCTCAAGCGCGAGGACCTCAACCACACCGGCGCACACAAGATCAATCACACCATCGGCGAGGCCTTGCTGGCCAAGCGCATGGGCAAGAAGCGGCTGATCGCCGAGACTGGTGCCGGTCAGCATGGCGTGGCGCTAGCCACCGCGGCGGCTTTGGTCGGCCTCAAATGCGAAATCCATATGGGCGCGCTCGACATCGCCAAACAGCACCCGAACGTGATCCGCATGAAAATGCTGGGCACCAAGGTGATCGAAGTCACCCAAGGCGGCGCCTGTTTGAAAGACGCGGTCGACAGCGCCTTTACCGACTTCGTTCTCCATCACGAAGACACCTTCTTCGCCATCGGCTCGGTGGTCGGCCCGCATCCTTATCCGATGATGGTGCAGGATTTCCAATCGATCGTCGGCCGCGAGGCCCGCGAGCAGATTCAAGAGCAAGCCGGGCGCCTGCCTGATATTCTCGTCGCTTGCGTCGGCGGCGGCTCGAATGCGATGGGTCTGTTCACCGCGTTCCTGGAAGATAAGGACGTCGCCATCGTCGGTGTCGAGCCAGCCGGCAAAGGCAACAAGCCGGGCGAGCACGCCGCCACCCTCACCTATGGCACGCCGGGCATGCTGCACGGCATGAAAACCTATGTGCTGCAGGACGAAAAGGGCGAACCGCTGCCGGTGCATTCGATCGCCTCGGGTCTCGATTATCCCGGCGTCGGTCCCAGCCACTCATTCCTCAAAGACATCAAGCGGGTGCAGTATGTCTCCGCCACCGATAACGAGACGCTGGCCGCCTTCCGCGAATTGTCGGAAGTGGAAGGCATCATCCCGGCCCTCGAAAGCGCCCACGCGGTGGCCCACGTTATCAAGCTGGCGCCAACGCTCTCCACTGACAAGATCGTGATCGTCAACCTCTCCGGCCGCGGCGACAAAGACATCGATTACGTGGCGGAGCTGATCGGGCTGTAACGGCGTCTATCGCCGCCAGGCGACCTGCGCGAGGTGCTGTTCGAGTCTGCTGAGCAGATTTTCGTCATAGGAGTCCGGGGGCAGCGAAGGGCCCCGGGCTTGCTGCAAAACCCAGTGCGACACCCCAAGCCCGGCCAATTCCTGCGCCATCTGCACCAGCATTTCGGCGCTGAAAATTTTGGGATGGACGGTTGTACGCACCTCATACGAGATGCCGCTGGCAATCAGGGCTTTCAGGCTATCGCGGGCGTGCTTACCGCTGCCGTCAACACCGGTAATCCGCGCGTAGTCGTCGAACGGCGCCTTGACGTCGAACCCGACCCAATCGGCCATCGGCAGCACCTCGGCGAAGCGCGACGGTACCGGCCCACCGGTATGAAGCCCAATACGGAATCCCATCGCGCTGGCATCCTGCATGGCCTCGCCCAGCGCCTGTTGCAGCAAGGGTTCGCCGCCCGAGAACACGACCCCATCGAGCAAACCGCGCCGCGTCGCTAGGAAGGCCCGCACCTCACTCCAGGACACCGCGGTTTCGCCCACCGGCGGCAGCAGCGCAGGGTTATGGCAATAGGGGCAGCGCCAGGAACAACCCTGACAGAACACCGTGGCCACAAGCTCTCCCGGCCAGTCGCAACTCGACAGCCGCGCCAGTCCGCCGACCCTAAGGTCAGTCATCGTGGGGTTCGCGGAAGCAAACGCGTTCCGCGAATTCGCCCTGTTTGCCTTTGTTGAACGACGACACCGGACGGTGATAGCCCATTACCCGCGTCCACACTTCGCAGCGCTGGCGTTCGTCGTCTTTAAGCTCGCTTACCTGGGTTTCTTGCTGGTCCATATCATCCTCGCCTTTCATTGAGCTGCCTTGCGCGCCAATACTTCGGCATCGCATTTGGGGCAGAATTCGTGTTCGCCATCGAGATAGCCGTGCTTGGGACAAATCGAGAAGGTCGGCGTCACGGTGATGTACGGCAGGCGGAAGCGTTCCAGCGCCCGGCGTACCAGCTTCATGCAGGCCGCGGCCGAGGAGATGCGCTCGCCCATGTAAAGATGCAGCACGGTACCGCCGGTGTATTTGCGCTGCAGATCGTCCTGGCGATCGAGCGCCTCGAACGGATCATCGGTGAAGCCCACCGGCAATTGGCTGGAGTTCGTGTAATACGGTTTGTCGGGCGTGCCCGCCTGCAGAATGCCCGGAAAGCGTTTGCGATCCTCGCGGGCGAAGCGATACGTGGTCCCTTCCGCCGGCGTGGCCTCCAGATTGTAAAGATGGCCGGTTTCTTCCTGAAACTGAGTCATACGCGCGCGGATATGGTCGAGGAAACGAAGCGCAAAGCTGTGGCCCCATTCCGTCGTGATGTTCTCCGCATCGGCGGTGAAATTACGGATCATCTCGTTGATGCCATTGACGCCGAGAGTGGAAAAATGGTTGCGCAACGTGCCCAGGTAACGCTTGGTGTACGGGAACAATCCGCCGTCCATGTAGCGCTGGATCACCTTGCGCTTGATTTCGAGGCTGTCGCGCCCGAGATCGAGCAGTGCATCCAGCCTCGCCAGCAGCGCCGCTTCATCACCGCGATGAACGAATCCGAGCCGGGCGCAGTTGATCGTCACCACGCCCACCGATCCGGTCTGCTCGGCGCTGCCGAACAACCCGTTGCCGCGCTTGAGGAGTTCGCGCAAGTCGAGCTGCAAGCGGCAGCACATCGAGCGCACCATATTGGGTGTGAGATCGGAATTGAGAAAGTTCTGGAAATACGGCAGGCCGTATTTCGCCGTCATCTCGAACAGCAGCTCGGCGTTTTCGCTCTCCCAGGGAAAATCCTTGGTGATGTTGTAGGTCGGGATTGGAAAGGTGAAAACGCGTCCCTTGGCGTCACCCGCCGTCATCACTTCGATGTAGGCGCGGTTGATGATATCCATCTCGGCTTGCAGATCGCCGTAGGTGAAGGGCACTTCCTTGCCGCCGATCAACGGCACCTGGTCGCGCAAATCGTCGGGACAGGTCCAATCGAAGGTGAGATTGGAGAACGGCGTCTGGGTGCCCCAGCGCGACGGAACATTCAGATTGTAGACCAGTTCCTGGATGCCCTGGCGCACGTCGTCGTAGCTGAGATTGTCGATGCGAATGAAGGGCGCCATGTAGGTGTCGAATGACGAAAAGGCCTGCGCCCCGGCCCATTCGTTCTGCAAGGTACCGAGAAAATTCACGATCTGGCCGATGGCGCTCGACAGATGCTTCGGCGGCCCGGCTTCGACTTTACCCGGCACACCGTTGAAGCCTTCCGTAAGAAGCGTGCGCAGCGACCAGCCGGCGCAATAGCCCGCCAGCATATCGAGATCATGGATGTGATAATCGCCGTCGCGATGCGCGCGGCCAATCTCCGGCGGATAAACGTGGCTCAGCCAATAATTGGCCGTCACCTTGCCCGAGGTGTTGAGGATCAGCCCGCCCAGCGAATAGCCCTGGTTGGCATTGGCGTTGACGCGCCAGTCTTTGCGGTCGAGATATTCGTTAATCGAGGAGCCGACGTTGACCACCGTTTCGCGGTCGTGCCGCAGCCGTGCGTGCTGTTCGCGATAGACGATATAGGCGCGTGCCGTCTTAAAATGGTTGGCGCTGATCAGCACCTGTTCGACGATGTCTTGAATCTGCTCCACTTGCGGCTGGCCGCCCCGAACCATATGGCTCAGAACCTTCACCGTTTGAATGGTCAGAAGCTGGGCTTCGACGGGATCAATCTCGCCCGTGGCCTTGCCAGCGCGCGCGATGGCGGAGCGAATTTTATCCGCCTCAAACGCGACCAGATCGCCGCTGCGTTTGACGACGTATTCCGGGGCGTGAACCGGCAACTCATCACTCGCGCCGTCTTGCGCCTGCATCGAACCCTCTTTCTGGACGGAACGGCGAGACGGCGGAGCAATCATCCCCAACCGGCCAGCCGGACACCCCGCCCGTGGACGTTTCGCGTTACGGCAGGTCTCCTGGCTCACGGGTCATCGTCGCTGCCGGTCTTCCCAGCGCAACACGCGCCAGTGACATTCCATCGGCAGCGGCTCGCCGCTCACAGTTGCGGGGGCAGCACCGGCTTTGCCCAAAGCGCACCGGCTTCCCTCTTAGCCCCAGATGTCGTCCACCTGAGGAACCATAACACCAGATAGGGTAGTTTTCGGGTCAGCGCTTAGTCAAGCGTGGAGTTCTTGAGAACGGCGCCTGTGACAAAGATGAGGGCTGGTTCCCGCCCGCTTTTTTGCTGTGGGGCCCTGCCCCATGGTCGCGGGGCATTTATGGCAGGAGCGCAATCGTCACGAATCCGCTATCAGGGGCGGATGCGGATTATCGAGACAACGGCCGATCTTCAAGCGCTGGCGGATGAGCTGGCGGCCTCCCCTTACGTCGCACTCGACACCGAGTTCATGCGCGACTCGACCTATTGGCCGAAGCTGTGCCTGATCCAGATATCGGCGCCCGATGTGGCAGCGATCATCGATCCCCTCGCTGAGGGCATCGACCTTGCCCCGTTCTTCGAGCTGATCGCCAAACCCGAGATCATCAAGGTGCTGCACGCCGGCCGCCAGGACATCGAGATTTTTTGGCACAAGGGCCGAACCATTCCCGATCCCTTATTCGACACCCAGATCGTCGCCATGGTGTGCGGCTTCGGCGAGGCGGCATCGTACGAAACGCTGGCGCGCAAGCTCGCCCATGCCGACGTCGACAAGTCGGCGCGCTTCACCGATTGGGCGCGGCGCCCCTTGACCAACCGCCAGCTCGAATATGCGCTGGCCGACGTCACCCATCTGCGCGTGGTCTATGACAAGCTCTCCGCCGAGCTGAAGCGCACCGGCCGCGAAAGCTGGGTGGCGGAAGAGATTCAGGCACTGAAAAACGAGGAGCTTTACGCCCTCGAACCCACCCTGGCGTGGAAACGATTGAAGCCGCGCACCGCCAACAAGCGCTTTCTCGCGGCGCTGGCCGCTGTCGCCGAATGGCGGGAGCGCGAAGCCCAGACCCGCGACGTGCCGCGCAATCGCGTGCTGAAGGACGAAGTGCTGCTCGAACTTGCTTCCAATCCGCCGGAAGACGGCGAGATGCTGGAACGCATCCGGTCGGTGCCGAAAGGTTTTGCGGCCTCCAAGATGGGCAAGAGCCTGCTCGACGCGATGGCCGCGGCCAAGGACAATCCGCCGCCGCAGATCCCCGACGATATGATCCGCCACCACCATCGCGAACCCTCGCCTGCCGCGGTCGATCTGCTCAAGACGCTGCTGCGGCTCAGGGCCGAGGCGGCACGGGTGGCGCCGCGTCTGATCGCCAATGCTGAGGACATCGAACGCCTCGCCGCCGGCGACGATGAAGGCGTCGCCGCTCTCACCGGCTGGCGCCGCGAAGTGTTTGGCAAAGACGCCATCGCGCTGAGGAGCGGCCAACTCGCCATCGCCCTTGAAAACAACGAAGCGGTGGTGGTGGAGCTGGAAGACTGACGCCTTACTTCTTTGGCGGCGGCGGGACGAAGCCGTCCTGGCGCGGCTGATCCGCGGGGACGAACGTGCCAAGCATGCACGGCGTGCCGCGGCGCAGCACATAGAACACCTGCATGTTGGAGCAGACTTCGCCGCCCCAGATGGTCCAGGCGATACCGGCCTCAAACTTTAGACCCGGGCACTCGCGCGGCAGCTCGTTGCGCCACACCTTCACCTTGCCGCCGTTCATGCGAAACAGAATGGTGCGGTTGTCCGGATACGACATGCTATTGATGTCGGAGGTGTGGATACAGATCTGGCGCGGCTTCGCCTGAGCCGGCGGATCGGCGTAGGCCGCCGACACGGTCAAGCCAGCAAGCCCAGCAGCCAGAGCGATCGTGGTCAAATTTTTCATGCTTCGACTCCCAGCACAGTGCGCGCGGCGTAAACCTGCCGCGGATGAAAGCGCTCCAGGCTTTAGAGTCTCACTATTCGGATGAACCGGGCATGAACGGGTCGGCGCCGCCAGTAGCCAGCTCCTGCTCTTCGGACCCGTCATACGGGTCCTCGTCGGGGCCAAGCTGATCGGAGGGCGCCGGCACATCGAGACCCGACGGCGGCACGGCTTCGAGGAAGCCGGCGGCCTTCAGTTCGTCCATGCCGGGCAGATGGGAAATGTTCTCCAGCCCGAACTGGACCAGGAACGCCTCGGTCGTGCCATAGGTGACGGGACGGCCCGGCGTGCGTTTGCGGCCGCGGATTTTGATCCAGCCGACTTCCATCAAGGCGTCGAGTGTGCCCTTGGACAGCATGACACCACGAATGTCTTCGACTTCGGCGCGCGTCACCGGTTGATGATAGGCGATGATGGCGAGCGTCTCGATCGCCGCGCGCGACAGCTTCTTCTGCTCCGGCTTTTCCTTGCGGAGCAAAAATGCCAGATCAGCGGCGGTGCGGAACTGCCATTTTTCCGCGACACAGACGAGGTTTACGCCACGTCCTTCATACACTTTCCGAAGTTCGGTGATGCAGGCGGAGACGTCCGCGCCTTCCGGCAACGAGCCCTTCAGTGCCTCTTCCGACAACGGTTCCGACGCCGCGAACAGCAACGCCTCGGCCATGCGCAAATGCTCGGGATTGAGCTCGGTCTCTGCCGCGGGCGCATTGACGGGCGCGGCTTCAGGCGATTCTGGCACCATCTCAAGAACGGGTGCGTCGCTCGCTTCGGCAACGGGTTGATCGGAATTCGGTGGTACGCCTTCGTCTGACACGTTTTGTCCTTCACTGACCGGCACCATCGCAGCTTCTTCGGCAAGGTCTTCTTGCATCTTCAGGACGCCGTTCATGCTGATGCCTCTTTGGCATTGTCTTTGATGAAAAGTTCTTCGAACGGCGCCATCTGGCGCAGCTCGATGCGGCCATCGCGGGCGGCCTCCAGGCAGGCCATAAACATGCTGGCCATGGCCGAGCGGCGCCGCGGTCCGCCTGCCCACCCCTCCGGCAGCATGGTCTGCAAACTGCTCCAATCGGGGATCTTGCCGAGCAGCCGTTCCAGCCGCTCACGCGCCTGTTCGATCAGCATCACCGGCGAAGTCCTGAGCTGATAGTTCTTGCCACGCATCTTCTTGATCCGCTCGCTGGCGTAGGCCGAGAGCAGATCGTACATCGTGTCCTTGTAGGTGCGCAGCTTCACGACGTTGACCGGTTCCGGCATGCCGCGGGCGAAGATTTCGCGTCCCAACCGGTCACCAGCCATCAGCCGCGCCGCCGCTTCGCGCATCTGGTCGAGGCGCAAGAGCCGCCAACGCAGGCGCGTCGCCAGTTCGTCGGGCGAAGGCTCGCCTTCCTTCTGTTCCGGCTGCGGCAGGATCAGACGCGATTTGAGATAGGCCAGCCACGCGGCCATCACCAGATAGTCAGCGGCCAACTCCAAATTCATGCGCTTGGCTTGCTCGATGAACTCGAGATACTGATCGGCGAGTTTCAAGATCGAGATCTTGGCGATATCGACCTTCTGAGTCCGCGCCAGGCTCAGCAAAACGTCGAGCGGACCCTCGAAGCCGTCGAGGGTAACGACCAGCGTCTCGTCCGGCGCCGCGGGCGGCAGATCGATCGTCTCGAAATTGTCGTCCAACTCTTCGCTCATGCCACCAGCAACTCTTTGAGCCGCTCCTCGGCGGCGATATGGTCAAATTCGGCAGGCCCTGCGAGGTGGCTGAGCGCCGTCTCGGCGCGTTTCAGCCACACCCCTTCCAGCGGCTTGGCTTCGCGTGCCACGTCCCGCATTTCGTCCATGCCGCCGTTGCAGTGAAGCACAACATCGCAGCCAGCGAACAGAGCCGCCTTGGCCCGGGCGGAAAGCGGCCCGGAAAGTGCGCTCATGGACAAATCGTCGGTCATCAGGAGCCCTTGGTAACCAATTTCGCCGCGAATCACTTCGCGAATCGCACGAGGGCTGAGGGTGGCCGGACGGTTCGGATCGATGGCGTCATAGACCACATGCGCGGTCATGGCCATGGGACAATGCGCGAGACTGCGGAAGGTCACAAAATCGGCTGCGGACAATTGTTCCACCGGGACGGTGACATGCGGCAAGCCGAGATGGGTGTCGCACCCGGCCCGTCCATGCCCCGGCATATGCTTCATCACCGGCAAGACGCCGCCGTCCATCAGCCCGTCGATCACGGCGCGGCCGAGGTCGATCACCACACTCGGATCAGTGGAAAAGGCGCGATCGCCGATCACGTCATGGGCGCCCGGCACCGGCACGTCGAGCACCGGCAGACAATCGACATTGATACCAATCTCGGCAAGATCACCGGCGATCAGCCGCGCGTTGAGATAGGCCGCTTCGCAGGCCGTCTCCGGATGGTCGCGGTGCAGCACCCCGAACACACCTTGCGGCGGACGCGGGTGCCACTCCGGCGCTTTCAGACGCACCACCCGGCCGCCCTCCTGATCGATCAACACCGGCGCCTTGGCGTCGTCGACCGCGCTGCGCAAAGAGTCTGTCAGTGCACGTACTTGTTCGCGGTTCTTCACGTTGCGTCCGAACAGGATGAATCCCCACGGCTGCACCTCGCGGAAGAAATCCCGCTCTGCGGCCTCGAGAACAGGTCCCGAGCAGCCAAAGATCACCCGCCTGCGCATACCACTTTGCCTATTTTGCCACAAAGCAGGCGGCACCTTGGGCCTTCAGGCGCTCGCACACCGCCGCCGCCGTATCCTTGTCGGAGAACGAGGCGATGCGCAGCCGGTACCAGACGCTGCCGTCATCATGCGTGGTGCGCTGCACGTCGGGACCAAAGCCGTTCAGCAGGGCCGCGTGCTTGGACTGATAGGTCTTCCAGGCGGTCCGCGCATCCTCGTCCGACTTGTAGGCGCCGATCTGCAACAGGTAGCTGCCACCGGTTGCGGCGGGTTTGGCAGCTGCCTCGGCCACAGGCTTCAGGGTCGCGGGCTTCAGCGGCGCGGTCGCCGGCGCTGCAGGCATCTGGGTCGCCGGACGGGCGGCACCGAGCGCAGCCGGCGGCTTGGTCGCTACCTGCGGCTGCTGCGGCGCCAAATCCTGGACCCCAGGCTTGGCCGGCGCCGGTTTGGCGGCGGCCATCTGCTGTGGCTTGGGGGCTGGCGGGGTTACGACCGGTGGCGCGGCTTGCGCCATCGTCTTGGGGGCGGGTTGCGCCGGCGCGGGTTGGACCGGAGCTGGCTGTGGTTGAACTTGCGCCTGGGCGGGCGCCTGGGGCTGAGCCTGCACCGGCGGAGTGACCGGTTGCGGAGCAGCGGCCTTGGCGCCCTCTTCCTCCGGACCGGCGGATTGCTGATAAACCTTGAGACCGGAATCGTCAGTCTTGGTGGCCTGGGTGGCAGCAACCCGGGCGGGCACATCATTACGGCCGCGAGCAAGACCTTGGTTATAGGCCATCCACACCACGCCCCCGAACGCCGCCAGGACAATAATGGCGATGATGATCACAACCGGAAGGTGCGACCCTTCATCGTCGTCGCCATCCTCACCGCCGTCGAAAGCGCCCTCATCCCGATCGTTATTGGGACGGTCGTTCTTGACGTGGTCGAAATTCGCCATGGCCTGCTCCGAATCTAGGGTTAGCAAGCTAGCACCCCGGCGAGGTCGAATCACGACGGACAGGCCCGATGGTGCCGCTAGAGATGTACGTCCTTGTGGAAAATGCGGCCATATTCCTGGATTGCGTAGCCATCTGTCATCCCCGCAATGTAGTCACGCACCACACCCTGGGTGACGGCATCGCCGGGCTCGCCACATTCCGCAGCCCAATCGGCCGGCAGCAGCGCCGGATTTCCGGCCAACGCCGCGAACAACGCGCCGATCAGCTCCTTGGCGCGCGTCATCGAGGCCATGACGTGCTGGTGACGGTACATGTGAGTGAACAGGAACGCTTTCAGCGCCGCTGCCTCGGCTTCCATCGCCGGTGAGAAGGCAGCGAGCGGCCCGCCGGCCACGCGCACTTCGGCCGCCGAACACGGTTTGGTTGCGGCCAACCGCTTCTGGGTCTCGTCCAGAAGGTCGCCGACCAGCACGCCAATCAGTACACTGACGAGTTCGCCAATGAAGCGGCCGGTCTCAAGCTCGCCATAGCGCACCACGATCGCCTGCGCCCGGGGACCGGCCAGCGGCGCGGCGAACAAATCCTCCACGGTGAACAACCGGGCACGAAGACCATCATCGATGTCGTGATTGAGATAGGCAATGTCGTCGGCCAGCGCCGCCACTTGCGCCTCCAGCCCCGGCCAGGTGCCCAGGTCCAAAGACCAGCGCGCATCAAACCGCGCAATCGGCTCGGCAACGCGACCCTGCAACGGCCCATTGTGCTTGACCAGCCCTTCCAGGGTTTCCCAGGTCAGATTGAGCCCGTCGAAGCGGGCGTAACGGTGCTCCAGCTTGGCCACCAGCCTGAGCCCATGCGCATTATGATCAAAGCCGCCGATACTTGCCGTAGCGGCAGATAACGCGTCCTCGCCGGCGTGGCCGAACGGTGTGTGGCCAAGGTCATGGGCCAGTGCCACCGCCTCCGCCAGATCCTCATCCAGCGCCAGCACCCGCGCCGCCGACCGGGCGATCTGCGCCACCTCCAGCGAATGGGTCATGCGGGTGCGGTAATAATCGCCTTCATGCTCGACGAAAACTTGGGTTTTGTGCTTCAGCCGCCGGAACGCGGTGGAGTGGATGATGCGGTCGCGATCGCGCTGATAGCAGGTGCGGGTGGCGCTTTCGGCCTCGGGGAAAAGGCGGCCGCGGCTATCCGCCGGCCGGGTGGCATAGACCGCACGGACCAAAGGGGGATGAAACACCGGCCCCAAAAGAAGCCCTGCCGGGTCACTTGCGCTGGCCATTCGCACCACTAGATTAGACTCGCTATGATGATCGTATGCCCGAGATGACCACCGAGACCACCCTGCCCGTAACCGTCACGCCCCGCGCCGCCCGCCAGATCGCCAAGATCATCGCGGCTGAGGGAGCGGCCAAAATGCTGCGCCTGTCGGTCAGCGGCGGCGGCTGTTCCGGCTTTCAATACCATTTCGACCTCGACGAAAAGGCCGCCGGCGACGACCTCGTCATCGAAGAAGGTGGCGTCAAGGTGCTGGTGGATTCGACCTCGCTCGAATTCCTCGCCGGGGCGGAACTCGACTATGTCGATGAACTGATCGGCGCCGCCTTCAAGGTCAACAACCCCAACGCCAAATCCTCCTGCGGTTGCGGCACGAGCTTTGCGATCTAGCGCCCGGAAGTGCCGCTTACAATTTGCGACAATGGCCTTTTTGTCATGAACCCGGCTTAAGTGCCGCAACAAGAGCGGTCGTGTTAGGCCACCAAGGCATCCGTCTGGCAACGCTATGCCCATTGGGTTTCGCGAACGTATTCCTGCGCTTCTGTTGGTTGGCCTCCTGCATGTCTTGGCGGTCTACGCCTTTTTGCATGCGATCATCATCGAGCATGGGGCGCAACCGGCGCAAAAAGAGGACCGCGAAACCCAGATCACGTTGATGCGCGAGGCGCCGGCGCCACAACCACCGAAGCTGAAGCGCCACAATCGGGCCGCCAGCGGTTCCACCGCCATCGCGCTTCCGGTCTTTAATCCGTACACGTATAATACCCCGCCGGCGCTCCAGGGTTCGGCAAACGGCGTCGCCATCGCCCTCTCCGCTTGCGACCCCGGCCGCTATGACATGGCCTCGGCAGAAGTGCGGGTGGTCTGCGATCGTATCGGCATGGCGCTCCGAAACGATCCCGGCCATTTCGGCATCACGTCAGAGGTCACCGATCCCAAGCATTGGCAGCACGAACTCGCCCGCCGCGAGGCGCCCCATCTGCTGCCGTGCATGAAGGCGCGCTCACCCACCGACCCGCGAGGAGGTGTAGCCATCATGGTCGATTTGCAGACGCTGCTCTGCTTCTACCGCATCCTGTTCGTTGAGTACGATTCAAAAAACCACGAACATTATTCGCAGTAGCTATTTTTTCACGTCGTTCTTCACCGTGATCTTGACACTCGGCGGCGGCACGGCGGGGACGGCGCGCCAGTCGCGGCCGCACTGCACGACATAAGGCGAATAGCCCCGCGGGTCGTCGCAGAAGTACCAGTTGGCGACCTGCGGCGGCCCGGCTTGATCCTTGCCCGGCGCGGTCACCGGCACTGGCGTGAAGCCTGCGATGCACGAAGTCACATAAGGGAAGAACGCCTTCTTGTCCTCGCACCATTGCCAATCGGAATAGCTGACCGGCGCAGCGGTGCCCGGCGGCGGCGGCGAGATCGGAATGCGCGTCCACTCGTGACTGCAGCTCTTCACGTAAGGATAGTAGCCGTCCGGCGTATCGCAATAATACCAGTAGGCGGTGATGCCCATCGGCAGATCGCCCGGCACGACCAGCCCGCGCGTCGAGGTGGGCGGATACTCGTCATCGCCGTAGATGTTGTCGGGATAGTACTGCGGCGGATACGGGTAATAGTATTGCGAATAGGGATAGGGCAGATACGGCCAGGTCATCGGCACCGGCGGATAGGGATAGAACGCGTCGCCGCGATGATACCCATTGGAACGCCGCGGACCATCGGTTTTGCCGCCGCTGCGCCCGTCACGCCCGCCGGGACGCGCGGCCGAAGTCACTCCCGACGTCGGCAGACCGGCATGTCCGCGCGCGGCTGGCGCCGCACCATTGCCGGCACCCGAATCGTTCTTGTCGGCTGCCAACGCGGCGCCGGACAGCAAAAGCAGAACGGCAAACCCAGCCAGACAGTTGCGCATGACAAAGCCCCGGTTACGTCCGCCACGAATTCTAGCCTCCCGCCGCGGCACGGTCACCTGCGGCACCTCTGCCATGACGATTACATTCGCGTTACATCCTGCCTCATTGCATCGGCGCCGCTGCGGGGATTTCGTTGCCCCATGAGCAAACCGGACGACTACCGCCAGCGCCAGCGCACCAATTTGATCGTGCTCGGGATCGTCGTGGCGATCATCGCCGGGACAGTCGTGCTGCTGCTTGCGCTGCATCAAGGCATTGAGCGCGAAGACTGCTTCGCCGCCAACCATCGCGCCTGCGCCCCGATTTCGGAGCAACAATAGGCTCCTCTCGCGTCGAATAAATTTTCATGCGGAGACGCGGAGCGTTCTGCATTTACGCTCTGTGATCGAGTCGCTTCCAGGCCGCGACGATCGGCAACGGTACCTCCGCATCTCCGCGTGCATACCTTCTTGGTTGTGCCAGCAAACTTGCCTTAAGGTGTTCCCCGCAATCGAATCTCCAGCGGTCCCATGAAAATCGCCACTTGGAATGTGAACTCGGTCAAGGCGCGGCTTGAGACCGTGACGGCTTGGCTGAAAGATGCCGCTCCTGATGTTGTGTGCTTGCAGGAGATCAAGACCGTCGACGACGGGTTTCCGCGCGGCGCTTTCGAGGACCTTGGCTACAATGTCGAGGTGCACGGCCAGAAGACCTATAACGGCGTCGCCATCCTGTCGAAGCGCCCGCTCGAAGACGTGACGCGCGGTCTTCCCGGCGGCGAGACCGACGAACAAGCGCGCTACATCGAAGCGGTGGTGACCGGCGATAAGGGCGTGATCCGCGTGGCGTCGATCTATGCCCCCAACGGCAATCCGGTGGCGTCCGAGAAATTCCCCTACAAGCTCGCCTGGATGGAACGCCTACGCGCCCGCGCCGCAGAAATTTTGTCCTATGAGGAACCGGCGGCGCTGATGGGCGACTATAACGTCATCCCGACCGACGAGGATTGCTTTGATCCCGCGGTGTGGGCGGGCGACGCGCTGTTCCAGCCGCAATCGCAAGCGGCGCTGCGCACCATCGAAAACCTCGGCTACCAAGACGCCTTCCGCGCCTGCGATGCCAAACCCGGCGCCTACACCTTCTGGGATTACCAAGCAGGTGCTTGGCAAAAGAACCACGGCATCCGCATCGACTTCGTGCTGCTCTCCCCGCAGGCGCTCGACCGCCTCAAAACCTGCACCATCGACAAGCGCGTGCGCGGCTGGGACAAGCCATCCGACCATGTGCCGGTGGTGGCGGAGATCGATATTTAAGCCGCGTCCGCGACGACGCCGCCCGCGCGCGTTGCGCGCAAATCAATAATGGAACCGCGTCTGGATATTGATTGGGGTTAAGCCGCGTCCGCCACAACGCGGTTCCGGCCGCTGTTCTTGGCCGAATACAGCGCCTGATCGGCGCGGTGCAGCAAGGCGTCGGCGGTGTCGGCCGGGCCCATCGAACCGGCGATTCCGATCGAGATGGTGATGCTAATCTGGTCCGGCGAGCGACTGATCTTGACCGGCGTCGTTTCGATCGATTGGCGCAGACGCTCGGCGATGGAATAGGCGTAAGCCACTTCCGTGTCCGGCATCACCACGACGAACTCCTCGCCGCCATAGCGGCAGGCCAGATCGCAGCCGCGCACATTGGCAGTGATGCGTTTGGCGAATTCGCGCAGCACTTCGTCGCCGATGTCGTGGCCGTAGGTGTCGTTGACCCTCTTGAAGAAGTCGATGTCCATGATCACGAACGAGAGCTGCTTGCCGGTCTTGTGGGCCTGGGCGACCAAATTATCGAGATGGCGCGCCATATAGCGGCGATTGTGCAATCCCGTCAGGCCGTCGGTGATCGCCATTTCCAGACTGAGCTGGACATTGTGGCGGAGCCGGTCGGCATAGCGCTTCTTGCGCAATTGCGTGCGCACGCGGGCGACCAGTTCGTTGGTATCGACGGGGCGTGTCAGATAATCGTTGACCCCCATTTCGAGTGCCTGATGGAGCTTGCGCTTGTCGCCATCGGTTACCACCACCAGGATCGGCACATGGCGCCCTTCCGGCAGTGAGCGAAGCTGCGAACACAAACGCAGGCCGTCAAACCCGCGCATACCGAGGCTTACGATGATGAGGTCAAAATCGCCGCCGCGCACCCGCACCAGCGCCTCTTCGAAGGTGTCGACGCAGGCGACTTCGTTTTCCTTCTTCAAAGCGGAGGCAAACCAAGCCGCAGAATCGGGCCGGTCTTCAATCATCAGGATCCGCCCGGCGACGCCGGTTTCCGAGAACGTCGCGGCCGGATCAATCAGCCCCATGCCCTGACCGGTGGTTTCGCGCATGCGAAGTTCGTCGGTCATCATTTTGAGGCGGACGAGGCTGCGCACGCGGGCGAACAGGGCCGCGTCATCGACCGGCTTGGTGAGGAAATCGTCGGCGCCGGCATCGAGCCCCGCGACGCGGTCGGACGGCTGATCGAGCGCCGTCACCATCACCACCGGAATATGAGCGGTGCGCGGGTTGGATTTGATCTTGCGACAAACTTCGAAGCCGTCCATGCCGGGCATCATCACATCGAGCAGGATGATGTCGGGGTCGCACGCTTCCATCTTGCCGAGCGCTTCGGCACCGGAATACGCGCTGACCACTTCGAAATACTCGGCGGTCAGCCGGGCTTCGAGCAGCTTCACATTGGCAAGAATGTCGTCAACGACGAGAACGCGGGCGGTCATGGCCGCCTCATCCGATGAAACGGCGGACCGTATCCAGGAAACTCGTGACCGAGATCGGTTTGGAGATGTAAGCCTCGCAACCGCCCTGGCGGATGACTTCCTCGTCGCCCTTCATGGCAAACGCGGTCACGGCAACCACCGGGATCGCCTTCAGGGTGTCGTCTTCCTTCAGCCACTTGGTCACTTCCAGGCCCGACACTTCGGGAAGCTGAATATCCATCAGGATCAGATCGGGGCGGTGTTCGCGCGCGATATCGAGCGCTTCCATGCCGTCCTTGGTCTGCAGAATGTTGTACCCGTGGGCGTCGAGCAGATCGTGAAAGAGTTTCATGTTCAGCTCGTTGTCCTCGACAATGAGAACGGTTTTGGCTTTGGCATCCATGAGAACTCTCCGGTCCACCCCGCGGGTCCCGCCGCACACCACCTGGTTGCGCGTGCCACACCCGACTCGATCACATTCACGTTGCGTAGTATTAGGTCACGAGTATTAACGCTCCCTTGACGCTAGCTCGTCCGGCTGTGCATTCCGCCGGAATATTGGGATTACGCCGGTAACCAATGGATTGGGTGGGGATTTGATCCGCGACACACTAACCAGAGAACGCGCCGAGACCATTGCCTTGAACGGATTGGCGTTCCTGGCTGGCCGGGACGACGACATCGAGCGATTCTTGCGCAATACGGGAATTGACGCAGCGGAACTAAGGCTGCGGGCCAGCGATCCCGACGTTTTGCGGGCGGTGCTGGAGTATATTCTGGCTGGCGACGCCACCACGACCGGCTTTTGCGAGGAACAAAGCCTCGACTCGCGCGAATTGCACGCCGCAAATCACATTTTGAGCCTGCCGTGACGTGTGACCTGACCACTGCCGTCAAAACCATCGTTCCCGGCCGCCCGCTAATCGTCACCGACGCCGACGGCGTGCTGTTGCAATTCACTGGCTGCTTCGCGCGCTGGCTGGAGGCGCGCGGGCTTTACCTCGACCTCACCTCGTACCGGATCGAGGGCGGGGTCCGCCGCCAGGACGACAAATCGCGCCTCCTCGATGTCGAGACCATGGCGCTGGTGGAAGAGTATCGCGACAATCTCGACCACCTCGATGCGGTGGACGGCGCCTGCGAGGCGCTGGCGGACCTTTCCGCGGTCGCCAGCGTGGTGGTGCTGTCGAACGTCAACGCGGTTCAGGCCAAGGCGCGGCTGCGCAATTTTGCCAAACTCGGCCTCGCCTACCCCTTGATCGCCAACGATTGCGGCGGCGGCTATCTCGCCGACAAGGGCGCCGCGGTACGGGCGCTGGCCGCCCATGCCCGCGCCAAAACCTTCTTCATCGACGACATCCCCTCCAACCTCGCCGACGTCGCCAAAGCTGCGCCGGACGTCACCCTGGTGCATGTGGTCGAAAGCGAGCCGCTACGGCAACTGCTCGGGAACGATTTCCACGCGCACTGCTATGCCAAGGATTGGGCGGCGGTGAAGGCGTTTATCCTTGGCGCTTTGGCTTGACGCCCAGCAACCTTGCTCTGCCGCTTGATTTACCTGTAATCTCAACGAAGGCAGTGTGGATAATTGAGGGAACCGGTGCAGATGGTAAGCAGGACATATCGGACGTTGCTGCGCCTATCGTGTTTGGCACTTTTTGTTGCCTTGGCGGGATGCGCCGGTCTGCGGGAAAATGCACCGTCGAAGTATGAGGTTTTCTTCGCATCCGGCAGTTCGGAGCTTTCGCCCACCACCAAAGAAATTGTCGGTCAAGCGGCAGCAACGATTAAAGCCCGCCATCCCAAGTCCGTCATTATCAGCGCCGGCGGCGGGGCCAAAGGCCTTGCCCTCAGCGATCCGCGTTTCAATGTTGTGCGCGACGCGCTTGTTGCCGATGGCGTGAGCCCGGCGGTGATCGTGCAGTCGAACCTTCCGGTCGAGAAGATGACGGGCGCCAATATTTCCGAGTTGCGGGTCGAGATTCAGCTCGTCCAAAACTGACCCCGCGCCAGGCGCAAAAGAATCTCCGCCCCACCGCGCCGCGTGCTAATCATCCTCATCCGCAGCGGAGGAAACACATGCGTCTCGGCGTTGATCTTGGCGGCACCAAAATCGAAATTCTGGCGCTGGAAACCGGCGGCCGTGAAATCCTGCGCCAGCGCGTGCCGACGCCCCACAATGCCTACGAAGACACCGTCCGCGCTATCGCCGATTTGGTCGCCGCGACCGAATCCAAGCTCGGCAAGAAGGGCAGTCTCGGCCTCTGCATTCCGGGCGCCATCAGCCCCAAGACGGGTCTGGTCAAGAACGCCAATTCGGTCGTGCTGATCGGCCATCCGCTCGACCGCGACGTGAGCGAAGCGCTCGCCCGCCCCGTCCGCGTGGAAAACGACGCCAACTGCTTCGCCCTGTCCGAAGCCAGCGACGGCGCCGCCATGGGAGCATCGGTTGTGTTCGGCATCATCGCGGGCACGGGCGTTGGCGGAGGTGTGGTGGTCGGCGGCCACGCGCTGACGGGCGCGCATGCGATTGCCGGCGAATGGGGCCACAACGGCTTGCCGCGGCCGAGCGTCGCCGAAGTCGAGCACGCACCGGCATGTTATTGCGGCAAGAAGGGTTGCATCGAGGCTTGGTGCAGCGGCCCCGCCCTCGTCCGCCTCTACGAGGCTCATACCGGCACCGCCAAAAACCTGCCCGACATCGTCGAGGTGGCGCGCAAGGGCGAATTGGCCGCCATCACCGTGCTGGAAGCCTTTTACGACCGCTTTGCCCGTGCGATTTCCGAGGTCGTCAACATCCTCGATCCCGATGTGATCGTGCTCGGCGGCGGCGTCTCCAACATCGAAACGCTGTACACCGAGCTACCGCCGCGCGTCGAACATTACGCCTTCACCACCGAAGCCCCGCCCCGCATCGTCAAAAACCAACACGGCGACTCCTCGGGCGTCCGCGGCGCCGCCTGGCTGTGGGGCGAAGAGGAAGTGGCGGCGGGCGTGACGGGCGCCTAACTGACGACGGTCGCATCGGCAACGGAGGTAAAAGAGCGGCGAAACCGGACCGCCCTCTTGGCCGATCAGGCAAAGCCTAGGAATAGCGCCAGAGCGCGATTTACCGCGAGCATGATCTCGTCATCCAGTTGTCCGATGGACGGCCCGATTTTGTCGCGCCGGACCGTCATGATTTTGTCCACCATGATTTGCGACGGCTTGTGTAGCCCATTCTCCGGCGACGGCTCGATTCGGATGCGGATGAGAGGCGCGTCAACCAGTGTGCCCGATACCAGCAACACCGAAACGGTAGCGGCTGCTCCAAATTGATCGGACTGTACGACCAGCGCCGGACGCGGCTTACCGAAGTCGCCCGGCATAGCGACGGTGACCAGCTCGCCGCGTTTCACGCGTTGCTCTCGCCGTTCAGATCAAGCAGAGCCGCATCCAGGAACCCCATCAATTCCGCATCGGCCAGGTCGGCTTCGGCGACCATCTTGGTTTGGCGGAGGCACTCTTCGGCAAATCCGGGGCGGCGTGTATCGGGCACCCAAATCTGGACCGGACGCAGCCCGGCAGCGCGCAACGCGGCCCGGCGCTTTTGAACTCTTTCGGCGAGTGGCATCGGCATGGCTATGCCCAAAAAAAGTTACATGTAACAATACAAGTGCCAACGAAATTTGTCAATTTTCTGACCGCCGGTCAGCAAATATGGTTGCCGCCTTTAGGGACGGTACGTAATTCAAGCTTCATGGGGAATACGGTGACAGGAGCAATATTCCAAAGCCCTGCCCGACATCGTCGAGGTTGCGCGCAAAGGTGAGATGGCCGCCATCACCGTGCTGGAAGCCTTTTATGACCGCTTTGCTCACGCGATTTCCGAGGTCGTCAACATCCTCGATCCCGACGTGATCGTACTCGGCGGCGGCGTCTCCAACATCGAAGCGCTGTACACGGAGCTTCCCCCGCGCGTTGAGCACTACGCCTTCACGCCCGAAGCCCCGCCCCGCATCGTGAAAAACCAACACGGCGACTCCAGTGGCGTCCGCGGTGCGGCGTGGCTGTGGAGCGAAGAGGAAGCGGCGGCAGGAGCGCCGGGCGCTTAACCGGCGACGATCGCATCAGCAACGGAGGTAAAAGAGCGGCAAATTCAAGAATTACGCACCACGTAGGAACCAAAATGTTTATAGGCATTTCTTATCCGGTCGAATATATATTGTAACATAGACTTTGGTTTAAAACACTGGACCAGCCTCTCAAATCCTTTCCCCAATCTCTTGTCAGTCATGGAACGATCAACGATCCGGTCATTCTGATCGAAGAACTGGAGCGCGCTCAATAATACAGCCCGGCTAAGCTCTTCGGCTTCGGGCAACAGAGCTAGGTACTTTCTTGCAGAAGGAGAGCTAGACCCGTGTACAAAATTGGAACGGGCACCATATACGCGGCTAAAGCGGTGCCGTTCCTCTGACCTTTGATCTTTATGGGGAAACGTCGTTAGGGCACTTCCCCGATCACAAAAAACCTTAGTTAGATTCTTTTCATTAGCCGTCATCAAAATCCGCTCCATAGCGGTGACAAACTTCACTATTTGTGACGCCGGAAACTTCTCTCGTGATGCGTCCCCGTACCAGTGTGCCGCATCGATTAGTCGTTGAACGAGATGCGCCGGAGTTAATGTCAAGCTGTTGTCAATCACCTTCCCAATGATAGGCAGAAAATCAGCGGCCCCGATTTGATTTAGTTGTTGCCACCATCCCTCGCCTAGTGTCCCGTCTCAGTGATTATGACGGGTCGGGTTAGGCCGAGAATGGGCAGCTCCCGTGGCGGGACGAGCAACCGGATGCTGGGGGCGCCACCAGGGTGGCTCGCGATCAAGACCCTCTGATCGCGTGTCTTGCTGAT
>DBUB01000004.1:276466-397575 GCA_002307725.1 Alphaproteobacteria bacterium UBA1301 | reverse complement strand
GAAACTCGGAGGTGTCGAGCCGCGAGCCGTCGCACAAGACCACGGGGCGGAAGATGGTGTTTTCCAATTGGCGGACGTTACCCGGCCAGGAATAGCGTTCGAGCAGGTCGGCGGCTTCCGGCGTCAGGCCCGCCACCGGCTTGTGCTCTTCGATGGCGAAGCGGGTGATGAAATGGCGCGTCAGCGCCGGAATATCGTCGCGGCGTTCGCGCAGCGGCGGCACGAAAATCGGGAACACGTTAAGCCGATAGAACAGGTCTTCGCGGAACTTGCCTTCCTTGGTCAGTTCGGCCAAGTCGCGATTGGTGGCGGAAACGATGCGCACGTCGATCTTGACCGGACGCTTGGCCCCGACCGGATCGACTTCGCCTTCTTGGAGCGCGCGCAGGAGTTTTACCTGCATGTCGAGGCGCAGCTCACCAATTTCGTCGAGGAACAAGGTGCCGCCGTCGGCTTCCTGGAACTTGCCGAGATGGCGTTCCGAGGCGCCGGTGAACGAGCCCTTTTCATGCCCGAACAGGATCGATTCGATCAGATTCTCCGGAATGGCGCCGCAGTTCACTGTCACGAACGGCTTGCCCGAGCGATCCGACGAGCCCTGAATGGCGCGCGCCACCAGTTCCTTGCCGACGCCGCTTTCGCCTTCGATCAGAATCGGAATGGTTGATTGCGCCGCGCGCACGCCGAGGCGGGCGACCTGCTTCATCTCGTCGGACTTGGCGATGATGTCGTCGAAGACGAGGCGGTTGTCGGTCTTTTTCTTCAGGCGCGAGACTTCGCCCGATAGGGTGCCGATCTTGAGCTGGTTGCGGATCGAGACCGCGATGCGTTCGGGGCTGGCGGGCTTGACCAAAAAGTCGTTGGCGCCCGCGCGCATGGCTTCCACCGCGGAATCAATGCCGCCTTTGGCGGTCAGCACGATCACCGGCAGGTCGGGATGGTCGATGCGCACTTTCGTCAGCACTTCCAGACCGTCGATGTCGGGCATGACGAGATCGAGCAGAATCAGCGCGATCTGGTCGCCTTTGGGCCCACCGACGAGGTCAAGCGCCGGTCCGCCGCCAGGGGCGGTGATAACGGTCATGCCGGATCGGCTGATGGCAGCTTCGAGCAAGCGCCGCTGCACCGGATCGTCATCGACAATGAGAATAGTTTGGGCCATCACGTCCTCTAATGTGGTGGCCCAATGTGGTCCGGTGAGGGTAAAGGTCTGTTTAAGATGTGTCCTTTTGCGGCACAGATTGCGGCCTATTAGTATAGTAAACATACAGTAAACGCGGGGGTGTGCGCCTTGTGCAGGCTGACGGCGCGTCGGGTGCTCGCCACTGTTGCCACCGATTCGCTGCCGTAACGCGCCGTTTTTGCGGGCGGATGGTTTTACATGTCTTGACTGTAATAATGGCCTGCGCTCGGAGGCGTCTTGAGATAGCCATCCTTGTATGCGAACTTTCCAGTCATGAGCGACAAGCCTGCCAACACGGTCGATTTTCCCGAGCTTCAGACCCCTCTCGCCGCGCTCGAAGGGGCCGTTCCGCCCGCGCCGCGGTGGTTTACGGACGCAATCGCGGTCAAACCGCAAAGCGCCACGGTCGAGGTGGATGGGGCCCTTATCCACTATTTGAGCTGGGGCAGCCCGGCCAAGCCCGGCCTGCTCTTGGTGCACGGCAATGCGGCGCACGCCTATTGGTGGAGTTTCATCGCGCCGTACCTCTCCCGCGATTATCACGTCGTGGCGCTCGATTTGTCGGGCATGGGCGATAGTGCCTGGCGTCCGGCCGGGTATTCGATGGAAGGTTTCGCTGCGGAAGTTCTCGCCGTCGCGGAACATTCCGGTCTGATGTCGATCGACGAGCCGCCGGTCATCGTCGGCCACAGCTTCGGCGGCTTTGTCACCATTTTGGCGGGTGCCTTGTATGGCGAGCGGCTCGGTGGGTCGATCCTTCTGGACGCCCCCGTCAATCCGCCCGACCGGCCGCATTCGAGTCCGCTGACGGCGCGCGCCCATCACCACTATCCCACTATCGCCCGCGCCCTGGCACGCTTCCGCCTGTTGCCACCGCAGGTGTGCGAGAATCTGTACCTGCTCGATTACGTCGCCCGCCTGTCGCTGCGCGAGGTCGAGGGCGGCTACCGTTGGAAGTTCGATCCGCAGATCTGGCGCAACTTCTCGATCGGCGACATGGAGGCCCAGCTGCGCGACACCAAGTGCCGCATCGCCTTCTTCCGCGGCGAGCACTCGATCCTGATGCCGCCTGAGATCGGGAACTTTATGTCGAGCCTCTTGGGCCGTACCGCACCGGTGGTGGAAATCCCCGAGGCGCAGCATCACGTCATGCTGGACCAGCCGTTGGCCCTGGTGGCGGCGCTGAGAGCGCTCTTGGCCGATTGGCGCCACTCCGAAGTGTTACGCTCGCCCGACGAACCGGTGTAGTCGCTGTCAAAAGTGGTATTTGACGCCGAGCCCGATCGTCATGCCGTCGTCGCAGCCGTCAGAGTAAAGGCCAAACACGCCGGAACGGTGATAGACGCGCGCAGTCCAGTCCCAGTTGCGGGTGAACGGCAGTCCCGAAGCGAACTCGATTGCAATCGCATTGAGGAATTTCTTCCGGGCGGAGACATAGGTGCGGTGTTTGTAGCCGATCGTCAGAAAGGGCGGATCAAGCGAATAGGATGGCCCGTCGTAGAACGAAAAGCTGGTGCGCTCGTATCCGAACAGGTTGTCGATTTCGAAGCCGAGCATAGCGGCGAAGGTGTTGTTGGCGTGACCATTGAAGTATTGGGTCACCTGTACTTCGCCGCTGAGATAGAATTCCCGCCATAGTCGTACCAGCTTACGGTCGAGTGCCACGCCGACCATGTATTCATGGGACTGGAGGTTGAAGTCCTGCAGGATGGCACCGAAATATTTTGGCGACGCGGGACCGACATAGATTGCGACGGACCAGTATTGCGGGCGCGTGTAATCGGGGTTTGAGTACGGCGTTTCGGCCGCGCCGGCGGCGGTTGTGATCAAGACCGCTGCAACGAGGCCCATAGCGATCCGTAGACGGATCATAATCGCACCTCTCGTGTCGGACTGTCCTTAACTGTAGCGGAATATTAGGACAACTCAAAGTAGTATAAATGTAAATGGCTCCATGGCGGTGGTCAGCAAGCGCGCTTGCCGCATCGCCATTTTGCACAGCGGATGCTTTGCCTATAGTTTGCCAACATTCTGGAGCCCGTGGATGGATAAGCGCGACGAAATCGGCGAAGAGCCCGCGACGATGGCCGATATCGGCGAGCACGTCAGGACGTGGCGGATGTTCCTCGCCAAGCTGCGCTGGGCGCTGGTGACGGCGGTGATTTTGCTGCTGCTGCTGCTGGTGTTCCGCACGCATGGTTGAAGGGGGTTGTAAGAATCCGAAACAGACCGTGTTGCTGCACCGCATTTCGCGCAAGAAGGCCTGTAAATACGCTTCTGTGGTGTGTAATGCCGCACGCGCCAGCGTTGCCACCGGGGCATGTTTAGGTTATGCCCGCCGCGGCTAAATTTGGGGGCGGGTGTTGGCCGTAAGGCTCGTTTTTTGCCGCTTATTAGCGGCCCGTTTCCGCTCACAAGTCCGTGGCCCGTATGGGGGTCCGTTGCCCTCGATCAACCAACGAGATGCGTGAACCATGCCTCAAACAATCGGAATCCCGAAAGAAACGTATGCTGGCGAGAAGCGAGTCGCGATATCGCCGGACGTCGTCGAAAAACTGATCAAGCTCGGCTTTGCAGTGCAAGTCGAAAGCGGTGCCGGTGAAGGTGCTAGCTTTTTTAATGACGCGCTTGCTGCAGCCGGAGCGAAAGTGACCGACGCCGCAGATATTTATGCGACGAGCGACATCATCTTCAAGGTCCGGGAGCCGGACCTGAACGAAGTCGCCAAGCTGAAGCAAGGCTCGACGCTCATTAGCTTCATCTGGCCGGCCCAGAACCCTGACCTGATGAAGGCGCTGGCCGCCAAGAAGGTCACGGTCTTGGCCATGGACTGTGTGCCGCGGCTGTTGTCGCGGGCCCAAAAAATGGATGCGCTGACCTCGATGGCCGGCATCGGCGGCTATCGCGCCGTCATCGAAGCGGCCAACGCGTTCGGCCGCTATTTCAATGGCCAGATCACCGCGGCCGGCAAGATCCCGCCCGCCAAGGTGTTCATCGCCGGTGCCGGTGTTGCCGGTCTGGCAGCGATCGGAACCGCCGCCGGTCTCGGTGCCATCGTGCGCGCCAACGATACGCGCGGCGAAGTCGCCGACCAGGTCAAGTCGCTGGGTGGCGAGTTCGTCAAGGTCGATTATGAGGAAGAAGGCTCGGGCGGCGGCGGCTATGCCAAGGTGATGAGCGAAGGCTTCCAGAAGGCCCAGCGCGAGATGTATGCGGGGCAGGCCAAGGACGTCGACATCATCATCACGACGGCCCTCATTCCGGGCAAGCCCGCACCGCGGCTGATCACAGCCGAAATGGTGAAATCGATGAAGCCGGGGTCGGTGATCGTCGATATGGCGGCCGAGCGTGGCGGCAACTGCGAACTGACCGAGCCCGACAAGGCCGTCGTCAAGTACGGCGTCACCATCATCGGCTATACCGATCTGGCCTCGCGCCTCGCCAAGCAGTCCTCGACGCTCTATGCCACCAACCTGTGGCGCCTGACCGAAGAGCTGTGCAAGGCCAAAGACGGTCAGATCGTCGTCAACATGGAAGACGATGCCATCCGCGGCTTCACCGTGATCAAAGACGGTGAGATCACCTGGCCGGCACCGCCGCTCAAGTTGCCTGCGCCGCCCGCTCCCAAAGCGGCTGCGCCGGTGGTCAAGCCGGAAGAGAAGAAGTCCGGCGCCGGTCAGGCCATCATGGTGCTGATTGCCGCTGTGCTGTTCGCCTTGATCGGTCTGACGGCCCCGGCCGCCTTCATCGGACACTTCACGGTGTTCGTGTTGGCCGTGTTCGTCGGTTACATGGTGGTTTGGAACGTCACGCCGGCCCTGCATACGCCGCTGATGAGCGTGACCAACGCGATCTCCTCGATCATCACGATCGGTGCCTTGCTTCAGGTCGCCCCTCCGCCGGCTCCCGGCCGGTTGGACTTCCCGATCCTCGTCATCGCCGTCGTGGGCATTGCCCTGACGTCGATCAACACCTTCGGCGGCTTCGCGGTAACGCGGCGCATGCTGATGATGTTCCACAAATAAGAGGGGACCGATCCAATGAACTTTGCAATACCTGCAACGCTGACAACGGTCGCCTATATCGGGGCCACCATCCTCTTCATCCTCAGCCTCGGCGGACTTTCCAATCCGGAAACCAGCCGCCGCGGCAACTGGTTCGGCATCATCGGCATGACGATCGCGATCCTGGCGACCGTGTTCGGCATGCGCGGCAGCCAAACCGGCGACGTCCAGATCGTCGCGCTTCACGGCCTGCCGTGGATCGTCGGCGCCATGGCGGTGGGCGGCACCATCGGTCTGATCTTGGCCAAAAAGGTCAAGATGACCCAGATGCCGGAACTGGTCGCCATCATGCACTCTCTGGTGGGTCTGGCGGCCTGCACCATCGGCTTCGCCAGCTTCATCGACACCACGCCGTTGGATGTTCCGCTGAAGGATCTGGCGGCGTCCGAAAACATCCACCTGATCGAGATTTATGTCGGCATCCTGATTGGCGCCGTCACTTTCTCGGGCTCGGTGATTGCGTTCGGCAAACTGTCGGGCAGGATCGGCGGTAAGCCGGTGATCCTTCCGGGCCGCAATCTGATCAACCTCCTCGGCCTCGCCGTGGTGATCTACTACGGCTACGTCTTTGTCGCTGCTGGCGGTCTGCACGAACAGGCGCCGACGGTACAGATCCTGATTCCGTTGATCGTGATGACCGCGATCTCGCTGTTGTTCGGCATCCATATGGTGATGGCGATCGGCGGCGCCGACATGCCGGTGGTGGTGTCGATGCTCAACTCCTACTCGGGGTGGGCAGCGGCGGCGACCGGCTTCATGCTGTCGAACGATCTGTTGATCGTGGTCGGGGCCCTGGTCGGTTCGTCGGGTGCGATCCTGTCCTACATCATGTGCCGGGCGATGAACCGCAAGTTCCTGGCGGTGATCTCCGGTGGCTTCGGCACCGGCGGCGGGGCTGCGGCCAAGAAGAAGGACGATGGCGAACCGCAAGGCGAAGTCACCCCGATCAGCGCCACCGACACGGCGGAACTGCTCAAGGAAGCCAAGAGCGTCATCATCGTGCCGGGCTACGGCATGGCGGTCGCGCAAGCGCAGCACACGGTGTACGAAATCACCAAAGTGCTACGCGAGCAGGGCAAGAACGTGCGCTTTGGCATCCACCCGGTGGCGGGTCGTATGCCGGGCCACATGAACGTGCTTCTGGCCGAAGCCAAGGTTCCTTACGACATCGTCATGGAAATGGACGAACTGAATGGGGACTTCCCGGAGACCGATGTGTCGATGGTCATCGGGGCCAACGACATCGTCAATCCGGCAGCGCAGGAAGACCCGACCTCGCCGATCGCCGGCATGCCGGTATTGGAAGTGTGGAAGGCCAAGACGTCCATCGTCATGAAGCGTTCGATGGCGTCCGGCTACGCCGGCGTCGACAATCCGCTGTTCTACAAAGAGAACAACCGGATGCTGTTCGGCGATGCCAAGAAGATGCTCGACGAAGTGCTGGTGGCCCTCAAGGCGTAATAGCGCGGTCGGAAAAGTGTGACGCGGTTTTCCGATAAACCGCGCGACAAACAAAAAGCTTTTGTCATCGTGCCTAGAGCCCCGCTGGAGCGATCCGGCGGGGTTTTGTTTTGGTGCGTATCGTAATCAGGCGTTTTGTGCTAACCTCAGATTTGGAGAATGACCATGGACGAGCTTCTCAAGCGCATCGTGATCAACCCCAAGGTGATGGTCGGAAAGCCTATTATTCGGGGTACGCGGATCACCGTTGAGCACATCATGCGGGAACTGGCCGGCGGGATGAGTGCCGATGAGGTGCTGGACGCTCATCCGCATCTCACCGCCGAGGATGTGCGCGCTGCCTGTGCCTACGCCGCCGCCAGCCTTGCGGACGAACAGGTCATCATCAACGCTGCCGAATAATGCGCCTCCTGGCTGACGAGAACTGTGACAGAGTGATCGAAGCGTCCCAAATCCGCCGCCGCTCGTTCAAATAGCAATCCCGGAGGAGTAGGAGTGTGGCCGCTCCGTGAATTGTGCCACAGGTTGCGGCAACCAAGATGGCCACATTGCGGCATTTGCAATTTTGTCATGTTCCCCAGCGGCTTGCCGTGTTTTCTCACATCATGCCAAGGCGCGGGTGCGCTGATTTATATTTTTCCCCGCCTTGTGGCTGTCACAGGTGGCCCGGTAGAATCCTCCCATCGAAATGAGCAAAGTGACGGGCCTGATCGTCGCCAACGCGCGATAGACCGGCAACCCGTCCGCCAAGATGGCCCGGATAACTCCTCGTCGTGTGTACCATCAGAGAGGCACGGCTGCCGAACGACAAGCCGGTGATCCTCGACTTCATCGTAGCGTTGCAGCGCTATGAATCGTTCCTCGAACCCAATCGCCTGATCGATCACGCCATGGCCGAGGAGTATTTTGCGACTCTCCTCGAACGCACCGCCAAAGGGTGCATCTTCATTGCCGACGACGAGCTGTGCCGCCCGATTGGCTGGACCGTCGTCTACGAGGAAGAGACCGAGGCGTTTATCCGCGCCGACGAGCGCCACTTCGCTTATCTCGCCGAACTCTTCGTCGCCGAAGAGGGTCGCGGCACCGGGGCCGCGCAAGCGCTTATCCACGCCTGCGAAGAGTGGGCGGTGGCAAACGGTTATTCCACCATGCGCATCGACATGCTGTCGCGCAACACCCGCGCCGCCCGCGCCTATGAGAAGGCGGGCTACGTGCCCTATTGCCAGGAAGTGAAGAAGCGCCTGGTTCCGGCGGCGGTGGAATCCGAACAAGAGCGCAAGGTCATCCCGCTCAAATTCGCCAAAGCCAAACGTCTGCCGCTGTCGGCGGCGTAGGGTATCGAATGAGGGTTGCCCCCGGGCTGCCGGTCGGTATTCTCCGGCGGCATTTTTCGGGGGCTCCCCATGATCACCGTGCGCCCGGCGCGGCTGCCGGACGACAAACCAGCCATTTTGCGTTTCATCGATGAGTTGCAGCGTTTCGAGGCGGAATTCGAATCCGACCGCCGGCTCGATCCCGCTTACCCCGAGGACCAATTTGCCGCGCTCCAAAAGCAGACCGAGAACGGGGTCTTCCTGATCGCCGAAAGCGCTGGCGCGGCCGTTGGCTGGGCCGCCGTCTACGAGAACGAGGCGCCCACCTATGTTGTGCCCGAGGAGCACCGCTGTGCGGTGATCTGCGAGGCCTATGTCGAGGCCGCGGCTCGCGGGCAGGGCGCCGGGCGGGCGCTTTTGTCGGCGTGTGAGGCCTGGGCGCGCGACCGCGGGCTCGGCGCCCTCCACATCGGGCACCTGTCGGGCAATGCGCGTGCGTCGGCAGTGTACGAAAAGGCCGGGTTTACGCCGTATGTGCTTCTGCGGCGGAAAAAATTACACTGAGGCTCGCCGGCGTTCTCTCTACGTTCCATCTTGGTGTCGATCCCGGTTAAAACGGAGAAATCTTTGCGGGTGAAACGGTTAAGCGCTGATCTGTCCGGGGCGGCGGGCTGGAACCGGGCTTCGTTTGGCGATATGAACCTCACTCTAAGCGTCCGCCTTGACGGCGCGGCAAAGCGAAAGGTCTGAAGTCCGGTGTCCGATACAACAGATTTCTGCCCCAGTTGCGGAACCAATTTGGAGCCCACCGCCACGGCTTGTCCGGAGTGCGGTGCGCCGGTGCATGGCGCCCCTGCGGCGCCTTCGCCGAAGGGCTTTGGCGCAATCATCGCGTCCACCAAGACCAAGCCGGGCGCTTGGATCGGCGGCGCGGTGGTGGTCGTCGGCGTTGCAGCATTGCTGGTGTTCGGCGGCATGTTCGGGCCGAGCGGCAAGGCGATTTGCACCGCCTCGCTCGATCAGGCGCGTGCGTTCGGCGTGATTTCGCCGTCGGCGGTGCTGGATTCTTCCTCGGCGAAATCGACCGACGTCAAGAACCGCAAGTCCTGCATCGCCAAGGTCGGCGACGACTCCTATACGCTGGTCGCCGACATCAAGAACGAAGACGCCGAGCACAGGAAGTGCCGCGACTACATCAAGCAGGGCGGCTGCATTGCGCTCTATAGCGTGGCGCGTAGCGACGGTATGACGACCTATCAGGTGCGCGAGATTCCGCCGGGCGAAACCGACGAAGCGCTGGCGAACGAAGGTGTGCTTGGCACGCCGCCGGCGTCGAACACTGCAGCGTCAAACGCCGCGTCCGGCGAGAACCAAGGCGGCAGTCTCGACAGCGAAACCGCGGTCGACAATTCCGGCAGCATGCAAGGCGCCCCGGCGCAGCAGCAGGCCGTTCCGCCGCCGCAACAACAGTAGTTACGCGATACCGGCCATTTTGCTGATGGCTTGCCATTCGGCGGCCGTTACCGGCTGCACGCTGAGGCGCGCGTTTCTGACCAGCACCATGGCCTTCAAGCTGGGCGTGGCCTTGATCTCGGCAAGGCTCACCGGCTTTGGTAGCGCGCGCACCGCTTTGACGTCGACGAGGCCGAATTTGCCGGTTTCGTCGGTCGGATCGGGACGGTAAAGGCCGATCACTTCGACGACGCCGACGATCCGTTTCTCGTCGCCGGAATGGTAGAAGAAGCCGCGATCGCCCTTCGCCATCGCCTTCATGTTGTTGGCAGCCTGATGATTGCGCACGCCGCTCCACGGCTCGCCCGCGGCGCCCTTCTTCACCTGCTCGTCCCAGGACCAGGTGGCGCGTTCGGTCTTGAACAGCCAGTACGCCATCAGAACTTGGCTTCCACGGCGTTGACGGTGGCTTTCCACGGACGGATGTCGGAGGACGCGAACAGACCTGCTTTCACATACGGGTCCGCGGCATGCCACGCCTTCACCGTTTCAATGTCCGGCGCCTCAACAATCATCAAGCTGCCGCACATCTGACCATCGGTATCGAGGAAAGGCCCGCCGAGCTTGATGCGGCCGGTATCGCGGGCATAAGCGAGATGGGCCTCGCGCACCGAGAGGCGCAACGCCAGCGAGTTTTTCTTGTCGATCCATGTGATGACGAACAGCATGTCACACCTTTTCAAGGCTGTTGATGGACAGTTTCCAGGGATGCAGCTCCTGGCGCTCGAACAGACCGGCCTGGCTGTAAGGATCGTTTTTTACATAGGCCTGGGCCTCGTCGTAATCCTTGGCTTCGATGAGCGAGAAGCTGCCGATCATCTCATCATTGGGACCGGTGAAGGGGCCGCCGAATTTCACTTTGCCGTTGGATTTTGTGTAGGCGACGTGGTGCGGGCGGGTTGCGGCGCGCACGGCGGCGCCGCCGAGCTTCTTGTCGAAGGCGATGAACATGAACAAAGGCATCTCACTCTCCTACTCGGGTTTGAGCGGGCGGCTCATCAGCCGTGCGATGGATTGATCCAGCGGCAGCGTGCCGTCGAGCACGCTGGCCATGGTTTCGGCGACCGGCAGTTCTATGTTTTCGGCACGGGCGCGGGTCACCAGCGCCGGGGCGGTTTCGACGCCTTCGGCCAAGGGTTGGCCGGGCTGGCGCAGCGTCGCAAGGGAGCGGCCGCAGCCGACGTCGTGGCCGAAATGGAAATTGCGCGAATTGGGGCTGGTCGCGGTCAAGACCAGATCGCCAAGGCCCGACAATCCCATCAGCGTCTCGGCGCGGGCGCCCAGGCTGACACCCAGCCGGGTCAATTCCGCAAAGCTGCGGGCAATGAGGGCGGCGCGGGCGCTTTCGCCGAGGCCAAGGCCATCGACGATGCCGCAAGCGATGGCATAGACGTTCTTGGCCGCGCCGCCGAGCGCGACGCCGACGAGGTCATCGGTGGCATAAGGGCGGAAGGCGGCATGGCTGAGGCTGGCCTGCAACCGTCCGGCGATGTCGCCGCGGGCGGCGATGGTGACCGCCGTCGGCAGGCCGCGGGCAGCGTCATGGGCAAACGAGGGACCAGACAGGATGGCAGGCTCGCACGCCCCTGCGGCCTCGGCGAGGATTTCATAGACCAGCTTGCCGCTGCCCTGCTCGATGCCTTTGGCGCAGACCACCAGTGGGGTGCCCGGTTTTGCGACGCGGGCCAGGGTGTTCAGCGTGGCGCGCAGATGTTGGGCGGGCGGCACCACCAACAACGCCTCGGCATCGGCGGCGGCAGCGAGGTCACCGGTTCCCACGACGGCGGCAGGTAGCGGTACGCCGGGCAGGAAAACGGGGTTCTGGTGGTCCCGAACGAGGGCGTCCACCACTTCCGGCTCGCGCGCCCACAACCGCACGGTGCAACCGGCACGAGCGGCGGTCAGGGCCAGCGCGGTTCCCCAGGCGCCGGCGCCGATCACGCCAATGGTGCCATAGGATGCTGGTGCGGATGCTGTTTTGGCCATGTGATGCTCCGGTCGCCTCTATCCCTAAGCTGAGTCGCGACCTCATGAGAGCAAACTAGCGCCGAAGGCTGTCGCAGGCGAAGCCCTAGCTTCTGCCGCAATCGGGCGCTATCAGGAGGATATGCGCCGTTTTGCTCAAATTCTCGTTCTGGCTGTCGCTGCGGTTGTCGCCACTGGGGCCGGTCAACCGCCGCCGCCGCGTCCTATCGAATTCAGCGGGGCCGATCGCGCCGACCTCGACAAAGTCAGCGCCTACCTCAACGGCATCCGTTCGCTTGAAGGCGGCTTCGTCCAGATCGGCCCCAACGGGGAACTCGATCAGGGCCGCTTCTATCTCGTCAAGCCGGGCAAGCTCCGGTTCGAATACCAGCCGCCCAGCCCGCTGCTGGTGGTGTGCGACGGGCGCACCTTTGCGGTGTTCAACAAGAAGCTGAAGACAGTCGACCGCTATCCGCTGGCCTCGATCCCGCTCGATGTGCTCTTGAGCGAGCATGTCGATCTCAAGAAGGACCGTTCCATCGTCAAGCTGCAGCGCCAGCCCGGCACGCTGGTGATCGAGGCGCGTACCTCCGCCAACCGCTCCAAGGCCAACATCGCCATCACCTTCGCCTATCCGTCACTGGAACTGCGGCAATGGACCGTGATCGACGATCAGGGCCTGCCGACGACGGTGGCGTTGCGCAATCTCGCCTCCGGCACCAATCCGAGCGACTCGTTGTTCGTGCTGCGCGACACCAAAGGCGTCGGGGCGAAATCGCGAGATTGAACCTATGCGTCCCCGCGTCGGATTGATTTGCGATTCCCGTAGCGTCGATGGCCAAGCCGCGCATCTGGTGCTGGAAACATATATCAGCGCGGTACGCGACGGGGCTGTGGCGTTGCCCTTACTGCTCGCCGCGCTCGATCCCCCGCTCAACCACGACGACATCTTGAATGCGGTGGATGGCCTGGTGTTCACCGGATCGCCGTCCAATGTGGCGCCGCATTTCTATGGTGGTGCCCCGGCGCGCGAACCGAAAAACGAAGACCTGCATCGTGACGGTTTGGCGCTGGCGTTGATCCGCTCCGCGGTGGCGGCGGGTATTCCAACCCTTACGATCTGCCGCGGCACCCAGGAACTCAACGTCGCGCTCGGCGGCACGCTGTTTCAGCACATCGAGGAAATCCCCGGCCGGTTCGATCATCGCGAGCGCGCGAGTGCGGCGCTCGATGTGCAATACGGTCCGGCCCATGAGGTGACGGTGGTGGAGGGCGGCCTGCTCGCGCAGATCACCGGCGAGCACCGTTTCACGGTGAATTCGCTGCACAGCCAAGGAATCGACAAACTGGCGCCGCCGCTCCAGGAGGAAGCGGTTGCCCCGGACGGGCAGATCGAAGCGGTTTCCTTGTCCGAGTCGCGTGGATTTCTGCTGGGGCTGCAATGGCATCCGGAATGGCGTTGGTCGGAACATCCGGTTTCGCGCGCGATCTGGGCGGCGTTCGCGCAAGCCTTGCGTCCTTCCGCGTTGTAAAGAGCTGCCGCGCCCGGCGGTGGTCGCCTATCTCAGGAACATCGGAAATGATGCCTTGCACCGAATTCATGCAGCGCGCAGTTGCCTGTGCAACCGGGTCACAAAAAGAACCGGCGCACGCCCAGGCGTATTTTACGTCTGTTGCCGATTTGCATCTGTCATTTAAAATCCGTCACGTAAGTCTTTGGATCAGAAAATAGTTGCAAACTGTGGCCTATTTGCATATTCTCTGTCTGTGAAGAGACGGCGTCCGGCACGCACTGCCCCCCCGCTCGCAAGCCGACCCCCTCTTCACAAGCGGTGTCGGTCATCCCCTCCCGGCACTAGCGCATAACAGCGCAAATGACGCCCGGCTGGCCCCCCCAGTCGGGCGTTTTTTATGGGACCTCTTCCAAACCATCAAAGCTGAAATGGGCTGCGGGTCGGCTTCACGAAGATACCTTTGTGGCTGCCAGCGAGGCCATGATCGATCAACCACTGATCCAGCCGCACGGGGTCGTAGGTCTCGTGCACCCATTCGGCGAGCGGTCGTCCCTTGGCATCTTCTGCGGCAAAAGCGAGGAACGGCTTCAACCAGTGCTGGTACTTCTTGGGGACGTGGCCATAGCGCTTGGGATCGAACTGCACCGCGGCCGCCGCCAACGCCGGCCAGCCGTCGCGATAAAGGATGAAAAGTGCTGCGGCAAAGGCGGTGCGGTCGTGCCCGCCGGAGCATTTGATCAGAAAGGGCTGGGGCGCGGCGTCAAAGGCGTCCAGCAAGGTCACCAGCATCGCTCGCGTCGGCAAGTGGCGGGAATCGAGCATGGCATCGATATGACGGGCGCCGAGGGCCGCGCACACCCGCCGCTCGTAGCGCCACCAGCTGAGGTCGCTGTTCTCGCCTCTGAGGTTGACGATGGCCTTGAGGGCGTGGCGGCGCATTAGCCCGGCGAGTCCCCCGAAATTGGCCTGTGAAGAACGTGCCACTTCGCCTTCGCGAACCCAATGGAAGTTGTACAAGATGTCGAGAAGCGGGCGCATGTTCAGGGCCGGTAGAGGAGGATCACCATGCAGTTTAGCAGAAAAGCGCTGAACACTCGTTGGGCTTGGACCAGTGGTGCGGCGATCGTGCTCTTGGTGGTTCTGAACCTGCTCGACGGGGTCCTGAAGGCCAAAACCGGGTTCGGCACGGTGTCTTTGCAGGGGATCGGTTCGGGCTGGAGCATCCGGATGATCGTCGATCATTGGACCAGCCCGCCCGACGCGGTGCTGGCCGGGTTCCTGCTCGGCCTCGATTTTCTCTTCATGCCGCTCTACGGCGCGGCGCTGTTCTTCGGTTCGCTGGCAGCGATTGATCGCTTCGCGCCCAAAGCCGGACGCCTCCAGCGGATCCTGGCTCTCCTCGCCTTGGCCCCGGTCGGGGCCGCGATCTGCGATGCGCTCGAGAATGTGTTTGAGCTGTACATGCTCACCCATGCTTCCACCGACTTGATGGCATCCTTGGCGCTGGAAGCAACGGCGGCCAAGTGGCTCGGTATCGCCATTGGTCTCCTGCTGACGCTGGCCGCCCTGATCGGCCATTTGGTGAAGCGCCGCAGCGCGTAACACACTCGCCTAACGCTGCGAGGGACAACCGTGCGGGCATTGCTGTGGGAAGGCGGATTTCTGACGCGCGAGCGCGTGCGGCTATGGTCGCTCGCCGTGCTGGTGGCGACGCTGATGGCCATCGCCTGGCTGGCGTTCACCGCTCATGGTCTCAACGATTATCGCGGCCGCCCGCTCGGCACCGATTTTTCCGATGTCTATGCTGCAGGGTCTTTGGCGGACGAGGGCGCTCCGGCCGCCGCCTATGACTGGCCGCAGCACTACCGCCAAGAGCAAGCGATCTTCGGCAAGGCGACGCCCTTCTATGGCTGGCATTATCCGCCGTTTTTCCTCGTTGCCGCCGAGGGTCTTGCGCGCCTGCCGTATATCCCCGCCTTGCTGCTGTGGCAGGGGTTGACCCTTTTGCTTTACGCCATAGCGTTGCGGGCGCTGACCGTCCGCAGCCTGGCGCCAGAGCTGGCGCGCGATCCGTTGTGGCTGCTTGTGGTGCTCGCGTTCCCGGCGGTCTTCGTCAATCTCACGCACGGCCAGAACGGCTTCCTAACCACCGCGATCATCGCCGGCGGATTGGTGTTGCTCAAACCGCGACCGCTTCTGGCGGGTCTTGTCTTCGGTCTCCTCGCGTACAAACCGCAATTTGCTGTGGCTCTGCCCTTTGCCCTGGCGGCGGGACGGCAGTGGCGGACGTTCGCTGCCGCCGCGGCGATGATTTTCCTGCTCTGTGCGCTAGCGACGCTGGCATTCGGCTCGGCGATCTGGCCGGCCTTTCTGGATTCGATGCACTTAAGTCGGACGGTGGTGCTGGAGCAAGGGGGCACCGGCTTTGAAAAAATTCAAAGCGTCTTCGCCGCGCTGCGTTTGTTGGGCGGACCGCTCGGCCTCGCTTACGCAGCCCAGGCCGTTGTTGGGCTGGCGGCTCTGGCAGCGCTGGTCGCCATCTGGCGCAGTGCGGCATCGCCGGGATTGAAAGGGGCCGCGCTGTGCTTGGCGACTGTGCTGTCGACGCCCTATTGTCTGGACTACGACCTTGTTTTGCTGGCCCCGGTCATCCTGCTCATCACGGCCGAGGGACGCGTCCGCGGCTTTCGGTCTGGCGAGCATCTTCTCTTGGCCGCTCTGTGGCTTATCCCGGTCATAGCCCGCCCCATTGCGGGCGCCACGCATCTGGCCTTGGCACCGCTCCTGATGATGGCGGCGCTGTTGATGGTCTTCCGCCGGGCCCGGACAGATTTTTGAATAGCTCTAAATTGTTGCGCTACGGAACCGGGCTGCTATTGTGGCGGTGCGTTTCCGTAAGCCGCCATTCCAAGGGCAATCCCTTCCATGAACATCCACGAATATCAGGCCAAAGAGATTCTGCATTCCTTCGGCGCCCAGGTTCCGTTGGGGAAAGCCGTGTTCAGCGTCGAAGAAGCCGTGACGGCCGCCAAAGCGCTGCCCGGTCCGGTGTGGGTGGTCAAATCGCAGATTCATGCCGGTGGCCGCGGCAAGGGCGGCGGCGTCAAGGTGGTGAAATCGATTGAGGATGTGGAGAAGGAAGCCCGCCGCATGCTGGGCATGATCCTCGTCACCCATCAAACCGGTCCGGCGGGCCGTGAGGTTAAGCGGCTCTACATCGAAGATGGTTCGGCGATCGATCGCGAACTTTATCTGTCGGCGCTGGTCGACCGTTCGACCTCGCGCATTTCCTTTATCGTTTCCACTGAGGGCGGCATGGACATCGAGGAGGTGGCGAAAAACACGCCCGAGAAAATTGCGACCTTCACGATCGATCCGGCGGCCGGTTATTCGCCCTATATCGGTGTTCAGATCGCCATCGCGCTGAAGCTCAAGGGCGGCGAGATCAAGCAATGCGTGGCGCTGGTGCAGAGCCTCTACAATGCCTTCGTCGCTAAGGACATGAGCCTGCTCGAAATCAATCCCCTGGTCGTTACCAAGGATGGCAAGATTGTTTGCCTCGATGCCAAGGTGAATTTCGACGACAACGCGCTTTACCGCCATCACGACGTGATGGAACTGCGCGACTTCGGTGAAGAAGAGCCGACCGAAATCGAAGCCTCGCGCTACGATCTTTCCTACATCAAGCTTGATGGTTCGATCGGCTGCATGGTCAACGGTGCCGGACTTGCCATGGCCACCATGGATATCATCAAGCTTTACGGTGGCGAACCGGCCAACTTCCTTGATGTCGGCGGCGGCGCCACCAAGGAAAAGGTCACGGCCGCATTCAAGATCATTCTCTCCGATCCGCATGTGAAAGGCATCCTGGTCAACATTTTCGGCGGCATTATGAAATGCGATATCATTGCGGAAGGCATCGTCGCGGCCGCCAAAGAGGTGCATCTGGCGGTGCCGCTGGTGGTGCGCCTGGAAGGCACCAACGTCGATAAGGGCAAACAGATTCTGGCGGAATCCGGCCTGCCGATCATTTCCGGCGACGACCTCGCCGACGGTGCCCAGAAGATCGTGCAAGCGGTGAAGGAAGCAGCCTGATGTCCATTCTCGTCGACAAGAACACGCGCGTGATTTGCCAGGGTTTTACCGGCAATCAAGGCACGTTCCACTCGGAACAAGCCATCGCTTACGGCACCAAAATGGTCGGCGGCACCTCGCCGGGCAAAGGCGGCACGACGCATCTCGGCTTGCCGGTGTTCGATACCGTGCGCCAGGCGCGTGAAGCGACCGGTGCCGACGCCTCAGTGATCTACGTGCCACCGCCGTTCGCCGCCGATGCGATTTTGGAAGCTATCGACGCCGAAATTCCGCTGATCGTTTGCATCACCGAAGGCATTCCGGTGCTCGACATGGTCAAGGTCAAGCGCGTGCTGGCCGGTTCCAAGTCGCGGCTGATCGGACCCAATTGTCCGGGCGTCATTACCCCGGGCGAATGCAAAATCGGCATCATGCCGGGCCATATCCATCGCCGCGGCAGCGTCGGCATCGTGTCGCGCTCGGGCACGCTGACCTATGAAGCGGTGGCGCAGACCACGGCGGTCGGGCTCGGCCAGTCGACCTGTGTCGGTATCGGCGGCGATCCGGTCAAAGGCACCGAGCATATCGATGTGCTGGAAATGTTGCTCGCCGATCCCGAGACGGAAAGCATTGTGATGATCGGCGAAATCGGCGGCTCGGCCGAAGAAGACGCGGCCGATTTCATCAAGCATGCGAAGGTCAAGAAGCCGATGGTCGGCTTCATCGCCGGAGTCACCGCGCCGCCGGGCCGCCGCATGGGCCATGCCGGTGCCATCATCTCGGGCGGCAAGGGCGGTGCCGAGTCCAAGATCGAAGCGATGCAGTCGGCCGGTATCCGCGTCTCGCCCAATCCGGCGGCGCTGGGGACGACGATGGTGGAGTTGTTGAAGGGGAATTAACCCGCCGGCTTGTCCACCAGCTTCCGTATCATCTTCTGTACCGGCTTTTCGTAATAGCGGTACGACAGCGAGGCGAGGGCGAGCAGCACGGCATAAAATGCCAGCATCGCCCACCAATGCATGAAAAACATCGGTGTCAGGCCGATAGACACGGCGGTCAGGGCGCACGCCGTTTGCAGCGGGAAGTGCAGCATGTAGACGCTGTAGGAGATATCGCCGAGATAGGTGGCCTTTTTGTAGAAACGCGGGAACAGATTCAGTACCGCTTCGCTGAGCGCCAACGCCACCACGGTCAGCGGTATGGTGATGAGAATGTAGGCGATGTGGAAGATGTTGTCGGCGTTGTCGCTGTAATAGTCCCAATCGTCGGGCAGGCCATCGGAGATCCCGCTGAGGAAATTGTGGATCGGGCCGCATTCGATTTCGACCACCACCACCGTCCACACCGCCAGGCACAAAACCCCGATTACCGCCGCAACGGTCTTGGCCGATTTCAGGCTGCGGATTTTCTCCACCGCGAAATAAGCGACGCCGCCGAGGAAGAAGCCCATCATGCCGCGGCCAACCATCTGGTTCCAGCTATAGAGCGCGAGGCCCGCGAGCACCGCCAGACTTGCACTTTTCCAGCCGTTGAGGCCGAAGCGGCAGAGCCCGAAAAACAGCACGTACAACCCGGCTTCCACCGACACCGTCCAGGCCGGGCCGTTGAACGTCTGGTCGAAATTGAGCGGCACCCATTGCTGGACGAGGAACAGGTTCGCCAGGAACCGGTCCCAGTCGCCGGCCGGGAAAATGAAGTACTTTCCCGTGTGGGCGTGGAACGCCATCTGCAACAGGGCGATGGTCACCAGCATCAGGGCGTGCAGCGGCCACAGCCGGGAAAACCGCAGCAGCGCGAACCGGCCCGCTTGGACTTTCCGCTCCCGAATCGCCTCGCGGTAGAGCCAGAAGAACACGAAGCCGGAGAGGGCGAAGAACAAATCCACCGCCGCCCAGGCTTCCAGGTAAAGCGGCTCCAGGACGTGGAAGAACGGCTGGGCATCTCGCGGCCACACCTGCGGATAGCTGCCGGACATCGCGAAAAAGTGCTGCCAATGCCAGATCACGATGGTCAGGGCCGCAAGGCCGCGGATCGCATCCAGGGAATAAAGCCGCTTCATTTGCAAATACCTCGCAATATCCGGGATTTACGCATCGTTACCGATCGCGACCGCAAAGTGTGCAAAGCCATGGTTTTTGCCAACGGATTGCGGTAAACCCTTCAATTCGAACAGTTCTAAACTTCTTCCAGAGATGACCAGCCAAACACCCGTTGAGCGGCTAGCCCGCGCTTCCAACGCGATTTTCGAAGAAACCGCGTTCCTGTTCGGCGCCAACGCCGAATTCGTCGAATCCTTGTACGCCCAGTATGGGAAAGACCCGGCGTCCGTCGATCCCTCGTGGGCGCGGTACTTTGCCGGACTGGAGGGGCCTCGCGGTCCTTCATCACCATCCTGGGCCCAGCGCGCCAAAGCTGCTGGTGTGCCGATGGCCGCGGCGGCTGAGGATGTGCGCACCGCGGCTGGGGCCTCTATTCGCGCCATTCAGTTGGTGCGCGCCTATCGCGTCATCGGTCATTTCGAAGCCAATCTCGATCCCTTGGGGCTGGCGCCGACAACGCCGCATCCGCAGCTTGATCCCAAATTCTACGGTTTTGCCGACGCCGATCTCGACAAGACGGTGTTCATCGACGGCGTGCTCGGGCTGCAGAGCGCCACGCCGCGCGAGATGGTGGACCTGCTGCAGCGTACCTATTGCGGGCGCATCGGCTACGAGTTCATGCACATCAATGACGCCGAAGAAAAGGACTGGCTGCAGCGGCGTGTCGAAGGGCCGGACAAGGAAATCACTTTCACGCCCGCCGGTAAGCGCGCCATCTTCAGCAAGCTGATCGAGGCCGAAGGCTTCGAGAAGTTCTGCGCTCTTCGATTCCTCGGCACCAAACGCTTCGGGCTCGACGGCGGCGAAGCCATGATGCCGGCGCTCGAACAGATCATCAAACGCGGTGGCCAGCTCGGGGTGCAGAAGATCGTCATCGGCATGGCTCATCGCGGCCGGCTCAATGTGCTCGCCAATTTGCTGTCGAAATCCTATCGCCAGATTTTCCACGAATTCCGCGGCGGCAGCGCCAATCCTGCCGGTATCGAGGAAGTCACCGGCGACGTGAAATACCATCTCGGCGCCTCGGCGGACCGCAGCTTCGACGGCAACAATGTCCATCTGACGCTGGCGCCCAATCCCTCGCATTTGGAAGCCTCCGATCCGGTCGTACTCGGCAAGGCCCGCGCCAAGCAATCCCAGCTTGGCGATACCGCCACCCGCACCCGCGTGATGCCGCTACTTCTGCACGGCGATGCGGCGTTTGCGGGCCAAGGTCTGGTCGCCGAATGTTTCGCCATGTCGGGCACCCGCGGCTATCACACCGGCGGTACGATTCACTTCGTCATCAACAACCAGATCGGCTTCACCACCTCGCCGCAGTTCTCGCGCTCGTCGCCCTATTGCACCGACATCGCGCTGATGGTGCAAGCGCCGATCTTCCATGTGAACGGCGATGATCCCGAAGCGGTGGTGCATTGCGCCCGCATTGCCACCGAATTCCGCCAGTTGTTCCACAAGGACGTCGTGATCGACATGTACTGCTATCGCCGGTTCGGTCACAACGAAACCGACGAGCCGTCGTTCACCCAGCCCTTGATGTACCGCACGATCAAGAATCATCCGAGCACGCTTGAACTCTATGCCAAGAAGCTGGTGGCGGAATCGACGCTGGCGGCCTCCGAAGTCGAGCGCATGGTTGGCGATTTCAACATCCGGCTCGACAGCGAATTCGAAGCCTCCAAGACCCACACGCCCGACCGTGCCGACTGGCTGCAAAGCCACTGGTCGGGCCTCGAAGTGGCGCCGAAGGTTTATCGCCGTGGCGAGACCGGCGTCGACCAGGAGGCGTTGCTTGCCGTTGGCAAAGCGTTGTCGACGATTCCGGACGGCTTCAACGCCCACAAAACCATTGTGCGCCAGATGCAGAACAAGGCGCGCATGTTCGAAACCGGCGAAGGCATCGATTGGGCGACCGCCGAGGCGCTCGCCTTTGGCACCCTCGTCAAGGACGGCATTGCGGTGCGTCTGTCGGGCCAGGATTCGGGGCGCGGTACCTTCAGCCAACGCCATTCGGTGCTGGTCGATCAGGAAGACGAAACCCGCTACATCCCGCTTGCCAATGTCGCCAAGGATCAGGCGCCGTTCGAAGTGATCGACTCGCTGCTCTCGGAAGCGGCGGTGCTCGGTTTCGAATACGGCTATGCCACCTCGGAACCCAAGGCGCTGGTGCTGTGGGAAGCCCAGTTCGGCGATTTTGCCAACAACGCCCAAGTGATCATCGACCAGTTCATCGCTTCCGGCGAGATGAAGTGGCTGCGCATGTGCGGCCTCGTCATGCTGCTACCGCACGGCTATGAGGGCCAAGGGCCGGAACACTCCTCGGCGCGACTGGAGCGTTACCTGCAGCTTTCGGCACAGGACAATTGGCAGGTCTGCAATCCGACCACACCGGCCAATTACTTCCACGTTCTCCGCCGCCAGATGCTGCGCAATTTTCGCAAGCCTCTGGTGCTGATGACGCCGAAATCGCTGCTGCGCCACAAGCGTTGCACGTCGTTCCTCCAAGACATGCTGCCCGGCACTTCGTTTCATCGTGTCTTCCGCGATCAAGCCGAGTGCGTGCCCGGCGCGACGACTGTGCAACTGGTGCCGGACGAGGACATCCGCCGCGTCATCCTGTGCTCCGGCAAGATCTATTTCGACCTGATGGAAGCGCGCGAACAGCACAATGAACCGCACGTCCAAATGCTGCGGCTGGAGCAGCTTTATCCGTTCCCGGAAGGCGCCTTGGGCCAGGAATTGGAACGTTTCCCCCATGCCGAAATCGTTTGGGTTCAGGAAGAGCCACGCAACCAAGGCGCCTGGACTTTCGTCCGCCAGCGAATCGAATATCTTATGGAGAAGCTGGGGCGGCGCGTGCGGCCACGCTACATCGGCCGGCCGGACTACGCTTCCACAGCGGTCGGCTTGATGAGCCAGCACAGTGCCGAACTGCATTACATCATGGATGAGGCCATGCGGTTCGACCTCAAAATCCTTTCCGAGGACGATCAATGAGCATCGAGATCAAAGTTCCGGCGATGGGCGAATCCGTTACCGAGGCCACTGTGGCGCGCTGGTTCAAGAAGGAAGGCGACGCGGTCACCCGCGACGAGCCCCTGCTCGAACTGGAAACCGACAAGGTCACGGTGGAAGTGCCGGCGCCCGCCGACGGCGCACTCGAATCCATTACGGTGAAGCCGGGCGCCACGGTTGAAGTCGGCGCCACGCTGGGCGTGATTGCCGAAGGCGCGGCCGGCCGCCATGCGCCGGTAACCTCGTCCAATCCTGATGCCGTCGCCTTGCCCAAGGACGAACCGCCGAAGGAGACGCTGAAGACGCCCGTCACGCCGGCCCCTGCACCGGCGGCAGCGCCGGCCAAGCCCGCACCGGCCGTGATGCCAGCGGCGCGCCGTGTGGCTGAGGAAAACGACGTTGATACCGCCGCTCTTTCCGGCACCGGCAAGGATGGCCGCGTCACCAAGGGCGATGTGCTGGCGGAATTAGAAAGCCGCGCCCAGCAGCGGTCCGCTACGCCAGTCGTGGCGGTTTCTGCCGGTCCGCGCCCGCGTGCGGCCCGCGAAGAACGTGTGACCATGACGCGGCTGCGCAAGACCATCGCGCTGCGGCTGAAGGAGTCGCAGAACACCGCGGCGCAGCTCACGACCTTCAACGAGATCGACATGAGCCACGTCATGGCGATCCGGTCGCAGTACAAGGACAGCTTCGAAAAGAAGCACAAGGTCAAGCTTGGCTTCATGGGCTTTTTCGTGAAGGCCTGTGTCGCCGCGTTGAAGGATCTGCCGAACGTCAACGCCGAAATCGAAGGCGACGATATCGTCTACAAGAACTACTTCGACATTGGCGTGGCGGTTTCGACCGAACGCGGCTTGATGGTGCCGGTGCTGCGCGACGCGGACCAGCTTTCGTTGGCGGGGATCGAATCCGCCATCGGCGGTTTCGGCGCGCGGGCCCGCGACAACAAGCTGAAACTCGAAGAGCTGCAAGGCGGCTCGTTTTCGATCACCAACGGCGGCGTCTTCGGCAGCCTGATGTCGACGCCGATTATCAACTCGCCGCAGTCCGCCATTCTGGGGATGCACAAAATCCAACCGCGCCCGGTCGCCGACGGCAACACGATCGTCATCCGCCCGATGATGTATGTGGCGCTCAGCTACGACCACCGCATCGTCGACGGCAAAGAAGCGGTGACGTTCCTGGTCAAAGTCAAAGAAGCGATCGAAGATCCGCAAAGATTGCTACTGGAAATTTAATCGCGACTCAGTTGTAATCCGGGCATGTGGCTGGGATTCACATTTGAATTTTGGATCGGCACAGCCATTGCGGTTGCTGCCTCGGTTATTTCAATCCTCGTCGCACTAAAACGGAGAAGGGGTCAGATAGTAGCCTCAATATCAAACGCGGCTAATCTCCTTTCTGGTGTGGCACGGCAAATACCCAATTTGAGGGTTCTTTATCAAGACCAAGAGCTTGATGATGAGTTGGTTTGGATATCGGGACGCGTATGGAATGTAGGCGTACAAGATGTAGGTCCGCTAGCCGCTCCACAGCTCCCAGTTCTTCGCTTAGAAGGTGGCTTAAGTTGGCGTGAATTCTCAATTGGTGAGGTACCGAAGGGAATTACTGTGGAGCCCAAGATCGTTTCAAAAACAGAGGTCCAACTTTATTGGGACCTTCTGCGGCCAAACGAGTCTTTCCCATTTTGGGCAGTAATAAAAGCTAAGAGCCGCACGGCTGCCCGTCAACTCACCCAGGGAAAGTGCATTGTGTTCGTTGCAAGGATACCGAATACAGATGTCTGTTTTGGCAAGGATTTTGTTGATTCAACTGATGAAGCTATTCGACGCGTTCGCGGTCTCTTCGGCAATCTCATCCCGTTATTTCTAGTGTCTATATTTGCGATAATAGCATCAGCTTTTCTTTGGACGGTCCAAGTCGACGTCCGGCCGATCGAGAGCTTCGGCAGTCTCGCTATCGAACTGGTTGATCACCCTGGCAAGCAGTTCTCATATTATAGGTTGGAGGGCGATAAAATTCACTTTGTCGATCCTCGCCTCCTTGTATCCGAAAAGGAGAGGGAGGGGGGACGGCCAAGAGACCTTCTAGTAATCTCGGCGGACCAAGCGAAGGTGAGATCGCTGCACGTCACCCACGAAAAAGCCGAACGAGATGACTTTATAAGCCGAATGCTCGTAGATTTTACATGTGTTGTGGGGCTAATGGCGTTGATTGTCGGAGTACCTGTTATTGGAAAGTTGTCGAGAGCCGTAGCGCAGTATCGGCACTTAACGGCAAGGCCTTCTTGGGGGGACTTTTTGCCGTCTCTTAAGTGGCTACGCAAATTTCTGCAGCCTTAACTTCTGTTGCACTGTTAGCTGGGCTTTATTCAAGCTGTACGCTTATTCGTCCTCTCACGCCTGGCGAGTTCGATGTGGGCGCGCGGTTCGTTTTCGTTGAGCACTCGCCCTTCGAGACGCGAAAGCTCAGGGTGAGGGCCAAAGGGCGTCTCGAAGGATGATCCTGTCAGAATATCCGCAGCACAATCTGCTCAGGTGTTGCTGCTCCGACAGTCAAAAATGCCTGTCTTGCGAAAATCAGGCGAATATGCCTGTCAGCTTACGCCACCCGCTTGTCCATCATCTCGAGCTTGGCGAGTTCGACGTGGGCGCGCAGTTCGATTTCATCGAGCACGGTTTGCAGGTGCGGATCGGCGAAGGTGTCGTGGCGGCGGGTGACGGCGGCGGCGAGGCGATTGAGGGTGGCGCGCGGGATACCGCCCGCGAGCAAGCCGTCGCGCACCTGATCCAGCATGTCGAGCAACTGCTCGCCGTGCTTGAGGCCTTTGGAGCGGCCGTCGGTGGAATCGTCCATGCCTTGCAGGGCGAGAATGGAATCCAGCGCCGCAATCGGGCCGGGGCCCGATACCATGGAGGCATGCGGTTCTTCCGGCGCGCTCGCGACCGAGAACGAGCCGCCCGAACTCGACGCCGATTTGGCGCCGCGGCGGATACCGCTCGTGCGGTCGACTTTTCCGGTGCTGCGAACTTCCATGACGCTTCTCGCCTTCTGCGACATCTCAGCATTGCAGAGTCTGGTTAAGTATTGGTTGATCCTTCGCGACGCCCTTCACTCTTCCGCCTGAGGAACGCGACGCACCATCCCCAGGGACGGGGGCGGGGCTCCTATGAGGAGGGCGCTTTACGCGCGGTGGTAGGGGTGACCGGCCAGAATTGTCAGGGCGCGATAAACCTGCTCGGCCAGCATGGCGCGCACCAGAAGATGCGGCCAGGTTTGCGGCCCGAACGCCAGACTGCGCCCGGCGCGCTTGTCCGGCAGCGGCGCCAAGCCGTCCGGCCCGCCGATCACGAAGCACAGGTCCTTAGTGCCGGCATCGCGCAGCGCCCCCAGCATGTCGGCGAAATTCTCGGATGTCATGCCTTTGCCTTTGGCATCGAGCAGGACGATATGGGCCCCCACCGGTACGCGATCCGACAGCTTTTCGGCTTCCTCGGCCATACGGGTTTTGACGTCGCGCGCCTTCGATACCGAGACTTCCTCGACCGTCACTGCCGGAAAACCCATGTTGCGGCCCATCACGCTGGCGCGATGGATATAGTCGTCGGTCAGCGCCCCTTCCGAGGTGCCGCGCGAAAAACCGACGGCGAGGACAGTGAGGCGCATTTATCTTTTTTCCTGGTCGCGCTGCCGGACGGAAAACCGCATGACACTTTTCCTGGCAGCGCTCAGTGTCGGCTGCGCTTCGGTTCGTCGACGCTCCACATGCCTTCGAGATTGTAATAGGCGCGCACTTCCGGGCGGAAGATGTGCACGATCACGTCACCGGCATCGACCAGGGCCCAGTCGCCGACGCCGGCGCCGTTGACCGGCCGTGTGCCATATCCCGCCTCTTTGAGGCGGCGGGCCAGATGATCGGCGATCGAGGCGACATGGCGTGACGAACGCCCGCTGGCCACCACGACGGCGTCACACAGTGACGAACGGCCCGCGAGGTCGATTGCCACGATCTCCTCGGCCTTGTCGTCGTCGAGCGACGCCAGGATGCGGGCCAGCACTTCTGGCGGTTCCGTCCGCTGGGGCGCGACAATCGCTTGCTCGGCCGCAACCTTCTTGGGAGCGGTCTTTTTAGGAGCGGTCTTTCTAGGTGCAGCTTTTTTGGGAGCTGCCTTTTGGGGAACCGTCTTTTTGGGCGCCGCCTTTTGGGGTGCCGTCTTTTTAGGAGCAGCCTTTTTTGGCGCAGCCTTCTTCGGGGCCGCCTTCTTGGTGGTCTTTTTGGCGGCTTTCTTCGTCGCTTTTTTTGCCGTTTTGGGGGCGGCGGTCTTCTTTACGGCCGGCTTTTTGGCAGGCGATTTCTTCTTAACCAGTGTCGTTCTCCGTTGTGGTCGCGCGCACGGGGGCGCGCCCATTCTTGGGTCTATGTATCACGCCCCCGCCGCAGCCGCCAATCGCGCCCGGATGGCCGTGGCGCTGGCTTCGTTGCGGCGGCCGTCAAGGATGGCGAAGCGGTCTTTCCACGTCCGGTAGGCCTTAGCCTTGAGGGGCGCCAGTGTTGTGCCGGGGCGCAGTACCACAGCGGCCGGCACGGTCGCGAGGATATCCTGCCAGCGCTGCCAGCGATGAAATTGCTCCAGATTGTCGCTGCCCATCAGCCAGATGAAGTGCACCTCGGGAAAACGGGCCTTGAGAACCCGGATCGTGTCATTGGTATAACGGCTTGCGATGATCCGCTCGATGTCGGTGACGATCATGCGGCGGTTGCCGTCGGCGAGGTTTCGTGCGCTTTGCAGACGCTTCTCAAGCGGCATCATGCCGGCGATCGGCTTCAGCGGATTCTGCGGCGATACCAGGAACCAGACGTAATCGAGCTTCAGCCGCCGCAGCGCCGTGTCGGCGACATAGCGATGCCCGGCATGGGCCGGATTGAACGAGCCGCCCAACAGGCCGATGCGGAGGCCTGTGGCGATCGGGCCGGGCGGGCGCAGGAAGGTCATCAGGGCCGCGTCTGTCCATTGCCGCGCACGGCGTATTTGAAGGTCGTGAGCTGTTCGACGCCGACCGGGCCGCGGGCGTGCAGCTTGCCGGTGCCGATGCCGATTTCGGCGCCCATGCCGAACTCGCCGCCATCGGCGAATTGGGTGGACGCGTTCCAGATCACGATGGCCGAATCGATGCCATCAAGGAAGCGTTCCGCCGCCAAGCGGTCTTCGGTGACGATCGCCTCGGTGTGATGGCTGCCGTATTTTTCGATGTGCGCGATGGCTTCTTCGACACCGTCGACCATCTTCACCGCCAGGATGGCGTCGAGATATTCGGTGTGCCAATCGGATTCGGTGGCGGATTTGGCGGCGGGATAGATCGCCCACACCGCATCGTCGGCGCGAATCTCGCACCCCTTGGCGGCGAGATCATCGAGGATTTGCACCACGAGGTCCTTCGGCACGCCGCGATCGATCAGCAGGGTTTCGGTGGCGCCGCAAATGCCGGTGCGCCGCATCTTGGCGTTGACGGTGATGGCGCGCGCCTTGTCGGGATCGGCAGCGGCGTGAATGTAGGTGTGGCAGATGCCTTCCAAATGCGCCAGCACCGGTACCCGCGCTTCACTCTGCACCCGCGCCACCAGCGATTTGCCGCCGCGCGGAATGATGAGATCGACGGTGCCCGCAAGGCCTCGCAGCAACAGGCCGACAGCGGCGCGATCGGTGGTCGGCACCAGCTGAACGACCTCCACCGGAAGATTGGCCGCACGCAGACCGGCCTGCAACGCTTGCAGGATCGCGGCTGAGGATTTGGCCGAGTCCGACCCGCCGCGCAGAATCACCGCGTTGCCCGATTTCAGGCATAGCGCGGCAGCATCCGCGGTCACGTTGGGGCGGCTCTCATAAATGATGCCGATGACGCCAATCGGCGTCGCCACGCGGGCGATGTCGAGACCGTTGGGCCGCGACCACCGCGCCAATTCCCGGCCGACCGGATCGGGCAGGGCGGCGATGTCTTCCAAAGCCGTGGCGATGGCTTCCACCCGTTTGTCGTCGAGTTTCAAGCGATCGAGCATCGCGCCCGTGGTGCCGCTGGCGGCGGCAGCAGTCATATCTTCGGCGTTGGCGGCGAGAATGGCGGGCGCCGCGGTGCGCAGCGCGCTGGCGGCAGCAACAAGGGCGCTGTTCTTGGTTTCGGTGGAGGCCTCGCGAATGGCGCGCGCGGCGGCGCGGGCGGCAGTACCGATGGCATTCATCTGGGTCGAGAGGTCGTCGCTCATAGGTCCACCGTCAAAGTCATGTCGTCGCGATGAATGATTTCGTCGCGGCCACGATAGCCGAGGATGGCTTCGATCTCGAGGCTGCGTTTGCCGGCGATGCGCTCGGCGTCGGTAGCATTGTAGGCGACGAGGCCGCGGGCGATCTCGTGGCCTTGTTGATCCAGCACCGCCACCGGATCGCCGCGCTCGAAGCGGCCGTCGATCTGGCGAATGCCGATCGGCAGCAGACTGGAGCCGGTTTTGAGCGCCCGCACCGCACCGTCGTCGATGATGAGTGCGCCTTGCGGGTGCAGCACGCCGCCGATCCAGCGCTTGCGGGCCGCGGCTGGCGTATCGCAGGCGAAGAAACGGGTCGCGCGTGCCGTTTGGTTGCGGATCGCGGCAATCGGATTCAGCGTCTTGCCTTTGGCAATCACGACATCACTGCCGGCGGAAACCGCGATCTTGGCAGCAATAATCTTGGACGTCATGCCGCCGCGGCCGAGACCGGACACCGAGCCGCCCGCCATGGCTTCCACCTCTGGGGTGATCGCCGGGACTTCCGGGATGTGCTCCGCCGATGAATCGAGATTTGGATTAGACGTGTACAGACCATCGACGTCCGACAACAGGATCAGGCAATCGGCTTCCATCATCGAAGCAACGCGGGCGGCGAGTTGGTCGTTGTCGCCGAACTGAATTTCGCTGGTTGCTACAGTGTCGTTTTCGTTGATCACCGGCACGGCGGCAAGTTCGAGCAGTGTCTTTAAGGTGGCGCGAGCGTTCAAATAGCGGCGGCGGTTTTCGGTATCGTCGAGAATGAGCAACACCTGCGCCGCGGCAATGTCTTCGGCCCGCAGCACTTCGGCCCAAGCCCAGGCGAGGCGAACTTGTCCCGCGGCGGCGGCGGCCTGGCTTTCTTCGAGGCGCAAGGCCCCTCGCTTCAATTTCAAGGCGCGGCGGCCGAGCGCGATGGCGCCCGACGACACCAGCACCACCTGTTTGCCTTCGCGTTTCAACGCGGCGATGTCGGCGGCCAGTGATTTCAGCCATTCGCGGCGGAGCAACCCGGTCGCGGCATCAACCAGCAGCGACGAGCCGACTTTGATGACGATCAGGCGAGCAGAGGCGAGCACGTCGCTCACGGCTGCCATTCCTTCTTCGGCGCGTTGGCTTTACGGTCAGCGGCGCGTTTCTTGGCAACGATTTTGGCCAACGCCCGCAGCACCGTCGCGACACCTTCGCCGGACACGCCGCTCATCACCAGAACATCGTGACCGCAGGCTTTTTTCAGCGCGGCCTTCTTCTTGGTCAAGGCCGCTTCCGGAACCGCATCGCACTTGTTCAGCACCAGAATTTCCGGTTTGTCGCACAGGCCTTGGCCAAAAGCGTCGAGTTCGCCGCGGATGGTCTTGTAGGCCAGGGTGACGTCCTCTTCGGTGCCGTCGATCAGATGCAGGATGGCGTTGCAGCGCTCGGCGTGACCCAAGAACTTGTCGCCGAGGCCAACGCCTTCATGGGCGCCTTCGATCAGGCCGGGCAGGTCGGCGAGGACGAAATCGGTGGTGTCGCTGCGCACCACGCCAAGCTGCGGGGCCAGCGTCGTGAAGGGATAATCGGCGATCTTAGGCTTGGCTTCGGAGACGCGCGCCAGGAAGGTCGATTTGCCGGCATTGGGCAGACCGATTAGCCCGGCATCGGCGATCAACTTCAGTTGCAGGATCAGCGTCTTTTCTTCGCCCGGTTGGCCGGGATTGGCAAAGCGCGGCGCCTGGTTGGTCGAGCTTTTGAAATGGGCATTGCCGAAACCGCCATTGCCGCCGCGCAAGAGCAGAACGCGCTGACCGGTGGTGGAGAGATCGGCGATCAGGGTCTCGCCGTCCTCTTCGTAGATCTGGGTGCCGGCCGGGACTTTCATCACCGCGTCGTTGCCGCCGGCCCCATGCATGTCCTTGCCCGCGCCGGGCTCGCCGTTTTTGGCGCGGACGTGCTGCTGAAAGCGGTAGTCGATCAGAGTGTTGAGGTTATCGACCGCCTCGGCCCAAACGCTGCCGCCGCGGCCGCCGTCGCCGCCCCACGGGCCGCCGTACTCGATGAAACGCTCGCGCCGGAAGGCAACGCAGCCATTTCCGCCGTTACCGGACTGGATATAGACCTTGGCCGTGTCGAGAAATTTCATCGCTTCGCTCTTGGTTTGCGCCAGTGCCTTTTAAGACGCGAGTGCCGTGGGCTCCAATTGTCGCACAGCGGGAGCCTCAAGGGGCTTTTTTCGTCCAAATTGCTCACGCGTCAACAAGGTTCGGTTGCACAGGGCCGACTCGCCCCGCGCCCGGCTGGGCCAGGATTCGACGTGGGTCGCGACAAAGCCGAGCTTGGCCAGGACCCGGCCCGACGCAATATTATCGTGGAACCAGCCGGCCTGAACTGCATCGGCCCGGACCACGCCGAAGGCAAAGGCCAGCACCCGCCGCGCCGCTTCGGTGGCAAAACCGCGCCTCCAATAGGGCTTGGCGAGCCAGTAGCCGAGTTCATAGCGCCCGTCCTTGATGTGCAGGCCGCAGCAGCCGACCGGCGTGGCGGTGGCCTTCGAAAGGATCGTAAACACCCAGGCCTCTCCCATGGCGCGGGCTTTGGTCACCGTTTCGATGAAATTGTCGGCGTCCGCTTCCGTGTAGGGGTACGGCACGCTCGAAAGCTGCCGGCTGACCTCGTAATCGGCCAAAGCCGTGACGAAGAAGGACGCATCCTCACCACTGGCGGGACGGAGCAACAACCGTTCGGTTTCCAGACTAGACATGGCTATTCCCTAACTTTTTCTTTCGCGCTTCTGATCCGAAAACCGGTTTCCACTTTTCGGGAAGCGCTCCGGGCGCAAGGGAACAAAAAAGGGAGATGGCGGACCATCTCCCTTGCTTCGATGAGCCGCCCATTTGTGGCGGCCTATGTTTTTAGCCGCCTATTCCGCCGCCGTCTTCGTCGCCGTTGCCGGCATCACCGGCATCACCGATACGAACGTGCGGCGCTTAAAGCCTTTCTTGAAGGCCACATGACCGTCCGAAAGCGCGAAAAGGGTGTGGTCCCGGCCCATGCCGACGTTCTTGCCGGGATGGAATTGGGTACCGCGCTGGCGGATGATGACGTTGCCAGCGGCAATGGCTTCGCCGCCGAACATCTTCACGCCCAAACGCTGACCGGCTGAGTCGCGACCGTTGCGGGAGGAACCGCCTGCTTTCTTATGTGCCATAGTGGTCTCCCCTTAAGCCGTGATGGCCGTGATCTTGATTTCGGTAAAGGACTGGCGATGACCGCGCTTGCGGTGGGTGTTTTTGCGCCGCTTCTTCTTGAAGGCAATGACCTTCTCGCCCTTACCTTGACGGAGGATTTCGGCCATGACCGAGGCGCCTTCGACCAGCGGAGCGCCGGTCTTGACGGTTTCGCCGCCGATGACCAGGACTTCGCCCAGTTTCAGTTCGGCGCCGACGTCGCCTGCGACCTTTTCAATGGAAAGCACGTCGTCTTGTGCCACCTTGTATTGCTTGCCGCCCGTGCGGACTACCGCGAACATGAGCTAAGTTCCTGAATAAAATTGGTTTCCGGGAAACCGGGGTTTCCTGGGGAGCGGCGCAATATACGCAGCAAAGCCGAAGGGTCAAGGTCGCTGGCGTGAGATTCCTGTTTCATGACGCCTCAGGCCGCCGCAACGGCTTATTTTGCCCTCACCCGGAAGGTTTGGCGCCCCGGATGCACTTCATCGGATATACGAAAAATGGGGAAACCTCCCGCACGGTTCAAGAGGGTGCGGCCAAGTGTACAAAAGAGGAACAAAACAACGGGTTAGGCCGTTGGGGCGTGCGAAGGGTTCGCAGATGCGTCAAGCTGCCAGGGCTTTTTTCACCGCCTCAGGGTCTTTGCGGATCACGGTGAGGTAGGCGCGGATCGCCGAATCCGGTTGGGTGCGCTTCTGCTCCAGATCGCGCAGGCGGGCGAGGTTGAAACCAAACCGCATGGCGAACGCCTGCTGGGTGAGACCGGTGGCCTTGCGGATCGCCTTCACGTCCAGCTCTTCGGGAACGTGAATCTTGTATTGCGACAGATCGGCGGTTCCCTTGGCAAAAGCGAGGGCTTCTTCGAGGCCCTGCATCATACCCTCGAAGACGTGGTTCGTTTTCTTTCGCTGCTTCTTCGCCATAGGCACATGATATACGGAAATCCCGTAGTTACTCAAGAGAGCCACAACGGAACAATACAGGAGCGCTATCCTGGTGTTTGTGCGGGCGCAAACCTTGTCGCCCCAATCCGGCGCGGTGAATGGACGTTATCTTACTGATCGCCCACCCCGCCGGACAGGCTCATGCCGGAGAGTTCCAGTTCGCGGCTGGCCGCGGTCGTCGTTTTTGTCGGGGCGCAGACCTTGGTGCGGAAGCTGAAGAACAAATCGCCGGTGCCCCAGCGGCGCAAATTGGTGCGCTCGGTGCAATCCTTGACCGGGACTTTGGGCGTGCATTTCAGCATGCCGTCCTTGAAATGGCGCAAGGCTTCGTTCGGGGCGCATTCGAGACTGGCGCCGCTGGCAAAGGTGCCGGCCATGCCTTGATCGGACTGTAACACGTCGCCGAGGGTGACTTTCAGATGGGCGCCGGGAATGCAGCGCAAGACTTCACCTTCGACGCCCGCGTCGATCCAGGTCTGTTCGGTCATGTGCGAAGCGGGGAATTCGCGCCCGTCGGGCGACACGCACACGGCATGCACCGCTTTGATGACGGTCGCATCCTGCATCTCGCAGGCGCCGCCCGGATGCACGGTGCCGATCGTTGCCGTGCCGATTTCGCCGCCGCCGCCGATCTTGTTGTTGACGGTGATGTATTCGTTGTAGCCCGAGTAGATCACGATGTTACCGGCACTGGCGCTCGAACTGGCGCTGGCACTCGCCCAGGCGCTGGCCCAGGCCGAGGCTTCCGCCGACGAAGAGCCGCCCTTGTTGATGATGATCGTCTTGTTGATCGAGATGTTCTTCGAGGCATCGATCGTTTTCGTGATGTTGATCGACTTGTCGATGTTGATGGTCTTGTCGATTGAGATCGACTTGTTAATGGTCACCGGCTTGTTGATGGTGATCGACTTGTTGATGGTCACCGGCTTGTTCACCGTGATGCCGCTTTGCGGGCAACTAACCGTTGTGGTGTGGCCGCTAGTTTTGCCGCCGCCACCGGTCCCGGTGGTGCAGGCCTCAGCCACTTGCACGAGCGTAAGGGCGCTGGAAACCAGTAGCGCGGCTGCGATCTTCAAAGGCCTGGGCGACATGCTATAGCTCCTTGGCAGTCCCGGCCCCTCCCGGGACCTGGAACCACGAAATGACTGCCGCCCACGCTTCACATTCCGTGCCACTTCTCGTCTTGCGAAAGCCGCATTGGGTGGTTCAAATCGGGACAACGTCCGGCTGGGCCCGGGCGGGGGACGCGGCATGATCCCGATCTCGGACGACAATCCCACGCGACTGACGCCCTTCGTGACTGGCGCGCTGATCCTTATCTGCGTCGCGGTCTATGCGTGGCAGTTCCAGCTTAAGGGTGACGCCTACGGCGATTTCATGCTGCACTACGGCTTCACGCCCTCGACGCTGATGTCGCCCCAATTCGAGGCGAGCGGCATCCCGGCGGTGCCGGCGCTGGTCTCGATCTTCACCTCGATTTTCCTCCATGGCGGCCTGCTGCATCTGGCCGGTAACATGCTGTATCTGTGGATTTTCGGGAACAACATCGAAGACGCGATGGGGCGGGTGCGCTTCCTCGTCTTTTTCCTGCTCTGCGGCGCGGTGGCGGCGCTGACCATGGCCTTTATGGACCCATCTTCGACCGCCCCCATGGTTGGCGCTTCGGGCGCCATTTCGGGTATTTTGGGCGCCTATATGCTGCTTTATCCGCGTGCCAAAGTGACCGTTCTGGTGCCGCTGTTGATCATCCTTTATCCCTTCCGTCTCAATGCGTTGTGGGTGGTCGCCGTGTGGTTCGCCATGCAGCTTTTGGCGCTCACCGGTCCCGACACGTCGGGGGTGGCGTGGTGGGCCCATGTCGGCGGGTTCGCGGCCGGCATCGCGCTGACGCCGTTCTTCAAATCGGCCGTCGTGCCGTTCTTCGGACCGAAGATAACCCGCGGGCCGTGGAGCAACTGATCCTTCGAGATGCTCGCTTCTCAGGATGAGGGCGTGACTGGCACAGCTTTCGCTGAGTGCCTTCCCGAGCGGCGAGATGCTGTTCCGAACTGGGAACAGCCCGCTCCGAAGAAGGCATTGGGTTATGAAACACAAAAATAGCCATCTCTTGGTGGGGTATTGGTCGCGGCTCCGGGCTGGTCGCGATGTGCCGGATCAGACCGATATTGATCCCCGTTCGATCAAACGCCTTCTTCCGTTTGTCTTCATTCTGGACGCCGAAGATGCCAATCGTCCGATCTACCGCCTGGCCGGCACTGCGATGTGCGAACGCTTCGGCTTCGAACTCAAGGGCACCGGATTCCTCGCCCATTGGGAAGCCCAGTCCTCGATAGCGCTCGGCTCGCTGTTGCAGCAGGCCCTTAATCTGAAGCAGCCGGTGTGCCTGACCTCGATTGGCGCCACCGCTGACTGCGGCATGGTCGAACTCGAAACCATCCTCTTGCCGATCAAATTCGGCGAGAACGGCCCGACCCGCTTCCTCGGTATGATCCAGATCCTGTCGGATATCAGCCAACTCGCCGGCCGCCCGATTGCCTTCCAGCGCCTCGCCGCCAGCCAGATCATCCGCGAAGACGATCCGCGCGGCCTCAGCAACGCCAATCCGCCGCCACCACCGCCGCCGCTGGTCTACCACAGCCATCCGCGCGCGCCGTACCTGCGCCTGGTCGTCAACCACGACCGTCCGGCCAATTTGAATTTCCAGTCCACCCCCAAGATGCAGCGCATGTTCGAGGTGTTCGGGCCCGAACCTGCCGAAGCCTGGGTCGAATATTAAGGCAACGTCCGGAAAACCGGGGGAAACGTTTTTCCGGACTCGTGCTTGTCAGTTGATGCTTGGAGTGCCTTAAGGCCGGGAGCAATCCCGGCCTCTTTCTTTGGCGTGCAGGATTACGGTCCCGCGACCGGGCTTGGTGGCCTTGCGATGGTCGAATCGGGACGCTTATCGATAGGATCATTGCCGAGGATCGCATCGTCGAAGTGCAGTACGTTTTCCTTGTTGCGCAAATACGGGATCTCGTACTTCTCGACGGCGTGCCGGTAGGTCTCGAACGTCTGCACGTCTTCGGGGCGGCGCTGATCGCAGCGATCGCCGGACAGGCGCTCCACCTCGGTGCACCAGATGTCGAAGTCGAGCGACTTGACGGGATAACGCAAGGTCTGTGCGCCCGCTGAGAACGCAACGAGGCTGACGGCCGCGAGGGCGAGGAGGGTTCGGTTCATAGTCTTAAGCTTACGCTTCCCGGCGGGGCAGCGGAAGTTACAACCGGGCGGGAACCGCGCCTTCGTAAAATTGTCAAAACGTGTAGGACTGAAACAGGCCGCGACAGACCAAGCGCTTCCCGACCGGAAGTGCTTCAAAATAGGAATCCGGATCAGGGATTTTCGCTGATTTCGCTTGGCGCGCCGCCCTTGCCCTGTTCCGCAGCGGCCTTCTTTTTGGCCTCGTCCTCTTTGGCCTTCTCAGCGGCCACGACGGTCGCTTCGGCCTCGATGCGCGGCAGGCTGACCTCGAGCGATTGGCGGCAGCGTTCGGCGGCCTGAAGCTGCGAATGCACTGTCAGGTTTAACCGCCAGCAGTCCCAGTCGGCCTGGGCGCGCGCCGCATCGCGGGGATAGACGTCGCGGGCGATGGCCAGCGACCGCGCCAGCCGGTCGCGCAGCTCATGGGTTTTGATGTCGCGGCTAGGCTCGGGATCGACTAATTCGTCACGCGTCAGCCGCAAAGCCTTGTCGGCATAGGTGTTGGCGAGATCGGCGGTCGTGATTTCGGTCTCGGTCAACGGGATCGAGGCGCTCCGGTCGAACGAGCTGTATTGGGCCTCTCCGACCAGACCGAACGACTTCGCCAGGAAGGCGTAATTCTTATAAAGCGCCAGATTGAACGGCGTGGTCGGGGGGGGCGTCGTCTCGAGGTCGTCGAGGGGGCTGAAATTGACACAACCGGCCACTGCCACCGCACACAGTACAACGAGCGGCCGCGCATCAATTTTCGTCGCCATGAAATATCTCCGAAACCCCGGTGTGGCATCCTATAGCGCGTTGTGGCGCCGGAGCAAAACGCGTTTTGCCCCGATTTTGTCGTAAGCGCGGCGTTCTTACGCAAAAGCGGTCGCGCGCCGCGCAGGGTTAATCTGGCGTTTACCTCGCTGGATTCACCATGAAGGATCGCCCACCTAAACCTTCCCTCATAAACGATCTGTTATGAAATCGGACGCAAACTAGCGCGATGGCAGCTTTTCGTGAGGAGGAGCGCTTGGACGCCCGCGTGCCCGGCAGGAACGACAAGGATCCGGTGCTGGCCAGATCGCGTGCCGATCGGCGGCGCTACCGCCGTATCCGCATCGATTTGCCCGGCAAGCTGTTCGTTCCGGCGACGTCCCTGGAGTACGCCGGGATGGTGGTCGATTTGTCGCCGGGCGGGGCGTCCTTTGCCACCGACGCCGATCTGCCGAACGAAACCCCGGTGGTCCTTTATGCCAACACCTTCGGCCGCTTCGAGGGTGTGGTGGCGCGCCGCGACGGGCCGCGCCTGGGCCTCAAATTCCATTCGACCGCGCCCAAGCGCGAGCGCACCGCCGAACAGCTCACGCTGTTCCTCAACAAAGCACTACTCGACGAATCCGAACTGCGCCGCGACGACCGCACGCCGACCAAGGGGCTGACGCGCTTTGTGCGCCATGACGGCGAGGTGGTCCCGTGCGAAGTGCTTGACCTCTCGATGAGCGGCATTTCGGTCAAGACCGACATCCGGCCGCCGATCGGCGAGTTCGTCCTGATCGGGCAGCTCGCGGGGCGCGTCGCGCGCCATCACGACCATGGTCTCGGCATTGAGTTCGTCGGCAATACCAACAACACCGCCGAACGCATCCGCTCCAAGATCGCCGTGGTGCGGTAAGTTTAGGCGCCGATCAACCCCAGCTCCGCCTGCAGCTTTTTCGGCAGGCTCGCCGCCACCAGGGCGTGCGAGCGCGTCAGGTAGGCTTTCAATTCCTTCGCCGTCAGAGCGCCGAGCCGGGTGATACAGACCCATTTGCGCTTGGCGAAATAGGGCGCCTGGAGGATCAGCGGGTCTTGGGTGAGAATCTCGAAGCTGTCTTCGGTCACCTTGAACCATAGCTGGTGCGGTTTTTCGGTGATCGGGCTCAAAAGCGCGAACACCTTGCCGCCGACCTTGTAGACGCGGCTGTCGCCCCATTGCACCACCAGCGTCGCGGCCGGGAGCGATAGGCAGAATTTCTCGACCTCGGCGTGACGCATTGAGCGCTTCCCGAAAAGTGCCCGCGCGCGTTGCGCGCTTTTTAAGAGTAGGCGTGCAAAGCACGCCAGGCGATTTTCGGACAAGAAGCGCGAAAAATCAAATTGCTATCGCGCCGCCAGTTCGTGGATTTGGCTGCCCGCCAGGGTCAGTTTGGCCACCGACAACTCGCCGGTGGCTTCGAGCGCCGCCAGGAACGATTTGGTGCGGGTCAGCGCATCTTCATGCGCCGCCGTCCATGCCGCCACGGCTGCCGTGCCCGCAGCGCGATCCTTTCCCTCGGTGCCCGCGTTCAACGCCGACACCGTCAGCGCCCGCTGACCGGCATAAAGATCGTCGATCAGCCGCCGGATGGCGAGACGGTCCCAATGCTCGCCCGCCGTGATGCGCGCCGCCAGCCCGCGCAAGCGGTCGATGCCCACCGCGGCGCCCATCGCAAAATAGGCTCCGGCGACGAGATCGAGGGGCTGGCCATGGCGGTCGGCCAGCAACGCGATTTCCGGCAGGCCCGCCACCAGCGGCAGCACCGCGGCATCTTCGGCGACGGCATGCGGCACGCCGCCCGCGGTCAGTTCGGCGATGCGCTGCTCCGTGTCGTGCGCCTCGTAGGGACTGACCAGGGTCGAGAAGGTGCCGCGCAGCTTGTCGGCGCCGCCCCGATACATCGTGATGATGGCGGCAAGGTCGGCATCCGCCGGGACGTTGGTGATGAACCACAGACCCAAGCGGCGCAGCACACCGACGATGTCGGCATACATCGCGGTCTGCAGCTTGGTGTCGACTTTAAGATCGAGCGCGTCGATGCGCTGGCGCAGTGCTGAAAGCCCGAAGGCGCCGTCGGCAACGGCAAAGGCGCGCACGATGCGGGCGGCCGAAGCGCCGCTCATCTCCTTCATGCGCGCAACAAACAACGGACCCGCGAGATTGATGAGGCGGTTGGCGACGACATCGGTGATAATTTCCCGCTTCAGGCGATGCTTGCCGAGTTCATCGGGCAGCGCCGCGACCGCTTCCGGCGGGAAGTAGCTGGCGAGAGCGGGCAGGAAATAGGGATCATCAGGCAAATCGCTGGCGAGGAGTTCGGCTTTGAGGTCGAGCTTGGCATAAGCTAGCAGCACCGACAGTTCCGGGCGCGTCAGACCTTTGCCGGCCTGGGCGCGGCGGCGAAGCTCGGCGTCATCGGGCAGAAATTCCACGGCGCGATCGAGACGGCCGCGGGCTTCCATGTCGCGCATGTATCGGCCGTAAGCGTCGAGATCGGCGATGCAACAGGCCTCGGCGATGGTCAGCGCCAGGGTCTGCTCGTAATTGTCTTTGAGCACCAGGACGGCAACTTCATCGGTCATGCGGGTGAGGAGTTCGTCGCGCGCGGCCGGTGTCAGTTCGCCGCGGCGCAGCGCTCCGCCCATCAGGATTTTCAGATTCACCTCGTGGTCGGAGGTGTCGACACCAGCGGAGTTGTCGATGGCGTCGGTGTTGAGCCGCACCCCGGCGCTCGCGCATTCAATGCGGCCGAGTTGGGTGAGACCCAGATTGGCGCCTTCGCCGATGACTTTGGCGCGCAGCTCTTTGCCGTTGATACGCACGGCGTCATTGGCGCGGTCGCCAACTTCGAGATGGCTTTGCGTCGACGCCTTGACATAAGTGCCGATGCCGCCGAGCCAGAGAAGATCGACGTCGGCTTTGAGCAAGGCTTTGATCACCTCAGCGGGTGTGGCGGTGTCGGAGTTGATCCCGGTCAGCGCTTTCGCTTCAGCCGTCAGCGGAATTTCCTTCAGCGTGCGGGGATAAATGCCGCCGCCGTTGGAAATAAGGCTCTTGTCGTAATCGGCCCAACTCGACCGCGGCAGATCGAACAGGCGCTTGCGCTCGGCCCAGCTTTTTGCCGGATCGGGAGCGGGGTCGATGAAGATGTGGCGGTGATCGAAGGCGGCGACCAGCTTCATGGATTTCGACAACAGCACGCCGTTGCCGAACACGTCGCCCGACATGTCGCCGATGCCGACCGCCGTGAAGGGCTCGCTCTGGATGTCGCGGCCAAGTTCACGGAAGTGGCGTTTGACCGCTTCCCAGGCGCCGCGGGCGGTGATGCCCATCACCTTGTGATCGTAACCGTGGCTGCCGCCGGAGGCAAATGCATCGCCGAGCCAGAAGCCGCGGCCCTCCGCGATGGCATTGGCGATGTCGGAGAAAGTCGCGGTGCCCTTGTCGGCGGCGACGACGAGATAAGGATCGTCGTCATCGCGGCGCACGACGTTTTGCGGCGGCACGACGGCGCCATCGGGACCGAGATTGTCGGTGACGTCGAGCAGGGCGTTGATGAAGGTCTTATAAGCGGCAATACCAGTCGCCATAGTTTCTTCGCGGCTGGGATTGAGCGGCATCTGCTTGGGATAGAAGCCGCCCTTGGAGCCGACCGGCACGATACAGGCGTTCTTGACCTGCTGCGCCTTGACCAGGCCCAAGACTTCGGTGCGAAAATCCTCGCGCCGGTCGCTCCAGCGAAGCCCGCCGCGCGCCACCTTTCCGAAGCGCAAATGCACGCCTTCCACTTCCGGCGAATAAACGAAAATCTCCACGTGCGGACGCGGGGCCGGCAATTCGTCGAGCTTGTCCGATGCGAGCTTCATCGCGAGATATGGTTTGGGCCGGCCATCGGCACCGGGCTGGTAGAAATTGGTACGCAACACGTTGGCGATCACATTGCGGATGCGGCGAAGGATGCGATCATCGTCAAGGCTCTGCACGTCATGTAGCGCCGCTTCGATGCAGGCCTTGAGTCCCGCAGCCGTCTCTTTGCTCGCGTGTTCCGGCGACAGTTGGGTGTGGAACAGTTCCACCAGCATTTTCGCGATGCCGGGATTGCGGGTGAGCGCCTGCTCCATATAGTCCTGGCTGAACGGGACCTGGGCCTGGCGCAGGAATTTCGCCACGGCACGCAAGATGGTGATGTCACGCCAGCCAATTCCGGCAGCGATGACCAGGCGGTGGAAGCCGTCGCTTTCGGCATCGCCCGCGATCACGGCGTGGAAGGCGGCCTGCAACAGGTGCTTGATCTCAGTGCCTTGTGCTGGCCCCTGATCGGCCCGCTCCATGAGAAAATCGAGCACAAAGGCTTCGCCGGCCTCGGCCACGATCGGATAGGCGTCTTCGGCGATCACCTTGAGACCAAAATTCTCGAAAATCGGCAGCGACCCTGACAACGGTAGCGCCGGCCCCAAGCCATAAAGCTTGATGCGAAGGGTCGAACGGCGATCGGAAACGCGCCGCATCACGCGCGCTTCCACCGCGGGCTTCTTGCCCGAACGGGCGAGGCTTTCGATCGCGGCAAGGTCTTCGGCGCCTTCGGTCGGCGAGAAGGCATCGCGATAGCGCGCCGGAATGCCGGGCGCCTGTTGGCGGAACAGGCGGGTGCCTTCTATATCGCCGTAACGGGCTTTCAAGACATCGAGGAAGCCGTCCTCCCAGGTGCGGATGGCGGCGCGCATCGCGGTCTCGATAGCGGCGATGTCGACGTGGGCGGGGGCGCCATCGTCGAAGCCGATGGTGTAATAAAGCCGCGCCAGCACGGAATCGGTCAGACTCGGCACCGCTTCCATCGGGCGGCCGCCCAAGGCGTCGGCAAGAATCTCATGCAGCTTGACGTGGACGCTGGAGTCGAAGCGGTCGCGCGGCACAAACACGATGGCGGCGGCGAAACGGTCGAAACGGTCGAAGCGGATGAACAGCTTCAGCTTGGGCCGTTCGGTCAGGCGCAACATCCCCATCGCGGTGGTGTAAAGCTCGTCTTCGCCAATCTGGAACAGCTCATCGCGCGGGAAGGTGTCGAGGATGTGCGCCAGGGTCTTGAAGTCGTGGCCGCCAGCGGGAAGTCCAGCGCGCGTCATCACGCTTTCGGTCTTGAAGCGGAGCAGCGGAATGTCCGCGGGCGTGCGGCTGTAGGCGCCGGAGGTGAACAGGCCGACGAAACGGCGCTCGCCTTTGAAGCGGCCATCGGCGGCGAATAGCTTGACGCCGATGTAGTCCATAAAGACGCGACGGTGGACCAGACTCTTTTCATTCGCCTTGGTGATGATCAGCGGGGTAGGGCGGAACAGGAATTCGCGCAGGCTTTCGGTGAGGGCGGTGTCCTCGCCGCTGCGGCGCACGACCCGCGCCAGCCGGTCGGTCAAGACGCCGAGGCCGGAGCCTTCGACGGGCCGAAGCAGGCCGCCGTTTGCCGGCGAATAAGAGTAGTCGCGGCAGCCGAGAAAAGTGAAATGGTCGTCGCCGAGCCATTCGAGGAAATCGATGGTCTCGCCGACTTCCTGAGCGGACGCGTGGCTGGGCGCGGATTTTTGTTCGGCGATGGCGGCCGTAAGACGGTCCCGCATTGCTTGCCAGTCGCGCACCGCCAGCTGCACCTGGGCGAACACCGCTTCGGCGCCGCGCCGCAACATTTCGCGCAGATCTTCTTCGACAATGGCGTCGGTCACGATGACGATGACGCTGGTGCGTACACCGGCGGTGCTGACGATGGGATGAAAGACCGCGCGGGCGGTGAAACCTTGGCTCGTCACTTCGCCCATCAGGGAATCGAACAGGAACGGCGCGTCGTCATTGAGTGCGACCAGCACGGTTTCCTTGCGCGTGAAGTCGGGCGACTCCTGCGCCGGATCGATCAGCGTCACCAGCGAAGTGCCGGGCGCGTGCGCCATAACACGGGCATGGATCAGGCGGGCCAGGGCCGTCAGTTCGCGTTGGGTATAGCGCGTGACGTCCTCGGGCGAAGCGTTCTTGGTCAGCGCTTCGAGGAAGGCGACGAGGTCCGGTTCACCGCGCGCGTCTTCGGCGCAGCAAGCAAGAAGTTCCAGAGCTTTGGTGCGGGTGCTATCGGCGAGGACCATGGCGACCTGTTCGAACGAATGTCCGCAACAGTCTATGCTTCATGGGCTGGCAAAAAAACTTGGCGCTTAGGGCAGCGATAGCATGGCAGGCTTGCTCGAAATGCCTGTCATCCGCTCATACAAATGCACGACTCCGACCAGCGCCACAGCGGTCGCGATCACCAGTCCCGCCGTGATCCAGCCGCTCGCGAACGGCTTTAAAAGACATGCCGCAGCCGTCAACGCCGTCACTGGCGCAAGAAACAGAGTCAGCGCATCGCGGTCCCGCAACAAATACGCGACTATTCCTGCGGGCAGCACCGCAAATGAAATCGCAGCAACGGCCGGCGTACTCGCGGGCAGGGCCAAAAAGGCACCGGCGCCCCAAGCAAAGCCTGCGAACAGCAGAATCGCGGAAAGGTCTTTGGCGTAGTCCTGGAGGGCGGCCCGTTCGAACGGGCGCTTCATGGCGTGGCGGTAAGCCAGCAGCATGGCCAGGGCCACGGCGCCGACAAACAGCACCCACACCATCTGCGGCGCCGGGTTCATCGTGATCGAAAGGCCCATTGTGGTGATTGCTAGGACCGGTAGGGTGATGCCGACAGTGCCGCTGCGGCCCAAGAGATTGGCGAGCCGGGCGGTTTCTTCGGCCTCGGCATGCAGGAGCTTGAGCTTGGCGATGGCGCCCGACTTTTCTTTGGCGACGGGGCTCTTTACGGTCTCGGGGAGCCGTTCCGGCTTTTGTCGTAGGAATTTGATAATTGCGACCATCTGGCTCTCCACCCCAAGATTGTCCCAGCGCTAGCGTGGGTGTGGACCCTTAATAATGTCTTAACGGGGCCGTTTATCTGATTCGGCGGGTCAATATGACAATTTCTTCGCATCCACTGGTTCCTTATGCCGTGGTCTACGACCTTGAGTTCACCGCTTGGGACGGCTCCATGGCGCAAAATTGGTTGACGCCAGGGGAGTTTAAGGAGGTCGTTCAGATCGGTGCGGTGAAAGTCGCTGCCGACTTTTCGCCCCTGGAAAGATTCGATTGTGTGGTCCGCCCGCGGGTGAACCCGGTGCTGTCGGGCTATTTGGAGACACTGACCGGGATCACCAATCAGGTCATATCCGAGCGCGGCGTTGACTTCGAAGCGGCGTTAGCCAGCTTTGTTTCTTTCGCCGGGCCGCTGCCGATTGTCGCCTTCGGGCGCGATGATCTGGTGCTGCGGGACAACATCATATTGTATGGGCTCAAAACAATACCGCCGATGCCGCTAGTGGTGGACATCCGGGGCTGGCTGATCGCGGGCGGCATCGATATTCGCGGGCTCCATGCCTGCGACGTCGGGCCGGCGGCGGGGGTGGCGTTCGACGGCCATACCCATGACGGCCTTGCCGATGCCTTGTCGGTAGCGGCGGGCATCAAAGCGCTGATGGCGCGCGGCGCGCCGCGTCCCACGCCGGCGGCACCGGAGATATATCCATGAACGAAGCCGACCGCATTATCGCCGCCTTGGAGCTGAAGCCGCATCCTGAAGGCGGTTATTACCGGCAGATGTTTGAGGACCAAGCAGGCAGCAGCGGCCGGGCTCATTCGACCGCCATCTATTACCTGCTCAAGGCGGGAGAGGTGTCGCGTGCCCATCGGGTTGACGCCGCGGAAATATGGCACTTCTACCGCGGCAGCCCGCTGGAACTGACGCTCAAGCAAGAGGGCGGGGTGGCGGCGTTTCATGTGCTGGGCGCTGCGATCGAGTTCGGCGAACGGCCGCAGATCGTCGTTCCCGCCCATGCGTGGCAGGCGGCACGGCCGCTCGGGGACTACACCCTGGTCGGCTGCACGGTGGCGCCAGGGTTTCGGTTCGAAACCTTCGAGATGGCCCCAGATGGGTTTGGATTTTGACGGGTTTGGATTTTAACGCGACGGTACGCCGAACAGCTTGCCCAGCGCGAAGCTGATGGCGTTCGACGAGGCGCGGCCGAAATAGCCGGTGCGCGGATTGAAGGTGACGATCAGCACCCGGTTGTCGATCTTGATATAGGGCTTGTCGCTGATCACGATGCGCACCGAGGAGATGCGCTGGCCGAACGTGCCCTTGGCGGCGGGATTGGCGGTGAAGCGGTCGATGCCACGCGCGGCGTTCTCCATGGCATCGAATGCCAGTGACCGCACATTGCTTTCGGCCACCGCATTCTGATCGGCGAAGAAGTTGATCTTGAGCCCGCGCACATAGGAAAGGTGGCTGGCCTCGTCATCGGCGGCGCTTTGAATCTGCTGCATCGAGATGGCGGGCAGCACCGGCGGTGACGAATCGCCGACGCGGGAGGTTGGCAGGCCTTCGGGGTGGTCGTCGGTATAAATCGTCATGCCGCCCCAGCCCGCGACCTGGATGGCGATGGCACCCGAATCGTACTGTAGCACCCGGCTGCCCATGGCACCGTAATCGGTATAGAGCACGAAAATTTCCGGCTGACCGGCAAAGCGCATCAGGAAAGCGTTCTGGTAGCGGTCGAGCGAGAAGCGACGATCTCCGGCCTGAAAGGTCCCGGGGTTGATGTCGCCAAAGCGCGGGGTCCGATCGAACATGCCCGCTTGCGCCTGCGTCGCAGACGCGCACAGTAGCACCGCGCCGAAAAGGAGAGCGAACGCACGCATCAGGTTCATTACTCGTTCGGGTCGCGCACCCGCACGCCTCCCTCACATCTGAACAGTATCGAAGCAAATCGGGCTATTTTATGCCCTGCACGACCCGCGTGCGACGGCTGCCCGATTCGTGCGCATCTCCCTGCGGCGAAATGCACCGCCCTCCGCGGGCCCTTCCCAAAAGCTAAGGCATTCATTTCATGAATGAATTTACCCACCTGGGCGATAGCCAGGGGTGGATCGAATTGTTCGTAGGCGGATAATTTGTTCCAGGCTAGGCACGCCTGTGGCAATGCGGACATCGCTGCGGCCAAGGTTTCGGCCTCAGCGCGCGTGGTGGCGGCCGGTCGAGAATCACCGGCATTACCGCGCACCTGTTGGGCTCTCTTGGAATTCCTTTAGAATTCCACTAAACCGGAGATGCTTCCACCTCCTTTCAAAGGCGCGCTCGTGAAGACCAGCCTCGACTCTTTCAAATCCCGCCGGACGCTTTCGGTGGGCGGTAAGACCTATGTCTATTTCAGTCTGCCTCAGGCGGAGAAAAACGGCCTCAAGGGAATCTCACGGCTCCCCTTTGCGATGAAGGTTCTGCTTGAGAACCTGCTTCGCCACGAGGACGGCAAGACCGTTACCGCCGCCGACATCAAGGCCGTCGCCGCTTGGCTGAAGGACAAGAAATCGACCCGCGAAATCGCCTTCCGTCCGGCGCGCGTCTTGATGCAAGACCTCACCGGCGTGCCTGCCGTGGTCGATCTCGCGGCGATGCGCGATGCGATGCAAGCACTCGGCGGCGATCCGGCCAAGATCAATCCGCTGGCCGAAGTCGATCTCGTCATCGACCATTCGGTGATGGTCGATCATTTCGGCCAGCGCGCCTCGTTCAAGCAGAACGTCGCCATCGAATATGAGCGCAATCGCGAGCGCTATGCCTTCTTGCGCTGGGGCCAGCAGGCATTTGCCAATTTTCGCGTTGTGCCGCCGGGTACCGGCATCTGCCATCAGGTGAATTTGGAATATCTGGCGCAGACTGTGTGGACCCGCAAAGGTCAGGACAAGCGCGGCAAGACCGTCACCTATGCCTTTCCCGATACGCTGGTTGGCACCGATAGCCACACCACTATGATCAACAGCCTATCGGTTCTGGGCTGGGGCGTCGGTGGTATTGAAGCCGAAGCGGCGATGCTGGGCCAGCCGATCTCGATGCTGATCCCGGAAGTCGTCGGCTTCCGCCTCATTGGCAAACTGCCGGAGGGCACCACCGCCACCGATCTGGTGCTGACCGTCACACAGATGCTGCGCCGCCAAGGCGTGGTCGGCAAGTTTGTCGAATTCTACGGGCCTGGTCTGGATGAGCTCAGCCTCGAAGACCGCGCCACCATCGCCAATATGGCGCCCGAATATGGTGCGACTTGCGGTTTCTTCCCCATCGATGCGGAGACCGTGGCTTACTTGAAAAACTCCGCCCGCAAGCCTGCGACGGTTGCACTGGTCGAAAAATATGCCAAGGCCCAAGGCTTGTTCCGCACCGCCAAGAGTGAAGACCCGGTCTTCACCGTCACGCTGGAACTCGATCTCGGGCTGGTGGTGTCGAGCCTAGCCGGTCCGGCGCGGCCGCAGGATCGCGTGCCGCTGGTCAATGCCGCGGCGGAATTCGCGAATGCGCTCTCCACCCGTTACAAAAAAAGCCCCGATGAGCCGCGCGTGGCGGTGGAAGGCGAGAAGTACACCCTTGGCCACGGCGACGTGGTGATCGCGGCGATCACTTCTTGCACCAACACCTCCAATCCGAGTGTGATGATCGGTGCCGGTCTGGTTGCCAAGAAGGCGGTCGAACTGGGCCTTAAGGTGAAGCCGTGGGTGAAGACTTCGCTGGCGCCGGGCAGCCAAGTGGTGACGGAATATCTGGCCAAAGCCGGGGTCGACAAATTTCTCGACAAACTCGGCTTCAATTTGGTCGGTTACGGCTGCACCACCTGCATTGGCAATTCTGGGCCGTTGCCCGAGCCGGTGGCGAAGGCGATCACGGCGAATGATCTGGCGGTGGCGTCGGTCTTATCCGGCAACCGCAATTTCGAAGGCCGCGTGCATCAACAGGTGCGCGCCAATTATCTGGCCTCACCGATGCTGGTCGTGGCCTACGCGCTGGCCGGTTCGATGACCATCGATCTGACCACCGATCCGATCGGGATCGGCAAGAAGGGCCACCCGATCTTTTTGACGGATATCTGGCCGAGCACCAAGGAAGTTGCCGAGGCTGTGCGCAGGGCGGTGAAGGCGAGTGCGTTCAAGAAGCGGTATGCCAATGTGTTCGAAGGTGACGCCAATTGGAAGAAGGTCAAGGTCACCAAGGGCCAGACCTATGCCTGGGAGCCCGCCTCAACCTATGTGAAGCATCCGCCGTATTTCGAAGGTATGGGCATCGACCCGGCGCCGCTTTCCGACATTTCCGCCGCGCGTATCCTCGCCGTGTTCGGGGACTCGATCACCACCGACCACATCTCGCCGGCGGGATCGATCAAACCGGGGGCACCGGCAGGGCTTTACCTGCAGGAACGCGGCATCGCGGTGAAGGATTTCAATTCCTACGGCAGCCGCCGCGGCAATCATGAGGTGATGGAACGCGGCACCTTCGCCAATATCCGCATCAAGAACGAGATGCTGGGCGGCAAGGAAGGCGGCGGCACGCTGTATCAACCTTCCGGTGAAGAGATGGCGATCTTCGATGCGGCCGCGAAGTACCAAGCGGACGGCGTGCCCGCCATCGTCATCGGCGGCAAGGAATACGGCACCGGCAGCTCGCGCGACTGGGCGGCAAAGGGACCGAAGCTCCTCGGCGTCAAAGCGGTGATCGTGGAAAGCTTCGAGCGCATCCACCGCTCCAATCTGGTCGGCATGGGCGTGGTGCCGCTTACCTTCGAGCCGGGCAAGACTCGTAAGGACTACGGCCTGACGGGAGCCGAAACCATCGACATCCCCGGCATTGCGTCGGGTCTCAAGCCGCGCAAGAAGATCGCCGCCACCATCCATTACGCCGACGGCTGTACCGCCGAGCTGCCGCTGATCCTGGCCCTGCAAACCGCCGACGAAGTGGCGTACTTCCAAAACGGCGGAATCCTGCCGTATGTGTTGCGGCAGTTGGTGGCGGAGTAATACCAGTGGCCGTAATCTCAGTTTATTTCCGTCATGGCCGGGCTTGACCCGGCCATCCAGAGTCTTTTCGCCTCGCCGACGCTCGGCGGCTGGATGGCCGCCTCAAGGGCGGCCATGACGTTTGGGTGGGCCAGACCCCAGTGATTGCTGAATTGTCAAAGGCTACTTGCCCCTTTTGGGTCGAGGTAGAGGGCGACCCTCGAGATATTCAGGACTTCAAGAAGGTCGTGAATCGCAAAGGTTTGATCAAATGGTGTTGCTGGAACTTGAGTGCAGGACGTGCCAGGGTTGGGTTTAGGACTAAAGGTGCGCGCGATATTCATCGACCCTTAGTCGAAAAAGTGGCTGGGAAACATAACCTGCGTGTGATGCCAATGGGGATTTTGAATTAGGCCCCGGCCGTGTCTCGTACCGGTTTGAAGGTTCACGCTAGGTTGTGCAATTATCGCTTCCATGAGCGACGCAAAAGCCATCGATATATCGGCCGTCGAGTTCTCCTCGGCCGTGTTCCCGTCGCCCGAAGACAGGGCGCTTTGGGAAAGTCTCACGCCCGCCCAGCGGCTCGCGCTCATTGAGCGCGATGAGGACGCGGGCTTTCGCAGCGGCGCGGCGCGTCATGCCTTGATGCGCGAAGTTCTTGCCGAAGTACGGGCCGAAACCAAGGAATGAAGTTTGAGCTTCACGCCTTGTCCGCTTTCTCCGCGAGCCACGTCTTGATCAGCGATTGATAGGGCACGTCGCGTTTGTTGGCGGCGACCTTGATCGCGTCCAGCAAGCTCACCGGCAGGCGCAGGGAAATCGCTGTGGTTGAGGGTTTCAGGTTAGGGAAGCGAACGGGAACCGCTTTGCTCAAATCGAAATAGTCCGCCGTGTCGTGGCTTTCCCAGAAGGCGCGTTCTTCGGCCTCGGTGGCGAATTTTGGCGGTGTTCGGCGTTTCGGTGGCATGAACGGCATATTCCCATGCACGGGTGCTGGCCGCAATAATGCCTCTGGGGAGCGCCCAGCCTGTTCCGAAAATCTGCATCTACAATAGGCATTTGCCGCAACATCCGCGTCATTGCGATCAAGCTGAAGTGACTGGCCGGGACGCTCCGCGCGTTCTATCTTCTAGTTTATGAAAAAAATAGCGGCCGCGCTGATCGTGCTCGCCCTCCTTGCTGTGAGGGCTGTGGCTGGTGATGTGCGCCCGATCGTGGTGGAAGTTTACACCAGTCAGGGCTGCAATTCCTGTCCCGCCGCCAATATGATGGCTGCCAAAATCGCGCAGCGGCCGGGCATTTTGCTGCTGTCCTTCCCCGTCACCTATTGGGACATGTTCGGTTGGAAGGACACGCTGGCGAGCGACGACAACACCCGCCGTCAGAAAGCTTATGCCAGCGCCTTGCGCCACGGCGGCGTTTACACACCTCAGATGATCATCGACGGCGCCAAGGATGTTCCGGCGGCGCGTGAGGATGCGGTGTCCTATGCGCTAACGCTGGCCGCCATGGCGCGCGACGACGGCATGCAACCCGATGTCGCGATGCCTCCCAACACTCGCCGCGACAAGCTTGCAGGCGACGTGGCGTTCGTCGCCGCATCGCGGATCAAGATACCGGCACGGTCGGCCTGGTCGGTCGGCGTGGCGCTGGCGAAGCGTCCGGGCGATCTGCACGTCGTCGTCGATCGCGTCCCCGATGTGGCCCGGCGCAGCAATGTCGATGCGACGGTGTGGCTGTTCCGCGTGCGCTCCGCGGCCACTGTGAAGATTGGCGGCGGCGAGAACAGCGGCCAGACGGTTGCCTATCGCAACGTGGTGACGTCCATTACCAATGCCGGGCGCTGGCGCGGCGAGCCGCTTACCATCGACGTACCCAAGGCCGGTCCCAAAGGTCCGGTGCATGACGCGGTGGCGGTGGTGGTGCAGCAGGGCGGTTCTGGCCGCGTCGTCGGTGCCGCGCTGGTCGGCAATGCGCCTTTCTACGCGCCGTGGTAAATCCGGTTTGGCCAAATCCGGTTTTGCACTTCGCATGCTTCACACGGTAGTTTGTGGCGCATGACTGCATTCGCGCTCGTTCTGTTGCTCGGAGCTGCTGCCGCCTGGATCGCGGCTGGTGGCGCGCCGCTGCGCACGCGCGCCTACTTGCGATTGGCCGCGGTGCTTTATGCGGCGCTGGCGGTCAGCGAGGCCGCGAATGTGGCCGCCGCTGCGGTCACCGATATCGCCGCGACGCTGGGATCGGCGGTGTTAGGTGTTGCCGCGTTCTCCGCCTTCCGCCGGGCGCCGCATGCGCTGACCGCGAGCCTGGTTCTGCTCATTGCCGCGATTTGCAGTATTGCGGCGGCGGCGACCGACTGGCGCGCGCTGGCGGCGGCGCCGCAGCTGTCGAGCGCAATCTTCATCTTCGTCATCGCCCGTCCCGGTTTGTGGAAACGTCCTAGCCTCTATCTCGCCCTGGCGGCTCTCAGCCTGCTCTGTGCGGCGGCGTTGGAACTCGTCCCCGGCGCGGTGGCGCGCGCCGGCCTGCTCCTGTTCGCGGCGGCGGGCGTTCTAGGCGTGGCTTTGGCCTCAGATGTTCTTGTCGAGAACGGTGGGGCGGGGCGCCGGACTCGCGCGATACGCCGCGCTCGCTGACGGCAACGGCGCATTGCTGCAATAGACCTGCCCCATCACCTGCGCGACGAATGTCGGCTTGAGGCGTGGTGCGTCCCAATATGGATCAATCTGATCTGTGCCGGATTGGAGCGTTTCGCGTTTCGGGGCCGGTGTGCAGATCCAGCTCTGCGGTTCGCGGCGGGAAGTGTGTTCACCATCGAATCCGGCGCGGGCGTTGATTTTCTCGACGGCGCGCACGGACGATTGTTCGCGGTGTGCCGCGCTCGTCCTTACCAGAGAATATCCCGTGATCGCCGTCATAACCCGTTGTTTAGGCAAAGTACGGGCCGGGCTTCGAAGGACCGGGTTTGTTTCAAGAGTTACGGGTTTTTTAAGCCCCGGTGTTCATTATCGCTTCATAAGGCCGGAAATAATGGCCAACGGGTGGTGGATGTAGTGGAACAGTTGCTTCAAAAGAAGCCGGGGGAGTCACTTGCCTCGCTGCGTGCTGTAGAGGGTGCCGAGCGGTTGCAGCTCAGCGTCACCGGTGCTGGGCTTGTGGCGTTCAATTGGACCGTCGCCGACGACCGCATCGCCTGGGACGGCGCCACCGAGATTCTGCCGCCGCAAATCGTCCAGCGCAATCACAGCCAGGGCCAAGCCCTGTTGGCCACCATGAACAGCCAAGTGCGCCAGCGCTTCGCCGCGCTCCTGGAAAACCGTGCCCGTGACACCGTGCCGTTCGAGATCGACGTGGAATCGCCGTCGCCGATGGGCACGATTTGGCTGATGTTCCTCGGCAGCCGCATCCCCAATTCTGACGGCGCGACGGAGCGGCTCACCGGCATCGTACGCGAGGTCACCGAGCGCAAGCACCAGCTTCACCGGCTCACCTATCTGGCCACCCGCGATGAACTCACCGGACATTTGAACCGCAATTCGCTGCGCGCGGAACTCGCCGAAGCCATCGCCACCGCCCAGAGCCAGGAACGCCATTGCGGCTTTCTCGTTGCCTCGATCGACCGGCTCGCCATCATCAATGATTCCTACGGCTTCGACGCCTCCGACGAAGTGATCCTGGCGGTGGGCGAGCGCCTGTCGCGGAGCCTGCGCACCACCGACGTGATCGGGCGCACCGCCGGCAACAAGTTCGGCGTCATTCTCAAAAACTGCACCGAAAGCGACATCGCCATGGTCGCCGACCGCCTCAGGGCCATCGTGCGCGGCGAAGTGGTCGACACCCGCGCCGGGCGCGTGTCGGTGACATCGTCGGTGGGTGCGGTTTGGCTGCCGGGTAGCGCTTCCTCGAGCCAGGAAGCCATGCTGCGCGCCGAAGAGGCGCTTGAGCGGGCCCGCAGCCGCGGCCGCGATGGCTACGCGATCTATCATCATTCCGAATTGCGCGAAGGCGCCCGCCTGCGTCTGATGTCGGTGGCCGACGAAGTCGTGTCGGCGTTGAATGATGACCGGCTTATTTTCGCCTATCAACCGATCGTCGACGCGGTGACGCATCAGCCGGTCGAATACGAATGTCTCCTGCGCATGGTGATGCCCGACGGGTCAATTGCGCCAGCGGGCTATTTTATTCCCGCGGCCGAACAACTGGGCTTGGTGCGCTTGGTCGACCGGCGGGCGCTTGAAATGGCCGTGGCGACACTGCACGCCAATCCCGGCGTCAATCTGTCGGTCAACGTCTCCGGCACGACGGCGCAGGATTCGGCGTTCCTGCAGTCCTTCGTCGAATATGTGAAGCAGAATTCCGTGATCGCCGATCGCCTGGTGGTGGAACTGACCGAAACCGCGGCGCTGCATCATTTCGAGGAGAACGCCTGCTTCGTTTCACGGCTGCGCGAGATGGGCTGCCGCGTCGCGATCGACGATTTTGGCGCCGGTTACACGTCGTTCCGCAATTTGCAGATGCTGCGCGTCGACAAGGTCAAGATCGACGGCAGTTACGTCGCCGCGCTGACGTCTTCGCCTGAGAACCAGATCTTCGTGCGCACGCTGGTCGAGCTTGCCAAGAACTTCAACCTGAAGATAACGGCGGAATGGGTCGGCTCAGAGGAAGAAGCCGATTTGTTGCAGGGCTTCGGTGTCGACACCTTCCAAGGCTTCTATTTCGGCGAGCCGCTGCTCAATCCGGAGTGGAAGAAGGGATAGCTCTGCTTTCCCCGCGGGCCCAACTTGCAGCGATCTATTTTCGCTCACTCAGCTCCGCGAGCTGCCGGCGCATTTCTTCCATTTGGGTTTTCAGATCGCTGAGATCGCTGTGATCACTGGCGACGGGGGTGTCTGGTTGCTCCGGCGGGTTTTGCGGCGGTGAGAAGGGCGTGAACATCTGCATGGTACGCTCGAACATCGCCATGTTCTCATGGGCGAGAGCCTCCACCGCCAGATTGCCGCCGCCGAACACCTTGGCGATGCGCTCGCGCATCTCTTTCTGGTTCTTGACGAAGCTCTGCATGGAGAGGTCGAGATAACCCGGCACGAAGGACTGCATCGGGTCGCCGTAGAAGCGGATGAGCTGGCGCAGGAAGCGGATCGGCAGCAGGTTCTGCCCCTTGGCTTCTTCCTCGAAAATAATCTGGGTGAGGACGGAACGAGTGATGTCGTCGCCGGTGCGCGCGTCGTGGACTTCGAAGTCGGTGCCCTGCTTCACCATCTCGCACAAATGGTCCAGCGTCACGTAGCTTGAGGTCTGCGTGTTGTAGAGCCGCCGGTTGGCGTACTTCTTGATGATGACTGGCGCTATGATGACTGGCGCTTCGGTTTTCAGGTCTTCCGCCACGCGCGTTCCCGTTTCTGTCTGCCGTTTCTGGGGCATTCGGTGTAAGATGAAGCCAAGCCCACAAACGGCGGCCTGTCCAGCCTTTTTGCGCAGTTGCAGCACGGGGTGCGGCGCAATCGACACGGTAAGATGTTGACATTGCCTGAGTTTTTCCGTGGCCGCAAGTTTCCTCGCAGCCGCGGTAATTTGTGGGCGAATTGTGGCGACCGTTCCGTACGCCTCCGGGCAGGGGAAATGGTCCGGCGACAGCGCCCGCGTGACAGGCTACACATCGCATCTGGGATGACCTTCGCGCTCGACATCGACAAGCTCACCTGCATCCGGGGGCACCGGGTGCTGTTCGAGGGATTGCGCCTGTCGCTGTCGGCGGGCGCTTTCGTGTCGCTGGAAGGGCCGAACGGCGCCGGCAAGACCAGCTTGCTCCGCATGATCGCTGGATTTCTGATGCCCGCCGCCGGAACTGTCTGTATCCGGACGGAAGCCGGTGTGGCGTTGACCGATGGCGAGGATCGGGCGCGGGCGGTAGGCTGGCTCGGCCACCAGGATGCCGTCAAGCCGCAGTTGACGGTACGCGAGCAGCTTACGTTTTGGGGTCAGCTTTACGGCGGGGGCGCGGTGGTGTTGGGGCCGTTCGGTTTGGCGCCTCTGGCCGACGTGCCGGGGCAATTCCTGTCGGCGGGGCAGAAACGGCGGTTGGCCTTGGCGCGGCTGACACTGACGGGGCGCAAGCTGTGGCTGCTCGATGAGCCGCTGGCGGCGCTCGATGCGGCGGGCAAGGCGCTGGTGGCGGAAACCGTTCGCGCTCATTGTGCCGCGGGTGGTATTGCCATCGCCGCCACCCACGAGCCGCTTGGGGTGGACGGGCTTAGCTTGCACCTGGGGGCCGCATGAGCGCGCTGCGCCGCCTTGTTGCTCGCGATCTCGTGCTGGCGATACGCGCGGGAGGCGGGGCAGCGCTGGCGCTCGCCTTTTTCGCCGCCGTGGCGACGCTGGTCCCGCTCGGCGTTGGGCCCGATCTGAAATTGCTCGTCCGCATTGCCGCTGGTGTGTTGTGGGTGGCGGCGGTGCTGGCGGCGCTGCTCTCTCTCGACCGCTTGTTCCAGGCCGATTTCGAGGATGGCAGCCTGGATCTGATGGCGCTGTCGCCACTTTCCTTGGAAGCCGTGGCGCTGGCCAAAATCGCCGCCCATTGGCTATCGACCGGCTTGCCGCTGACCCTGATCGCCGCCGTACTGGCGGTCGCCTATGGCCTTCCCGCAAGCGGAACTGTTGCGTTGGTTGCGTCGCTTCTGATCGGCACCCCCGCGGTGAGTGCCATCGGCGGGATCGGTGCGGCGCTGACGCTGTCCATCCGCCGCGGCGGCTTGATCCTGCCGTTCATCGTGCTGCCGCTGATCGCGCCGGTGGTGATCTTCGGCTCCGGTGCAGTCCTGGCGGAACTCGACGGGCTGGCGAATGGCGCGCTCTGGTTCCTGGCGGCATTTTCGCTTTTGGCCGTGGCGTTATCGCCCTTCGCGGCGGCGGCGGGCGTGCGGCTCAATCTCGGTTCGTAAGGTGCTATAGAAAACGTGATGTTCACCCTGGCCAACCCCAAGCACTTCATGGCTGCGAGCGGCAAAATCCTGCCCTGGCTCGCGGCGGTCACGGCCGTTCTGTTCGCGGCCGGGCTCACGCTGGCTCTTTCGGTTCCGCCCGATTACCAGCAGGGCGATGCTGTGCGCATCATGTTCCTGCATGTGCCGGCGGCGTGGGTCGCGATGATGGCCTATGGGCTGATGGCGCTGGCCGCGGCGGCAGGGCTGATCTTGCGCCAACCGCTGGCCGATGTGGCGGTGAAGACCGCGGCGCCGTTGGGAGCGGTGTTTACGGCCTTGGGGCTTATCACCGGATCGTTATGGGGCCGGCCGATGTGGGGCGCATTCTGGGTCTGGGACGGTCGTTTGACCTCGTTCCTGCTGCTGTTGTTCCTCTATCTCGGTGTCATGGCCTTGGGGAACGCGATCGAAGACGAAACTCGCGCCGCGCGTGCCGCCGGAATTCTTGCCATCGTTGGGGCCGTGAACCTGCCGATCATCCACTTCTCGGTGACGTGGTGGACAACGCTGCATCAGGGCGCGAGCATATTGAAGAAGGGCGGCCCGGCGATCGCGCCGGTTTTTCTGTGGCCACTGGCGGTGATGGCGCTGGCCTACACGATGTTGTTCGTCACCCTCTGGATCGTTCGCATACGGACAACAATCCTGGAGCGCAAGGCCGCTGTCCTGAGGATCACGGGGAGGGCATGACCATGGTCCTTGGGACTTACGCCGCCTATGTCTGGAGCGCCTACGTCCTCAGCGGGTTGGTTCTGGGCGCCGCCGTCGCCGTGACCTATGCCAAATGGTACCGCGCCAAGAAGCGCTTAGCGGAAATAAAGGTTTCAGAAACCAATCTCTGAAATTCTCCTCGCCATGCAGATCAGCGCCGCAAATCTTCTGGCCTCGCAAAGCCAAGCCCCCAGCCGTACGCCGGGCACTGCCGCAGCATTCGAGCCGATCGCGTTCAAGTCGACGCCACAAGCGGCTGTGCACCAGGACGTGGCCAAGCAGGCTGTGCCGGCGGCGATGACGGGCACAAACACAACAACCGGTACGACAGCAGCCAGCGGTTATGTCCGCCCGGGCACCAACGTCGATATAAAAATTTGATATTAAACCTCAGCCTCAGCTGCGGCGCTTGCGCGTCTTGGCGCGGGGTTTCGGCGCGCCATTGGCGGCAAACGCCTCACCGGCCGCCGCAATCGCCGCCAATGCTTTGATGAACTTGGTGCGTTCCGACGCCGGCAGCGGGTCGAGCAGCGCCTTTTCGGCGCGATCGGCGGCCGAGCGGGCCACGCGCAGCGCCTTGCGGCCGCTTGCGGTGATCGCGACCGCGTTGGCGCGGGCATCCTTCTCGGTGCGTTCGCGGCTGATCAGGTTACGTTCGAGCATGCGGCGGACCATTTCGGCCAAGGTCGAACGGTCAATACCCGTCATCTCGACCAGCGCCGTCTGACTGACGCCTTCGTTGTTTTCGAGCGCGGCGAGCACCGTAAACTGCTGCTTCGTCAGCTCGCACGAGCCGGCTTCGCGCGCATACAAATCGCCGAAATACTGCTGGCATCGCTTGATAAGGTGGGATGGCGCTTCCGCAAGCTCAAAGCCTCCATTCGCTTTACGCTGGCTCTTCATCATTGTGCCCCCGCCTCCGCAATATCAATTCAGCAGACCATACGCCTGCGCGACAACATTTTACATTCTACGATACGCTGGACGCTCAACGTCACGGGCTGACGTGAATGCCAAACAATAACCAACCATAACGCGGCCGACAACTGTGTCTACCGCGAAGGGGTGCGTCGAGGCAACGCGTTGCTGCGCGATCAGGTGATCGCGAGCCGACTATTCCGTGTCGGAAGCAATTTGATGCTTGAGCAGGAACGGCACTTGGCTGAACGAAAACAGCAGCGTCAGGGCGATGGCGCCGAAGGTGTGGAACGTAACCCACACGCCGTCGGAAAAGCTCCGCCATATCAATTCGTTGAGGATCGCCATGCCGATGCAGAAGCCGCCGAAGCGGGCCGTCAGTATACGCCAGTTCTTCTCTTCAAGCGATATGGCCGCTTGAAATATGTACTTTATGAACAGCCGGTTGAACGCAAGTCCCCCCAGTAGGGTCGCCGCAAACAGACCGTAGATCATGGTCGGCTTCATTTTCATGAACATCTTGTCGTTTAGATAAAGCGTGAGCCCACCGAAGATCAGAACGATCACCGCGGTCACCAGCGGCACCGGATGCAGCTTGCGGTCAAACACATAGCCCAGCACGACGGCCGCGACCGCGCCCGCCATCACCGTGGCCGTCGCCACTTTGAAATCAAACAGTCTGTATGCGACGAAGAACAGCAGCAGCGGGCCGAAATCTAGCAGGCTGCGTCTCAATTGCGGATTCATGCGGCCCCCGTCAGCGCTTTGGCGAAGACGTCCGCGGAGAAACTCTGCAGATCCTCTTCATGCTCGCCGACGCCTATAAAATGGACAGGTATCCCAAATTTGGCGGCGAGGGCTACCAGAATACCGCCTTTGGCGGTGCCGTCCAACTTGGTCATGACAAGTCCGGTGAGCGGAACGGCGGCCGTGAAGGCTTCCACTTGCGACAGGGCGTTCTGCCCCGTGGTGGCGTCCAGGATCAAAAGGGTGCCATGGGGTGCCGTGGGGTCCTGTTTCTTGAGAACCCGCACGATTTTTTCCAGTTCGGCCATCAGCCCGGCTTTGTTTTGCAGCCGTCCGGCGGTGTCGATCAACAAGACATCAGCGCCAGCCTGACGCGCCCGCGTGAACGCATCGAAGCAAAGCCCGGCCGCATCGCCACCCGCGGCGCGCGAGACCACTTCGGCGCCCGCCCGTTCGCCCCAGACCTGAAGCTGCTCGATGGCCGCGGCGCGGAAGGTGTCGCCAGCCGCCAGTACAACTTTCTTACCCTCGCGCGTGAGCTTGGCGGCGATCTTGCCGATGGTCGTGGTCTTGCCGGTGCCGTTGACGCCCGCCACCAGGATCACGAACGGCTTGATTGCCGGATCGATCGCCAGCGGTTTGGCGACTGGTTCCAGGATTTTTGCGATCTCATCGGCGATGATACGGCGCAAATCGTAGGTCGCGACATCCTGGTCGTAGCGGCCCTTGGCAACCACCGCGGTGATGGATTCGGCCTGCGCGGCGCCGAGATCGGCCCGGATCAGGGCTGCTTCCAGTTCGGCCAGCGAGACGTCGTCGATCTTCTTCTTGACCAGGGCTTCGAGGCCGAGCGCGCTGGCGCTTTTCGCAAGGCCCACCCGGAGCTTTTCGAAAAAGGTCGGCGGGGGGGCAGCTTCGCCGAATTGCCTCATGAAAGAATGTCTCCGGTGAGATGGTCGCTCGTGGCGCCGGTGATGCGCACGCGGATGAAATCGTCCGCTTCGCCGGCAAAGGCAACCGGAACGAACGCAGGTGTGCGCCCAAGGCCCGGCTTTTCGACCAGCAGGGTCTCTTCGCGGCCGATTAGCGTGGAATAGTATTGCTGTAAGGCTGCGGCGCCTTTGGTCCTGAGGCGCGCGGCCCGGTCCTTGACGCTGGCACGCGGCACTTGCGGCATTCGCGCCGCCGGGGTCCCTTGGCGCGGGCTGAAGGGAAAAACGTGAAGCATCGAAAGTCCGGCTTCATCCACCAGCCTAACGGTGTTTTCGAACATTTCTTCGGTTTCGGTGGGGAAACCGGCAATCAAATCGGCCCCGAGGGCGGCGTCTGGCCGTAGCCGGCGCACCTCGGCACAGAAGCGGATGGTGTCCGACCGCGAATGGCGGCGTTTCATCCGCTTGAGGATCATGTCGTCGCCGGATTGCGCCGAAAGATGGAAATGCGGCATCAGCCGCTCTTCCTCGGCGATGGCGGCCATCAGCTCGTCATCGGCCTCGATGGAATCGATCGAAGAAATGCGCAGACGCTTCAGCTCCGGCACCAGTTTCAGAATCTTGCGCACCAGGGCCCCGAGGGTTGGCGTACCGGGCAGGTCATGGCCGTAACTGGTCAGATCGACGCCGGTCAGCACGATCTCACCATAGCCGCCCGCGGCAAGGTGGCGGGCCTCTTCCACCACCGCGCCCATACCGACCGAGCGCGAATTGCCGCGCCCGAACGGGATGATGCAGAAGGTGCAGCGATGATCGCAGCCGTTTTGCACTTGCAGGAAGGCGCGGGCCCGGCCCTCGAAGCATTCGACGAATTGGGCGGCGGTTTCCTTGACGCTCATGATGTCGTTGACGCGCACCCGCTCGGGTATACCCAGCGCATAGCTCTTGGGATCGAGCTTGTCGGCGTTGCCGAGCACGAAATCGACCTCGGGCATCTTGGCATAGCTATCGGGATCGGTTTGAGCGGCGCAACCAGTGACGATGATGCGCGCCTCCGGCCGTTCGCGGCGGATTTTGCGGATTTGCTGGCGCGACTGGCGCACCGCTTCGGCCGTCACCGCGCAGGTGTTCACCACCACGGTGTTGTCGAGACCCGCGGTGCGTTCCCGGATTGCCTCCGACTCGTAAGCGTTGAGCCGGCAGCCGAAGGTGATGATGTCGGCACTCATGAAAGTGCAATCTCGCCGCGATAGGCTAACGCGGTTGGGCCGGTCATCAAGACGTGGCCGTTCTGCAGCGTGATGGTGAGAAGGCCGCCGTCGAGCGTGACCTCGACCTTGGCGCCGGTCAGGCCGCGGCGATGCGCGGCGACAACGCTGGCGCAGGTGCCCGAACCGCAGGCCTTGGTGATCCCGGCGCCGCGTTCCCAAACCCGCATCCGCAAGTGCCCGCCATCGCGCACCGTGACGAATTCGACATTGGTGCGTTTGGGAAACATCGGATGGGTTTCGATGCGGGGCCCGAGTGTCGCCACCGGCGCGGCCTCGGCATCGTCGACGAACAGGATGCAATGCGGATTGCCCATCGAAACGGCGGCGCAATTGTAATTTTCGCCGTCCACATTGAGGGCGAAGAGATTGGTGTCCACCGGCCGGGCGAGCGGAATGCGATCCCACGCCAGTTCGGGCGCCCCCATATCGACGGTGATAAGTCCGCGGCCGGTATCGGTGCAAACGAGCGGTCCTGCCAACGTCATCAGGGTAATCGTATTCTTGCCGGTTTCGTCGAACAGCAGGCGCGCGACGCAGCGGGCAGCGTTGCCGCAGGTTTCCACTTCGTCGCCGTCGGCATTGCGGATGCGCATGAAGGCGTCGGCCTCCGCTTGATCGGATTCTGGGGGGGGCTCGATCACGATAATCTGGTCGCAGCCGATGCCGCGGTGGCGGTCGCCGATCAGGCGCGCGGCGGCGGCATCGAGCGCAAGCGGTTGTCGGCGCGCGTCGAAGACGGCGAAATCGTTGCCCAGGCCGTGCATTTTCAAGAACGGGATCATAGGCCGCTATATAGGCGGTGGCTCCGCTTTCGGCCAGTGCCGGGTTGACGGATGGGCCGCCCCGGCTCCAATTTTGACAGGATTCCCGGGCTGGAGAGTTCTATGCGTCGCGCCGCCGTGACTATTTTTTCCGCTTTTGTCCTGTCCACCGCTTTTGGCGCCGCGTTTGCGGCTGAGAAGAGTAACCCTATGAATGATCCGTATATCTGGCTCGAAGACGTCCACGGTGCCAAGCCGCTGGCCTGGGTCAAGGACCAGAATGCCAAGTCGCTTGGGCTATTGAAGGCCGATCCGGCCTATCAGACGAACTACGACTTCATCCTCAAAGTGCTCGACGCCAAGGACCGCATCCCTTACGGCGGCCTCGATCATGGCTTCGTCTACAACTATTGGCAGGATGCCGAGCACCCCAAAGGCTTGTGGCGGCGCACCACCGTTGCCGATTATGCGGCGCCCGCGCCCAAGTGGGACGTGCTGATCGATGTCGACAAACTCGCTGCCGACGATAAGGAAAATTGGGTGTGGAAGGGCACCTCCTGCGCGCCGAGCGAGAAGCGCTGTCTCGTCCAGCTGTCGCGCGGCGGCGGTGACGCCGTGGTGGTGCGCGAGTTCGACCTCGCCTCGAAGGCATTCGTGAAAGGCGGCTTCTTCCTCAAAGAGGCCAAGTCCGATGTGACGCTGGTAGATGACGACACGGTTTTGTTCGGCACCGACTTCGGCGCCGGCTCAATGACCAGTTCCGGTTATCCGCGCATCGTCAAGATATGGCATCGCGGCGAGAAGATCGAAGCGGCCAAGACACTGCTGGAAGGCAAAGAGAGCGACGTGTCGGTCTCGGCGACGGTGCTGCGCGACGGTAACAAGAACGTGGCGATGGTTGTCCGTTCGCCGAGCTTCTTCGAATCCGAGTATTTCGTGATCGGCACCGACAAAAAATTGACGAAAATCCCTGTGCCGCAGTCGGCGCAGATGCAGGGGCTGCACCACGGCCAGTTCCTGTTCACGCTGCGCGATGACTGGATGTTCGAAGGAGACAGCGGCGTCGGAAAGGGGACGTTGCTGGGCTATCGCTTCGAAACGGATAGGCCGCAATTCAGCGAGTCGGCGCTGGAAGTACTTTACACGCCCGGCCCTCGCGCTTCGATCGAAGGCGTCGCCACCGGGCGTGATGCGGTTTACGTCTCGGTGCTGAACAATGTGATTGGCGAGGTGCACGCCTTCCGCCTGAAGGACGGCAAGTGGGCCGACAAGAAATTGCCACTGCCCGACGGCGGCACGGCCAGCATCATTTCGACCAATGATTACGGCCCTGAGGTCTATCTGTCGTTCGAGAGCTTCCTGAAGGCCCCGACGCTTTATTTTGACGACGGCAAGGATACGCCCAAGGAAATCAAAGCGCTGCCGTCGCGCTTTGATGCGGCCGGTATGGAGACGGTGCAGTACGAGGCGACCTCCACTGACGGCACCAAGATTCCCTATTTCGTGATGCGGCCGAAGAATTTGAAGGGCCCGGCACCGGCCATTCTTAACGGTTACGGCGGTTTCGAGATATCCGAGACTCCGTTCTATTCAGCCAATTTCGGCAAGCTATGGGTGGCTAAGGGCGGCATCTATGTGCTCGCCAATATCCGCGGCGGCGGCGAATTCGGCCCTGGCTGGCACGCAGCGGCGCTGAAAGAAAATCGCCAGAAGGCGTTCGACGATTTTGCCGCCGTCGCGGCCGATCTCATCGCCAAGAAAATCACCACGGCGAAACAACTCGGCATCGTTGGCGGCTCCAATGGCGGGCTCTTGGTTTCCACGGTGATGACCCAACATCCCGAGCTGCTCGGTGCCGTGGTCTGTCAGGTGCCGTTGATCGACATGATCCGCTACACCCAGATCGGCGCTGGCGCCTCGTGGATCGGCGAATATGGCGACCCTAGCGATCCTAAGGCGGCCGCGTACATCGGCAAATATTCGCCGTATCAGAACGTCAGCAAAGACAAGAAATACCCCCCGGTGTTCTTCGTCACCGCGACCAGCGACGACCGCGTCACGCCGGTGCATGCGCGCAAAATGGCGGCACGCATGGAAGAGCAGGGCCACGAGGTTCTGTTCTACGAAAACACCGATGGCGGTCACGCCGCGGCAGCGAACCACAAACAGTCGGCAGAATTGTGGGGACTGACGTTCGTTTATCTGGCGGAGAAGCTGGGACTGAAACCAGTGGAGTGACCCAAGGAGGCTTAAACCTTCAAGTCGACACTGTTTGGGACTTCGGCGGTGCGGGACGCGGCGACCGGTGTGGCGTTGACTCTTTGGACGGTCGCAGTTGCTTGTGCCGTGCTGTTGGCTGTTTGAATCTGATGTGCCACCGATAAGGCGCGCATGGCCGCGTTGATGGCCGCGTCATTGTTCAGGGCAATAGCCATTGGTTTGCACCTTTCTCCAGGAACAGGCGGAGGAACTGGGCTTCGAGTGGCCGTTCATCCCCGCCCGCAAAATATGGTGGAACAATAATCTTCGTTCGATTCTCAGGCCGAGATGTCGACGTTGTTGCCGAGATAATCGGCTGGTTGCGACGGCGTGGAGGTGGAATCGACGAGGTCGGTGTTCACCTTCTTCTTGTGCGCAGCCTCTTTGATCAGTTCAACCAAGGCGCGGCCGTACTGTTCGTTGCTACGGTTGATAAGGCTCGCCGCAGAAACATTGAGAGAATCACTCATTAGTTTTGTCGGCCTCTTTCAAGGCCGCTTTCTGTGTTGGGTTGCGCCGTTGCTCCGGACGGCGTCGTTGCGTTAAACTTGGATGTCGAGGTTCTGGCCCATGGACGAATCGCTCATCTTCAAGAGCGAAATGTCCGCCTTGGTGGCCTGGTTGTTGGTCGTTTCGATCGGCGCCACAACGTCGTCGCGTTTCTCCACGCGCGACTTGGCGACAGAGTCGACATTGAAAACGGCCGCACTTGCTTGCATCCCGGCCGGGGAGATGCTCATCGATGTACTCATAACCTGATCCTTCCATTCATCCGGTGTCAGACCAATACGTTGAACATACCGCCGCCCATGTCGGTCACATCCGGTGGTGTCGTTAGATGCGAACGCATGTACAGCAGGGCGGAAACACGCCGGACCGCTGCCTCCAGCGCGGCGTCGCCGGGCGAACCCTGCGACTGGTCTATTATGGGCACGGAAATCTGGATGGCGGTGCGGGCTGCACCGACTGATGCCGTCATTGTTGTTGTGCTACCGACCATGCTCATACGGTCGATTTTGCCGGGCGTGTATTGTAACCGCGTAAAGGTACGTATACGGAGTTTAATTGTAGTTAGTTCAAATTGTTTGAGCCCCGCTTTTCCGCGAGTTTTTTTGGCATTAAGGGTGGATTTTTTTCGGGTGCGGTCAGGCGCCCGGACCAGGCGCCCAGATCACGCGACAGTGTCGAGCAGGGTCCCGATCATCTTGTTCGCCGTCTTGAACACGGCGGCATTGGCTTTGAAGGACAATTCGCTTGTTTTGGTGTCGACGATCGCCGTGGCCAGATCGTCTGATGTGCTGCCGGTTTCGGCGGTGTCGTTCTGGCCGCGCGAAGCACTTGCCTTCGCGACGTTTTGTACAGCCTTTTCAAACTGTTTGGCGCTGGCGCGCAGGCCGTACGTGACAGAGGAAATGGCGTCGATCATGGGAGAAACCATAGCCGCGGAATCCTGCGGCGCTTTGAATCTTAACGGGCGCAGTTGACTAAAATTCAAATCAGATTGTTGGTGCCGCCGCCTTTTTGCCAGGTTTGCCGCCGAGACTCGGCGCCGTCTTGCTGTGGGGGAAACATGGTGCGGATTTTGTCGCGGTCTGTGGCGATGGTGTTGCAATCGCCGCACATCAAAGAACCGCCGGATGCGCCGCTACCTCTCGAAACCTATGTCTACGACTTAGCCGCGCTTGTGGTGCCGTGACGATCATGGCGCTATGGTCGCCGCAGCCACCTGGGAGATGATGATGAGCCGCTTTCTTGCGTCGGGAAAAATCCTCGCGCTCCTGATGACGCTCGTCGTCGCCGGAGGCATCGGCTACTGGGCCTGGAGCGGCCTGAAGGCGCCGCCGGTGGCCGTGCCCGCCGCCATTGTCACCACGCCGCCGGGTTGGGTGAAACTTGATGGCGGCAGCTTCACGCTCTATGCGCCGGAAGGGGCGCACCTGCGCCAAGCGCAAGGGGCCGGGTTCGTTTATGGTGATATCGTCGGCTCATCGCTCTGCGTCCGTTTTCAGGCAGGCAGCAACGTCGGTCTGATGCTGACCAAAAAGAGCCATCCCGATTTTGTGGAAAGCGCGCTCACGGTGGACGGGCATCCCGGCACGTTACGCCGGGCCGATCTTGCGCCCAACGAGCAGCAATACTGGTTCCCCGGTTGCGGGCAATCGCAGTATGCGGGCCTGTTAATGCCAAACGCCCTTCCCGGCGGCGGGACCCTGGTGGTGGAAGTCAGCGCCGAAAACGAGGACGCCCTCGCTGATGCCATGACCATGTTCAAGTCGATCCGGGCCGCGAAATAGGCCCAGGGGCCCAGGGCGGCGTCTATTCCGCCGCGACGGAATGGGTGGGGATGCTGTCGAGCTTGCCGTCCAGGTCCACATGCGCCTGCCACAGATCGAAGGTTTGCTGCATCCGTAGCCACAGGCCCGGCCCATTGCCGCAGAAGCGGCCGAAGCGCAGCGCCATTTCCGCGGTCACCGCCGAGCGGCCCGAGATGATGGCATGCAGCGTCTGGCGCGAGACGCCAAGCTGGCGCGCCGCTTCGCTGACCGAAAGCCCGAGTTCGCTGAGGACGATGTCGCGGAACAACTCGCCCGGATGCGTGGGACGGCGGTCCATTTTCAATTCAGTGGTCTTGGACGAGGTCGACTTTGCGCGCCTCGCCGTCTTGCCACTCGAAGGTAATTCGCCACGGTCCATTGACATCTACTCGCCATCTTACCGGCTTGAAGCGGCTATCGAGATGAAGCCGCAGGCCGGGTAACTTCAGATCGTCCAGCGTTTCGGCGTGGTGTATGGCATCCAAAATCTGCAAACACCGCTTCTGCAAATCCGGCCGGACCTTGGCACTCTTTCCGGTCTCAAAAAGTTCTTTGAGACCCTTGTGGCTAAGGGACTGGATCACTGTTGCTCTCCATCACCCGGTGCCGCTAGCTGAACGGCATCAGAGTGAACTATCAGGCTCCCCAGCCACCAGAATGAGGATAATGTAAGGTACTGCTTTCCACGTGTCAAGTACTGCTTTACAGTTTGACATCCCTTCCCGCCCCACCGTAAAACCCCGTCCTCTCCGGAAGGCCCAGGCTTTCCGGTCCCAGGCTCGGCTTGGGATCGCCCTCAGGCAGCGCGTGGCGCCCCCTGGGGCGTTAGTGCTGTGGTGTGACGGATTTCATTCTTCTTATCCGTCATGGCCGGGTCCAGGCCCGGCCATGACGAACAAGGAAGACGGCAGGCTCGATGTTCGACTCTTTGCAATCCCGCCTTGGCGGCGTGTTCGACAAGCTTCGTGGCCGCGGTGCGCTCACCGAAGCCGATGTCGACGAGGCCTTGAAAGAGGTCCGGGGCGCCCTGATTGAAGCTGACGTCGAACTCGGCGTGGTGGAAGACTTTATCCGCAAGGTGAAGCCGCTCGCCGAAGGCGAAGCGGTGATCCGTTCGGTCACCCCCGCCCAGCAAGTCATCAAGATCGTCCACGACACTTTGGTCGAGACGCTCGGTACCGAAAGCACCGGGCTGCAGCTTGGCTCGCCGCCCGCCCCGATCCTGATGGTCGGCTTGCAGGGCTCGGGCAAAACCACCACCACCGCCAAGCTCGGCCTTCTGCTCCAGACCAAAGAGAAAAAGCGCGTCTTGATGGCCTCGCTGGACGTCAACCGTCCCGCCGCCATGGAGCAGCTCAAGATTCTCGGCGAGCAGGCGGGTGTGCCGACGCTGCCGATCATCGGCGGCCAGACCCCGCTCACCATCGCCAAAAGGGCGCTGGCGGCCGCGCGGGTCGGCGGTTACGACGTTCTGATCCTCGATACCGCTGGCCGTCAGCATGTCGATGAGCAGTTGATGGCGGAAGCCGCCGCGGTACGCGAGATCACCAATCCGCACGAAACGCTGCTGGTCGCCGATAGTCTGACCGGCCAGGACGCGGTCAATATCGCCAAGGCGTTCCACGACCGCATGCCGCTGACCGGCATCATCCTGACGCGGGCCGACGGCGATGCCCGCGGCGGTGCGGCGCTCTCCATGCGCGCGGTCACCGGCGCCCCGATCAAATTCCTCGGCATGGGCGAAAAGCTCGATGCCCTCGAGCCGTTCCATCCCGAACGCGTCGCGGGCCGCATTCTCGACATGGGCGATGTCGTGTCGCTGGTCGAAAAGGCCACCGAGACCGTCAACCAGGAACAAGCCGAGAAGCTGGCGGCCAAGCTGAAGAAGGGATCGTTCGACATGAACGATCTCAATGATCAGCTGGCGCAGATGAAGAAAATGGGCGGCCTGCAGGGTCTGATGGGCATGCTGCCGGGCGTCGGCAAGATCAAGAACCAGCTCAGTGAATCCGGTCTCGACGATCGCATCCTGACGCGCCAACAAGCCATCATCCAGTCGATGACCAAAGCCGAACGTGCCAATCCCGACGTGCTCAATGGCAGCCGCCGCAAGCGTATCGCGCATGGCTGTGGTCTCGAAGTCTCCGACGTGAACAAGCTTTTGAAGATGCACCGCACCATGTCCGACGCCCTCAAGGCGATGAAAAAGGGTGGTCGCGCCAATCCGTTTGCAGCCCTGATGGGAATGAACCGTGGCGGTCCGCCGCCGGGCTTCATGGGGCGGCACTAGTTTTGTTATTTTGCTGACGAAAGAAGGAAGACCATGTCCGTTAAGATCAAACTGTCGCGCGGCGGCACCAAGAAGCGCCCGCATTATGCCATCGTCGTCGCCGACACGCGCTTTCCGCGCGACGGCCGCTTCATCGAGAAGATCGGCTTCTACAATCCGCTGCTGAAGAAGGACGATCCGGCCCGCGTCAAGCTCGACACCGAGAAAGCTGCCGAATGGCTGAAGAAGGGGGCGCTGCCGACCGACCGCGTCCATCGCTTCCTGGCCGCCGCCGGATTGGTCAAGCCGCTCAAGAAGAACAATCCCGAGCAGGCCAAGCCGAAGAAGAAGGCGCAGGAACGCGCTGCCGCGGCCGCCAAAGCGCTCGAAGCGCCTCCGGCCGAAGGCTGATTGGGCCAACCGATGCAGCGTGATGTGCTGCTCGCGGCCGTGATCGGCGCCCACGGCCTCAAGGGCGAGGTGAAGGTGAAAACTTTCACCACGTCGCCTGATGTTTTGCGCGGCTATGGACCGCTGCACGCGAAAGACGGCCGGCGCTTCACCATCGCGGCGCTGCGCCCCAGCGCCGACAGCGAAGCGGTGGTGACCTTTGCCGAGGTGAAGGACCGCAGCGCGGCGGAAGCCCTCAAGGGCCTTGAGCTGTTCGTGGCGCGCGAAAAGCTGCCCGAGGCCGAGCCGAACGAGTTCTATCACACCGATCTGGTCGGTCTTGAAGCGATCGACAAGGACGGCCGCCGTATCGGCAAGGTGCTTTCCGTTCAGAACTACGGCGCCGGCGACGTGCTGGTGATCACCGCCGATGGCGGCGACGAAATCCTGCTCGCCTTCACCAAGGACAACGTTCCCGAAATCGACATCAAGAACGGCCGCCTGACGGTCGCCGTGCCGGATGAGATCGATGCGGGCGATGAAGGTGATCAGGGCGAGGAATAAGGCCTCGCCTAAACATCGGTGTCATGGCCCGCAAATGCGGGCCATCCAGTTGGGGCAAGGCGCGATAGCAAAGAACTGGCTCAGGGCTATTTCTTCATGACTGCTTGAGGCGACACCTGGATGGCCCGCAGTCGCGGGCCATGACAAAATGGGAAATCATGTCCGCTTGGTCTGCCACTGTCCTGACTCTTTTCCCCGAGATGTTTCCCGGGCCGCTGGGCATTTCGCTGTGTGGCAAGGCGTTGGCGAACGGGCTTTGGTCGCTTGAGATCAAGGACATCCGGGACCATGGCCTCGGCAAGCATCGCACCGTCGACGACACGCCTGCGGGTGGCGGGCCGGGGATGGTGATGCGCGCCGATGTGGCGTGCGCGGCGATCGATGCGGTGGAGCGCGCGGCGCGGCCGCTCATATATCTCTCACCGCGCGGGGCGCCGCTGACGCAAACCCGCGTCAAGGCGCTGTCGGAAGGGTCGGGCGTCATCCTGTTCTGCGGCCGCTTTGAGGGGCTCGACCAGCGCGCCATCGACGCCCGCGGCATGGAGGAAATCTCGGTCGGTGACTTCGTGCTGGCGGGTGGCGAAATCGCCGCCATGGCGCTGATGGAGGCCGCCGTCCGGCTGATCCCAGGGGTTTTGGGGGCGGCTGACTCCCCGTCGGAGGAGAGTTTTGAGGGTAGCCTGCTCGAATACCCCCAATTCACGCGGCCGCAAGCGTTTGAAGATCGCCCCATTCCGGAAGTGCTAAATAACGGAAATCACAAGGAAATCGCCAAATGGCGGCGGGCGGAGGCGGAAAAACTCACCGCCCTGCGGCGACCTGATCTGTGGGCCCTCTTTGAAAAGTCGAAGCACTAGGCTATAGGCCCCGGCTCAAACTGCGGTTACACGCCCATCGCAGTACCAAAAGAACAACTGTGCGGAGATAGTTATGAACCTGATCCAGACGCTCGAAGCCGAGCAGATGAAGGCGCTGCGCGCCACGCCGCTTCCTGACTTTCGTGCCGGCGACACGCTGAAGGTCAATGTCAAAGTGGTCGACGTCACGTTTGACGAGAAGACCAAGCAGAACAAGATCCGTGAGCGCCTGCAGGCGTTCGAAGGTGTCTGCATCGCCCGCCAGGGCCAGGGGATCAACGAGGCCTTCACAGTCCGCAAGATTTCTTACGGTGAGGGCGTCGAGCGCGTCTTCCCGATCTTTTCGCCGCTGGTTGACAGCGTGGAAGTGATCCGCAAGGGCCGCGTCCGCCGCGCCAAGCTCTATTATCTGCGCGGCCGTCGTGGCAAGTCGGCCCGCATCGCCGAGCGCACGGATACCATCGCGGGCTAAGCCCCGGTATCCGGTCAGAAATCAGCAAGGGCGCGGGTCTCACGATCCGCGCTTTTTGTTTTGTCGCTGGGATCAGCGGCTCGAGCTGGTGCAATAGCCTTGGGCGACCGCATGACCGCCCTGGCGGGCGAGGTCTATGTGATGCTGTGGCAGAGAAAAAAGAGCCGCCGTTGGGGGGGTAACGGCGGCTCTTTACTACGACGGTCGCGAGCCCGGCTTGTCTAATCGGCCGGTTCGCCTTGGGGGCCGTCGCGTTTGGCTGTGTGCCGCTCTATGTTGAGCAGTCGCGCAGCGGTCTTCCCTCACCACCCCATAGCGCTCATCGCGCCAATGAGTGTAATTTCTTCTCCAGGGCCCAGATGGCGTTCACCAGCGATTGCGAGGCGGCGCCAAAATTTCCACGCGGACTGAATTCGCGCTCGACGTTGATCGGCAGTCCGGCGGCCCGCTTCTGCGCCAGCCCGATGATCACGCTGTTCACCGTGGCGTGTGCCGCACGAATCTTGGTCAGCTCCAGTTCCTGTTTGGGATTTCTTTGCCTCTCGCGGATGAAGCGCGTTATGACGTGATCCTGGTCCGGCGCGAAATCGCAGTACGAAGAACGGCTGTGTGTCGGCTGGCTCAGCATCTCTGCCAATCTCACCTTGCAATGGATGTGGGCACTTAGAACGTCGGCGACATCAAGCATCTGTGTTGTCCAACCCGTGATGCGATCAGCCTGCACGAAATTGGCAAACGAAACCCTAAAATGTGGCGTGCGTACGTAGTACGTCCTATATGTGAATTGTACGTATGTGGACTAATTTTCATCTAGCATCTCATTTGCATAAAGTACTTACGTATCAACACGTGCCAGTCTCGTCGTTTTTGATCCTGAGTGGCGGTGATGGCGTACGCAAGGGAACGTGTTGGCGGCATCGGCGACGGGTGCGCCGATGTGGTTCTAGGGCGGTACGGATGCGGCAGGTGCCTGCAGTGCGATGCGGATGGGCCCCGCCATTGGCCCTGATCTGCTCGATCGGGTCGCCCGCGAGACGGACGCCTGGTGGGGGGCTGCACATGATCGCTGGCGCGGTGCCCTATAACTTTATCCCGGCGGTAGGGTGCGCGGTTCTCGTTCTCCATCGGCGGCACATGGGCTCGGCCGTTTAGGTCGGCCGCAATGGAAAGCCTCGCTTTTGGCGGTAGGCTGGCTTGGGATTGATGTGGTCCATTGCGCGCTTGGTGCCGCCGCAGGCGCGCGAAAAGTCTCGCCTTTTCCAGTCAAACCGTCTCAGGACCCCTGCGAAAAGACGAAAATGCCTAATTTTCTAGGCTTTTTTGTACCTCCCCTCTCTTGTAGTTGCAGAAAATGCCGTAAAATATGGCACGTTTTGATTCGCAGAGGATAATCACTATGGCAAAAGCTACTGCCGCAGCCGCCGCAAAGCCCAAGGTCGAGACGATCTCCACGCGCCAACTGGCCGCGCAGCTCGCTCCGAAGCATGAACTGTCGAACAAGGCCTCGCTGGCCTATCTCGACGACACCATCGCCGCGATCACCAAGCATCTGAAGAAGGGCGTCCGCGTCCGTCTGAACGGGCTTGGCATCCTTCAGGTGCGCAAGCGCGCCGCCCGCATGGGCCGCAACCCCGCCACCGGCGAAGCCATCAAGATCAAGGCGTCGAAGAAAGTTGCCTTCCGCGCCGCGAAGGAATTGAAGGAATCCATCTAAGGATTTTTTCATCCCGAAGGACACGGCCGGGCGGGTTTCCGCTCGGCCGTTTCTTTTGGCAGATCGCCCCCCCCATTCACCATGTGCGGCGGCGCGGTCTATAAGCCTGACAGCCCTGCATCCCTTTCGCTTGCCCTCCCGGCCAACCCACGTTAAGTCTTTCCTGCTAGTTTTGAGTGGCTCTAAATCAGGAAGGACTGTTCCATGGCGCACCCCAAAATTGCGTTGATTGGCGGCGGACAGATCGGCGGCACGCTCGCCCACATGGTGGGTCTTAAAGAGCTGGGGGACGTGGTCCTGTTCGACATCGTCGGGGGGCTTCCACAAGGGAAATGTCTCGACATCGCGCAAGGCGGCGCCATCGAGCGTTACAACACCGATTATATCGGCACCAACTCCTATGCCGACCTTGCCGGTGCCGATGTGGTGATCGTCACCGCGGGTGTGCCGCGCAAGCCCGGCATGAGCCGCGACGACCTCTTGCAGATCAACCTCAAGGTGATGAGTGCGGTCGGCGAGGGCATCAAGACCTACGCGCCCAATGCGTTTGTGATCTGCATCACCAATCCGCTCGACGCCATGGTGTGGGTGCTGCGCCAGTTTGCCAATCATCCCCACCACATGATCGTCGGCATGGCAGGCGTGCTCGACAGCGCCCGCTTCCGCTATTTCCTAGCCCAGGAATTCAATGTCAGCGTCGAGGACATCACGTCCTTCGTGCTCGGCGGCCATGGCGATACCATGGTGCCGATGCCACGCTTCTCGACCGTGGCCGGCATTCCGTTGACCGAACTCATCAAGATGGGCTGGATCACCGAGGAACGGTTGGCGTCGATCATTCAGCGCACCCGCGACGGCGGCGCCGAGATCGTTGGTCTCTTGAAGACCGGTTCGGCCTATTACGCCCCCGCTTCCTCGGCAATCGAAATGGCCGAAGCGTATCTCAAGGATGAAAAGCGCGTCCTGCCGGTGGCAGCTTATGTCAACGGGCCTTATGGCATTAAGGATCTTTATGTTGGCGTGCCGGTGGTGATCGGCGAGGGTGGTGTCGAGCGCATCGTCGAACTGAATCTGCTGCCGGACGAAAAAGCCGCGTTGGATAAGTCGGCGGAGTCGGTCAAAGTCTTGATCGACGCCTGCAAACAGATGGACCCGCGCCTCGCGGGCTAGAGCGCGTCACCGAAAAGTGCCCGCGCGCGTTGCGCGCCATTTATAAGTGGGCGTACAAAGCACGCCGGGCGATTTTCGGCCATGAAGCGCGACAAACTAAGGAGCCGAAATGAAAATCCTGGCAGCAGCCCTCTTCTTGGTGGCGCTGCCGGTGCAAGCGGGGCTGGCGGCGACACTGACTGTGCATGTGACGGACATCGATAAGAAGGGCGGCATCTTGCGCCTGTCGCTCTACGACCAATCCGGCTGGTCGAAGAACGAAGACACCCCGATCGCCAGCGCCAACGTGCTGGCGGAGCTGCCCGAAACGGTCGTGACCCTGACCGATATCAAGCCCGGTGTTTACGGCATCAAGCTGTTCCAGGACGTCAACAGCAACGGCAAGTTCGACCAGAATTTTATTGGCTTGCCGCTTGAGCGCTACGGCTTTTCGCGCGATGCCCGGCCGTTCCTGTCGCAGCCTGGCTTCAGTCGCACCAAGTTCACGGTCACCGACGGGAGCAACGAAATCTCCATCCACCTACAGTAGTGCACGCTCCCATCGTGCGGCTTCGTGAATTGCGGCATTGGTGCGGATTGATTAAGACGGGGCCATGATCCCGCGCCTTGAAACCGGCCGCCTCGCCCTGCGCGCCTTCCGTGAGGAAGGTCTCGACGCTTGGTTCATCGCGCGCCAAGTGTGGTTGCAGCGCGGATGAGCGACGCCACGATCTATCGTCACCGCGATTTTGTCTGCTTCGCGATCGGCCGGTTTCTGTCCACTACCGCCATGATGGTGCAGTCGGTGGCAATCGGCTGGCAGATCTACGAGATGGAGCGCACGCCGCTGGCGCTCGGCTTGGTTGGACTTTGCCAGTTTGCCCCGATGTTCCTGTTCACCCTGCCGGCCGGCGAGATGAGCGACCGTTTTGATCAGCGCAAGGTGCTGGCCGCGGCGTTGGTGCTGCAAGGGCTGTGTGGCGGGTTGTTCCTGACGCTCAGCATCTTCACGGTGAAAACCGCGCTCGCGTATTACGCCATTCTGGTGCTGTTCGGCGTTGGGCGCGCCTTTGCCTCGCCATCGGGCCAGTCGCTGCTGCCGTTCCTGGTGCCGCGCGAGCGCTTGCCGCGCGCCATCGCGCTCAATTCCTCGGTGTTCATGGTATCGGTGATCGCTGGTCCGGCGCTCGGCGGATTTCTCTATGCCTTTGGGCCCAAGGTGACCTACGCCATCTGTTTGTTCAATTTCATCGCTGCTGCCGTTCTCACCAGTTTTGTCGGCGGCCGCCGGGCGGGAATGTCCAATTCCGATATGAGCCGCACCGAGCGTGTCGTCGAAGGCGTGCGCTTCGTGCGCCACCGGCCGGTGATCTTCGGCGCCATTTCGCTCGATCTTTTTGCGGTTCTGCTCGGTGGCGCCACGGCTTTGCTGCCGATCTATGCGCGTGACATTCTGCATTCCACCCCGATCGGCCTCGGCCTCTTGCGCAGCGCACCGGCGGTCGGGGCCGCTGTGGTGGCGTTGAGCTTGGCGCGCTGGCCGCTGGAGCGGCGGATCGGCATCAAGATGTTCAGCGCCGTCGCGATTTTCGGCGTTGCCACCATCGTCTTCGGCGTCTCGACCAATTTCTGGCTGTCGCTGACGGCGCTAGCGGTGCTCGGCGCGTCCGACATGATTAGCGTGTTTGTGCGCCAGTCGCTGGTCAGCTTCGCCACCCCCGACGAGATGCGCGGCCGTGTCGGGGCGGTGAACATGCTGTTCATCGGCGCGTCCAACGAACTCGGCGAATTTGAGAGCGGCTTCACTGCCGCGCTGTTCGGGCCGGTGCTGGCAGTGGTGCTCGGCGGCGTCGGTACGCTGGCGGTGGTGGCGGCGTGGATGAAACTGTTCCCGCCGCTCCGAACGGTCGATCGTCTCAAAGACGTGCAGGTTTCGCCGTAGCTTTCGCTCAGAACTTGTAGTTCAGCGAGGCATAAACCGCATTCGGCTGCGCCTGCAAATCGGTCGTGAGCCCATACGGCTTGTGATAACGCGTGGTGAGCAACTCGTTATAGAGCAGCGAAATCCCGAAGCTCGTTGCTACATCGTACCAATGATGCTTGTCGGCATCGACGCGGCTCCAGCCGACAAACCCGGCAGCGGCGTACGCGGGCAGGCCGTATTGCCAGCCATAACGCTCGCGCAGAAATTCCGCCGGAGCGAAGGCGAGCGCGCTGGTGTCGGACGGAAACGAGTCCCAGTTATTGCTGCCCGGTCCGCACGGTTTGGCGAAGGGACGGCACTCGCGCACCAGATGCTTGAGGCCGTACGCCGTGCCGACCGTCAGAACTGTGGTGACAGCGAGTTCGGCGGCGCCGGTCCAATCGTGCTTCAGCAGGGTGATTCCACCCGCCACCAGCGGCAGGCCGATGGCGACGCCGGTTCCCAGTGTCTCGGTGGTTTTGGCCGCGGCCGGCAATGCCAGAACGGCCAGGGCGAGAGCACCCGGCAGCAAACAACGCATCATGCGGAGAATCCCAAACGGTGTATCTACCGTTTAGTATTATTCAAAACTTCGTCTCATGACAATATTGTGTCAGAACCGGTAGCCGACCTTGGCGTAGACGCCTTCGGTGTCGCCATCTAGACCGCTATAGAAGCCGCGCTCGGCATATTGGTTCCAGGGCTTGTGATAGCGGGTCACCAGAAGGATGTTGTAGCCCCAGGAAAGCGCGGTACTCGCCAGTCCGTCCACGAGTTTGTTTTTGCGCGACTTTTGCAGCGCCCAGCTTGGATATTTAGAGATCACGAAAGCCGGCAGGCCCCATTCCCAACCGTAGCGGTTCCACAGGAACGACGACGGTGCCGAGGCGATCGCCGAGGTGGTGGAGGGGAAGGAATCCCAGCCCGAGCCGCCATGAACGCACGGTTTCATATAGGGGCGGCAGGATTTCACCAACTGTTTGATCCCGTAGGCGGTGCCGTAGGTCAGCACTGTGGTGACCGAGAGCATCGCCAGTCCTTTCCAGTCCTTCTTGTAGATTGCGACGCCGCCGGCGAGCACCGGCATGGCATAGGCAACCGCTTTGCCCGAGGTGTCGTAATCGAAGGCCTCGGCGCCTGGCGTGAGCAGACACGCCGCAACCGTCAAGCCAAGCACCATCACGCGCATGCATAGATCCCCATCAACTGCAGCCTGACGGTTCTATTTTAGAATCGCAACAGATTTACGGCATCAGCCCTTCAGGAACACGTCGACACGATCGAGTGGGCCGTCGTCATCGGCGCCGCCCAAGGCGAAGACGTCGATGCGCTCCGCCGGGATGCCGTCGTCGATCAGGAGCTGACGGATCACTAAGGCGCGCTTGAGCGACAAGCGGCGGGTATCCGACGATTTTTCGCCCTTCTGGCCGCCATACGCCATCAACTGGACGCGGGCACTTTCGTCCATCGATCCCGACAGCGACGAGGCCAGCGTCCGCACGGCCGTGACGGCCGACCCCGACGGGTCGGTGGCGTTCGGCGCAAAGGTGATCGAATCCTTGCGGGCTCCTGTCGAAGTCCTGGCCTTCGGCTTTTCGATGGATGCGGTGCGGGTCGGTGTGACGACCGGCTTGGGCAGCGTTGCGGCTACCTTTGGCGGCGCGACGACCGGCTTGGGCGGCATTGCGGCTACCTTTGGCGGTGTGACGACCGGCTTGGGCGGCGTTACGGCTACCTTTGGCGGTGCAGCGGCGGGCTTAGGCGGCGTTGCTGATTGCTGGGTTTGCTGACCGGTACCGGTGATGAGGTCGATGTCACCGAAACCACTGAGCGGGGCCTTGGCAGCAGGTTTGGGCGCGGCCGCCGGTTTCGGCGTAGCAACGGGTGGCGGTGTTACGGGCGGTGGGATCACGGCAGCGGCGCGGTGCACCTTCTTGGGCGGCGGCGCGACTGGCGTGATATCGGCGGTGGACGTTGTGGCTGGTGCCGTCATGGCGGTCGTGGCCGGCTTGTGGGCGCGGTGGCGGCCGGGCGGACGCAAGCGGATGACGCCGTCCTGCCAGGGCTGCAACAGCGGTGGTACATAGCGGCTCTCGCCGGTGGCCGGATCGATCAGGGTTTGGCCATCACCGCTCCCATTGACCGTGACGTTGTCGTTTTGCGCCGCCGCCGGAATGGCGAGCAGCAGAAGAGCGGTCAGAGCGGGAAGGATGCGCATAGAATCAGCCAAGCCTCACGAGGCAGAAACTAACCATAGTCACGTCCCGGGCTTGTCTCAACTGAACGGATTTTCAAGAAGCTTCATCAACTGGGGATGAAGTGCCTCGTTGGCGGCCAAAAGGTCGCCATTCGAGAACGGATCGGAGGTGCCGTTGAGGTTGCTGACCACGCCGCCCGCCTCGCGCACCAAGAGAATGCCGCCGGCGATGTCCCAGGCATTGAGGCCGCGCTCCCAGAACGCGTCAAAACGTCCCGCTGCCACATAGGCGCAATCGAGCGCCGCCGAACCGAACCGCCGGATGCCCGAGGTGCGCGACACCACCGCCTTGACCTCGGCCAGCGACCGCTCGCGCTCCTCGTCGGTGCCGCGGCCCATGAACGGGATGCCGGTGGCGATCAGGCTCTCGGGCAGATTCTTGCGGGTGGAGACGCGTAGACGCTTGTCGTTGAGATAGGCGCCATGGCTGCGCTCGGCGACATACATTTCATCGGTGATCGGATTGTAAACCACCGCCGACTGGAGCTGGCCTTCGCGCTCAAGCGCGATCGAAATGGCGAAATGCGGCACGCCGTGGAGGAAATTGGTGGTGCCGTCGATGGGATCGATGATGAAGCGGTGGCTCTTGTCCGGCCCCTCACGCATGCCGCCTTCTTCGCCGAAGAAGCCGTAGCCTGGGCGGGCCCGGGTCAGTTCCTCGAACAGGATACGTTCGGTGCGTTCATCGGCGCTGGAAACGAAATCCGCTGGCCCCTTGTGCGAAACCTGCAGGTTCTCGAGTTCGCCGAAATCGCGGGTCAGCGGGCGGGCGGCTTTGCGTGCCGCTGCGATCATGACATTCAGGGCTGGGGAGAGATAAGGCATCAGTTTTCGGCCCGCTTCACGTAAGTACCTTCTTCCGTCGAGACGACGATTTTGGTCCCGGCATCGACGAATGGCGGCACCAGGATCTTCATGCCGTTTTCGAGCACGGCGTTCTTGTAGGACGGCGCGGCGGTGCCACCGCGCATTACCGCATCGGCCTCGGTGACGGTGAGCACGACTTGCAGTGGCAGCTGGATGCCGAGCGGCTTGTCCTCGTAGCTGGTCACCATCACCTTCATGCCGTCGGTGAGGAACTGGGCGCGTTCGCCGACGAATTCGACCGGCAACTCGATCTGCTCGTAGGTTTCGATGTCCATGAAGGTCAGCATGTCGCCGGAGGCGTAGAGGAACTGATAGTCCTTCTTCTCGAGATAGATTTCGTCGACCGCCGCATCCGAGCGGAAGCGCTCGTTGAGCTTGGTGCCGGTGATGATGTTCTTAAGCTCGACCTGATTATAGGCGCCGCCCTTGCCGGGTTTGACTTTCTGGGTCTTCACCGCGATCCACAGGCCGCCGTCGTGTTCGATCAGCGTGCCCGGGCGGATTGCGTTTCCGTCGATTTTGGCCATCGTTGCAGCGCTCCCGGCGCGAAAAGGCTGAGGATTTGAAAGAGCGCGCGGGTGATAGCAGGGATGCCTGGTTAGGGCAATTGTGCGGCCGGAGGACTCAGGCGCGGCACGTTCTGCGCGAGGACCACGAGCCGGATCAGAAATATAGCCAAAATGGGCGCCGCCACCGGCAGCGACAGATCGCCGAACACCACCATGGTGACCGGCAGGGTCCAGACCACCAGCAAGAGCAGCCGATCCCAGATGCCGGTGAGCCGCGGCCACAGCATGGCCATCAGCCAGCCGAACACCACCATGTCGTAGTTGAAGGAATAGGGCGTCGCGATGACGGACGCCGTCAGCAGCACCGCCGCCGACACCAGCGGGTCGCACCGCTTGATGAAGGTCCACACCACGACGGCGACGGCGACAACGGCGATAACCGTCTGCACCTTCCAAGCGACGGCGAGCGACGCGCCCAGCATGCGGGCATGCATGAAGCCGGTTGGCATCATGGTGAGAAATCCGGTGCCGGTATCGAGCACGCCGCGCTGCACCGGAACCACCAGACGGAAATAGTCGGTCCAAATGTCGGCGCCAAATATGAGGGCCGTCACGGCCACCAGAACGAGCGCCGCCGCGCCCGCCGCCAGAAACGTTCGCCAGCGGCCGCTGAACGCCAGTGCCAACGGGAACAGTAGGGCGAGATGCGGCTTGCACAACATCAGACCGAGCAAGGCGCCCGCCAACACGGGCCGCTTATCCAGGAAGTGGAAGAACAAAATTAGGATTGCGGCAGTAAAAAATCCGGTCTGGCCGCTGAAGAGATTGACCGCAATGGCCGGTGCTGCCGCGACGAATAAGAGAAAGCGCAGCGAACGGTCGTGCGTTGCGGCGGCGCCGAGATAGGCTGCGAAGCCGGTGGCCGACCATACCGCCAGCGCCGCTGTGTAGGAGAAAAACCCGAGCGGCCAAATGAACAGGAACAGCGCTGGGGGATAAGACCAATTGTGCGGCGGCATTGGTCCCAGAACGGCGACCATGCGCTGGATATGGACGTCGACGTTCAGAATCTCGTGCGCCGTTCCCGACAGCACCGCGCGCGCGCCCATCCAGGTGTTGACGAAATCGCGGCCCAGCACATAGCCATAAGCATCGCGCGGCGGATGGGCATGCGCGAGATAGCTGGCGATGTAGAAGATCAGGCAGATCAGTCCCACGAGCGCGACGATGAGCCCGCTATCGTAACGCGTGCGCCAAGCTGGTGCCGTATCGGTTGCCCTGGTCATGGAACGCGCCCCCACCGGCGCTGCTGTCATCCCGCCGCAGGGTACACGGCGGCGCAGGCAAAAGAAAACCCGGCCCTCCGTGACGGAGAGCCGGGCGGAATGAGGCTGGCAGAAGCTACTGCGCGACCGATTTGCCGATCGAGCCGAGGTCCTGCATGGTTTCTTCCAGGCGCGCGATGATGCCCGCTTCGCCGGCGCGCAGCCACTTGCGCGGATCGTAGAGCTTCTTGTACGGCGCGTGGGTTTGCGGATCGACCTGATACTTGAAGGCTTTCGGATTGGCCTCGACTTCCTTGCCGACCGCTTCGGCAAAGGCGAACTGCATGTCGGTGTCGATGTTCATCTTGAACACGCCGTAGGTCACCGCTTCCTTGATCAGATGCTTTTCGGACCCCGAACCGCCGTGGAAGACGAGATCAAGCGGGTTCTTGTTGAGGTCGTGCTTCTTGGCGACGAGATCCTGCGAGTTCTTCAGGATGATCGGGCGCAACTTGACGTTGCCCGGCGCATAGACGCCATGGACATTGCCGAACGAAGCCGCCACCGAGAAATTGCCGATCGGCGACAGCACTTCATAAGCGCGCAACACATCTTCCGGCTGGGTGTACAGCTTGGGATTGCCGACATCGCCTTCTTCAAGTTCGGCCCCGATGCCGTCTTCCTCGCCGCCGGTGACGCCGAGTTCGATTTCCAGGCTCATGCCGAGCGGCGCCAAGCGCTTCAGAATGCGGGCGCATTCCTTGAGGTTGTCTTCGAGCGGCTCGCTCGAAAGATCGACCATGTGCGAGGAGTACAGCGGCTTGCCGGTCTTCTCGAAGTACTTTTCGCTGACGTCGATCAGGCCGTCGACCCAAGGGATCAGCTTGCGGTTGGCGTGGTCGGTGTGGAGCGCGACGCAGACGCCGTACTCTTCAGCGAGCAGATGAACGTGCTGGGCGATCGAGGTCGAGCCGAGCACGCGCGCCTTGTGCGCATCAGGGGCGCCTTCGCCGGAGAAAAAGCGGGCGCCGCCGTTCGACATCTGAATGATGATGTCGGATTTGTACTTGGCGGCGGCTTCCAGGGCCGCGTTGATGACATTGGTCGAGACCACGTTCACGGCGGGAAGGGCATAGCCGCCCTCTTTCGCAGCAGCGATCAGTTGGCGGTATTCCTTGCCGGTCACGACGCCGGGTTTGAGCTTCGCGGTCATGTCATCCTCATCTTTATTCAGGGCCTAAATAGCCGCGTGATTACGGCAAAACAACGCCGTCGACGTGCGTCAAAGATAGTCAGTCAAAACAAAGTGTTAAAAGCCTTCACGGCAGCAGCGGGGCCATCCCCGTACGCCCATATTCCATTCGAAACGGCTAAGAAGTCGGCACCGGCCGCGATCAGAGGCGGGGCATTCTCGACCGTGATGCCACCAATGGCGACGACGGGAACCACCATCACCTCGGCCCACCACTGCAACACCTCGATTTCACAAGAGGTTTTCGGCTCTTTGGTGGCGGTGGGGTAGAAGGCGCCAAAGGCGACATAATCGGCTCCGGCCTCGCCCGCTTCCATCGCCAGGTGCCGAGAATTGTGGCAGGTGACGCCGACGATCTTGTCCTTACCGACAGCCGCGCGGGCTTCGGCATAGGGCATATCGTCTTGTCCGATATGGACACCGTCACAGCCGAGCTTGGCCGCCAGATCGGGCCGGTCGTTGAGAATGAAGGCGACGCCGCGCGATTGCGCGATCGGCATCAAAACTTCGATCGCCCGCGCGATCTCTTCCTCCGCTACATCCTTGAGGCGAAGCTGCAAACAAGCAACATCGCCAGCATCGAGGACGGCTTTCAGGACTTCGCCAAAGGGTTTGGGGTCCAGCTTGGGCGGGGTGATGATGTAAAGGCGGCAGGGGGTACTCAAGATCGCAAACCGAACAGGAGGTAGCTCAAGAATAGTGTCGTAGCCTCATCGTTGTTTTCTTGTGCAACCCTAAGATTATCAATTGCCTCGCGAGCTTTTGCTATTGCGGCGACGACTCTTGCTTTCGCAATCCTAAAATCCGGATCGTAATCGCAAGCGTGCCGTAGTTCCTGAAGCCGAACAAACTCGTTCGCGAAGTTGCGGATTTCGCCAGGAAAACTGTCGAACCCGAAGAAATCTTTTTCTGAGATATCCAATCGCGCTTTGCCGGATTTTATGCAACGAGTCTTGGCGGTTTTGTGTTCAAGAGACCGGTAGAAAAGCGCCTGCGATTTTCGGAACCCGGTCTTTACAAATGTGGTTGCAACGCGTGTCAGTAGAGCATGAAATACGGCATAATATGCCGTTGAAACTGCCCGGCGGAGGTAAGCTTGTCTCGGTGCGCCCGCCGCGGATTGTGTTTCTGTTTCCGCCAATTCCAGCAATTGATCATAGTCAACCATTTATTCCCCCGCTTGCTGGAGCTCCTGTTCGTCCTGTTCTGTCAGGAAATCAAAATAGGGGAATCTCTCGTCGTCGTATGAAGTCATCCAAGTACGCAATTGGTCTACGACTATGCTCGATTTACGTGCCATCTCGCGGGGTTCGAGCGGGCGCGTCTTAATAATCGCATTGATCCAGATGCTCTGCTGACCGTCAGAATCAGCGCCTTCCGTAATGTCGATTCGAAGAAGCTGGATCGCAGGGATATTTGCGCGAATTATCCGGCTTACTTCAGTTTTTAGCGTGTCGATCACAACCATGGCTCTGCATCTTTCGACAAGACAATACGATACTTAGCATTTTTCTTGTGAGCGCGAAATTGGCCGATTTTAGGTTGGGACGTCGTCGTTACCCTCGATACACCTCCACCAGCTTGCCCAGCAGCGTCAGCGCGTCTTCCTTCGAGCGTTGGAACGAGTTGCGGCCGATGATCGAACCGTTGCCACCGCCCGCTTTAATGGCCTTGGCTTCTTCGATGATACCTTCGTCGCCCTTCTTGGCGCCGCCCGAGAACACCACGATCCGCCGCCCGCCCAGCGCTGCCTTCTTCACCAGCTTGATGCGGTCGGTCAGGGTGGCGATGGGAACCTTGCCCTTGGCATAGAGTTCGCCGACATCGGCCGCTTCGACGAAGCTGGTCGGCAGTTTGACCTTGATGATGTGGGCGCCGAGCAGCGCCGCCATCTGGGTCGCATAAGTGGCGATGTCGATGGCCGTCTCACCTTCTTTGGATAGGTCTTCGCCGCGCGGATAGGACCAGATCACGGTCGGCAGACCGACATCCTTGGCAGTGGCGACGAACTCGCGCGCGGTTTCAAACATGTCATAGGACTGCAGCGAGCCGGGATAGATGGTCAGACCCACGGCGCAGCAGCCCAGCCGTAGCGCATCATGCACGCTCGCCGTCACTGCCTGCGTCTTGGGGCCTTCCTTGGGATAGAGCAGATTGGCTGAGTTCACTTTCAGGATCAGCGGAATACGGCCCGCAAAGGTCGCGGCGCCCGCCTCTAGCATGCCGAGCGGCGAGGCAAACGCCGACAACCCGGCGTCGATGGCGAGCTGGAAATGATAGTGCGGATCATAGGCCGCCGGATTGGGCACGAAGCAGCGGTCGGGGCCGTGCTCGAAGCCTTGGTCGACCGGCAGGATGACGAGCTTGCCGGTGCCGCCGAGCTTGCCGTGATAGAGGATGCGGGCGAGGTTGGTCTTCACGCCCGGATTGTCGCTTTCGTACCAGGACAAGATTTTTTGGACAGCTTCGGTCATCATTGATCCTCGAAAAGAAAAGCCCCTGTTCCGCGGGGAACAGGGGCTCACTGTAGATCGCTCACCCGTCGGTTGCGACGGGCTAATTGCTGAATCTTACTTCACGGCCAATGCCACCACGCCGGGTAGTTCGAGACCTTCCAGCCATTCGAGGAAGGCGCCGCCGGCGGTGGAAACATAAGAGAATTTGTCGGCAACCTTGGCAATGTTGAGCGCCGACACCGTGTCACCGCCGCCAGCTACGCTCAGCAGCTTGCCAGCTTGGGTCGCCGCGGCAACAGCCTGAGCCGCACCGACCGTACCCTTATCGAAGGGCGGAATTTCAAAGGCGCCGAACGGGCCGTTCCAAACGACGGTCTTGGTGTTCGCCAGCACCGCCTTGAAGGCTTCCACCGACGCCGGACCGACGTCGAGGATCATTTCATCGTCCTTGATGTCGTCCACCAAGGCGACGCGATAGTCCGCACCCGCCTTGAATTCTTTGGCGGCGGCCCCATCGACCGGCAGCAATACCGTCTTACCCGCCGCCTTGGCGGCTTCGAGCACTTTGAGCGCGGTCGGGATGTGATCCTTCTCGCACAGGCTCTTGCCGATCTTCTTGCCTTCGGCGGCGAGGAAGGTGTTGGCCATGGCGCCGCCGATCACCAGCGTGTCGACCCGCTTGAGCAGGTTTTCGAGCACGCCGATCTTCGACGACACTTTGGCGCCGCCGACCACCGCCATCACCGGGCGGGTCGGGGTTTCGAGCGCCTTCGACAGCGCCGTCAGTTCGGCTTGCATCGAACGTCCGGCTGCGTTCGGCAGCAGGTGCGCGACACCTTCGGTGGAAGCATGGGCGCGGTGCGCCGAGGAGAAGGCGTCGTTGACATAGAAATCGGCCAGCGCCGCGAGCTGCTTCGACAGCTCGGGATCGTTCTTTTCTTCACCGGCATGGAAGCGGGTGTTTTCGAGCAAGAGAACGTCGCCGTTCTTCAGCTTGGCGACGGCAGCTTCCGCCACCGGGCCGACGCAGTCTTCAGCAAACGCGACCGGCTTGTTGATGATCTTGGAGAGCGCGGCGGCAACCGGCTTCAGGCTCATCGACGGCACGACCTTGCCCTTGGGGCGGTCGAAGTGCGAGCAGATGATGACCTTGGCGCCCTTGGCGATGAGATCGGTGATGGTGGGGGCTTGGCGTTCGATACGGGTGGTGGACGTGACGATGCCGTCTTTCATCGGCACGTTGAAGTCGGCGCGGACGAGCACGCGCTTACCGGCGACGTCGAGATCATCGATGGTGTGGAAGGTGGTGGCCATGATGTGGTCCTTGTGTTTGTAGCAGGCCGTCATGGGCCCGCTTAGGAATTACAGGCACGCCGTCATGGGCATGCAGGACGAAAAGAAAAGGGCGCGTGAAGCCGACTATGCCCCGCGCGCCCGCAAGAAGCGAAGGGCGCCGGAGCGCCCCTCTTGTTATCTTCAGATGAACTTCGCGAGGACGAGGGCCGTGTCGACCATGCGGTTCGAGAAGCCCCACTCGTTGTCGTACCAGGAATAGACCGCGGCGAGGTTGTCGCCGATCACCTTGGTCTGCGGCGCCATGAAGGACGACGAGGCCGGGACGCCATTGAAGTCGCTCGAAACCAGCGGCTCTTCGATATAGTCGAGAATGCCCTTCAAGAAGCCTTCCGAGGCTTCCTTCATCTTGGCGTTGATCTCTTCCTTGGTCGCGTTCTTCTTGAGCACAACCTTGAGGTCGACCAGCGACACGTTCGGGGTCGGCACGCGCACCGAGATGCCGTCCAGCTTGCCCTTTAGTTCCGGCAGCACCAGGCCGACGGCCTTGGCGGCGCCAGTCGTGGTCGGGATCATCGACAACGCCGCGGCGCGGGCGCGATAGAGATCCTTGTGCAGGGTGTCGAGGGTCGGCTGGTCGCCGGTGTAGGAGTGGATCGTGGTCATGATGCCCTTCTCGATGCCGAAAGCGTCATTCAGCACCTTGGCGAGCGGGGCCAGACCGTTGGTTGTGCAGGAGGCGTTGGAGACGACCAGGTGATCCTTGGTCAGCTTGTCATGATTGACGCCGTAGACGACCGTAAGGTCGGCGCCGTCCGACGGAGCGGAAATCAGAACGCGCTTGGCGCCGGCGGTCAGATGCGCGGCGGCTTTGTCGCGGGCCGTGAACAGCCCGGTGCATTCCATCGCGATGTCGACGCCGAGGTCCTTGTGCGGCAGGGTTGAGGGATCGCGGATGGCCGTGACTTTGATCTTGTGACCGGCGACGGTCATGATGTCGCCATCGACCGACACCGACGCGTCGAGACGGCCGTGTACGGAATCGTAGCGCAAAAGATGCGCATTAGTGGCAACCGGGCCGAGGTCGTTGATCGAAACGACTTCGATGTCACGGCGACCGGACTTCACGATAGAACGCAACACCAACCGACCGATGCGGCCGAAGCCGTTAATAGCAACACGAATGGCCATATTGAACCTCCTTGAATCCCTTCATTGACAGCGCTGACTTAAGCTCGAAACATTACTGTTTCAATGCACTTTTTGCCGCCGCTGCCGCATGTTCTGCCGTTATGCCGAAGTGTTTGTAAACCTCTTTGGCTGGACCGGAGGCACCAAAGCCGGACATGCCGATAAAAACGCCATCCGGACCGATGTAACGGTCCCAACCAAACCGTAATCCCGCCTCAATTGCCACTTTTACGGTTCCCGGGCCGAGGACGCTTTCACGGTATGTTGCGCTTTGTTGCTCGAACAGTTCCCAGCAGGGCAGCGACACGACGCGGGCGGCGATGCCATCGGCGGCGAGCAGGTCGCGCGCCTTGAAGGCGACTTCGACTTCCGAGCCGGTCGCCATCAGCGTCACTTTCGCGCCCGGCGCGTCGGCGGCGACATAGCCGCCCTTGGCGGTGAGGTTTTCGTCGGTGTGCACGCTGCGGAAGGTCGCCATGTTCTGGCGCGACAGGATCATGACGCTGGGATGGGTCTTGTCCTCGAGCGCATGGGCCCAGGCTTCGGCCGCTTCCACCACGTCGCCGGGGCGGAAGACGCGAAGGTTCGGAATGGCGCGCAGCGAGGCCACATGTTCCACCGGCTGGTGGGTAGGGCCGTCTTCGCCGACGCCGATCGAGTCATGGGTAAACACATAGACGACGCGGATGCCCATTAGCGCCGCCAGCCGGACCGAATGGCGGCAGTAGTCGGAGAACACCAGGAAGGTGCCGCCGTAAGGCACGATGCCGCCGTGCAGGGCGAGGCCGTTCATGGCCGCCGCCATGGCGTGCTCGCGGATGCCCCAATGGATGTAACGGCCGGAAAAATCCTCCGGCGTGATGTCCTTGAGGTCCTTGGTCTTGGTGTTGTTGGACGGCGTCAAATCGGCCGAGCCGCCGATGGTCAGCGCCCAATTGGCGTTGATCGCGTCGAGCGCCATTTCCGAGGCCTTGCGGGTGGCGACGGCGGGCTTTTCTTCGCTTGCCTTCTTCTTGACGGCATTCAGCGCCGCGAGCACGGCCGGCGGCACCTCGGCGGCAAGCGCCGTTTCGAAGTCGATTTTCTTGGGCGAGGCATCCTTACGCGCTTCCCAAACCTTGCGGGCATCGGTGCCGCGCTTGCCGATATTGCGCCATTCGGCGACGAGGTCTTCGGGTACGAAGAACGGCTCCAGCGACGGCCAGCCGAGATTCTTTTTGGTGGCCAGCACTTCATCGGCCCCCAAGGGTTCGCCATGTGCCTTGGAGGTACCGGCCTTCTTGGGTGAACCGAAACCGATGGTGGTGCGGCAGGCGATCAACACCGGCTTGTCGCTTGCTTGCGCCCAAGTCAGCGCGGCGGCGATTTCATCGGCGTTTTGGCCGTCGATGCGGCGGGTGGCCCAGCAAGAGGCTTCGAAGCGTTTGATCTGATCGGTCGAATCCGACAGCGAGGTGGCGCCGTCGATGGTGATGTGGTTGTCGTCGTAGAGCAGGACAAGCTTGTTCAGCTTGAGATGGCCGGCGAGCGCAATCGCTTCGTGGCTGATGCCTTCCATCAGATCGCCGTCGCCGCAGAACACATAGGTTTTGTGATCGACCAGTTCGTCGCCGTAGCGCGCGTTCATGATGCGCTCACCGATCGCCATACCGACCGCATTGGCGAGGCCCTGACCAAGCGGGCCAGTGGTGGTCTCGATGCCCGGCAGCGCGCCGTATTCGGGGTGGCCGGCGCAGGGGCTGCCGAGCTTGCGGAACGCCTTGAGGTTGTCGAGCGTGATCTTGGGATAGCCATTCAGATAGAGCAGCGAATAAAGCAGCATCGAGCCGTGGCCGCCGGAAAGCACGAAGCGGTCGCGATCCGGCCAGTTCGGCGCGGTGGCGTCGAATTTCAGGAACTTCGAAAACAGCACCGTCGCCACATCGGCCATGCCGAGCGGCAGGCCTGGGTGACCGGAATTGGCGGCCTGGACGCCGTCCATGGCGAGGACGCGGATGGCATTCGCCAGAAGGCGCGTGTGGTCCTGGAAACTGATGCCTGCTGGGGCGGTACTGCTGCTCATCGAAATACCCTCTCTGGTCGTTTTTGGCTCTGGCCGTTTTTGTTTATGGTAGCGTTACCGTAATTCCGGGTCTTTGTGAAACCCGCCGTCAAAACCGTCAAGCCCGGCGCGCATCCGCTGGCACCATACACCGCCGGAAATGGCGGATTCCCAGTGCGTGTTCTTGCAACGCTGGACACGACGGCAGAACTTGTCTGACATTTACCAGTGTTGGCCTGAAAGGCAAAACCGCAACGCGCAAATTCGTGGTGCATGGATGACGCGTACCGGCATGACGGCTGTCTTTATCAAACCTGTCCAGCTCTTCCCACAGGAACTATTGGTGGCGTCCGTTGACCGTTCTTCTGGGGCGTGCCTAAGGTCGGGTAAGGTCTTGCACGCGTTTGGAGAGTTTGGAGAGGAGCCGCCATGAGCAGACTGGAATTGGCCGCCGAGCGGCTAGCCAAGGCTCTGGATGCACTGGAAGAAACGGCCCTGCCGCTGCTCAAGGCGCGCGCATCAGCCGCGGCTGCCGAGGCCAAAATCACCCGCCTCGACGCCGAGCGCGAAGAAATGGTGACACGGGTGGCCGCTCTGGAAGAGGACGCCCGTTCGCTCACCGGCCTGACCGAAGAAGTTGAAGGCCGGCTCGACGGCGCCATCGCCGAAATCCGTGCGGCGCTGGGACGGTAGCAGACTCAAACTTGTCACTTCAGGCCGGTGTCGCCCGGTGACAAGGCTCGTTTTGAGGTGAACTCGGAGGTTTCTATGCCCCTCGTCAATGTGATGGTGAATGGCCGGGCCTACACGATCGCCTGTGACGACGGCGAAGAAGAGCACCTGAAAGCTCTGGCCGAAGAAGTCGATTCCAAGGTCAAGGAGCTGCTTGGCTCGGTTGGACAGGTCGGCGATCAGCGCCTGATCCTGATGGCGGCCCTGCTCCTCGCCGACGAATTGCACGCCGCCACCGACCAACTTGAGACAGCCAAACACGACCTGACGGCCGAACGCGGCGCGCGCGAGGAAGCCAGCGGGCGGATGGAGGAATCCGAAAGCCTTGCCGCCGACGTGCTGGAAAACGCCGTCAAGCGCATCGAGGACATCGCGGCCAAATTGAAGGTGGCGTGAGGCGGGCGGTGCCGGGGCGAGGCACTGGATTCTCGAAATTGGTTCCAAGTCCAGGGATCACACGTGTTAACAGTGCCAACAAGCGTGTGACTTTGTCATATGAAGTGTATGACTTAGTCATGCGTCCGTGCTAGACCTCCTATCCAATCGGAGGAGAATAGCGATGCGAAACACCGCCCCTCTTACCATCACCCTGCCGCACGAGATGGCGGCGATGGTGAAGGCTAAGGTTGCGTCCGGCGAATATGCCTCTGACAGCGAAGTGATCCGCGATGGCTTGCGGACTCTGCAAGCACGCGATGCGGCTCTGGAAAAATGGCTTCGGGAAGAAGTTGTTCAAAGCTGCAAAGAATACGACGCCGATCCAAGCATCGGCATTCCTTCAGATCAGATCATGGATCAGGTGCGTGCGGCCTATCGTGAAAGAACGAAAAAGGCTTGAGAAGAGAGGCCTGGGGCGTGTGGCCCCCTGACTGTTGTTACGGCTTACATATCGCCATCGTCGATTTCGCTATAACGCTCGAAATCCTGGCCGCCATAATAAATGCCTAGAATAACCACCGTCTGTTCGTCGTCTTTGACGGTGAAGGTAATGGTTGCGCGTCTTTTGTAACCGATGGCGCGCAGCCCCGGATAAAGATCATCACGGCGAGTACCGCGGTGGGGAAACACATTCAGGCCATCACAGTAAGCATGAAGGTCAGAAACGAGCTTTTCGGCGATCTTCGTTCCCGCCTTGTCGGCGCAGTAAGCATAAAGATCGATCAGGCTGGCCATGGCCTTGGGATGAAAAATAACCTTATAATTCAAACCTATAACCTCATTTCCAAACGCCGATTTTGGTTCAACCTTCGCGTGAGAGGATGTTATGCCTACTATTTTGAAAAACAAGGCAATCGTTCCCAAAGAGAGATTCTCCGAAAGGTTCGGATTTTTCCCAGTCCTGCTGGCGGCCAGCGCGCCGGAAAGGTCTTTTTCCCGAAAGACCCTGCGAAAACAGAAATTTACGCGCCCTTGTGGCGACTGGGGCTCGGCCCTACAGTGGTGACGGACAGGTACTGCCTCGCGCGTCAGGATAGCGACACCCAGGGGCCTTAATGATACTCACCGGGAGCTGTCCCTGACCGGGGCCGTGGCCTCGGACAAACGGCGCCCACCTGCACAAGCAGGCCCGTGAGGTTCCAAATCCAACGGCGTAGGCGGTCCTGTCCACTTATTTTCCGTCCCGCTCCCTGATGCCCACTCCCCAATGAGCGACAAATCCGAACTGCGCCGCAAGGCCGAAGCCCACCGCAACACGCTGGCCACCCCCGGCCACGCCGCGGCGCTGGCGGCGCATGTGGGCGCCTTGGCGATCGCGCCCGACGCGGTGGTGGCAGGTTACGCGGCGTTTCGCGCCGAAGCCGATCCGAAGGCGTTGATGCTGGCGCTGGCCGGGCGCGGTCATCCGCTCGCCTTACCCGCCATGACCGGCAAAGCGCAGCCACTCCGGTTCCACCGCTGGTGCGAGACCGACGCCCTAGTGGTGCATCCTTACGGCGTTGCCGAGCCGCAGGCCGATGCGCCGGTGGTCGTGCCAAAGGTGCTGCTGGTACCGCTCTTGGCGTTTGATGGTCACGGCACCCGGCTCGGTTATGGCGGCGGTTATTACGATCGCACGCTGGCGGCATTGCGCGCCGCTGGTGCCGTTTGCGCCATCGGCATCGCCTATGCGGGCCAGGAGCTACCCGAGGTGCCACACGGCGCCCACGACGAGCGTCTCGACGCGGTCCTAACCGAAAACGGCCTCACGCTATTTTGTTTGTAAGGATTACAATACCCCGAAGGCGGCGAGATCACGCTTCAGCTGTTCCACGCCGGTAAATGGCGCTGCCTTCATGCCGACGCCGCGCGCGGCCTCGACATTGGCCGGATTGTCGTCGGTGAAGAAGCATTCAGACGCGGGCACACCCAGCCGTTCGACGATCAACCGGTAGATGGCGGGGTTGGGCTTGGTGAGGTGCTCTTCGCAACTGATCACCATGGTATCGAACAACCGCGTCAGATCGTGCTTTTCCAGGATCTGGCGCAGGAACGGGCGCATCGCATTCGACAACAGCGCGACTTTGGTGCGGCGGCGCAGGTCTTCCATCAGCGCCACCATGTCGGCGTCGATCTTCACACAACCCCAGAACGCGGCTTCGAGGTCGGCGGGCGCGATGCTGGTGCGGTGCGAAAGGTGCTCCAGCACTTCGGCCAGATTGATTTCGCCGAGGTCGGCGCGCTCCACCACGCTCGCCTTGTATTCGATGGCGGCTTCCGCCGACATATAGCGCGGCAGCACGAAGGGCGCGATTTCGGAACAGATCACGCCGAAAAAGTCGAATACGATAGCTTGCATGGTCCTTTCCCGCTTCGTCCGTGCATCCCTACCAGATCAGCGGCACCAGGCGATAGCGAAGCTTCGTCATATAGTCGCAGTTTGTGATGCGGGTGCCGCATCCGCACGCTCCAAGTGGCTGGCCTGCGCGCACGAATATGCTATGACGGTTGCATGCGCATTCTCTTTATCGGCGATATCATCGGCCGTCCCGGACGGGATGTGGTGGTCCACGAGTTGCCCCGGCTGAAGGCCCAACTCAAGCCCGACTTCATCATCGCCAATGGCGAAAATGCGGCGGGTGGCTTCGGGCTGACGCGCGGCGTCGCCGATGAGCTGTTCGGGGCGGGCGTCGATTGCCTCACCACCGGTAACCACTGGGCCGATCAGCGTGAGATTCTCGGCTTCATCGACGATGAGGACCGCATCTTGCGGCCGCGCAACTATCCGACCGGCGTGCCGGGCAAGGGCGCGGGCTTTTACGAGACCCGTTCCGGCCAGCACGTATTGGTGGTCAATCTGATGGGCCGGGTGTTCATGGATGCGCTCGACGATCCCTTTGCCGCCGCCGAACATGAACTCGGCGCGTGTCCCTTGGGCGAAGGCGCCGATGCGGTGGTCATCGACATGCACGCCGAGGCTAGTTCCGAGAAAATGGCGATGGGCCATTTCTGCGATGGCCGCGCCAGCCTCGTGATCGGCACCCATACGCATATCCCAACCGCTGATGCGCAGGTGCTGCCGGGCGGTACCGCCTATCTCACCGATGCCGGCGGCTGCTGCGATTACGACTCCGTCATCGGCATGGACAAATACGAGCCGGTGCAGCGCTTCATCCGCAAGATGCATGGCGGCCGCTTCTCGCCCGCGATGGGCCCGGCGACGTTGTGCGGTGCGTTCGTAGAAACGGGTGCCAATGGCCTCGCCACCCGCATCGACATGATCCGCGTTGGCGGTCGGCTGCAACAGGCGCTGCCGGACCTGTGAAACGCGAAGATCCTCCCGGCCAAGCGTCCGGAATGACAGTGCGAGGAATGCGCGCTAAATTTTCTCGTCGTCTCTTGCGAGGTCATCTCCATGGAATACCGCTCGTTAGGCCGTTCGGGTTTTAAGGTTCCGGTTCTTACCCTGGGGACAGGAACATTCGGCGGCGTCGGCGGATTTTCGTCTTGGGGCACGACCGGCCCGGAGGAAGCCACGCGCTTGGTCGATATCTGCCTCGAAGCCGGCCTCAACATGTTTGATTCCGCCGACATTTATTCGCGCGGCAGTTCGGAGGAAGTTCTCGGCGCCGCGATCAAGGGCCGCCGCGACAAGGTTCTTATTTCCACCAAGGTGACGTTCCCGACCGGGCCCGGTCCCAATGATTGCGGCTCGTCGCGGCATTATCTGCTTCGCGCGGTGGAAGCTTCGCTGCAGCGCCTCGGCACCGACTATATCGATCTGTTGCAGCTTCACGGCTACGACGCGCAAACGACGCATGAGGAAGTGCTGTCGACCCTCGACGGCATGATCAAAGCCGGCAAGCTGCGCTACATCGGCGTGTCGAATTTCTCCGGCTGGCATCTGATGAAGGCGCTCGCCACCTCTGACCGCTGTGGTTATGAGCGTTACGTTGCGCATCAGGCCTATTACTCGCTGATCGGGCGCGACTACGAATGGGAGTTGATGCCGCTGGGCCTCGCCGAAGGCGTCGGCGCGGTGGTGTGGAGTCCGCTTGGCTGGGGCCGCCTCACCGGTAAGATCCGCCGCGGGAGCCCGCTGCCAGAGACCAGCCGCCGCCGTGACCCCAAGCAGAACGACATGGGGCCGCCGGTCGACGACGAGCATCTTTTCAAGGTGGTCGATGTGCTTGATGCGGTCGCCGCCGAAACCGGCAAATCGGTGCCGCAGATTGCGCTCGCTTGGCTCTTGTCGCGTCCGACCATTGCGTCGGTCATCATCGGCGCGCGTACCGAGCAGCAGCTTCGCGAGAACCTCGGGGCCATCGGCTGGACCCTCACCAAGGACCAGATCGCCAAGCTCGATGCGGCGAGCGCCGTGACGCCAGCCTATCCCACTTGGCACCAGCGCCAGTTCGAGCGCAATCCGCCGCCAGTGTAGCACTCTTTCGCACGGAAAACCGCAGTCCACTTTTCCTGAAAACGCTTTAGCGGTGCTCGTGGCGGACGATCAACCAGGATTCGTCGTCATAGGCACTGACGGCGACGTGGCGCACGCTGTGGGCGAGGCGGTGAAACACATCGTCCGGTTCTTCCTCGGCCAGCGCGCGAATTTCCGCCGGCGTTAGCTCGGAGACATAGACGATCTTGAGATAGCTTACCGCGATGGCGCGATAGTCCCAGACGAGATCGGGTGAAACCTCGGCGAGGTCGTAGAGATAACTGACGCGGCCCTGTAGCGCCAAAAGCGGCTCCGGCGGCGGTCCGCCATAATCGAGGTCGCCAGGCGTCGCCCAGGGATCGTCGAAGATCACGCTGTGCAGCCGTCCGTTGCGCTTCTTGAGGAACAACAAATAGCTCGCCAGCTCGGCCGCGGCGCCCTCCTGCGAGGCGCGCCAGCCGGCGTCGGCCTCAAGATCGGGCAGGGTGATCGGATCGACGAAGTCCGGCACGAACACAACCGGCTCCCACAAGGCTTCGGTGTGAAGTTCGGCCGCGATGCCGCCGCCGGCCGCATCGAGCTGCGCCGCCGCGAACGTCAGGGCGTCATCGTCAAGCCGTACCGCGACCATGGCCTGCCGTTGCTGTTTGTTTGCGCCGCTGTAACGTGGCGATGCGGGTGCCGAAACGCCGGATTACCATCTTAAGCTGGGGTTCACGTACGGTGCCCGCCGCTTCGGCCACCGAGCACCAGCGCCGCTCGCGCGCCTCCATCTCGTCCCAATCGGGGCTCTCGTCGGTCACCTTGAGCGGGAAAACATCGACGCGGCACGGCAGTTCCGCCCCATCGCGCAACAGTTTCATATAGCGGTATTGACCCGCCGCCGTCTTTTCGATCACCCCGGTGACACCGGCTTCTTCTTCGGCTTCGCGCGCGGCGGCTTCGGTCGGCTTGATGCCGTCCATCGGCCAGCCTTTAGGGATGATCCAGCGCCGTGTCCGCCGCGAGGTGATGAGCAGGATTTGGACCTCGTCGTCGCGCAGCCGCCAGGGCAGGGCCGCATATTGCACGCCGGTGAGTTTGCGGCTGCCGTGACCGCCCGCCATCACAGCAGTCCGAATAGCTTGTAGCCGAGGGCGCCGATGCAGGCCGCGGCGGGAATAGTGATGATCCAGGCGATCACGATGTCCTTGGCGACGTTCCAGCGGACCGCCGAAGCGCGCTTGGCGGCGCCGACGCCGACGATGGCGCCGGTGATGGTGTGGGTCGTCGACACCGGAATGCCCATGCTGGTCGCCAGGAACAGCATCACCGATCCGGCGGTTTCGGCGCAGACGCCCTGATAGGGCGAAAGGTGTGTGATTCGCGATCCCATGGTCTTCACGATACGCCAGCCGCCGCCCAAGGTTCCAGCCGCCATCGCGGTCTGGCAGGCCAAAATCACCCAGAGCGGAATGTGAAATTCGCCTTGAATCTGTCCGTGGGCGTAAAGCAGCGCCGCGATGATGCCCATGGTTTTCTGCGCATCGTTGCCGCCGTGGCCGAGCGAATAGAGCGACGCCGATAGGAACTGTGCCTTACGGAAGATGGCGTCGACCCGCCCCGGCAGGAATTTGTGGAAAATCCAAGCGGTAATCAGCATCAGGATCAGAGCCAGGACCATACCGAGCGTCGGGGACAGGAAGATGGCAAGGATGGTGCGCCCCAACCCGTGCCAGAGAATGACGCCTGTGCCGGCGTGGACGACGGCCGAGCCGACCAAGCCGCCCACCATGGCATGGGTCGAAGACGAGGGAATGCCCGCCTTCCAAGTGATGAGCTGCCAGGTGATGGCGCCGGTCAGCGCCCCGAAGATCACCTGATCGGTGATGATCTTGGTGTCGACGATACCGGAGCCCATGGTCCGGGCGACCGCCTGGCCGAACACCAGAAAGGCGATGAAGTTGAAGAACGCCGCCCAGAACACCGCGTACCGCGGCGCCAGCACGCGCGTCGAAACGATGGTGGCGATTGAATTGGCGGCGTCGTTCATGCCGTTCATGAAATCGAACAGCAGTGCTGCGGTGATGAGGGCGATCAGAATGGCGTAGTCGGGCACCAGCAGGCTCCGTTACGACTGTTCGATGGCGATGCCGGAAATCCCGTTGGCAACGTCTTCGAAGCGGTCCATCACGCGTTCGAGGTGGTTATAGATGTCGTTGCCGATGATGTAATCCATGGCATTGCCGTCCCGGTGCTTGACGAACAGCGCCTTGACGCCCTGGTTGTTGAGCTCATCGGCGTTTTCTTCCAGGCGGATGATTGCTTCGGTGACGCCGTTCACCTTCTGGGTGTTCTGGCGCAGCATCGCAAGCTGGGCGACCGCCTCGACCGTCAGCTTGGAGGCGTCGACGATCACATCGCCCATCTGGGCCATGTGCGGCTCGAAGATCTCGACTTCGAACAGCAGGATCGACTTGGCCGTCTTCTTCATCTGGTCGATCGAGTCATCGAGCGACGTGATGAGGTCCTTGATGTCGCTGCGGTCGAACGGGGTGATGAAAGAACGCCGGGTGAGCAGCAACACGTCCTGGGTGATGACGTCAGCTTGGGTCTCGAATTCGAACACCTTCTTGCAGGCGTCGCGCACATTGGTTTCGGCGTGCAGCAGTGAGCGCAAGGCTTCCGCACCGTCGACAATGGTGTGGGCGTGCCGGTTGAACAGGTCGAAGAACCGGTTTTCCTGTGGCATCAGATTCTGGAACCAGCTCAACATGCTCTTCGTCCCGTGGTTTCGTCCGTGTACCTGCCAGACCGCTCCCGGCAGGGCAAAACGCGATTGGTCGCGGAACTGTCATAAGCGCTCGCGGCCGGTTCGCAATAGAGCGATTCGGGTCTCAGAAACTGCAGCCATTTCAGGAATTTACAGCCGGAATCGGCATTTTCCACTGCTCTGTCAGGGCTGGACGGCGCCCATCGCGGCTACTTGCCCGTACCAGTGTCCGGAGTCCTTGATAATCCGCCTTCCGTGGCGGAAATCGACCCAGACGAGGCCAAAGCGCTGGCTATAGCCTTCGCCCCACTCAAAGTTGTCGAGCAGGCTCCAGGCGTGATAGCCGCGCACCGGGGCCCCGTCCTTGATGGCGCGGGCGAGTTCGGTCAGATGCGCGCGGAAATAGGCGGTGCGGCGGCCATCCTTGATGGTTCCATCCCTTCCCGGAGGATCGGCATAAGCACAACCGTTCTCGGTGATCTCGATCGGCAGGTGGTAGTCGCGGCCGATGCGGGTGACGATGTCGTACAGCCCTTGCGGCCACACTTCCCAGCCGAAATGGGTAAGTGGACCCTCGTGCGGAATCTCGGCGCGGTAGCCCATCATCTTTTCCGACGCGTCGGCGCGGACTTTCATGCGGAAATAGTAATTGATGCCGATCCAGTCGAGCGCAGCCCGCAGTCTGGTTTCATCGCCCGGCTGAAAACCCATCTGCTCGAGCGGCGCAAACGCTTTGGGGTAAGCCCCCGTCAGCGCCGGTTCGATGAAGAAGATGTTGTTGACCGCGTGCATCCGTTCCGCTGCGGCGCGGTCTTCTGCTGAATCGGTGGCCGGAACGGCGGGCGACATATTGTAGGCACCGCCGATTTGCGCGTTCGGCGCGATCGCTCGCATGGCGCGGAAGGCGTCGCCTTGGGCCAGATTGGCGACATGGGCGGCCTTCAGACATTGACCCATGTCCGCAATGCCCGGTGCGTGTACGCCGATGCCGTAGCCGCAGTAACAGAACACATACGGCTCGTTGAAGATCGCATAGGCGGTGACACGGTCGCCCAGCGCCTTGGTGACGATGGCGGCGTAATCGGCAAACCAGCCGGCCATGTCGCGATTGGGCCAGCCGCCTTTGTCCTGCAAGGCTTGCGGCAGGTCCCAGTGATAAAGCGTGCAGGAGGGACGGATGCCGGCGGCGAGCAGCGCATCGACGTAGCGCTTATAGAAATCGAGGCCCTTGTCGTTCACGGCGCCGGTGCCGTTCGGCAGGATGCGCGGCCAGGCAATCGAGAAGCGGGCGCTCTTCATGCCCATCGCGCGCATGATGGCGATGTCTTCACGGTAGCGGTGATAGGAATCGCAAGCGACATCGCCGGTATCGCCGCCTTTGATCTTGCCGGGGGTATGCGCGAAGCGGTCCCAGATCGATTCGCCTTTGCCGTCTTCCTTCCAGGCGCCTTCGATCTGATAGGCGGCGGTAGCCGTTCCCCACAGGAAGTTGGCCGGAAATTGCGCCTCACTTGCGTTCGGCTTGGCGCCTAATCCCGTGGAATTCTTAGGCTTTGCCGCCTCGGCGCCGGTTACTTCCATCAGACCAGCTCCCATGAGTCCCACCGATGTTGTGAGAAAATCCCGTCGATTTTTCACGCAACCCTCCCTACCCTGACTCGGCTGCGAAGCAAGCGTATCCTGCCAGAGTCGCCCGCCAGAGTAGCCAGAATGCGTGCCGCGTAACCATCGAAGTGTAGTCACATCGTGGTGAACGGAATGGACGAGGATTTGCAACGGTTTGTCGACGCGCAGGCGCGCGTGATCGATCGCGTGCGGGCCGAACTGAAGGCCGGCGCCAAGCAAAGCCATTGGATGTGGTTTGTGTTCCCGCAAATCAAAGGGCTCGGTCACAGCGAAACGGCGCGGCGCTATGCGCTCCTCTCGCTCGACGAAGCGCGCGCCTATCTCGCCCATCCCATTTTGGGACCGCGGCTGCGCGAATGTACCCGACTGGTGCTGGCGGTGAACGGTAAGATGATCGGCGACATCTTTGCGGCGCCCGACGACCTCAAATTCCGCTCCGCCATGACCTTGTTCGCGCACGCAACGCCCGAACCCATTTTTCGTCAGGCGCTCGACAAGTATTTCGCCGGTGAAGAAGATGCCGAGACCGTGAAGCGGCTTTGATTCCCTCTCCCCTTGAGGGAGAGGGCGGGTTGCCTTGCACTTACGCAGCACTTCGCGAAGTAAGTGCTTAGGCAAACCGGGTGAGGGGTTTTCTTTGTGTTATCGTTTCACCATGACCGCCGCAGCACTGACGCCGTTTTTATTGCCCGAACGCTTTGCCCGCTGGTTCGCTACCCGCGGCTGGAGCCCGCGCCCGCATCAACTTCAACTTATCGAACACGCGTCCCGCGGGGAATCGGTGCTGCTGGTGGCGCCGACCGGCGGCGGCAAGACTCTGGCTGGATTCCTGCCGAGCCTGATCGAACTCGCGCCATTGCCCGCCCGCTGCAGCCGCGTGCTGCACACCCTCTACATCTCGCCGCTCAAGGCGTTGGCGGTCGATGTGGCGCGCAATCTGGAGGCGCCGGTCAGCGAGATGGGTCTCGACGTCAAAATCGAAACCCGCACCGGTGATACCCCTGCGGGCCGCCGTCAGCGCCAGCGCTTTTCCCCACCCGATATCCTGCTCACCACGCCGGAGCAGTTGGCGCTGCTGCTGTCGCATCGCGATGCCCCACGGATGTTCGGCCATTTGCGCGCCGTGGTGCTGGACGAACTGCACGCCATCGCCAATTCCAAGCGCGGCGATCTGTTGGCGCTGGACCTCGCCCGCCTCGCCAAACTCGCGCCCAACCATCGCCGCGTCGGACTGTCGGCCACGGTCGCCGATCCGGTGCCGTTGCAGCGCTATCTGGTGCCGCAATCGCCGCCGGGCGAAAACTTGTCCGAGTTGGTGCGCGCCAAAGGTGGCGCGGTGCCTCAGATCGGCATTCTGGCATCCGAAGAATACGTGCCCTGGGCCGGGCATCTGGCGCGTCACGCCATGAGCGATGTGATGGCGGCGATCAAGCTGGCGAAAACCACGCTCGTCTTCGTCAACACCCGCCGCCAAGCCGAACTGACCTTCCAGGATTTGTGGCGGATCAACGACGACAATCTCGCCATCGCGCTGCATCACGGCTCGCTGGCGCCGGAACAGCGGCGCAAGGTGGAAGCGGCGATGGCGGCCGGACGGCTGAAAGCCGTGGTCTGCACGTCCACTCTCGATCTCGGCATCGATTGGGGCGCGGTCGACAATGTCGTCTGCATCGGTGCGCCGAAGGGCGCCGCGCGTCTGGTCCAACGCATCGGCCGCGCCAATCACCGTCTTGAGGAACCAAGCTGCGCGTTGTTGGTTCCCGCCAACCGGTTCGAGGTTTTGGAATGCGAAGCGGCGCGCGAAGCAGTAATTGCCGGGGAACTCGATGGCGAGCGGCTGAAGACCGGCAGTCTCGATGTCCTGGCGCAGCACGTCCTCGGCATGGCCTGCGCCGCCAATTTTGCTGAGGACGATCTGTATGCGGAAGTGATTTCCGCGGCGCCGTATCGCGACCTACCGCGTGAAGATTTCACCCGCGTGGTCGATTTCGTCGCCACCGGCGGTTATGCGCTGAAGCGTTACGACCGCTACGCCAAGCTGCGCAAAACGCCGGATGGGCTTTGGCGGCTGGCGCATCCCCGCCTCGCGCAGAATTATCGCCTCAATGCCGGCACCATCGTCGAAGACCCGATGATCGACATCCGCTTGCAATCGAAAGGCCGCCCCATTGGCGCTGGCGGCCGCACCCTCGGCCAAATGGAGGAGTATTTCGTCGAGCAACTGGCGCCGGGCGACACCTTCGTCTTCGCTGGTGAGGTGCTGGCCTTCCAAGGCATCCACGAAGACGTCGCCTATGTGTCGCGCACCAATGATACCGAGGCCGAAGTGCCGTCTTATAACGGTGGCAAGTTCCCGCTTTCCACCTTCCTCGCCCAGCGCGTGCGCGAGATGGTGTCGGACCCAGAGCGCTGGCAGGCGTTGCCCGATCCGGTGCACGAATGGCTGCGCATCCAGGAATGGCGCAGCGTCATCCCGCAGCCCGGCCAACTCTTGGTCGAAACCTTCCCGCGCGGGCATCGCTTCTATCTCGTCTGTTATCCGTTCGAAGGGCGCCTCGCGCATCAAACCCTCGGTATGCTGGTAACGCGCCGTCTCGAACGTTTGCATCTGCAACCGACCGGCTTTTCCGCCAACGAATATGCGCTCGCCGTGTGGGGCCGTCGCGACCTGTCGGGCGTGAACCTCGGCGCGTTGTTCGACCAGGACATGCTGGGTGACGATCTCGACGCGTGGCTGGCCGAATCCAATCTCTATAAGCGCACCTTCAAGAATTGTGCTGTCATCGCCGGATTGATCGAACGCCGCTCGCCGCTCAAGGAAAAGACCGGCCGTCAAGTCACGTTCTCGACCGATCTCATCTACGATGTGTTGCGCGAGCACGAACCCGATCACATTCTCTTGCGCGCCACCTATCAAGACGCCGCCACCGGCCTGCTCGATGTCGCCCGCCTCGGCGACATGCTGGCGCGGGTGAAGGGCCGCATCATCAGCCGCAAACTCGACCGCGTTTCGCCGCTCGCCGTGCCCGCGCTCTTGGAAATATCCAAAGAAATGATCGCCGGCGAAGCCGCCGAAGAAATGCTGCGCGAAACCGAAGACGCGTTAATCGCGGATGCAATGCGGGTGGAATAGACGGCGGCTTTCGCATCACGTTTGCTTCTCCCGTTTGAAGGATGCGAAACTGCGGCCGATGACTCGCGGCGATTGCACACTTCTCGTCAACGGCGAAACGCTGATGCTGGATGCGTCCGGTGCGGCGTGGTGGGCGGCTGAGAAAACGCTGGTGTTCGCCGATCTGCATTTCGAAAAAGGCTCGTCTTACGCCCGCAGCGGTCAGTTTTTGCCGCCCTACGACACCCGCGCCACACTCCGCCGCATTGCCGCGTTGATTGCGCATTTTCATCCCGAACGCGTGATTGCGCTCGGTGATTCCTTTCACGACGGCGGTGCTGGCGCTCGTCTCGGCGAGGAAGAGATCGCGCTGCTGGCGGCGCTTACGCGCGCCGTGGTGTGGGTGTGGGTGGAAGGCAATCACGATCCCGATCCCCCGGCTTGGCTCGGCGGCACCATCAAAAGCGACATCGCGGTCGGCGGGCTCACCTTTCGCCACATCCCGTTGGCCGAGCCTTGTGCCGGTGAAGTGGCGGGACACATTCACCCGGTGACGCGGATCAGCCGCGGTGGCCTCAGCTTGCGCCGCCGTTGTTTCGTGTCGGATGGTTTGCGTCTGCTGTTGCCCGCCTTCGGCGCGTACACCGGCGGCTACGATGTTCGCGAGGAGTCCGTCACCTCATTGTTCGCGCGCGAGTTTGCGGTGTTCGCGCTGGGGCGCGAGCGAGTTTATGCCGTCGCGGGTCCGGCTCACGTTCTGGCGCGGAAGAAGAATGTGGAAGCCCAGCCCAAGGCCACTGCCATCAAGACGGTAAACAGGCCGTAAGTCAGCGGCGAAGTGTGGGCGAACTCGAAAACGCGTCGCTCGAAGCCGGCCTGATCGACATAGAACGGGGTCGATTGCGCCGCCGTCACTTCGCCGGCGCGGAACAGATAGACTTCGACATTGTAGGAGCCGCGCGGCACCGCGGCGGGAATCGGTACATGCACACGGAACAGCGTGGCACTTTGCATCTCCACGCCAGCATCGGTCTGGATGTAAAGCCCGGCGCGCTTTTGGGTGCGCACCAGGGCGTCGGCATAGGGTTTGGCATCGCCGTCGCTGGCGACTGTGTCGGCGCGCAAATTGCCCAGCCCGAGCTCGTAACGCCCGAGCGTATCGGCGTCGGCAAAGGCGCGAAGCGGGCGGGTCGCCGTGATGAAGTAATAGGACGGCAGCCACATCTTGGCGCGCGCGTTGTTGATCCACAGCCCGGCAATGTGGTCTTTGCGGCGGATGGTCATCAGCGTATCGGGTCCGCGCACCACCACGACGATGTCGCGGGTTCCGCCCGCGCGCGGATTTTCCACCGCGCCGAACACCGTCAGTTCCGAACCGGTGAAGGTGGACGTGATCTGCAGATAGTCCTGCGATAGCCCGGAGGTCAGGGTCTCTTCGGCGCTCGCCGGTGCCGCCAGCAGGAGAAGGGCGAGGACCAGCGCTCTCATGGCGTCGCCCCCGTCAGCGAATAGACATCGGCCGGGGCTATCACGAGCTGCCAGAACAGCCCTAGCGCCACCACCAGCACGATCAGCGCCATCAAAAAGCGGAGCTGTTCGCCGCGCAGCTTGGCACCGGCGCGCACGCCATATTGCACGCCGATCACGCCGCCGAGGATCAGGATCAGGGCCAGCAGCGTATCGACGGTATAATTGTCCGCCGCATGCAGCATGGTGGTGGAGGCGGTGACGAACAGGATCTGGAACATCGAGGTTCCGACCACGACATTGGTCGGCATTCTCAGGATGTAGATCATCGCCGGCACCGACACGAAGGCGCCGCCGACCCCCATCACTGCCGACAAAATGCCGACGATGAAGCCCAGCACCACCGGCGGGATCACGCTGATGTAAAGCCGCGATTGGCGGAAGCGCATCTTCAGCGGCAGGCCGTGAACCCAATTATGCTGGCCGGAGCGATTGCCGCTGGTCGATAGGCCGTCCCGCCGCGCCCGCCAGGTCCGCACCGATTCATTGAGCATGATGGCGCCGACCGCGCCGAGCAGCAGCACGTAACTGGCCGAGACGGTGAATTCGGCTTGTCCCATGCGGCGCAGCACGGCGAACAGCCAGACGCCCGCGGCCGAACCGACGAGGCCAGACGCCACCAATACGGCGCCCATCTTGAAATCGACCGAACGGCGTTTCCAATGTGTCAGCACGCCGGAGAAGGTGACGCCGGCGATCTGGTTGGCGGTGGTGGCGACCGCCACGCCGGGCGGAATGCCGTAGAAGATGAGGAGCGGGGTGAGCAGAAACCCGCCGCCGACCCCGAACACGCCTGACAGAAAACCAATCACGAACCCGAGCCCCAGGATGACCGGCCATTGGACCGACATCTGGGCGATGGGCAGATAAATTTCCATCAAAGGGGTTTCTTGAAGTCGAGCGACGCAGGATCACGCGACTGTGCGCGGGTTGCGTCGGCCGGTCAACCTCACTTGCGGCGGCGGGAACGCGGGCGGCCTTATCCCCGCGTCACGTCGCTGATCGTTGGGGCAACATTGGCCCGGGCATTGAGTTGGCCGGCGCGGAAGGTTTCGGCGGCATGTTGGGCGGCGGCGCGGGTGTCGGCGTCGAGCTGGCTGGTGATGGCCGTGATGCGCGCCTTGGACTCGGTATCGCCCTGAGCGGCGGCAATGGCGTACCACTTGTAGGCATCGACCAGATTCTGCGGCACGCCAAGTCCGCGCTCGTAAAGAACCGCGAGATTGAACTGGCTGTCCGACAGGCCAAGATTGGCGGCCTTCAGGAACCAGCGCGAGGCTTCGGCATAATCCTTCTTCACGCCGGTGCCGGCGGCATAGGCCACCGCGAGATTGTGCATGGCCTTGCGGCTGCCCTGGTTGGCGGCGGCGAGATAGAGGCGCACGGCTTTGACGGGATCTTTAGCAACGCCGAGGCCGCTTTCGAACAGACCGCCGAGGCGATATTGCGCCACCGGTTCACCGGCGTCGGCGGCCTTGGTCAGCCATTTGGCAGCTTCGGTTTGGTTGGCGGGAACGCCATCGCCCTCGAGATATTTGAGCCCGACGATCAGTTGGGCGCGGGAATTGCCGGCATTGGCCGCTTGGGTCAGACGGTCGAGCGGGGTGATCGCTGTTCCGGGACGGGCCGCGACCGGTTGCGGTCCGGCGGACCACGGTGCGACGGCTTGCGGAGCGGCCGGATGCGCGGCCGGTGGCGGCAGCGCGGCAACTTGGACCGGCACCGGTTTGCTGGGAGACGGCTCGGCCGGACGGATCACTTGCGGGACGGGCGGCACCGGGCCTTCCGTTGCGGTTTGATGCAGGCTGGGAGCGTCGGTCTTCGCAGGGGCCTTGGCCAGGGAGCCAACCACGGCGGCGGTGGCGGCGGGATGCGCCGCATTTGTGTTCATCGCCTGCCACCGCAGGAATAACGCAGCGGCGAAGACGATGATGCCCAGCGCCAAAAGGCCGATCAGCAGCGCGCTGGATTTCTTTTTGGGTGTCGCATCGGCGGGCGGTTTGGCCGCGTTCGAACCCCAGTGCAGGGCGCCGATGGTCGCGCCCCGTTCGGTTTCTTGGGCCGCGGCGGCACGGGCCGAGCGGCGGGCGGCGGCGAGATAGGATTCCACCGATGTCGGGGCTTCGGCCGTCACATCGGCGGCGAGACCGGGCGGCGACGTGAAGTTTGGATCAGGCGGCAGTTCGTAGGCATTGGCGAGCGTATCGCCCATCGCGAACGGCGGTGGGGTCGCCGAAGCGACCGCGAAGGGTGGCACTTCGGCTGCGAACGGCGGCGGTTCGAACCCGGGCAGAGGGCTGAAGCCGGCGGCCGGAGGAACCGGCGGCATGGCGGCCTCGGGCGGGATGACCGGCGGCGGAGGAGGTGGCGGCGGTTCCATCGGCTTGATGGCGGCGGCGGCCTTGCGCAATTCGGCGGCGGTTTCGCGCTGGGCGGTCTCGAGTCCTTCCAGGCGGGCGACGACTTTGCGCAGACCCTCGTCGAGGGAAGACGCGGAATCGTCGCGGCTCTCGATGCGGCCCGTCAGATCCGCCATCGTGCGTTCGATGCCGTTGAGACGGCGGTCGATGCTGGGATCAGCGCCGCGATCTTCCAAACGCCGCACGCTGTCTTCGAGGTGGACGATTGCTTCCATCGGCGAGGCGGCGTGCTTCTGGTCTTCGATGGCGGCGAGCGCCCGGTCGATCGAACTGGCATGGGCCTGGGTCGCCGTTTCGAGGGCGCGCACGCGCTCGTCGACGGCGCCGAAGCGGGTTTCGAGGGCCTGGGTCGCGGCCATCGCGTCCTGGCGGGCCTGTCCGACGCGCCCGGCGACGGTTTCGAGGTTGCCCGCCAAGTTGGAAATCTGGGTTGCCGATTGGTTGGCGGTGCCGGTGATCTGTTCGGCCAGCCGTGACAAGCCTTGATGCAGCGCCTTGACGGCATCGCGCAGGCCGTCACTGGGATCGCGCTCTTCCACCTTGTCGAGGCGTTCGGCGATATTGGCGACATGGGTACCGAGCTGGTCGAAGGCCTGGGCCTGCTCGCGGGCGGCGATGTTCATCTCGACCGCCGCCTTGCTCATCACCCGGCTGCTTTCGGTCTGACTGCGTTCGGAGGCGTCGAGGCGGCGGGCCACGCCGCGCAGCTGATCTTCGATGCGGCGATAGACTTCGGCCGTCTCGGCTTCGCTGCGGGAGACGTCCGCCAGCATTTCATCCGACTGAATCCGCGCCCATTCCGGCTGGGGCCGGTAGTCGTTGCGGATTGACCATTGATTACGAGGTTCGCTCATATCCGAGTGTTCCGAAACTATGCGTCGTGTAAGCCATTCACCAACGGAAAGGCCTTCCCGTCGCGCTGCCGCTCTCGCGGCTTCGCGGGCCTCGCTGGAAATCCCTGCGACACTCCATGGCAAATCTGGCCGCATTTCGTCTCTCGTAGCGGTTCCTCCCCCACATAAAGTACTGGTACCCACATGTGGTGTAAAGGAATGCGGTCGCAATGGAGGCGCACGGTTTTCCCCGTGACCCTTAACGGTAGAATCGGCTCAGAGGAATTAAGACTCCGTTAGCGCTGACGACGGTTTGGCGCCTTGGAGGTTTTGACGCCGGCGCGCGCCAGATCGGCCTCGATCTGGCCGGTAACCCACGCAAAAGTCATCCGAAAATCGGCGGCGAAGGACCACAGCGGATAGCTGAAGGTGGCGGGCTGATTCTTCTCGATGAAGAAGTGGGCGGCCCAGGCCGGACCGTAGGCGGCGACCGGAACAGCGAGCAAAAACCATGGCTTGCCCAAGACGACACAGGCGGCGATGCCGGCCACGGCGACGACGGTGCCAAAATAATGGAGCGCGCGCGTTTTAGGATCAGTGTGTTCACGTAGGTAGAACAGCCAGAACGTCTCGAAATCGGTGATGTGCTCCTGTTCCGCCATTCCTCTTCCTGTTGGCCTCTTCCCGTTGACCTCTTCCTACTGGGCCGGCTGGCCGGGCACGATGGCTCCCCTAAGGGCCGTGTCCTTGGTCTTGTCCTTACCTTGCTGCGGTGAGGGTACGGTCTGAACGTCCGGCGTGGCCTGTTCCGTCTTGGCACCCATACCGAGATCGGTGGTGAAGACCTGAGCGACATAGATGGTGTCGGCATTCACCGCCGCGCCGACTCCGCTGCGGTCGTAATCGGCGAAGGAGAGGTTCTCGAGATGGGGCTTGGAGGCGGCCCAGCTCTCGGCGAAGCGCCTGGCGAAGGCATCGACGTCGATGTCCTGCCCCGGGGTGTAATGCTGGGCGGCGACGTTCTCGCCGATGAGGCCCTGGAACTTGGCATCTGCCGCCATCAAGAGCGACGCCGCCACATGCGGATCGCCGTTGCCGGCAAAGGAGTTGGTCTTGGCCATCTCGGCGCTGCGTTTGCGGGCGACATCGGCGAGCTCGGGATCGAGCGCTAGAGCATGGGCCTTGGGGTCGGTCTTCCGGCGCGTTTCGACCACCAGGGCGAAGATGCGCTTTTCCAAGGCGGGCAGGCGCGCCGCTGGGTCGGGATGTGATGGTTCGAACAGTCCCGCACATCCGGCGACGGCCAGTCCAAGAAAGGCGCAAAGCGCTGCGCGAGCGATCAATCTCGTTGAATACACCGCAATGCAGGAACTCGAATAAGCCCGCTGCTCCCATTTCGCCGCCGCTACCCATCGTAACGACGTCATGTTTCAGTTTACGCCGCCAGCCTTCCAATACCATGTGACCGGTCATCCATGAGGCACAATATAGGACTGTCTTGGCGAAGGGCTCATTAAGCTCCTGCAGGTCGATGTCGAAGATTTGCGACCGTGGCGCAAGCGCAACCATGGCACCGCGAGGACCGGTCCGCTGCTGATTTCACCGCATCCGAAACCTATCTTTCCGGAAGCTTCAGTCGCGGCCGGAACGGCGGGCGGGATCGCGCCGCCAGTAGTAATAGGAAAGGGCGACCGACGTGATCGCCATCACTGTAAGGCCAGTAAGCATCACGACGGATGCTGTCGAACTTCCCGCCGCCGCCAGAGTTGCGAGCGTCGCCAGCCCCGTAACCACCATCATGCGTCCGGCGGCGCGATTGGATTTGTCCCAGGAATAATCGCTTTGGCGCGTCCATGGCGTACGCACGCCGACGAAGGCATTGGGACGCGTTTTGCCCAACACATTACCGGCGGCGATCAGGACAAGGGCGACGGCGATGGACATGCTGCCGGGCACATCGACTTGCCAGCCGCGCGCCTTGAGGACCACCGCGCAATGCGCCACGAACAAGAGCATCATTGTCCCGACCCAGCCGGTGACATAGCCGGATGAACTGGCGGCAAGGCCTTCTTTGCGGCTTGTGAGGCGCGGCATCACCGCAAACAGCAGTGCCATGACTGTGGCGACGGTTGGCACAAACAAGAGCGCCCTGTCGCGCGGCATGAAGCCGTTGGGCTGTCCGGCGAAATCGAAATGCGTCGCAATGGGGGCCGTTTCGCCAAGTGCGGACCAGGCCCAGGCGCTGACCCCCAGCATGCCGGCGATCAACAGGACGCTTAAGAGGAGTGGGGCACGGATTTCCATGGGGTTGCCTTTTCTTCCGCTTTGCCCATCAGCGACAGCAAGGCCGCCATCGCTTCTTCCATCACGCTCATATTGAGCCGGTAGAGGATGGTGGTGCCGTGGCGTTCGGTGGTGACAAGACCGGCGTTTTTCAACACGGTGAAATGGCCCGACAACGTCGGTTTGGCGAGGTCGAAATGCTCGGCGAGGTGCCCGGCGCTCATCGCGCCGTCGCGGAGGAGCCGCAGAATCTGACGACGAACCGGATGCGCCAAGGCTTCGAACGCATCACTCATTGCCGCGCCTGCACGAAGGCAATGATCGCCGGCAGCACTGACGGCGCCAGCGGCAGTGTCGGATCGGCATAGGTCGCCAGATTGGCCCGAAAATCCGCCGGGGCCGGTTTCAAGACGTGATTGACGCCGTCCAGGATCATCAGCTTGGCGGCGGGAGCGCCTTTGGCCAGACGCTGGACGTCTGCCACCGAGACCTGAACATCCGTCGTGCCTTGCATCAGAAGCACCGGTGCCTGCACCCCGGCGATCGCGCGGGCTGGATCGATGGCGAACCACGAGATCAGATAGGGCTGGACCGACGGGCGGAACAGCGCCGCCATCGGCGCGGGTGTATCGGCAACCAGTTCGCCCTTTTCGAGACGGTCGATAATGGCAGTGATAGTCTGCATTGCAGCGTCGGGCGTGTGGCGGTCCTTGAATTGCTGTTTGAGCGTTTCACCCGCCGGAAAACCGGCTCCGGCGATGGAGATGTAGCCGCACACCTTGGTCTTGGCGGCGGCGAGGGCACCGATCAGAGCGCCTTCGGAATGGCCCAGAATAATGACGCAGCGCACCTGCGGTTGGGCGCGCAAGAATCCGGCCCACGCCACGGCATCATCGACATAGGTCGAAAAACGCAGATCCGGTTCCGACACCATCGCACCGGCGCTCGCCGCAATGCCGCGCTTGTCGAAGCGCAGCGATGCGATACCGGCTTTGGCCAGCCCCTCAGCGATCAGTTTCAGGGTAGCAGGTTTGACGCCCGGCACGGCCGAATTGCCGTCGCGATCCGTGGGGCCAGACCCGGCAATTATCAGAACGGCGGGAACCGGCCCGCCCGCGTCGGGCAGGGTCAAGGTGCCGTGCAGCTTACCCTCGCCGATGGTGACATCGCGGTCCGCGGCTGAGGCCGCTGAAATACCGAGTACCAGACACAATCCCAAAGCTGCCAGCCGCCTGATCATTCGTTTTTCTCCTAATTTGTTATTTAGGAAACTAACGAATTATAGGATAATGACGTTGCTGCCGCAAGCCCGTTTGCGAGGTGCCTCCGGTTCAGACGGAATTTGGACTGTCGGTTTCAGGCGCCCCGCGCCGCAGCCTGAGCTTGGCGCTGGCGTATCCGCGCGATGACCTGTTTGCGGAAGCAGAAATAGAGCACCACCAGCAGCACGGCCTGCGCCACCGTCGGTCCGAGCAGGGCGTAGACGGCCCAGAACCTCGTCGAGGCGAGCCACAGCACCACCAGATTCAGCACCGCCAACACGAACATCAGCGTCGCATAGGCATAACCGGCGCGCACGATCTCGGCGTCGTCGAGGTTTTCGGTGACGATCGGCGGCAGATACGGCGCCATCCAGTCGCGCCGGAGCAGCACCCCGCCAAGCGCCAGCCACAGAATGCTCGGCTTGATCATGATGAAATAGGGCGAGTGGAACAGGATGGTGGCGCCGCCGAATGTGCTGATCAGAACCAGGCTCAGCCAATGCAAGGCGCCGATCGGTTTTTGCCGCAGCCGACTCCAGATCGTCTGGACGACGACGAGGGAAATGCCGCAAGCGGTGGCGATGTAGATGTTATCGGTGGCGAGGAACAGCGCGACGAAAACGAACGTCCCTAAAAGGTCTCGCACGACCGGTACGAGAGCCTTGAGAAACCACATGATTGTTCCTTATCTCCGCCGCAGCAGCGCAACGTCGCCGCCGCGCTTGTCGATATAGACGCCGAATTGCCAAGTAAAGGTAAGCGTTGCCGCGAAGACCAATAGTCCCAGCCCGCTCGCCCAGCCCGGCATCAGGCGGTGCATGACCACCGATAGGGCGCTGATCGCGGCCATGATGGCGTAGCTGGTGGCCCAGATCGCGGTGAGCAGGATGTGGGCACGCGCCACCACTTGCGGGTCATGCCGGCCTTTCAGCCAGTGATATTGGGCGGTGAAGGGCCGGTGCGAGGCCAGCGACCACAGGATAGTGGCGAGGAATCCGGCTTCCAGCACCAGGCCGGTCTTGGCGGCGCCGAAATCGGTATCAACGAAACCGGCGTAGAGCGCCAGCGCCCCGAACAGGACCAGGCCGCACGCGTCGAAAATCCGCACCGTGCGGTGAGCCCCGAAGGCCCGGATACCGATGGCAAAGGCGGCGGCGAACGCCAGCCACAGCGCCAGGCTCACCGACAAGGGCGCCATCACAAAGAAGATGAGACACGGCAGGAAGGCGAACATGCGGCCCTCAAGCGCCGATATTGGGAAAGGGCGCGCCAAAAGAAAACCGGGTGCCCCAACAAAGGGACACCCGGGTCAGACGAACAAACTTATTTCGTGGCGGCCGCCGGCGCCGGCGCCGGCGTTTGGCGATTGAGATACAAACTCCACAACTCGGCAACGCGGACCAGAGCGGGGTCGCCGGTGAAGCCGGTCAGCGTCTGCTTAGCGGCGGCTTCATTGCCTTGACGGACCTGGGACATTGCCAAAACCAGCTTGGCTTCGCCGGCAAACGGGCCTCCGGCAGCGATGGCTGACTGGGCGACGCGGGCGGCGTCGGCAAAGCGGCCGTAGCCGTAATAGGCTTCGGCGACGCTGGTCAGCGATTTGCCATCCTTGGCGGTCTTTTCGATCTGCGGCAGGATTGGCTCGTCTTTGCGGGCGTCGGTGGCGTTCTTGGCGACCAGCGGGGCAACCTTGGCCTGGTTGAACACGCCTTTGGCGATGCCCATCTGCAGGAAGGTGCGCTCGTCACCGAAGGCGCGGATCGCCGAGGCCGCGTCAGCGGCTTCCAGGAAGTTCGACGACGACCAGTCGGCGCCGACGACAAGGCGCAGGCGGTAGATGTCGAGCGCCGCAACTTCACGTGCGGTCTTGTTGCCGGCCGGCAGCAGCTCAAGCGAGAAATCGAGCAGATACTTCCAGTCTTCGGTCTTGCCGTAGTCGCGGGCCATCATGGTCAGGCCCTTCATCTCGTTGGCGCGGTCCTTCAGCTTGTCATAGGAGAAGGTCAGAATCTGGTAGATCGCATATTGCGGGATCTTGCCCTGCGACGTGGCGAGATCAATGCCCTTCTGCGCATAGAGGATCGCGTTCTGATTATCGTTGGCGGCGTAATAGGATTGCGCGATCGTTCCGTAGACATCCGGATTGGCGATCTTTTCCTTCTGCGCGATCTGCGCGAGTTCGGCGACCAGCGCGGTGTTGTTGGCTTCGGAAGCGATCTGGATTGCCGGACCGATCAGGTTCTGGCGGTCTTCAGGGGGGCAGGCCGGATTCTTCACCACCGCGACGAATGCCTCTTCGGCCTTCACGCGATCGTTAGACTGGAAATAGGCGACGCCCAAGAAACGGTTGATCAGGTAGTTGTCGAAATCGGTCAAATCCGCCGTGCTTTTGGCTTCATTGCACTTCGCAATTGCGGTGGCGTAGTCCTTGGCATCAAGCGCCTTCTTGCACTCGCTGAGAGGCTTCGTGATCGACTTACTGGGCTTTGGGCCCTCCGCCTTGTCTTTGTCGGCGGCTTGAGCCGGAGATACCACAACGGTCAGTGCCATAGCGCAGAACGGGAGGCAGGCGACCAGTGCGGCCCGCAACAAACTCTTTTTCATGGATTCCTCACCTAGCTGTAGCGCGAAGCACCGCGCGGCGCCCGCATCGCGCATCTTGGAATACTATGCAACTTTATTATGGCGAAGGTCTGCGGCCAAAAAGCTAAAATTGTGACTATTGCGGCGCAATACCGCCCTGTGGCCGGGCCCGATCTCGCCCGTAAGCGCTTCTTAACCATGTGGTGCCAGCGTGGCGGCCCCTTCTGGGACCTCAGTTATGGCCGAATTCGTCTTGGGCTCCGTGCAACTTGGGCTCGATTATGGCGTCGCGAATCGCACCGGAAAACCGAGTCGCGCCGCGGCGCTGGCTCTCGTCCGCCATGCTGCGGAGCGCGGGATTCGCCAGTTCGATACCGCGCGCGCCTATGGTGATGCCGAGGAGCGGCTCGGGGAAGCGCTGTCAGGGCGTTCCGTTTTCACGGTGACCAAACTCAGCCCTTTGAGCGAGCTTGCCGATGGCGCGTCGCCAGCCGAAGTCGTGGCCGCAGTCGAGGCCTCGATTGCCAAATCCTGCGCTGCGCTGCGCCAGGACAGCCTCGATTGCCTGTTGTTGCATCGCGCCGCGCATATAACCCAATTCAACGGCGCGGTTTGGCAGCGGTTGCTCGAATTCGTCGACGCCGGAACCATCCGCCGCCTCGGTGTGTCGGTGCAATCGCCGGCGGAAGCCGCCGCTGCACTCGCTAGTCCCGCCGTGCAGCACATCCAGTTGCCGTTCAATCTTTTGGACTGGCGGTGGCGCCAGGCTGGGATCGTCGACCGCCTCGCGGCGCGCCCTGAAGTTGTCGTGCATGCCCGCTCGGTTTTTCTGCAAGGCCTGTTGGCATCCGGTGATCCCACGCTGTGGCCGGCGATCGCCGGCGTCGATCCAGCCCAAGTGCTCGCCGAAATTGCCGGACTGGCGCGTGATCTTGCGCGCGAGGATGCCGCCGATTTGTGCCTGGCCTATGCCCGCGGCCAGGATTTCATTGCCGGTGTGGTGATCGGGCTCGAAACCGAAGCGCAACTCGACCGCAATCTGTGCCTTGCGCGCAAGCGGCCGCTCAATGCCGAAGAGTGTAAGCTGGTGGACGACCGTCTGCCGCATTTGCCGGAACAGCTGCTCAACCCGGCGCTATGGCCCAAAAAATGATCCAAGACCTCTTCCGCCTCGATGGTAGCGTGGCGTTTGTTTCCGGGGCTGCCGGTCATCTCGGCCGCCCGATGGTGCGCGCGCTGGGCGAGGCCGGTGCCCACATCATTCTCAACGGCCGCAGCGCCGCCAAGCTCGAGGCCTTTGCTGCCGAATTGCAGCACGACGGCATCGGTTGCGAATGCGCGCCGTTTGACGTCGCCGATATCGCGGCGGTTCGCAGCTTTTTTGCCGGACGGGCGCGTCTCGACGTCCTGGTCAACAACGCGATCCTGATGCAGGTGAAGCCGTTCGCGGCGCTTGAGCCGTCCGATTTCGCCACCACCTATATGTCCGGTGTGACCGCTGCGTTCGAAGCCGCGCGCGCCGCGCTGCCCGCGATGAAGAGGGCTGTAGAAGCCGCTGGCGAAGCGCGCATCATCAACATCGCCTCGATGTACGCCGCCGTGGCACCCGACAAGCGCATCTATGCCAAGCCGGAACAGGCCAGCCCTTTCCATTACGGTCCGGCCAAGGCGGCACTGCTGCAACTCACCCGCCATTTGGCGGCGGAATTTGCGGCGGACAAGATTCGCGTCAACGCGCTGGTGCCAGGGCCGTTTCCCCGGCCGCAGATTTCCGAGGACGATCCAGCCTTTGCGGCGCGGCTGGCGGGCAAGACCATGCTCGGCCGCTTCGGGCGCGACGACGAAATCGCCGGACCGCTGCTGTTTCTGGCCAGCAAGGCGTCGAGTTATGTGACAGGCGCGGCTCTTGCGGTCGATGGCGGCTGGACGGCATGGTAAGGTGAAGCCAACCGGATGGGAGAGGAGCGATGGCGTTGCCTTTTCTGTCCGCTTTGATCTCCGGTCCCGATCTTACCAATGGCCTATATGAAAGGCTGTCGCGGTTTTCGCTGCTGGCCGGATTGTCGGAAGGCGCCGTACGGCGGCTGATCGGTGAGGCTTGTTGGTTCGGCCTGCCCGGTGGTGTGCACCTGAGGCGCGACGGCGAAAACGAGATCGCCTTGTTCCTAGTGGTCACCGGCGCACTTGGCGTCATGGTGGAAGACCCGAACGGTTGCCGCCGTCTCGTTGCGCAAATCCCGGCAGGCGAAACGGTCGGCGAGGTCAGTCTGTTCGCCGAACAACATTCCGCCGAACTGGTGGCGCTCCGCGATACCGAGTTGTTGCGCATCGGGCCGGGGGCGTTCGAGGCCCTGGTCGCCAAGCATCCGCGCGTGATGATCGACATGATGCGGGTGATGGCCCGTCGCCTGCTCGAAACCACCAAGGCGCCGCGCGAACACGTCCGCCCCAAGACCTTTGCCATTGTGCCGCTGCAGGAAGGCTTGGCGGCGGATCCGGTGGCCCACCGTATCGTTGCGGCACTGATCGACATGGGCGCCAAGGCTGCTGTGCTTGATGCCGCCGCCTCCGGGCAATCGGCCGCGTGGTTCCACACGTTCGAAGCCGCCCATGACGTTGTCTTCTATCGCGGCGATACGCCCGACAGTGCCTGGACGCAGCACTGCCTACGCCAAGCCGACCGCATCTATTTGTTTGCGCACGCCGACCGGCCGCTGCCGCCGCGTCCGCTCCACGCCGTCAAGGAACGCGTCTGCGGCCTGCCGGAACTTCTGCTGCTCCACCCGAGCGGCCATCATGGCGCGGTGCCGGAGCATTTCGCTTTGCACAGCGGGTTGTTCGAATCCCATCACCACATCCGCCAGGATCGTCCGGGCGATATCGGGCGATTGGCGCGCTGCGTCGCGGGACGGGCGGTCGGGCTAGTGCTTGGCGGTGGCGGGGCGCGCGGCTTTGCTCATATCGGTGTCGTCAAGGCACTCAGCGAAGCAGGCGTGCCGTTCGATTATCTCGGCGGGGTATCGATGGGCGCGATCGTCGCCGCCGGGCTTGCCGCCGAATGGAGTATCGAAGAACTCTCCGACCGCATGCGCGCCGTGTTCGTGACGGCAAAACCCTTGTCGGATTACACCCTGCCGCTGATCGCGCTGGTGCGCGGGCGCAAGGTGAGCGAACTTCTACGCACCCATTTCGGACTCCAGCGCATCGAGGATCTGGCGCGGCCATATTTCTGCATCTCGTCCGATCTCACCACGGGACGGATTCATGAGCATCGCACCGGTTATCTCTGGCGCGCCTTGCGGGCAAGTGCGGGTCTGCCCGGCATCATGCCGCCGGTCAATTCGCATGGACATCTGCTCGTTGACGGCGGGGTGATGAACAATCTGCCGGTTGATCTGATGCGCAAGCGCCGTATCGGCCCTTTGATCGCCTCCGACGTCACCGGCGAGATCGATTTCTCGGTGCGCGACAGCCGCTATGGCGAACGTCCGGTCTGGCGCTTGATCTGGCAGCGCATGCGCGGCACGCCGTCGATCTTCGATGTCTTGATGCGGACCGGCACGGTGGGATCGGAAGCGCAGCGCCGCTTGGTGCGCGACGAAGCCGATTTTCTGTTCGAGCCGCCATTGAAAGACCTCAACCCGCTCGATTGGAAAAGCTTCGACCGCGCCGTCAAGGAAGGCTATGAGCATGCCGCCAAAATCATCGACCGCCATGGCGTGCCGCTGACGGCACAGTGGTGCGAAGGCCCGGCGGTAGCGGTGCCGCAAAACACCTAAACTTCCGGCTCTTCCAGTTTTTCGCCCGTCCGCAGATTGCGGCCGCTAGTGAGGTGTTGGCCGAGGACTGCGATCACCACCCCGCCGATCAGAAGTGCCTTGGTCCGGAAGCTGTCGGGGCAGGTTGCGCCCCATAGTTCCGTAATCTCGAAATAGTCGGCGATGGCGAGGAGGTAGGGGCAGAGCGAGCCGACAAACAAGGCGCCGCCGCACAGCATCAGGATGATACCGAGGAGTCGTTTCACCGTCATCGGATCAGATACTGTTTTGCATCATCGGATTGGGTGGCGCGGCGCCGACGAGATAGTGAACGTGGCCTTCGGAGTCGGTCAGCACCAGCGAGGTAACTTTGACCTTGGGACCGGTGATGTCGAGTTCGGCCTTCACTTTGCCTTCACCGTTCGAACCGATGACGTTCAGCACGTAGGTTGCGGTGCCGCCCTTGCCGGTCGAATAGTCGTAGGTCTGCCATTCGACGCCGTGTACCGAGATGTTGTGCCCTAGCACGGCCGTCGCTTCCGCGCTGTGGTTCACCACTTCGACGATGGTCTGGATGCGGGCATCGCGGCTGAAGCCCTTGTAGAGATACCAGGCGCCATAGCTGTATACCGCCGCGATCACGACCACCGCGGCAATCAGTGTGCCGAGGCATCCCCACAGGCAGCCCTGGTGCGCGCGCGGCGGTGGGACTTGGTCTTTTTGCTCGGCGTACGGGTCCATGGTTCCCCCGGGAGGCGTGAGGTCCTACAAAATGTGCGACGGCGATTGCCGCAAGACGGCAGCCGCGGCTACTGTTGCACGCCAATCCCTGACAATTTCTATCCTGGCGATGACATCGATGGAACCCTTCGATTTTCCTGGCGAACAACCGCTTGAGACCGCTTCGCGATTGCTTGAAGAAGGACGCGCGGGCGAAGCGGCGGCGCTGCTGCAAACCACCATCAGCGAAGGCCATGGCGGGCTCTTGGCGCGGTTGACTGTGTCGCGGGCCTGGTTGGCGGCGGATGAACCCGGGAAAGCACTGGATTGGGCGCGTGACACCGCTTCGCTCTATCCCGATATTGCCGAAGCCGCGCTCGGCTTGGGCGCCGCGCTTTTGGCCTGCGAACAGCTTCCCACTGCCATCGCCGAATTTCAGCGTGTGCTGCGGCTCGATCCGGACAATGGCGAGGCGCGCTATCTTATCGGCTGCGCTTGGCTGGACGCGGGCGAAGCCGATCTGGCGCTGGCCGCGTTCGAGGCCCTGAGCGACATGCCGGGTCTTGCTGATCGCCTCGCCGAGGCCGTCGCGATGAAGGCGCAGCCGCGGTCTGACGCCGGTTATGTCCGTCACCTGTTCGATCAGTTTTCCACCGATTACGACAGCCGCATGCTGGGCCAGCTTGCGTATCAGGCGCCGGTGATTCTGCGCGAACTGGCGTCGTTCGTGATTCCCGGCCGCACCGGTCTTGCTGTGCTCGATCTCGGTTGCGGCACCGGCCTGTCGGGTGCCGCGTTCAAGGATCGCGCTGCCCGGCTGGATGGCGTCGATCTCAGCCCAGCGATGATCGCTGAGGCCCGCGCCCGCGGCGTCTATGATGCGCTTACCGTCGGCGATATCGAATCCGGTTTCGGCAGCGAGGACTACGACCTTGTCGTTGCCGCCGACACGCTGGTTTATCTCGGCGATCTGGAGGCTACTTTCGCCAAGGTTTGGGTGGCCCTTCGCGCCGGCGGCACGTTTCTTTTCACCGTGGAAGCCAAAACCGAAGACGGCTTCGAACTCGGCCCCAAACGGCGCTGGCGTCATTCGGAAAATTATCTGCGGACGCTCGCCGCCCGTCACGGATTCTCGGTTGCCGGCTTGATGGCCTGTGTTCCCCGTCAGGAAGCGCACACACCTGTGAACGGCTTTGCGGTGGCGCTGACCAAATCCGGTCCGCTAGAAACACCTTGAACGGAGGCGGTCATGGCCAAAAGCATCGGCGTTCTGGTGTTCGATGATGTCGAAGAACTCGACTTTGCGGGGCCGTGGGAAGTGCTCACCATGGCCAACGAGGTGGCGGCCCATCAAGGTCAGCCCCCGGTTCATGACGTCAAGCTGATCGCCGAGCGTGCCGGGCCCGTCCGTTGCGCCAAAGGTCTGCGGGTGATTCCAGATCTCACCCTTGCCACCTGCGACAAGCTCGACATCCTGGTGGTCCCGGGCGGCCAGGGGACACGGCGCGAGGTGCTTAATCCGGCGTTATTGTCGTGGATTGCGACAATTGCCGCAACGGCCGAGTGGGTCACCAGCATCTGTACCGGAAGTTTGTTGCTCTGTACCGGAAGTTTGTTGCTCTGTGCCGCCGGACCGGCGCGTGGCAAACGTGTCACCACGCATTGGGCCTTTGTGGAAACCTTGCGGGCGCGTCATGAAGCGGCAGAAGTCGTGGCGAATTGTCGTTATGTTCGGGACGGGAATTTGGTTACCGCAGCGGGAATTTCGGCTGGAATCGACATGGCGCTGTGGCTAACGGGCGCGATCCATGGCGCCGATTTTGCCCGGATTGTCGCCCGCGCGATGGAATACGACACCGGCGCGCATGGCCCAACGTGACGCGCCTCACCGCTTTGTTCCTCCGCCGAATATGTGCTTATCTTCGGGGCGGTTGGGGACGTGCTCACATCCAGGGGAGTTTGAGGATCATGTTGAAGAGTGTTTGCCTGATTGGTGCCGTGCTGTTGCTTGCGAGCCCTGCGCTGGCAGAAACGTCATGCGGTACGACCCCGATTGCGCCGGCCATCCCGGCGGCCAGTTCGGTTGCCGGCAAGACTGCCGACGAAGCGACGAAGTCCAAGCACGAGGCCTATGTCCAGGTGAAGGCCTACCAGGCCACCCTGAAGACGTTCCGCGAATGCCTGGTCACACAGACCACCGCTCTAAAGGGCACCATCGCCGCCGCCAAAGACGACGCGGCCAAGAACGATGTGACGGCCAAGGTTGCGGACATGCAGAAGGCTTACGATAAGACGGTTGATGACGAGACCCAGGTCGTCAACGATTTCGTCGTCCTGCAGACCGCCGTCTGCAAAATCGTCGACTGCACACCGAAGAAGTAATTTCGGTCGATCAAACTCCGGTTTGACCATCGCCCCGGCTGGGAATCCTGGCTGGGGCTTTGGTGTTTTCCGAGTCGCAGGACGACCGGTAGCGAATCACCTATCATCCCCGGCATGATTGAGCCGGATATGGCGACCAAACGGTCCGAACGGCGTGCGCGCGAGCATCTGGCGACGCGGGCCGCGATCCTTGATGCCGCACGGCGCGTGGCAGCCCGTGACGGCGCCCGCGATCTTTCCTTGCGCGGTGTGGCGGCGGAAGCCGGCTTCGCACCCGCGGCCCTCTATTCCTATTTCACCGGCAAGGACGAGCTGCTGCTCGCGCTCGCCGCCGAGGATCTCAGCTTCATCGCCCGGGCGATGCGCGGCGCGGCGGCGGGTCACGAAGGCAAGGGCAAGCTGGCGGCGGCGGCTTTGGCGGCGCTCGAACTCCTCCGCACCACCGAAACCATTGCGGCCGGATCGGCGGCGCTGCCGTCCCGTGCGGGAACCGGCGAGGCCGAGCGGCTGTTCAATGGCCGCATGATCGCCGCGCTCAAAGTCCTGTCCGACATCTCGGGTCAGAGTTCCGACAGCCGCGAAGCCCAATGCGATGTGCTTCTTATGGGCGCGGCGCTCAGCGGCTTGGCGCTGCTGGCACGGGCCGGGCGCCTCGACGTGTTGGGATTTTCGATCGAGGAAATCCTGACCCGCCTGGAAGCCCGTTTTTCGTAACGGAAGCTTGAAAGCAATATTTTCTTCGCATGATTTTGCTTTGCAGCGGTCGCAAAAACCGCTGAAATCGTCCTTGCATCATCTTGCAAAGGATCGACATGGATTCCCAAAACACTAGGCATCCGGAACTGGCGACGCCCACCGGTTTGGGCAGCAACGCCACCCGCGATGTCAGCGGCGCCCTCAACGCCGTTCTGGCCGACGTCTTCACGCTCTATCTGAAGACCAAGAACTTCCACTGGCATATGTCCGGCCCACACTTCCGCGACTATCACCTTCTGCTCGATGAGCAGTCAGACCAGATCTTCGCTATGACCGACGTAATTGCCGAGCGCGTGCGCAAGATCGGCGGCACCACGCTGAAATCGATCGGCCATATCGCGCGGCTGCAGCGTATCGCCGACAACGACGCTGAATTTGTCACCCCGCTCGACATGTTGAGTGAACTCCGCGACGACAATCAGCGTCTGGCGACGTCGCTGCGCGAAACCCACGGCTTGTGCGACGAGGCCGGCGACGTCGCCACGGCCAGTCTGCTCGAAGTGTGGATCGACGAGACCGAGAAGCGCATCTGGTTCCTCTACGAAAGCTCAAGGCACAGCGAAAACGCATGATCGAGATTGTCATCGCCGCGCAGAGAAAGGACCTCGGCGGCGGCTTGGAAGTCGGCCGCGTTTTGCCGTTCGCGAAACGGCGGATGGTGGGGCCGTTCGTCTTCCTCGATCACATGGGTCCGGCCGATTTCGCGCCCGGCGAAGGCATCGACGTGCGCCCGCATCCGCATATTGGCCTCGCCACCGTGACCTATCTGTTCGAAGGCGAACTTCTCCACCACGACAGCCTCGGCACGGTGCAGCCGATCCTGCCCGGCGAGGTCAATTGGATGACGGCCGGGCGCGGCATCGTCCATTCCGAACGCACCCGCGCCGAGGTGCGCGCGCACGGCCTCCGCATGGACGGTATCCAGGCCTGGGTGGCGCTGCCCGCGGAATTGGAGGAGACGCCGCCCGCATTTGCGCATGTGACGGCGTTGCCGTCCTTCGACGAAGGCGGGGTGTCGGGCACGCTGATCGCTGGGCAGTTCTTCGGCCTGACGGCGGGTGCGGCGCTATCGCCGTTGTTCTATGCCCACCTCGAACTGACGCCGGGCAGCCGTTTTGCCTTGCCCGATGACCACGCGGAACGCGCCGCCTATGTCGCCCGGGGCGAGGTCTCGGCCGAGGGTGTGCGCATCCCGGTTGGGCAGATGGTGGTTTTCGGGCCTGGTCCGGCGCGGATTGAGGCGGACGACCATCCCGCCCGCGTCATGCTGCTGGGCGGCGAATCCGTGGGCCCGCGCCATATCTGGTGGAATTTCGTCTCCTCGCGGCCCGAGCGGATCGCCGCGGCCAAGGCCGATTGGCGGGCGGGCCGGATGCCGCTGCCGCCCACTGACGCCGGCGAGTTCATCCCTTTGCCGCCGGACCCGCCCCAGCCGGGCCCCACCGACCCGGTTTAGCTGCGTCCAATTCGGCGTTTGCTGGCGTTGAAAGCCGGGGGGAGAGCCCTTATGGTCCGCGCCTCTTTGGGGCGTCGCCAAGTGGTAAGGCACCGGATTTTGATTCCGGCAT
>DBUB01000004.1:0-276416 GCA_002307725.1 Alphaproteobacteria bacterium UBA1301 | reverse complement strand
GAGCAACGGCCTTCTAAGCCGTAGGCCACAGGTTCGAGTCCTGGTAGGCGCGCCAGTATTATGGTGAGTGTAGTTCAGTCGGTTAGAACGCCAGATTGTGGTTCTGGAGGTCGTGGGTTCGATTCCCACTACTCACCCCATAAAATACGTTGGGGTGTAGCCAAGCGGTAAGGCTATTGGGGTGTCGCCAAGCGGTAAGGCACCGGATTTTGATTCCGGCATTCCCAGGTTCGAATCCTGGCGCCCCAGCCAGCCTCACCCGATCGCGGCGGCTTCGTCGGCACGCGTGCCGCGCATCCGGGCCGCATCGCGCGCGGGCGGAAGGCCGAACAGGCGGGCGTATTCGCGGCTGAACTGCGACGGGCTTTCGTAGCCGACGGCGAAAGCGGTGCGGGCGGCGTCTTGGGTGGCGACAATCAAGCGGCGGGCTTCCTGCAGCCGCAGGTTCTTTTGGAACTGCAACGGACTCATCGCCGTGGCCGCTTTGAACTGGCGGTGGAAGGTGGCCGGGCTCATACCGGCGAGACTTGCCAGGGTTTCGACGCGGATCGGTTCGTGGAAATGCTCCTTGATCCAGGCGATGGCGCGCCGCAGCTGGCTGAGGCGGCTGTCGCGCCGCACGATCTGGCGCAGCGTCGAGCCTTGCGGCCCTTGCAGCAGGCGGTAAAGGATTTCGCGCTCACGTAGCGGCGCCAGAACCGGGATGTCGGTGGGGCTGTCGAGCAATTTGAGCAATCTCAGCCAGGCTTCCACCAACTCGCCGGTCACCGGACTAACGGCGAAGGCGGGCGCCTGCGGCTCGGTCTGCAACGGCACGTTGGGCAGCAGTTCGGCCAGATGGTCGGGATCGATGGCAAAGGCAAGGCAGATATAGGGGCGCTCCGGGCTGGCTTCCACCACGCGCCCGGATGCGGGCAGGTCGAGCGAGGCGACGAAATAGCAGGACTCGTCATAGCGCAGCACCTGGCCGCCGATGGTCGCCTCTTTGGCGCCCTGCAGCACCAGGCACAACATCGGCCGGTAGAGCCCGACCGCCGGTTCGGTCGGCTGCGGCGACACCATGATCGAAAGCTGCGGGATGGCGGTATCGGTGCGAAAGCCGGTGGCATGGCGCAGCGCCAGCTCCCGCAAAGGGTCAAGCTCGTGAGGCATGATGCTAAGATCGTCTCGTCCAGGCCCGGTTACAAGCCCGTGAGAGGATCAGGCAAGAAATCGCGCCGATCGGGCGCCGGATGGACGGCCAGCACCTCTATTTCGGCAAGCAGAGGCCGGACATCCGGTCTGTCCCAACCGAAGGAATGTCCCATGAGCAAGCAATTTGGCGCCACCTCCACCACCGACGAGGTCCTGGAGGGGATCGATCTTTCCGGCAAGCGCGTACTGGTGACTGGTGTTTCGGCCGGTCTCGGCGTCGAGACCGCTCGCGCCTTGAAGGCGCACGGGGCCCATGTGGTGGGCGCGGCGCGCGATTTGAACAAGGCCGAACGGGCTACGGCCGCCCTTCGCGCTGAGCCGCGCGGCAGCTTCGAGTTGATCGAACTCGATCTTGCCGCCCTGAAAAGCGTGCGGGCGGCGGCCGATGGCCTCGTCAAGAAGGGCAACAAGTTCGATCTCGTCATCGCCAATGCCGGCGTGATGGCCTGCCCGAAAGGCTTTACCACCGATGGTTTCGAGACCCAGTTCGGCACCAACCATCTCGGCCACTTCGTCTTCGTCAACCGCATCGTATCGCTGTTCCAGCCGGGTTCGCGCCTCGTCAATCTGGCGTCGTCGGGGCACCGCTTCTCCGATGTGAACCTCGACGATCCCAATTTCGAGCACACCGAATACACGCCGTTCGGCGCTTACGGCCGCTCCAAGACCGCCAATATCCTGTTCGCGGTGGAATTCGACCGCCGCCACAAGGCCAGCATCCGTGCCGCGGCGGTGCATCCGGGCGGCATCCAGACCGAGTTGGGGCGCCACATGGAGCCGGGCACGCTGGAAGAGTTGGTCGCCAACATCAACCAGAACCTCAAGCCAGGCGCGCCGGAATTCCAGTTCAAGACCATCCCGCAAGGCGCGGCGACCTCGGTCTGGGCAGGCGTACGCGCCCCGGCCGAACTCGTCGGCGGCAAATATTGCGAAGATTGCCACCTCGCCGAACCTGAGGAAGGGCCTGGGGTCATGGGCGGCATGCGGTCCTATGCCCTCGATCCCGAACACGCCAAGGCGCTGTGGGCCAAAAGCGAGGAACTGGTCGGCGAGCGCTTCTAAGCCAAAGTAGCTTTATTATGCGGGCGGGGCGGGCCAAACGGTCCGCCTCACCTGCGGCCCGATGGGTGCGCTAATTCGCGGAAATCAGGCGCTTGCCGGGCTTGGATTGCCCCGCTATAACCCCGCCCCTTCCCTGTAAGGGGGCAGCCGGAGAGTAGCTCAGCCTGGTAGAGCACCACGTTCGGGACGTGGGGGCCGGAGGTTCGAATCCTCTCTCTCCGACCAGTCTTCGCCGCGCAGCGGCGGAGACTGCCACGGCGCAGCGCGATAGCGCGAAGACGGGCTCTCTGGGATCGCGCGGCTACGCCTCGGCAAGCCATTCCTCCAAGTAAGCGAAACCGCCTCTTTTTTTAATCGTCTCTTAAAGATTGTGCCCGACCATCGTTGCCGTTGTTGTTGGACGCGAACTCATGGCCGCCGCTTTACGAGTGCCCCAGGAAAACGTGGTGAACTTGGCCAACGCACGGGCCGAGCGCCGCGCCGATGTCTTACCGGTTTCGCTGGAAATGGACTGGGCTCAGTTCGATGCCGAGGACAAAACCCAACCCATGGGCCAGACAATCTGGTTCGCGGTGGTGGTCTCGTCGGCGCTATGGGCGGTGATCGCAGGTGCGCTCTGGCTGGTCTGACGTTTTTTCCTTGATCCAATGAAATAGAGCCGCAGTCCAGCCGTGGCCACGTCTGCGTGAGCGCCCCTGGACGCTGGCGGCAGATGCCCTATTTTGCGCCCGATGGTTACGGGGAGTGGACCGATGGCAATCGCTTGGCGCAAAGCGGCGACACCGGCTGTAGCGCTGGGGGTGCTGACGTTTCTGGTTCATCTCGTCGCCAACGGCGGCTATGGGATTTTCCGCGACGAGCTTTATTTCATCGTCTGCGGCCAGCGTCTGGCTTGGGGCTATGTCGATCAGCCGCCGCTGGTGCCGCTGATCGCGGCGTGGTCCTACGCGCTGGCGGGCGATTGGCTGACCGGTTTCCGCTTGGTTCCGGCATTGGTGATGGCGGTGACGGTTGGCGCGACGGCGGAATTCGCGAAGCTGCTCGGCGGCGGTCGTTTTGCCCAAGGATTGGCAGGGATTTGTACGCTCGCGGCACCGGTATTTCTGGCGGGCGGCGTGTTCGTGTCGACTGACATGTTTCAGCCGCTGACGTGGCTAGGCGTGGCGTGGTGCTTGGTGAAACTCGCCGAGAGCCGCGACGAACGCTGGTGGATCGCATTCGGTCTCGTCGCCGCTTTCAGTTTGTGGAGCAAATACGCCATCGTCTTTTTTGTCGGTGCGCTGGCGGTGGCGGCGCTGTTCACGCCGCTCCGCCGTTCGCTGGCAAAGCCCTGGGTCTATATCGCGGCGGCGCTGATGGTGGTGCTGGTGCTGCCCAATGTGTTGTGGCAGCAGGCGCATGGCTGGCCGTTCCTCGAGCTTGGGTCTGCGGGCGTGCACGGCAAGAACCGCGTCTTGCCGGTGGATGCGTTTTTCGGTCAGCAAATCCTGATCGTCGGCCCGACGCTGGCGCTGGTCTGGATCGCCGGGCTGTTCAAATTCGCCTGGAAGCCTGCCAATCCCGTTTGGCGCGTCTTTCCCATCGCCTATGTGCTGCTGGCGGCGTTTTTCGTCGTCGAGCATGGCAAGGCGAATTACCTGATGCCGATCTATCCGGTGCTGCTGGCTGGCGGCGCGCTGTTCTGGGAAGGCGTGCTGAAGCCATTATGGGCGCGGGGGATCGCGTTGTTCCTCGCGGCATCGATGGGTGTGATGCTGGCGCCGCTGGCGCTACCGGTGCTGCCGGAGGAGACCTACATTGCTTATGCCGACGCGCTCGGCATTTCGCCCAAGGCCACCGCCGGCGAGAATCTGAAACTCGCGCGCCTGCCGCAGCATTTTGCCGACATGCACGGGTGGCCGCAGATGGCGGCCAAGGTGGCGGCGGTCTATCACGCTTTGCCACCCGCCGATCGCGCCCAAGCCGTCTTCTTCGCCGGTAACTATGGCGAGGCGGCAGCGATCGACGTCTACGGCAAAAAGTTCGGCCTGCCGCCAGCGATCAGCGGGCACAACAATTATTGGATATGGGGACCGCGTGGCCACGAAGGCAGCGTGGTAATCGTCTTGGGCGGCGCGCCCAAGGACTACGACAATTACGGTTCTGTGCGTCTCGCCGGCCGAACCGACGATCCCTATGCGATGCCGTACGAAACCGGCCAGCCTATCTACGTGCTGCAGGGGCGCAATCTTTCGCTGTCGCGCGAATGGGAGAGGTTCAAGCACTACGAATAGAAAAGGCCCCGCGGAAATCTCCCCGGGGCCTTTCGCTAAGACAAGATGCTCAGATCAGAGCAAGGTGAAATTGTAGGTCAGGTTGACCTTCACCGTATCCTTGGTGGCGTCCTTGGTGGCCATCCAGAAGCCGGTATCCGTCTTCTTGATGTCGTTGCCGACGTAACGCAGGTCGAGCGAGAAGCTCTTGTAGACCGCAGTAAAACCGATATCCCAGTGCGTATAGTCGGCCGGGGCCATCTCGACCCACTGATGGCCGACCGTACCGCTAATCGAGAGCCAGTCGGTGAGCGCATAGGCCGCCGTGCCGGCGCCGTACCAGCCGTCACCGCCTTCCAGGCTCCATTCCGGCGAATAGGCGCCGGTGGCCGTCAGCGTCAGCTTGTCGAAGGTATGGCTGAGATAGCTCTGGAATTCGAAGTAGCTCGCCTTGGGGCCGCCATAGGCGTCGAAGTCCGGATAGCTGTAGTAATAGGCCTCGATGTTAAGGTCGGTGCCGCCGAGATCGAAGTGCTTGCCGCCGTAGATGTCCATCTCGAGGCCCGGATTCTTCCCGCCCCAATCCGTCTTCGCGAGCCACGTGCCGACATAGAAGCCCATCGGGCCGGCCCAGTTCAGCGAGCCTTCCGGTGTGATTTCGGTGTTGTTCTGGCTGATGCCGCGATAACGGTAGTCGCTTTCTCCAGCCACGTAGCCGGTGATGCTGCCATAGGCCGGCGCATCGTCCGCCAAGGCCGGCATGGCCACAGAAGCCAGCATCGCCGCAGCAAAAGTAAGTTTCAAGCCAGTGGATTTCATGGTCAGTCGCCCTCGAATGCTTCATGCAAAGACGCGACGCGCGTCGGTGCTGTCTACATGTCGGAGCACAAGGCCCCCTAACGCAATATCCAAAAGAGCGGCGCAGCGGCAGGAAAACTGCGAATCAGGCGGGATTTAGGGCGGCGTTGTTGCAATGCAACACCGTTTGAGCACGGCTTGGGCAATCTGCTGCACAATTAAGCGGCACTTCGGCATTGGTAAGACTCCCTAACGGAAGTCCGTTTGCCCGGCCGTCAGGTGCAATCCGCCGTCGGTCAGAAGCGTTTCGCCGGTGACGTGACGTGACCCCGGCCCGGCGAAAAAGGCGACCACGTCGGCGATGTTGACCCGCACGTGTGGTGCCAAGGCGCGGGCCCGCGAACGCGTCATGGTGTTGAGCGCACCTTTGGAGGCGGCATAAGCGATCGACGATCCGATGCCGAGGATGCCGGCGATCGACGATATGTTGACGGCCGTACCCTGGCCGCATTCCTTGAGCGGCGCGATCACCGCCCGCACCATCTGGAAGGCGCCGATCACGTTGACGGCATAGAGGTGCTGGAAGTCGGCCTCGCTCTTGGCGAAATTCACCACGATATTGGCGCCTTCGCGGCCGAGCCGTAACGCAACGGCGGCGCCGATCCCGGTGGCGGAACCTGTGACAATCGCGGTCTTGCCTTTGAAGCCTGCCTCGTTCATGACCACCCCGAATTCTATCTTGCTGATCGTGCGCCACGGATGCACCTTAAAGCGCTACGCCGATGACGCTGCAAGGAGCGCCCATTAACGCCAAACCGTCCGTTTTCGCCCGGGCCCGGATGCGCTTATCGCGCCGGACGCGGCGTCATGCCTATATCGGGACGGCGTTGCGGATCATTCTGGTGCGTCATGGCCGCCCGGCAATTTCGACGGCCTATCGTACCAGTCATCACGGTTTCAGCGACTACATTGACGCTTACGAGGCGGCCGGCCTCGATCCGCAAAGTGCGCCGCCCGACGAGCTGCAGGAGCTGGTTAAGGAACTGACGCCGGTCTTCACCTCGAACCGGCCGCGCTCGCAGGAAAGCGCCAAGGCCATCTGGCCCGATGCCGAGCTGATCGCCGATCCCCTGTTCGAAGAAGCCCCGCTGGCGAGCCCCAAGATTCCGCTGATCAAGCTCGGCGTGGCGGCGTGGGCAGTGATGAGCCGTATCCTCTGGCATGCCGGTTATCATCCCGAGATCGAGAATTACCGCCGCGCCAAGCAGCGCGCCAAAGCCGCTGCCGACATTCTGATGTTCAAGGCGCAGGAAGACGGCACCGCGGTGCTGGTCGCGCACGGCTATTTCAACTTGATGATCGGCCGCGAATTGTCCCGCCGCGGCTTCAAGAAGATCGGTGCCCACCGCGTGCGCTTCTGGAACGCCGTGATTTACGAACTGGCGTAGGGTTCTCCGGATCAGTCCTTTTTCATGATGCCGCTGATGCCGGTAATGAACAGAGAAACCAGGATCCAGCCGGCGACAACTTCGCTCCAATAGAGTACCCGGTGCCAGCCGAACTCGAACATGGTCGGCCCTAAAAGCCACGTCACCCCGAACAACCCGCCGCAGGGCTTCGTGCGGCAAACCGAATTGGCGCCGCCCCAGACCGTTTCCTGTCCCAGCCAAGTATGGACGCCCAAGAGGCTCGCTCCGTCGCTTCGGTTATGGCCGCGCTGTTCGAGCGACGGCTCCCAAGCCGATTCCTGGCCGAGATCGAGCATCGGAATGAATACGTCGACGGCATAGGTGAAGGCGTTGAAATGCGGGTAATAGGCGGGCAAATCCGCAACCGGTTCGGCCGGCAGTGGCGATGGCGCTTGGGCCGTTTGAGGCGGCGGTGAATTCTTACTCTGTTGCATCGGTTCGGTGCTTTTCGGGTGTTCCTGTTCGGCGTAATGGGCGACCATCGCGTCTTCGCGTGGCGCCATGAAGCCAAGGTTGCCGGCCGCGGCGAAAACGGCCCAACCGATCGCAAGGAATACGAGTGCCGCCCGCAAGGCCCACAAGGGGCGGTAGCCGTATCCCACCAGGGCCCTGAAAACCGCGCCGAAAATGATCCGCCATCTGCGCCAGATGCGCAGCCCTAGCGTATTCCCGTAAGGGCGGACGAGATCGAGGTCGTGGTAGGCGATGGCGATCCGTTTGGAGAACTCTTTGTGCCCCATGGTGCGCATAACTCTGATGAGTTGCTGCCAGGGCTGCGGTTTGAAGTCTTCGGATTTACAGCGCCGCGGCTGGCATTTGAGCCAGGCAATCAGCAGGTCGGAACATCGTTCTTCGCCTAACTGGGGATGAATGAACCGCTGATAGGTGAACCCGTCGAGTTTGATAACGCAAGTTCCGACCGGATGCTCGCGGTCTTTGTTCTTTTTTTCTTTCCGCTTTTGTTTGGTCAACAGGTGACGAATTTTTCCGTATATCCGTCGATGCGTGTTGGCTTCTCTTTGTGTTTCCGGAGAATATGAAATCTCGGAGGTGTGGTTTTTGCTACATAGAGCCGAAGGCAACCACAGGCTGCCGTCGTCGTGGATGACGCTGACCTCGGCATGTTCCAGATTGAGGCAGCCTTTGAATTCGTCGATGTTCTGGAAATAGAGGGAAGTTTTGATCCGGGCGTTGCTGAGGCGTAAAGCGGCAAATTCTGGATCGTATGGGGGCTCTCCGGGAAAATTAAAGTTGGCTTCGCGGCAGTAGAAGGCGCCGGAAACCGCGGCCCGACTGAAGTCGGCGCCGCCAGTACCCACTCGTATATGATTGATGGAAATCCGATCGCCGACGGTGATGCCGCTGCATTGAAGGGCGAACAACTGTCTGCCGTCGGCGTCTCTCGCCAATATTGTTTCGAAGCAGCCGTACGAACAGGAAAAATAACCGCCGATATGGGCGCCACGAAATCGCACGATGCCGGTGGTATTGATCCCGCTCAGATCGGCATTGCCGCTGACCGTGATGTTATCCGCATGCAGGGCGATGGCGTTGCTTCCGGTTCCGCGAACGTCGGTGCACCGGAATTCTCCTCTGTCGCAATCGAGTTGGCCTTCGATCTTCGCGTCGGACAGGTCTACCATGCCTGTCGCACGGAACGCTTTCGTGGTTTCGTCGGTAGGCGATGTCCGCCGGTGACACAGATTCAATTTTACGTCGACACCGACCCTTATGGCGCCGCAGTTCAATGCGGTTCCTCCGGCGTTTTCGAAAAGGCCGCCGGAACAGATAAACGAGCCGTTGACGCGCGCACCTTCGAAATTCACCGTGGCGCTGGCATGAAAGTTGTCGGCCAGAAGAACGCTGTCGTCGACTTCGATTCCGTCGCAACGCAGCGCCACAAGGTCCTTGTTCCTGGCCAAATCCTCTTCCGATCCGTTGAACCGGCCGCTGGTGCACTCCATCTGCCCGCCGATATGGGCGCTGGCAAGGTTGACTTCGCCCTGCGCGATGAAGCCTTTCGCCAGATAAAGCTTGCCACGGACGCGAATGCGCACCGCGTCGATGGAATGCGGATCGAAATCGTGGCTGGGCGGGGTTTTGCCGACGATGCTGCCGTTGAATCCGATGGTTCTGGTTTCGGCGTCGCGCAGCCGGATGCCTTTTGCGAACGCACAGTTCTTCATCCACAGCGACGCGACGACCTTGCATCCTTGAAGGTCCAGCGTATCGGCAATGTAGGCGTTCTCGATCCACAAGCCCTTCGGACTGATGGGTAAGGGGGCGCCGTCCTCAGTCCATGGTGCGCTGATCAATAGACCGCGAATGAAGTTTGCGTCGAGTTTACATTCTGAAGGCCAGTGGCTCTCGTCATCCAGCGGCAGTTCGCGCCAGTCGACGGGGACATCGATTTGCGGAGTCCATTTCTTCCCGGTCTCGGCGCAAGCGATCAGTCGCTTTTCTGTCTCGGTCAAATCGGCATTGGCGCAAAAGCGCGGCAATATGCACTTGTCCATTTTCTTCCCCCCACACGAAGGGAAGATTCCAGCGAACGTGGCATGTGTGTCAACTAGAGGTAGTGCCGCAAACCCTTAAGGCTTCACGCCCCACTTCGCATAGGTCGCCGCCACGCCGGCCTCAAGTTTTTCCGCCGCCGCGATGTCCGCGTGGCCGCCGGCCGCATCGCCCAGCCGCAGTTTGGTCACGCCGCGCATGAAGAGGGACGGCGCCAGTTTGGGGGCGATGGCGAGCGCGGCGTCGAAGTCTTTCAGGGCTTCGGCAAATTTGCCCATTCGGAAAGAAACGAAGCCGCGCGAATCCAGTGCCGCGGCATTCTTTGGTTCCAGTTCGATGGCGCGCTGGCAGTCGGCGAGGGCCTTGTCGAGATCGTGGTTCCACAGGCCCCGCGACCAGCAACGATTGTTATAGGCGGTCCCGTTCTTGGCATCGAGCGCAATGGCGCGGTCGCTGGCGGCGACGGCCTTGGCATAGTCGCCCATTTCGTCGAAGACCTCGGCGCGCACCAGAAGCGGTCTGACATTGTCCGGCGCCAGCGTGGCGGCGTGGTCGAGATCGGCGAGCGCGTGCGGCCAGTCGCGCAAGCGGACGTAAAACGTGCTGCGGCGAAGCCAAAAGCCCGCCTCCTTCGGCGCCATGGCGATCGCTTTGGTGAAATCGGCGATGGCCGCTGCGAGGTCGCCTTTCTCGGCCAGAACTTCACCGCGGCGCGCCCAGACCAAGGCGTTGTCGGGATAGACCGCAACCAGCCGGTTGGCGTCGATGGCCGCTTTGTCGACTTGGCCCAGGAGGTCATTGGCGTGGGTGCGGTTGAACAAGGCAACGTAATTGTCGGGCTCAATGGCCAGTGTCTTGTCGAAGGCCTCGATTGCGCGCTTCAAGTCGTGCCGGGTGACATAGACGGTCCCAAGATAGGCGAGTATGGCGGCATTGTTGGGCGCGAGCTTAATGGCCGTCTCAAGATCGGCGACCGCCTTGTCGAGTTGGTTAAGCCGGTAATAGGCAATGCCGCGATCGCCGATCGCTGGGGCATAGTTCGGCGTCGCAGCCAGCATGGCGTCGAAATCGGCGATGGCGCGATCGTACTTGCCGGCATCGAGATAGGCTTCGCCGCGTTGGAGGCGATACATCAGGTGATCGGGCGCCGCGGTGACGGCGCGGTCCAGGTCCGCGATGGCGCGGTCGATCTTTCCCCATTTGACATAGGCGTCGGCGCGGTTGCTGTAGCCGCGCGCGTAATGGGGGTCTATCGCCAGCGCCGCATCGAAATCGGCGATCGCGGCGGTGTAGTCCTTGCGGCCGGCATAGATCAGCGCCCGGTTGTTGAGCGCCTTGGCATTGCGGGGGTCTTGCGCGATTGCCTTGGAATAGTCCGCCAGGGCCCGATCCGGTTGACGTAGCCGTTCATAAACCACACCGCGATTGTTGTAGGCGTAGGAATTGACCGGCTGCAGCTTGATCGTCTGATCGTAATCGGCGATTGCCTTGTCGTTCAGCTGCAGTTTTTCGTGAGCGTTGCCGCGATTGTACCAGGCGTCGGCGAAATCGGGCTTGAGCGCGATGGCTTTGGTGAGGTCGGCGAGCGCCCGTCCCGGCTGGCTGGCGTCGATATAGCTCAGTCCGCGCATGTTGTAGGCGTCGGCGTTGCCGGGATCGCGGGCAATGACGCGCCCGTAAACGGCAGCGGCTTCGTCGAAGCGCTTCTGGCTGCGATGCATGAGGGCGATGTCGAACGCAGCCGAAACGAGTTCGGGATCGCGTCCCAGCGCTGCCGACAGTTCCGCCAAGGCGCGGGTCGCTTTGCCGGTCCGCCACAGGGCGCGGCCGAGGCCGGCATGCGCCTGGGCATTGGAGGGTTCGCGCGCCACCGCTTTTTCGAATTCGATCACTGCTTGGGCGGCATCGCCGTGGTTGAGATACACCAGACCATGCAGCAAAGTCGCCGCGGCCGATCCCGGCTGCAACGCCTTCAGCGCCGCAACATCAAGCCGGCCTTTTTCCGGGCGCGTGTTGTTGCCATAAGTGAGGAAGCGCACCATCTCCGGGTCGGTGCGGGCCAACAGATCGAGCATATCGTCGGCTTTGTCGAATTGTTTGGTGGCGGCATAGGTTCCGGCTAGGCCTGCCAGCGCCCGGCCGTTGTGCTCGTTGAGCCGTAGGGCTTCCTGGAGATCGGCTTCGGCTTTGGCGAGGTCGTCTTGGCGCAGGTACGCCAGGCCCCGTTCGGTCAGGGCAAAACTGCGCGCGCCGGCGGCGAGGCCAAAATCATCGATCAGGTGCGAGCAGGCGGTGATCACGGCGGCAAAGGCATTTGGATCGGCCGGCTCGAAGCAGGCTTTGATCTGTTCGGTGACGGCGCGTGTCGGTCCCGCCACCGGCGGCGACGGCGTTTTCGGAAATTCCGGTGGCACCGCCGCAACGGCAGCCCCAGCCAACACCACTCCGGCCAGCGCCGTTTCCAGATACCACTTCACGCCACACCCCCACCGGTCTTTTGCGGGCGACTATACGGCGGCGCGGCGGTGGCCGGAAGGCGGCGCGGCCTTCGCGTCGCACCCCGCGCAATTGTGTGGCCGCCGCGACGGAAACCGCCGACAAAACGACTGCGGCTTTGGTATCATTAAGCATGCTTTCCGAGATCGATCCGTTTTACGCCATGGAGATCAACCGCCTTGCCCATCACCTGAAGGGGCGAACGGTCATCCATATGGAATATGGCCAGCCCTCCACTGGCGCCCCCCAGGCGGCGCTGGCCGTCGCCCATCGCGTGCTCGACACTGACGCCATGGGCTATTGGGAGAGCCGGCCGTTGCAAGAGGCACTGGCGAGCCTTTATCGCCGCCGCTATGGCCTCACCATTGCGCCCGAGCGTTTTGTGCTCACCTGCGGTGCCTCACCAGCGCTGGTGCTGGCGTTGTCGGCATTCTTTTCGCCTGGCGACCGCGTCGTGCTCGCCCGTCCTGGTTATGTCGCTTATCGCAATGTGTTGAAGGCGCTGCACCTAGTGCCGGTTGAAATCGCGTGCGGGCCCGAGACGCGCTACCAGCTTTCTGCCGCGCATGTGGAAGCGCTGGATCCCGCACCCCAAGGCGTGATCGTGGCCAGCCCCGCCAATCCCACCGGCACCATCATTGCGGGTGCGGAGTTGCAGAAGATCGCCGACGCGGCGCGGGCTCGCGGCGCCATCATCATCTCCGACGAGATCTATCACGGCCTGAGCTACACCGGTCCGGCGGCAACGATGCTTGCCTTCGATCCCGAGGCCTTCGTGGTCGGCAGCTTCTCGAAATACTTCTCGATGGTCGCGTGGCGGCTGGGCTGGCTGCTGGCGCCGGAGGACAAAGCGGAGCGGGCGCGGGCGTTTTGCGGCAACATGTTCCTCACCGCGCCCTCGCTCAGCCAGCACGCCGGTATCGCTGCGCTGGAAGCGACGGACGAACTCGAAAAGCATGTGGACGTCTATCGCACCAATCGCGATCTGCTCCTCAAAGCGCTGCCGCGTCTGGGGCTCGACCGCATCGCCCCGCCCGATGGGGCGTTTTATCTTTATGTCGATGTCGGTCACCTGACCGATGACAGTCTGCAGTTCTGCAAACAGATGCTGACGGATACCGGCGTTGCTGCGGCGCCGGGTATCGATTTCGATCCCGTGGAGGGGCGCCATTACATTCGCCTCAGCTTCGCGGTTTCTACCGCCGAAACCGAGGAAGCGATCGCGCGGCTGGCGCCGTGGTTTGCGGCGCGGACGCGGTAATATAGGTTCGCGCTAGCGGTTTGAAGGAAACGCGCGCGCCGCCAAACAAAAAGAGCGCGGGGGAAAACCGCGCTCTTACAGTCAGGCAGACAAAGACCTTCGAAAATTCAACCACCTTGCGGCAGGCTCGGTTCGGCGTCTTCACCATCGAGCACGGCGGCGACCGCATGCACCACTGACGCGATGCGTACTGCGGCCTGAACTTGTTCGGTGGTCATCCCGGCCGCGCGCAGCACTTTTTCATGGCTGTCGATGCACATGCCGCAGCCGTTGATGGCCGAAACCGCCAAACACCACAGTTCGAAATCGGCTTTGTCGACGCCGGGTTTGCCGATCACGTTCATCCGCAGCTTGGCGGGCAGCGTTTTGTAGTCGGGCGCCGAAGCTAGATGCAGGAAGCGGTAATAGATGTTGTTCATGCCCATGATCGCGGCGGCGGCGCGCACCGCGGTCAGTGCTTCGGGCGAAAGCTTGGGCGCGAACTCGCCGAAGATCGCGTTGGTGGTCGCCTTGTGGCGCGAGGCCAGCGCACAAGCGATGAAGGTTCCGGCGTGCTGCTGCTCGCTCAGCAAAGTCTCGGACGCCAGCGAAGAAAGGTTGAGTTTCAAGTCGCGGGCGTAGTCCGGCAACAGCTCTTTCAAAGTTTCGATCGACATGGAATGGGACCTAGGTTCGGGAAAAACAAACCCCGCCGGCAGGAGGGGGGCTGATGCCGGCGGGGCTCACATTGGGTCTGGCCGTGGGGAGGGGACAGCGGCGAGGCCCTGAGTGTTCATCGGAACGGCAAAATCAAGCCGCTTTGATCACGTCGTCGCCCTTGTTCCAGTTGCAGGGGCAGAGTTCGTCCGTCTGCAGCGCATCGAGCACGCGCAAGACTTCCTGCGGATTGCGCCCGACGCTCATGTCGGTGACGTAAGCGAAGCGGATGACGCCTTCGGGATCGACCAGGAACGTCGCGCGCTTGGCGACCCCGGCCTCCGCGTCGAGCACGCCGAGTGCTGTGGCCAGCTTGTGGTTGTTGTCCGCCAGCATGGCGAACGGCAGGGTCTTCAGATCGGGGTGGTTGTTGCGCCAGGCGAGGTGGACGAATTCGCTATCGGCCGATACGCCATAGATGACGGTGTCGCGGTCCTTGAAGTCGCCGTTCAGTTTGCCGAAGCCGGCGATCTCGGTCGGGCAGACGAAGGTGAAGTCCTTCGGCCAGAAGAAGACCAGCTTCCACTTGCCGGAATCCGACTTGTCGGTGATGTCGGTGAACGCGGTCTTGGGATCGGTCGAAACGACGGCCTTAACAGAGAAGGACGGGAATTTGTCGCCAACGGTCAGCACGGGGGTATCTCCTTGAAATGAGTGGCAGCGGTGTTTGACTGCGGCTAATTTAGAAGAACTCTAAACTACTGTCAAAGCCAAACCGACGCCTGCGGCAATTTAGACCAATTCTAAATGTAATACATTGTTTTCATGCACTAAAATACGGTTATGCGACGCAGTCGCATATTCTTTAGCGAAGAATTCGCACCTAAAAAATCCCAAAGTTGGCGCCAAAGCAAAAACGGATTTTGGAAAAAATACGCATCTTGGGTATAGTACGGATTATACGGAAGATGGGTGAACCATGGTCAAAGTCTCGTCTGCCGAGTTTCAGAAGAATTTCGGCCGCTACCAAGATGTCGCTCTGACCCAGCCGGTGACGGTGACGCGCAATGGCCGCGACCGCATGGTGATGCTCTCGGTCGAGGAATATCACCGCCTCAAACGCCGCGACCGCCGCGTCATGGGCGCGGGAGATTTCACCGACGGCGACATCGCGGCCATCGAAGGCGCTGAACCGCCAGCCGAATCCGCGCGCTTTGACGACGAGATCGGGTGACTGGTCCCGTGGCGTATCCAAAGCCCGTTCCCGGCTTGGTCATTCGCTATGCCTATCTCTGGCTGGCGGAGCATCGCGCGGGGCAAGAGGAGGGCGTCAAGGATCGCCCCTGCGCCGTTATTCTCGTTACCCAAGATTACGACCGCGAACCGCGCGTAACGGTATTGCCGGTGACGCATTCGCCGCCCGCCGATCCGGCCCTGGCGCTGGAAATTCCCGCCGCAACGAAACGGCGTCTCGGTCTCGACGCGGCGCGTTCGTGGATCGTGCTGACCGAAGCCAACCAATTCCTCTGGCCCGGCCCCGATCTGCGCCCGGCGGTGCGCGGCGCAATGGAAAGCATTGCGTATGGTCTGCTGCCGCGCGCGTTCTACCTGCAACTGCGTGAGAAGTTTGTCGCGGTGCTCAAAGCGGGTAAGGCCGGGGCGGTGCCGCGCAGCGAATAGCAATCCGCGTTGCATCGGGGCGCGGGATGCGGCGTCGCACGATTTCAGGATGGCGGGGCTGGGATTGGCGGCCAGGGTGCCATATGATCTTGGCATGGACGCGAAACCCACACCGGCCAAGCTTCCGCCGCAAGATAGCGACGCGGAATATCTGGCAGCCGTCGATGAAGGCGTGGCCGAAATCAAGGCCGGGAAGGGTGTGCCTTACGCGAAAGTGCGCCGTTGGTTGCTTTCTTGGGGCAGTGATAACGAGCTGCCCCCGCCAAAGGCCTCGTAGGCCAACGCAGGTTCGCCCGTGCTGGTGTCGTGACAAACAATAAAGCGGGTTGCGAGGGGGCCCCCGTTTTATGGACATCATCTTTTCGCCACGCGCTTTGCGCGACCTCGCCGCGATCCGCGCCTACATTGCAGCCGATAACCCGGTCGCCGCATCGCGTATGGCTGTCGAACTGGTGGCCGCCTGTGACCGGCTCGAACAATTCCCCGAACGGGGCCGGCCGGGCCGGCGCCGCGGCACGCGGGAACTCACAACCGTTTGGCCTTATGTGATGGTCTACAAAATCACCCGTCAGCGGATCGATATTCTGGCGATCAGGCACGGCGCTCAACACCGGCGGTAACGCTGTGCAATCCAGCGCGGGACGGGGATAAATCGAAGCCGCTCGGTCATCGGCCAGGATAATGGCTTTTCTTGCCGCCCCCCGCGGTCATCAGGACGCGCCGCCGCACAATTTCAGGATGGCGGGAGGTGGTGGTCACGAAGCAGACGGAGGGGCGTTGTGCTTTTATTCGGACCCCATACTTCGTTCACCGCACCGAATACTATAAGATTCACAAATGTCCCTTAGTTAGTTGACGGGGGTATAATGAACCTGCGACGCAATGGGAGGGCGTTTCATGAAATACGAAGAACTCAAATCAGAAGTCAAAGACATCGTCGATATTTGCGAATCCGTTCCGGAAAAATATCGTTCGCAGTGCTTTGATATATTACTTCAAAGTCTGTTGAGTGGGGTGGATCACGGCCGGACAGGCAAGCGCGAAGGTGCAGATGCTTTCAACGCTGACGGCAAAGATGAAAAGTCTTATAAACAAAATAACGGAAATTCGCCCTTACCCACACCATCCCAGATTAAAGTGCTTATGCAGAAAACTGGTGTGACGCTAGACGAGCTTCAGCAGATCGCGATGTATGAGGATGACGAGGTGCACTTCATACTGGAGCCGACGACCAAAAAAATCGCCCGTGGCCAAATTGAATGGGCATTGATGACTGCTTTACGAAATGGCGTCACGCAAAATAATTTGGCAGCTGACCCTGAAAACGTTCGCTCGATTTGCATCGAAAAGGGCTTTTACGACAAGGCTAACTTTGCGGCTACGTTTAAAACGCCAAAAAATGCCGCGTTATTTCAGGGTCCAATGGAAGCACAGGGTGAGCCTCAAAAACTTTCCGCAGAGGGCCAGAAGGAACTCGGCAAGCTTGTAAAGCAGTTGACCACCGCATGAAGCAGTTAATCATAGAAGCTCTCGAACGTTTCAAGAAAGATCTTCACTGCTTGAAGCGTGACGTAACACAGGTCTCCGGCGAAACAATAAACCGCGTGAAAATACGTGAACGTGCTGATGCCTTAGCCACGCGATGGGTGGAAGAGCTACGCAGCCCTCTTGAGCACAAGTTTAAGCTATCGAGTGAGGTTATCGCTGCGATGTCGGTCGATATGAAAAAGCTTCATGTCCTAAGTAGACCGAGTAACCGGAAAAGCTCCTATATCGCTGTTATAAACTCCGCGCTTAAGAAATTCGAAGACAAATTCGTTCTCCCGCTTAAGCAAAGCAGCCCAGATGTGAAAGGCATATTTGAGTTACAAAAACTTGTTCCCGGGCTTACCAATCCCAATGAATCTTCTTACCTAAAAGAAGCTATCGAGTGTGCGGAAGCTGGGCATAAACGAGCAGCCATTGTAATGGGGTGGTGCGCAGTCATTGATAAAATCCAGCAAACAATCATGCGGATAGGATTAAATAAATTCAATAGCACTTCGTCTGCGATCAAAGCGCAAACAAGTGGAAAATTCAAGAATTGGAACAAGGAATTCACGTGCTCAACGCTATCGGAATTGCAGACGGTATTCGATACCGACCTTCTCGTTGTCTTGGAAGGTATGGTCCTAATAGACGGCAATCAAGCCGAACGACTGCGCACCTGCTTCCAGTACCGGAATCACAGCGCGCATCCTGGCCAAGCGCCTATAGAGGACCCCAACGTTGTAGCGTTTTTTTCCGATATCAACTCGATTGTTTTGCAGAATCCGCAGTTTGCGAACTGAGAGAAAAACGGCAACAGCATAATACCCCTGTTTTCGCAGCATGGGCTATGGTGCTCCCGTCTCTACATTCGCTTGCCGGATCGGCCCAAACTACGTCACAGCCTGCTCGGTCGCGGCGTCTCTGTGGCGCGGCTTGAAACTCACATGCACTTCCACCGTCTCGTCGAGCTTTCCCAAAATCCCGATCAGGCGGTCCAGTGTGAAGCGGCTGAGTTTGGCGTTGCGGATGCGGGAAAACTCCGAATAGGTCACGCCCGTCAGGCGTTCGGCCTCTCGCGCCGAAAGCGAGCGGCCATCGAGAACGCGAATGATCTGAGAGGCCAGAAGCGCGCGGGCTTGCGCCAGCCCGGCATCGGAGCGGCCGAAGTCGCGATAGACATTGCCGCTACCGCGCACCAGTTCGATTTTTTCCTTGCTCACTTCAAAGCCTCCTTGAGCCGCTTCAGCCGCTCGCGAATAAGATCGACATCGGCCTGTGGCGTCTTGATCCCGGTTTTCGATTTTTTCTGGAACGCGTGGATCACCCAAACATCGTCGCCGATTTTGACGGCATAAATCGCGCGATACGCATCGCCGCGATGGCGCAAGGCGATCTCGAACACGCCGCCGTCCACGCCTTTGAACGGTTTGGCGCTGTCCGCCTTGCCGCCGTCGGCGGCAATCGTCAGCGCATCCAGCATGTCGCTCTGCACTGCGCCGGGAAAATCCTCGAAGTCGCGGCGCGCGGCTTTGATCCATGAGATGACGCGGGTGTTTCTCATGGGTGTGGATGTTGGCATATTTGTCAACGCCCTGCAATACGCATATTTGGCGGCCGGGGGGGGAACCTTTGCAGCGGCCAATATCCTTCAACTCGGGTCGATTTTATGCTACTAAATCCTACTGTTTGCAGGAGTGCCTATGTCGAACGTTGCCAAGCTGAGTGTCACCCTGACGCCGGAAATGGCGGCCTTGATCGCGAAGGCCGTCGAGGCTGGCGAATACGCCACCACCAGCGAAGTGATCCGCGAGGCACTCCGGGAATGGAATCTGCGCCGCAGGCTGCTGCAGCAGGAACGCGAGCAGCTTCAGAAACTTTGGGCGGATGGCCTCGCCAGCGGCCCCGGCCAGTTCAAGGACATCGCGGCCATTAAAGCCGAAGCCCGCCGTCGCCGGACGGCTGCGAAGCCTTCGCGCGGCGATTAAAAAAGGGGGGCTCTGCCCGTGGGACATTTCACCCGCTCCCGCCGCGCCGAAGAAGACCTCATCGAAATCTGGACCTTCATCGCCCAGGACGATTTGGCCGCGGCCGACCGTTTGCTTGATCGGATCGACGCGGCGTGTGCGCACTTGGCGGAGAACCCGGCGTTAGGACCCGCCCGGCGCGATCTTGCGGCAGACCTTCGCTATTTTGTCGTCGGCGCCTATCTCATCCTGTATCGCAAGGCCGACGTGGGCGTGGAAATTGTCCGCGTCATGCATGGGGCGCGCCATCTTCCCAATCTGTTCCGCGACGTTTAACCGACCCCGTTCATCTGCAACTGCCTCTCGCATTGAACAGCGTATCGGTTGTCGCATCAACTTGTAAGGTTCGCTACCCGTTCCCACATCGTCCGGTGACGCAAAGACTGTCCGGCGAGCGAGGTGCAACGCAATGACCCGGGCCTCGGTCGGAAGGAATGCCAGGCAAGTTTCAGCGGCGAAGGATTTTTCGCGAAAGTCCCGATCCGTCGTCCCGATCTTGATCGGAGTGCGAGAGCATCCAGAACCAGGCGCGATCTCGTGCGCGCACCAAAGTGGACGGGCGTTCCGGCCATGGCGTGGGGTTCGATGCCGAAGCAGAATGTGCTTGTCATTCGCCGCTTGACTGCGGCGTTCGCTGGCGCCCTGACTTCCGGGGCGTACCCCACCGGAGCGGTTTTGCGTGAAGCATCTCCGCTCTGGCCGTATTTAGAGCGCTTCACCGAAAAGTGCCCGCGCGCGTTGCGCGCATGTTAAGAACGGGCGTGCAAAGCACGCCGGGCGGTTTTCAGCCATGATGCGCGACAACTAAAGAATCTAGGCCGGTCAGTCCTTCTCTTTGACCTTGATCACGAAGTAGAGGAACTCGTCACCCTTGGCGACCAGCAGTTGGTGCGGCGTACCGGCGGGAATGTGCACGACATCGCCTTCCTTCAACACCGTCGTTTTGCCGCCGGTCACCGCCGTGCCGCGCAATTCGCCGGGGCTTTCCTCATGGCCGCCTTCCAGCGTGCCTTCGGTGAGAAGCGTGGCCTTGCCGCGCACGATGTAGAACAGGTCGGCGTATTTGGCGTGCACCTCGGCGGTGCCGTCCTTGGTGCGATAGGACAGCATGGTGTGATGGTTGGTATAGGTCGCCAGCGTGTCACCAGCCGAACCGGTGGCGGCGGCCTTCGCCTTCAGCGCTTCGCCAGCTTTTTCGAGATCGCTCACCGTGTAATGGTCGGCGGGCGCGGCGCCTGCCGATGCGCTGGCGATTATTGCCCCTAAAACGATTCCTGTCGTGTTGCCCGTCATGGCCGGTCCCCCGCGCAAAATGCGGCGCGACATTGCACCCGGGCGGGCGCTGAGGCCAGTAGGATCAGCCCGCGCCGAGCGCGACGGCAATGTGATAGGTGGCAAACGCGGCGACGTAGGCTAGCGCCAGCATGTAGCCGAAGGTGATCCACATCCACTTCCAGCTGCCGGTTTCGCGTTTGATCACCGCCAGGGTGGAAGCGCATTGCGGCGCGAAGATGTACCAGACCAGGAACGACAGCGCCGTCGCCAGGCTCCATTGTGCCGCAAGAAGCTGGCCGATCTGGCGTTCGGCATCGCCGCCGCCGGAAATCGAATAGACCGTGCCGAGCGCCGCCACCGCCACTTCGCGTGCCGCCATGCCGGGAATCAGCGCAATGGAAATTTGCCAGTTGAAGCCGATCGGTTCCAGCAAGGGATGGATCAGCCGCCCCAGCATCGCCGCGAAGCTGTAGTCGATCGCGGGGCCTGTCGCGCCGGCGGGCGGGCGCGGAAAGCTCGCCAGGAACCAGATCAGCACCATCATCGCGAAGATCGTGGTACCGGCGCGGGTGAGAAACGCTTTGGCGCGGGTGATCAGGCCGAGGACCACGCTCTTGGCACTGGGCAGCTTGTAGTCCGGCAGTTCCAGCATGAAGGGCGGGCTCATCTGGCGGCGCCAGAACAGGAACTTCGCCGCCGCCGAAACGCCGAGCGCCGAGAAAATACCGCCCGCATAAAGCCCGAACATAACGAGACCTTGCAGCGACAGCACGCCCCACACCGCCCGGTTGGGAATGAAGGCGGCGATGATCAGGGTGTAGACCGGAATGCGCGCCGAGCAGGTCATCAGCGGCGCTACCAGAATGGTCGTCAACCGGTCGTTTTTGTTGTCGATCACCCGCGTCGACATGATGCCGGGAATGGCGCAGGCAAAGCTCGACAGCAGCGGAATGAAAGCGCGCCCGTGCAGCCCGGCACCGCCCATGATCTTATCCATCAGAAAGGCCGCGCGCGCCATATAGCCGAGGTCTTCGAGCAGCAGGATGAACAGGAACAGGATCAAAATTTGCGGCAGGAAGACGAGAACGCTGCCGACGCCGCCGAGCACGCCGTCTTCGATAAAGCTCTGCAACAGGCCGGGCGGCAGCACGGCGTGGGTGGCGGCCCCGATCGCGGCAAAGCCGTCGCTGATCAGATTCATCAGTGGCTGCGCCCAGGTGAACACCGCTTGGAACATCACGAACAGGATAACGAACAGGCAAATGAGTCCGGCCACCGGATGCAGCAGCACGGCATCAAGCCGCGTGGTGAGTGTGTCGGCATGGGCTGGCATCTTGACGACGCTGCGGATAATGCTGTCGGCCTCGTGCTGACCGGCGCGCAAATCCTTGGCCGAGGGCACCTTCCAGACGCATTCGCGTCCGCCAGTGAAGACAAATTCGTCGAATTTGGCCAGCACCGCATCGATGCCGCCTTTGCGCACCGACACCGCCGCGACCACCGGCATGCCAAGCAGGTCGGACAGCTTGGCGATGTCGATCTCGATGCCGCGGCGTTTGGCGATGTCCATCATATTGAGGACCAGCATCATCGGCCGGCCGACTTGGCGAAGTTCCAGCACCAGGCGCAAGGCGAGGCGCAAATTGGTGGCATCGGCGACGCAGACCAGCACGTCGGGCGGGGTTTCGCTCGCCAGCTTGCCCAGCACCGCATCGCGGGTAATCTCTTCATCCGGACTGCGGGCGCGCAAGGAATAGGTGCCGGGCAGGTCGACCACCGTGAAACACAGCCCGGAGGGCGTGTGCACGACACCGGCTTTGCGCTCGACCGTGACGCCGGGATAGTTGGCGACTTTCTGGCGGCTGCCGGTCAGCGCATTGAACAGGGCGGTCTTGCCGCTATTCGGCGTGCCGACGAGAGCACATCGGATGATCCCGACGTCGGCGATGGCGTTCATGCGCGAAATGTCTCCCGGAAATCAGATAACGAGAATGGCCATGGCTTCACGCCGGCGCAGCGCGATCGTGGCGCTGTCCACCCGCACCGCGATCGGGTCGTGGCCGATGGCGCCTTCGTGCAGGATCTCGACCGAGGCGCCCTCGACGAAGCCGAGTTCAATCAAACGGCGTTCGAGTTCCTCTGGGGTAAGACCGATGGTGTTACCGCCGGTTTCGATGGCGTCGATGCGGCCGCGAAAGCCGGGCCGCCCGCGCCCGAGGGGCGTGCGGGTTGCGGTAACCGGCGGACTATCGTGAAGCGTTCCGTGCATAGCTAGTTGCGATCCATTCTCAAGATGAGTGATGCGCTATCTTGATACATTAGTCAAGTTCCAGCCTGACGCAGCGGTAGTTACTGATGTAATATAAAATCATTTTAATAATAAGTCGTATCAGGCGGGGCATTTGCTGTTGCCGTCCAATCGCTACCGAAAGCGCTGCAATGTGAATGCGATAGGGCGCCGCGCCGGTTTGGACTTCAGCCCGCAGGGATGAAAGGGGGGTGAGAAAATGCCCAAGCTTTTGGCAAACGCAGCGGTTGTTGTCGTGGTCGCACCTGCGACCTCGACCGCGCCAGATCGTGTCGTCACGGAAGGGTCGTGCCATCGTATTTTGCTGTAAGCCGAATGGGAATGCGCCGCGCACCAACACGTGTCGCCAAATGAAAGAGCGCCGCCCGCGGTTCACGCGAAGCGGCGCCCATCCCCTCAGGCTGTAGCCTGCTCCATTCCTTTTTCTGGCGCAAGCACCGCCTTGAAAGTGGCAGTTTTCCGGCGCTTGTTGGTGCGTGAAAATCGACTTGGCGGGTCAGATCGTGGCGGTAGAAAGCATATTGGAGGTGTTGGAGATCGCCACGGGCACGCGGCGGATCGTATATCGTACAAACAATCATATCGAGGCGCCCAACTGGTCGCGCTCCGGCGCCCATCTCATCTTCAACAGCGAAGGGCTGCTCTATCGCCTCCCCGTGAACGGCGGTGTGCCGGTCAAGATCGACACCGGCGCATGCGTCAAACTCAACAACGACCACGGTCTGTCGCCCGACGGCGATTGGATCGTCATCAGCGACAAGAGTGAGCCCGATGGGCTCTCCCGCCTGTCGATCCTGCCGGCCGAAGGCGGCACGCCTCGCATGGTGATCCCGCACGGGCCGTCGTATTGGCACGGCTGGTCACCGGATGGTTCGACGCTCGCTTATGTCGCTGCGCGCGGCAATCGCATCTTGAATTTGTGGACCTGTCCCACTGCGGGCGGCACGGAAGAACGGCTCACCTCCGGCGATTGGATGGACGACGGTCCCGATTATTCGCCCGATGGCCGCACCATCTTTTTCAACTCGACGCGCAGCGGCAACATGAAACTGTGGCGGATCCGCAGCGACGGCAGCGAGCCGACTCAACTCACCTTCGAAGAAGACGCGCGCGACTGGTTCCCGCATCCTTCGCCGGACGGCAAGTGGATCGTGTACGTCTCGTTCGGGACCGATGTGGAGGTGAAGGATCATCCCGCCAACAAAGACGTCACGTTGCGCTTGCTGCCGCTGGGTGGCGGTGCCCCGCAGGTGATCGCCGTATTGTTCGGCGGGCAGGGCACGCTCAACGTGCCGTCGTGGTCGCCCGACAGCAAAGCGTTTGCGTTCGTGTCCTATCGGATAAGGTAAACAATCGGAAACGATACGAGCCGATCTTTTCCATTGTTAAGCTCAATTCCAGCCTCCATGTTTGATGGATCAGGAGGCCAAAGATGTTGCCCGCGTTATTCGTATCGCATGGTGCGCCGACACTGCCGTTCGACGATGGTCCGGCCCGCGATTTCCTACGTGGCCTCGGCAAGGCCCTACCGCGGCCCAAAGTGGTCCTCGCTATCTCGGCGCATTGGGACACCGAGGCGCCAACGCTCACCACGGCCGCGAAGAATTCAACCATCCATGATTTCTACGGCTTCCCCAAGCCGCTCTACGATCTTCGCTATGATGCGCCGGGTGCCCCCGAAGCGGCGGTGCAGGTGGGTGAGCTTCTTGGCAAAGCCGGTCTTGTCGCCCGCGCCAATGCGCGGCGTGGTCTTGACCACGGCGCCTGGGTGCCGCTGATGCTGATGTATCCCGAGGCCGACATCCCGGTGCTGCAGCTTTCGGTGTCGTCGCAGCTCGGAGTTGCCCATCACATCGCGCTCGGCAAGGCGCTCCAGCCGTTCCGTGAAGATGGATTGATCCTGGCCAGTGGCGGCTTTGTCCATAACCTGACGGCGCTTGATTGGAACAGCGGTCCCGAGCCGGAATGGTCGGTGCGATTTGCCGATTGGATGGATCATGCCCTTACCGGGCGGCGCCGCGACGATCTCATCGCCTACCGCAGCCGCGCGCCCGAAGCGGCACGCGCCCATCCCAGCGAGGATCACATTCTGCCGTTGTTCGTCGCCTATGGCGCCGGCGAGACGGCGCGGCGTTTGCACCACAGCGCCACTTTTGGCGCACTGCGGATGGATGCCTATCGGTTTGATTGAGCGCCGGTTCTGCGTAAGCTGGCGCTGACGCCCAGCCGAGAATCTGCATGACCTTCGCCGCCCCCGCCGTTCTTGCCGTGTTCTGCCTTGCCTACGCGCTGGTGTTCGCGGAGGAAAAGCTACACTTACGCAAGTCCAAGCCTGTGATGGTGGCGGCGGGGTTGATCTGGATCATCGTGGCTGCCGGCTTTACCGCTGAGGGCCGTGGCCCCGAGGTGACGGAGAAGATTCGCCACGTCGTGCTCGAATATGCCGAGCTGCTGTTGTTCCTGCTATCGGCGATGAGTTTCGTCAATGCGTTGGTCGAGCGCCGCCTGTTCGATGCGCTACGGTCCCGGCTCACCGCTGCGAACGTCTCCGTACGCGGCATCTTTTGGCTCACCGGTCTTGGCGCCTTCTTCCTGTCGCCAGTCGCCGACAATCTGACAACGGCGCTCGTCATGGGCACGGTGGCGCTCGCGGCGCTGGGGCGTCAGAAAAAGGCGATCGTGATCACGCTGGTTTCGATCGTGGTGGCGGCCAATGCGGGCGGCGCCTTCTCGCCCTTCGGCGACATCACCACGCTGATGGTCTGGCAGAAGGGCAAAGTCGAGTTCTTCGAGTTTTTCGATTTGTTCGTGCCGGCTGCGGTCAACTGGCTGGTGCCGGCGCTGTTGATGAGTTTCTTCCTGCCTAAAAGCCGGATCGAAGGCGGTGGCGAGCGTATTGCCGTTCGCAAAGGCGGGTTCTTCATCGCCGGACTTTTCCTCGCCACCATTGCGCTTACCGTAACGCTCGATCACACCCTGCACCTGCCGCCGTTCCTCGGCATGATGACGGGCCTGGGGTTGCTCAATCTCTATGGGTATTTCTTGCACCGCCACGAATTGCGCTCGCTTGCGGCCACGGCGGCGGACAGCGATCTGCGTCCGTTCAATATCTTCGAGATTTTTGCCAAGGTGGAATGGGACACGTTGCTGTTCTTCTACGGCATCATGCTGTGCGTCGGAGGGTTGGCCGCCGTCGGCTATCTGCATGGAATGTCGACGCTGCTTTACAGCGGCCTAGGCCCCACCGCCGCCAATGTCATCATTGGCTTGCTCTCCGCCATCGTCGACAACATTCCGCTCACCTATGCCGTCCTCTTGATGGATCCGGCGATGAATCACGGCCAGTGGCTGCTCGTCACCCTCACCGCGGGCGTCGGCGGCTCGCTGCTCTCGATCGGATCAGCGGCGGGCGTGGCGCTGATGGGGACGGGCCGTGGGCTTTACACCTTCGGTTCGCATCTCAAATGGATATGGGCGGTGGCGCTGGGCTATGCCGCCGCGATCGGCACCCACCTCTGGCTGAACGCCGCTTTGTTTGCGGGGTAACCCCTTACCGGTCTTCGTCAGCCGCTTACTGCGACCGAGAAGGCATAGCGGTGTCCCGCGGGACCGGCTAGGGTGCGCCAAAATGGTAAGCGCTGTCGCGACCCAGGGGGAGACCATGGCAAAGCAAAAAATCTCGGTGCTCGAGAAGATCGGCTACGGCCTCGGCGACGGCGCCTCCAATCTGATCTGGATGATTTTCATCTACTACCAGTCGAACTTCTACACCGACGTCTATGGCTTGGCGGCGGCGGCGGCTGGCACCATGCTCTTGGTGACGCGCTCGTGGGACATCTTCGTCGACGTGATCGTCGGCATGATCGCCGACCGCACCCAGACGCGCTGGGGCAAGTTCCGCCCGTTCCTGCTCTGGATGGCGCTGCCGTTCGGCATCGTCGCCACGCTCGCCTTCACGACGCCGCCGTTTAGCGACACCGGCAAGCTGATTTCGGCTTACGTCACGCTGACGCTGTTGATGCTGGCCTATTCGGCGATCAATGTTCCTTATGGCGCCCTGATGGGCGTGATCTCACCCGATCCGCAGGAGCGCACCGAACTTTCCGCCTACCGCTTCAGCTTCGCCCAAGGCGCCGGCTTTGTGGTGGCCATGCTCGCCATGCCACTGGTCGCCGCCCTCGGCCACGGCAACAAGCAGCAAGGCTATATGCTGACCGTCGGACTGTTCTCGATCGTGGCGGTGTTGATGTTCCTCGGCACCTTTGCCACCACGCGCGAGCGCGTCGTGCCCGACCTCAAGCAAAAGACCTCTACCAAACAGGACCTAACCGATCTGGTGCACAACATCCCGTGGCTGATGCTGTGCGGGCTCGGAATTTTGCAGGTGTTCTTCGTCGCGATCCGCGGCTCGTCGATGGTCTATTACTTCAAATACTACATGAACGACATGACCGTCGCCGGTCCGTTCGGCTGGGCAATCCACCTTGGCGGCGAACTCGGCACCGCCCCCTTCATCGTGATGGGCACGCTCACCTCGCTGCTGGCGACGTTCCTTATCCAGTACGTCACGCCGTTCACCGGCCGCAGGAAGGCGTTCATCGGCTGTATGGTGCTGGGGGCGATTTCGTTGGTCGCCTCGTTCTGGGTCAGGCCCGACCAGCTTCTGCTGCTCTATGTCTTCCACTTCCTCTATTCGATCTTCACCGGTCCGACGGCGGCGCTGCTCTGGGCGATGTTTGCCGATAGTGCCGATTATTCCGAATGGAAAACGGGGCGGCGCGCCACTGGGCTCATCTTTTCGGCCTCGGGGATGTCGAACAAGTTCGGCTGGGCGATCGGCGGTGCGCTGTCACTGAACCTGCTCGCCGTCTACGGCTATCAGGCCAACATGGTGCAGACGGCCCACGCCCAAGAAGGCATCCGCCTGTTGATGGCGGTGGTGCCGGCGATCGGCGCGCTCGCCTGCGGCCTCGGCATGTTGTTCTACAAGCTCGAATCCAAGATGCCGACGATCACCGCGGAACTCGCGGCCAAGCGTGCGGTCAAAGAAGCCGACGCCAAGAACGGATAACTGACCATGGAATATGGCCATTTCGACGACGCCGCGCGTGAATATGTGATCACGCGGCCCGATACGCCGCGCTCGTGGTCGAACTATCTCGGCTCGACGGACTACGGCGCCATCATCACCAACAATGCCGGTGGCTATTCCTTCTACAAATCGGCGGCGCAAGGGCGCTTCACGCGCGCCCGCTTCAATTTTGTACCGCTCGACCAGCCGGGCCGCACGATCTATCTGCGCGACGAGGATACCGGCGATTTCTGGAGTGCCGCTTGGCAACCGGTCGGCAAGCCGCTGGAGCAGTACAAATCGGAATGCCGCCATGGTACCGCCTATACGATCATCACAAGCGAATATTCCGGCATCAAATCCGAAACGACCTATTTCGTGCCGCTCGGGCGCACCATGGAAGTCTGGCGCGTCAAGCTGACCAATACCGGCAAGACGCCACGCCGACTTTCCGCCTTTACCTATGTCGAATATGCCTCGAACTGGTCGTCGTTCAACGATCTCACCAACCTGCAGTACAGCCAGTTCATCGTGACGATGGCGGTGGAAGACGGCATCATCGATCACGGCACCAACGTGCACATTCCGCCCGATCCCGGCAATTTCGAAAATTCCGACCAGGGCCGCCACTCGTTCCTGGCGCTGGTCGGTGCCCCGCTCGCCGGCTTCGACACCGACCGCACCGCGTTTCTCGGCACCTACGGCACCTATGCCAAACCGCGCGTCGTCGAGACCGGCCGCTGCACCAATTCGCTCGCCGCGGGCGACAACGGTTGCGGCGTGCTTCAAACCGATCTCACGCTCGCGCCCGGCGAGACGAGGGAATTCGTCGTCTTGATGGGCGTCGGCCGCGCGGACGTCGAAGGCAAGGCGGCGGCGAAGGAGTTCGAAAGTCCCCAGAAGATCGACGCGGAACTGGCGAGGCTTAAGGCCTATTGGTACGGCCGCCTCGAAGGGCTGACGGCTGAAACGCCAGATCCGGCGTTCAATTCGATGCTGGCAATGTGGGGGCCGTTCAACTGCCTTATCACCTATGCTTGGTCGCGCGCCGCGTCGCTGATCTATGCTGGCGAACGCGACGGGCTCGGCTATCGCGACACCGTGCAGGATCTGCTCGGCGTCATGCATGCCATCCCGCAGGAAGCGGTGAAGCGGCTGGAGCTGATGCTGACGGGCCAGCTTTCCACCGGCGGCGCCATGCCGGTCGTCAAGCAATTCGCCCATCGCCCCGGCGCCGAGAAACTGCCGAAGGACGAAGACCTGCGTTCCGATGACGGCATGTGGCTGTTCAACACGGTGCCGGCCTATATCAAGGAAACTGGCGACTTCGATTTTCTGAACAAGGTGCTGCCTTACGCCGATAAGGGCGAAGCGACCGTGCTCGGCCATCTGCGCCGCGCCATCGAATTCAATCTGGAGCATTCCGGCGCCCACGGTCTGCCCTGTGGCTTATCGGCCGATTGGAACGACTGCATCCGCCTCGGCGAAAAAGGCGAGACCGTGATGGTCGCGTTCCAGCTTCGCTTTGCGCTTGCGACCTACGCGGAAATCTGCGGGCTGATCGGTGCAGCGGCCGAAAAGGCGTGGGCCGGGAGCAAGCTCGCCGAATGCGATCACCTGCTCGAAACCGTCGCTTGGGATGGCGAATGGTATTTGCGCGGCTATGGTGACGACGGCATCAAATACGGCAGCGCCGAACAAACGGAAGGCCGCATCTTCCTCAACACCCAGACCTGGGCGGTGTTCTCCGGTCATGCGGCGGGGACGCGTGCGGCGCAAGCGATGGCGTCGGTCGAAAAGCACCTCGCCACCGAACACGGCGTCATGCTGTGCGCGCCGCCGTTCGTTGAAACCAGCATGAAGGTGATGCGGGCAGTGCTGTTCAATCCGGGCATGAAGGAAAACGGCGCCATCTTCACCCACACCCAAGGCTGGGCGGTGATCGCCGAAACCATGCTCGGCCACGGTGCCAAAGCCTATCAGTATTATCGTGCCACCATGCCGGCGGCGTGGAATGCGCTGGCCGAGGTGCGCGAGGTCGAGCCTTACGTTTATAGCCAGTTCACCAATGCGCCGATGAGCCCACGGGCGGGTGCGAGCCGCGTGCCATGGCTATCGGGGTCCGCCGCCTGGGCCTATGTCGCGGGCACGCAATATGTGCTCGGTGTTCGCGCCGATTGGCATGGGCTGGTTGTCGATCCCTGTATCCCGAAAGACTGGAAGGGCTTCGCGGTTACGCGCCGTTTCCGCGGGCACTCGGTCAAGATCGAAATGCGCAATCTGCATGGCGTTGAGAAGGGCGTGAAGCGCCTCACCCTCAACGGCGAAGCGCTGCCCGGCAACCTCATCCCGGCTGACAAGCTGACGGACGACAATACCGTCGTGGTGGAAATGGGCTGATCAGCGGCAGCGCTTTAACGCTTCGATGTCCGCGCCCACAATGGCGGGCAGGGCGCGGGTGATCTTTTCCACCGGCCAGTCCCACCAAGCGAGGGTTTGCAGCGCCACAATGGTCGCCTCATCGAAGCGCTTTCTGATCACCTTGGCCGGATTGCCGCCGGCGATCGCATAGGCCGGCACGTCGCCGGTCACCACGCTCTGCGCCGCCACGATGGCGCCGTTGCCGATCTTCACGCCGGGCATGATGAGCGCCTCATAGCCGAGCCAGACGTCATTGCCGATCACCGTATCGCCCTTGAACGGCAGTTCGCCGGGTTTGGGGATCGCCGCTTCCCAGCCGTTCCCGAAAATGCCGAACGGATATGTGGAAAGCCCCGAGAGCTTGTGATTGGCGCCGTTCATGATGAAGCGCACGCCGCGGGCGATGGCGCAGAACTTGCCGATCACCAGCCGGTCACCGATGAAATCGAAGTGGTAGAGCACATTGCGCTCGAACCCTTCCGAATCCTCCGGGTCATCGTAATAGGTGTAGTCGCCGATGATGATATTCGGGTTTTTGACCGTGTTCTTGATGAAGCAGACTTGCGGAAAGCCTGCCATCGGATGGGGATTGTCGGGGGAGGGGCCGGGCATGGGGCGTTCTCGCGTCGCAGTTTGTCCCTCGTAATCACTCCGGCGCCAAAGTTCAAATGCCCTCACGGCATTTTGGCGAGATCCGCCTTGAGACCGTCGGCGATTTCACCCAGCACCCTCTGCGCCTGGGTTAGCGTTCCGCCGAGCCGCTTTCAGCTTTTTCATGAAGGCGCCGAAGGCGGGCTGGATTTCCGCATAAAGCGGATTGTCGCGGTCCTGCAGCATGGTCTCGCCGAACAGCTTGAGCCCCACCAGGAAGGCGCGGGCGTGATCGTCGTTGGCGCCGGCGCGTTCCACCAGGGCGATGATGTCGTCATGATTCTCGACGGTGAAGACGAGCGGCGCATGAACCGGATTTTCGTCCGCCTCGGCGACGGATTCGACGGTGATGCGGAATTTATGTTTCGGCATGGTTTTTCTCAGAGAGGGCACCGGATCATAGGCGCGATTTTTGCTCCGCGCCAAAGCTCTGTTGACCAAGCGGCCTGTGAAGGTTTTGTCAGATTGTCTGGGGCCTTTGGTTCGCCCTAGTTTCGCCCTGGTGGCCGGGTTATAGCCGTGGCTCGCGGGAGCGCGCATAGGAGAGTTGAGATGGCGTTTCGGGGCCTATCCCGGCGCGACGACCGCTTTGATTTCCTGAGGGGCTTAGCGCTTCTGGTCATCTTCATCGACCACGTCCCCAAGAACCTGTTCGAAGCCTTCACCCTGCACAGCGTCGCCTTTTGCGATGCGGCGGAAGTGTTCTTTTTCATCTCCGGTTACGTTGCCGCATTGGTCTACGGGCGCAAAATGCTTCGCGACGGCTTTGTCGCCGCCACCCGCAAAGTCTGGCGCCGCGCCAGTGTGGTCTACGGCGCCCAGATGTTTCTGCTCTTCGCCGTGTTGGGGCTGGTGTGGGTGTTTCTGCACACGACCGGCGACGAGACTTATCGCTGGATGTTCCGCATCCAATGGATCTTCGAGGAACCCCTCTCTTACATCCTGCCGGCGCTGACCATGCATTACCAGCCCGGCTATCTCGACATTCTGCCGGCCTATGTCGTGCTGCTGGCACTGTTTCCGGCGGTGTTGTGGGGATTGAACCGCAATGTCTGGCTGGTGGCGGTGCCGTCGCTGGCGCTGTGGCTCGCGGTGCAGATGACCGGTCTCACCTTTTGGACCACCAGCGGCGACAAGTGGTTCTTCAATCCCTTTGCCTGGCAGTTTCTGTTTGTGATCGGCGCCGTATTCGGCCATCCGTCGATGCAGGGCAAGTTCACCTTCCTCGATTCCAAGTGGCTGCTCCGCGCGGCCTTCGTGGTGGCGATTCCGGTTGCCTTCATCCAGATGAGCGACACCCTCAGCCATTATGTCTGGTGGGCGCATTCGCTGCGTCCCAACACCCAGTTGCTCGACAAGACGGCGCTCGGAGCCTTGCGGCTGATCAGTTTCTTCACACTGGCGTTGATCGCGCGGCGTTATCTGCCGGCCAACGGAGTCTTCACTGCCAACCGCTGGTGCCAGCCGGTCCTCAAATGCGGCCGTTTCTCGCTCCAGGTGTTCTCGTTCGGGGCGCTGCTCTCGAGTGTTACGGCAGTGACCTGGATTCTGTTCGGCAACAACATCATGGTGCAGTCGCTGGCGGTGGTCATCGGGGTGGCGCTGCAATTCGCTTATGCCGCCTGGAAAGACCAGCGCCGCCAAGCGGCTGACGCAAAGAAGAATGCCGAATCCGGGTGCTCCAACCTGGGGCTCTCTGCGGTGGCCGGCGAACCGGTGCCGGTTCCGGTGCGGTCCGAAACGACGCCGTCGCGGCGCTAATCGGCGGTGGACGCCAAGTAATAGGAAAATGTTCGTAACTGACCCCTGCGCTGCCGCAGCGGCCCGGCGCCCCTTGAACGGTCACTACGGCCCGGCTATCTCAGCGCCCCAATCGCTTTCCTATTGAGCGCACCCAGGAAAAGTGGGAACCGGTTTTCCGCTCCTAGGTGCACAACCAACCAGGAGTGAGCGCACCCAGGAAAAGTGGGGATCGGTTTTCCGCTCCTAGGTGTGCGACCAACCAGAAGAGTTCTGCCATGTCCGGTCATTCCCACGCCAAGAACGTGATGTTCAAGAAGACCAAGGCGAACGCCGCGCGGTCCAAGCTGTTCTCCAAGCTGGCGCGCGAAATCATCGTCGCTTCGAAGGCGGGTTTGCCCGACCCCGATCACAACGCGCGGCTGCGCACGGCGGTCGTTGCGGCCAGGGCCCAGTCGGTGCCCCGCGACGTGATCGAGCGCGCCATCAAGAAGGGCCAGGGCGGCGATGCCGAGAGCTACGACGAGATTCGCTACGAAGGTTATGGGCCGGGCGGCGTCGCGCTGATCGTCGAGTGCCTGACCGACAACCGCACCCGCACCGCCGCCGACGTCCGCGCCGCCTTCTCGAAATTCGGCGGGGCGCTGGGCGAAACCGGCTCGGTAGGTTTCATGTTCCACCGCAACGGCGTCTTCACCTATCCGCTCGACAAGGGCAGCGCCGACGACATGCTGGAAGTGGCGCTCGATGTCGGCGCTGATGAGGTCGATACCGACGACGAGGAACATGAGTTTCTCTGTTCGCCCGAAAATTTCACCGCCGTGCGCGATGCCTTGGAAGCCAAGCTCGGTCAGGCGGCAACTTCGGGTATCTATTTCCGGCCGGTGACGACCAATCTGGTGCCCGACCATGTCGGCGAAACGCTGGTCAAGCTGCTCGAAACCCTCGATGACAGCGACGACGTCCAACGCGTCACCGGCAATTACGAGCTGTCGGAAGCGCTGCTGGCGAAACTCGGCGAGTAGCTGCCGCCGCCTCCGGCAACAAAATCGGAGTGCCAAGCGGCCGTCCGCGCGAAGCCTATGTCTTTCCTCCCCCGCGGTGTTGCGCGCTACGAGCCGCACGCCGTTCGAATAGCGGGGAAGGTGGCTCGTGGGGCATTTAGGGGACACAATACTTAATTGAGCGCACCTGAGTTCGCCAGTTGTCAAACCTTCCGGCACTGTTACAGTTTGACCGCCGCAGGAGCCGTTAGGAAAACCATTTGAAGGCGCGCGGATAGCAGAAAATGACATACTGCCCCTTGCTTCTGGCCATGTGAAAGCGGTGTGCCTTAACCGCCAATTTGAGTTCATTTTCCGATGCGTATTTCTTCACGGATTTAACGGAACGCCGCACTACGCCGCCCTTGGCAGCTTGGCCTGCCCGGAAAATTTGACTAATCCATGCGCTCACAAGCCCCTCCCCAGAATCGTCTCAAGGTGCGATACTAAGTCCATGCCAGAGGGACCCCAATGCCAGAACCATCAGGATGCGCTAGAGGCATTCATTGATGAATCGATCCGGCAGGCCGTTGCACACGATTATCACCCCACCGTATTCATTGGGATGCGTGGCCGCCACGGGACAGTTGCGGCGATAAGCAGGCTTGTTCAGAGTGGGGATATTCAGAGTGGGTTCAAGCGCATGGACGCGCTTAACCTCTTGAAATGGACGATTGAACAAGCTGTTGTTCAATTCCCTGAGCGATTTTCGCGCGATGACCTAGAATGCGCTAAATTTCGTATACGTATGGCAAATGGGGAACTTGGGGACACCGATGCCTAAAGGGGAATACCAAAGGGAATATCGAGGACACAGTACTTAATTAAACGCACCAATTGTCGAACCTTCCCCCCACCACAATTGCGCAGCTCCGCGCGCATCCCTCCACCACGTCCGTTCATCGAGATGAACGGCTGCATCTGCCTCTCGTCCGTTACAGCGTCGTCGTTGTCGCAACTGCTTGCAATTGTAATGTTCGCTTCCTATTTCCATGTCCGTGTTGTTTTGGAGTGTGGTGCAGCCAAAGGTGCGCGGCGACGGTCGCGGCCGAGCAAAGACTTATGCGTGCAACGTCATATCGGTGAAGGATGCCGCCGCGCATCCGTGGAACGATGGACAGGCTTATGTGCCGCAACGCGGCCGGTTCGCCGTATGCCATTGCCCAGGTAGCCGAGGGAGGAAGCCGCCGTGCCGTCGTTGCGCTTGCAGGAGCGTGCCGTGCGCCAAGGCTTTTGAAAGAGGCGGTCTTTTTTCGGGTCCGCCTCTTTGCGCATATAAAGGGCTTGCCGTCGCAGCGTCAGAACTACGCGATCTCCAGCCCGGCCCTTGGTTCGCACGGACGCGGAACGACGGCGAATTTATTTGCCGCACAATGGGTTCGGGTCGATTTGGAACGCTTCGAATTCGATTCTGGTAGATTTGATGGCGAGGAGGGGGGAAGGTCCCCCGAAGTCCACATAACAATTATCTTGCGCAAATCCGCGCGAACGCCCGCAGCAGGTTTGCTGTCGCGGCCCCGATCCGCGAAACTGTATTCGCGATTCGTTCGGGTTGGTGATGCAGACTGTCCGCATTCTGGGGCTTGATCCCGGCCTTAGCCGCATGGGCTGGGGTGTGATCGATAGTGCCGGCACCAAGCTGACCCATGTCGCCCATGGCGTCATCGTCACCAAACCGGCCGAAGGCCTGGGTCTCAGGCTCTTGGCGCTGCACACCGAGGTCAGCCGTATCATCGCGGAACTCAGGCCCCAGGCGATTGCGGTGGAGATGGCCTTTGTGGCGAAGGACCCGTCGGCGGCGCTCAAGCTCGGGCACGCCCGCGCGGTGGCCTTGCTGGCGGCGGCGCAAGCTGGGCTCGACATCGCCGAATACGCCCCCAATCACATCAAGAAATCGGTCGTCGGCGTCGGCCATGCCGGCAAGGAGCAGGTGCAGGCGATGGTTCGGCGTCTTTTGCCCGCCTGCGGGGTGCAGCAGGCCGATGCGGCCGATGCGCTGGCGGCCGCTATCGCCCATGCCTCGCTGGCAGGAACGCGGGCGCGCATTCTGGCGGCTTTGACGTAATGGGAAGAAAGCCATGATCGGCAAATTGACAGGCACTGTCGATACCGTCGCCGAGGACCATGTGATCCTCGATGTCGGCGGTGTCGGCTATCTGGTGCAGTGTCCGTCGTCGACGCTCGGCAAGCTCACGGCGGGTGAGCGGGTGTCGCTGTTGATCGAAATGCGGGTCAGCGAAGACGCCATCCGGCTGTTCGGCTTTGTCTCCGGCGAAGAGCGCGAGTGGTTCCGGCTGCTCCAGTCGGTGCAGAGCGTTGGTGCCCGCGTCGCCCTCAACATTCTGTCGGCCCTCAGTCCCCGCGCCATCGGCCGCGCCATCGCGCTCGGCGACAAGGCAATGATCGGGCAGGCGCAAGGGGTCGGCCCCAAGCTCGCCACCCGCATCGTCACCGAGCTGAAGGACAAAGCGCCAAGCCTCATCCTGCGCCAGGATCCGGGCGAAGCACTCCCTATTCTCGCCCCTCGCGGGCCCGAAGCCGATGCCGTCATGGCTCTGACCAAGCTCGGTTATTCTCAATCCACCGCAGCCGAATCGGTGGCCCGCGCAGCCCAGGTAGTGGGCGAGGGCGCCGCCCTCGACGCGTTGATCCGCGAAGCCTTGCGAGCTATGGGACGATAAATATAGAATGACTAGTCTGACTAGTCAGGAGCTAATGCGATGAACTGGGCTGTGCAGGACGCCAAAGCGCGCTTTTCCGAGTTGCTACGGGCCGCCGAAAAGGGACCGCAGGTGATCACCTATCGCGGCGCACCGGCCTACGAAATCCGCAAGCTCGATCCGGCAGCCGTAAAGCCGCGCAAGACGTTTCTCGAAGTCTTGATGGCCTGCCCCAAGGTGCCGGAGTTTGAGTTGCCGGAGCGCAAGTTCGAAGAGCCACGCAAGATTTTCGACGACGAGGAATAAATGGCATATCTCCTCGATACCTGCGTGCTGTCTGAAGGTTCCAAAGCTGCGTTTAATCCTTCGGTGGCCGCATGGTTCGAGGCGACGCCCGACGACCAACGTTTTGCCAGTGTGCTGTCGTTGGCCGAAATCCAATACGGCATTTTTCGCTTACCGCAGGGCCAACGGCGCACGCGGCTTGGCATTTGGTACGAGAACGAACTGCTGTCGATGGTCGAAGGTCGCACGATTGGCTTTGATGAGGCGGAAGCGATGGAGTGGGCACTGCTGCGATCCATCTACCCCAATACGCGCTACATCGACTCCCAAATCGCCGCCACGGCGATCACCCGCAACCTCACGCTGGTCACCCGCAACGTGAAGGATTTCGCCTTCGAAGGATTGTCGGTTTTCAATCCGTGGGATAGCGAGTGTTGACCATGGCCGTTGCGAAAAGTCCCACCTCCAAAGCTGGTCCCGACCGTTTCATCGCCCCCGAGAAGAGCGAAGACGATGCGCTGGAATCTTCGCTGCGTCCCAAACGGCTTGCCGAATTCACTGGTCAGGCACAGGCGCGCGAGAATTTGTCGGTGTTCATCCAAGCCGCCAAGGCGCGCGGCGAGGCGCTCGATCATGTGCTGTTTTCGGGACCGCCCGGCCTCGGTAAGACAACGCTGGCGCAGATTGTGGCGCGTGAGCTGGGGGTGAACTTCCGCTCGACGTCGGGCCCGGTGCTGGCCAAGGCCGGTGATCTGGCCGCCATTCTCACCAATCTCGAACCGCGCGATGTGCTTTTCATCGACGAAATCCACCGGCTCAATCCGGCGGTGGAAGAAATCCTGTATCCGGCGATGGAGGATTTCGAACTCGATCTGGTGATCGGCGAGGGTCCGTCGGCGCGGTCGGTCAAGATCACGCTCGCTCCGTTCACGCTGGTCGGCGCCACCACACGCTCTGGCCTTATCACCACACCTTTGCGTGACCGCTTCGGCATTCCGGTGCGGCTCAATTTTTATACCGCGGACGAACTCCTTTCGATCGTCGAACGCGGTGCCCGGGTGCTCGGTCTGAACCTCACCACCGAAGGGGCGCGCGAGATCGCCGGACGGGCCCGCGGCACGCCACGAATCGCTGGGCGGCTCTTGAAACGAGTGCGCGATTTTGCGTCCGTGGCCAACCAAAACGTGGTGGACGCCAAAATCGCCGATGCCGCCTTGACCCGGCTGGAAGTCGACAAGCGCGGTCTCGATGCTTTCGACCGGCGTTATTTGAAGCTGATCGCCGAGAATTTCGGCGGCGGTCCGGTCGGTGTCGAAACCATCGCGGCGGCTTTGGGTGAGGCGCGCGATGCCATCGAAGAAACCATCGAGCCGTTTTTGTTGCAGCAAGGCTTTGTGCAACGGTCGCCTCGCGGCCGTATCCTGACGGCCAATGCGTTTACCCATTTGGGCCTGCCGGCGCCGGAGAGGCCGGCCCAGATTGGTTTGTTCACGGACGAGGATGGTGATGTTTGAATCGCGTGTTGAAGGCAAAATCTTTATCTGGCCGGTGCGGATTTATTACGAAGATACCGACCTTTCCGGCATCGTCTATCATGCGAATTACTTGCGCTACATGGAGCGCGCCCGCACCGAGTTCTTCCGGGTGATCGGTTTGAAGGCGGCCTATCTTGATGACGCCGAACCCACCGCTTGGGCGCTGCGTAAAGTCGAGGTCGAGTACATCCGGCCAGCCAAATTTGACGATCTCGTCGAGGTGCGCACAACAGTTGTGGCGTTGTCGGGTGCGCGGATGGGGGCCGATCAGGCGATCTGGCGCGGCGACGAACAGCTCACCAAAGGGCAGGTTCAGGCCTGCATTATTTCTTTGTCAGGAAGGCCCAAACGCATTCCGCCGGAGATTCGTGACAAAATTCTGCCTTTCCTTTCTGAAACAGTGACTTAACGATAATGTCGTAAGGACTGCCGCAATTTTGCTGAGCATTTTGCCGCTGCACCCGGCATAATCAGCCCGGGGGAGCCCAGAGGAACGCGTTCCATGAAAAGTTTGAGGGGTTTGCTGTCCGCATTGGTGGTGGTCCTGGCGGTTGGCGTCGCAGCACCATTTTCGGCCGTGATGGCGCAAGACGCGCCCAGGGCTGCGCCCACCGGCGAAGCGGCGGAGAGCGCACCGCTCGCGGCACCGACTCAGAGCGTCGACGTGTCGAGCTCGACCGTTGCACCGAATGCGCGCGGCATTTCGATCATCGACATGTTCATCCGTGCGGATCCGCTGGTGAAGGGCGTCTTCATCGTGCTGGTTCTGGCGAGTTTCTGGTCGTGGGTGATCATTATCAACAAGGGGCTGGCGATGTCTTCGCTTGAACGCAAAGCCACCCGCTTCGAGAAGATCTTCTGGTCGGGCAAACCGCTCGATGAGTTGTTCCAGCAATTCTCCGCCAACAACGATCATCCGCTGTCGGCGACCTTCGTGGCAGGCGTGCGTGAATGGCGCCGGGCTTTCGAGCATGGTGCGCCGAGCGAGGCGGTTCTTGCCGGCACCAAGGATCGCGTCGAGAAGGCGATGAGCGTGACTATTTCGCGCGAGACCGACGCAGTCGAAAAGTCGATCAGCTTCCTGGCCACGGTCGCGTCCACGTCGCCGTTCGTTGGCCTATTCGGCACCGTTTGGGGCATTATGAATTCGTTCACCGCGATTGCCGGCCAGCACAACACTTCGCTCGCCGTGGTGGCGCCGGGCATTGCGGAGGCCTTGTTCGCCACCGCGATGGGCCTGCTCGCCGCCATTCCGGCCGCGATTTTCTACAACCGCTACGTCGGCGAGATCGGGCGCTACGTCAACCGGCTCTACGCCTTCTCCGACGAATTGTCGGCGATCCTGTCGCGTCAACTCGACGAGAAGGCGCGCTGAGATGGGCGCCGCCGTGTCATCGTCAGGTGGAGGCCGCCGTGGCGGCAAGCGCCGTCCGCTCGCCGAGATCAACGTTACGCCGTTTGTCGACGTGATGCTGGTGCTCTTGATCATCTTCATGGTGACCGCACCGCTGCTTAGTCCGGGCATTCCGGTGGATTTGCCCAAGTCCAACGCCAAACCCATGAGCGAAAACCGCGAGCCCTTGTCAATCACGGTCAAGAAGGACGGCCGCATCTACCTGATGAACACGCCGGTGGCGGCCGACGACCTCGTTGCCCGCCTCAAGGCTATCGCTGAAAACGGCAATGACGAGCGCATTTACGTGCGCGGCGACGCCGCGGTTGCTTACGGCCGGGTGATCGAAGTGATGGGCATCCTCAATGCGGCGGGGTTCACCAAAGTCGGCCTGGTGACCGGACCTCCGCCTGTACAGAAACCGAATGAAAAATAGGGCGACAGCGGAACGGGCGGCGCCACGCCTGGGGATATTGTTCTCGATCGTGCTCCATCTCGGGCTGGTCGTCGCCCTTTTCGTGTCGTTTTCGAAAAAGCTTGATATGCCGTCGGAGACGGCCGTGATGGTGCCGGTCGATCTCGTCACCGTCGGCGATGAGAACAATGTCAAGCCGACGGTGAAGCCGGACATCACCCCACCCGATGTCCAGGAACAGGAGCCGACACCGGCGCCCGACGTCACCCCGCCCAAATTCGACGTTGCACCCGACGTCAAGCCTGACGTCAAACCGAAGCCCGAAAAGAAGACCGACGCCGAGAAATTCGACATCAACGACATCGAAAAGCTGCTCGCCAAGAAGAAACCCGCCAATGCGCAAGTTGCGGCGCGCACCGTGCAGGGCGTCGGCGCTGGTACCGCGATGACGGCCGATCTGCAGACGGTACTGGCCAGCCAGATCTATCGCTGCTGGAGCCCGCCAACCGGGGCGATCAACGCCGCTGGGTTGATTGTCACATACGACATCTATTTGGACCGTGGCGGCAACGTCACCGGGGAGCCGAAACTGCTGTCGGCAGGCGCACCGTTCAACACACCCCGTGATGCGGCGAACCAGGCAGCCCTTCGCGCCATCAAGGCGTGCCAGCCCTACAAGCTGCCGGCCAATCGCTATGCCGAATGGCGGCATTTCAGCTTCAATTTCAATCCGCGTGATGTGGTCGGTCCGTGAACGCGCAAGGAGACGGCGAATGAAAATCTTGGGTGTAGTCGCTGCGGTGCTGCTGACGGTTGTCCCGCCTGCCTTCGCGGCCCCGCTGCAAGTCGACGTCAACCAGGGCAATATCCAGCCCCTGCCGATCGCCATTCCTGATTTCGTTTCCGTGACGCCAGCGAGCGCCAATCCCGCCGCTGCCGCCGCAATCCAGAACATCGCCAAGGTGGTGCGCGCCGATCTCGACCGCTCGGGTCTTTTCAAGGCGCTCGATCCCAAGAGCTACATCGAGCAGATCAGCAACATCAACGTGGCGCCGAACTTTCAGAATTGGCGGGTGATCAACGCCCAAGGCCTCGTCACCGGCCAGGCGGCGATGCAGCCAGACGGACGCCTCAGGGTCGATTTTCGGCTGTGGGACGTCTACGGCGAAAGTCAGATGCTGGGGCTTCAGTTTACCACCCAGCCTGCGACTTGGCGGCGCGTCGCCCACATGATCTCGGATGCGATTTACCAGCGTATTACGGGTGAAAAGGGCTATTTCGACACGCGCATCGTTTTCATTTCGGAATCGGGCTCGTCGCTGCACCGCCAGAAGCGGCTCGCCATCATGGACGAAGACGGCGCCAATCCGAGTTTCCTCACCAACGGTTATCTGGTATTGACGCCGCGTTTCAACCCGTCGGCGCAAATGATCGCCTACATGTCGTACACGACGGGCAAGCCGCGCGTGTATCTGTTCGATCTCGAAACCGGCCGCCAGGAAAAGCTCGGCGATTTCCCCAATATGACGTTCTCGCCGCGCTTCTCGCCGGACGGCAATCTGGTCGCCATGACGCTCGAAATGGGTGGAAATTCCGACATTTACGTCATGGATTTGCGCACACGGCAGACCAAGCGGCTGACCTATGATCCGGCGGTCGACACAGCCCCGTCGTTCTCACCCGACGGCAAGCATATCGTGTTTGAATCCGACCGTGGCGGCAGTCAGCAAATCTACATCATGAACGCCGACGGCTCTAATCCGCACCGCATCAGCTTTGGCGAGGGGCACCACGGCACGCCAGTGTGGTCACCTCGCGGGGATTTGATCGCGTTTACCAATGTGACGAGCGCACAGTTCCGTATCGGCGTGATGCATCCCGATGGTAGCGGCGAACGTATTCTGTCCAACGGCTGGCAGGACGAAGGTCCTACCTGGGCGCCAAATGGACGGGTTTTAATGTTCACCCGCACGATTCAGGGCGGTCGTGGCTCGCAGATATGGTCTATTGATGTCACAGGTCGCAATCAAAGGCGCGTTTCGACACCGGGCGATGCTTCCGATCCGGCATGGTCGCCCTTGATCCAGTAGGTGTATTCTCCTTACAATCCGCTGACTGAGGGCGTATTGGGTAGGTGCGAAAAAGAATCTGAGCGCGGAGTTCTCGAAAGGCGCCACGCGCTTGTGCTTGAGGAGTTGGGATAACCATGAAGAACTTTGCTGTCGGCCCGTTGGCCGTCGTCGCTTTCTCGCTGTTTGTCGCTGGTTGCGCGACGAAGCCGCCGCCGGCTCCGCCGCCGGCTGCTCCGGTTGCCCAGCCGGCTCCGCCGCCGGCCCCGTCGATCGCGCCCGGCAGCGCCGAAGATCTTAAGGTCAACGTCGGTGATACCGTCCACTTTGAATATAACCTGTACACGGTTTTGGATCAGGACAAGGCGACGTTGCAGCGTCAGTCCGCTTGGCTTGCCAAGTACCCGAACATCAAGGTGACTGTTGAAGGTCATGCCGACGAACGCGGCACTCGCGAATACAACATCGCGCTCGGTGCCAAGCGCGCCAACGCCGTGAAGGAATACCTCGTCAGCCTCGGCGTCTCCGCCGCGCGCGTCGACACGGTGTCCTACGGCAAGGAACGTCCGATCTGTGCGGAATCGACCGAAGCCTGCTGGGCGCAGAACCGCCGCGGCGTGACGATCATCGCTTCCGGCGCGAACTCGTAAGCTTGCTTGCGAGCGCTTGATATGAGGGGGCGCCGGCTTCGGCGCCCCTTTGTTTTTTGGCCCTGGTTTGGTTCAAAAATGTCGGGGGCGTAATTTTTCCCGCGCGCATTTTCCTCTAGAGTGTTTTTGAACGGAAAACCGCTGCACACTTTTCTTGAAGACGCTCTAAGATGCGCCGACCCGGAGTGATAGTTATGAACTGGCGAGTGGGCGCCGCGGCCGCGGCAATGATGATGGTTCTGTGTCCGGCGGGGGCGGCGAGCTTGGGCTATCTGCACCCGGTCGAAGTCAGAGGCCTGTTCGGCGAGAGCGACGAGGAAAAGGCGGCGCGTCTCAAGGCCGAGCAGCGCGAGAACGATCAGGATGCCGGCATCGCGGATGTGCGGCAACGCATCAGCGATCTCGAACAGGCGCTACGCCAGTCCACTGGTCAGAACGAGACGCTGGCACACCAGATCCAAGAACTTGCGCAGCGTATCGATCGCCAGCAGAAGGATTTTGACTACAAGCTGTGCACGCTTGCCGCTCAGCAGTTGGGAGCGGGTACGGCACCTAACAATTCCGGCAACAGCTTGCCATGCGATCCCAATCAGGCGGTCGCTGCACTCGCGGCGCCTAGCGGCGTTAAACCGGGCTCGGCCGGCGGCGGCACGCTCGGGACTCTTCCGGCTGGTCAGACCGCGGGGTCCACAGCGCAGTCAGCCACGAAAGGCCAATACGACGAGGCGATGAATCTCCTCGCTCGCGCCCGCTACGACGAAGCGCGCGCTGCGTTCCGCGCCTTTGCCGACGCCAATCCGAAGGATCCGCTGGCGCCGCAGGCGATCTATTGGGTCGGCAACATCGCCTTCGTGCAGAAGGATTATGCGGCGGCGGCCGTGGCCTTCGCCGAGCAGATCAAGAAACATCCCTCGAACCCACAGGGCGCTGAGAGCATGCTTAAGCTCGGTCAGTCGCTCCTGGCCATGGGTGAAAAAGAGAAAGGCTGCGTTACGCTTGGCGCGATCAAAGGCAAATACAAGCAAGCTCCGGCCAACATCCTCAGTCAGGCGGCCTCGGCGCGGGCCAAGTGCCCCAGAGACTGACGATCTAGCGTCAGCCTTCGCCGGAGCGATGACGGCCTGCGAGGCGCCGTGGCCGGCTGCGGTGGCGGTATCGGGCGGTTCGGACTCGCTGGCGCTCATGCTGCTGTTGCGCGACTGGGCCAAGGCGCAGCGCCGCAAGTTGCCGGTGGTCGTCAGCGTCGATCACGGTCTGCGCCCCGAATCCGCTCGCGAAGCCCGCCAAGTTGTGCGTTGGGCCAAGAAACTTGGTCTGAGCGCGCATGTGCTGGCGTCCAAGGCCTCAGCCCCAGCCGCCGATATCGAAGCCTCTGCGCGGCGGCTGCGTTACGGGCTGATCGGGGCCTTCGCCAAGAAGCACAAGCTTACGGCCGTCTATGTCGCCCATACCCGTGACGACCAGGCCGAGACGCTCCTGTTGCGCCTGGCGCGCGGCAGTGGCGTCGATGGCCTCGCCGGGATGCGGGCGAGGGCGCCGTTCCCCGAACCCGGCTTTGGCGCCCTCTGGCTGGTCCGCCCCCTGCTAGGCTTCGACCGGCGGGCATTGCGCGAATTCCTGGTGGCGCGCGGGCAGAGGTGGATCGAAGACCCCATGAATGCCGACGCCCGCTTTGCGCGGGTGCGCGTCCGGCAGGCGTGGCCGCAACTCGCCCCTCTCGGGTTGACCCCGGACCGGCTGGTGGAGACCGCCGCCCATCTCGCCCGGGCGCGTGAGGCGCTCGAAATCGTTTCCCAGGCTGTGCTGGCGCGGGCCTGCCAGCCTTGCCGGAGTGGGTTCGCGCTTGATCCCCAGGCCCTTGCCAGCGCCCCGGCGGAGCTGGGATTGCGGGCATTGGCAAAAATCCTGATGGCGGTGACGCTTAACCCCTACCGGCCGCGGTTCGACCGGCTGTCGGCCTTGTTTACAGCGCTCACAGAGGGGGCCTTGGGTGGCGGGCGGACTTTGCATGGTTGCCGCATCGCGCCAGCCCCCAAAGCGGCGCGCCTTTACGGCCCCGGAACCCTCTTGATCGAAAGGGAAAAAGGCCGCACACCCAAATCGGCCACAGGGCAAAGAGGTTTTTAAGCGGCTTGACGGCATAATCTTGCTCTAGTCGGTTAAATTTCTTACCTTTTCTAAATCTGGCAAGGACGAAAAAACCTCCTATCTATAAGATAACGTTTTTCGTCTGGCTGAGGCCGAAGGGCCACCGAGAAAGGACCGCCTTGAATAACCTCCGCAATCTGGCGCTGTGGATCCTCATCGCGCTGCTCTTGGTTCTCCTGTTCAATCTGTTCCAGGGGTCGAACAAGAGCGCGCAAGCCACGACGTACAGCTACACCGCCCTGACCCAGGAAATTCAAAAGGGTAACGTCCAGAAACTCACCATCCAGGAAGATGAGGTGAAGGGCGAACTGCGTAACGGCACGCAATTCACCACCAATGTGCCGCCGCAGGACCAGAACCTGTGGAATCTTCTGAAGGACCATCCCGACGTCAACGCCACCATCGCCAAGCGCGACGATGGCATGCCGACGCTTCTTAGTGTGCTGGTGAACTGGTTTCCGATGCTGCTGTTGATCGGCGTGTGGGTGTTTTTCCTGCGCCAGATGCAGGGCGGTGGCGGCAAGGCGATGGGGTTCGGCAAAAGCAAAGCCAAGCTCCTCACCGAACGCCAGGGCCGCGTCACTTTTGAAGATGTGGCGGGCGTCGATGAGGCCAAGGAAGACCTCAAAGAGATTGTCGACTTCCTCAAAGACCCGCAAAAATTCCAGCGCCTGGGTGGTCGTATTCCGAAGGGCGTTCTGCTCGTCGGCCCGCCGGGCACCGGCAAGACCTTGCTGGCGCGCGCCATCGCCGGTGAAGCCAATGTGCCGTTCTTCACCATTTCGGGTTCGGATTTTGTCGAAATGTTTGTCGGCGTTGGCGCATCCCGCGTTCGCGACATGTTCGAACAGGCCAAGAAGAATTCACCCTGCATTGTGTTCATCGACGAAATCGACGCGGTCGGCCGCCATCGTGGTGCCGGCCTCGGCGGCGGCAACGACGAGCGTGAGCAGACGCTGAATCAGCTCCTGGTCGAGATGGACGGCTTCGAAGCCAATGAAGGCGTCATCCTGATCGCCGCTACCAACCGGCCCGACGTGCTCGATCCGGCGCTGCTGCGCCCCGGCCGCTTCGACCGCGAAATCACTGTGCCCAACCCGGATCTTGCCGGCCGCGAGAAAATTCTGCGCGTGCATATGCGCAAGGTTCCGCTGGCGCCCGATGTCGATCCGCGCACCATCGCGCGCGGTACGCCCGGCTTCTCCGGCGCCGATCTCGCCAACCTCGTCAACGAGGCGGCTTTGCTGGCGGCTCGCCGCGGCAAGCGCGTTGTCGCGATGAGCGAGCTCGAAGATGCCAAAGACAAGGTGATGATGGGCGCCGAGCGCCGTTCGCTGGCCATGAGCGAGCAGGAGAAGAAGCTCACCGCCTATCACGAAGCCGGTCACGCGCTGGTCGGCATGCACATGCCACAGCACGATCCGCTGCACAAAGTGACGATCATTCCGCGCGGCCGCGCCCTTGGCTTGACGATGAACCTGCCGACGGAAGACAAGCACTCCTACACCAAACAGTACTGCGTCTCGCGTCTGGCCTCGATGTTCGGCGGCCGCGAAGCCGAAGTGCTGATGTTCGGTCAGGAAAACGTCACCAACGGCGCCTCCGGCGACATCATGCAGGCGACCCGCATGGCGCGCGCCATGGTGATGGAATGGGGCATGAGCGAAAAGCTCGGCCGCGTGCGCTATCGTGGCAACGAGCAGGAAGTGTTTCTCGGCCATTCGGTGGCGCAGTCGCTCAACATGTCGGAAGAGACCGCCAGGCTGATCGATGAGGAAGTGCGTACCATGATCGAAACGGCCGAAGCCACCGCCCGTGGTATTCTCACCGACAAGAAGAAAGACCTCGAAATCATCGCCAATGGTCTGCTCGAATACGAGACACTGTCGGGTGACGAAATCACGGCACTACTCAAGGGCATTCCGCCGGTCCGCACGCCTTATGAGGAGCCCGAGCCGCAGCGTGGTCCTGGTCCCTCCGTGCCGCAAGCCGGCGTGCCCCGTGGCGGCATTATCGCACCGGAGCCGCAGCCGGGGCACTGACGCCACGCGGATCAATGTTTGCGGAAAAGGGCTCGGGCATTCACCTGGGCCCTTTTCCATGATTACTTTGGCGCTGGAACGCCGTCTGGAGAACCTCGTATGAACCCGGCTATCCTCGGCATCCTCAACATCACGGCGGATTCGTTTTCCGACGGCGGCAAATATCTGGATCCCGCCGCCGCGCTCGCCCATGCCCACGAACTGATGGCGAGTGGCGCCCACGGGATCGATATCGGCGCTGCGGCCTCCAATCCGAAATCGGCGCCGGTACTGCCGGAAGAGGAGGTTGCCCGTCTTGCTCCGGTGGTAACGGCGCTGGTACGAGAGGGCGTACCGGTTTCGATCGACACCTTCGCGCCTGAGGTGCAGCGCTGGGCGCTAGGCAATGGTGTCGCCTGGCTCAACGACATCCACGGCTTTCCCGAGTCCTCGTTATATCCAGCGCTCGCCGGCAGCCCCGCCAAGCTGATCGTCATGCATGCTGTGCAGGCCGAGGGACGGGCGACCGCCGACGATGTTCCGCCTGGAACCATATTCAAACGTATTTTAGAATTCTTCGATGCTCGTCTGACCGCGCTGACAGCGGCCGGCATCGCCCGCGACCGGCTGATCGTCGACCCCGGCATGGGCATGTTTCTGGGGCGTCATGCCGAGGCCTCCTACGAGGTCTTGCGGCGGATTGGCGAACTCAAACAAGCCTTCGATCTCCCAGTGCTGATCTCGGTGTCGCGAAAATCGTTCCTACGTCGCGGCCGCCCCGCCGCCGCGGCCGGGTCCGCCACCTTGGCCGCCGAGCTTTTTGCATGTTGGCAAGGGGCGGACTATATCCGCACCCACGATCCGGCCGCCTTGGCCGATGGTCTTAGGGTGTGGAGCGCCGTTTTAACCGGTAATATAAAGTCAACTTAAACGTCCGGGAATATTGGTACTAATCTGCGTTCCTAGAAAAAAGCAGGCGAGGGGCGATGACGCGCAAGTTTTTCGGCACTGACGGTATTCGTGGTCAGGCCAACTCCCATCCGATGACGGCGGAAATCGCCATGAAGACCGGTATGGCGGCTGGCCGTATCTTCCGCCGCGGCGAGCACCGCGGCCGCGTGGTGATCGGCAAGGATACTCGTCTGTCCGGCTACATGGTCGAGAACGCCCTGGTCGCCGGCTTCACCTCGGTGGGCATGGACGTGTTCCAGTTCGGCCCGCTGCCGACGCCCGCCGTGGCGATGCTGACGCGGTCACTGCGCGCCGACCTCGGGGTGATGATCTCGGCCTCGCACAATCCCTACACCGACAACGGCATCAAGCTGTTTGGCCCTGACGGCAACAAGCTGTCGGATGCGCGCGAGGAGCAGATCGAAGCCCTGATGATGAATGGGCTCGAGGCCGGGCTGGCGGCTCCCGCCAGGATCGGTCGCGCCAAGCGCATCGACGACGCCCAGGCACGTTATATCGAACTGGTCAAAGGCACGTTCCCGCGGCATCTGCGCCTCGACGGCCTTCGGGTGGTGATCGATTGCGCCAATGGCGCCGCTTACAAGGTGGCGCCCGCGGTGATGTGGGAGCTGGGAGCCGAGATCATTGCGCTCGGTGTCGAGCCCGACGGCGCCAACATCAATCTCGAATGCGGTTCCACTGCGCCGGAAGCAATGTGCGCCAAGGTGCGCGAAGTGCGTGCCGATTTTGGCCTGTCGCTCGACGGCGATGCCGATCGGGTGGTGCTGGCCGACGAGCACGGCCGCATCATCGATGGCGATCAGGTGCTGGCGCTGATTGCCTCAAGCTGGAAGAAGACCGAAACCCTGCGCGGCGGCGGCGTGGTCGGTACGGTGATGTCGAACGTTGGCCTGGAACGCTATCTCGGCAGTCTCGATTTGAAGCTGGTGCGCGCCTCGGTTGGTGATCGTTATGTCATCGAGGAGATGAAGAAGGGTGGCTACAACGTCGGCGGCGAGCAGTCGGGCCACATCGTGCTCAACGACTTCTGCACCACCGGTGACGGGTTGATCGCTGGCCTGCAGGTGCTGGCGGCCATCGCCAAGGAGGGCAAGCCTGCCTCCGCGGCCTGCCATCTGTTCGAGCCGCTGCCGCAGGTGCTCAAGAACGTGCGCTTCAAACACGGCGCGCCGCTCGAAAGCGCCAAGGTCAAGAAAGTGATCGAAGGTTGCCGCACCCAGCTTGACGGCAAGGGCCGCATTCTGGTGCGCAAATCCGGTACCGAGCCGGTGATCCGCATCATGGCCGAAGGTGACGACGAGAAGCAGATCGCCAGCGTCGTCGGCGAGATCGCCGATGCTATTGCGGACGCCGCCGCGTGAGCCTTCCCAGGCTTTTGATTATCGCCGGTTCCGATTCATCGGGTGGGGCCGGCATTCAGGCCGACATCAAGACCGCGAGCGCCTTCGGCGTCTACGCAATGACAGCGATCACCGCGATCACGGTGCAGAACACCACCGGCGTCACCGCGGTTCATGCCGTGCCGCCGGAGATCGTCCGCCAGCAGATCATTGCCTGCCTCAAAGACATCGGCGCCGATGCGATCAAAACCGGCATGCTGGCCAACGCCGCCATCGTGCGCGTGGTGGCCGCGACGCTTGCCGAGTATGCGCCCGGCGTGCCGTTGGTGGTCGATCCGGTGATGGTGGCGACCTCGGGCGCGGCGCTGCTGAAGCCGGACGCGGAAAAAATCCTGATCAAAAAGCTGATCCCGCTTGCCACCCTGGTCACGCCCAACATCCCGGAGACCAAGCGGCTGACGGGGATCACCCGGTCCGACCGCGCCTCCTTACGCAAGGCGGCCACGATCTTGCGTCATATGGGGGCCAAGGCGGCGCTCATCAAGGGCGGCCATTCGTCCAAGGCGACCATCGACGACATGCTGGTGTGGGATCAGGGCGAGAGCATCTTCACGTTCCCGCGGCTCAAGACCCGGAGCACGCATGGAACCGGGTGCACGCTGGCCTCGGCGATCGCGTCAGGGCTGGCCAAGGGACTGCCGCTATCGATGGCCGTTGGCGAGGCGCGCCAATATGTTCAGGCCGCCATCGCGTCGGCACCGGGCTTCGGCAAAGGTCACGGCCCGCTCAATCACATGGTGCAGTGGAAGGGCAAACCGGTCGCGGGATCAACGCTACCGATGAAGCCCTAATCGTTCCATGTTCCGGCGACGATCTCTTGATCGTCTTGGGTATCACGTTCGATCTTGAGGAATTCGTAGTAGCCGCATTTGCCGGTGGGGTAGGCCCGGCAGATGTAGGGCCGCGCCGTATAAACCGTGCAGCGGCGTTCTTCGGTATCGAAGAAGCGGCAGATCTTGCCGAAATGCTGGTCGGCCTTGCGGCGCATCTTGTAGGCGCCGTCCTTGGCGTCTTCTTTGCGGCCTGGCGTCACGAACTTCTTCTTGGCCTCGGCGAGGGTGACCTTGAAGTGCTTGGCGAGCCGCTTGAGATCGCTCTCTTTCACCGGAATGATGTGATAGGAGCAGCAATAGCCGGGGCACTTCGAACAATCGAACGGTTTTTTAGCCATGATTCCCTGCATAACAGCGCGCGCGCCGCTTATCAATTCGGTGCATTCACGCAATGACCGTATGGATTAGTCTCACCCCAAGAACGGGTCGTGGACCAGGATGGTGTCCTCGCGTTCGGGGCTGGTGGACAGCAGCGCCACCGGCGCATCGATCAGTTCCTCGATGCGGCGGACGTATTTGATCGCATTGGCCGGAAGCTGGGCCCAACTGCGCGCCCCGCGGGTGGATTCCTTCCAGCCCGGGATGGTCTCATAGACCGGCTCGATCCGCGCCTGTTCCACCGCATCGGCCGGCAGATAATCGTGGTCTTTGCCGTCGAGCTTATAGCCGACGCAGACCTTGATCTCGTCGAAGCCGTCAAGCACATCGAGCTTGGTCAGTGCGATGCCGTCGACGCCCCCCGTGACGATGGTCTGGCGCACCAGCACCGCATCGAACCAGCCGCAGCGGCGCTTGCGCCCCGTCACGGTACCGAATTCGGCGCCGCGCTGGCCGATCTTTTCGCCGATGTCGTTCTTCTGTTCGGTGGGGAAGGGGCCGTCGCCAACGCGCGTCGTATAGGCTTTGACGATGCCGAGGACATAACCGATCTGATGCGGACCGATACCCGATCCGGCCGCGGCCTGTCCCGCCACCGTGTTTGACGAGGTGACGAAAGGATAGGTGCCGTGATCGACATCCAGCAGCACCGCTTGCGCGCCTTCAAACAGAATGCGCTTGTTCGCCTTACGCGCCTGATCCAGCAGCCGCCACACCGGGCCGATGAAGGGCAGAATGCTGGGCGCGATTTCTTTGAGCTGCGCCAGAACGTCTTCCGGTTTGATCTCTTCGGCGCCGACGCCGCGACGCAGCGCATTGTGATGGGCGAGCAGCCGGTCGATCTTGCCGGGCAGGGTGTTGAAGTCTTTCAAATCCACCGCCCGGATGGCGCGGCGGCCGACCTTGTCTTCGTAAGCCGGACCGATGCCGCGCTTGGTCGTCCCCAGTGCTTGCACGCCGGTCTCGCGCGCCGTATCGAGGTCGCGATGAAGCGGCAGGATCAAGGCGGCATTCTCGGCCACCATCAGATTGGCGGGTGTCACGCTGACGCCGAGGTCCTTCAGCCGCCCAATCTCGGCCGCCAGCGCCCAGGGATCGACCACGACACCGTTGCCAATCACCGCCTGCTTGCCAGGGCGGACCACGCCTGAGGGGAGCAAACTCAGCTTGTAGGTGATGCCATCGATGACGAGCGTGTGCCCGGCATTGTGGCCGCCCTGAAACCGCACCACCACGTCGGCGCGCGCGGAAAGCCAGTCCACGATCTTGCCTTTGCCCTCGTCGCCCCACTGAGCGCCGATCACCGCCACATTCGCCATTGTCAGTACCCGGATGATTTCTCGGGCCGGTCGCGAGGATGTTTTCGAGTTGAATTTCGATTCGGGCCGACCCGTCCCCGGTTATACCGGCTTCAAAGCCCCGGCACAGGGGGATTTTTGCCGCTTGGTGGCGGGTAACGGCTTTGACCCGCAGCACCACCCCGCCCTGGACATAGGTGTGGAGATAAACCGGCGTTGCCCGGCGATTTTGCGCCTTTTGCAGCGCCAGCGCGGCTTTGGCCGCGGCAATCTCTCGGCGAACACGCTGCATAACGGCGTTCGCCTTGCGCTTGAAGGCAGCAAATTCGGGATAAGGGCTCGCATGAAAGTTGCCGCTAGGCGCGCCAGCCCGCCGCGGCCCGCGCCGCTGGTTGCGACCCCAGTTCATTTCAGCAACATAATTGTTCTGTTTTTTGAGGGGGAGGGGAGGGAGGGGGCTGGCCTGACGGGCCCGTGGCCCGCCCAGCTTCGCTTGGCAGCTACGCCGCGGCAAGCGCGCCATCGCTGCGCGGATCAGCGCAGGCGTGTCGGACGGGGCGAGGGCGGCTTCGTTCATGCCGGCAATTATACGGCCGGTTTGACCAAGGGGGATAAGTTCGTGAGCGGTTGGTGCAAGGCGATGAGAGGATTGAAGAAAGGGCGTGCGGCAGGTGTGGGATAGATCAGCCGGTGAGGTTAAGCGCCCGGCTTCTTCGGCAGAAAGCGTTTGGCCAAGGCGTGATAAACGCCCTCTTTGTTGATCCAACTCGCACACCAATCGGCGATCAAGGCCGTTGCCATCAGCGCCACCAGCATCGAATGATCGCCGCTCATCTCGGAGACGATGACGAAGCCGGTAATCGGCGCCCTCACCACGCCGGTGAAATAGGCGACCATGCCGAGCAGAACGATCGGTCCCGGTTCGGCGTGATGGAAGAAGTGGGCGATGTCGATGCCGATCCCAGCACCGATCGACAGCGACGGCGAGAAGATGCCGCCGGGAACCCCGCTTACCGCCGACAACGCCGTCGCAAGCAGTTTCAGCGGCGCATATTCGAGCGGCACCGTGCCGGTGTGATGCAAGACCGCTTTGGCGTTCTGATACCCGGTGCCATAGACCATGTCGCCGCTCGCCAGTCCGCACAGTGCTACGCCAATGCCGCACAGCGCCGCGAACAGGATCGGATGGGATTTGATCCAACCACCGACACCGCCCGGCAGTTTGGTCGGCACCGCCACCAGGATTCGGCTGAAAATGGCGCCCGAAAAGCCGCCGACGACGCCGCACAACGGCACTGCGATCCAGGCGGTACCGATCGGCAGTGCCGCCGCGGTGGTACCGAAATAGGTGTAGTTACCGAGGATCGCCTGCGCCGTCAGACCCGCAAGGATCACCGCGCCGATGAGGAGGCCGCTGGTTTTGGCTTCGAAGCGCCGGCTCATTTCCTCGATGCCGAACACGATGCCCGCCAGTGGCGTGTTGAACGCCGCCGCCACGCCCGCGGCCGCGCCGGCCATCACCAGTCCCGCCTGACGGCGCGGCGACATCCGCCCGATCAAAAACATCACCGAGGCGCCGACTTGCACGGTGGGGCCTTCACGCCCGGTTGAGGCGCCGACCAAGAGACCGAATAGGGTGAGAAACACCTTGCCGACGGCGGCGCGGAAACCGACCAGCTTGGCGCGGTCGCTGGGATCGGGCAGGGCGCGCGCCGCCATCGCCTGGGGAATGCCGGAGCCCTGAGTGTTGGGAAAGAACCGCAGCGCCAAAAATACCGCCAGCGCGAACCCGGCCGGTGTCAACACCAGCGGGATGTAGCGCGATGGCACGATGATCCGACGGAAGGCGGCTTGCGCGCCGTCGGAGCCGATCGCAAGTCCGGTCGCCACCAATCCAACAATCAGCCCGCCGCCGATGAACATCGCCCGTTGCCGCCAGCGCAAGGAATGTGCGAGCAACTGGCGCTGACGATGCGGCGAGACCAAGTTTTCAGCCAAGAGACAATGCCTTCGAGCGGCGTAAGGCGATGTAGGCGCTCGGCAGGCGTCTACGCAACCCCCTCACCTTTCACTGCATATCGCCCATACCACCGGCGCGGGCAGCAGAAAATGTCGGGGCGAAGGGGGGACCGGCATAAGTCTGTACCGGTCCGTGGTCGCGGCGGCTTACAATCTTACGAGCGGCGAAGGGCGCAGTTCCCCCGCGTCTTCGAATCCCCTTTAAGCCCCGGCGAATCCCGCGAGAATCAGGTTGAAGAGTCTGGTGCGGCGTTGATTTTCGTCATACCGGCAGCCGTCGCGCTGGGCGATCCTAACGAGGCAGGGAGAGACCATGGACACCAAGCACCCGCCAGGTTCCAATTCTGCCATTGCGCTGCCCTCCGATTTGACGCTGCCGCTGGAAGTGCGCGTGCACGGCCGCGGCGGCCAAGGCGGCGTCACCTGTGCCAAGCTGATTGCGGCGTTGTTCACCCGGATGGGCTGCTTTGTGCAGACCTTCGGCGATTACGGCAGCGAACGTTCCGGCGCGCCGGTGCAGGCGTACACCCGGGTCGACCGCGATCCGATCCGCAACGCCAACAAGGTCTATCGCCCCGATCATCTGCTCGTGCTCGACGAAGGTCTGCTGCGGCCAGCGATTTTCGATGGTGTCGCGCCCGGTGCGCTGTTGCTGCTCAACTCGCATCTGCCGATGGAACATTTTGCCGGACGGTTCGACCGCTATCGTTACGGTGTGGTCGACGCCACCACCATCGCGCGCGAACAGGGCATCGGCTCGGCGGCGGTGGTGATCATCAACACGACCATTCTCGGCGCTTACGCCAAGGCGTTGGGCCTGCCGCTGTCGGCGCTGGAAAAGGCCTTCGCCAAGCTCGGCGTTGCCGGCGATCTCGTTGCGGCGCGTCAGGCTTTCGAACAAGTACGTTTTGCCGATGCGCTGACGCCCGCAGCGGCGATGCCTCCGGTCGCTGCACTGGTGGCGCCGCCAGTTGCCTCGACGCTGGAACACAACAAGGATTTTCCGGCGACGGTGCTGACCGGCACTTGGTCGAACCAGACGCCGAGCTACGACACCCACGCGGCGCCGTGCAATGCCGCCTGCCCGGCGGGCAACGACGTGGTCGGTTTCATTCAGGCGCTGAAAAAAGACGGCGTTGCCGCCGCGGCCGAAATTCTGCTCGCCACCCAGCCGCTACCCTCCGTGTGCGGACGGGTATGCCCGGCGCCGTGCATGCGCCATTGCAACCGCGCCGCGCTCGACGGCGCCGTCAATATTCGCAGCCTGGAACGCTGGATCGGCGATCACACGGCGGTCGTGCCGGTGCGCGCGCAGGTGGCGCGGCCGCTTGCTGTCGCGGTGGTGGGCGGCGGACCGGCGGGACTTTCCGCAGCATGGCAATTGGCGCGCGCCGGGCATGTGGTGACGATTTACGATTCCGCTCCGGCGCTTGGCGGCGTGTTGCGCAACGGCATTCCGGCGTTCCGTTTGCCGCAGGAGGCGCTAGCGCGCGATTTGGAGCGCATCACCGCGCTGGGGGTGAAGGTTCGCTGCAACGCGCGCATCGGCAAGGCCGAACTGGCGGCGCTGGCGCAAGACCATGATGCGGTGGTGGTTGCGGTCGGGTTCGGGGTGCCAGTGGCGCTTGGGATCAATGGCGAGCATCTGGCGAATGTCGAACAAGGGCTCGATTTTCTCGATCGCGTCAAACGCGCGCCGGTGGCGCTGAAGGGGAATGTGGTCGTGATCGGCGGCGGCAATACCGCGATCGACTGTGCCCGCTCGGCGCTGCGCTGTGGCGCGTCCAGCGTGACCATCGCTTATCGCCGCGCCAAAAAGGACATGCCGGCGATCTGCGAAGAAATCCACGATGCCGAAAAGGAAGGCGTCAAGATAATGCCGTTCCGCACGCCGGTGGCGTTCGAAGCCGAACAGGTGGTGATCGCGGAGGTGGAAGCGGGCGCGCCGGATGCGAGCGGGCGGCGGCGCCCGGTCGTCACCGGCCGGACCTCGGCGTTGGCCGCCGAGTGCGTGCTGCTCGCGCTCGGACAGAAAAGCGATCTCGATTTGCTGCCCGACGGCTGGCAGGTGAGGGGCGGGCGCGCTTTTGACGGAAATCGTCCGCTTACGGTGTATTTCGCCGGCGATTGTGCCAGCGGCGAGGGAACCGTCACTCATGCCATCGGCTCAGGACGCAAAGCGGCGGACGCGGTGATGGGCGTCGTGCCTGCGCCGAAGACCAACGGATTGCCGGTGGCGCCGGGCCAGATTCGTTTCGATCATTTCGAAATTACCCGGCCGCACGCCGACCGGCAGAGCGCGGTGAAGGCGCTGACGGGTAACTTCACCGAGGTCAATGCGGGCCTGAAAGACGCCAGCGAAGCGAACCGCTGTTTTTCTTGCGGGCACTGTACGCAGTGCGATACTTGCATCATCTCGTGTCCCGATGGCGTTATTTATCGCGAAGTGGGGGGCTATCGCATCGATCCGCAATATTGCAAAGGCTGCGGTATGTGCGTCGCCGAATGTCCGCGCGGCGTGATGTCGATGCAGGAGAAGACCGTATGAGCCTAGAACTTCTCTCCGCCAATCACGGCGCCGCGCTGGCAGCGACCCTCGCCGCCCGCGCCAATCGAACCGGGCGCGGTTTCGTTTCGGGCGTCTATCCGATCACGCCTTCCACCGAATGCATGGAATTCCTCTGCAATCAGAAGATCGACAAAGGCCATGTCGTGCGCGTCGAAAGCGAGCATTCCGCCATGGGCGTGTGCATCGGCGGCGCTGCGGCGGGGGCGCGCACTTTCACCACCACCTCGTCGAACGGCCTCGCTTACATGCTCGAAAACTGTATCGCCGCCGCAACGATGCGCTTTCCGGTGGTGATGGCGGTTGCCAATCGCACCCTGGGGCCGCCGTGGAATATCTGGGCCGATCACGGCGATGCGCTGCTGCTGCGCGATGCTGGCATTATCCAGTTTTTCTGCGCCGATAACCAAGAGGTGTTCGATTCCATTCTGTGCGGCTTCCGTCTCGCCGAAGACCAGCGCGTGATGATGCCGGTGATGGTGTGCATGGAAGGGTTCATACTCTCCCACACAGTGGCGCAGACCGAAGTGCCCGAGCAAGCCAAGGTCGATGCCTTCCTGCCGCCGACGGATGTGCCGCATCGCTTGGCGGAAATTCCGCACACCCTCGGCCAGATCGAAATTCCGCATCAGACCGAAGTGCATCGCTTGCAGCATCACCAGGCGATGCTGGGCGTGCCCGCGATCTATGCGGAAATCCAAACCGAATTCGCAGCGATTTTCGGACGCCGCCCGCCCGACATTCTGGTGCCGTACAAAGCGGACGACGCCGAAACCTTGATCGTCTCGATGGGCACCATTCCGATCGCTGCCGAACACGTCGTCGATGCGTTGCGGGCCGAAGGCAAGAAGGTCGGCAGTTTGCGGGTGCGGCTGTTCCGGCCGGCGCCGATGGCGGCGATCCGTTCCATTTTTGCCGGCAAGAAGCGCATCGCGGTGATCGATCGCAATATCGCGCTCGGCATGGGCGGCGTGTTGTGGTCCGATACCCGCGTCTTCGCCGATCCGGGCGCGGTGGTGCAGGATTATCTCGCCGGGATGGGCGGTGGTGATATCCGCCCCGAACACATCGCCAAGATGGTCGCCGATATTGAAGGACGCGACGGCTCGGGTTCGCCCGTCTTGATGGAGGCGGTGTGATGAACGAACCAGCTCTCGGCGGACTTTGCCAGACCAGCCTCGACCGCGCCGAACCCTTGTTCCGCAAAGGCAATACCAACTGTGGCGGTTGCGGCATGTCGATCACTTTGCAAATGCTGCGGCGCGCCGTCGGCCAGCGTCCGGTGCAACTCGTGATCCCGGCCTGTTGCGGCGCGGTGGCGGGCGGCACGTTTCCGCAAGCGACCTTTGGCGTTCCCACCCTGATGACCACGTTTGCCTCGGCGGCGGCGGCAGCCTCGGGCATGGCGGCGGTGGCGCGGCTCAACGGCGAAGACACCCGCGTGATCGTGCTGGCGGGCGACGGCGGCACGTTCGACATCGGCTTTGCCTGTCTGTCGGCGGCGGCCGAGCGCAACGAAGACATCCTATTCGTATGTTATGACAACGAAATCTACGGCAACACCGGCGGTCAGCGCTCGTCGGCGACGCCGCAAGGGGCGGTGACCTCCAACACCCTCGAAGGCAAGCTGGAGCAGAAAAAGGATATTCTGGCGGTGATGGCGGCGCATCGCATTCCTTATGCCGCCTCGGTCAGTCTGGCGCATGTCGAGGACACGCATAGGAAATTCACCTACGCCATTGAGCAGCGCGGCTTCCGCTTCCTGCATATTCTATCGCCGTGCCCGACGGGGTGGAAGTCTGAACCTGCTTTGGGCCTCGAACTGGTGCGGCTGGCGGTGCGCTCCGGTCTGTGGCCGGTCTATGAGGTTTTCGACGGCAAGCGGCATGTGGTAAACATCGAGCCCGATTTCTCCGACGAGGCGCTCAACATGTATCTGTCGCTGCAACGCCGCTTCCAGAAATCGGGGCTGACGGCGGCGGATCTTCGTCCCGCCATCGACCGCTACTGGCAGAACTTACGGTCGCTCTCCGGGCGCATCGTTCCGGCGCGGCGCGAGAGGTGATCCATGCGCAAATATGTCGGTCAACGCATCCAGGCATTGCGCGAGGCGCAGGATATGAGCCTCGAACAAGTGGCGAAGCTGGCGGGGATCGATCCCGAGCGGCTGCAAGCTTATGAGGACGGCACCGCGGTGCCGGCCATTGGCGCGGTGATCCAGCTCAGCCGTGTGCTCGGGTCCAAGACTGAAGGGCTGCTGCACGGCGGCGCGGTGGTGTCGGAACATCTCACCATCTGCCGCTCCGGTGAAGGCATGGCGGGCGATCAGGGCGACACCGAGCAGAGCTACACTTATCTGTCGTTGACGCGCCCCGGAACCGCCGGCCACATGATGGAACCGTTTCTCTTGTCGTTCGATCCGGCGACCCCCAAGCCGGTGCCGATCACCCATGACGGCCAGGAATTCTGTTATGTGCTCGAAGGCCTGATCGAACTGACCTATGACGGCCGGACCTGGATTTTGGAGCCGGGCGACAGCGTTTATCTCCACTCTTCGTATCCGCACACGTTCCACGGCTTGGGCGACCGCGCCGCCAAAATGCTCGCGGTGGTGAGTTCGTAAGGGCTTACCGCGGCATTTTTGCGCCGTCACAGGGTGGAATTTGCCATGTGGTGCAGGAAAGCGCTGTCGTATAACAGGGCAGCTTTCCAATATACGGGTCCCGACTGATGCGCCGCGTTTTGATATCCGCTTTGTTCGCCGTTACGGCGCTGACTGTTCCGGCTTTGGCCGACTCCGTGCCGCTGCAGATGTTCGTCGGCGGGCGCGTCGTGACGCATGTGACGAAGGACGAAAGCTTCCACCTGTTCTCGTCGCCGGTGGACAAAGCCAGCTACACCTATCAATGGCCGGGCGTGTATTTCGAAGCGGCCTTCACCGGCGACAGCGTCGATGCCAAGGTCAATGACGATCAAAACAACCTGTATGTCTGGGTCGACGGCATGCACAAACTGACGCTGACACGCCCCGGCAAGGTGACGGTGTCGCTGAAAGACCTCGGCCCTGGCCGCCATGTCATTCGCCTCGAAAAAGCGAGCGAGACGCAAGCGACCACCGGAAGCTTCGACGGCTTCTTCGTGCCTGACACCGCCAATGCGTTGCCAGCGCCGAGCTATAGCCATCGCATCGAATTCATCGGCGATTCCTACACCGTCGGGTACGGCGACACCTCCCGGGGCCAGGTCTGCACCACCGACGATGTGCGCGATACCACCGACACCTCGCTCGCCTGGGGTCCGATCGTGGCCAAGCACTTTGGTGCCGCTTATCGCATTAACGCTTATTCCGGGCGCGGGATCGTACGCAATTACAACGGTCTGGCACCGGGCGACACGCTGCCCTATCTCTACAAATTTGCGCTGTTCGATCATTCGGTTCCGGCGTCCGACGACGGTTGGACGCCGGATGTCGTGGTGGTTGGTCTTGGCACCAACGATTTCTCGACCAAACTCAATCCGGGCGAAAAATGGGCCACGCGTGACGCGCTGCACGCCGATGCCATTCGCAGCTATGCCGATTTCATCAAGAGCCTGCGCGCCAAATATCCGGACGCGCACATCATCATGATGGCCTCCGACGGCGCTGCGAACGAAATCGCCGACAATATGAAAGCCGCGGCGGCACTGGCGGGGTCCGAAGGCGTTGCCGATCTTGAGACCATCGTTTTCACCGGCCTCGAATGGATGGCCTGCCATGGTCATCCGTCCCTGAAGGACGAGGCGTTGTTGTCAAAGCTGGTGATTGATCGCGTATCGCTGCTACCTCGCTTCGCGCCGGGATCATAAGAACGTAACCGGCGATTGTTATGGTCAGCCTTTCCTTCGGCCATCTTTTTGGCCTGATTGTTACGCTTGGTGCTTTCGTGGCGCTGGCGATCTATGCTGCGCGCGCAGTCGGCTCGGCGGAAGGGTTCTCCCTCAGCGGACGGCGGGCCGGTGCCACGATGATCGCCGGCTCCATCGCTGGAACATCCGTCGCAGGCGCCTCCACCATCGGCACCGCGCAGATGGCGTTTTCATACGGGATTTGCGCTTGGTGGTTCACCCTCGGGGTCGGGCTCGGCCTCATCGTGATGGCGCTCTATTATGCGCGGCCGCTCCGCGCCAGCGGTTTGGAGACCTTGCCGCAATACCTCACGGCCCATTACGGACGTGGCGCTGGATTGCTTGCCAGCGCGATTTCTTCGACGGGTATTCTTTTCAGTGCCGTGGCGAGCGCGATTTCCGGCATGGCGCTGATCGGGGTTTTGTTCGGCCTGCCGCTGTGGCAGGCGGCCGCCATCATCGCCGCCTTGGTGATCGCGAGCGTGTTCTTCGGCGGCTTGAAAGGCGCAGGGCTGGCGGGCCTGTTGAAAATGGCGGCGATCGGGCTGGCGCTGGCGGTGGCCGGGATCACCGCGGCGCTGACATTGCTCCGTATGCCCCATTTCACTGCCGCTTTTCCGTTCGAGCCGTGGTTCAATCCTTTCTCGCGCGGCTGGAGTGAAACCGCCGCCGATGTTGTCGCGCTGATCATCGGAATGATCTGTACCCAGACGTATATTCAGGCGATTTTCTCGGCCAGCGATACCAAAACGGCCGCGCGCGGCACGCTGGTGGCGGCGATGCTGTCGATTCCGGTCGGGCTTCCCTGCGTGGCGATCGGCATGGCGATGCACGCCGCCCATCCCGCGATGAGCCCGATCACGGCGCTGCCGGTTTATCTTCTGACCGAAGTGCCATCGGTGATCGGCGGTATCGGGCTGGCGGGCATTTTGTTCTCGGTGGTCGGATCGATTGCCGGACTGGCGCTCGGCATCGGCACCATGATCGCGGGCGATTTCGGCCGTGGCCTCTGCGGCCTCGAAAGCGGGCGCACGCTGTTATGGCTCAACCGCGGCGGTGTTCTGGCGGTGACGGGGCTCGCCTTTGCCATCGCGCTGGCCAATGCCGGTAGCCAAGTGCTGGCGTGGAATTATCTCTCGATGGCGCTGCGCAGCGCCGGTGTGTTCCTGCCGATGGCGCTGGCGATCTTCTGGCCACGGCACCTCGGCGGCGGCTGGGCGGCGCTCGCGATGGCCTCTGCGACCGCCGCCGCCGTGTGCGGACGATTTGTCTTCCACCTGCCGCTGCATCCCTTGTTCGTCGGGCTGGCGTTCAGCGCGGCGGTGATCGGGATGGGCATGGTGGCCCGCCGCCGTGTGGCGAGGCAACCCTAAGCCTAATCGTTATCTCCGGTTGCGCAAGCGCGCCAACCCCCTAACTGCTTCGCCGCGGAGATGGCAGTCTTGCCACCAGCACCTTGTCGATGCGGCGTCCATCCATGTCGACGATTTCGAAGCGCCAGCCTTGGGTGATGAAGGCTTCGCCGGTAACGGGCAGGTGCCGCGCCAGCGCCAGGACGAAACCGGCGGTGGTCTGATAATCGCGGTGGGCGGGCAGAGCAAAGCCGATGGTGTCGGCCATTTCGTCGGCGGATAGATCGCCGGCGAGGAGCCACGAACCGTCGCCGCGACGCACGGCGCTCTGTTCGGGCGTTTCGCCTTCGGTGTGGAAGCCACCGGCGATCGCTTCCATGATGTTGGCGGGTGTGACGACGCCTTCGAAGTGGCCGTATTCGTCGTGCACCAGTGCCATCGGCACTTCGGCGTTGCGCAACACCGCCAGCACGTCGAGCGCATCGGCCTTGTCGTAGACGATGGGCGCGGGCTTGATCAGCGCGGCGACGGCGAACGGCCGCCCGCTGAGGAAGGCGGCGAGCAGGTCGTGGATGCGGATCACGCCGGAAAGCTCGTTGATGCCGAGACCGGCGGGCAGCCGCGTGAATTGGGTCGACACCGCCAGCGTCCGCAGCTCTTCAAGTGGGGCGCCGACATCGATCCAGGTAACCTCCGTGCGCGGCGTCATCACGCCACGGGCTGGCCGGTCGGACAGGCGCATCACGCCCGAAATCATCCGCCGTTCGTCGGCTTCGAGGACGCCGGCGCTTTCGGCTTCGGCGATCAGCGCCTTGATCTCCTCGTCGGTCGGGCCTTCCGGCCGGCGGCCGTGCTGCCCGATCAAGCGCAGCATCCACGCACCCGAAACATCGAGCAGCCAGACCAGCGGGCTGGCGATCTTCTGCAAAAGGATCATTGCAGGGGCGACGCGCACGGCGATGCCTTCGGGATTGGACAGCGCGATCTGCTTGGGCACCAGTTCGCCCACGATCAGCGACAGATAGGTGATCGCCGCCACCACGGTACCGACGCCCAGCGCATCGGCCGCGGCGTCGGGAACGCCGTGCGCCATCAGCCAGGCGGTAAGCTTGAGGCCCAGCGTGGCGCCGGAAAACGCGCCGGAGAGCACACCAACCAGCGTGATGCCGATCTGCACTGTGGAAAGGAAGCGCCCCGGATTGTCGGCGAGTTCGAGGGCGCGGCGCGAGCCGGTGATGCGATGGTCGGCGAAGCTTTTCAATTTGGCGCGGCGCGACGAGACGATGGCAAGTTCCGACATTGCCAAGGCGCCGTTGATGGCCACAAGAAACGCGATGACGGTAAGTTCGAACAGCAGCATGTCGCCATTATGGCATTACCGCAGGGAAAATGGGAACCGCGCGCAGTCCGGGACCCGTGCGCCGATTAATCCGGTGCCTTCAGCCGATATCCTACACCTTGTTCGGTCAGGATCAGGCGCGGCTGTTCGGGATCGGGTTCGATTTTCTGGCGCAGGGTACGGATGTAGATGCGCAGGTATTGCACGTCGGTTTCGGTGCCCCAGACTTCGTGCAGCAGGAATTTGTGAGTCAGCACTTTGCCGGCGTGCGCCACCAACGTGCGCAGGATGTCGTATTCGCGTGGCGTCAGTTTCACTTCACCCGCACCGACCGTCACCACGCGGCGCACCAGATCGACGCTAAGGTCACCGACCTTGAACACTGGGCGTTCGCCTTCCTGCTGCAAACGGTGGCGCAGAGCGGTGCGGATGCGGGCGAGCAGTTCGTCAATACCGAACGGCTTGGTGACGTAATCGTCGGCGCCGAGATCAAGCGCTTTGACCTTGCCCGCTTCATCGGTGCGCACCGAGAGCACGACAATCGGCAGGCTGGAGCCGCCTTCGCGCACGCGGCGGATCACTTCGAAGCCGTCCATGCCGGGCATGCCGAGATCGAGCACCAGCACGTCGGGCGGCGGGGTCTCCGCCAGTTTCGCCAGTGCGGTGGCGCCATCTTCGGCGTCCACCACCAGATAGCCCTGGGAGCCAAGCGAGGTGTTGAGGAACCGCCGGATGGCCGGTTCGTCATCGACCACAAGGATGCGCAGAGGATTCATGACGCCTCGATGGGTAAGGTGATGGTGAAAACCGCCCCGCTGGGGCCGGGTTCAGTGCGGTTACCGGCCGTCAGCGTGCCGCCCATGGCTTCCACGAATCCGCGCGCGATAGCAAGGCCGAGGCCGGTGCCGACGCGCTTACGGTCCGCCGCCAGGACACGATAGAACTTGTCGAAGATGCGCTCCAGGTCTTCATCGGGAATGCCGGGGCCTTGGTCGGCGATGTCGAGCTTGATGGCGCCGCCCTCGCGCCGGGCGGTGAGCGTAACCGTGGTGTTCACGGGCGCGTATTTGCCGGCGTTGTCGAGCACATTGAACAGCACTTGTTCGAACAGCACCGGATCAAGCTTGACCAGCGGCAGATCGGGCTCGATGGCGAGCGCCAGCTTGTGACCCGCCAGAACGCGCGTCGCCCGCCCCGCGGCGCTGCCCGCCACATCGCCGAGATCGGTCGCTTCCAGTCGCGGGGCCAGCGCCCCCGATTCCAGCCGCGTCATGTCGAGCAGATTGGCGATGAAGCGGTTAAGCCGCTGGCCTTCCTCTTCGATGGTGGCGACCAGTTCGCGATGGGCGGCGGGATCGAGCGCGGCTCCGAGGTCTTTGAGGCTGGAAGCGGCGCCCAAGATCACCGAGAGCGGCGTGCGCAAATCGTGGCTGATCGAGGTGAGGAGGGCCCCGCGCAGCTTTTCGGTTTCGGCGGCGAGACGGCTCTTTTCGATGTCGTCGGCGAGGTGCACGCGCTCGATGGCCAGTGCCGCCTGATCGGCAAGCGCATCGAAGAGGCGCCGTTGGTCGGGCGTGAGCAGCGGCCCCGGCTTGTCGTTGTCGAGTCCGATCACGCCAATGGCGCCGCGGCCCGTCCGCATCGGCAGATAAAGGCGTTTGGCGCCGGGCAGCGAATCCGCGCCGCGGCCGGCCGGCGTCGCATGTTCCCACACCCAGTACGCAGCGGCGACTTCGGAATCGTCGAGCACGTCGTCGGGCGGATAACCGGCACGCACCACCAGCCGCCCGCTTTCGGGCAGCAGGATCACCACGCGTACCTTCAGCATCTGCGCAATCTGGAACGAGGTCGCCCACAGAAGATCGTCGAGCGCGTAGACGGCGGCGAGCTTGCCGCTGAACTGGTAGAGGCTTTCGGTCACCGTGGCGCGGTCGCGCGCCACCATCGCCTGGGCCCGCATTCGCGCCGTGAGATTGGAAGTGATCAGCGCCACGATGGCGAAAATCACCAGCACCATGATATTCTCGGGGTCGGCGACGGTGAAGGTGTAGAGCGGCGGTAGAAACAGGAAATTGAACGCCAGCACGATGACAACCGAGGCCAGCAGCGCTGGCCATAAGCCGTAACGCATGGCGCTCGCCAGGATGGCGAACAGGAACACCAAGCCGACATTGGTGATGCCGAGAAACCGCTTCAACGCGAAGCCCGCCGCCAGCGCCGCCACTGAGTAAAGCACGCTCTCGAGATAGCCCTTGGTCTCGAACGGCGGCAGCAATGCGCGCGGCGTAGCCAAGGGGCTCTTGCCGCGCATCGCGTTGGTGAGTTGCTCGGGCACCACATGCACGCTGACCCCGCCGGCCTGACGGATGATCTCGTAGGTGGTGGAGCGGCGCAGCAGTGTTTCCCACCAGGTGCGGCGCGTGGTGGAGGTGACGATGTGGGTGTAGTTGTTGGCGTGGGCGTATTCGACGATGCCGTCAGCAACGTTGGTGGCCGGAATGGTCACTGCCTGACCGCCGAGCCGCACCGCCACCCGCATGGCTTCGGCGACGCGGTCGCGTTCTTCTTCGGTGAAATTATGCGCGGCGGGCGTTTCGACATAGGCGGCCGTCCATGAGGCGTGAAGGCGATCAGCAAGGCGACGGCCATAACGCACCAGGGCCACGGCCCCGGGCCGTTCGTTGATGCGGACCAGCACGCGTTCGCTCGCTTCCCACGGTCCGGGAATGGCGTGGGCGCGCATGTAATTGACCATCTGCTCGTCGACGCGCTGAGCGGTGCGGCGCAGCGCGATCTCGCGCAAGGCGGTAAGATTGCCGGGCACGAAATAATTCTGCGCCGCCCGTTCCGCCGCCTCGGGCAGATAGACCTTGCCGTCTTTCAGCCGCTGGATGAGGTCTTCCGGCGTCAGATCGATCAGCTCGACATCGTTGGCGCGGTCGAGCACGGAATCGGGCACGGTCTCGGACACCCGCACCTTGGTGATGCGCGCCACTACATCGTTGAGGCTTTCGAGATGCTGGACATTGAGCGTGGAATAAACGTCGATCCCGGCGCCAAGAATTTCCTCGACATCGAAATAGCGCTTGGGATGGCGGCTGCCCTCCACATTGGTGTGGGCGAGTTCGTCCACCAGCACCAGCTTGGGCCGCCGCGCCAGGATGGCATCGAGGTCCATCTCGGCGAGGGGATGGCCCTTGTAGTCCATTTGCCGCTTGGGGATTTTCTCCAGGCTGCGGGTCAGCCGGTCGGTCTCGGCGCGGCCATGCGTCTCGACCACGCCGATGACGACATCGGTACCCTCCAGCTTGCGCTGGCGCGCCTGCGACAGCATTTCATAGGTCTTGCCGACGCCGGGCGCGAAGCCGAGGAAGATTTTCAGCCGGCCGCGGCCATCCGGGGCGGTATCGGCCAGCAGGGCTTCCGGCGAAGGGCGTGGGGAGTCGGTCATGACTCCATATTAGCGCCTTCCCGGCGTCATCGCATCCAGCGCCAGATTGAGTTTCAACACATTGACCCGTGCCTCGCCAATTACCTCCACCGGGCGGGCTTCGGTCTGGCGAGCGACCAGGGCGCGTACGGCGGCGGGATCGGCGCCGCGGGCCTTGGCAATACGCGGGACCTGAAACAGTGCCGCGGCGGGGGTGATGTCGGGGTCAAGGCCGCTGGCGGAGGTGGTGACGAGGTCAACCGGCACGGTCACGCCCGGATTTTCAGCCCGGAGTTTAGCAGTGTCGGCGGTGACGCGGTCGATCAGTTTCTTGGCGGTGGGGCCGAGATTGCTGCCGCTGGAATTGGCGCCGTCATAGCCATTGGCCGAAGGGCGGCCGTGGAAATAGCGGGGTGAGGTGAATTGCTGGCCAATCAGCGCCGAGCCGATCACGTGGCCGTTTTTCTCGATCAGACTGCCGGCGGCTTGCCGCGGAAACGCCGCGGTGCCGATGCCGGTGATGGCGAGGGGGTAGATGAGGCCGGTGAGCAAGGTCAGCAAGGCCAGCAGCACGACGGCGGGGCGAACGAATTCTTTCATGTTACACCAGTCCTATGGCGGTAATCGCCACATCGATCAGTTTGATGCCGATGAACGGCACGAGAACGCCGCCCAATCCGTAAATCGCCAGATTGCGGCCGAGCAGGGCGGCGGCGCCGATGGGGCGATAGGTGACGCCTTTCAGCGCCAACGGTATCAGCGCGATGATGATGAGCGCGTTGAAGATGATCGCCGACAGAATGGCGCTTTGCGGCGAATGCAATCCCATCACATTCAGCGCCTGAAGCTGGGGATAGAATGCCAGGAACATCGCCGGGATGATGGCGAAATATTTGGCAACGTCGTTAGCGATCGAGAAGGTGGTCAGCGCCCCGCGGGTCATCAACAGCTGCTTGCCGATTTCGACGATCTCGATCAGCTTGGTCGGATCGCTGTCGAGATCGACCATGTTGCCGGCTTCGCGCGCTGCCATAGTGCCGGTGTTCATCGCCACGCCGACATCGGCTTGCGCCAGCGCCGGGGCGTCGTTGGTGCCGTCGCCGCACATGGCGACCAGTTTGCCCTTGGCCTGTTCGTCACGGATCAGTTTCAGTTTGGCTTCGGGCGTCGCTTGCGCCAGGAAATCGTCGACGCCGGATTCGGCGGCGATGGCGGCGGCGGTGAGCGGATTGTCGCCGGTGATCATCACGGTACGGATGCCCATCTGGCGCAACGCCGCGAAGCGCTCGCGAATGCCGCCTTTGACGATGTCCTTGAGCGCGATGACGCCGAGCAGGGTGTTGTTTCGTGCCACAGCCAACGGGGTGCCGCCTTGCTTGGCGATGGTATCGGCAATGGCGCGCAGCGCGTCGCCGCCCGGCGCGTTGGCCCACGCCAACACCGCGTCCACAGCGCCTTTGCGGATCGCGACGCCATCCTGGTCGATGCCGGAAAGCCGGGTCTGCGCGGAGAACGGCACAAACGCGGCGCCGACCACTTCGCGGCCGCGAATATTGTACTTTTCCTTGGCGAGCACGACGATGGAGCGGCCTTCCGGGGTTTCGTCGGACAGCGACGCCAATTGCGCCGCATCGGCAAGCTCGCGCTCGTCAACGCCTGGCAGCGGCAGAAATTGCGTCGCCTGGCGATTGCCGAGAGTAATGGTGCCGGTCTTGTCGAGGAGAAGCGTATCGACGTCGCCCGCCGCTTCCACGGCGCGGCCCGACATCGCAAGCACATTGAAGCGCACCAAGCGGTCCATGCCGGCAATGCCGATAGCCGAGAGCAGCGCGCCGATGGTGGTGGGGATCAAGGTGACGAACAACGCCACCAGCACCAGCACGGAAATATGTCCTCCGGCATAAGCGGCAAAGGCCGGAATGGTGACGACGGCGAAAACGAAGATCAGCGTCATGCCCGCGAGCAAAATGTTGAGAGCGATTTCGTTGGGGGTTTTCTGGCGTTCGGCGCCTTCCACCAGCGCGATCATGCGGTCGAGGAAGGTCGAGCCTTGGGTCGCAGTGATCTTCACCACGATGAAATCCGAGAGCACGCGCGTGCCGCCGGTCACGGCGGAACGGTCGCCGCCGGATTCGCGGATGACGGGCGCGCTTTCGCCGGTGATGGCGCTTTCATCGACCGAGGCGACGCCTTCCACGACATCGCCGTCGGAGGGGATGAGTTCGCCGGTCTCCACCAGCACCAGATTGCCGCGCTCCAAGGTGAAAGCCGGAACCTTCTCCCAGATTTTCGACTTCGGCTCGACCAAAAGCTTGGCCATCATGTCGACCTTGGTCGCCCGCAAACTGGCGGCACGCGCCTTGCCGCGGCCTTCGGCGAGGGCTTCGGCGAAGTTCGCGAACAACACCGTGAACCACAGCCAGATGTTGATCTGCAGCGCAAAGGCAAAGCCGCCGCGACCGAGCAGCGTGTCGCGCAGGAACAGGATGGTGGTCAGCGTTGCGACAATCTCGACGACGAACATCACCGGGTTCTTCATCATCGCGCGCGGATCGAGCTTTTTCACCGCACCAATAATGGCGTCGCGGGTAACATGGCCGTTGGAAACAGGGGTCTTGGTCATGGGTCTTTCTCAGTAAATTGTGCCGGCGTGCATCGCGAAATGCTCCGCGAGCGGGCCAAGCGCCAAAGCCGGGAAGAAGGTGAGGCCACCAACGATGATCACGACGCCCGCAAGCAGACCGACGAACAACGGACCGGTGGTGGGGAAGGTGCCTTCCGAGGCGGGTACGATCTTTTTGGCGGCGAGCGATCCGGCCACCGCCAGCATCGGCACGATCCAGAAGAAGCGCCCGAGCAGCATCGCCGCCGCCAGCAGCAGATTGTAGAACGGGGTGTTGGCGGAAAGTCCGGCAAAAGCGCTGCCGTTGTTGCCCGCAGCGGAACTGAAGGCATAGAGAATTTCGGAAAAGCCGTGCGGTCCGGCGTTGTTCAGACCCGCCAATCCTTGCGGTAGCACCGCGGCGATAGCGGCCGGAACTAGGCATGCCAGCGGCGTCACCAGGATGGCCAGGATCGCCATCTTCACTTCTTTGGATTCGAGCTTTTTGCCGAGATATTCCGGGGTTCGCCCGACCATCAATCCGGCGACGAACATGGCGATGATCGCGAACAGCAGCATGCCGTAAAGCCCGGAGCCGACGCCGCCGAAGATGATCTCGCCGAGTTCCATGTTGAACATTGGCACCAAGCCGCCGAGCGGGGTGAAGCTGTCGTGCATGGCATTGACCGAGCCGTTGGAAGCATCGGTGGTGGCGGTGGCCCAAATCGTCGAGCCCGCAATGCCGAAGCGCACCTCTTTGCCTTCCATATTGCCACCCGCCTGCAGCGCGTTCGGCTTCTGGTCGACATGAAGCGCGGCGAGTTTGGCGCTCGGCTGGCTTTCGGCCCAGGTGCAAACGAACTGGCCGCCGAGATAGAGCAAGCCCATCACCGCGAAAATCGCCCAGCCCTGGCGGGTGTTCCCGACCATCTTGCCGAAGGTGTAGGTCAGTGCTGCGCTGATGGCGAAAATCGACCACAACTCGATCAGATTGGTCAGCGCATTTGGGTTCTCGAACGGATGCGCCGAATTGGCGTTGAAGAAGCCGCCGCCGTTGGTGCCCAGCATCTTGATCGCTTCTTGTGAGGCGACCGGGCCTTGCGCGATGGTCTGTTTGACGCCTTCGAGTGTGGTGGCGAGCGTATAGCTGCCGAGGTTTTGCGGCACGCCTTGCCCGATCAGCACCACCGCCATGACGATGGCGAGCGGCAGCAGCACATAGAGCGTGGCGCGGGTGAGATCGACCCAGAAATTGCCGACGGTGCTTGCCGAACGGCGGGCAAAGCCGCGGATAAGCGCAATGGCCAGCGCAATGCCGGTCGCGGCCGAGACGAAATTGTGCATCGTCAGCCCGACCATCTGGCTGAAATAGGAGAGCGTCGTCTCGCCCGCGTAGCTCTGCCAGTTGGTGTTGGTGACGAAACTGACCGCCGTGTTGAAGGCGAGATCTGGCGGCACGTTGGCGAGGCCCTGCGGATTGAGCGGCAGATACGCTTGGCAGCGCAGCAGCACATAGAGGAACAAAAATCCCGCTACGGTGAAGGCCAGCATGGCCAGGGCATAGCCGACCCAGTGCTGCTCGGTTTCGGGGTGGATGCCGGCGGCGCGGTAGAATAGGCGCTCGACCGGGCCAAGCACGGGCGAAAACAACGTGCGCTCGCCCTGGAATACCGCGGCCATATAGGCGCCGAGCGGCTTGACGGTGAGCGTCACCAAAACCGCGAATAACGCGATTTGGACGATGGCATTGGCTGTCATTGGGGGTCTCTAGAATTTTTCGGGGCGGAGGAGCGCGATGATGAGATAGATCGCGATGACGGCCGTAACGGCGATGGCCAGCACATAGTCGAAACTCATGATCGCCTCACAGCCGGTTGCAGGCGAAGACATAGGCGAGGCACACGGCAAAGAAGCCGGTTCCCGCCGCGAGCAGCAAAAAGTCGAACATGGTGTCCTCCAAAAACAGCGGGAGGATGAGCATCTAGCCGTATAGAATCGAGCCTGTGCAGGCGGCCCGGGTTATAGGAAGATCATATAGGGTGGCTGGTTTTCGGCCTGTGCCGGGCGTGCTAAGACAAACATATCGTAGCGGGAAGAATGCAATGGCGTCGGACAATCGTTTGCTGGAAATGCGGCAGAAGCGCGGGCTGGGGGCGGCCGAGCTGGCGGCCGATGTCGGTATTTCGCGCCAGACCATTTATGCGATGGAGGCGGGCAATTACGTGCCCAACACTATCGTGGCGCTCCGCTTGGCGCGCGCGCTCGGCTGCAAGGTGGAGGAACTGTTTCTCCTCGAAGACGAGGCGCCGCCGCGTCCCGAACCTTTGGAAGCGGTTTTGATCGCCGGGGCGCAAGCAGCCTATGAAGGTCAGCCGGTGCAGCTTTGCAGCGTAGGCGGACAATTGATCGCGGTGGCGGCCGACACCCTCGATTGGAGCCTGCCGCCTGCCGATGCCGTGCTGCTGAACCAGCCACGCGCCAAAGCCGCGACGGTTCGGGTGCAACCGTTTCACGCCAGGCTCGACCTCGGCAAACGGCTTTTAGTGGCCGGATGCGATCCCGGCATTTCGGTGCTGGCGCGGCATTTGCGGCGGGCGGGCGTCGAACTCGTCGTTATCAATCGCAATTCGACCACGGCGCTGGATTTGTTGAAGCAAGGGCTGGTGCACATCGCGGGCTCGCATCTGGTCGATGCCGATACCGGCGAATCCAATCTCAGTTCGGTCCATCGCTTGTTCGACCGTCGCGCCGTGGCGGTGATCGGATTCTCGAATTGGGAAGAAGGCATCGTGGTGGCGCGCGGCAACCCCAAGGCCATTCACGCTATTGCCGATTTCGCCAAGAAGGGCGTTACCATCGTCAACCGCGAGCCGGGTGCGGCGGTGCGCTTTTTGCTCGACGCCGAACTCGCCAAGCTTGGCATTTCAGCGAAAGCGGTGCGCGGCTACGAGCGGCTGGCGCGCGGCCATCTGCCGGCGGCGCTCGAAGTAATGAACGGCAACGCCGATGGCTGCATCGCTACCAAGGCGGCGGCGCGGGTGTTTGGCCTCGATTTCGTCACCCTGGTGCGTGAACGTTACGACCTCGTCTTGCGCAAGAAGCACCTCGATCTGCCCGAAATGCAGGCGTTGTTCGACACCCTCGGCCGCACCGCGTTCCGCCAGGAGCTGGAAGCCATGGGCGGTTACGACACCAGCCCCGCCGGCACCCAGTTCGCTTGAGGTTACGACATACGTGGTTTGTTATCGTGACTGTTGAGGGGTTCTCATGAATCCGTCACACTGAGCCTGCTAGGGTGTGTTCAAAATTGTTGCTGCTGGGGTGGGGCGGCGCAGGTCGAAGGAAGAAGTCATGTCAAAACAGAACCCTGCCTATCTCTCGGACCACGACGTTCGCGTTCGGGCTTATCACATCTGGGAGCGCGAGGGCCGGCCGGAAGGGCAGGCGGAAGCATTCTGGCTCAAGGCGATCGCTGAACTGGAGGCCGAACGCAGCGCCACGACGCTGGCGGCCAATCATGTCCCGGCGCATCCGGGCGTCTCCAATCCGCCGAACCGCACGGTCGCGGATACAATCGAGAAGAAGGACTGAGCCTTACGGCGCAGGCCGCATGTCGGCAATCTGCAGCGCGACAAAGGTCACCAAGGGCACGATGAAAATCGCCGTTCCCGACCACTGCTGCGCGCAAATTTTGGTGAACCAGCAGCCCAGCGGCACGCCGGGGATTGTGCGGACGGGTTTATAAAGCTACCAATTCACTCCGGAAGGAAACCGGTGTCATTTTGTGGCGCGGCGGATGGCTGGGCTCCAGCGTTGCTGGGGAATGCTACCGTTGAATCCGTTTTGGCACCCACCAGGGCCGGAGCCCGAAAGCCATGGCAAAAAATGTTCTCCGCGGACTGTCCCTCATCGCTTTGGCGTTCCTGCTGACCGCTGCTGCGCCAACGGCGCCGGCGCCGTCGTCGGGGCTGCTGTTCTATCTGCCGGCGGACAAAACCCTGACCGCCGATGTCGCCCAGGGCGATCCGGTGCCGAATTTCGCCGATCACGCGAAAATCGTTCCCAGCGGCCGCATCGGCGGGGCGCTGTCGACCGACGACGACAATGTCCTGTCCTGGAAGGCGCCCGGCAATGTGTTTGCCCAGCGTGGCACCGTCTCATTCTTCTGGCGCGCGCGCATGCCGGTTGGCCGCGCCCCGTTCGTGTTGTTCCGCGTCGGCTATGCCGATCACACCAGTTGGGACATGGTGTTCCTGCGGATCGATTATAATGGCCACGGCTACGACGCTTTCGTCACCGACAACAATCTGGCGCGCCTGCGGCTGTCGTTCAAACTTGAGGCCCTGCCGCCGCCCGATGCCTGGACGCATATCGCATTCTCCTGGGACGAGAATTGGGGTGTGAAGCTCTACATCAACGGCAAGCTGGCGGCGGCGAAGAACCAAGCCGCGGTGCTTGATTCCGGGCTCGACCAGTTCGGCATGGCGTCGCGGGTGGTCTCGCCGTATCAGGTGATGAGCCGCTACAACTGGATGCGCGGCAGCGATTACGACGAACTACGCATTTACGATCACGCCCTCGGTGAGACCGAGATTGCCACGCTCGCCAAAGGCGATGTGCCGGTCGTGGCGGCGCAAGCGAGCTCGCTCGCCAATCCGGAAGGTAAGGCCGAGTGGAACTGGCGCTATGGCTGGAACCGCCCGAACGATGTGCCGGTGGCGCTTACCGCCGCTGTCACCACCATCCGCAAGGTCGAATCCACCGACGCCAAGGACATCAAGGAGTGGATGTACAAGGCGACTGACGGCATTTCGGAAACCACCTGGCCGGGGGTTTACAATCGCTCGCGATTGCCGGGCCGGGACGATTATTTTCCCTTGCCGGATTGGAACACCTACGTCGAGGGCGGCAAGACGCTAACCCTCACCTTGCCCAATGAGACGTGGAATCACATCGAGCTGCAGGGCGCGGCCTACGGCAATCTGACCTATGCCACCAAGAACGGCATTGCTCCGGCGGAAATCGCGACGCGCGCGAAGGACCAGGAACGCACCTTTTATCAGTTTCCGCAGGAGCGGACCGGCGGTGTTTTGCACTTCAACAACATCGCGCAGGAAACGCCGATCCAGGAAATTGCGGCCTACGACATTCATCCCGGCGTCGTGCCGAAGGGAACGGTGACGCAGACTTATGTCATCCGGTCGAACGCCGCGGCTGATTCACCCGACCTCGACGAGTTGAATGCCTTCATCAAAGGCCGCTACACGCCGGAGTCCCAAGCGACCGTGGTGGCCTTGCCGGATGCGGCGCCGTCGCGCCCGCGCGTGGCTGGCGCTGGGCCCAAGCTGCCGCTGATCCATGTTTTGATTCCCTACGAATACGGCGCCTCGCCGCCAGCGCTGCCGCTCTACCGCTCGTGGGGCTATGGCTGGGCGAATATGCATGATGGGCTCGACGGCATCGCCATCACCTTGCCGGCGCTCAACGTCAAGCCGACGATGAATGGGCTTTTCCCGATCAACATCCAGGTCAAGGACCCGATCTGGCCGATGCGCAACATGCTCGACATCACCGTCGCGGTGAAACCGGGCGAGGCGAAGACGCTGTGGCTCGATTTGCGCGACCGCATTCTGCCGAACAAAAGCTTCTACATCGCGCTGGCCGGGTCCGGCGACGGCTTCACCGCTGACGCGCTCAACGGTACCAAGATCCAGCTTGTGTTCAAGGACCGCGCTGAATCCTTGAAAGAGCACATCGCCGACCGTCTAGCCCAAGTGAAAGACAATTGGGGGTTCCTGGTCGAAGAGCACCCCGCCTCGATGCGTGAAAAGCTTTATGAGCGCGTCGTGGCCGATGCCACCGATCTCCTACGGGTCGATCCCGAAAACAAGATCGCCCGCGAATATTGGAACGACATCGCTTACAACAGCCAGGGCACGCTGCCCTATACGTTGCCCAAGCCCCCCAAAGGCGTTCCCGATTGGGCTTTCCTGCAGCTTCAGGATCTCAAGGGTGTGCGCCATTTCGTCAATTGGTGGATCGACAATCGCCAATCCGATTTCGGCGATTTTGGCGGCGGCCTGTCGGACGATACCGATCTGCTCGGACAGTGGCCGGGCCTTGCTCTGATGGGTGTCGACAGTGAGAAAGTGCGCCAGTCGTTCAGCCGGATGAACGAAGCCATCTATAAGAACGGCATGCTCACGAACGGCCTTGCCACGCTGATGCTGGACGAGTTGCATTCCTATGAAGACGGCATCAACGCCAACAGCGAGGCGATGTACCTCGCCTACGGCGATCCCAAGGTGGTGGAGCGTCTGATGACGACGGTGGCGGCGTATGACCGGATCATCTCGGTCAATCCGGCCGGGCACATGCATTTCAACACCAATTGGTATTCCGGCACCGACTCTTATCGCGAAGGCCCGTGGGAATGGGGCAAGTACTATTCCTATCTGGTGCTGCATCCCGGCCTGTTGATGGCCGACTTCAACAACGATCCGACCGGCAAGAAATTCATCATCGGCCTCAGCGACGGTATTCTGGCGCATGGCAAACAAGACGCGCAGGGCAACTGGAGCTTCCCGGACGAGATCAACTGGCGAACCGATGCCTCGCGCGGCAAACTGCCGGCCGGCACCACGCCGATGCAGTTGATGTGGGCGGCCTGGCGCTGGACCGGCGACGAAAAATACCTGCGGCCGATCCTGGCGTCGGTCCATCAAGCGGCCACCAGCGATTCCGTCAGCGTCGGCGGCGCGCGTATCGTTGCCGAGAACGACAACATCAAGCCGATCACGAATTTGAACGAGGATCTCGTGGGCGTGCTCGGCAAGCAGGACAGTTGGGGCGCGGCGGCGGTGCGCCGGGCGTCCTCCGGCAAAGGCGGCAATCTCGAGCGCTATTACGCCTGGGAAATGACGGGCGATAAGAAGTATCTTGAAGCGCTGTACGGTGACGAACTCGCCCGCCAGAACGAGACGATGTATTCGCGTACCGAAGGGCATTGGTGGATTGACCGGGTCGAAATCGACAACCAATATCTGCAGCGCACCCGCACGGGCGGCGTCGCGCTGGTGCGCGGCAACATCTATCCCGGCGCGACGGTTTCCTGGGCGTTCCCAGATCCGGAAGGGGCGGTGAGTGTCGCCTTGCTGATGCCCAATGCGACCCGCAGCCATTTCAAGGTGATCGCCTATAACATCACCGCCAAGCCGGTGAAGGCGAAGCTGACCGGCTGGAACGTCGACTCCGGCCAATGGGATGTGAAATCAGGTCCTGGCGATGCCAAGGACAATTTACCCGCCACGGCCAAGGCGCGCAGCATCGCGTTCGAGAAAACTGCATCGGTCGACGTCGAATTCGCGCCGCACAAAACAACGGTCTACGAGTTCACCTTGAAGACACCGAGCGGTGACGCACCGAACACGCGGGCAGATCTCGGTATCGGCAGCGACGACGTCGTACGCCAGGGCGACAGCGTGTCGGTCACGGTGCATAGCTTGGGAGCGCAAGACGCCAAACCGGCCTCGGTGCGCGTGGTGGATGCCCACGGCAAGGTCGTGGCCGAAGCTGCCACGCCAGCCCTGCTGGCGCCGAAGGATCTGAAGCCCCATACCGCGACGGTCACGCTGACGCTGCCGGCCAATTTTCATTCGGCGGGCGCGGTCGTTCAAATCGTCTCGTCGCAAAAGGAAATCACGCTGCTCAACAACACCGTGCGGCTGCCTGCGCGGTAAGCGTCACGAGCGGGTGGGTCCGGTCTTACTCAGTGCAGCAGGCTGCGCGACGCGCGCTTGCGTGGCTTGGCTTTGCGCTGGCGCTTTTGGTTTGGCTTGGCGAAATAGGCGATTTCCATGAGCTTGTAGAGCAGCGGGCCCGCTTCCTTGATGCACCTCATGACGCCGAAATCGATATGGAGTTGGAGGAGTGACTCGAGCATCGTTTCGCACAGGATTTCTCCCGCTTGCCCTTTATCTGGCGCTTGCGTTCGCTTTTTGCTGATTGTTTTGTTTGGCATTGGGGTCCGCTCCACCGGTCTGCCGATGCTGTCATAACGCCGGTGTGGGCGCCCCCCCACTGATTGGACGGATAGACTTCCATAAGGTTTGTGTTTAGCTCAATCTTGGCGGGTTTCGCGGCCATCCAAAACCACGGGTTTAGATCGCGATGAGTCCGCTAACGACGGCCCTGACCACCGCTTGCACGCGTGTCGCCACGCCCAATTTGCGTTTGGCGGATTCGATATACCAATGAGCAGTGCGCTCGCTGATATTCAGGATTTCGCCGATCTCCCAATCGGTTTTTCCTTGCGCCACCCACTGCAAGCAATTTGCTTCACGGCGCGTTAAGCCGGGGAGGGGGCATTGGCCTGCCTGTGCCAGTTTCATCAGCCGATTGTGGGTATAGAGCGCCATGACGTGAAACGCCGCGCGAGAAGCGGGCGTCAGATCGAGATGCATCCCGGCGAGCGTGGCAAACGCCATGTAACGGCGCGGTCCATAGATCGGAATGCACATGCCTTCGTTCAGGCAAAATTCCGTTGCTTCGTGGAATATCCGGCGCTGCAGTTTGTCGGCGCTCGATTTGCCCAACGCTTCGCTCCAAAGAAACGGTTCGGGATTTGTCATGATCTCGATAACGCAGGGGTCAGTCTCGGCATAGCGTTGTTCGAAGTAGCGCTGTTTCCAGCCGTCCGGCATGGTGTCGCCAATGACGCCGCGGCCGAACGTATCCGGATCGGGCGTGATCTCCAGCAAGGCGAAGTTGGTGATGCCCAGCGCGCTGATCGCCGCAACGAAGGCATCCTGAATTGGCGCGGGTTCGCAAACCGTCTGGATCCGTTCGATGTACTCGAAAGCCGCAAGCCCGAACACGGTATTCGGTGACGGCGCGTTGAGGTTCAGAATGACGGGCAATCCGGGCGACTGCGGCACCACCGCACGGGTTCTCGCGCCGTTCTTTTTTGCGGCGGCACGGCGAGCCGGCTTGGCAGTGGCCTTCTTCTTGTTCTTCTTTGTTTGTTCCACAGCGGTTCGAACGTCCCCGAACGGATGTTCGATGGTGGCATGAGAAAGGCCGCGTTTGCTATGGATCAAAGCGTTCCAGGGGGTGCCCCGCGTCGGTTAACCTCAGCGTGTTTCCTCAGGGCTAGTCGGCGATCGATTTTCGCTGCCGAGACGCCGATGCGCCAGCGGGTCATGCTGATGCCGGCGACATTGTCCGGACACAACAGGTGACGGCAATAGAACGCTCTCAGAACGAGTTCGGAAAAACGGGCTGTAAAAACGGGGCAGTGATTTCGCTCAAGCGTTGGCTTGTCGAGCCGTAGCTCGCGGCAGCCAGTCCGCCTTCGCCCTGTGGGCTACGGCGGGACAGCCTTCTCTCGCTTCGCAGGGCGAAGGCTGGAGCGGGCGAAGGGAATCGAACCCTCGTATGCAGCTTGGGAAGCTGCCGTTCTACCATTGAACTACGCCCGCATCGTCTTTTTAGATCAAAGACTTACGGAGAGCCGGCCAAACTGTTTGGCGCTTTTTGGCTCACCCTGCTCGGGATGCGATCGAATCCGCGTGGCCCGAACGGGGGGAATATGACGCGGCGCTAGCCCCGTGTCGACTCCGGCGGCGCCTTGGCAATCGCGGCGCCGTCGTCCGAATTCCGTCAAGACAATAACAAGCGCTGCCGCCTAGAGCATTTCACCGTTTCACGGAAACGATGAAACGCTCTAAATTCTTTGTTTGTCGCGCTTCATGGCCGAAAACCGGATTCCACTTTTCGGTGAAGCGCTCTAACTGGCAAGCGCCAGCTTGATGTCCGCCACAGGGACCGGTGCCGGACTCGCAACCCGGTTTTCTGCCGCTGCAATATCGGCCTCCGACCAGATCCGGTTGTCGGGCGGGATCGGGCGCGTCAGATGCAAACGCGCCAACCGGCTGCGGTACAGGCCGTGATAATCGGCCACGGTGCACAGTTCGACGGCGTCGTGGTCATGCGTGATCCCGGCCTCGAAATAGGCATCGAGATTGGTGAGATCAGGCTTGGGCAGGTCGCCGCGCCAGTAGTCATCGCACATCTGGAAATAGAGCGCCTCAAGGCTGCGTGTCAGCTTATCGGTGTCGAACAGCGTGCAGCTGTCGCGATTGGCCACCAGCTTGGCCTTATAGGCCAGGATTTGATCCGGCTTGTGGGCCAGTTCCACTGCCCGGCGGACATATTCGTCTGGGCTCGTGCAAACCAGATCGGGTATTCCGGCCGAACGGACCAAGCTGCCGCACACCCGCGAAGCAAAGCTGCGCGCCGACAAGGTCAACACCGGCACGCCCATCCAGAGCGCATCGGAGGCGGTGGTGTGGGCGCCATAGGGTGCGGTGTCGAGGAAGAGGTCTGCCAAAGGATAGCGCGCCAGATGCGCCGCATTGTGTTGCTTGGGGGCGAAGATGAGCCGCTCCGGCGCGACGCCGCACTGTTCGGCAAAGCGTGCTAAGCGGGCTTTGGCTTCAGCGGAGCAGTCCAGCAGCCACAGCACGCTGCCGGGAACCTGTTTGAGAATATCGAACCAGCGCGAGACGCAAAACTTGGAGAACTTCTGCGAACCATTGAAGCAGCAGAACACGATTCCGGTTTCCGGCAGCCCCACATCGGCGCGCGTCGGGCGCTTGGTCAGAATCGGGCGTTTGCGATCGTTCGGCTGGTAGCAGGGCAGCCGCGCGACCCTTTCCGAATAATACATTTCCGCTTCCGGCGGAATGATCCAGTCGTCGGCAATGATGTAGTGGTGCTGCGGGCTTCCCATCGAGCCGGGATAGCCCAGCCAATTGACCAAAATAGGTGCTGGCCGGCGGGCAAAAACGCCGGTGCGCGAGTCGCGGGTGTGCCCGTTGATATCGACCAGAATATCGATGCCATCGGCCGCAATGAGGGCGGCGGCATCGTCATCGTTCATCGCGCGGATATCGGTCCAGTGCTCGACGGCGGCCTGAATGCGCTGCGTCAGCGCGCTGTTTTTCGATTCAATGCCGCAGTAATAAGCGAAGACTTCGACTTTGGATTTGTCGTGCACTTCGAACAATTCGGCCATCAGATAACCGATGGCATGATCGCGCAAGTCGGATGAGACATAGCCGACCCTGAGCCGCCGGTTTTTGAGATCGATCGGGGCCGCGCGACGGTCGGCGTCGCGGTTTTTCGGCGTGACCTCGAAATCCCGGCGGACGTAACGCATCGCCGCCGCCAGCTGCAACAGCGGGTCGTCGGTGTACCAAGTCATGGACAGCGGATGAACGCCATCCATCAGGGTTTTGCGGTCGAGCTTGCCCCAAGGCGAGATGATGGGCCAGTTGCAGCTGCCGAGCCGCATTGAAATCATTTGCGCGATGATCGCCGGGCGGTGCGGATTCAGATCGAGGCTCTGGCGGATCGCCGTTTCGGCGCTGTCCATCTGCTGCTTGTCGACCAGCACGCGGGCAATTTGTTCGAGGATAGTGACGGCATGTTCGACGTTGATGCCGATCATCGGCAAGGGTCTTGCGATGGCGGATTTCCACAGCGCTACGGCATTGTCGGCCGAGCCCGCGCGCTCCAGCGCATTGCCGAGGTTGACGTAAGGCGCAAGAAAGTCGGGGTTGGCTGCAATGGCGGCTTGCAGGGATGCCACCGCCCCATTGGCATCGCCGGTTTTGGCGTCGAGTTCGGAACAGTTGAAGTAGGCCACATGGAGCAAGGGGTGATTGGCGTTGAACTTGATCCAGATCTTGTAGAGCTGTTTCGCCAGGTTGAGCTGACCTTCGGCACAAAGCCGGCCAGACACGTTGATCAGTTCAAGGATGGAAATGTCGCCAGCAGTGATTTTGTTCAAAGCTGTCAAAAAATCGCTATTGGACATATCGACCTCAGCTTGCGTGTGGCCCGGCAACACATGGCGGCGAGCCGGCGGTTAAACGTTCCGGGATTTATCATCGGATTGTTAGGGTTAAGGTACGGTAAAATTGCCGGATTTTCGCGGAATTTGGCCCGGAAAATGAGCCAAGGATTGCGCAATACCGAATTTTTTCTCGAACGCCTTTCAGGGAGCGGTGAACATTTCCGGCTAACCGCAGAGAGCAATTTTTTCGCGGATGCCCTCGCGCAGCAGACCGTCGAAATAGGAGATTGTCTTGAGCAGACCTTCTTCAAGTTCGATGGTGGGTGCCCAGCCCAGGTGTTTCTGCGCCGAGGAGATGTCCGGCTTGCGCTGCCGGGGATCATCGTGCGGAAGCGGCTTATGAACGATCGGAGATTTCGAACCGGTCAACCGGATCACCATCTCGGCCAGTCCCAGCATGGTGAATTCGTGCGGGTTGCCGAGATTGATCGGGCCCACGGTCTCGGGCGTCGTTGCCATCATGCGGATAAGCCCGCTGACGAGATCGTCGACATAGCAGAATGACCGGGTCTGCAGGCCGCTGCCGTAAATCGTGATCGGCTCATTGTTCAGCGCTTGCATGATGAAATTTGACACCACGCGTCCGTCTTGCGGGTGCATGCGCGGACCATAGGTGTTGAAGATGCGTACGACCTTGATGGCCACCTGCGCCTGGCGATGGTAGTCGAAGAACAGCGTCTCGGCGCAGCGCTTGCCTTCGTCGTAGCAGGACCGGGGACCGATCGGGTTGACGTTTCCCCAATAGGATTCCGTCTGAGGATGAACGGACGGGTCGCCATAGACCTCCGAAGTGGAAGCCTGCAAAATCGGAATGTGCAGACGTTTCGCCAATCCCAGCATGTTCACGGCGCCAAGAACACTCGTCTTGGTCGTCTGAACCGGATCGAGCTGGTAGTGGATGGGCGAGGCCGGGCAGGCCAAATTGTAGATCTGATCGACTTCGACAAAGAGCGGAAATGTGATGTCGTGGCGCAACACTTCGAACCGCGGATGTTCGACAAGGTGGTCGACGTTCTGGCGCCGTCCGGTAAAGAAATTGTCGACGCACAGGATCTCCTGACCCTGCGCCAAAAGGCGCTCGCAGAGATGTGACCCTATAAAGCCCGCACCACCCGTTACCAAAATTCGTTTGTCTGGAAAGAACGTCACGGGGCCCCCTCCTGCCTAGTGGCTACAATCTGTGCTTCGCCAGGAAACAGATCGGATTTTCCCCACGGCGGCCGCTTTGAACGTATGGTGCGATGACGACCTTGGCACCAGCAGAGCCAATATTATTCAGACTGGTTAAGATTGCGTTTATCGCGAGGTTGTGCCGATGCCATCGGTCGTCTGCCAAAGGGCTTGCAGTGCTGCGGCTTGGTGGACGCGCTGCCGGGGTATGCAGCGCGAGGGCGAGGATACCATCTCGCACGGTGAATGCTGGAGATGCCCGCGCACGACGCACCGGTGGCGCCGGGCCGGCATTAGGTAATTCCGAAATAACCGAGGTGCCAGCGCATCTCGTCCTCGGTCAGCGGGAAGTCGATGCCGCGCCGGGCGGGTACTAGATCATTGCCGGCAAGGCGCATGACCTGGGTCTGCAGCTTGAAGGCGACGCGCATCGACAGGCCGGCGCGCCAGACCAGGGCAATGGCGCCCTTGGCGGAGCGAGACTCGATGACGCGGCGTACGGTGGCTTCGTCGGTTTTGGCCAGCACACTCAAAGCACGTACGACGGTTTCTTTGCGGCATTCTTCCACCGCTTCGGCGACGAAGGCTTCGTTGAGGGTTCCGGCTTGGCGCGCCGCTTCCACCACGGCCGCTTCGGCGGCCGCTTCGGTGCTCCGGCGGTCTTCGAGCTTGGACTTGAGATGGTTGCGCGTGGCCTCGTCGAGGCCCGAACGGGCGGCCAATGTGTCGATCAGCGCGCTGCCGACGAACGTGGCCAGCCGCCGGATGGCATTGCGGGAGAGATCGGCGCGGACCACCAGCGGCACATGCCATTCGGCCACTTCCGCCGCTTGGCTGATGATCTTGTCGAGCGTCTTGGTGCGGATCGCCGCATCGGTGTTGGCCAAAAGGGCGGCCACCGCGTCGATGTCGAGGGTCGTCGCCACCGCGTCCGACACGTCGCCGGAAAGGTTTTTGCGCCGCGCCACGGCGGAGAGGATGTTGCTGGCGCGCGTCGCCACCACCAGCTGGATGAGATCGCGATCGTCGAGCCGCGGCGAGAACTCGATCACTGGCAGCGCCACTTTCGGATCGGAGTCATGGGCCAGCATTTGGATCACCGACTTGGGCACGCAATCGTGAAGGGCAATCTCTTCGGCGAGGATGGCGCGCACTTCCGAGACTTCGTCGCGGGCGAGCTTCTCCAGTGTGGCGATCGCCATGTCGCGCAGATGCTTCTGCTCTTCGGCGAGCAGCCCCGGGAACAGCCGGCCGATCTTGCTGGCCAGCGCCTTGCGCACCGACTTGTCGACATCGCTGGCCAGCAGGTGATTTGATTCAGCAGGCGTTGCCGGATTGGCCGCAACCGCCCGGCGGGTGGCCGTCGCCCCGTGCTTGGCGAGGTAGTCGAGGACCTCGGGGCCGGCGTCGACGCGGGACGCAAAAACATCCTGGGCCTCGCGGGCATGCTGCTCCAGAAGTTGTAAAGCCTCCCCGGCACTGAGGGGCTTGGAAGCTGGTTTTTGGCGTGGCGTGATCACGATTTCTCCATTGCCGCTAAATTGAGCTTGGGCCGTTAAGCCCGCCTGAAGGAACGTGGTTGAGCAAATCTTTCTTTTGTTGCCTGGCTTGCGCGGTTTTCCGGTCGCGCCCAAGGGGTGACGGCTTTTTTGGTCGCGGCCCGAGGGGGCTTGGAAATTGCCCCAAGCCAGGTTATAGACACCGGTGTCAATGCTGGATTGCGGCGGTTTTGTGGATTTTTCCTCTTTCCGGTTTGTCGCGGCTGGAGAGGCTTATTGTTAGCGGTATCATAGTGTAAGAGGACCGTGTGGACGTTGCTTCCCGGCCGGAAGGCTGGCTGAACTACGGCAACAGAGGATTGGCGGCGGTCATCGCTAGGGATCGCGCGCGATAGATGAGGAGAAATAAGGGAATGGCAAAGGACCGGTTGGCAGTGCTCGCGGCGATGATAGAGCAGGGTGTGATCCCCGTTTTCTATCATCCCGATACCGAGGTTTGCGTCAACGTGATCCAGGCTTGCGCCGATGGCGGAGCCAAATGCATCGAGTTCACCAACCGCGGTGATTTCGCCTGGGATGTCTTCAAGGACGTGAACAAGCACTTCAAGAAGGCCGATCCCTCGGTGATCATGGGCGTCGGCAGCGTGATCGATGCCCCGACGGCGGCGCTTTATATCGCCAACGGCGCCAATTTCGTGGTCGGCCCGCTGCTCAATGCGGACGTCGCCAAGGTCTGCAACCGCCATTGCATCCCTTACAGCCCCGGCTGCGGTTCGGCGTCGGAAGTGAATTACGCCCACGAACTCGGCTGCGAGATCGTCAAGATTTTCCCCGGCTCCTGCGTCGGTGGGCCGGAATTTGTGAAGAACATTCTCGGCCCGATGCCGTGGACCAAGCTGATGCCGACCGGCGGCGTCGACCCGACCGAAGAATCGCTGACCAAATGGTACAAAGCGGGCATCGTGGCCTCGGGCATTGGTTCCAAGCTGATCACCAGTGAGTTTCTCAAGGCCAAGGACTACAAGGGCATCGAGAAGAAGGTCGCCGAGACCATCGCCATCATCAAAAAAATCCGTGGGAAGTGACCAATGGCTGACGAAATTCTGAAAATCCGTCCTGCGAGCGAAACCAAGTGGGACTGTGTTTCGCTCGGCGAAGTGATGCTGCGGCTCGATCCGGGCTTCGGCCGCGTGCGCACCACGCGCGAGTTCAAGGTGTCCGAAGGCGGCGGCGAATACAATGTTTGCCGCGCGTTCAAGAAGTGCTGGAAGAAGCGCTCCTCGGTGGTGACGGCGCTGCCGGTCAATGATGTTGGCTGGCTGGTCGAAGATCTGATCATGCAGGGCGGCGTCGACACCTCGCACATCATCTGGCGTGAATTCGACGGCATCGGCCGCAACACCCGCGTCGGCCTCAACTTCACCGAAAAGGGTTTTGGCGTGCGCGCGGCGCTGGGCACCAACGACCGCGGCAATTCCGCAGCCAGCCAGATCAAGCCCGGTGAAGTGAACTGGGACAAGCTGTTCGGCGAAGAAGGCGTGCGCTGGTTCCACACCGGCGGCATCTTTGCGGCACTCGCTCCCAACACCTCGGACGTGGTGATCGAAGCGGTCAAGGCCGCGCACAAATACGGCACCATCGTTTCCTACGACCTCAACTACCGCGGCCAGTTGTGGAAGAGCCAGGGCGGCAAGGAAGGTGCCCGCAAGATCAATCGCGAGATCGCCAAATACGTCGACGTCATGCTCGGCAACGAGGAAGACTTTACGGCCTGCCTCGGCTTTGAAGTGGAAGGTCTCGACGAGCACATCTCCAAGATCGATCCGGCCAACTTCAAGAAGATGATCGCCACGGCCGTGAAGGAATATCCCAACTTCAAGGTGGCGGCGACGACGCTGCGCAATGCCAAGACGGCCTCGGTCAACGATTGGGGTGCCGTGATTTGGGCCGGCGGGCAGTTCTACGAAGCCCCGATGCGCGAGAATCTCGAAATCTACGACCGCGTCGGCGGCGGTGACGGCTTCGCCAGCGGCCTCGCGTATGGCTTCATCGAAGGCAAGGGCCCGCAGGCGGCGGTGGAATACGGTGCGGCGCACGGTGCGCTGGCCATGACCACGCCCGGCGACACCTCGATGGTCAATTTTAAGGAAGTCGAAGCCGTGATGAAGGGCAAAGGCGCCCGGGTGATCCGGTAAGACATTGATTTTGCTTGCAAGGGCGCGCAGGCCAGCCGGTTCGCGCGCCCTTTTTTCTTGCCATTATAGCGAAGTTACCCAATATTATCGAAATCCGATAACATGGGATAAGGTCGTTATAGATGGACCCACGGAACAATCCGTACGCCCCTGGAGCCGGGACGCCGCCGCCCGAGTTGTCCGGCCGTGACAGCATCATTGAGGGGGCGGCTGTCGCGCTTGATCGCATCCGCGATGGGAGGGCGGCGCGAAGCCTGATCTTTTATGGACTACGTGGGGTCGGAAAGACCGTCCTGCTTAACCGCATCCGGCAAGACGCGGAAGCGCACGGTATGTTTGCTGTTCGCATGGAAGCGCCGGAGGATCGCTCGTTACCGGCACTACTCGCCCCAGCCATCAGATCCGTACTTGTCCGCCTGAGCCGGTTGGAAGCAGCCAAAGCTGGTGCGCACAGGGCCTTGCGCGCCTTGGCCGGATTTGTGTCGGCGTTGAAGATCAAATTTCAGGACATTGAAGTCGGCATGGATGTCGAGCCGGAAAAAGGCACGGCAGACAGCGGCGATCTGATAAACGACCTGACGGAACTGATTGCCGTTCTCGGAAAAGCGGCAGCCGAGAAAAAGACAGCCATCGTTCTTTTCATCGATGAGCTGCAATACGTGCCGGAAGAGCAACTCGCAGCGTTGATCACGGCTTTCCACAACGCCAGCCAGGAGCAATTGCCGGTTACGATGGTTGCTGCCGGATTGCCTCAGCTTTTGGGGCAGATGGGAAAGGCGAAGTCGTATGCGGAACGCTTATTCGAGTTTGTGGCCATCGACAAACTGGATACAGAGGCGGCACTGAAGGCACTTTGTATTCCGGCCGAAAAGGAAGGCGTGAAATACGAGCCGTCAGCCGTCAGTGAAGTACTCAGTCAGACCCACTGTTACCCGTATTTTCTCCAGGAATGGGGCAAGCATTGCTGGGATATGGCAAAGACCTCGCCCATAACCGGCGAAGATGCCAGGATCGCCACCGGTCAGGCTTTAGCTGCTCTGGATGCGAGTTTCTTCCGAGTGCGTTTTGACCGCCTTACTCCAACGGAAAAGAAGTACATGCGAGCTATGGCCGAACTTGGGTCCGGGCCTCACAGATCAGGCGATGTTGCCGACCTGCTTGGAAAAAAGGTTACGGCCGCTGCGCCGACTCGTAACGCTCTTATTGCGAAAGGCATGATCTACAGCCCGGCGCATGGCGATACGGCCTTCACGGTGCCGTTGTTTGACGGCTTTATGAAGCGGATCATGCAGCAACTATAGCAAGGCGTACTCGGGCCAAGCTGGCGCGGTGGGAATTATGGAATTGGCCCATATCATCGGCTGGATCTTTACCGCCCTCGGCCTCGCCGGGGCGGGGTATGCGCTGTTGGCGGCGTGGTTCACGCGCCGGTTTGCGGCCCGCGATGAGACCCCAATCGAAAACTTCCCACCGGTGTCGATTCTGAAGCCTTTGCATGGCGACGAGCCGGCGCTGGCGCAAAATCTCGAAAGCTTTTTCCTCCAGAACTATCCGGCGCCGGTTCAGTTCGTGTTTGGCGTCCAGTCGCCGGATGATACCGCCATTGCGGTGGTGGAAGCATTGTTGCAGCGCCATCCTGCCGTCGATGCGGTGCTGGTGGTCGACAAGACCCGCCACGGCACCAATCCGAAAATCTCCAATCTGATGAATATGCGCAGCGCCACGCGGCACGACGTCGTGATTCTGTCGGACAGCGACATCGCCGTTGAGCCGGGCTATTTGCGCCGGGTTGCCGCCGCGCTGGCGCCGGAAAAAATCGGTGCGGTCACCTGCGTCTATACCGGCTGGGCGGCGGATGGCTGGGTCTCGACCCTGTCGGCGATGGGGGTTAGCTACCATTTCCTGCCCAATGTGATGGCGGGGCTCGGCCTCAAGCTGGCGGCGCCATGTTTCGGCTCGACCATCGCGCTCAAGGGCCGGGTGTTGCGCGAGATCGGCGGGCTGGCCGCCTTTGCCGACATCCTCGCCGATGACAACGAGATCGGCCGGGCGGTGCGGGCCAAAGGTTACGAGGTTGCCATCCCGCCTTTCGCCGTGCGTCATGCCGCCACCGAAACCACATGGCGCGAGTGGTTATCCCATGAGTTGCGCTGGATGCGGACCATCCGCACCGTCGATCCGGCGGGTCATGCCGGGTCCATTGTGACGCACGCGTTTCCCCTTGGCCTTTTGGGGCTAATTTTGACGGGATTCGGGCCGTTTGCCTGGTGTGCTTTGGCCTCTACCCTCCTGGCCCGCGCCATGCTCAAATGGAGCCTCGATGCGGCGTTCCGGGGACCTGCGGGTCCGTACTGGCTGGTGCCGGTGCGGGATGTCCTGTCGTTCGGTGTGTTTTTGATATCGCTTTTCGGCCGAGCCGTCGTCTGGCAAAACGAACGCCTCAAGGTTCACGAAAACGGTGCGTTGTCCAATCGGTGAGGAACAGTAATGAAGTCGTTGTTTTTGCAGGCGCCCTCTTTTGACGGTTACGACGGCGGAGCCGGTGCGCGCTATCAGATGAAGCGCGAGGTCAAGTCGTTCTGGTATCCGACTTGGCTGGCGCAGGCCGCCGCCATGGTGGAAGGCTCCAAGCTGATCGATGCCCCGCCGCACAAGCTGCACTTCAAGGACATCGAAGACGACATCAAGAACCACGAGCTGATCGTGATTCACACCTCGACGCCGTCGTTCAAATCCGACTGCAAGACGGCGCGGCTGATCAAGGAAAAGAACCCGAAGGCGATTATCGGCTTCATCGGCTCCAAGGTCTCGGTGCAGCCGACGGAAAGTCTGCAAGCGGAACCGGCGATCGATTTTGTCGCCCGCAACGAATACGAGTTCACGATTCAAGAGATCGCCAACGGCGCCAAGTGGGACGGCCTCGCCGGCATTTCCTATCGCGATAAGGCGGGCGCCATCGTTCACAACGCCGAACGCGCCATCCTGACCGACATGGACAGGCTGCCGTCGCCGCTGCCGGTCTACAAGCGCGACCTGAAAATCGAGAACTATTACGGCGGCTATCTCAAGCACCCGTACATGTCGTGGTACACCGGGCGCGGCTGCAAATCGCGCTGCACCTTCTGCCTGTGGCCGCAGACGATTTCGGGCCACAATTACCGCACCCATTCGATCCCGTTCGTGATCGAAGAAGTGAAGTACGTGAAGCAGAATTTTCCGCAGGTGCGTGAAATCTTCTTTGACGACGGCACCCTGACCGACAACACCGAACGCGTGGAGGCGCTGGCCAAGGAACTCGGCAAGCTCGGCGTCACCTGGTCGTGCAATGCCAAGGCCAATGTGCCGCGCAAGACGCTGGAAGTGATGAAGGCGAACGGGTTGCGCATTCTGCTGGTCGGTTACGAGAGCGGCAATCAGCAGATCCTGCACAACATCAAGAAAGGCCTTCGCGTCGATGTGGCGCGGCGCTTCTCCAAGGATTGCCACGAGCTTGGCATTCTGGTGCACGGCACCTTCATTCTCGGCCTGCCAGGCGAGACCAAACAAACCATCCTCGAGACGCTCAACTTCGCCAAGGAAGTGAACCCGCGCACGCTGCAGGTGTCGCTGGCGGCGCCCTATCCCGGCACCTTCCTTTACAAGCAAGCTCAGGAAAACGGCTGGTTCGCGACCGACGTCGATCTTCTCACCGACGATGGCACCCAGATCGCGCCGCTGAATTACGACAACCTCAGCCACACCGAGATTTTCGAAGCGGTCGAGATGTTCTATAAGAAGTTCTACTTCCGCCCTTCCAAGATTGGCGAGATCGTCGGCGAGATGGTCACCAATCCCGAGATGTTCGGTCGCCGTCTGCGCGAGGGGCTTGAGTTCTTCGACTTCCTGAAAACCCGCGAGGACATGATCGTCTCGTGATGGGTGTCTTTCTTCCGCCGCGGTGCACTGCTCAGCAAAAGCTGTCATTCCCGGCCGAGCGCTTCGCGCTGCGAAGCAGCGATGAAGGGCGAGGGGAAGGGAACCCAGGTGTTGTCGCCGTACGATGCGGCAGGAGGAGCAAAGGTATCTGGTTCGTCGGCAGAGGTGTGTTGTTGCGACCTGGGTCCCCTTCCCCTCGCGTTCCTCGCGTCGCTCGGTCCGCTCGGCCGGGGATAACAAATTGGGGGAACTCGACAGCAAGCGGCGCCAATGGCTGAGAAAGCCCTCATCGTTACCGCCGACGACTTCGGCGCGGCCCCTGAGGTCAACGAAGCGGTGATGCGCGCCCATCAGGACGGCATTCTCACCTGCGCCTCGCTGATGGTGGCCGCACCCGGCGCCGCCGATGCAGTGCGGCGCGCCAAGGCCTGTCCGAGTCTCGGCGTCGGGCTGCATCTGGTGCTGGTGGAAGGCAAGCCGGTGCTGCCGCCGCAGCAGATTCCGAATCTGGTCGGGCCGGATGGGAATTTCCGCACTGACATGGTGCGCGCCTCGTTTGGGATGTTCTTCCGGTCAAAGGTCCGCCGCCAGCTCGCCGCGGAAATCGATGCCCAGTTTGCGGCGTTTGCTTCCACCGGGCTCGCGCTTGATCACGTCAACGCCCACAAGCATTTTCATCTGCATCCGACCATCGGGAGGCTGCTGGTGAAAATCGGCAAGTGCTACGGCCTGAGAGGTGTGCGCGTACCGATCGAGCCACTGGACATTATCCGCCGCATCGAACCGGGCACCAACGGCGGCGGGATGGAACGCTTTGTCGGCGGCCGCCTCAAAGATAGACTGTGGGTCAGCCGCATCTGGTCGCCGGATCAAGTGTTCGGCTTGGCGTGGTCCGGCGCGATGACCACCAAACGCGTCGCGGCCCTCCTCGCCAATCTGCCGGAGGGCACCAGCGAGATTTACTTACACCCCGCGCTGTCGGCTTATCCCGGTTCGGCCCCCGGTTATCGCTATAGCGAGGAATTGGCTGCCCTGCTGGCACCGGAGGTGATAGCCCTGGCCGGACACCTGCGGCGCGGGCGGTTCTCGGATTTCATCGCGCCCTGACGCGTGTCACAGTCTGCCGGTTTCGAACTATATATAGCGTCCCCGTAATTCCGCGTAATTCCGGGGACCGGTCTTTGCGACATCATCGATGCCGTATAACGGACCAGTATCCGATTTGCGCCCGCAAGAACGTCATACTGCTCAAGAATACACCAAATTTCCCAGCGGCGACCTGTTTGTTTGCTGTCCTTACGTAAGTTGTAATTGCGCAAATGGCGATATTTGTCCTCGCTGCGCATTGCGGAAAATCTCCACGCACCTGTAGTCTACCTTCTACAACCGCTACGGCTGTGGGGGGTGATGCGTATCAAAGAACATTTTCTGACGCTTGATTTTCTTCGCGGCGTCGCCGCGCTTGGAGTTATGGAATTCCATTGGCTTTCCCAGCAGGGCTATACCGCTTTCGGGCTCGGACACCTGGCCGTCGACTTTTTCTTCGTCCTCAGCGGCTTTGTGATCGCCTATTCCTACGAAGAGCACTTGAAGTCGGCGATGACCGCGTGGCGCTTTGCCGTCGTGCGGCTGGTGCGGCTCTATCCGATGATCTTAGTCGCGATTGCGCTCGGTGTGTTGAGGGCAGTTGCCCGCGGGCACGCCGCGCCGGAATTTGCCGTGAGCCCCGTGGTGCTGGCGACGGCGATCGTCGCCAATCTCGCGATGATCCCGGCGGACTTCTCAAAAGTCGGTTTGAACGACTTTTTGTTTCCATTGAACGGCGTGCTTTGGTCGCTTTTTTTCGAACTGATTGCCAACTTCGCCTATGCGATCATCGTGCGTTGGCTTGGGATGAGGCTTCTGCTCGGATTGATCGCCGCAGGGTTCGCCGGCATTTGCGTTTTCGTTGTACGGCAAAACAGCATGGATTTCGGGTTCAACGTTGCCGATTGGCTCGGTGGCGCGGCCCGCGTGATCTTCTCGTTTTTCGTCGGCGTGCTTTTGTACCGGCTGCGGAATGAGTTTCCCGTCATGCGAAAACCTTCGGCGGGGGCGCTTGCGCTCGGAGGTATTCTTACGCTGGTGCTGGTGTTGCCTGGACACGGAACCGCGGCGATTGAATTCGTCATGGTGGTGATAGGCTTTCCGCTGTTCGTCATCCTGGGCGCAAATCATGTGCCGACCGGGTTTATGGCGAAAGTGTCGGCCACCTTTGGCGCGCTGTCATACCCCGTCTATGCGATCCACTGGCCACTGCTTTGGATTGTCACCGGAGTTCTGAAATTTTCTCACCTCTACGCCAACGTAGACCCGGCATGGATAGCGATTCCGGTCACCGTCGGCATCAGCGCCTTCGCGTGGGCTATTCTCAAATTATACGACGAGCCTGTGCGGGCCTGGCTGACCAGACGGTTCCTGGCGCGGCCGATTGCGCTCAAGCCCCAGGTCATCGAAGCAACCATAGACCGATAGGGCTCCGACGCCAGGGCGATGCCCAAACATCAGGGCGTCCGGTTCTGCTATCAGTGCCACAGGTCGCGCCATTCTCGTCCGGTCCTGTCGCAGGTACCCGTGGGCGGCGCAATTCCGCGACAAACCTGGCGCAGGCGGTTTGAGAATTTTGCGAGTACAGATTAGATTAATTCAAGTTTGTTTACCAGGGGATCGTCTGTGACACTGGCCGTGCCGAATTTGAGTTTCGAACCCATCGCAGTGCCGGAAGGCCAGATCCGGCTCGGCAGCCACGACCATCTTCGCCTGTTTTGCAAGACGCTGCTCACCACCTTCAACCCCTATCGTCCGGCGGTGATCGACTGGCCCAAGCTGGAGCCCGCAACCCAGGATCTCATCATCTCCTTGCCGATCTGGGATATTGCGGTGCAGACCGAGAATCGAGCCGGACTCTGGGTCGGCTCTTACGCCGTCAAAGCTGCCGATCCGCTGCTCAAGCAAGCCATCGAACTCAACGCCTTCGAAGAGCGCCGCCATCGTCATGTGCTGGCCAATCTGGTGGAAGCCTACGGCATCACGCTGAAGCCCGAGCCAGCCTATCCGGCGCCGAAGGATCCCGAATGGGCCTTCGTGCAGGTTGGTTACAGTGAGTGCATCGACAGCTTCTTTGCCTTCGGCCTGTTCGAATCGGCCCGCCGCACCGGCTTTTTTCCGCCCGAACTGGTCGACACCTTCGAGCCGGTGATCGCCGAGGAGGGCAGGCACATTCTGTTCTTCGTCAACTGGATCGCTTGGCACCGCCGCGCTATGCCGCTGTGGCGGCGGCCGTGGTTCGAGCTGAAAGTCGCGGCCATCTGGGCCACTCTGATCTTGGAGCGAATTGGCATCGCCTCCAATATCGGCGGCGGCGAGAAGGCGTCGAATTTCACCGTTAACGGCGCCGAGCAATTAGGGGTGGATATCACACCCGCCGCGCTGCTGGACCTCTGTTTGGCCGAGAACGCGCGCCGTCTTGGGGGGTACGATAGCCGCCTGTTGCGGCCGACCTTCGTTCCGGCCATGGTGCGGCTGGTTCGGCGGTTTTTGCCGTCGCCCAGGAAGACATAACATCCGTCTGTGACATGAAAATCGGGGCTGTTGTTGCATTGATCGCCGGATTCATCCTGGCGGTCTTCGTGGTTTTGCACATCGGCGTCGCTCAGGTGTTCGGCGCCATCGCCAACGTTGGCTGGTTTGGCTTTGTGCTGATCCTCCTCGCCGCGATGCCGATCATCGCCTTTCTGGCGCTGGCTTGGCGTTCGGTGGTGGGGCCCTTGGTGCCCTATTGGGTGTTCTTCGCCTCCCGCCAGCTGCGCGATTCCGCCACCGACCTTTTGCCCTTCACCAATATCGGCGGCATCGTGATCGGCGCCCGCGCCGGCATTCTGGCCGGTATCCCGTCGACCAAGGCCTATTCCACCGCGATGGTGGACATCACCTGCGAGACGATGGCCCAGATCGCTTTCACCGTGATCGGTCTCTTGATCGGCTTTACCCGGCTGCGCGCCTCGGCCGAGCTGGCGGTTTATGTCGATGCGCTGATCCTCGGCACCGCGCTGTTGGTGCCCGGCGTGATTGCGTTTGTCGTGTTGCAGCGTAAGGGAATCCGGATCGCCACCACCATGGCGGGGAAGTTTTTGCCCAAGGCGGTGGCGCACACCGAAGAGTTCACCTCCGAGATCGAAACGCTGTACCAGCAGCCGAGAAAGCTGGCGCTGTGCTCGACCTATCATCTGATCGCCTGGATCGCCGCTGCCGCTTGGCTGTGGGTGATGTTCCGGCTGTGCGGCGCGCCGATCGGATTCATGGATTGCATCGCCATCGAGAGTATTCTGTCGGCCTTGCGCTCCGCCGCGATTTTCGTACCCGCGGCCGTTGGTGTGCAGGAGGCCGGTTACGCTGCGCTGGCGCCGGTGTTCGGTGCCGGGCCCGAGATCGGCCTGGCGGTGTCGCTCTTAAAGCGCGCCCGCGATGTGGTGCTGGGGATTCCGGTGCTGCTGATCTGGCAGGCGATCGAAGGCAAACGCGCCTTTACCGCCAAAGAGGACGAAGCGGCCAAAGGGGACGAAGTGGTATGAGCGACATCGCTTTTGTTACCGGGGCATCGGGATTCGTCGGCTCCGCCGTGGCGCGGCGACTGAAGGAAAAAGGTTTTGGCTTGCGCCTTGCAGTGCGGGCATCGTCACGGCTGGATAATGTCGAAGGTCTCGGAGCCGAGATTGTTACGGCCGACATGAAGGACCGCGACGGGCTCACCAAAGCGATGCAGGGCGCGCGCTATCTGTTCCATGTCGCGGCCGATTACCGGCTGTGGGCGCGGGACCCGGAAGAGATCGTCCGCAACAATCTGGAAGGTACGCGGGCGGTGATGCTTGCCGCGCGCGCTGCCGGTGTGGAACGCATCGTTTACACCTCGTCGGTCGCCACTTTGAAGGCGCGCACCGACGGCGTGGCCGTTGACGAGACCTGCCGCCACACCGCCGCAACCGCCATCGGGGCCTACAAGCGCTCCAAGCTGGTGGCTGAACGGCTGGTGGAAGAGATGGTGGGCGCGGGCCTGCCGGCAGTGATCGTCAATCCTTCCACCCCAATCGGCCCGCGCGACATCAAGCCGACGCCGACTGGGCGCATCATTGTCGAAGCGGCGACCGGGAAAATTCCAGCTTTCGTCGATACCGGCCTCAATCTGGTGCATGTCGATGACGTTGCCGCGGGCCATTTGCTGGCGCTGGAAAAGGGGCGCATCGGCGAAAGCTACATCCTTGGCGGTGAGGACGTGTCGCTGCGCCAGATGCTGGCGGTGATTGCGGGTCTCGTGGGCCGCAAAGCGCCGACCATTAATCTACCGCGCGCGCCGCTTTATCCCATCGCCTGGATTGCCGAAGCGATGGCCATGCTCACCGGCAAAGAACCGTTCGTCACCGCTGATGCGCTGAAAATGGCGAAGTATCATATGTTCTTCTCGTCGGCGAAGGCCCGCTGCGAACTCGGCTATAGCGCGCGCCCTTATGCCGAAGCGCTTGCCGACGCGCTCGCCTGGTTCAAGGCGGCCGGATATCTGAAATGATCGCTGCGGCGCTGATCAGCTTTCTGGCGCTGGTGATCTGGCTGGTGCTGGTGTTCGGCCGCGGCTGGTTCTGGCTGGCCCGTGAACGCGACGATGGCGGAGCGCTTTCAGGAAAAGTGGGAACCGGTTTCCCGTCCGAAAGCGCGATAATTCAAAATTTGCCCGAACCTGACGTGTGGCCATCAGTGACCGCGGTGGTTCCGGCTCGCAATGAAGCGGACGGTATCGGGGCGTGCGTGCAAAGCCTCATCGTCCAGGACTATCCTGGCGTATTCCATATCATCGTGGTCGATGACCAAAGCGAAGACGGCACCGCCGACGTGGTGCGCGCGCTGGGCAGCGATCGTGTCGAGGTCCTGAACGGCGCACCTCATCCGTCAGGGTGGACCGGTAAGCTGTTCGCGGTCAGCCAAGGTGTTGCCAAGGCGGATGCGGCGTATCTTTGGCTCACGGACGCCGACATCGCTCACAGTCCGGACAATTTGCGACAGCTTGTGATGCGGGCCCAAAGCGGCGGCTACGTACTGGTGTCGCTGATGGCGCGTCTGAACTGCGAAAGCTTCGCCGAGAAGTTCCTCATCCCCGCTTTCGTGTTCTTCTTCGACATGCTGTATCCGTTCGGCTGGGTGAATAACCCAAAATCACGGACCGCGGCGGCGGCGGGAGGTTGCATGTTGGTGAAGCGTGAGGCGCTGGAACAGGCGGGCGGCATTGCGGCCATCCGCAGCGAAATCATCGACGATTGCGCTCTCGGCCGCCGTCTGAAGGAGCAAGGTCCGATCTGGCTGGGACTGACGAACCGTGCCGTCTCGACCCGTCCCTACCCCAGAATCACCGACATCGGCGCCATGATCGCCCGGTCGGCCTATGCCCAGCTTGGCTATTCGCCGTTAATTCTGCTTGCCACCGTTTTGGGCATGGTACTGCTCTACGTTGTACCCTTGGCGGGGCTCGCCATTGGCGGTTTGAGCGCGGTTTTCGGTGCCTTGACCTGGGTCCTGATGACGATTTGTTTTCAGCCGACCCTGCATTTTTACCGGCGGTCGCCGTTCTGGGGCTTGGCTTTGCCACTGATTGGCGTCTTTTATGCCGCATTCACCATCGATTCCGCCGTGCAACACTGGCGCGGACGCGGCGGCATGTGGAAAGGCCGCGCCCAAGCAATGAAGGTATGATAGCGAAATCATGAACGAGGCGGCGGCATTGAAATCCGGCAAGGGATACCACGACGAGAATTTTCCCGTCGCGTCGTTCGTTATTGCGCGGCGCCACCGTCCGGCGATCCTGGCCTTCTACAATTTCGTTCGCACTGCCGACGATGTCGCCGACAGCCCCAGCGCCTCGCCGGACGACAAGCTGCGCCTTTTGGAGGACATGCGCCTCACTTTGATGGGCGCCTCCGATGTTTCGCCCGAGGGCGTCAAGCTGCGCCAAGTGCTGGAGAGCCGCGGGCTCTCGACCGATCATGCCGCCGATCTCTTGGAAGCCTTTCGCCGCGATGTCACCAAGCTGCGTTATGCCGATTGGGACGAGTTGCTCGACTATTGCCGCTACAGCGCCATGCCGGTCGGCCGCTATGTGCTCGATGTTCACGGCGAGGATCGCAGTTCCTGGCCCTATAACGACGCGCTGTGCGCCGCCCTGCAGGTGATCAACCACTTGCAGGATTGCGGCAAGGATTTCCGCGACATTGATCGCGTCTATCTTCCCCAGGATATCATGGCGCGTCATGGCGCAGCGGTGGAGATGCTGGGCGAGCCCCAAGCCCGGGTGGCGCTGAATGCGGTGCTGCACGAGGTGGCCGTGCGCAACGGCGAGTTGCTGGCCAAATCTGCCGCCTTTGCCGGACATATCCGTGATGGCCGTCTGGCGTTCGAGGTCGCGATCATCCAGCGCTTCGCCGAAGACCTCAACACGCGTCTCTTGACCGCCGATCCGTTGTCGGAGCGCGTGCATCACCGCAAATCCGAGCTTATTCCGCTGGCGCTTTCCGCCTTCGGCCGATTTGTCACCTCCCGTTTCGTGCCTAAGAGCTAACTTATGAACGACGTTCCTTTATCGCCGGAAATCGAAGCGGTCCGCCGCAAGGCCGCCGGGTCTTCGTTCTATTCGGCCATGAAGCTCTTGCCCAAAGCGCGGCGCGAAGGGATGTATGCGATCTATGCTTTCTGCCGTGCGGTCGACGATATCGCCGATGACGGCGAGGGCACGCGCGAGGAACGCCTGGTCGAGCTTGACGATTGGCGCGATGATCTCAGGGCGCTGTATACCGGTGCTCACGCTGGGCGGGCTGCGTTCCTGAACGACGTGGTGGAAACCTACGGGCCGCGGCTGGCCGATTTTCTCACCGTGATCGACGGCATGGCGATGGACCTCGAAGGCGATATCGTGGCGCCGACCTTGGAAGCGCTTGATCTTTATTGCGATCGTGTCGCCAGCGCCGTCGGGCGCCTGTCGACCAAGGTGTTCGGCATGGACGATGAGCCCGGCTTCGCGCTGGCGTTTCATCTCGGCCGCGCGCTGCAACTCACCAACATCCTGCGCGATCTCGACGAGGATGCCGCCGCTGGCCGGCTCTATCTGCCGCGCGATTTTCTCGGCACTATCGGTCCGGTCGATCCGCAAGCCGTGCTGGCCAAACCGTCGATCGACGAGGCCTGCCGCAAGCTCGCTGCGCTGGCGCGCAAACATTACGAAGAATCCGCAGCGATCATGGCGTCGCGGCCGAAAGGCGATTTGCGCGCGCCCAAACTCATGGGCGCGGTCTACGCGGAGATTTTGAAACGCATGGAAGAACAAGGCTGGGCGCCGCCGCGCGCGCGCGTCAAAGTGCCGAAGGTGCTGCTCGGCTGGCTGGCTTTGCGCTACGGGATCGCGGCATGAAGACGATCATCGTCGGCGCCGGACTGGCGGGCCTCGCGGCCGCGGTGACGGCTGCGGCGGCGGGATCTGAGGTTGTCGTTTACGAGGCCGCCGGTCATGCCGGTGGGCGCTGCCGTTCCTATTTCGATGCGACACTCGATGGTATCATCGACAACGGCAATCACCTGGTGCTGTCGGGCAATCCGGCAGTGCAGTCGTTTTTGAAAATGGTTGGCGCTCACGATGCGTTGGCCGGTCCCGAACGCGCCGAATTTTCCTTCGTCGATCTCAAGAGCGGGGCGCGCTGGCAGCTTCGCCCCAACGAAGGTCTGCTGCCGTGGTGGATTTTTTCGGCTGGCCGCCGCATACCCGGCACCACGCTGCTCGATTATTTGCGCCTCGGCGGGCTGCTGGCGGCTGGTGCCGCTGCGAGCGTTGCAGACCTGGTGCCGTGCGACGGCCCGCTGTGGGAAAAGATGATGGGGCCGGTACTGCTCGCCATCCTCAACACCGATCCCAAGAAGGGTTCGGCCAAGCTGGCCGCCGCGGTGCTGAAAGAGACGATGGCCAAAGGTGGGCGCGCTTATCGTCCGCGTATCGCCCATCCCAATCTCGGCGCCGCCTTCATCGAACCGGCGCTGCGCACCCTTACCGACCGGCACGCGCTGGTGCATTTCGGTCAGCGCCTGCGCCGGATCGTTTACGACCACGACGTCCTTCTGGCGCTCGAATTCCCCGAGAACACGGTGCCGGTGGCGCCTGAGGATCGTGTTGTGCTGGCGGTGCCGCCATGGGTGGCCAAGGATCTGGTGCCCGGCCTCAGCGTGCCGAACGAATTTCGCGCCATTGTCAACGCCCATTTCAAGGTTGCGCCGCCTGCGGACGCTCCCAAGATGCTGGGCGCCATCGGCGGCACGGCGGAGTGGATTTTTTGTTTCCCGGATCGCATTTCAGTCACTGTCAGCGGTGCCGATGCCATCGTCGATCGCGGCCGCGAGGATTTGGCCTGCACCTTGTGGAGCGATGTCGCCAAGGCACTGGGGCTGCCGCCGGTGCTACCGGTGTGGCAGATCGTCAAGGAAAAGCGCGCCACCTTCGCCGCCACGCCCGAGCAGGATGCGTTACGCCCCGCCGCCAAAACGCAATGGAAAAATCTGGTGCTCGCCGGTGATTGGACCCAGACCGGGCTTCCCGCCACCATCGAAGGGGCGTTGCGCTCCGGCTTCAAAGCGGCGTCGCTGGCGTGACCGCAATTCTTCCGTTGAGGGCGCCCGTGCATTATCGCAATCTCTGTTGGTGCAAATCAGGATCATAGGCCGTGAAAGTCATTGCCGCCGTAGGGCTCGCCAAAGAAGCCCGTTATGCCAGGCGTTTCGGGCTCACGCCGGTGATCAGCGCGGCCAATACGAAGCTTTTGACCCGGCGTCTCCGGGCCTTAGGGCCGGATGTTTGCGGTGTGGTCAGTCTGGGGCTGGCGGGGGCGCTGGCGCCAATCCCTGAGGTCGGCGATGCGCTGATCGGCACCCATGTGGTCACCGATCACGAACATTACGCCTGCGATCCCGGCTGGAGCCGCGTGTTGCGCACCAAGCTGCCTGACGCCCATTCGGTGGTGATCGTCGGGGTCGAAGAACCCGCCATGCATATGAGTGCCAAGAAAGACTTGTTCCGCGCCACCGGGGCCCATGCGGTCGACATGGAATCCCACATCGCGGCGCGCTTCGCGCACGAGCGCGGCTTGCCCTTCGTGGTCCTCAGGGTGGTTTCCGACGATTGCCACCGCACGCTGCCGCCAGCCGCGCTCGAACGCCTCAGCCTGAAAGGCAATCCGCGGCTGTTCGCGATCCTGCGCTCGCTGATGCGCGAACCCGATCAGTTCGGCGAACTGATGCGCACCGCGCGCGAAGCCGGTATCGCGTTCAAGACACTACTGCGTGTCTTGCGCGTTCTCGGCCCCGGCCTTGGCTGCCCCTATCTTGGCTGACTTGATCTCGGCGAGCTTGTGCTCGACGTGACGTGAGAACACGAACTCGGCTGGCCGCTGCTTGGAAAGGTCGATGTCCGGCACAAAGGGCCCATCGGTCTTGACGCCGCGCAGCGCGAGCGGCAGCAGCTTGTAGGGCTTCTTGACGGAGTCAGTGACGGCCGTGCCTTCGAAGCCGCAATGCACCATGCAGTTGGCGCATTTCTCGTAATTGCCGACGCCGTACTTTTCCCACTCGGTGTCGTCCATCAGCTCTTTGAAGGTTTTCACATAGCCTTCGCCGAGCAGATAGCAGGGCTTCTGCCAGCCGAATATGGTGCGGCAGGGCATCGACCACGGCGAGCACTCATAAGTTTGGTTGCCGGCGAGGAAGTCGAGGAACAGCGAGGACTGGGTGAATTCCCACTTCTTGCCGCCGTTGCCGCGCCGGAAGATGTCGCGGAACAGCGTCTTGGTGCGTTCGCGATTCAGGAAGTGCTCCTGGTCGGCGGCACGCTCATAGGCATAGCCGGGCGAGATGGTGATGCCGTCACAGCCGATCGCGGTCATCTCGTCGAAGAACTTGGCGGTGCGCTCGGGATCGGCACCGTTGAACAGGGTGCAGTTGATCTGGGTCCGGAAGCCTTTTGACTTCGCCAGCTTCAGCGCCGCGACGGCTTTGTCGTAAGTGCCGTCCAGGCACACCGACTTGTCGTGCATCAGCTTGTCGCCGTCGAGATGGATCGACCAAGTGAAGTTCTCATGCGGGGTGTACTGGTCGATCTTCTTGGCCAAGAGCAGCGCATTGGTGCACAGGATGACGAACTTGCCGCGCGCGATGTAACCCTCGACGATCTTCGGCATTTCACGATGCAAGAGCGGTTCGCCACCGGCAATCGACACACAGGGGGCGCCGCATTCATCGATCGCCGCCATGCAGTCGTCATAGGACAGGCGCTGGTTCAGGATGTCGTCGGGATAATCGATCTTACCGCAGCCCTGGCACGCGAGGTTGCAGCGGAACAACGGTTCCAGCATCAGCACCAGCGGATAGCGCGCGTGCCCGCTGAGATGCTGTTTCAGAACATAGGCCCCGATGCGGGCCGCTTGCTTGGCGGGAATACCCAACGGATTTTTCTCCTTAACCCCGAAGTTCCGCCGGGAGGCGGAATTCGATGTGTTCCTTCTTGCCGTCCATCTGCTCGACCGTGGTGTCGGGGTTGATGGCGCGCAGCGCGTCTATCACGTTTTCGACTAGCGCTTCGGGGGCCGAGGCGCCAGCGGTGATGCCGATGGTCGTGTAGCCCTTGACCCAGTGCGGATCGAGTTCGCTGCCGTCGTTGATGAGGTAGCTGGGCTTGCCATTTTCCTTGCCGATTTCGCAGAGCCGGTTCGAGTTCGATGAATTCTTGGCGCCCACCACCAGAATGACATCGGCGATCCGGCAAAGTTCCCTGACCGCCTGTTGGCGGTTCTGCGTGGCGTAGCAAATGTCGGTCGTTTCCGGCCCGACGATGTCATTGAACTTCTTCTTCAAGGCCGCGATCACGCCGCGAGTGTCGTCGATCGACAGCGTCGTCTGGGTGACATAGGCCACCGGCGTTTCGGCCGGGATGGTCAGGGCTTCGACATCGGTTTCCGATTGCACCAGATGGACTGGTGCGCCGACTTGCCCCATCGTGCCTTCGACTTCCGGATGTCCGGCGTGGCCGATCAACACCAGGGTGCGGCCGCTCCCCACGTAACGCTTGCCTTGGCTGTGCACCTTCGACACCAGCGGACAGGTCGCATCCAGGATCGGCAGGTTGCGCGCCTCGGCATCCTTCACCACGGCTTGCGGCACGCCGTGCGCCGAAAAAATGGTCACGGCGCCGTCCGGAACCTCGTTCAGCTCTTCGACGAAGCGGGCGCCTTTGTTCTTCAGTGTTTCGACGACATGGCGGTTGTGCACGATTTCATGGCGCACATAGACCGGCTCGCCATACTTCTCGAGGGCGCGTTCGACGATATCGATCGCCCGGACAACCCCTGCGCAAAAGCCGCGCGGCTGGGCAAGAACGACACGCATGGGACCTCGACTCCGTGACATAAGTTGCACCGTCTAGCACGCTAAATCCCTAAATGGTAAAGGGAAATTCGCTATTACTCGCCTTCCGGCAGTTTCCCGAAAGTGGCTGTCCGGCGCAATCGTTTTCTTGCAACACCAGTTGCACGGTTTCCGGATTACGCTAGAGAGGGGGCCAAATTAGGGGCAGTGGGGGAAAGGATAACACCATGAATAGTCTGGGCGGTCTCGCACTGGCCTTGGACAAGGCGGCCAAGGCAACGGAAGCAACTCTGGAACGGGTCTTACCGCCGCCGCACGGCCTGCACAGCCGCATTCACGAGGCGATGCGCTACGCTATTTTCGCTGGCGGCAAGCGCCTGCGACCCTTCCTGGTCATCGAATGCGCCGGGTTGTTTGATGTCGCTGATGCCCGCGCCCGCCGCACCGCCGCCGCAATTGAGGTCCTGCACACCTATTCGCTGGTGCATGACGATCTGCCGGCGATGGACAATGACGATCTCCGCCGCGGCCGTCCCACCACCCATAAGGCGTTCGACGAAGCCACCGCAATTCTTGCGGGCGATGGCCTTCTTACGATCGCTTTCGAGATTCTCGCCCATCCGGAAACGCACCCCAGCGCCGCGGTGCGCTGCCAGCTAATCGCGCGGCTGGCCGAAGCAGCGGGCGCCAACGGCATGATCGGCGGCCAGATGATCGACATGGTCGCAGCAGAGCGCACCTTCGACGCCGAAGATGTGATGCTGCTGCAACGGCTTAAGACTGGCCAGTTGTTCGAATTTTCCTGCGAAGCCGGCGCGATTTTGGCCGAAGCGGGCTCCGAGCATCAGGCGCGCCTCAGGGCCTTCGCGCGCGACATGGGGCTGGTATTCCAGATCACCGACGATCTCTTGGACGTTACGTCCACGGCGGAAAAGACCGGCAAGGCCGTTGGCAAAGACCAGGACCACGGCAAGGCCACTCTGGTTTCAATTTACGGTATCGAAGGCGCGCGCGCCGAAGCAAAAAAAATTGCTGGCCGGGCGCTGGCGGCGTTGGAACCTTACGGCGCGCGGGCGGCGGCGCTCAGGGACTTGCTGCCGTACCTGCTGACGCGGGAATCCTGAAGCAAGGTTAACTCATAATTCCGCCAACAAAGCCGCCGACACTGGTAGGCTTATCGGACGGGCACTGCGCAGGAGGTTCAAGATGATCAAGGGTTGGTTTCGGGCCGCATCGCTAGCCGTGGCGCTGATGACGGCGGGTGCGGTTGCGCAGGCCGAGGCTGCCGATCCGGCGGTCGCGCCGGTACAATCGTTTTACGACACGCTGATCTCGACCATGAAGCAGGGCAAGGCGCTCGGCATCAAAGGCCGCTATGAGAAGTTGAAGCCGGTGGCAGAAGCTACCTTCGACCTTCCCGGCATGACGCGCCTTTCCGTCGGCCCGGCGTGGAACACCATGAGCCCGGCCGATCAAGATGCCCTGATCAAGGCGCTCAGCCGCTACACCATCGCCTCCTATGCCGCCAACTTCAAAAGTTTCGATGGCGAAAAATTCGTGGTCGAGCCAGCCGCGAAGGACCGCAACGCCGACAAGGTGGTGTTCTCCAAATTGATCGCCGGAGCCGAAATCGTTCCGTTCAACTATCTGATGCGCAAAAACGGTGCGTCGTGGAAAGTGATTGACATCTATCTCAACGGCTTCGTCAGTCAAATGGCCAAGCAGCGCTCCGACTTCGGCGCGACGGTCCAATCCGGTGGCGCCGCGGCGCTGCAAAAGAAAATCGACACCCTCGCCGACAAGCTGATGAAGGAGTGAATTTGTTGCAATCTGAAACGAATGAGCCCGCGGCGACGCGGGCTTTTTTGTTATCGATATTGTCATCCCGGCCAAGCGCTGCACGATGACTTTGGGAATTGAGCTGTGGTGTTGGTCGCCGCGCGCAGAGCCGGGACCCACTGAGATGTCTCTCAGATTTCCGGGTAGGTCCCGGATCGCGCCTCTGTGCCAAGCGGAAAGATCACCGAGGGCGCGTCCGGGGAAGACATCGGTTACCCCGGCAGCTTCTTCGGCGGTGGGCCGAGAAGGGCGGGCAGGAAGAACAGGGTCGTGAACAGCGTCCAGCCCAGCGAGATGATGAGCAGAATGCCCATGCTCGCCGTGCCCGGATGGCTGGAGAGGATCAGCGAACCGAAGCCCGACGCCGTCGTTAGCGCGCTGAACAACACCGCGCGCGTCAGACTCGATTGCAGAAGGTTCTGCGCCCCCGCCCGCCAGGCGACCACAAAGTAGATGTTGAACGCCACCCCGATGCCGAACAGCAAGGGTAGGGCGATGATGTTGGCAAAGTTGAGTTCCAGCCCGATCACCCGGCAGGTGGTCAGTGTCAGCGCCATGGTCAGCACCAGCGGGATGATGGTCATGAAGATGTCGCGCCGGCGCCGCAGCACCAAGGCCAGAAGAATCGAGATCGTGATGAACGACCAGATGCCCGCCTGGATGAAGGCCCGCACGATGGTCTGACCGGATTCCTCGATGGTGATCGGCGTGCCGGTGGCGTTGGGCGCGACCGCCATGACGTCCTTCGAGAACCGCTTCATCGACTTGTTGTCGGCGGCGTTCGACTTGGGGAAGACCGAGATTCGCGCCGTACCGTCTTTGGCAACCCATTCGGCGACCAGTTCCGGCGGCATGGTGTGCACGTCGACAGGGGCGGCCTGCAATGCGCTGCGCAAGGAGCCCAAGAGATCGTTGAGGCCCGGAATCAGCGCCTCGGTTGCGGCCTGACGTTTGGCGGCGGGCGCATTGGCCAGCACATCGAGCGCCTGGGCGAGTCGCACCGCGTCGGTACGCGCTTTCTTGACGTCGGCGGTTTGTTTGCCCTTGGGTTGTTTGTCGGCGGCTGCATGCAGCGCCGTGGCGGCGGCTTTGAGGCTGGCGACGGTTTCGGCATCGGTCGGCGGCGCCTTGACCTCGAATGGATTGATTGTGGAATCAAGCAGGAAGGCCGTGTCCTGGATGATCGCCAGCTTCTTGGGCTGATCGGGCGGAATGAAGGTCGTCAGCGTCAAGACGTTGCCGACTAGCGGCCGCTTGGAAATCTGGTCCGCCAGCTTGTCGGCGGCAGCGAGATTGGGCGCCAGCACATCGATGGTGTTAGGCGAGGTGTCGGGGTCCTTGAACAAGTCGTTCAAGGTCGACATCGACTCCACCTTCGGGCTGCGAAGATCGAACGGATTGGCGTCGAACTGCGGTGGGAACACGATCTGGCCGATGATGCAGACGATGCCAATCACGCCGCCGATAATAAGAACCTGCTTGCGTTTGGCGTGCAGATATTTGTCGGCTGGGGCAAAGAGCACAAAGCCGACGCGTTCGGCCTCGCCCGCCGGTTTCACCAGCTTGATGAGGGCAGGCAGGAACGTGATGGCGAGCAGGAATGCGACCACCATGCCGAGGCCGGCGATGACGCCGAGTTCGGCGACGCCGACGTAATCGGTCGGGATGAAGGAGAAGAACCCGGCCGCCGTCGCTGCCGCCGCGAGCGCCAGCGGAATGCCGACGCCGCGACCGGCCGAGGTCAACGCCTTGGAGAGATCGCCCACGGCATGGCGCTCGGCGCGGTAGCGCACCGAGAACTGGATGGCGAAATCGACACCGAGGCCGACGAACAGCGCGATGAAGGCGATCGAGATGATGTTGAAGACGTGCACGAAGACGAGGCCAAGGGCCGTCGTCAGCGTCAGGCCGACGCCCAGCGTCGCCAGAATGCAGACGATGATGCGGGCCGAATGCACCGCCAGCCACAGGCAAACGGTGATCGCCAGGAACATGACAAGGCCCATCAGCGGGCCATTTTCCGCCAGGCTGGCGAATTCCTCGTCCGACAACGGCACCGGGCCGGTGAGGCGTACGCTGACGCCACGGTCGGGCGTCAGATGCAGCGCGCGCGCCGCCGCGCGGATGGCTTGTTCCGCCTTATCGCCCGGCGTCAGGCTGGAATAGTCGAGCGTCGGCTGGACTTCGATGAAAGTGCGGGTGCGGGCGAAGGAGCATTCCTTGTTGGTATCGGGGCTGGACGCAAACAGCGTTTGCCACGACAAGTAGCCAGGTTTGCCCGCATTGGTCCTCCCGAGCGTGTCGGCAAACGCGGTCATCGGTGCGTCGATGTCGGTGAGTTTGGCCTGGCCGCTGTTCACGCCCAGCATCATCGTCGACAGCGACGTCATCACGCCACGCAGGCTGGGATCGGACGAAAGCGCGCCTAGGAAAGGCTGCGCCTGGATCAGCTTGCCCATCGCGTCCTTGACGCATTTCTCGGGCAGGAACAGCAGGCCATTCTTTTCGAAATAAGAACCGCCGTCGGGGCGGTGCACTGCCGGGAACTGTTTTGGATCGGCGGCGAGTTTGGCGGCGAGCGCATTGGCGGCCGAGTTGGAACGGTCGGCGGCCGCCGCATCGATCACCACCAGGATCAAGTTGTTGCGCTGAGGGAACAGCTTGTCGAAGCGCGCCATGGTCTTCTGCCAGGGCAGATCCGGCGAGATCAACGTGCCGGAGTCGGTGTTCATGGCGAAATTGCCAGCCGTGTAGACCATCGCGCCAGCGGCAGCGACGAGGCCGGCGGCGACGATTGCGCGGGCGTGTTTGGTACAATAAGCGACAACGTGTTCGACGACCGACATCGCGGAACTTTCGACAGAGTGATTCGACAGATAAGGCTTCTACTGCCTCAGCGCGTTCGGCGCGAGGGGGGCGGGGGCCAGCTTGTCATTCGGTGCCACAGGTGTGTTCGCAGGCACACTTTTATCGGCCGGGTTAACGCCTGGAGGTTCCAGCGTGGCAATCGCCGGGGTTGTGAGCGACTCAGGCGGCACGTTTTTGATCGCCGTATTACGGCGCTCGACATAAAGCCGGCGCATCGCGGCGTAATAGTCGATGCTGTTCCGCTCGACCTCGCGCAAGGAACTAACGGCGTGTGACCGCTGATCGACCAACTTAATCACGTTCTGGCCCAGCCCAACGTAGGACTTGCCCCGGTACTTGAGATAGGCGAGCGGGTTAAAATAGTGGTCGACGAAAACCTTGCCGACGGCATCGCGCGGCAGCGACGAGCCGAGCAGCGGCAGCACCAGATAAGGTCCTCCGGGTACGCCGTAAACGCCCAGAGTCTGGCCGAAATCTTCGTCGCGATCGGGGCACCCCATGCCGGCGGCGGGATCCAGGACCCCGAGCAAGCCGACCGTGGTGTTGACGCTGACGCGGCAGACCGCATAACCGGCCTGGGTGAACTCGCCTTGCAGGACGTCATTAGCGAGATCGACCGGAACGCTTAAATTCGCTAGGAAGTTGTGCACTCCGGTTCGGACACCTTCAGGCAGAGCGCTTTTGTAATAGGTCGCGGCCGGCAGGGCGGCGCGGTTGTCGAGGGCGTGGTTGAAGTTGAAGACCTTGCGGTTGACCCCTTCCATGGGATCGTAAATGCCATCCGCATTGGGGGCTGCGCAGCCTCCAAGCAAGACAGCAAGTACAAATGCCGACTTCAATTTCGGTGTGTTCACCACCAAAGCCCCCAACAGGGAATCAAATTAAAGAGAGTCGTCGACGGAAGTCTATGTGCCAAAGCCACCTTAAGTGAGAAAAGTTCAATATTGCAGCCGGATATGCTGCCACAGCGCGCTGTGGGCGCAGCCGTCAGCACCCTAAATTACTCGGCGCGGCGCAACCAAGGAAATATGTGATTTGGGCAGGTGACTGCGCGCGACGGGCCGGGAGCGGGTATCGCGGGGAACGCCGGGGCGGCGAATCGGTAATCACGTTCCCTACGGTTGTGTGTACCGGATTAACCACTATGTGGTGCAAAAGGCATTGGCGCTGCTTGTGGTCTCGCCCACAACGGCCTGGTGCGGACGCCACGGGGGTTAACTACATATTGTTTAAGACAGGGTCTGAGCTGGGCCAAAAGAATCGCCACTTGTTGCCGCGAAGTCACGGAAAAACCAAGGAAACCTTTTGAGATTGGAAGGACTGATCTGCTAAATTTGGGGCGCCTTGTAAGAGAGCATTTGGTGCGCTGTGTCATGAGGGGCAGTTGGTTAATCCGCGGGCTTCTGGCCGTCGCGGGCATGGTCGTCCTGGCCACTGCCTCCGCGTCGCTGGCGGTTGACGTGACCGGCCTGTCGGCTCCGGGGTCCCGGGGTGCCGCCTCCTTCGACGTGCCGGTGGTGTTGTCCGAGGCCGCTTCGATTCCTGCGAATGTGCTGCGCAACCCGCTGGATGAAGTCACCGGCGCTTTTGTCCTCGATGATTTTTTGACGCTTGATACCGGTTACAACGCCGATGTCGCCCGCTTGCTCGACCGCTATACGCCAGGGGCCGACGCCTTCGACGGCCTGTTCTATTCCAATGCCGCGCTCAGTTCGCCCTATGCCGGTATTTCGAGCGGCGGCACCTACACGGGCCTCCACGCCAAACTGACCGAGGGACTGACGCTCTCGTTCGGCCAGGCCTCGTCGTCGCCGGGGCTCAACCGCTATCTCATCACCCCACGCAATGCTTACGCCGGTATGGGTGGCCGCTTGCCGTTCGATATCCGCTATACCAATTCCGTCCTTGCCGGCATGACCTGGAATTTCGCCCGCTGGGGCGGCATCAACCTGACGGCGTCGCAAGCGAGCGAACGCGGCGGCGTGCTCGGGTTTGTCAATCCGGCGCTCGGCGGTCACACCGCAGCCTTGGGCGTCACCGCTCATGTCAGCTTCGGCGGCGGCTGGGTGACGACGGCCAGTTACAGCGAAGGTCTGACCCAGCTCGCTCTGCGTCCCGGTGCGGTTTCGCCGAATGCCTCGGCTCTGCGCACCGAATCGTTCGGCGTCGCGGTCGCCAAGCACGGCCTGTTCAAGAAGAACGACGCGTTCGGCGTTACCTTCGCGCAGCCGGCGCCGAACTTTGGGGCGCCGCTGACGGCCGACAAATCCCAGGAATTGCAGTTCTTCGGCCGCGACAAGCTGCTCTCGTCGATGGCCCAGGAGACCGACATCGAACTCGGCTACAAGACCGAGTTCTTTGGCGACGCGGTGGCGCTGCAGGCCAACGCCTCCTACCAGATGAACTACGGCGGCATCACCGGACGGGATTCGGTGTCGTTGCTGTCGAAAGCCAAGATCAAATTTTGATTTGGACGGTCCGTCGCCGTGACGGACGCCAGTGCGGTTGCGGTTATCCGGCCGCTCCGATAAAACCCGCGCGACCCCATACTTCCCACCCCGAAAGGACAGCCGATGGCCGGCCCGCAATTCGTCTACTACATGAAGGGCATGTCCAAGACCTATCCCGGTGGGAAACAGGTCCTGAAGGACATTTGGCTGTCGTTCTATCCCGGCGCCAAGATCGGCATCGTCGGCGTTAACGGCTCCGGCAAGTCGACCCTGATGAAGATCATGGCCGGCATGGACAAGGAGTTCACCGGCGAAGCCTGGGCGGCGGACGGCGTGCGCGTCGGTTATCTGCCGCAGGAACCCCAGCTCGATCCCAGCCTCGACGTGCGTGGCAATGTGATGCTCGGCGTCGCGCCCAAACAGGCGTTGGTCGATCGCTACAACGAGATCGCCAACAATTATACCGACGAAACCGCCGACGAAATGTCTGCCCTGCAGGACGAGATCGAGGCCAAAGGTCTGTGGGATCTCGACAGCCAGATCGACCAGGCGATGGATTCGCTCGGTTGCCCCGAAGCGGGTGCCGATGTCATCAAGCTGTCCGGCGGCGAAAAGCGCCGCGTCGCGCTCTGCCGTCTCTTGCTCGATGCGCCCGACATTCTGCTGCTTGACGAACCGACCAACCATTTGGACGCCGAAACCACCGGCTGGCTCGAACGCACGTTGCGCGAATACGCCGGCTGCGTGATTCTGGTCACCCACGATCGCTATTTCCTCGACAACGTCACCGGCTGGATTCTCGAACTCGATCGCGGCAAAGGCATTCCGCACGAAGGCAATTACACCAAATACCTGATCGAGCAGGAAGAGCGCTTCACCAAAGAGAGCCAGGAAGAACAGGCGCAGGCGAAGTCGATCGCGCGCGAACGCGAATGGATTCAGCAAAGCCCCAAGGCGCGGCAGGCCAAATCGAAAGCCCGTATCGCTGCCTATGACGACCTCGTTTCCAAATCCAACGAGCAGCGCAGCGGCCCGGCCCAGATCATCATTCCGGTGGCCGAACGCCTCGGCGATCTGGTGGTCGAAGCCGACGGCATTGCCAAGGCCTATGGCGACCAGCTGTTGTTCGAGAATGTCGAATTCAAGCTGCCGCCGGGCGGCATCGTCGGCGTCATCGGTCCCAACGGCGCCGGCAAGACGACGTTGTTCCGTATGCTGACTGGTCAGGAAAAGCCTGATGCCGGTACGCTGAAAGTCGGCTCGACGGTGCAGCTCGGTTATGTCGATCAGAGCCGCGACAGCCTCGATCCCAACAGTACCGTGTGGCAGGAAATTTCCGGCGGTCTCGACGTGCTCGAACTCGGCAAGCGCACCATCAACAGCCGCGCTTATTGCGGCGCCTTCAACTTCAAGGGCGGTGACCAGCAGAAAAAGGTCGGCCAGCTCTCGGGCGGCGAGCGCAATCGCGTCCATCTGGCCAAGATGCTGAAGTCGGGCGCCAACCTGCTGCTGCTCGACGAACCGACCAACGATTTGGATGTGGAGACGCTGCGCGCGCTCGAAATGGCGCTGGAAGAATTCGCCGGTTGCGCCATGATCATCAGCCATGATCGCTGGTTCATGGACCGCCTCGCCACCCACATGCTGGCGTTCGAAGGCGACAGCCACGTGGAATGGTTCGAAGGCAATTTCCAGGACTACGAAGCCGACAAAAAACGCCGCCTTGGCCTCGACGCCGACCAGCCGCACAAGATCAAATACAAAAGGTTTGCGCGGTAGGCACGCTTGTCATTCCCGGCGCCCGCGGATCGCAAAGCGATCTGTGGGCGGGAAGGGAACCCAGGAGCGGGCGGCGTATTGATCCCGCCAATGAAATTGCGGCGCGTCCCCCGTTGCGTTGCCGTCAGCAGATGCAGTTACGCTTCTCGCGCGGCAATCGCGGAAGGACATTTCTGCTTCGCGCCACGTGGCCGTCGAGCCATTGGATTAATTCCTGAAATAAGGCTTGGCTCAGTTCTTCCCTGCGGTGTCCGCGGCGGCCGCCGATGATACGCAGTCCAAATCTCGCAGGCAGTACGGAGGCGGGATATTCGGAATGCCACCATCTTTTGAAGACAAGAACATTCGTGCCTCCGATATCTACTACTGCGTTCGTATGGTCGTGGACGTCGTCTTTGTCCGGAACAGGAATGCCGTTCCGTCCCGGCTTGTAGACGTTATCTGGTGTTTCGGAGTGCGCCCGTTTTTTTCTCTGAAAGCGCGGATCGTTCCAATATTCCGCGAACGTTAGGACTTCCGAGACTACTCCCGCCCAGCACACTGAATGAGGCTCGTGCGGGTTGATGCCTGCACCACTGAACGCAAGGACAATTTCGCCTATTGCTGCCTTCGCCCTTATCCGTGGTTTGCAAATCGCAAGTGTTGTAGCCGGTCTCTCGTAATTCGGAGCGCGGCCCTCGTCATGAGTGATGACGTACGTCCAGATCTTCATCATTCCCCCCTTAGCAAAGTTATGGCGCGATCAACTTCACCTTTGGAAAATACGTCCGGTACCGCGCCACATCACGCGTCAGCAGCGGCAGGCCGGTCACTTGCGCGTGGGCGCCGATGAAGAAGTCGGGCAGGGCGCTGGTGCGCGTGCCGCCAGTGCGCCGGTAATGGCCGAAGACCTTACCAGCCAGGAATAGCGCGTTTTTCGGGATCGAAAACAATTGCAGTCCGAGATCGGCCAGGGCGCGGTCAAGCTCTGTCTCGCTTTCGCTTTTCACGGCCAGTTCGGCATAGACGATTTCATCGAAATAGAGCGGGCCTCTTTGCGACTGGCGATCCAGCCACTCCATCGACCACGCAAACCACGCCGGACTGGTGGTGAAAATGTCGATCAAGACATTGCTATCAACCAACGTCACGTTTCTTCGCCCGCGGAGCATCTTCGCTGTACCCGCGCGTCATCTCCATCAACTCGTCCGTCGTAATGCCGCGAATGAGCCGCCGTTTGGCGACTTCCATGATGCGGGCTTTGTAGGCGCCCGCCGTTCCCGGTTTGCTGACGACGATGCCGCCCGCGGCATTCAAGATGAACTCTACCTTGTCGCCAGGGTTGAGGCCCGCGGCATCGCGCAGGTCCTTGGGAAGGGTGACTTGTCCTTTGACGGTGATTGTACTCATCGCATAGCGCCAGTATTACTTTTTCAAGAATAGTAATACCACAAAATTTTCGGGCCACCAAGCCCCCAAACAAAAACGGCCCAGGTTGCCCCGGGCCGTTTGCGTATTCAACGGGCGGTGAAACTTACCGTTGCTGCGCCGCCTTCTGCTTCAGCATGACAATCAGCGCTTTCACGTCGCCGTTTTTCTGGCCGAGGTACGACGTGAAGTCGTTGCGTTCGAGTTCGCGGATCCAGACGCCTTCGACCGAGAAGTCGGAGACGACTTGGCGGCCACCGACCGTCTGCACACGGAAGTTCACCTCGTAAGGTTTCGCCGTCGCTTTCTTGGGATCGACGGTCACGGTCTTGACCATGATGTCGTCGGCGCCGAGCTGGGTCGAGCCGGTCACTTTCAGCGTCTGACCGGAATATTTGGCGAAATAGGACTGATAGACCGACAGTGCATACTCCTTGAAGGCGGCATCGAACGCCGTCAGGTCCTCAGGCGTTGCGCTGCGGCGGTACTGGCCAAGCGTATAGCGGCCAATCGACTGGATGTTGGTCAGGGTGAGCAGAAAATCCTGGAACTGAGCCTTGCGCTGCTCCTTGGAGAGCGCGGCATTGTTCAGAATGCCCATCGCCTTCTGCACGCTGTCGGCAACGAACTGTTCGGCGGGCGCCGCCGCTTCGGCCGGCCGGGCCGAAAGCCCCAGCGTCACCACCAGCGCTGCCAGGAAAGTGAACGAAGCCAAGAAGAACTTTTTCATCGTACCGCGCATCCGAAGTTTCCTCTGCCCAGGTTAAGTCAGAGAGGTAATGCTCACTCACCCTTATGGCAAGTTCGTGGCGGCAAATTCCTCGTCACTGGATGGCAATCCGTTACGGATTTGATAGGCGCGATTCTGCCGGTAGAGGCTGCGCGCGCTGGCGTAGAAATCGAGGGAGTCGCGTTCGATCGCGTCGAGCGTCTCCAGGGAGCGGGCGCGGGTGTCGACGATGTTCAGATACTGACGAAGCCCTTCCCACATCAGATGGCGCTTGATCTTGATGTAGATGCTGGGATCGAGGGCGATATCGGCCGCTTTGCCGACGGCATCGCGCGGGTTCGAGGGGCCAAGCAGCGGCAGCACGACATAAGGGCCTTCCCGGGCGCCCCAGACACCAAGGGTCTGGCCGAAATCCTCGTCGTGAGACGCCAGACCCATTCGTCCGGCGACGTCGAACAAGCCGCCGAGGCCCAACGTGGAGTTGACCAGGAAGCGGCCCGCCATTTGGCTGGCGCGGCGCGTCTCGCCTTGCAGCAAGTCGTTCGCAAACACCACCGGGGCATGCAAATTGTCGAGGGCGCTCTTCAGGGAGTTGCGCACCTCCTCCGGGACATAATCCTGATAGCCCTCGGCCGTGGGGCGCAGCGCCAGCCGGTCTACTTTGAGATTGAAATCAAATATCACCCGGTTGGTGGCTTCATAGGGGTCGTTCCCCCCTGCCGGGTCGGCCAGAGATGTTGCACAGCCGCCGAGAAGGAGCCCCGCGGCAACCAGAAAAGCCAATGCGCGCATAATATTAGCGGTATCGCCCAGGACTGGGCACCGTCCCCCAAGAACCCTATTGGTTTCAGGTTTTGCGGCTCTTGCACAGGCGGTCAAACGAAGCATATAAAGATATGTTTATATGTTGAAGGCATCTTCCATGGACTGGCTTGTCGCAATGCTGCGTGCCGCCGGCGACCCCACGCGGTTGCGGTTGCTGCTACTGTTGCGCCAGGCGGAACTGACGGTTTCCGAGCTGATCGAGATCATCGGCCAGAGCCAGCCGCGGGTGTCGCGGCATTTGAAACTGCTCTGCAGCGCCGGCCTGATTGCCCGGTTCAAGGAGGGAAGCTGGGTGTTCTACCGCGCAACGGATGACGGCAATGGCGCGGCCCTGGGCGCGGCCTTGGCCGATCTTTTGCCGGGCCCGCCAGAGGTCGACCTCAAGCGTCTTGCCGCTGTCCGCGAGAAGCGTGCCGCCGAGGCCGCCGCCTATTTCAAGGCCAATGCCTCGGAATGGGGGCGCATCCGCTCGCTGCACGCCCCCGAGCGCGAGGTGGAAGAGGCGATCCTGCGCCAACTGACCGACGAACCGATTGAGTCGCTGCTCGATGCCGGGACCGGCACCGGGCGGATGCTGGAACTCTTGGCGCCGCACGCCAAACGCGCCGTCGGCATCGATGTCAGCCCGGAAATGCTGGCGATCGCCCGCGACACGCTTCTGCGCGGATCGCTGCCGAATTGCCAGGTACGGCTGGGCGACACCTACAGGCTGCCGTTCGAGGCAGGCGGGGCGCTCACAGGTTTCGACGTCGTCCTATTCCATCAAGTTCTTCACTACCTTGATGATCCTGCTGCAGCAGTGGCCGAGGGGGCGCGGGTGCTGCGGGCGGGCGGGCGCCTGTTGATTGCCGACTTCGCGCCGCATGACCTCGAATTTCTGCGCGATGACTACGCCCACCGCCGCCTCGGCTTCTCCGACAAAGAGGTGCAGGGCTGGTTCCAGGCTGCGGGCCTGAAGCTCACGGCGGCGGAAGCCATTGCTCCACATACCGATTCAACAGAACAACTCATCGTGCAGATCTGGCTCGGGCAAAGCCCAGCAGCCTCGCGAGCGGAGGCGGCATGAGCCTGAAAGACATCTTCACCTCGGATCAGCCGATCGGGGTTTCGTTTGAATTCTCGCCGCCGCGGACGGCCGAGATGGAAGAGCAGCTCTGGAAGGCGATCAAGCGGCTGGCACCGCTGGCGCCTGATTTCGTTTCTGTCACGTACGGAGCTGGCGGATCGACCCGCGATCGCACCCATGCCACCGTCAAGCGCATCGTGCAGGAAACCGGGCTGAAGCCGGCCGCGCATCTGACCTGCGTCGGCGCGCCGAAGACGGAGATCGATGCAATCGTCGGCGCGTATTGGGATGCAGGTGTGCGCCATATTGTGGCCTTGCGCGGCGACATGCCGGAACTGGCGCAGGCCTATGCTCCGCACAAGGACGGTTATCAATCGACCCCAGATCTGATCCGCGGCATTCGCGCCGCCCATGATTTTCAGATTAGCGTGTCGTGCTATCCCGAAAAGCATCCCGAGTCGCCATCGCTGGAACATGACCTCGATCTGCTCAAGAAAAAAGTGGAAGCGGGGGCGAGCCGCGCCATTACCCAGTTCTGTTTTTCCACCGAGGCGATGGCGCGTTTTCGTGATCGCGCCGATCATTGGGGTATTTCGGTCCCGATCGTGCCGGGCTTGATGCCGACCACCAATTTCAAGGGCATCCGCAATATGGCGAAGCGCTGCGGCGCGGCCGTGCCGTCGTGGCTGGCGGCGCTCTATGACGGCCTCGACAATGATCTCGAAAGCCGCCGTATTGTTGCCTCCGCCGTCTTGGCCGAACAGGTGAGCGAACTGCACGCCCACGGCTTCGAGCAGTTCCATTTCTACACCTTGAACCAGGCCGACCTGACCTATGCGACCTGCCGAATACTTGGGGTCAAAGAGTTGGGCGTAAAGGAAAGTGCATGAGCTTCGATCGTTCCGCCCGTATCGCTTGGTTGAAAGAAGAAGCGCGCCAGCGCGTGCTGTTACTCGACGGCTCCTGGGGCGTGATGATTCAGGGCTACAAGCTCGGGGAAGACGATTTCCGGGGCCCGCGGTTCGCTGCGCACAATTCCGACCTCAAGGGCAACAACGATCTGCTGACCCTGACCAAGCCCGAGTTGATCCGGGACATCGGCCACGCCTATCTCGCGGCCGGTGCTGACATCATCGAGACCAACACCTTCAATTCCACGGCCACCGCGCAAGCCGATTACGGCCTGTCGCATTTGGTCGGGGAATTGAACTTCGAAGGCGCCAAACTCGCCCGTAGCATTTGCGATGAAGCCACCACGTCGGATCGGCCGCGACTGGTCGCCGGATGTTTGGGTCCGACCAATCGCACCGCCTCGATCTCGCCGGATGTGGGCGATCCGGCTTACCGCAATGTGACCTTCGACGTCTTGCGCGCCACCTATCGCGATGCGGCCCGCGGCCTGGTGCAAGGCGGCGCCGACATTTTGATGATCGAAACCATCTTCGACACCTTGAACGCCAAAGCGGCGATCTTCGCGATTGAAGAAGTGTTCGAGGAATTGGGGACGCGCTTGCCGGTGTGGATTTCCGGCACCATCACCGACCGCTCGGGCCGCACGCTCACCGGTCAGACCACCGAAGCCTTCTGGCATTCGGTGCGCCATGCGAACCCCTTCGCTATTGGTCTCAACTGCGCCCTCGGCGCCTCGGAAATGCGCCAATACGTGGCCGAACTCGCGGCTGTGGCCGATACGCTGGTGAGCGCTCATCCCAACGCCGGCCTGCCCAACGAATTCGGCGGCTATGACGATACGCCGGAACAGATGGCCGCGAAGATCGGCGAGTTCGCGCGCGCCGGAATCGTCAATATTGTCGGCGGTTGTTGCGGCACGACGCCAAAACACATCGCCGCCTTTGCCGAAGCCATCAAAGGCGTCAAGCCCCGTGCCATTCCGGAAAAGCCCAAATATCTGCGTCTCTCCGGGCTGGAACCGTTCACCGTCACGCCCGACACCAATTTTGTCAACATCGGCGAGCGCACCAACATCACCGGCTCGGCCAAGTTCAAGAAGCTGATCAAGACGGGCGATTACGACGCCGCTTTGGAAGTTGCTCGCCAGCAAGTGGACGCCGGCGCCCAAGTCATCGACATCAACATGGACGAAGGTTTGATCGATTCCGAAGCGGAGATGACGCGCTTCATGAATCTGATCGCGGGCGAGCCCGACATCGCCAAGGTGCCGGTGATGATCGACAGTTCCAAATGGAGCGTGATCGAGGCCGGGTTGAAGTGTGTTCAGGGCAAACCCATCGTCAATTCGATTTCGATGAAGGAAGGCGAGGCGGCGTTCATCGAACACGCCCGCGAGGTACGCCGCTTCGGCGCCGCCGTGGTGGTGATGGCGTTCGACGAGCAAGGCCAAGCCGATACCGAAGCGCGCAAGGTCGCAATCTGCCAGCGCGCCTACGATATTTTGGTGAACCAGATCGGCTTTCCGCCGGAAGATATCATCTTCGATCCTAATGTCTTCGCGGTCGCCACTGGCATCGAAGAGCACAACAACTACGCCAACGATTTCATCGCGGCGGCGGCACGCATCCGCAAGGCGTGCCCGCACGTGCATATTTCGGGTGGCGTTTCCAACATTTCGTTTTCGTTCCGCGGCAACGAGCCGGTGCGTCAGGCGATGCATTCCGCGTTTCTGTTCCACGCCATCAAGGCCGGTATGGACATGGGCATCGTCAATGCCGGACAGTTGATGGTCTATCAGGACATTCCGACGGCCTTGCGCGAAGCGGTCGAAGACGTGCTGCTCAACCGCCGCGATGATGCCACCGAACGCCTGCTCGACATCGCACAAAAATACAAAGGCGGTGCGGCGGTCGAGCAAATCCAAGACGCGGCGTGGCGTTCGCTGCCTGTGCAAGAGCGTCTGACCCATGCCCTGGTGCACGGCATCGACGCTTATGTGGTCGAGGACACCGAAGAGTGCCGCCAGAAGGCCGCCCGTCCGCTCGACGTTATCGAAGGACCGCTGATGAGCGGCATGAACGTGGTCGGCGATCTGTTCGGCTCGGGCAAAATGTTTCTGCCGCAAGTGGTGAAATCGGCGCGGGTAATGAAAAAGGCGGTCGCCCATCTGCTACCGTTCATGGATGCCGAGCAGGAGAAGAACCAGACTAAGGAACCGGTCGGGCGCATCATCATGGCGACGGTGAAGGGCGACGTGCACGACATCGGCAAAAATATCGTCGGCGTCGTCTTGCAGTGCAACGGTTATGAGGTGATCGATCTCGGCGTCATGACACCGGCGCAGAAGATTCTTGATGAAGCCAAGGCGCGCAATGCCAACATCATCGGGCTTTCCGGGCTGATCACGCCGTCGCTCGACGAGATGTGCCATGTCGCGGCCGAAATGGAGCGCCAGGGCTTCGATATTCCGCTGATGATTGGCGGTGCCACCACATCGCGCGTGCATACGGCGGTGAAGATCGATCCCAATTACCGCCGCGGCCAGACGGTTTATGTTGCCGATGCATCGCGGGCCGTGGGTGTCGCCTCCAGTCTCTTGTCGCGTACCGGCAAAGAATACGCCGCAGGCGTGCGTAAAGAATATGAAGAGGTGGCGCGGGCTCACGCCGCCAGCCATGCGCCCAAGCAGCGCCTCGCCATCGCCGACGCGCGCGCCAACCGTTTCGCGCCGGATTGGAAAGCCTATACCCCGCCCAAGCCGTCGTTCCTCGGTTTAAAGACGTTTGAGGCTTATGATCTTGGCGAGCTCGTGCCCTATATCGATTGGACGCCGTTCTTCCACGCCTGGGAGATGACCGGCCGCTATCCCGAAATTCTCACGGCGGAAAAGACCGCGAAGGTCGCCACGGCGCTGTTCGACGACGCCCAAGCGATGTTGAAGAAGATCGTCGCCGAGAACTGGCTCACTGCCCATGCTGCGATCGGCTTCTTCCCGGCCAATGCGATCGGTGACGATATTGTGGTGTATGCGGACGAATACCGCAACCTGCCGCTCGCTACGCTCCACACCTTGCGCCAGCAGATGGCGCGCGATCCCGGCCGCCCCAATCTGGCGCTCGCCGATTTTGTCGCCCCCGAAGGCACGCCTGATTACATCGGCGGGTTTGTTGTCTCCGCCGGTCATGGCGAGGAGTCGCACATCAAGGCGTTCGAGGCCGTGCATGATGACTATTCGGCGATTCTGCTCCGCTCCCTCGCCGATCGTTTGGCGGAAGCCTTTGCCGAGTGTCTGCATGCGCGCGTGCGCCGCCAGTTCTGGGGTTATGCCGCAGACGAAACATCTACGAACGCCGATCTGATCGCCGAGAAATATCGCGGCATCCGTCCGGCGCCCGGCTATCCCGCTCAGCCCGACCACACCGAAAAGGCGACATTGTTCGACTTAATCGAAGGCCAGGCGCGCGCCGGGGTGCAGCTCACCGAGAGCTATGCCATGTGGCCGGGTTCGTCGGTGTCGGGATTCTATTTTTCGCATCCTGAGGCACGCTATTTTGGCGTCGGCAAAATCGAAAAAGACCAAGTCGAAGATTACGCCACCCGTAAGGGTTGGAGTCTTGCCGAGGCCGAGCGCTGGCTGGCGCCAAACTTGAACTATCGCCCAGGCGCGTAGTTCCGATGGCAGCCGTTGCGATGACGGCATATTGAAGGCGTCCCCCTGCGTCTCGTGCGGCAGCGTGCCACCTGCGGCGCCTATGACCTCGCGTCTGCAACCGGTGGCGGCTTCCTGCTATAGTTCTTTCAAAGTTGGGGGTGGGTATGCGTTGCTTGGTGGCCACGGCCATATTCGTCGCTACGGGGAGTGCGGCTTTCGCGGCGGGTTATGACGACTACATGCGCGGCTACGAGGCGCGCCGGGTCGGCAATTTCGACGCCGCCTTGACGGCCTTCACGGCGGCGCTTGCTGCTGGTGATCTGGCGCCGACTTACCAGCCCGACGCTCATATCGGCCGCGCCGACGCTCTGATGCACAAAGGCAAATGCGTCGAGGCGGCGGCCGATCTCGATGCCGCGCTCACCCTTCGCCCCAAGACCATCGAGGCGCTCGCGCTCCGGGCCCACGCCAATTCCTGTCTCGGCAAGGCCGATGCGGCGCTCGCCGATATTGATGCGGCGATTGCCGTTGCCCCGGCCACGGGCCTTTATGGGTTCCGCGCCGACTTTCACTGGTTCCGCGGTGCGTTCGCGACTGCGGCCGCGGATTTCCTCCAGGCAGTGAAGCTGCAGCCCAAGCGCGCCTATGAACCCCGCCAGGGCGTCTATAGCCTCCTTTGGTATGCGATCTCCGCCGCCCGCGCCAAAACCTACGACGCGGCCATTTTTGCTGCGGCAGCACACGATCTCGATGTTGACGAGGACGACTGGCCTGGGCCGCTGATAGGCTTCATCCGCGGCAAGACGAAGCTCGAAGATGTCTATCGCAAAGCCGCGCGCGGTGACGGCGTAGGTCCGGCGCACCAGAAATGCCAAGCCGATTTCTTCATCGGCGAATGGCAAGTTGCCAACGGCGACCCGGCCGGAAAGGCGCTGCTGCAAGGCATGGAGCAATCCTGCCCTAAGGAGGCCGCTTTTCTCTACGATGTCCGCCACGATCTTAAACGCCTTCCCTGAAAAGGCTCCGTCATGAAGAAAACGCTTCTTGCTGCCGGCTTTGCGGTTCTGGCTCTTGCGCCGGCCCGCGCCGGAGACGACTGCAAGCACATCATCATCGTCGTTTCGCTCGACATGTTGCCGGCTTCCGGCAATCGCGTCGTGGTGCCGGCGGCGATTGGCGGCAAGCCGTTGCGCATGATTGTCGACACCGGCGGCTATATCACCGCATTCTCCGAGGACAAGGCTCAGGAGCTGGGCTTGCCGATTGACGTTGTTCCCGAGTCCGGCATCGTCATGTTCGGCGGGCAACCGCTGCGCCGGACCGTGACACTCAGCAACTTCAGCCTAGGCCACCTCAAGGCGCCGCGCCTGGAATATCCGCTGCTACCCCCCGGTTTCCTCGGTCCCGACATCGATGGTCTGCTGTCGCCGGATTTCCTCGCCAATTTTGATCTTGATTTCGATTTTGCCGGCGGCAAGCTCAACTTGGTGAGCAAGGACCATTGCGACGGCAAGGTCGGCTATTGGACGAACGTGCCGCCGATCGGCATTCCGATCGTGCGCGAGCTAGACGGCGTACACATTTCCACCCATGTCACGATTGATGGCAGGGACGTCAAGGCGATGATCGACACCGGTGCGCCGCATTCGCTGATGAGTCTGGACACCGCCGAAGATTTGTTCGACCTCAAGGACAACGATCCGCGCTTCGTCAGCTTGGCCAACGGCCCGAATCGGACCAGCGGCGCGAGGAAATTCCCGTTCCAGAAAATGTCGTTTGGCGGTGTCGATGTGAACAATCCCGACATCGTTCTGGTGCCCGACAGCGAGATGAAGATGGGGCCACACGGACCGAAGATGATCCTGGGGCTTTCGATCCTGCGCCAGCTTCACCTCTACATCGCCTATCGCGAGAAGATGCTCTACGTCACCCCGGCGAGCGAGCACAAATAGGCGAGAGTGTCAGCGCCGCTCGTTCCACGCCAGCCGCACCGCGAGGCCCAGCATCACGCTGGCGCTGATCCAGCCCATGATCCGCCCGATGAGTGGATTGGCTTTCAGGCGTTCCGACAGCTTACCGCCGCCGAAGGCAACAATTGCATTCACTGTGGTGCCGGAAATCGAAAAGCAGGTGCCGAGTACCATGATCTGCAGCCACACCGGACCCACTTGCGGGTTCACGAACTGTGGCAGGAAGGCGATGAAGAAGATCGCCACTTTGGGATTGAAGACGTTGGTGACGACGCCCTGGCGGAACGCCGTGCGCACGCTGTCTTCGGCGCTCATGTCCGACAGCTTGGGCGGATGGCGGATCATGCCGATGGCGATCCAGACGAGATACGCCGCCCCCGCATAACGCACGATGTCATAGGCGAGCGGATAGGCAGCGAACAGCGCGGCGAGTCCAAACGCCGCCAGCGTCATGTGCACGCAAATCGTCGCCACCCCGATGCCGAGCGCCGCCGCCACGCCTGCCCGCGTGCCGCGATGGGTCGCTTGCGCCAGCACAAAAGTCATGTCGGGCCCGGGCGTGACGTTCAGCGCCAACGCGCCTGCCATGAAGATCAGAAAGGTGTCGAGGTGAGGCACTACGGATGTCCGAACTTCACCGTGAGGTTGGCCGAGGCAATCGCTGCTTTGCGAATGGCGGCATCGACGTTGGTGATGGTGCCTTTGGGACCCAAACCAAGCTTGGCGACCTTCAGCGCGTAAACCGTGAAAATATAGCGATGCGCCGGGCCGGGCGGCGGAGCAGGGCCACCGTAACCGGGTGGTCCGAAATCGGTCACCGATTGGATAGAACCCGGAGGCAATTCGTTCATGCTGGCGTTTTCGGGTAATCCGGTCGTAGCGGCGGGCAGGTCGAACACCAACCAATGCCACCAGCCGCCGGGATGCGGCGCATCGGGATCGTGGCAGGTGATGGCGAAACTCTTGGTCCCGGCTGGCGCGCCGCTCCAATTCAGCGCCGGCGAGCGGTTTTGGCCGCGGTAGCCGTAGCCGTTATAGACGTGGACCTGCGGCACCACGCTGCCGTCGGTCAGCGTCGGGCTGGTGAGGTTGAACGGGGCTGCTTCTGCACTCATAGGGATCACCATCATCAATCCGGCCGCCGCAAGTGTCACAAGACGTGCAAACATGTGCGCACCGCTCCGGGTCAGCAGCGGAAATCATATCGCGATATGCGGACCGGTGGAAACTCATGAGGCGGCCGGCACGTCTCCGCGCCGTAGCCGCCTCATGCTGCCCCCTTCAATGCGGACCCTAAAAGCGGAGCTATTTTCCCCCTCGCCGTTATCATCCGCGGCGGGACGAATAGTCCCAACTCAGACACTTTGCGCAACCGACTCTACCGTCTCACCTGTCGGGTTTGCGACCGCTTGTGGATTCGAGGCAACATTTTGACAAGGTTAATCGGCGAAGTGTTTAGAAAGCTTCAAACCTTGACGCTGGTAATGGGAACCGATGCCCTCGCCATAGGCTTCCGTCGGCACTTCGGTCAGCCGCTCGAACATCAATCGCCCGATGGTTTGACCATGTTCTAGTATGAAGGGAACTTCGTGGCTGCGCACTTCCAAGACCGCGCGCGCCGCTGGCGGTTTGCCGGGGCTGTAGCCGAAGCCGGGATCGAAAAAACCGGCATAATGAACTCGGAACTCGCCGACCAGCGGATTGAACGCCACCATCTCGGCCGCATATTCCGGCGGAATCGCCACCGCTTCGCGGGACGCCAGGATGTAGAATTCGTCGGGGTCCAAAACGATGTTGCCCGATTTCGACGGCTCGATCGGGTCCCAGAAATCGATCGGGTCGAGCGCGCCGCGTTTGTCGATGTCGATGATGTTGGTGTGGTGCTTGGCGCGCCAGCCGATGTGACGGGCACTCGGATCGCCTTGCAAATCGACCGACAGCCCGAGGCCACCTTCGATATTCGGTTCGCAATCGACCAGCGGCGTTTCAGCGTGCAGGCGGCGTAGCTGGGTGTCGGTGAATTGCGGACTGCCGCGGCGCACGCGAAGCTGATTCAGCCGCGAGCCTTTGCGCACCAAGACCGGGAAGGTGCGCGGCGAAATTTCGGCGTAGAGCGGGCCGTGATAGCCGGTCTCGACGCGATCGAAGCTTTGCGCCTGATCGGTGATCAACCGGGTGAAGACATCGAGCCGGCCGGTGGAGCTTTTCGGATTGGCAATGCCGGAAACGCGGAAACTGAATTCGGCGCTTTCGAGCAGCGGCACGACGTAAACGCAACCGGTTTCCAGCACTGCGCCGTTGGTGAGGTCGATCTCATGCAGCGCGGCTTCGCCGAGCTTGTCTTTCACCGTCGCTTTGGGGCCGGGCAGGAAACTGGCGCGCACCCGCCACGCCACCGCGCCCAGGCGCAAGTCGAGGCTGGCCGGCTGGATCTGCGCGTCATCGAAGTCTTCCGTCGCCACGACTTCCCGCCGCGCCCGGATCAGGCGCTTCAGCACATGGCCGGGCAGGATGCCGGTGGAATGCTTGCCATAACTTTCCGGCTCGTCGGGGGCGAACAGGGTTTCGTCGGTCTTTTCGGTGCTCATGGGCCAGAAACTACCCTGCCGGCCGGGGGTTCGTCACCCGTTTGGGCCAAGAAACCCACGGATTTCGCGGATCGCTTCGGCCAGACCGCAGCGCAAGACCGGGGTTTCCGGCGGGAAGGCGGCGAGCAGGCGCGTCGGCGTCGCCGATTCCAGAATCACAAAGCACCCCTTATCGCTGCCGCCCCGGATCAGCCGCCCAAACGCCTGTTTGAGCCGCAGACGCGTCAGCAAATCGTCATAGCTTTTGCCAAAACGGGCACGGCGTGCCTTGTGCAGGATGGTGGGCTTCGGCCACGGCACTTTGTCGAACACCACCAGGCGTAACGAGCGGCCCGGCACATCGACCCCATCCCGCAGCGCATCGGTGCCGAGCAGGCAGGAATTTTCTTCTGAGCGGAACAGGTCGACCAGGGCACCGGTGTCGAGCCGGTCGACGTGTTGGGCATAGAGCGTCAGTCCGGCTTCGGCGAGCGGTCCAGCGATTTTTGCCTCGACCGATTTCAATGCCCGGACCGCGGTGAACAATCCCAGCGCGCCGCCGCCCGCCGCCAGGAACAACTCGCGAAACGCCGCCGCCATCTGCTCAGGATTGCGCCGCTCGACATCGCGGACGACGAACACCCGCGCTTGGGTCGCATAGGAAAACGGCGATCCGAAACAGGCGCGCCGCGCCGGTTCGGGCAGATGCAAGGCGCCCGTGCGCACTTCGGCCGATTGCCAGTCGTCTTCGTTTCCCGCATCGCGCAATGTGGCTGACGTGATCAGGGCGCCGTGGGCATGCGCCAAGACTTCGCTCGCTAAGGGAATGGTGGGATCGATCCAGCGCCGTTCGAGGCCGATGTCCTGGCCGCGGCCGTCTTCGCGCGTGATCTCGAACCAGTCGACGTAATCGTCGCTGACTTCGCCGGTTTCGAGCGCGTCCAACATGCTCATCCAGGCGGGCAGCACGATCTTGGCGCGCCAGTCGAGCCCCTTGGCCGCTGCATCGATGCGCGCCCGCATGTAAGGTTCCAACTCGCTCGATTTTTCGTCGAGGGCGGTGCGCAGCGCTTTGGCGAGGCGCATCAAGGGCACCGCCAGCCGCTTGAGGCCGATGCCAAGCGATTGCGCCGCTTCGGTCAATTCGTCCGTCAGCGGATTGGTTTCGGCTTCCAGCGAATAGAATTGGTCGCGGTCTTCGCATTGGGCGCGAACGTGCTGGTAGACCGTCGCCAGGAACACTTCTCCCGGCCCATGTGGCGCACCCAATCGCGACGTCCAGCCTTCGCCCGCCAAGGCGCCCGCCGCCGCTACCGCTTCTTCGAGGGCGCGTCCGGCGTCCTCGTTGTCCACAACTAGATCCTTCAGCCGTTCCTGCAAGCCGCGCGAACGGCTGCGGGCGCGCCCTTCCGGCCCGCGTACCCAGCGGCGCAGATCGGCCATTTCGGTGCCGGATACCGCGGCCGCGAAACCGGAATCGGCGGCATCGAACAAGTGATGGCCTTCGTCGAACACATAGCGCACACGGCGTTCGCCGGGTGTGTCGGTGGTCTCGTCAGCGCCCAGCCAATCCTGCGCCGCATTGGCGATGACGAGGGCATGATTGGCGACGACGATCTCGGCGGTGCGGGCGCGGCGCACGATTTTCTCGATGAAACAGACGCGATAATGCGGGCAGGCGGCATAAATGCATTCGCCACGCCGGTCGGTGATTTCACGCAGCGGCAAGTGCGCTGCCAGAAACGCCGGAAAGCCGCTGCCGGAAATATCGCCGTCGCGGGTCGCCGAAATCCAGCGCGCCACCAACGCCAGCGCGATCGTGCGCGGGCCGGGGGCGAGCGCTTGCCGCTTCACCGCTTCTTCGAAATTGAGCAGGCAGAGATAATTTTCGCGGCCCTTGCGCGCCACGACTTTGTCTTCGCGCTCGCTGGGATCAGCAAAAAGCCGGGCACATTCCTGCACGATCTGTCGTTGCAGATTGCGGGTGTACGTCGAAATCCATAGCCCCGGCCCGTTCTTCTCCGCCCACAAGCTGGCAGGTGCGAGATAGCCCAGCGTCTTGCCGATGCCGGTGCCTGCTTCCACCAAGGCGACGCGCGGGGCTCCCGCCCGTTCGCGCGGGGAAAACGCATAGGCCGCCGCATCGCTATAGGCGCGCTGCTCGGGCCGTTCCTCGCCGGCGTTGCCGACGATTTGCGCCAGCCGCGCGCGAGCTTCTTCCGGCGACACCGGATGGGCCGAGGGCTTGGGCGGCAGTGGCGCGTCTTCCCATTCCGCCAGCGTCCGCCACACTTCGAATCCGGCCAACGGGGCGCGTTGCAAGTCGGACGGCTCGATGATGTCGAGGATCAGCGGCGCCCAGCGCCATCCCGCTTTCGCTAGCGTCTGACACAAGGGGCGCAACGCCGACAGCGTCTTTTCCGGCAGGCTCGGCAATTCTTCAAGTAGCAGCCGGGCGCTGGCCCGCAAGCTGGTGACGCCGGTCTGGTCAGCCGCCACGCCGAGCGCCCGCGCAATCCCCAGCGCACTCGGCACACAGGGGGTGCCAGGCCGCACGAAAGCGAACAACTCCAACACGTCGAAGGACAGGCGCGCTGGCGCCGCTTTCAGCCGTCCGGCGACAAAGGCGGCATTGGCCAGCAGCACATTGCCGTCCGCCAGCAATGCGGCCGCCTGGGCGGCACTGGCGCGGCGCAAATTGCCGTCGTCTACAACTGCGCCGGTGCCGGCAGGCACGAGCGAAGGCAAGGCGTCAAGTTGCGATATGATTCTGGGATTCTGCACCCGCCGACTATGCGACGGAATCCATGCTCGATGCTACCAAGTTGGGGAAGCGCGTTTCGAGCGCCAGGCGGAAGCGCTCATATTCGAGCACCACCATCTGGGCGTCGTTGCGCAGGGCGTGAGCGCCGTCGGCATGATAGGTGGAGTCGGCCAAACCGCGGGCAGCCCCGGCAACGCGGTGGAAACCCAACGCATCGGCTTCCTCGCCGATCTTAAGGGCAACGCGCACCGCTTCTTGCCAATAGGCGCAGGCCGCACAGTCTTGTAGGCGCTGGCACAGTTGATCCGAGTTTTCGAGATAGAGCGCCAGCACGTTCGTTAAATCGGCGCGGTAGGTCGCTTCCAGCCCGGCAAAAACCGCTTCGTCCGAGGCGCCAGGGGCGTCGGCTTCGGGGGGATTTTCGGCGGCGGACGTTGACGACATTTGCCCTGGAGCCTAGCTTCCCGGGCCTTTCCAAAGCGTTTAGGAATTCCAAAGTATGACCACGCCCCTCTCGGAAATCGCACTGAAAGCGCATGCTTGGCCGTTCGAAGAGGCCCGCAAGCTGCTCGCGCGGGGCGTGAAACCTGGCCGCGAAGTGATCTTCGAGACCGGTTACGGCCCGTCCGGATTGCCGCACATCGGCACCTTCGGCGAGGTCGCCCGCACCACCTGGGTGCGCCGCGCCTTTCAGCTGATGAGCGATGTGCCGACGCGTCTGATCGCCTTTTCCGACGACATGGACGGGCTCCGTAAGGTCCCTGACAATGTCCCCAACAAGGAGATGTTGACCGCCCATCTCGGCAAGTCGCTGACGTCGATCCCCGATCCCTTCGGCACCCACGACAGTTTCGGCGCCCACAACAATGCGCGGTTGAAAGTGTTCCTCGATCGCTTCGGTTTCGAGTACGAGTTCCTGTCCTCGACCGAGTGTTACAAATCGGGGCGCTTCGACGAGGCGCTGCTGACGGTGCTGCGCTCTTACGAAAAGGTGCGCGACATCGTGCTGCCGACCTTGGGCCCAGAGCGTCGTGCCACCTATTCGCCGTTCCTGCCGGTGTCGCAGAAGACCGGTGTGGTGCTGCAAGTGCCGACGCTGGAGACCAACATCGCGGCCGGTACCATCGTTTACGAGGAAGACGGCAAGAAAATCGAAACGCCCGTCACCGGCGGCGCCGTCAAGCTGCAATGGAAGGCCGATTGGGCGATGCGCTGGCTGGCGCTCGGCGTCGATTACGAAATGGCGGGCAAGGATTTGATCTCGTCAGTCGAACTGTCGGGCAAGATCGTGCGTGCGCTCGGCGGCAAGCCACCAGCAGGCTTCAACTACGAACTGTTCCTTGATGATCAGGGCCAGAAGATTTCGAAGTCCAAAGGCAACGGCTTGTCGGTCGAAGACTGGCTGACCTATGGCTCGGAAGAGAGCTTGGCCCTCTTCATGTTCCAGAAGCCGCGCGCCGCCAAGAAGATGTATTTCGACGTCATCCCGCGTGCCGTGGACGATTACATCGCCTTCCTCGATGCCTATCGCAAGAAGGAAACCGAGGACGCCCAGCATCTCGAAAATCCGGTGTTTCATATTCACAGCGGCAAACCGCCGGCGGAAACCTATCCGGTTTCTTTTGCCTTGCTGCTCAATCTCGTCAGCGCCTCCAATGCGCACAATCGCGAGGTGTTGTGGGGTTTCATCCGCGCCTATGCGCCTGATGCCTCGCCGGAAAAGAACGCCGGTCTCGACAAGCTGGTGGGTTATGCCATCCGCTACTACGAAGACTTCGTGAAGCCGACCAAGAAGTATCGCAGCCCCACCGACAACGAGCGCGCGGCGCTGACGGCTTTGGCCGAAAAGCTGAAAGCCTTCGGCGACGAGCGCGATGCCGAAAAGGTGCAGTTCGAAATCTACGAGATCGGCAAAGCCTACAAATTTGAGCCCCTGCGCGACTGGTTCAAGGCGATCTACGAGGTTTGCCTTGGCGCCTCCCAAGGTCCGCGCTTCGGTTCTTTCGCCGCCCTCTACGGCTGCACCGAAACCGCGAATCTGATCGAACGGGCGCTGGCGGGAGAGTTTTTGCAGTAGCCCTCTTTCTGCCCCCGCGGGCGCAAAATGTGCCGCTGCCAGCTACCCGAAGTTACGGCCGCTGTGGGTGAATAGGCGCGGCTCGAACGCATGCGCTTGCAGCCGCTTCAGCTCCTTCTCCAGAAGCTCTTTTACGCGCGTCGGCGAGGTGCCGGCTGCTTCAAACATCTGGCGGGTGGTGAGCGGTAGTGAGGCGCCTTGGCAGCCGCGCGGTCCGGGAATGCCCAAATGCAGCGGCACGCCTCCGCGCACGCCCGTCGTCACGAAATCGATGAACCACGGCTGGCGGATCGTCTTCAGTGGATTGCCGATCAAGATCAGGCTCAGCGCGGTTTCGTCGTCGATAACTTCGATTTCCACGAACACGCCGGAACGGTCGGGCCGCCAATCGTTATCGAGGATCGGCAGTTGCCGCCAGCCGCAATGGAAATCGCGGCACAAATTGGGGCGCGTTTCGTAAATTGTGCAGCCGCCCTGGCAATGGCGGCAGGCCACGCCGGCTTCTTTCTGCATCTCAGGCTTGTCGATTGCCGGCATGATGCAGCAGATCATGCACGCCCCGCAGTCGCGTCCCGGCACCAGATCGAGATCGTAGAATTTCATGGGTGCGATGGAGCTGTGCCTTACTGGCTCGCCCAGATGATGCGGTGGATGAAGGCAATTTCGCTCAGCGCAAACGAACGGTCCTCGTAAGCCGGGTTGAGCGATTTCAAATCCACCCGCTGTGCCGTCAGCCGCGAGAGCTGTTTGGCCAGGACTTCACCCGCCAGGGTTTTCACCACCACACGGTCGCCGCGGCGCGGGGGGGCGGCGGGCGACAGGATGATGCGGTCGCCGTCGCGATAGACCGGCTGCATCGAGTCGCCGGCCACCTCCAGTGCATAGGCATGTTCGTCGCCAACTTCGGGGAAGGGGATTTCGTCCCACCCGGCCCCGGCCGGAAAACCGGCATCGTCGAAGAAGCCGTGGCTGCCTGCCTGCGCCATGCCGACCAGCGGCACCAGCCGCATCGGGCCGCGCGGCGCGCCGTCGCCACTGACCAGCGCCACGAAGTCCTCGATACTCTCGCTGGTGGCCGCCAATATCTTCGAGATACTCTCTGTGGAAGGCCAGCGCAGCTTGCCGTTCGGCGTGCCGCGCTTGGATTTGTTGAAGGTGGTGGGATCAAGTCCCGCCTGCTTGGCCAATCCCGACGCCGACAGCTTGTTCTTGGCCGCCAGCGCGTCGATCGCCGTCCAGATTTGTTTGTGGGTCAGCATGCGAAATCCCTCGGAGCGATTTGCTCTGGACAGATTGCGGTTGGGCTAAAACGCAGCTTGCACATCAGCGCCTCCGTGGTCGATTAAGCCAAGTCGGCGAAGCCGGCCGGTGGAGTTAAGAAGGCCGTCCTGTATTGGTTAATCTTCCTATGCATGGCGGCCTGATAGGAATTACCACTTTACGGCGCAAGGAGTCCAGGGGATGTCTGTAATCGACTGGGGAATGGACGTGGCCGTGGCGGCGATCCGGCTCCTGCCGCCGGAACCTGCCCACCATCTGACGGTGGAACTGATGGCCCGGTTCGGGTTTTTCCTGCCGGGGCCGCCCAAGGACGATCCGCGGCTGCAGCTGCGCGTGCTAGGGCTCGATTTTTCCAATCCGCTCGGCATTGCGGCCGGGTTCGACAAGGACGCCAGGGCCTTTCGGGGCATGCTCAAGATGGGGTTAGGGCATGTCGAATGCGGCACGGTTACGCCGCGGCCGCAGCCGGGAAATCCGAAGCCGCGCATGTACCGCCTGCCGGAAGACGACGCCATCATCAATCGCATGGGCTTCAACAACCAGGGCGTTGATGCTTCGGCTGCCCGTCTGGCTCACCGCAAACCGGGGCGCCCCAGGGGGATCGTCGGTATCAACATCGGTGCCAACAAGGACTCGGCCGACCGTATTGCCGATTACCGCATCGGGTTTGCCAAGCTGGCGGCGCTCGCCGACTACGTCGCGGTGAACGTGTCGTCGCCCAACACGCCGGGCCTGCGCGGCCTGCAGGAAAAAAGCGAGTTGAGGGCGCTGCTCGGCACTCTGGTGAGCGCGCGTGGCACTGCCCCAAAGCCGATCCTGCTCAAGATCGCACCTGATCTCGATGCGCGCGCCCTTGACGACATCGCCGATGTGGTTCTGACCAGCGGCATCGATGGCATGATCGTCACCAACACCACCATCGATCGTCCCACGACGCTGAAAAGCCGTTACGCCGCCGAGACCGGCGGGTTGTCGGGCACGCCGCTGATGGCACCGTCCACGCGTGTGCTGGCGGAAGTGCGAAAGCGAGTCGGAGCCAAGATCGTGCTGATCGGTGTTGGCGGCGTTTCGACCGGCGAAGACGCCTACGCCAAGATCAAAGCCGGTGCCAGCCTGGTCCAGCTTTACACCGCGCTGGTCTACAACGGCGGCAGCTTGATTCCGAAGATGAAGCGGGACCTTCTAACATGCTTAACGCGCGACGGCTTTGCCAGTGTGGCCGACGCCGTTGGCGCCGATGTGAAGTAAGATCGCCTTACTTTTTTGATTGTCGCGGCGTTTTCGCGCAAAACCGCCCACACTTTTGCGGACGCCGCTCTGAGCCGCCCAATCGTTCAGCGCACTGCCTTTTCGCTAGGCAAATTGCGCCCCGCTGCGACGCGTTAAACGCCGTTAAAATCAGTTCTTTTTGGCACGGCGTATTTCGTGCAGGATGGTGTTCAGAAAAACGTCGCGGGGGATAATTGCGATGGGTTGGGTTGCGGTGTGGCAGTTGGCGCTGAAGCAGTTCGGCGCTGAGGCGGCAGAGATTCGAATTGCCATCCTGGTTGCAGCGGCGTTTGTGGCTTTGATGATCGTCGTCGGTTTGCGCCACGCATTCCGCTCCGCCGAACCGAAATCGGCGCCGCCCCCGCCCGAATTGCCACGGCGCGTATCCGTGGCGCCGGTGCCGGTAGCCGTCGTTCAAGCCGTACCGGCCCCGCAAGAGAATACACTGGCACAACCTTTTCGGGTGGTGAAGCCAGATCTGCGTGCAACCCGGAAGTGTGCGAAACGTACAATCAATCGCCAGCGCGCCATGCGCCCGACGATCCGGCGCGAACTGACAAAATTCGATGCGCCATATTCGCCGCTGCCGCCGCGGCGCTGAATAATCTGCTATAGTGCTCCCCGGGGCTGTTGGTTGGGGGCGATCATGGCGGAAGATTTCGGCAAACTGCTGCTGCGTTTGGGCGTCGGCGGCCTGATGCTGTTTCACGGCGTGCACAAGCTTCTCACCGGGCTCGATCCGGTCAAATCGCTGCTCGCGGCCCACAAGCTGCCTGACGCGTTCGCCTACGCCGTCTATTTCGGCGAGATCGTTGGCCCGCTCTTGATCATCATCGGCCTGTTTGCGCGCGTCGGCGCCTTCCTGGTCGCCCTCGAAGTGGCGGCACTGATAGCGCTCGGCGGGCTTGCCCAGGCCGTTCTCTTGACCCCCGACGGCGGCTACGCGCTTGAGGTCGAGGCGCTGTATCTGGCAGGAGCGTTGGCTATCCTGCTGCTCGGGCCCGGCAAGATCGCGATCGCCAAAGGTAAGTTCCAGTAAAGGAACTCAGTTCAGCGTATCCAGCGCCTTCAAGATCGCGTCGGTCATCGCTTTGGTGCCGACTTTGGTCATGCCGGGTTGCATGATGTCGCTGGTGCGATAGCCTTCCGCCAGCACGCGCTCCACCGCCTTGTCGAGCAGCACAGCATCTTCCACGCGCCCGAACGAATAGCGCAGGCACATGCCGAACGAGAGTAGCGTCGCGATCGGGTTCGCCAAATCCTTGCCGGCGATATCGGGCGCCGAGCCGTGGATCGGCTCATAGAAGCCCGGCTGGCGGCCGTCCGCTGTTTTGGCGCCGAGCGACGCCGACGGCAGCATGCCGATCGAGCCGGTGAGCTGCGCCGCTTCGTCCGACAGAATATCGCCGAACAGATTGTCGGTCAGGATGACGTCGAGGGTTTTCGGCGCCCGCACCAATTGCATGGCGCAGTTGTCGGCCAGCACATCGGTGAGCTGCACATCGGGGAATTCGCGATCGTGGATGGCATGCACGACCTCGCGCCACAACACGCCGGTCACCATCACGTTCGACTTCTCGACCGAAGCGACCTTATTGCCGCGCAACCGCGCCAGTTCAAACGCCACGCGCGCAATGCGTTCGACTTCGTGGCCGTAATAAATCTGCGTATCGACGGCGCGTTTTTCGCCGCTTTGCAGCGTCACCAGTTCCTTCGGCTGGCCGAAGTAAACCCCACCGGTGAGTTCGCGCACGATCAAAATGTCGAGGCCCGCAACGATTTCCGGCTTCAGGGTGGAGGCATCCTTCAGCGCATCGAAGCATAGCGCCGGCCGCAAATTGGCGAACAGCTGGAGGTCGCCGCGCAGACGCAGCAGGGCGCGTTCCGGCTTCTTGTCGAACGGCAGCTTGTCCCACTGCGGGCCGCCGACGGCGCCGAACAGAATCGCATCGGCCGCGAGCGCCTTGGCCATCATGGCATCGGTGGCGGGCACACCATGCGTCTCATAAGAAATGCCGCCGACCAGGTCTTCGTCTGTGGTGTAATCGAAACCGCGGTTTTTGCCGTACCAGCCGAGCACGCGCTTGGAGGCGTCCATGATTTCGGGCCCGATGCCGTCGCCGGGCAGGATGAGTAGACGATAGGTCATGGCGTTTGCTTTCTTGTCATGGTCCGCAATCGCGGGCCGTGTCCTTGTTTGTCATGGCCCGCAACTGCGGGCCATCCAGGTGACGCGTTTCGAATCTTCGAGAACGCGACAGATGTCACCTGGGTCGCCCGCAGTCGCGGGCGAGGACATTCCCCTCTATAACCAAGGCGCCTGCAGTTTGCGGCCCTCTTCGTAGCCCGTGATCTCTGTTTCGTGCTGCAGCGTCAGGCCGATGTCGTCCCAGCCGTTGAGCAGGCATTGGCGCCGGAAGGGATCGATTTCGAATTTGATCATGCCGCCGTCGGGGCCGGTGATTTCCTGCTTCTCCAGGTCCACCGCGACGATCGAATTGGCGCCGCGGCTGGCGTCGTCGAGCAGCTTGTCGATTTCGGCCTGGGGCAGGGTGATCGGCAGAATGCCGTTCTTGAAGCAGTTGTTGTAGAAAATGTCGGCGAAGCTCGGCGCGATCACGCAGCGGATGCCGTAATCGAGCAGCGCCCAGGGGGCATGCTCGCGGCTCGAACCGCAGCCGAAATTGGCGCCCGCGATCAGAATCTTGGCGGCCTTATAGGCTGGCTTGTTGAGCACAAAATCCGGATTCGGACTGCCGTCGGGTCGGGTGCGCATTTCGTGAAACAGCGCGGCACCAAGCCCGGTGCGCTTGATGGTTTTGAGGAATTGCTTGGGGATGATCATGTCGGTATCGACGTTGATCATCGGCAGGGGCGCCGCGACGCCCGCGAGGTGGGTGAATGCTTCCATGGCGGGCGGGTTTTAGCGGCTCAGACCAGTCATAACAAGCGCCCCGCTTGAAACGACACAAACGTGCGTTAATCTGAGGAAAATTTGGGAAAAAAGGGTGCTGCCATGTTCAAATTCCGCCGTCGCAAGAAATCCGCCGCAGCCGCTCTGGGGGCCGTCGCCCCTGTCGCAGCTCCCGCCGCGCCGCCGGCTCCGGTCGCCGCCGCCAGTGCGGGCGCGGGTATCCACATTCCGGCCGACAAGCTGACGCGCAAAACGGCGCATCTGCACTATGCCATCAGCTCGCTGCGCGAGGAGTTGGAGGCGGTCGACTGGTACCGCCAGCGCGCCGACGACACCGACGATGCGGCGCTGAAGGCGATTCTGCTGCACAACGCGAACGAAGAAATCGAGCACGCCGCCATGCTGCTCGAATGGCTCCGCCGCACCGAACCGCGCTTTCACAAAGAGCTGAAGGAATATCTGTTTACCGACAGCCCAATCACGGCGGTGGAAGAAAAGGCGATGGGGCGGGAATAACAAAACCCTGTCATCCCCGGCGACCCGGCATCGCGCGTCCGCGCGAAGACGGGGCGGGAAGGGGACCCAGGTGTTTCCGCCCGGCAGATGTCGAAACAAGATGTTGGCACGCGGAGCCGCGGAGCGATCATTCTGCTCTCGCCCCTTCTCTTTCTGCCCCCGCGGGCACCACAGCCGCGCCGCACACAGCCGGGAACGCGGGGGAAGTGGCGCGCGAAGCGCGACGAAGGGGCCTTATATCTTTGCCGTCACCTTACGCAGCACCGCGAGCGGGCGCCGTAAGTGCTTAGGTAAACCGGGTGTAGGGAAGTTCGTGTGGCGAATATTCGCCTCAATTTGTCCCAAGGCATCCACGCAGCAAGGACGGTAGGTGTATGATCGACATTAACGCAATCCGAAATTTTGTGATTGCATCAAACGGTCTAACAAAGGTCGATGACGTCTACGCAATCTACTACGATGAGACGAATAATGACCGCCGCATCCATATCAGGTCGGACGGCCTGAACGTCAAGGAGCCGAAGTGCTTTGTTGTTGGTGGGATCGCACATCGCGGGCATGTTCGCGACCTGAATTTCGGGAAGCTTCGCTCAGCCTTGCGGTTGCAGAAAACGGTCAAGGATATGAAGTTCGAGCATGTGACAAAAGGGGATTTTTGTCATGCTCTGAATGCACAAAAATTGGAGACATACCTCCGCTGGTTGCGCGATCAGGGTTTGTTTGTCCATTATTCCGCAGTCGATCCGCTCTATTGGTCAATCGTCGACGTGATCGACTCCATCTTAGCTGAGCATCGCGATGCCTCGCTGCGAATGTACCATTTGCAGCTGAAGAACGACTTGTACGCTATACTACGTTACGAGCTAACTGACACTATCGAGCTTCTGCAACGTTACTCGTATCCAAATGTGGGGCGTGAGCGGCGGTCGGCATTCGTCGCTGAGTTGCGCGAATTTCTTGAGCAGAGGGACGAACTGCTTCCGCACTTCAACTATATGAAGCTCAAGGGTGTGCTTCAGATTGCTGAGAATCTCAGGGCGTTGCCATTCCTTGAAGATGAAAAGCCCAATGTTCTGGTCGATTGCTTTGGACCATTTTTCGTCAACCGTATCTGCCTTTTTAGGAATTCTGAGCACATCTTCGACGACGAAGAGGTAGTAAAGGATTACCTTGCTGGAGAGGTATTCGTTGATGAAGGACGCATACTCTCCAATCATCGCTTTGCCAAATCCGATGATGAACCAGGCGTTCAAATTTCGGACGTTATCGTTGGGCTGGTCGGGCGGTTCTTTACGTTTATTCAGAGTACTGAACGATCTGACCTTGTTGAATGCCGGAATTCTCTTGCACCCCAGCAACAACGCAATTTGGGATTGCTCAAAGAACTGCTTGATCGATCATGCGAAGAGAATGTTGCATTTGCCCATTCCGTCTTGAGCTTGGAGGATCTGGAGCGTGCGGACAACTTCCTTCGAGACTCTGCATGATGCATGCGTTGGGAAAACGAGGTCGCGGGCCACTGTGCTTAGCTGCGTTCCTGAACAGGATAATGCAAACCAACAATAAAGTTACTCCGTTCATCTACATGAACGGCTGCATGAACTGTCCATAATTATCACGTTTTCGTTCCGCCCCTTGAAATGTCCGCTCGTTCCCTGTATGTTCTCTCCGTCATTTTTGGAGTGAAACATCGACAAAGGCGCGCGGCGACGGTTGCGGCCGGGAGAAACACCAACGGGGAAACATACAAGGCGAGGATGTGTATCCGCGTGCATCCGTGAGGAAAACCGGGCTTATGTGCTGCGTTCGCGCAGCCGGTTCGCCGTGACGCAATCCTTCGAAGCCTAGGAACCAGCCGATGGTGCCGTCGTTGCGTTTGTTGGCTCAAACGTGCCGTGCGCCAGAGCTTGCGGGAGAGGCGGGGTCCGCGTCGGGCCACCGCCTCTTTGCGCATTTATTGGTAAGTCGATTCGTCCGGCACGGCGTTGTGGAACTGGTTGAGGTCGACCACCCGGCGGCCGTGGGCGCTCACCGACAGCACATCGGCGAAGCGGTGGTGCCACAGAATCTGATGCGGCTGATAATTGTGCCGCGCGAAAACCTGATCGGCCAGGGTTTCGTCGGTACCGCTGAGCAAGCAGATCAATTCGGCCTGCATTTCCGACAGGCTCTCCGGCGTCTGGCCGTACAGCGGGCTGTGTTCATCGACGCGATGCATCACGGTCCACGACAGCGCAAACAGCAGCGAGCGCGATCGCACCAAAGTGAGTTCGCAAAACCGGCGCATCGTCAGGCCTTCGGGTGTCGTCTGCTGATAAGCGAAGTTGACCGCGATGTTGGCGTCCAAAATCTGGTTGCCGCGCTGGTTGGCGGCGCGCAGCATCAAGGTCGGCACGCCCTCGAAATCGGTGATCACCGCGACGCGGCTGAACAATACGCGCGCATAGGGCCGCGAAAACCGCGAGAACACCACGCCGGTGATGAGAGCGAGATTGAGAATCTCGAAGAATGCCTCCGCCACCACGATGGCATTGGCATAGATGCTGCGGGGGCTCATCACGCTGTAATTGATCGAGCCGATGGTTTGCACGCTGAACAGAAACGCATCCCAGAAATTATGCGGCCGCGCATGAACGATGCCGTTGGGGTCGGCCATGTAGAACAGCGCGAAGATGACGTTGATCGAGAAGAAGAACAACGCCACGCCGAGGAAGAACACGCTCCACGGCACCGTCAGCACAAAGTGATAGAAATCGGTCCAGCGCGTGAAGTCCTGGCCCTTGATGACCGCCGGGCGTCGCCGCCCATGCCCACGCGCGCCCAACGCCGGCCCTTTAGGGCGTTTGCGCTTTAACTTGGTGAGCAGCCTATTCATCGCGTCCGTGCGCGATGAGATAGGCGAGCCAGCGGCTGTCCAGCTCGCGGCCGAGTTCGAAGAAGTAGTCCCAGGCGTAAAGCCCGCTGTCGTGGCCGTCGTCGAACACCAGCCGCACGGCGTAATTTCCTACCGGCTCGACGGCCGTGATGGTGACGTTCTGTTTGCCCTCGACGGTCTTCTTTTCCTCCGGCCGGTGGCCTTGCACTTCGGCGCTGGGCGATTCGACGCGCAGATATTCTGCCGGCAGCGCGAAGGTCTCGCCGCTGTCGAAGCTCACCGTCAGGGTGCGCTTGTCGGGGCTCAGGCGGATTTCGGTTAGCCACGGTGTCATCGGCGTTCGCGCTCCTCGTCCGTCAATTGGCGTGCTTCGTCGGGCCGCATGATCGGAATGCCGTCGCGGATGGGATAGGCCAGCCCCGCCGCCTTGCTGATCAGTTCTTGGCGTTCGCGGTCGTAGCGCAGCGTTGCCTTGCTCACCGGGCAGACCAGGATTTCAAGCAATTTGGGATCAGCTTCCATGGCGTTCAATTCAATGAGACCGGACCTTGCGGTCCGGCATTGGCCATTTCCAAAAGTGCGATCAAGGTATCGACGCGTTCGTCCCAGCTGGGCGCTTCGAGCAAAGCCTGCTTTTCCGCCGGCTCGAATGGGCACAGCATGGCCAGCGCATTGACGAGGGTTTCCGGCGGCGCGCTCATCACGCTTTTCCAATCCGCTTTGAGATCGCGGCGCGACAGATAATCCTTCAGCGCCATCAGCAGCCGGTCGCGCGGAAAGGTGGTTTCGTCGGGCGCGGCGAGGTCATCGAGGAATGGTGCGAAATCGGCGACAATCCGCCGGTAGGGTGTATCGGTCTTCAGCTCTTCGGCGACACGGAAGCGGCAAATGCCCGACAGCGTGATGAGATACCGCCCGTCCTCGTTTTCGCGAAAACCGGTGAGGCGTCCGGCGCAACCGATCGCCGATAGCGTCGGTTTCAACACCTTTTCCTCGTTCTGGGTCGGCTGGATCATGGCGATCAGCCGGTCGCCCGCCAGCGCCGCGTCGACCAGCGCCAGATAGCGCGGCTCGAACACGTTGAGCGGCAGCGTTCCGCGTGGCAACAGAAGAATGCCCGAGAGCGGAAACAAATTCAGGGTCGTCGGCAGATCTTCAAGGGTGTTGTAGATCCAGGCCATGGCGTCACGCGAACAGGATGGACGACAATTTGCGGCGGGCTGTGATGGTGCGTTCGTCGGTCGGCCCCATCGCTTCAAACAGGGTCACGAGCTGTTTACGGGCCGCTTCCTCATTCCATTTTCGGTCGCGGCGAACGATGTCCAGAAGCTGTTCGAGCGCGCCATCGCGGTCGCCCGCCCCGTCCAGTGCCAGCGCCAGATCATAGCGCGCCTGGTGGTCATTGGGATTGGCGGTGAGCTTCGCTTCCAGCTCGGTTTTCTTGCCGGTGGCGGTCGCGGCCGTCTCGCGCAAGAAAAGCTCAGCCGCCACGCCGCGGATCGCTTCGTCCTTGGCATCCTCGGGGCGGACGAGGGCCAGCGTCTGCTTGGCCCGCTCCAGATCGCCGCTCTTCAAATAACAACGCGCCAGCCCTGCCACCGCCTTGGGATGACCTGGCTCGTCCTGCAACACATGGGCATAGGCCTGCGCCGCCTGGCCGATATCGCCGGCCGCAAAGGCTTGATCGGCTGCCTCAAGGATTTCCGCCGCGTGGTCGTGGGCACCGCCTTCGCCCCCTGCCAGTGCCGCCACGAACTGTGCCACTTGGCTCTCGGGAAGGGCACCCATGAAACCGTCGACCGGCTGGCCGTCCTTGAAGGCATAGACCGTCGGGATCGACTGGATGCGAAGCTGACGTGCGATTTCCTGGTTTTCGTCGACGTTGACCTTCACCAGCCGCACCGTACCGTTCGCGGCGGTCACCGCTTTCTCCAGGACCGGGCTAAACTGCTTGCTGGCGCTGGACCGGGGTGACCAGAAATCAACGATGACCGGTACCTCGCGGCTCGCTTCCAGCACGTCGGCGGCGAAAGTGGCGAGCGAAGAGTCCTTAATATGGGGGCTGGAGGCCGCCTTGCCGTCCTGTTTCGAAGTACCGCCGGAACCGAATAAGACCATGGTGTAGAACCCTGAATTGCACCCCAAACATGGGCTTTGGAGGCCAGAAAGAAAAGGGGGCTTGCGCGGGGGCGGCCCGGCCGGGAATCAGCCTGCTTTTTCCGGGATCGGCGCGATCACCGGCGTATGGCCGCAGGCTTTCACGAAGCGGATGAGGTCGCCGGGCGCGATCGCCGTGGTGCGGTCGTTGCGCATCGGGTGGAAGTTCAAGGGATCGACTTCGAGCATCGCCGCGTCGAGCACCGGCGTTACAACATGAGCGGTATCGTTCATCAGACAGAACGGTGTCACCGATCCTGGCGTGATGCCGAGCGTGGCCACCAATAATTCCGCCGAACCGAACGAGAACCGCGGGCTGCCAAGCTGTTTGGCCAGCGCCGGCAGATCGACCTTGAGATGCGCCTGTACCACCGCCAGCCACAATCCGCCTTTCTTGTCTTTCAGAAAAAGGTTCTTGGTGTGCCCGCCGGAAAGCCGTGCATAGACGTCGGCGGACGCCTCCACGGTGAACACCGGCGCGTGTTCGATGGTGTGCCAGGCGATATCGAGCCGGCGCAGCATGTCGTAGAGGCGAGCTTCGCGGATTTCGGGCCCAGGGATGGCGTCCGTCATCGGTTGCCTAAAGTGTCATCATTACGCTGTGTTTTGTGCCAGTTCGATTGTGACAATCAACCGGGTTGTTCCCAGAATCGTAGTGATGGGGCCACAGCAAGCGCCAAAAGCGCCGAGGTGCGCGCGCTCCGTCAATTGACACTTCTGTGAAGGGTCCACACATTCCGGGCCATAATGACAACAGCTTTCGGGAACCGTCAGGCAGGCTTGCAACCGTGTGGCCGACATGATCGGCGTGAGAGGGGTAACAATGGGTAGAACCACCCAAATCGGCAAGTACGCATCCTATCTTCTTCTGTCGACGGCGTTCGCGGGCGTGGCGTTCGCTCAGCAGATCGAAGAAGTCACCGTCACCGCGCAGCGGCACGCGGAAAACCTGCAAGACGTCCCGATGTCAGTGGCAACACTCGACACCACGCATGTCGAGGCAATCTTCGAGTCCGGTCAGGACATCAAGGCGATCGCCAACCATCTGCCGAACGTTTACGCCGAATCCTCGAACGGCCGTGTCGCGCCGCGCTTCTACATCCGCGGCTTGGGCAATACCGACTTCGATCTGGCCGCCTCTCAGCCGGTTTCCATCATCATGGACGATATCGTGATGGAAAACGTGATTCTCAAGAGTTCGCCGATCTACGACATCGCTTCTGTCGAAGTGGATCGCGGGCCGCAAGGCACGCTGTTCGGCCGCAACACCACCGCCGGCATCATCAAGTTCACGTCCGCCAAGCCGAGCCAGGAATTCGAATCCCAGTTCACCGCCAATTACGGCAATTACAACACCGCTAGCATCGAAGCGGCGGCCGGCGGCGGCCTCACCGACACGCTGTCGGCGCGCATTTCCGGCCTGTGGCAGCACCGCGACAACTACATCAACAACGCCTATACCGGCGTCAACGACGCGCTCGGCGGCTATGACGAAAAGGCTGCTCGTCTGCAGTTGTTGTGGCAGCCGGTCGACAAACTGAGCATCTTGTTCAACGGCCACTTCCGGTCGCTTGACGGCACCGCGGCAATCTTCCGCGCCAACATCCTCACCAAGGGCTCGAACAAACTCAACGCCAACTACCAGCACGATACGGTGTGGTTCGACGCCGGCGCCAACAACCCGCAGAAGTACAACTCCATCGGCACCAGTGCCGAAATTGCCTATGACTTCGGCCCAGTCGTGCTGACCTCGATCACCGGCTACGAATACACCCATGGCTACAGCCGCGGCGACATCGACGGCGGCAACCCGACCGGCCCCGGGGTGATCTACTTCCAGTCGGAATCGCAGGACGGTCTCGATTACCTGCACCAATACACGCAGGAAATTCATCTTGCTTCGGCGACCGGCGGGCCGTGGTTCTGGCAGGTCGGTGGCTTCTGGTTCGACACCGATTACCAGGATACCACCTATCCCTATTACGTCGGCCCAACCTCGGTGCGTCAGACCAATATTTCCTACGCCTTGTTCGGCCAGACCAGTTATCAGTTTACCGACAAGTTGAAGATGACGGCAGGCCTGCGCTGGACCGCGGACACCAAGGGCATGACGGCGTCCGGTCCGCTGATGACGGCCATCACCGATCCGGTGCGCAAGAGCGGTTCCAACCTGTCCTGGGATCTGAGCGCCGATTACGCCATCAACGACAGCGTGAAGGCCTATGCTCGCATTTCTACCGGCTTCCGGGCACCTTCGATCCAAGGCCGCAACCTCGCCTTCGGGACGGGGTATTCTTCGGCGCGGTCGGAGACGATCACTTCCTATGAGGCGGGCCTCAAGACCGAATTGTTCAATAAGGTGGTGCGTCTCAACTTCGATGGCTTCACCTATTACGTCCGCAACATGCAGTTTTCAGCGATTGGCGGATCCGGCAATAGCGTCAATCTAATCAACGCGCGCGCCGGTCAGGCCTACGGTCTCGAAACCGATGCCGAATGGGCGGCGACGGACAATCTCTTGCTCACTGCGGGCGCGAGCTGGACGCACACCGAAATTCGCGATTCCAATTTGACGACCGCGATCTGCGCACAGTGCACCGTCACCAATCCGACGGAAGTTCGCAGCGGTACGACGGTGGCCTACTTGAACGGCAACCCGTTCCCGCAGGCGCCGGATTACCAATTGTCGCTGACCGCCCGTTACGGCTGGCCGCTGGCCAATGGCGGCGAGATCTTCGCCTATACCGATTGGTGGCTGCAGGGCTACACCAACTTCTTCCTCTACAAGTCGAAGGAGTTCCATTCCAACGGCAACTACGAAGGCGGCTTGAAGATCGGCTACGTCTTCCCCGACAAGCGCTTCCAGGTCGCCGCCTATGCCCGCAACCTGACCAACAAGCCAAACCTGCAAGGCGCTATCGACTTCGACGATCTCACCGGCTTCGTCAGCGATCCGCGCATCGTCGGTATCGAAATCTCGGCGCACGTCGAATAAGCGCGCTGCCTATGGCATGTGAAAACGGGCGGGCCCCAAAGTTTGAAACTGGGGGGCCGCCCGTAAGTTACTGTGGGCTATGAAGCGCAGCCAGGAAAAGTGTGTAGCGGTTTTCCATCAGGCTGCGCGGAATCCAAGCAGCGCAGCCAGGAAAAGTGTGCAGCGGTTTTCCATCAGGCTGCGCGACCAAAAACTACTCCTTGGCAAAGCGCAGCGGGCTGTCGGCGCTGGTGGAGAGCTTCTGGACCGTGGGGAACGGCAGCGACTTCACCGCGGTGGTGATGGCGCCGGCGCGGCAGGTATTGAATTCCTTGGCCGCCAAGCTCGGGGCGACGCTGTAGCTGGAATAGAAGAGGGGCGAGCCGCCGCAGGCTTCATTGGCGGCCAGTTCGATGCGGCCGAGAAGCTGGCGCGCGCCGCCGTCGGTGGAAAGGTCGAGATCGGAATAGACCACCTGAACGTCCTTGCGGATCATATTGGCGGGGTTGGCATGGGCGGTTGCGGCCATCAGAGCGACGGCGGCGAGGGTCGTGCCCACAATCTTCAACATGGTGTTTTCCTTCTTTTGGTGGGGCGGTCCAACGCGAACCGCACGCCCATAAGACAGCGCTGTCAGCACCTGATCCGAAAGGACTTGGGCCCGATCATTTGCCGATCAAACCTGTCTGGAAACCGATCTTTTTGCACTGCAACATAAATTGCTGCCAATTTGGCCATTTTGACGCCAAAATCCCCGTCATGATGCTCAAAGTCGGTCATTGCCATAATTGTGCAGTGCAGAAAGTATAGACACTGGTCCCGGGAGGACGCGTCGAGTCGAAGGCAAATGGAGCGGGTTAATCCCGCGCTGGAGCTTGAGATGCGTGCCATGTCGGACCAAATCGTTCTGGCCAAGGAGCCGGATTTTCGCTTGGGGCACCTCGACGTTTGCCCGTGCCAACGCCAAGTCACTGCCGGTGCTGCGGTGGAAGTGCTGCAACCCCGAATCATGCAGGTTTTGGTGGCCCTCGCCGAGCGCCGCGGCCACGTGGTATCGCGCGACGAGCTGATGGCGCGCTGCTGGGGCGGCTTTGCGGTCAGCGATGACGCCATCCACCGTTGCATCGCGCGGCTGCGTCGCCTTTCCGAGACTCATGGCGGTTTCCGCCTCGAGACCGTGACTCGGGTTGGTTATCAGCTGGTCGAGCTTCAGACTCCGCTCCGTGACCGCCGCAATACGCTGTTCGTTGTTCTGGGGGCCGCCAGTCTCATACTCGTCGTGGCCGGGTTGGTGCACTGGCTGTAACGACGTCGCAATGCTGCTTTGTTTCCGGTTTGCAGGAGCTGCGCAGGATGTAACACCTGTGTGATGTCGTGAACGGTTGCAGGTGGGCCGTATTCACGTAAGACTCAGTCCGTGCCGGACAGGAAGCCGTATTGTGGGGGACCGGAAGGATGCTGAACGTCCAGCCGGAATGGACGCGGATCGATCTGACGCGTGAAGCGCCTTTTGCGCTTGGTCCGGTATGGGGCAATCCGGCCACGCATGAAGTGGGGCTGGGCGAGCGCCGCGAAATTCTCGAACCGCGGGTCATGCAGGTCTTGACCCTTTTGGTCCGCCACCGCGGCGAGATCGTGACGCGGGACGAACTGATCGCCGCCTGCTGGGAAAATCGCGCCGTCGGCGACGACGCCATCAACCGCTGTACCGGACGGTTGCGGCGTCTTGCGGAAACGTTCGGTGGTTTTGCGCTCGAGACCATTCCGCGTGTCGGCTACCGCTTGACGGCCCTAGAGGCCGGCGCGTCGCAAGTGGAACCGCCGCCGGTCGCGGCAAGATTAGGCCGAAAGCGGATTGCGCTGGCAATCGGGGTGCTTCTCGTCGTCGCGGCGGGCGTGGGCTTGTGGGCATTGCGGGCTCCGGTCAAGGAATTGGTGGTGCACGCGCCGTTGCGCCGGGTGGTTGCGGTGCTGCCGTTCACGCCGCAATCGGCCGGCCGTGATACCCAGCTCTTTGGTGATCAGGTCGCCTCGGCCATTGCCGAATCATTGAGCCGGGGCGGCGGGCCGGTCGTGCCGCCATCGATCAGTTTCCAATACCGTGGTGCTGCCAAGGCCCGCGCGGCGCGCGAGTTGCGCGCTATGTATGTGATCGACGGCGAAGTGCTTCGTGCCGGCGGCCGCGTCCGGGTCAACGTCCGTTTCGACGATACCGGGCAAGGCGTCACCGTGTTTGCTCGTACCTTTGAGGAACCGGCCAGCCGCATCGCCGATCTGCCCGACCGCGTGGCCGCCTACATCGCTGCCGTGACCTGGGGCTCCGACATCACCCATTGGAGCGACAAGAACGCGCCCGCCATGTTGCGGATCTTTGAACTGCAAAAACGCGGTGATTTGTTTGCCGCCTACGAATCCGCGCGCGAGCTCGCCGGTGCCAATCCCGGCGATGCGATCGTGCAGCGCATCTATGCCTGGGATGCGATCAATCTCGTTTATGAGAGCCAAGGCGCCCGCAAGCCGAATTACGTCACGGAGGCGCGCCAAGCAGCGGAGCGGTCCATTCAGCTCCGTCCCGATGTCGGCGATTCCTACCCCGTACTCGCGGCGGTGACGCCACATTTTTCGTGGAGCGAGCGCGAAGCCCACATCCGCCAAGGCCTTGCCATCACGCCCGGTTCCATCATCGGCGAGTATCTGACTTGGCTGCTTGACGATGCCGGGCGTTTTCGTGAGGCCGAGGTCAGTGCGCGCTCGACCTATGAACGCTATTCTTTCAGCCTTAATTCGCACCAGCGCCGAATCGAGGGTCTACTCGGAGCGGGCGATGCCAGTGGCGCGCTCGAATTCTTGCCTGAGGCCCGTCGTCTATGGCCCGACGAGCAGGTGTTCCGCGACCTGACATTCGAGGCGGTTGCCTTCCAGGTTCCACCCGACAATGCGCACGCCCGCGAACGTCTGTCCAAAGAGCTCGCCGAACTTCCGTCGCCCAAGGCGCAGCTTTGGAGCACTATCGTGCGGGCGCAGGGTAGCCGCCGTCCCGCCGATATTGCCGCTCTGTCGCGCGCTTGCGCGCGTCCGGGCGACGACTGGTGGAGTTGCATGGTCTCGTTTAGCCAGCTTGGCCGGCTTGACGACGCCTTCCGCATCGCGGCTGAGGCTTATCCCGATCAGCGCCCGGGACCGGGTGAATCCCTGGTGCACAAATGGCTGGCCAATCCGGAATTGCCGTCGACGCGCTATCTGTTCATTCCGGCGACGGCGGCGATGCGTGCCGATCCGCGCTTTGCCGGCATCGTGGAGCGGGTAGGACTGTTGCAGTATTGGCGGACGATCCATCACCGGCCCGATTTCTGCACTGGTGAGCGGGTGCCGGTCTGTGGGCTGGTTCGCTGAAAAAAAGCGGGCAGCAGGGCTGCCCGCGCAGTTGCGGGACGTCTCTGCGCTGAATCGCCGGTTTCAACGCCCGGCGAGACGGCGCGGCTGTTTACGAGTCTCGGCATAGAGCTTGGTGACCGCGGGGGCGCGCAGCGAGGTGATGGTGTTGGCGAGCGTCGCCTCGCGGCAATCGCGAAAGTCTTCGAACAGAAAGGTTTCGAGGCCGGGGCGGCTGCCACGCAGCGAAGGGCGCCCGCCGCAGGCCTGGTCCGCAGCCGCGTCCAGCCGGTGCAGCATCACACGGGCATCGGCATCGCGGCTGAGATCGAGATCATCGTAGCGGACGAGGACATCGCCTCGGGTAAGGGTAGCCGGCTGGGCCGGAGCGGCAGCGAACAGGGCTGTGGCGACGATTGCACCGGTGATGAGAGAACGCAACATTTGGAGTTCCTTGGCGTGGTTTCGACCCGGCCAAGGAAGCGCGGCGCCCCGTTTTTTGACACAGTCTCCAGCCGATGATGGGCGGCCGGAAAACCGATGAATGCCGATGAGGGCCGGTTTGCCCCGAATATGACAACGCCCGACGGGCCGCTACGGCCAATCGGGCGCTTCTGAGATAAGGTGAAGTCGCTTACGGCACCAATCGCGAAATCCATTCCGGCAGCGCGAACGCCGCGGCGTGGATGGCTGGATTGTAATAGTCCGTCTTCAGCTTAAGCCGCTTGTAGGCGCGCGCCGCCTTTTTGATTCCCGCCGGCGTTCCCAGGCGGGCGCCCTTGCCGGCCCATGACAGCGCCATAAAGCCGCCGATGTAGGTCGGCACCACGGTGAGATAGAGGCCGGACTTCGGGAAATGTGCCTTCAATTCCTCCAGCGCCTCGGTGATCTCCCCGGGCTGGTAGAACGGCACGCCGGTCTGGAAGGTGGCGAAGCCGCCGGGCTTCAGCGCGCGCTTGATGCGGTTGTAGAAGGTATCGCCGAACAGGGCCTTGCCGGGGCCGATCGGGTCCGGGCGGTCGCCGATGATGAGATCGAAGCGGCCCTTGCTCTCGGGCCGGGCGAGGTATTCGAAGGCGTCGGCGACAACCACCTTCATCCGGCGGTCGCGGAAGGCCTTGGCGTTGATCTCGCCGAAGTGTTTCTGGCACAGCTCGATCACCCGTCCGTCGATATCGACCAGAACGACCTCTTTAACCGCTTTGTGCTTGAGCGCTTCGTCGGCGATGGAGAGGTCACCGCCGCCCACGATCATCACCCGCTCCACCTTGCCGTGTTCGAGAATCGGCAGATGGGTCAGCATTTCTGCATAGGCGGATTCGTCGCGCGTGGTGATCTGAACGACGCCGTCGAGCGTCATGACGCGGCCGTTGGCGACGGTGTCGAAAATCTTAATGTGCTGATATTGGCTCTTTTCGTCGGCCAGCAGCGCGCCTTTGATCTCCATCGTCTGGGCGTAGCCCCGGTGCAGATGTTCCTTGATACTGGCCATTATTCCCTCCAAGGCGAACGCAAGGCGGGGCTTTTAGGGCCGCACTCCCGGCGACGCAAGCGCTGCTTTGGCGGTGGCACTGACAAACCGCGCCGCCCGCGCCTGTGGATGAAACTCCGCCGCTTTTCGGCCGTGATTGTGACAACCACTGCGCGCCTCCCGCGGCAATATTTTTAACACAGGGGTGACAAAGAACTTGCGTCGGGGGGGAACGCGCATATATTTCGCCGGCTCTCTTCGGAGGGCGAAGCGGCACGGGGGCCTTCCTCCGGGCCGCTTTCTTCTTGAGGCGCTCACCGTCGGAAGGCGGGGGGCACAGGTGTCAACGCTCTGAGAGGGTAGGTGCCAGAATGGCTCGACTCGAACTCGTAGCGGCGATCAAAGAAGCAAAAGCGCCTCGCGCTCGCGCTTCGGCGAGGACCGTTCCGGTTCCTATTCCCCCTGGGGATGAGGACCGCAAGGACCACTTCATCACACGTAACGGACTGACCTATGCGGGAAGTCACCTGATAATTGATCTATGGGACGCCGAGGGTCTCGACGACCGTGATCGGGTTGAAACCGCGCTGCTCGATGCGGTGAAAGCTGCCGGAGCTACGCTCCTGCACATTCATCTGCATACTTTTGAGGGCGGTGGCGGTATTTCTGGTGTTGCCGTGCTCGCTGAAAGTCACATCAGCGTTCATACTTGGCCCGAAAAAGGCTACGCGGCTTTCGACGTCTTCATGTGTGGAGATGCCGAGCCCCGCAAGGCTTTGGCGGTGATCAAGGCGGCATTCAATCCTGGTCGCCTTGTTATCGGCGAACATAAGCGCGGCGTGCTCTAATCAGCCTCAATGCGCAATTCCAAGGGCGGAAGCGGTCAGCCGTTTCCGCCCTTTTTTCTTGTCTGTACGCCCATGGCAACAGCGCCACCCTTATCCTGAGGAGGGAGCGCAGCGACCGTCTCGAAGGACGCTGTAATTCCTTTCCCAGTTAACTGTGTTCTCGATGACGCTCTGCCATAATGGCCTGGAGTAGCGGGGTCAGGGTCTTGCGATACGACGCTTGCATCATTGGCGCGGGAGCGGAAGGACTGGCGTGCGCTGCTGTCCTCGGCCGCCGCGGCGTCCGTGTTGCGGTGATCGAGCGGGCTGCCGCACCTGGCGGGCGGTGTGTGACGAAAAGCTTTGCGCCCGGGTTTTCGGCGTCGCCCTACGCCGACGAGTTGGCGGCCATTCCGCCCGCGATCTTCCGCGACCTCGATCTGGCTCGTCGTGGTGCTGTTTTGATGCCGGGTTCCGAGCCTCGCGGTGCCATCGACGACGTGCGCGAGGCGGTGATCGCCCGTGTCTTGGCCGATGCGGCCGTCACGCCGTCGCGCGCTTGGTTCCGCCGCGCTCGTCCCGCGCCGCCGTGGCCGGGCGAGGAACTCGCGACGCGCGCCAGCATCGTGTGCGGCGGTGAAGGCAGCGCTGATTCCGATCGCGGCGCGCTCGCTCTGCTGGCGGGGCCGCCCGGCGGCTTGCCGCGCGGCGGGCTGGGGGCGCTTGGCGCCGCCTTGCGCAGCGCCGCCGAAGCGGCCGGTGCCGAAATCTCCTGCGGCCTCGAAGTCACCGACATTCGCCGCCGCCGCGGCCGAGTGGTCGCTGTGGGCCTCGCCGACGGCAGCGAGATCGCTGCCAACGCTGTGATTTCGACGCTCGACTTGAAGCGCACTTTCCTGGCGCTGTTTGCCTGGAACGAATTGCCGAAGACGCTGGTCGAGCGGATCGCCACGTTCCGCGCCGCACCTAGCATTGCGCGTCTGTTGCTGGCGCTGGACACCCCGCCTGAACTGCCGAAGACCGCTGATCGTGCCATCTTGCGCCGACCGATCGTCGTCGCCGCGTCGCACACCGACGCTTTGCGCGCCTGGGCCGCTGGTCTGATCCCCGAGCGTCCGCCCGCGGTGTTGCGCTTGGTGTCTGCCGTCGATCCGTTTCTGGCGCCGGACGGCGGTGCGGTGCTGACCGTCACGCTCCACGCTATCCCGCACACGCTGTTCGATGGCCCCTGGACCAACGATAAGCGCGCGCGCTTGCAGACCCGCGCGCTGGTACTGGTCGATGAGGTGTTCCCTGGCACCTCCGCCAAGATCAAAGCCGCCGAGCTGATCGTGCCGCCAGATATCGAAAGCCAACTCGGCCTCACCGAAGGCGATCTTGCCGGCGGTGCGCTGTCACCGAGCCAGATGCTGTCCTTCCGCCCATTTCCGGAAATGTCCGGCACGCGCACGCCGGTCGCTGGGCTTTATCTCGCCGGAGGGTCTTCCGCGCTCGGCCCGCTGGCGACCTGCGCCTCCGGTGTGGCTGCCGCCATCGCCGTGCTTACGGACCTTGGGGCCGATACCGGGAGAGGCGCATGAGCGACGTTCTTGTCATCGGCGCCGGACCCAGCGGACTCGTTGCGGCGACGTATTTGGCGCAAGCCGGCGCCAAGGTGACGGTGCTTGAGGCGAGTGCGGCGGCGGGCGGGGTTTGCGCCACCCGCGTTCCAGTCGGTGCTTATGCCGCCTCTGCCGGTCCGCAGGCGCTTTCCGCTCTTGATCCGCGCGTCATCAAGGACCTGAAGCTGACCCGCTTCGGTCTCAGCTTCGCCAACCGCGATCTGCCGCTGACGCTGCTCGGCGACGGCCAGACGCTGACGCTGACGCGTGACGTACACGAATGCCAGCGCAGCCTCGCCGTCACGTCCGAAAAAGACGCCGCGCGTTATCCCGCGTTCCGCCGCTCCCATTTTGCCTTCGCCCGCGCCATGCGGGCGCTGTGGTGGGACGATGGCACAATCGATGCCAAAACCCGCAGCCACCTGCACCGCCTGCAAGTGACGCCCGCGTCGCTGCTGATCGAAAGCACCTTCGAATCCGACGCGGCGCGCGGCGCCTTTGCCTTCGATGCGCTCGCCACCAATCCGGCCGCACCCGGTAGTGCGCTGGTGCTCGCCTGGCAAGCGGCGCAGGAAATGTGCGGCCTGCAAGGTGCGTTCGCAGTCCCTGTGGGCGGTCCCGCGGCGCTGGTGGACGCGCTGACGGCGGCGGCAACCGCGGCTGGCGTCGAACTTCGCCTCAACAGCGAAGTGGCCCGCCTCGATCTCGATGGTGAGGCGGTGCGCGGTGCCACGCTCACCTCCGGCGAAATGGTGGAAGGCCGCACCATTCTCTCCAGCCTGACGCGCAAGAAAACATTGCTTGAATTTCTGCCGCCCGGAGCCGCCGGTTTTGCCACCGCGCGCCGGATCGAACAGCCCGCCAAAGTTGGTGAAGCAAAATTGGTGCTGGCGCTGAACACGTGCCCGACCACCTTCGCGAGGCCCGCCCGCTATGTGATCGGCGACAAGCTTGAGAACGCGAGCCTCGCTTACGCCGAAGCGCGCGCCGGAAAAATTCCTTCTGACCTCTTCCTCGAGACCATCGTGTTGGAGGCGGGTGAGGTGCCTGGCGTGGTGTTGTCGGTGCGCATCCGCCCGGTGCCGGTTACGCCAACGGACGGCTGGAACATCGCGACGGGCCGTCTGGTGCAGACTGCTGTGCGCCTGCTCGAACAGCACGCACCCAAACTGGCCGGTGCCGTTCAAGGCTTGGGTTTCGTGCCGCCCGAATCGCGCGATGCGTTGTGCCTCGCCGATATGGCGTCACCGTGGGCGGCGCGCATCCTGACGCCGGTGCGCGGGCTTTATCTCTGCGGTGCTGCGGCCGAGCCGGTGCCGTGCATGTCGGGACGGGCAGGGCGCATCGCTGCGGCAATGGTCGCGAGCCATCTGAAAAAGGCGACGCCATGAGCCTCCACGCCTCGCCGTTCCACGCCCGCGCGGCAGAGGCCAACCGCCTCAACGCCTGGGAGAACCGCGGCGGTTTTACGCTGGCGGCCGATTACGGCAGCGTCGAAGAGGAAGCCATCGCCGCCCGTTTCGGTGCCGTGCTGGCGGATGTGTCCTGGCACTGGCGGGTGGAACTTTCCGGCGAACAAGCGCCTGCGTTCGTCGCGCGTCTGTTCACCCGCGATGCCGCCGCGCTCGGCCTCGGCGCCGCGATCGAGGTGCTCTGGCTCACTGACGGCGGTGCGGTTCGCGGCCAAGGCACGGTGATCCGTATCGCGATGAACCGCTTCCTGCTCGCGGCGGCCGCCGCCGATGCCGAGTGGATCGAGAATGCCGCCCGGCTTTACGGTGTCGCCGTCACCAATCGCACCCACTCCGCAGGTGTTCTTGCCCTGATCGGCCCAGCGTCCGGGAAGATCCTTAAAGCCGCCGGTCTGGTCGACAATTTGCCGCCGCTTTCCTTCCGCACGACGGTGTGGCGCGGGCTGAACGTGTCGCTGTTGCGCGCCGGACTTGGTTTCGAGATCGGCTGCAGCACCGACGATGCCTTGATCGTTTGGGATCGGCTTCGGGCTGCCGGACGATCGTATGCACTGCTACCAGCCGGGCAGGCGGCACTCGACATCCTTGAGACGGAAAGCGGCGTGCTGCGCCCGGTTCGCGATTACGCCCCCGCCTGTGAGGGTTTTGCGGCGATGCCGACTCCGCAATCGCTCGGCCTGTCCGCGTTGGTCGACCGCGCCCATCTCTTCAACGGCCGCGCTGGCGTTCTTGCTGCTGGACCCGATATGAGGCTGGCCGGAATCCTTCTCGACGGTGACACGCCGCGGCCGGGCGCGCCGCTTCTGAACGGGAGCGAACCCGCCGGCCGCACACTGGCAAGCCGGTTTTCGCCAGCTTTACGCCAGACTATTGCGTTCGCCGTTGTGCCGGAAACCATGCCCGATGGCCTGCTTACGGCCGGGGGCTCCGCTGGGCGCCTCATTGGTTTACCATTCCTGCCGATTCCCGCTGCGACGGAAACCGCGGGGCCGTCCGTTGAGGTCTTGATGAGGGCGGCAGGATATTTGGAACCCGGAAATGGTGATTGATCCGGATACCGATCTTGTCGCGCGTGTGGGCAAAGGCGACCGCGCGGCCGCGCAGGCGTTGATGGCCCGCCACCTGCCCACAATGTTGGCGCTGGCGCGGCGGATGCTGGCCGGTCAGGCCGAAGCTGAAGATTGCGTCCAGGAGGCGTTCCTCAAGGTCTGGACGCATGCCGCGCGCTGGCAGCCGGGCAAGGCCAAGTTCGAGACCTGGCTTTACCGGGTGACCCTGAACCAGTGTTACGACCGGCTACGCAAAAGACCGACGGAACCCTTGGAAGCGGCGGCCAATGTTCCGGACGGCGCCGACGGTCCCGACCGCGGTTTGGAAACCGCTGCGTTGGAGGTTGAGGTCTCGGCCGTTTTGGCGCAGCTGCCCGAGCGACAGCGGGCGGCAATCTTACTGTGTCATTACCAAGAACGCAGCAATATCGAAGCGGCGGAGATCCTGGGGATCAGCGTTGAAGCTCTAGAGTCCCTCTTGGCGCGCGGGCGGCGAACACTACGTATGAAACTCTCGCATTTGAGAGACGGAGCGATGTGATGGGTGAGAACGAACGGATGGACGACGCGGGTTTCACGCACGAAATCCTGAAAGGGCTGCCGACAACGATGGTTCCGGCCACGCTTGCGGCGCGCATTCTCGGCGACTTTGATCGCGTGGCGGCGCGCCCTAGCAAGCTCACAGCAATGCTGGCCCGTATCGGCGAGCGCCTGTGGCCCGGCGCGCCGGTGTGGCAGCCGGCTTCGGTGTTGGCCTTCTCGCTGGTGATAGGTTTGACGGCGGGCGCCATCCTGCCGTCGCCCGGTACGGCCGCTGCGGTGTCGGATCAGGTTGCCGTTGCCGCCTTGGACGCGACGCCCGACATGGACATGGACTAGTCAGATGAGCGCACTACCTCCTCCCGCCCGTTCGCGCTGGAATGTGACCCTGATCGTTTCGCTCTGCGTCAACCTCTTGTTGGCCGGAGTCATCGCCATGGCGGTGGTCCGCTTCGGTTGGCATCAGTCGCTGTTTCCGATGGGCGGTCCCATGGGCGGCGGGCCGATGCAGGGCATGGTCGAACGCCAGCAGGTGCACCAGATTATGTCGCCGCGCGTGCTGATGCACGTTGTGCCGGGCAAGCAGGATGCCTTGCGCGCCGTCACCAAGGCCCATCGCGACCGACTGAATACACTCAAGGCCGATGCCCTTAACGCCCGCCGCGAAGTGGTGCGGCTTTACACGGCGCCCAGCTACGACAAGCCCGCTCTCAAGCAGGCATTCGCCCGCGTGCAGGCCGCCGACGCCGCGTTCGAGATCGAGATGCTGAAGATCGCCGCCGAAACCGGTGCGTTGCTGACGCCGGAAGAACGCCAGAAGGTGATCGTGCCCCAGCCGCATGACCGCGGTGGTCCCGGCTGGCGCCGTCACGGTGATGACCAGCCAAATCGCGGCGACCGCTAATCCAGTGTTTTTGGCAGTCTGAGTTCGGCCGAGGTTCCGCCGCCCGGCTCGCTTTCGAGGCGCAAGGCGCCACCCATACGCCGCGCCAGTGCTACCACGATGGCGAGTCCCAATCCGGTGCCGGTCGAAACGCCGACGCGCTCGAACCGCCGGAACGCGATTCCGGCCGCCGAACGTTCGCTCGCCGAGAAACCGCTGCCACTGTCGGCCACCGCCACCGAGATGGCGCCGGCGTCCTCGTTGATGGTGACGGTCACGTGTCCGCCTTCCGGCGTGTAGGTCAGGGCGTTGCAGAGAAGATTGGTTACGATGCGGCGCACCGCCAGCGGATCGGCGAACACCTGCGAAGCCGCCGCCGGCCTCATGGCAAGATCGATCTTGCGCGAGAAGGCGCGCCCACCGTTTTCCATGACGCAGGTTTCGACCACTTCGGTGATGTCGAAATGCACCGGCTTGAGCGGATAACGGCCCGCCTCAATGTTGGCGAATTCGAGAATATCGCCAACCTTGGTATGCAGGGCGCGTCCTGCCATTCCGATGTCGTGCGCATATTCGACGTACTTCTTGTGTCCGACCGGCCCGAAGAAGCCGCGCTCGATCACTTCGGCAAAGCCGATGACGGCGTTGAGGGGCGTGCGCAGTTCATGGCTCATATGGGCAATGAACTCGCTCTTGGAGCGCTGGGCCTCGATCGCTTGGCGTTCCGCATTGGCCAGCCGCACCAGCAATCGCGCTTCGGCCGGACGGGTCGAGCGCAAGGCGCGGATCGCTTCGCTGGTTTTGGCGTGGCGCTCGAATTCGCGCACGAACACGGTGGCGAGCCACGCCCCCACCAGCGCGGGGCCGAGGATCACGAACAAATAGAGCGGCAGCGAGCCGTACCAAGCGCGAAGCCCGCCCGGGTCTTGCGCCGGCACCCGCACTTCCACCCGCCAGGATGGCACCGCGGCGGTAATGGTATGCCCCGTGATCGGTGTGCCCGCGATATTGGCCCCGCCTGGCACCGCGATCTCAAGGTTGTTCAAGACCGGTCCCGGCACCAGCGGACCGAAGCTGACCGCGATGATGTCGATGCCATCGCGAAAGGCGACGACGGTTGTGCCGCGCCCGCTGACCACCACCGGATGGTCGATGACGAGCCCGGCGAGATTGGTCATCGGGATAGCGTCGCCGATCGCCGCCGAGACCTTGCCGAGCGCGTCGGACACCACGATGCCGTGCACGTCCGGTGGCAGCGAGAAAATCTCGCCGGTAGCGAACTGGCGGCCGACCTTCTTCTGGCGGCCCAGCGTTGCGGACACCATGGCGGCGACATCTTCGGCCCGCTTGGTTTCGAAATAAGCGGCTTGGCGGCCCGCGTTGGCGGTTTCGAAGCGAAATTGCAGCGCCCCGGCCGCGGCAAAGCTGCCGCAGATCACGATCACGCAGGAAATGACGGTCAGCCGGATGTTGCGCGCGGACAGCGCGGCAATTTTCGCCAGCACACCGCCGAACGGCGGCCGTATTGCGATGGTCTGCCCCGCCATGAATCCCGTGCCCTGCGCGGTCCGGTGATTCGCGCAAGTCGGATTATGAGAATCACTTGACTCCGTGTGAAGAGTCCCAAACGACTCAGGGGGGATCAGGCCAGCATTTTCGATACAACTTCAAACATATTCGACGACAGGCCGGGTGTCTTGAGCATCGATTCCAGTTCGGCCCGCATCCGCGCCGCCCGCGCCGGATCGAACCGCCGCCAGGTTTCGAAGGCGCCCGCCATGCGTGCAGCAACTTGCGCGTTGATGCCGTCGAGCTGGCGTACGATTTCGCCCACCAGGGCATAGCCCGAGCCGTCTGCAGCGTGGAAGCGGAGTTGGTTGACCGAGAACGCCCCCACCAGCGCCCGCACGCGGTTGGGATTCTTGATGTCGTAATGCGGGTCCTGCATCAACTCCCGTACGCAGTCCACCGTATCGGCGCGCGGCGAGCCAGCCTGCAGGCCCATCCATTTGTCGAGCACCAGCGGGTCGCCGGCGAAGCGTTGGTGGAAATGCGCCAGCGCTTTCTTGGTTGGCGACGAAAACATGCGCGTTAGCGCCGCGAGCCCGGCGATCATGTCGGTCATGTTGGTCGCGGTCTCATAGTGCCGCGCCGCCAAGCCCGCTGCTGCCTCGTCGTCGGCCGCCGTCAGGAAGCGCAAACAGGCGTTGCGCAAGGCGCGCTGGCCCGCCGCTTTGGCGTCCGCCGAGAACGGCCCGCTTGCCGAGAGCTTGCCGTACAACGCCGCGAATTTTTCATGATGCGCCGTCGCGACGGTCTGCAGTAACCCCGTGCGGGCGGCATGAATCGCGTCGGGATCGACCACGTCCATCGCCATCGCGATTTCGCTTTCGAGCGGCAGCGACAGCATGTTGGCGGCAAACGCCATATCGTCCAGCGCTTGGTCCAGCACCGGCCCGATGGCGGCGACATACAGCGGATCGGGTGCTGCGCCCGCGATCATATTCAGCATCGCCGTGCGCGCGGCAGCCTGGCCAGCTTCCCAGCGATTGAAGCTGTCGGGATCGTGCGCCATCAGATGGGTGCGATCGGCCGCGCTTTGTTCGAGCTTGAACACCGCTGGCGCCGAGAACCGCCGCCCCACCGACAGCAGTGGCGCTTCTGCCACGCCGGTAAAGCGGAAGTGCTGCGTTGCTTCGGTTAGTTCCACAACGCGTTCGTCGGGCCCCGGCGCGTTGTCGCCTTCCAGCGTCAAGGGTAGGGCACGGCCAGATTGGCCAACCAGACCGAGGCGCACCGGAATCTGCATCGGCAGTTTTTCCGGCTGGCCCGGCGTGGGCCTCAGCGCTTGGCTGAGGGTCAACTCATAGGTTTTCTTGGCGGCGTCGTAATGGCCTTCTGCCGTGATCACCGGTGTTCCCGCTTGCGCGTACCAGCGGCGGAATTGCGTCAGATCGCGGCCGGTCGCGTCCTCGAAGCTCTTGACAAAATCCTCCACCGTCGCGGCTTGGCCGTCGTGGCGCGAGAAATAGAGATCGGTGGCTTTGCGGAAGGCCTCGTTGCCCACCAGCGTCTTCAGCATGCCGATCACCTCGGCGCCTTTTTCGTAGATGGTCGAGGTGTAGAAATTGTCGATGGTGATGTAGCTCTCGGGCTGCACCGGGTGCGCCAGCGGTCCCGCATCTTCCTGGAACTGGCGCAGGCGCAGCGCCCGCACGTCTTCGATGCGCTTGACGGCGTGGCTTCGCTGATCGGCGGAAAATCCCTGATCGCGGAACACCGTGAAGCCTTCTTTCAACGACAATTGGAACCAATCGCGGCAAGTGATGCGGTCGCCGGACCAGTTGTGGAAGTATTCATGCGCCACCACGCCTTCGATGCGGGCATAGTCGTCGTCGGTCGCGGTTTCGGGCGAGGCCAGCAGCACGCGATCGTTGAAGATATTAAGGCCCTTGTTCTCCATGGCGCCGAAATTGAACGCCGACACCGCCACGATCATGAAGATGTTGAGATCGTATTCGCGCCCGTAAGCCTGTTCGTCCCACGCCATCGCGCGCTTAAGGCTGTCCATCGCATAGGCCGCGCGCGGCTCATTGCCGTGCTCGACGAAAATCTTGAGGTCGACCTTGCGCCCGCTCATCGTCACACGCGAATCTTCCAAGACGCCGAGATCGCCCGCCACCAGCGCGAACAGGTAACACGGCTTGGGGAACGGATCGTTCCACACTGCAAAATGACGCCCATTCGCCAGGTCGCCACTCTCCATTAGGTTGCCGTTCGACAGCAGTACCGGATAGAGCGTTTTGTCGGCTTCGATCCGCGTCGTATAGACCGCGAGCACGTCTGGGCGATCGAGGAAATAGGTGATACGGCGGAAACCTTCAGCTTCACATTGGGTGCAGAACAAGCCCTTCGCGGTGTAGAGTCCCGACAGGCGTGTGTTCTCCGCTGGCGCGATTTCCGTCACCACGTCGAGCACGAACTTCTCCGGCACGTCCGGAATGACCAGCAGTTCCGGCTCTATCGTGTACTGATCGGCCGTCAAGGGGTGGCCGTCGATTGCCACCGATACGAGCTTGAGTGCTTCGCCGTTCAACACCAGCGGCGCGCCGTGCTCGCCCATCCGCACCACGCGCATGCGGGCGGCGACTCGGGTCGTCTGCGGATCGAGGCTGAAGTCGAGCGCAATTTCCGAGACCTTATAGTCTGGTGCGCGATAGTCCTTGAGGTGAATGGCGTGAGGCTCGTCGGTACGCATGCGATGAATCCGGTTTTTGCCGCGGCACGGGTATACCGGAACCGCCCGGAGCATTCGACCTTTTTCGCGATTTTTACGTCCGGCGGGCCAAAGACCAGCCCAGCTACCCCGGCTTTACCCACAGCTTCCTTAAGATTTATCCGAACGGATGCGATGTGTAGAAGCCGAAAGCCAGGACGTGGTCGACGGTGTTGTCGTCGGGCCCGAGCGGCAGCAGCAGGTTTTCGCAATCGGTAAAATTGGCGCGAACGACATCGCGGCCGACCTTGCCGCGCAAGGCGAGCGGTTCGCCGCTGCGAACGACTTTGCGCAACATCGGGATCACGAAGATGTCGAAGCCGGGCTCGTCATAGGCCAGATCGCTGAGGCGGCGGTTCTGCAGCGGCACGCCGAAGCTCATCACGACGACGTCGCCGACGATGCGATAGATGAAATCGGCGCCTTCGACCTTGATGAGGGAAACGTACCGCAGCGAACTGGCGATTTCCCGCGGCCGGATGTCATCGCGCGACGGAAAGCGGCGGGTCCCGCATTTGGTCAGCCAGTATTGATAGCCCGATCGCAGCACCTCGCTGTCGAAGTTGTCGAACCCGATCTGGCTGAACGTCGAGTTGTCGGGAATGCACTTCGTGATTGTCTGCAGCGACATGTCCCCCCCTTCTTCCGCCTTAACCACCCATCTCGATTTTTGTCAGCACGTCCTGGGCATCATGCGCGTATTCGGCGAGTTCCGTCGGCATGTCCTCGCCTGATTTTCGCGCCCAACTGACAAGGGCTCCGGCAATCCGTTCCAGCGCTGGTGCAGAGGCGATCAGACGCGCTTGCCGCTCGATGCGGCTTGGATTGAGATCGTATTCGGCGCCCGGCACGCGCCAGCCGCCCCAGTCCTGTTCGCCGGTGACGATCACCGGATAGGTACCCGGTACCGGATGGCGTGAGCAGTCTTCGGTCGGCTGCCATTTGTTGCGGGCGCGGGTGACGCGCCAGCGTTCGCTTTGGCTCTGCAGTTTTTCCGGGATCGGTTCTTCCTGTTGCAGTTCTTCGGCAGTGAACTCGCGCCCCAGCCCGCAGTCGTAGTGCACGCGGATGGGTTCACCGAGACCCTTGGTCCAATGCGGGACCACATGCTCGACCAACGCCCATGTGCCCACGGGTTTGACGTAGACGCGCTGATTTTTGTGGAACTGGGCCTTGGCCATGCCGTTTCTCCGGACAGTTGTGGGAGTGTACGCTTCGCTCTTTAAGGGCGGGTTAATCTGTGCGGCAGACGCGCGGCGGCAATTGCGCCCAACCGGCGATGTGCGCGCCAAGCAGCCGGTCACCGGCCGCGGTTGGCCGCCTGCGTGATGTCTGGACCGGCAAGAGGATCGATTTCGAGAACACCGCCGTGCTTGCGGCCAATGAGCCTTGGTTTGGGGCCCGAGTTGTCAAAAATGAGCGCAAGATCGGCATTTCTCAGAAACCACGGCAGTTGTTTGAAGGAGCGTTCCCGGCGTGCGCGGATCTTGTCTTCCGTAACGCCATGCCCGCCTTTTGCGACGCGCAGGCGCACGCGCTCGACGTTGAGTTCGGGCGATTTCAGCGTCACGTAGAGCAGTTTGATTTCGAAGCCGAACAGTTTTGCCAGTTTGACGAGCCGACGGTATTTCGGCGTTGATAACACGGTCTCGACACCAATGGTGTGATGCACGCGTATCGAGGCGCGAAGCCAATTCCAGATGCGATCCAAGGCGGCCTTGTTTGCCGTCAGCCGATCCATCTGTTCCTGTTCGCAGATTTGGTCCGTCAGCACGTCGGGGTTGATGATCCAGATAGAGCGACCGAACCCTTCGATGTCGGTTCTGTCGTAAAACGTGCTTTTTCCTGAACCGTTCGGTCCGGCAACAATCCAGAAACTCGGCTTTTCCAGCTTGCCCATGCGCTCCCCGTGCACCGGACTAGCCCTTTGGGGGACGCTTCTTGTTGCTCTTCGTGGCGACCTTTAACGACGCCTTTGCACCCTTCTTGGCGAGCGAAAGAGTACTATTTTCCCGTCTTGCAGCTGCGACGTTCTTGGCAAAAACCGCGCTGAGATTGGCCGCAAGGTTGGTGCCCTCGGCGTCAAGCGAATAGACCGAGATCATTTCCCCGCTCGACTGCCGGACGCGCTTTTTGCGCAAGGCAGGTTTGCCGGTAAGTCTTACGGGCCTGAACTGAATCTCGGCCTTGGGCATCCATCAATCCTCTAGCTCAAGCAATGTATGCTTTTCGCAAGGGTTGCACCAGTCGCTCGTCCGGCACATTACCGGCTTGTTCCTTGCTGCCCATCGCGCCGAGCCAGTCCATGCTGGCGGCGAGCGCAACGGTTTCGCCGATCACCAGAATCGCTGGCATCGCACTTTGTGCCGCGGCTTCGCCGAGCGCGCCAAGCGTGGTTATGCGCACCGATTGATTGGCGAGCGAAGCGTTGCTGACAACCGCCGCAGGCTCCTTCGCGCTGCGCCCCGCTGTGATCAGCTTCGCAGCAATCTCGCCGGCATGTTTGCGCGCCATGTAAAGCACCAGGGTCGGCGAGCCGCGTGCGATCGAAACCCAGTTGAGATCGGGCAGTTTGCCGTCGGTGCCGTGACCGGTGAGAAAGGTTACCACATGGCCGGTGTCGCGATGCGTCACTGGAATCCCGGCATAAGCTAATCCGCCGATCCCCGCCGTCACCCCAGGCACGATGCGGAACGGCACCCCTGCGCTCGCCAGCGCCAGAGCCTCTTCGGCGCCGCGCCCGAACACCAAGGGATCGCCGCCTTTGAGCCGCAGGACGCGCTTGTTCTTCATCGCCAGCGAAATCAGGGTGTGCGAAATGTCGGACTGCTGGCACGAGCGTTTGCCGGCGCGCTTTCCCGCGAAAATCAGCTCGGCGCCCGGCCGCGCCAGGTTCAAAAGGTCTTCGTTGGCGAGCGCGTCATATAAAATCACGTCCGCTGCGCTGACCGCAAAAAGGCCTAGCGCGGTAATCAGGCCGGGATCGCCAGGGCCAGCACCGGTCAGCCAGACCCAGCCGGGTTCGAAAGCGGGGAGCGCAAGTGCCCCGGCGAGTTTGGCCATCGCCGCCCGCTCGGCAGCCTTGGTCAGATCAGCGGACATTCATCATTTCCAACATGTACAATATATAGTACCACGACGCACTGAGGTAAAATAGCCTCTTTCCGCGCGAAAGTCGCTTCTTGGCGTTCACCTCTTCGGCGCCTTGCGTTAGATAGGGTGCCGCCACCTTGGAAACCATGACACCCATGCTGAAACCCCGTTCCGATCTCAAGCCCAACACCTTTGAAAACGAGATTTACCCGCTGATCACCCCCAACGGCTTTCGCGAATACGATGCCCGCTGGCTGTTCGGCAAAGAATTGAACCTGCTCGGCGTGCAGGCTTTGGGCCTGGGCCTTGGCACCTATTTTCTGCGCCATGGCGCGCCGCGAGTCGTCACCGGCCACGACTACCGGGCGTATTCGCTGTCGATCAAACAAGCGCTGACCCTCGGCCTCATCAACGCCGGCATGGACGTGGTGGACGTCGGCGTCTGTACCACGCCGGTCGCTTATTACGGCCAGTTCGCGCTCGATTGCCCCGCCGTGGCGATGGTTACCGCCAGCCACAACGAAAACGGCTGGACCGGTGTCAAGATGGGTTCCCAGAAGCCGCTCACCTTTGGCCCCGACGAGATCAATGAGCTGAAGGACATTGTGCTCAATGCCAAGAGCGAAGCGAAGGCCGGCGGCAAATACACCTTCGTCGAGAATTTCGCCGAGCAGTATCTCGAAGCCGTCACCAAGGGCCACAAGCTGAGCCGCCCGATCAAGGTGGTGGTGGCGACGGGCAACGGCACCGCGGGCGCCTTCGCTCCGGAAGCGCTGCGCCGCATCGGTGCCGAAGTTATCGAGGCCGATACCGCGCTCGATTACAACTTCCCCAACTACAATCCGAACCCGGAAGACCTGCACATGCTGCACGTCATGGCGGATGCGGTGAAGAAGCACGGTGCCGAGCTGTGTATCGGGCTGGACGGCGACGGCGATCGCTGCGGCGTGGTCGACGATCGCGGCGAGGAAATCTTCGCCGACAAAACGGGCGTGCTGCTGGCGCGCGATATGTCTACCAAACATCCGGGCGCGACCTTTGTGGTCGATGTCAAGTCGACCGCGATCTACACCATCGATCCGGTGCTGAAAGCCAATGGCGTCAAGACCGATTACTGGAAGACTGGCCATTCCTACATCAAGCGCCGCACCGCCGAATTGCACGCACTGGCGGGCTTCGAGAAGTCCGGCCACTATTTCTTCAATCCGCCGTATGGCCGCGGTTATGACGACGGCATCGTTGCCGCCATCGCGGTGCTCGAAATGATCGACCATGCCGGCGGCAAGAAGCTATCGGAGATCGAAGCGACGTTGCCCAAGACCTGGTCGTCGCCGACTATGAGCCCGTTCTGCGCCGACGAGGCCAAGTACGATGTCGTCGCCGCCATCACCAAGGAATACGAGGACCTGAAAGCCAAGGGTGGGAAAATCCTCGGCCACGCCATTGCGTCCATTGTAACAGTCAACGGCGTACGCGTGACCCTCGATGACGGCACCTGGTGCCTGGTCCGCGCTTCGTCCAACAAGCCCTCGCTGGTGGTGGTGGTGGAAAGCCCGACCTCCGACGAAGCCAAGCACGCCATCTTCAAAGATCTCGACGCCCGCCTGTCGAAGCACAAGGAAGTCGGCGAATACGACCAGAAGATTTAGGCGAATAGAAGCGAATAGCGAGTAGGAATTGACGGGCCCTCTTGGCCTGCCACCCTTTTCTATTCGCTATTCGCTATTCGCTATTCGCTATTCGCTGGTTTTCACCCCACCACGTTCCACACCACGCGCGCCGCGCACCAAAGAGCGACCACGGCGAACAACAGGCGTAACCGCTTGGTGTCGATTTCGGGCGCGAAGTGGGCGCCGATCAGGCTGGTGGCGAACGTCACCGGCGCGGTCGCACCGAACGCCAGCAAATTGACGTAGCCGTACGAGTATTTTGGTAGTCCCGCCAAGCCGTATCCGCTGACGGCCATTACAATCGCGCCCGTCGCGGTGATGACGACGGCGAACAAGGCGACAGTGGCTTCGGCTCGTGCTCGCAGCAATCCGCATAAGGCGAGCAAGGGATTGCCGAGCGCGGCACCGGAAAGACCCAGCGCCCCCGCTGTTGTGCCAGTGACGAACGCCATCGCGTAGCCGAAGAGGCCGCGCGATGGTTTCACGTTTTCGCGGTCCTTGACCCATACGGCCATCGCCGCGGCCGCCACTGCCACGGCGGCGAAAACCAGCGCCAGCTGGGCGCCCGGCAGACGCAGCGCGACAGCAAGGCCGGCCGCCGTTCCGGCTATCAGCCCCAAGGTCCAGCGCCTTACCACGCCCCAATCCAGCGATCGTCCGTGTGCGGCCAATAAGCCAAGTGACAGCGGCAGCAGGCACGCGAACGAGGTTCCCACCGCCAAGTGCATCGCCAAATCGGTTCCGATCCCCGCTGATCGCGCCACCAGGAACAACGCTGATACCAGGATCAGGCCGGCGCCGCGGCCCAGAATGCCGCCGAAAAGCCCCGCGGCCGCGCCCGCGATCAACAGTCCCAGCCCGAGGGTGCCGAGATCGTTGCTGCCGGTTAAGAAATTCATGCTGCTTCCCGCTTTTCGCGGCAGTTCAATCCCAACGTCTGGGCAAGGCAAGAGTTGTTTAGGAGTTTGTATGTTAAATGACAGCGCTTAACACGTACCCGAAGGCTGGGCGCGGGGGAAACGACCCGGCCGCGAGGGGAGGTTATCGTGAACGCGCTTGTGACGGCCGCAGAAGCCAATACGCTGATCGACCGCGGCTGCGTGCTGCATATCGCGGGCGAAGAGCACGTGCTGCGCCAGCTTCATCGCGGCAACTGGATCGGTGGCACCACGCCTTATATCCTGACACGTGACGGCGGCGTGGTGGAACGGGAGAAGGTGTTCGTCTCCGAGTTGCCGGTGAACGCGCGTGCGATCACCACGCATTTCATCGATATCGGGCGGCTCCCGGCGATTTCGGTCGAGGCGCCGCGCAACGGCTTCTCCATCGTGATCGCGCCGGGCATGAGCGAGATTCATTCGATCTATAGCCTCACCGCCGCGAGCATTCCGGGCATTCGCGACATCCCGATCATGGGATGGATTTCCGGCGTGCATGTGGATGATCGTTTGAACATCTCGGCGAAAGTGGTCAACGGCGTGACCGGCGAAGTTGCCGACGATCGCATCGTGGTGATGCGTGCCGCGCTGCCGCCGAGTAAGGAAGCCTCGGTCGGCATCATCAATCTGGTCATACCGGGTACGGGCGACGAAATCGTGTTCGACGCGCCAAGCTTTACGGCGAGGGACTGCACGATCAACGGTCAGCGGGATGATTTCTACGCCTACGCTGTCCATCACAATCTCGAACTCCATCACCCACTGGTCACCGAACTGAACGGCGAACACATCAGCGTCGCCTTGAAGCTGATCGATGCCGAAACCCGTTCGGTACAGTTCTACGCCCCGGTCATGAAGGGCCGCGTCTATCGCTTGGCCACGTCGGTGCCAGACTACCGTAACGCGCTGGTTCGCCTCGCTGCCGAACGGAAGCTCAATCCTGTGCTGTCGTGTAACTGTGTCCACAATTTCACTTATGGCGACTTGATGGCGCCGCAGCCCTATCCGCTGCCCGGCCCGGCGGTGTTTGGCGAACTTGCGCATGTGTTGATGAACCAGACGCTGGTGTGCCTGTCGATCAAGGACAAATAGGCGTAATATGCCGGGCTTGTCCGGTGTAGCCGCTAGGCGAAGCCGGATGTTTGTCGACCAAAGATTAAGTGATCGCGGTTTTCCTCGCTCGTCCGGCGAAGCCGGATGCGTGCATTTGTCGGCGCGATTGCGACGTTTATCGATGCGATTGCGACGGTTATAATACAATCTCGCGGTAAAAACACGATATCCTGGACGTGCGGGAGCACCGCTAGCGAGGTATTTGCGATGTCTGGTTTCGGGTCGCTGTGTAAATGTGCCTGGTTTGCGGCTGCGGTCGTCGCCCTGGCCGGATCGGCTTTTGGCCAAGCGGTTTCCTATGGCACGCTGCAGAAGTGGGAGGGCTTCTATCCGACGAAATACGCCAACACACTGCCGCTGCCCGCCGGGCAGACCCTCTGGGACGATCCGATCGTCAAGGTGTCGCTGGCGGCGACGTTGCAGCCGGACCAGCTCGCCCAGCTCAAGACATGTTGGGGAGCGAGTTGCACGGAAGACCGGGTTCAGCTCTACGACAATATGATAGCCGTTCACGTCTGCAAGAAAGACAGCCGGGACTTCCGGGCCTGCCAAGAGTGGAGCGCCTACATCTTCCTGGAAATGGATAGCGGCCGCACCAGTGTTTGCTGGAACACGATGGTTCCCGGCGATTTCAAACCGGTTCCCGCCAGCACTTGGATTTGGCGAACCCCGGGCAAATCCGGCGACAGTGGCACGACTGCCGTCGCCGCCTGTACCAGCGCCAGCGCGTTCCAACATGCCGTGGACCAGAAAAACGGCAAGAGCATCGAGGTTGAGACCAAAGGACTACCCGGTGCCAAGTTGAAACCGTGACGCCAATTACCGCCGCAGCACCACGCTCGTCTCAATCTGGCGTTCCGATACCGTCCAGAAGGTGCGCAGCAGCCGCACCGTCTCGTCGCGCGCGGTGAGTACGAATCCGTGCCGCTGATAGAAACCAATGGCCCAGGACGCATCCGCCCAGGTTCCGACCAGGATCGGTCCCTTCTGTTTCTCGATCAGAAACGACAACAGCGCCGAACCGATGCCGCGACCCTGTAAAGTGGGGCGCACGTAAGCGTGCCGGATCAGCGGTTGATTTTTCACGATCTGAAAACCCATCACGCCGACCAGCGCACCGGTGTCCTCGCTGCCCCAGAACACGACATCCTTGGCGATATCCGCCGCCAGTGCATCGTCGCTCATATAGGGATCATGAAAGCAATCGGCCGGGATCACGCCGCGATATTTCTCGGCCGCGGCATTGATGATGGTGGCGATAGCAGCGTGTTCGTCGTCGCAGCAGGGGCGGATGTCCGACGTCATGTATGGTAGTTCCTAAGGCTAATCATTTTGGGGTATCAGATTTTAGTCGCCGTAGCGTGTTTTCGATAATGAAGACGTGATTGCTGGTCTCGATCAAAAGCTCATACCAGGAAACGATTGTATCCACGTCATCGTTGATCCTCTTGCGATAGTCGGCATCGAGTTGGCTTTGGTACGCGATCATCTCTTCGTACGAAAAGTCTTCGGTAACGCGGTCTGGTACCCTCTTCTTCGCAAAATCTCTTTGGTGCCGACCAAGCTCGGTCGCCGTTTTGTGAACTACCTTGTTACGCAGTTCGCGGAGCTCATGTATGCGGTAAGCAAATGCGGGCAACAACGCAAAGGACTCACGGCCATGCAAGGCGTCCTCACGGGCAAACACGGCGGCCTCAAGGAACGGGGCGTTGTACCAGGTCGGGTGACGCTTCTTGTCCCTAATTGAATCCTTTACGTATTGATCCGTGTCCTTCTTGAATACCGCTGCGATAAAGAGGTCACGAAGCCGGTCTGAGGCCGATCCGAGCAAGACCATCGACGATATCAAGTGGACCTGGAATAGGCTGTCCTCGGCATAGTGATCCCTCTCGGTCGTGACACATTGAAACAGCACTAGCCCAATCGACAGGCGCGCCGCTTCGATGAGCCCTTCGAAATCGCCACCTGAAGTAACGAGAAATTGCTGCCACGGTTCGAGGGCCGCGGGAGCCGGACCATTTGCGTGGGTCGCAGAGAAGTGCTCGTCGAGAAATCGAAAGTACAACGAGTCCGTTTGCCATATCGCGTGACCAATCATCTCGTCATCGTAGGTATCTGGTCCCGTCCAGCCGTATCTATTCAGTGGGTATATGTCCCGTCCCTGGAGAAGGTTTTCAATTTTCTCTCGGACATATTTGTTGGCGATTTTGGGGGAAAGGTGCGGGCTATCGGTCATGTGAAGCCTACTTGTGTGTTTGTTGAACGCCGAGATTAAGAGCGGTCAAAGTGAATATTCTTCCTAACTCGCCTTGAACTTGGCAAACACCAAGTGATCTTTGTTGGCGTGCATCAGCGACGTGAGGCCGTTGATGGTATCGAGGCTGAGGCCGCTGGGGGCGCCGCCGTCGGGATCGGCGGTGATCTTAGAATAGCTGGCGCTCGCCACCTTCTCCCATTTGCCATTGGGCTTTTTGATCTCAAGGTTGGCGACGGTCGCCTTCAACACCAGGCGCACGATGGCGACGTCGAAGGTCCGCGGTTTCATTAGGCTGGGAAATTCCCCCGCCATTTGCCAGCCGTTTGCCAAGGCCCAAGCGCTCAGTTCGTCTTTCGTCATCACCAGCATCCTCGCCGTGCGACCGCTTCAACCACGGCCGCTTGGGCAGGATATTGCGGCACGTCAGGCTTGAACACCAGCCTGACGCGGCGGGATGAGCGGAATCCTTCCCTCTGGGGCTCACACATAACACCGTTTTCCTTTTCAATCGCTTGCGTCTGGCCCCGCCCCGCGCTTACACCTTTGCGGTGCAAAAGGCGGAGGCGGTTATGGATAGGCGCACGGTGCTGGGGCTCGGCGCGGCGACGCTGGCGACCATGGCGGCACGGGCCGAAAGCATGAAGCCCGACGGCTCGCTTTCGACCGATCCCACCGAGACCATCCCGCTGTGGCCGGCAACGCCGCCGGGCGGCGAGGGTGTTCATCTCACCGCCCGTATCGTCGAGCGCTCGCCTGATCCCAACGCCTATCACGACCGTTATGTCGACAGCGTTGGCATGCCGATCCTCATCGTGTTCCGGCCCAGCCGCCCCGACGGCTCGGCGATTCTGCTGTGCCCCGGCGGCGGCTATGTTCGCACCGTGATCGACAAGGAAGCCTTCGAATCGGCGCGCCGTTTCAATGCTGCCGGTATCACGGTGTTCGTACTGCGCTATCGCTTGCCGGGTGAGGGTTGGGCAAACCGCTCCGACGTGCCGCTGCAGGACGCCCAGCGCGCCCTCCGCTTGATCCGTTCGTATGCGGACCATTACGGGATTGATTCCAGCCGTGTCGGCATCCTTGGGTTTTCCGCTGGCGGACATGTCGTAGCTTCGCTGATTACGCGCCACGCCGACACGGTTTATTCCGTGAGCGATGCCGCCGACCGGATTGATGCTCGTCCCGCTTTTGCCGGGCTGATGTATCCCGTCGTCACCATGGGCGATGGTACGCATGGCGGCTCGCGCGCCATGCTCCTTGGTGCCAATCCTTCGCCGCAAGCGATCGCCGAATATTCCTGCGAGCGGCATGTCGCGTCCGCCGTGCCGCCGACATTTCTCTGTCTTGCGCGCGACGACGAAGCGGTACCGCCGCTCGCCAACGGTCTGGCAATGTATGAAGCGCTGGCAGCCGCGAAGATCCCGTCCGAGCTGCACGTCTTCCAGGAAGGCGGCCATGGTTTCGGCATCCGTCTGGCCGCTGGCAAACCGTGTGCGTCCTGGCCCGATCTGTTCCTCAAATGGGGCAAGGAAGGCGGCTGGTTCCGCGGCGAGGTGCACTGATGGCCGATCCCACCGAAATCGTCCGTCTATGGCCGAGCACGCCGCCCGGCGGTGAAGGCGTTAAGCTCGTCACGAAGATGGAGAGCTTTTCCCAAAACCTCGCCAATCACGACCGTTTTTTGCGCGATGTCGGCGATCCGCATCTGTGGGTCTGCCGGCCGCCGAAGCCGGATGGTTCGGCGGTGTTGGTGATTGCGGGCGGCGGCTACACCGTGATCGTCATCGATCACGAAGGTTTTGAGACGGCGCGGCGTTTGAATGCGGCTGGAGTTACGGCATTCGTGCTGCAATACCGCTTGCCGGGCGAGGGCTGGGCGAACAGCGCCGATGTTCCGCTTCAGGATATGCAGCGCGCCATGCGTCTTATCCGCGCCAATGCCAAACGCTTTGCTATTGATCCCACCCGGCTCGGCGTGATCGGATTTTCCGCCGGCGGACACATGTCGGCGACGCTGGCGACGCGCTACGACGAAAAGGTCTACGCGCCCGTCGATGCCGCCGACCAATGCGATGCGCGGCCCGCTTTTGCCGGCATGATCTATCCGGTCATCACCATGGGGCCCGGCACGCACGCGGATTCGCGCGACCGTCTGATCGGCAGCGATCAAAGCGCGGCGCGGCTGGAAGCCTATTCCTGCGACAAGCGGGTCACGCCGCGCACAGTGCCGAGTTTCATTTCTTTCGGCGGCAACGACACGTTGGTGCCGCCATGGCCCAATTCGATGGCGATGTACAAGGCGCTGGTCACCGCGAATGTTCCGGTCGAACTGCACGCCTTCGAAGACGGCCCGCATGGCTTTGGTCTCACCGGTGACAGTCCAAAGGGCGAATTGAACGCCAAATTGTTCCTCGCCTGGGGCGCGCGCGGCGGCTGGTTCAAGAGCGCTTAGAGTTCCAATCCGGAATGCAGGGCGAGGGTACGGCATCGTTTGCGCCGCCGCGCTCGAGGCGAAACAGCGTCCAGAAGGCAAGGCGCGGCGGATGGATGGACCCGCTGCGTTTCAGCGCCGCATAGCTGCACATGATCTTGGTGGCGTCGGCTGCGGCCGTCCGGGCCAAGACGAATTCGGAATAGACCATCTCGGCGCCCACGCCTTGCGGCAAACTCACTGGTAACGTTGGTGTGTCGGAGAACAAGTACAGCGGCCCGTTTCTGAGTGCCGCTTCGAGGTCCTGACGGTCGAACAGGATGTCAACGCGATACGGCTTCGGCTGCACCATCGGATAGCTGTCAAACCGGTCCTTGTCGAAGCTGTAGGCGTGCAGTCCCGTCGGAAAGGCGCGGTACAGATATTTCGCCATCTTCATGTGCGGACGGATGCCGAACGGATAGACGGCGAGAAACAGCATTGCCGCCACTGCGCTCCAGCCCACGACCTTCGCGGCCCAGGATTTGCGCCACGCCCAAACGCGGTCGAACACCGGCAGCGGCCGTCCCGGCGCAAACGCCAGCACCGGCCAGCTTATTGCCAGGATCGCCAGCGGAAACAGGAACCGTTCTTCTTTATGCGCCATCAGGCAGTGCACCAGGAAGAACGGTACCGTCACCCAGGTCACGACGTGGCGCGGATTGCGCAGACAGGCGATCACCATTGCGATCATCAACAGCGCCGTGATCGGGGCGAAGATCGTTCCAGGTTCGAGATAAAAATAGGCGAAGAAGGGTGACGCCCCAAATGTCTTGGACGCGACGCCTTGCAGGATGTTGACGTCGAAATAGTTCCATGGCGGGAAGCACCATTCGCCGTAGCCCCAACGGTCGATGAGCGCCGCGGCAGCCACGGCGGCGAGTCCTCCCCCGGCAAAGGCGGCGAGCGCGCTCGGCTTGACCCGGGCCTGGAACCACAGCCACGCCATCAATCCCAGGGTGAGAAACGCCGATTGATAGCGGCACTCGAAAGCAATGCCGCACAACAACCCAGCTGCCAGCATCCGCCGCCATCTTCCCTCCCGCACCACCAGCACCAGGGCAAAGGTAAAGAAGGCGGCAGCGGCGGTTTCGGATGCGGTGCGTACAAACAGATAGGGCAAGAACCCCATGAACGGCAGCATCCGCGCAAAGGCGCGCCGTTCATCGGCGCGTTCGAGAGTGTCCTGTATCCACCGCGCGAAACCAAACAGCGCCGCCAGCGACACGATGCCGGTCACCAGCCGCAGTACGAACATCAGATCGAACAGATCGGTGAGGCCCAAGGCCCGGAGCGGCCGGGCGACGAGGAAGTAGAGGAAGGCTTGGGTGAACGGCCGCGCGCGGGCGCCGAATTCCCAGGGCAGATCGGCCGGGCTGGTGAGGCCAAGTTTCATCGCCATGTATTCCAGCACCTGAAAGTGCTCGTCGGGAAAGAAGAAGGTCTCGCTGAACCAGGCGGTCACCACCGTGACCGCTGCCAGAAGGACAAAGCCGCGGTTGAGGGCCCCAGTCTCGCCGGGTGCGGTTAGGAACCGGCGCAAGCCGTCGCGCGCTTGGCGAAACTCCCGAACGGTGATCTCGGATACGGTCATTTCCGCCCTTTCCCCGGCCGTGATAAGCTGGGGACGCGCCGTCCGTCAACGAGGCTGGTCCCTATGCTGCGCTACGGCTATTTCCACGATTTGAAGTCGGGCCCCAAGCTGCTGATTTGGGGTGGTCCCGACGACATGGCCCGGCTCTACGAGGCGCTGTCGCAGGTCGCGGCGAGCGAGGGGCCGCAGGCGCTTACCGACATTCAGGGCTGCGTCGCGGTCGATGACACGACCGTACTTTTGGAAACCGTTGGTGAGGCGGAGGGCATCGTTCGTGATGAGGTCGAGGCTGATGTTTTCCATTGGCGGGTGGACGAGGAAGACTGGTACGCCTTTCAAGAGTTGGTTGAACCGCTGACACATTGCTCATCCGCCAAGCCTGGGCATCAGTATCTGGAGAGCCTCGCCAACGGGGAGATCACCGTGATGGTCAGTTGCGGTGAATATCCTGACGACCTGAAGCCCTAACCCAGTTTATCATGCTTTAGAGTTACCGTCGTGTCGGCTTTCAATGCCACCGGCCACGTCCGCCCGCGATAGCGCAAGGTCACTGTCTGATCGGCTTCACTCGCCAGCGTCACCTGATCCAGCGCGCCGTCCCGCCATGTGAGATCGGCCGTGATCCCGCCGCGGGCGCGAAGGCCGTGCACGCTTCCGTTCGGCCATACTGAAGGCAACGCCGGCAACAGGATCAACTGGCCGTTCCAGCTTTGCAGCAGCATCTCGGATATGGCGTTGGCGCCGCCGAGATTGCCATCGATCTGGAACGGTGGATGGGCATCGAACATGTTGGGATAGGTGCGTTCGGGGCCGGTCAAGAACTTCAGGATCTTGAAGGCGTGGTCGCCTTGCCCAAGCCGCGCCCACCAATTGATGCGCCACGCCGTGCCCCATCCCGTTGCCTCGTCGCCGCGGATTTCGAGCGTCTTCTGCGCCGCCTCCGCCAGTTTGGGCGTGTCGTAGATGTTGATCTGCGCCGAGGGGAACAGACCGTAGAGGTGCGAGATATGGCGGTGGTGGATTTCCGGCACCGCCATGTCCCAGTCTTCCAGCCATTCCTGCAACTGCCCGGCTTTACCGATCTGGTCGGGCGGCAGACGGTCCCGCATCGCTTCCAATTCGGCGGTGAACGCCGCATCGGTTTTTAGGATTTTGGCGGCCGCACTCGTGCGCGCGAACAGATCGCGCAAAATCTGGCTGTCCATCGCCGTGCCCGCAACCAGCGTGCCGCCGTAAGGATGAGCGTTCTCCGGTGACATGGTCGGGCACATCACCATCCAGCCGAATTTGGGATGGGGCACCAGCGTGTCGATATAGAATTGGCACGCTCCCTTCATCAGCGGATACAACTCGGCCAGGAAGGTTTTATCGCGGCTGTAATCGTAGTGGTCCCATAGCTGTGCGCAGAGCCAGGCGCCGCCCATTGGCCACATGCCGGCCGCGGCAAAATCAATCGGGGCGGTGGCGCGCCAGATGTCGGTGTTGTGGTGGGCGACCCAGCCGTGTGCACCGTATTGCTCCTTGGCGGTCACCTGACCGGTCACGGCGATGTCCTTGACCAGCGCCATCAAGGGTCCGACGCATTCGGGCAGGTTGCCCGGCTCGGCGATCCAGTAGTTCATCTCGGTGTTGGCATTAATGGTGTATTTGCCCTGCCAGGGTGCGTTCAGCTTTTCGTTCCAGATGCCCTGCAGGCCCGCCGCCTGACCACCCGGCCGCGAGGAAGAAATCAAGAGATAGCGACCGTACTGGTAATACAGCATCGCCAGTGCCGGATCGGTTTCGAGCGCGGCCTGGCGGATACGCACATCGGTCGGCAGGTTTACCGCGGCGGTCCGGCCGAGATCGAGTTTCACGCGGCCGAACAGGCGCTGGTAGTCGGCGACATGATCGGCGAGGAGCTTGTCGTACGGTTTTCGCGCCGCCCGCTCGATTGCCGTCTTGGCGAGCGCTTCCGGTTCACCGGAGATGTCGTCGTAGGTCTTGAAATTGGTCGCCATCGCGATCAGCAGCGTGACCGTATTGGCGAAGTGCACCGACAGAGCGTCGCCGTCTTTGGTCAGCGTTCCGCCATCGAGGATCACGCGCACGCGCGCGTCGAACCGCAGTTTGCCCGGAATGCCCTCCTGGGCGGTGTTGACGCCGCGCAGGATGATATCGTCACCGTCGAACACGATGGCCGATTTCTGCACGCTGTCGAATCCAATCATGAACGACATCGCATTCGGCCGGTCCGCAGTGAACCGCACCGCGATGACCTGATCGACGGCACTGGCGAAATACTCGCGCACGAAGGCGCCGCGGTCGCGCACGAACTCCACCCGCGCCACGGCACGCGCGAGATCGAGGCTGCGGCGATAGGCGAGGGCCGGACCGGCCCAGTCGTCGGTGATCAAAAGATTGCCGATCGTCTGATAGGAAAGCTGGCGGATGGGTTCGGCCATCATCTCCTTGTCGATGAAGGCCTCGGCGTTCGCGTATTTTCCCTCGAACAGGAGCTTGCGCGCCTCGCCAAGATGTTTGGCGGCGCCTTTGTGCGCCGGTTGATAGGGGCTGCCCGCCCACAGCGTCGATTCATTGAGCTGAACGCGCTCTTCGTTCGGTCCGCCGAAGATCATGGCGCCGAGGCGGCCGTTGCCGATCGGCAGGGCTTCGGTCCACTCCGCCGCCGGCTGGTTGTACCACAGGGTCAGATCGCTCGGTGCCGCGCGTACCGGCGCCGCATCGGCCGCGCCAAGGCTTCCGAGAAATGCGGCACCCAATTTCAGGGTTGTGCGGCGGGAAAAGGCCATGATCGGCTCCTGGTGATCAGTGCGATGCCACGACAATTTCTGGCGATGTTTCTGATACTGGCGCGCCCACCCGGGCGATAGCTTCGCGTAACACGTCGACACCTGCCTCATAACGCGGTGCGTTTTCGGAGAGATAGCGGCGGAATTGGCGGGCGCCCGGCCGGCCATGAAAAACGCCCAGGATGTGGCGGGTCATGGCATTAAGCGGCACGCCCTCGGCGCGCTTTGTCTCCACATAGGCAACGAAAGCTTCCACCGCTGCATCGACCGACCGCTCCTCCGCGCCGAAGAAGCGTGCGTCCACGTCCGCCAACACGGCGGGCGATTGATAAGCGAGGCGGCCGAGCATCACGCCATCGACGTGCTTCAGGCATTCCGCCGCTGTATCGAGGCTGGCGATGCCACCGTTGAGTACGATGGTGAGGTCCGGGTTCTCGCGTTTTACCGCATAGACAAGATCGTAATCGAGCGGCGGCACGGCGCGGTTCTGGCGCGGTGACAGGCCTTCGAGCAGCGCCTTGCGCGCATGTACGACGAAAATGGTGGCGCCCGCTGCCTTGCACTTGGCAATCAGGGTGCGTAGCGCGACGTCTGGGTCCTGGTCGTCAACGCCGATGCGGCACTTCACGGTGACCGGGATCGTGACCGCCGCGCCCATCGCCGCGACGCAATCGGCCACCAGATCGGGTTCCAGCATCAGACAGGCACCGAACTTGCCCGACTGCACGCGGTCGGACGGACAGCCGACATTGAGATTGATTTCGTCGTAGCCGAAATCGGCACCGATCTTCGCGGCCTCGGCGAGGGATGCTGGGTCCGACCCGCCGAGTTGCAAAGCGACCGGATGCTCGGCCGGATCGAACCCGAGCAGCTTTTCCCGGTCGCCGTGGATCGCCGCTTGCGCGGTGACCATCTCGGTATAGAGCCGCGCCCGCGACGACAGCAGGCGGTGGAACCTCCGGCAATGCCGGTCCGACCACTCCATCATGGGGGCTGTGCAAAATCTATGTGATTGATTTATTTGCATTATTTAGATATTTTCCAAAAGCTTTCCGGGTGCCCGGCGACTGCCAGTGCCAAGGCTACAGCATCACCGTCCTCGGACCTCCATCGTATTGGATCGTGCTTATCGTTTTTGGTGGCACATTTCTCTCAACAAGTTCGACCTCGAATGTGCGGTGGTCCAGCATGCCGCGGAACGACCCGGACCTCGTTGCGAGCGAAAGCGTCCGCGCTTTGTTGTTCCAATGGACGCGAATGGTGCTGAACTTGCCCTTCTCGTAGCGGTAGTTGGTTCCTTCGTCTTCATAGAGATCGAATGTACCGTCAGACCCGGCAAAGACTTTAAGGGTTATCCCGCGCCCGTCTCCATCGGCGGTCGATTGTACGACCGGGCCGATAGGAAGGATCGAACCGGCTCTTGCGTGCACAGGCACACGATCTAGCGGGGCATCGACGACGTGGGTGGCACCGGCGTCGCGGTGCTCGCCAGTCCAGAAATCGTACCAGCCGCCTTTGGTTTGCGGCAGATAGACATCCCATTGCGAAACGCCAGCGCGGAAAACGGGGGCAATGTGAAGCGCTTTGCCGAACATGTAGCTGTGGGTCTGATCCAGCGCCTTCGCATCGTCTGCGAAATCCATGACCAGCGGGCGCATCAGCGATGAGCCTTTGCGAGTGACTGCGGCGGCGTTGCTGTAGATGTAGGGGAGCAGGCGATAGCGCCATTCGATCAGCGCCCGTGCCCGCCGCTCGACGTCTTCGCCGTAGCGCCATGGCTCCGTCTGGCTCTGATAGCCGTGCACGCGCATCAGTGGCAGGAAGGTGGCATATTGCAGCCAGCGGATGAACAGCTCGTGGTAGGCAGGATCGGTGTATTGCGAATTTCCCGGGCGGAAGAAGCCTCCTGCGTCGACCGTCCAATAGGGATAACCGGCCGCCATCATGTTCAGGCCGGCGGGAATCTGCCGCTTCAGCGTGTCCCAATCGCAGCCGATGTCGCCTGACCATGTTGCCGAAGCGAAGCGCTGCTGACCAGGAAAGGCGCTCCGCGTCAGGATCATCACACGCCGGTCCGGAGCGTCGCGCCGCTGGCCTTCATAGACCGTCCGGCTCACTTCGAGCGGATACTGAAGCCTGACCTTGTTGCCAATACCCGCGGCGGTTTTGCGCCCAACAAGGTCGTCGTTCTCAGGCTCGGTCGCGTCCTGCCACCAGGCATCCACGCCAAGCGACAGCAGCTGATGGCTCATTGCGCCCCAATAAAGGCCGGCCGCGCGCTTGTCGAAGAAATCGATCCATGTCGTATCGGGAATGAAGCAGCCCCGCGCCGCAAGGCTCTTTCCCAAATCGCTCTGTTGGTCGACCTTCGACCATACCGATAACATGAAGCGTGTCTTCATGCTGTGCAGGCTGGCGATGAGACCGGCCGGATCTGGGTAATCCGCTTCGTCGAAGCGCATGGCGTTCCAGCCGTACTTTCCCCAGTACTGCCAATCTTGGACAATTACGTCCATGGGAATTTTCCGGCTGCGAAATTCGCGCACATTGGCGAGGATCTCTTCCGAGGATTTGTAGCGCTCACGGCAATGGATATAGCCATAGGCCCACTTCGGCATCATGGGCGCATGGCCCGTCAGCCGCCGGTATTCGGCGATGATGTCCTCCGCGGATGGCCCTGCAATCACCACATAATCGATGGCGTCGGCGACCGGCGAACACAGAACGGTGGCATCGCGCACGAGGGCGAAGCGCAGCGAGGGCCGGTCCTTGGCATCGCCGATGATCTTCAGCTTGTGGAGCCCCGTTGCAAGCTCCGCGAAAAAGCTTGTGGTGGGTGGCAGCCAAAGCGAGGCGACGTCGGTCAGAACCTTGCCGTCGATTTCGACATAATGCTTGTTCGCCATCGCTTGGCCGACATCGAGCAGAAAGCTGTAGCGGCCGCTTTGCGGTACATCGAATGTGCCTTCGAACGCCGCGAGGTTACGGGTGATGTTTGCAGTCCCGGCTGTCGTGGTGACGTTGACGGCAGCGCTCTTGGCGTCATAGGCCACGCGGTCGGGCACGACCGTCCGGTCACCCGGATTGAGCTCTACCATCCCTGCATTGTGCCACAACAGGCCATAGCCTTTGCTCGATAGCAAAAAGGGCAGGCTGATTTGCGTGTTCACCTGGGTGAGACGCCGGGACAGGCCGCGCAGATTGAGAAAGCCGTCTTGAAATTGGCCTGTGCCGTATAACCTTTCGTCAGAGGGGGAGTGGAACTCTTGTGTTGCGATGAAGGTCGCTTCTCCCTGTACCGTCGAGGACACGAGGTGGCGGGCATCCGGCAATTCGCGCAGAAGCGGCTTTCCTGCTGCATCGAAGAAGGAGAGGGTGCCGTCACTCGTTTTGATCCGGCATTTGATCTGGCGCAAATCGAGCGTCACAGAATCCTTCGTTCGCGCCTGGCCGGCCAAGGGCACAACTTTGTGGGAGAGCAGCGTGGGGCTCGGCGGCAGAACGCCGTCTTTTGCGAAGCGGACGCGGATCGCACGGTTGCTGATGGCGTAAATATGGAGTTGCCCGTCCCCGACAGTCTGAGTGTAACTGGGCGCAACCTCAGGCGCATGACCTTCGGCCGGAAATGTCGCAGCCGCACCGGTCAAGCTTGTGGCGCCCCATTGCAGCGCGTCGCGCCGCGACAAATATGGAAACACTCCTTGCGGCGCGCGGGTTTTGGCGGTGTCGTGTGGCATGGTAAGTGCTGTCACTCCCCGGTTGTTGTTGCGGCCTCAGGCGCTACTGATGGCCGCTTTATTGTATGCGTAATAGGTGAGAACAACGAAATGTGCCATGAGGAATTTTGACTGCGGATCTGCTGTGAGGGTGATGATCGAAGATTCTGCTATTCCTACAAACGACTGCTTGGGGTATGCGCCGGTCACACGCTGATGACGAGTCAGAGTGTTTCCGGCGCCACTTTCGAACGCGCTGCGCTTTATTTACCGCGCTGCGGTCTTGCGCTCCAATTCCGGCCAAAGCGCTGCATAGACGGCGATCAAGACAAAACAGGCCGCCGGCACCAGCAATCCGATCCGCATCGACGAAATGTCAGCGATATGGCCCATCAAGGGCGGGGCGATGGCGCCGCCGACGATTGACATGACGATCAGCGACGAACCCAGTTTGGTGTGCTTACCAAGCCCGCGGATGCTGAGCGCGAAGATGGTGGGAAACATGATGGACATGAAGAAGAAAGTGCCCAGCAAGGCGCCGAGACCGATGCCGCCGCCCCACATCGCGATAGCGCACAGCACAACATTGGCGACGGCATAGACCGCGAGCGCGGCGTGCGGCTTGGCCAAGCTGACCACAACGCTGCCGCATAACCGGCCGATCATGAACAGACCGAAACCGAACAGGCCCAAATAGGTCGCTGCCTGTGTCGGCGTGACGCCGTGTGCGTTCTCCAACATGTAGTTGATGAAGAAGCCGAAAATTCCCGATTGCGCCGCGACATAGAGGAATTGTGCCAGCACGCCCATGGTGAAATGCGGGCGCCGCCACAGCGGCTTTTGGGGCCCACCGTCAGCTTCGGCTTTCACGTCTTCCTCGGCCACGAGGTCGGGCACTTTGGCGACGGCGAAGATGATGATCAACACCGTCACCACCAAGCCGATACCCAGATACGGTATATAGAGCCCCGCGTTGGCATCAGCAGCCGTGCCATTGAAGACAAAATAGCCGCCGACGACGGGGCCAAGAATCCAACCGACGCCGTTGAAGGTCTGGGCGATGTTGATGCGCGTCGCGCCGCTTTCGCTGGGGCCGAGCACCGTCGTGTAGGGATTGGCGATCGTCTCCAGGCATGTCATGCCGGTAGCCAGAACAAATAGCCCTGTCAGGAAGGCCCAATAGGCGCCGATCTGCGTCGCCGTGATGAACCAGAACGCACCTGCCGCAATCAGCACTAGGCCGATCAGGATGCCGCCATTGTAGCCAAATTTGCGCGCCAGCAAGCCTGCCGGAATCGCCATCAGGAAATAGGCCAAGTAGTTGGCGGACTGCACAAAGCCGGACTGATATTTGTTGATGTGCAGCGTACTCTGGAAATGCTTGTTCAGAATGTCGATTAGGCCGTTGCAGAAGCCCCAGAGCAGAAACAAAGTGGTGACCAGAGCAAACGTCGCCAGCAAACTCTTCCCGTTGGGCCCCCGGAACAGCCCCTTGTGGCCAAGGTCCGGGTCTGCCGTTTTTGCAGTCGTAGACATGATTTCCTCCCCGCAATCTCGGCTCTTCGTCCGGATTGCATTTTTCTTACAAGTGCTTGCCTCCATATTTTTCGCCGACAAGGCGGTGCATCGCTTTGACGGCTTCGGCCCGGTCAGCGCGGCACACCAGTGTCGCGTCGGCGGTATGGACGATGATAAGGTCCTCGCATCCGATCGCTGCGATGAGATGGTCCGGATCGTCGGATGCCACCAGTGTTCGTGCGGAATCGATCAGCACATGCTGCGTCGCGGCAATGGCGTTGCCGCTTTCGTCCTTGGGGCAGATCCCAGCAAAGGCATTCCAGGAGCCGACGTCAACCCACCGGAGCGGCAAGGGGACCGCGAGCACACTGAGGTCCGCATCGCGCGACGCCGGTTCCATGACCGCATAATCGACGCTGATCTTCTTCAAGTCCGGATAGGACTTCTCCAGAACCTCGGCGCGTTGCGGCGTATCATAGGCCGCTGCGATGCGCTGGACTCCATCGGCCAGGTCTGGGTGGTAGCGTGTAAGGCAGCGCAGAAACGTCTCTGCCCGCCAGACGAACATGCCGCTGTTCCAGAGATACTGTTTGGGGCCCGCGGCAAAGAAGCGGTCGGCGGTCGTCGCATCGGGCTTTTCGCAGAAGCGATTGACTGCAAAGGCGTTGCCATCGGCCAACCCCAATTGGAGCCAGCCATAGGCGGTCGAGGCGGCATCGGGCTTAATGCCGAAGGTGACCAGCGTGTCCGCCCGGCGCTCGGCCAGATCGAAGGCTTGCACCAGCGTTTCCCGAAAAGCCGTCACCGGTTCGATAATATGATCGGCCGTCAGCACCGCCATCACCGCGTGCGGGTCGCGCCGGGCGAGCACGGCAGCGCAAAGCCCTAGCGCGGCTGCCGTGTCGCGCCCAACTGGCTCGCAAAGAACCTGTTCGTCCGGCAACCCGCTGAGTTCGCTGCAAATCGCCTCGCGATGGCTTTCCCCAGCGCAGATCAGCCGGTTTGCCGGATCAACAACTCCCTCTAGCCGCTCGAAGGCAAGCCGCAGCAGCGAACGCCCGCCGGCCAGCGGCAGCAATTGCTTGGGAAGCTCGGCCCGGCTCCAAGGCCACAATCGAGTCCCGGAACCGCCGGCAAGGATGATGGCGTATCGCATGATGGCGCGCTATGCGCTCTCCAGAATAAGGTTGGCATATTGCGTGGTGTCGCCGGTGCGGATGAGGCCGATCGCGCCGGGAACGTGTTTTTTGAATTCGACGTGTGGCAGATGTTCCAATGCAATGCCGTCCAGCGCGGTGGCGAAGGCGGTGCAAACCTCGGGTCGGTTGTGTTGCACGAACTCCGCTGCCATCCAGGCTTTGCCGATCGAAAAATTGGGCCGGATTGCCGCCAACACCTGAAGGACGGTCGGAATATCGTCCACCAGCGAAATGTCGACGGTCTCGATCATCGGCCAGAAGGGAAAGCCGCGATCGGCGATCACCAGAAGGTTGGTGTGCCGCACCCGGCTCAGAAGAGCGTTGATCTGGGGGTTCAAGATTCCTGATTTCAACATCGGCGCCGGGTGTCCTTTCAAAAGCCACGCAAGTCGGTACTCGATCGTCGCGGCAGGCCGGGCGCGGGGTCGCGGCTCAGGACAAGATATTCGATGCCGTTTGCCCGGCAGTAGTCGCGCTTGCCGCCTTTGTCGCCGTCCGCGTTGACGGCATAGATGTCGGGCTTCAGCCGTTGGATTTCCGGATCGGCATCAAGCCAACCGCTGCCGCTCGCAATCAGGGCGTTGGTGACGAATTTGATCGACCCGACCACATAGCGCCGTTCGTCCTCATGCAACAAAGGATGACCTTCGCCCTTCAAGAAGCGGATGTTCGCGTCATTTCCGAGAATGACGGTGAGGTCGCCATAGTGCGAGACTTCTTCGAAGAAGCGCACGTGCCCGGAATGAAACCAGTCGAAGCAGCCGGTGACGACGACCTTCTTGCGGCCGCTGAAGGGGGCTTGCGGCGGTAGGGGGAAGCCACCGAGTTCGCAGGCATCGAAGACGCGATAGGCAATCTTTCGCGTTTGGCAGGTAAGCGCCCGTTCTTTCGAGGCGGTCGGCGAATAATCGGCCCAAACATCGGCCGGCAAATTCTCAGGCAGTTCGCAAGGCCCAAGCGCGCCATTGGCGACCACAACGCGGGCCACCGTACGAACGGCGTCGAGCAGATAGCGGCGCTCGGCCAGCGGAAATTTTGGCGCGTGTCCGGCGATCCTGTGCACCACATCGTCGGGCCACAACAGCACCGTCAGCCGTCCCAGCCGCGACGCCTCTTCGAGAAAGCGTAGCTCGACCGACCGGATATCATCGAACGGTCCGCTGACGACGACCTCGCTCATTTCGGTTCGACCCGCACGGTGATGTTGAAGGCGCCGGGCACGCGCGTTTCGGAGACGACAATCAGATAACCGCCGCCACAGCCGGAAAACATGGCGCCAGCATATTGCTGCTGATAGGCGCCGAGCAATGCCATCAAATCGGTGCGAATGAGTGGATGGCGGACGACGTGGGGGAGCAGCGTTTCCCAGCATGCCATGTTGCGATTGAGCGAGGCTCCCAGAGCCTGCAAATCCATCCGCACGATCGCGTCGTAACAGTCCCGTCCAGCTTGGCCGAGGCGCGCGACCCATTCCGGCTGCAGGTTTTTGATCCCCAGGGGGCTGTAACCTTCGGGCCGCGGTCCGATGGGAATGAGGTGCAGTACCTTCTCCAGCCAGCGCGCCACCACCGGCGAATGGCACGACTCGATGTGGCTGGGAAAGACGCCGCCTTCGGTGCGGAAATCGTAGTCCAGTCGATTGATGCCGGGATAGATCAGCCCGATCATGTCTTGCGAACCCGACGGTTCGGCTTTGCCTTCGTTTTCGGCGGCGTAAAGTTCCCGCACCAGCTCGGCATGTGGGCGCCGGGGCAGGTGGCCGTTCCACAGCCGTGCCGCGATGGCGCGCGTGCCACTGGCAATCCCGGCGCGGTCCATCGGTGGAAAATCCGGCTCGATCTGCACCACCACCATCGCGCCGGGCGGCTCGGGGTTCAACGCCGATACGAACGGCTGATCAATCCAACCGCCTGCGAGTTGCAGGCGGTTGGGAATGGAGCCCAGCAATGCGGCGACCGGCAAATCCCCCCCGCCGGTCATCAGCCAATGCCTACGCGCTTGCCGGCCTTGCGCCGGAGATATTGTTCCTCGATCCACTGGTAGGTCGCGGCGAGGCCGGTATCGAGCGACGTGGATGGCTCCCAGCCCAGCACCTGTTTGATGAAGGTATTGTCCGAATTACGCCCGGCAACGCCCATCGGCGCGTCGAGATCGTAATGGCGGTGCAGGCGCTCTTTCAAACCAGCGACGTTTTCAATCTTGGTCAGCAGTTCGTTGATCGAGACCAATTCGCTCGAACCAAGATTGATCGGCGTCGCAATGAGGTCGTCGCAGTGCACGATCTTGTCAATACCGGCGACACAGTCGTCGATATACATGAAGCTACGGGTTCGGGTGCCGTCGCCCCAAAGCGTGATGTCCTTGGCGCCCGTATCCTTCGCCTCGATGACTTTGCGGGACAAGGCCGCCGGGGCCTTTTCACGACCACCGTCCCAGGTGCCGTGCGGGCCGTAGACGTTGTGGAAACGCGCAATGAACGTCTTCATACCGCGTTCGGCCCAGTATTCCTGGCAGAACATTTCGCTCATCAGCTTTTCCCAGCCGTAGCCGCGCTCGGCCATCGCCGGATAGGCGTCGGATTCCTTCAGCGCGCGGACGTTCGGGTCCTGCTGCAGATCGGTGTTATAGGCGCAAGCCGAACTCGAGAAGAAATAACGCCGGGTACCGGCGCGATAGGCCGACTCGATCATGTTGGTGTTGATCAGGATGGAGCGCAGGCATTCGATGCGGAAATGCTCGATGAAGCCCATTCCGCCCATGTCGGCAGCCAGATTGTAGACTTCCACGGCCCCTTCACAGACACGCTTGCAGTTTTCCTCGTGACTGACGTCCAGGCATAGATTTTGTACGCCGGGAACATGGAGGTACCACTCGTAAAGCGGTTTCTTGTCCACGGCCCGGATGTTGGTAAAGCCCCGCTTGCTGAAGTGCAGCGCCAAATTTCCGCCGATGAACCCGCCCGCGCCCGTGATGACAATCAAGTCACCTTTGGCGAGAGGTTGATCCTGTTCCACGACTCGTTTCATTTGCGATAGTATCCTTCCTGACCGGTTCGATGCCTTGCGGCACAGCGGTATGGGCCGGCATTTGCCTGCCTTGGCCGTAAACGGGCGCCAGACTAGCGCCCACCGGGACGCCCGCGAATGGCGATAGTTGACCTTGGGATGGATATTTCTGACTTCCTGTAGCCGCGCGCCCAGCCTCAATTTTTTTGCACCTGCGAAGGTCGCGTCAGCGCAATTTCCGGAATTGCTGGGGCGATACGCCTAGTACGCTGTGGAAAACGCGCGAGAAATGATAGGCATCGCCGAACCCCACCAGCGCTGCGGCCTGTTTGACCAGCATGTCCGTTTGCTGAAGTTGCGCGGCCGCATGGCTCATCTTCAGGCGTAGCAGATAGCGATAGGGGCTCTGGTGGTCGTAGCGGCGGAAGAGGTGGCAGATATATTCGCTGTTGGTCTCGCATTCGGCCGCCACCTGTTCCAGGTCGTGTAGACGCAGGAAGTGCCGCTCGATATGGCTGCGGCAGCGGCGATAGGTGGTGAAGGCCCGCGTTTCGGCCTCTTTTAGCGGTGCAGTATTGCCGGCGATTTTCAGCACCAGGCATTCGAGCAGCTTGGCACACAGGCGCTTGTTGGCCTCGGCGGCGTGCAGTCCGCTTTGAATCAGCTCGTCGTAAAGTGCCGACAGGCAATCGGCCGGAAACACCCTTGCTGTCCCTCCGCCATCCAGCCGGCAGGATTTCAGCAAGGCTGCAGCGCCACGGCCCGCGAAATCCACGAAATATTTCACCAGCGGCGTGCCCGGTTCGGTACGGATGTCGTGCACGATTCCTGGGCCGTAGGCGAAGACCTGTCCGGGGGCCAGGGCGTAGCTGCTTTTGCCCAACGTTAGGCGGCCTTGTCCGTGTACGACATATTCGATGCAATGGTAGGGAAACGACGTGCGGCGAATGGCGTAATCCGGGGCGCAATGCTCAAGTCCGCCGCAAACCACCGTCAAGGCTTGCCGCGACGACGGGGTGAGATCGAGAAAGAAGCGGTGTGCCTCTCCCACCTGGGGCGAGAAGAACGCGGGAACCGCCGATGGGGTCTGGGGCGAGGAGGTGGATGGGCTCACGGTGGAAGTCAGATATCTCCATGTCCGCGGAGAGTATGGCGGCTGCGTCGGGCGAAGTCGATATCCCGCCGCTTGCCAGCAGCCGAATGGTTCGGTCGAAAAAGAGCGGACGCATTCTTCCGGCAGCCGCCGCCGTGGGGGCGCCGGAAGAATAGGAACGCGGCGACCGGCGCGCTGTTTTGCGAGCGCTGCCGGCAGGATTATCGGCTCAGTAAGTCTCGTGAGACATCAAATACAGGTCCCGGCGGTCCAGGTTGGTCATAACCACTTTCGCGTCGGCATTGAACCGCAGGTCCGGAGATTCGATCCAGACATCGCCTCTGCCGTTGTCGAGGGTCACGCGCAGCGCACTGACTTTGCCCGATACCAACGCAAGTTCCACCACATGGCCAACGGTATGGCCATTGGCGGTGTGAACATTGGCGCCCAAGAGGTCGTTGGTGTCGACGATGAGGCGTTGGTTGGAACTCACAGGCCAAGCCGCCCGATGATACGCCGCATGGCCGGCGATATAACGGTCTCGCGCCGCCAGATAGCTCGCGGACCGCTCCTGATAATTCTGCTGGCCCGCCCTATAGAGCCGCAATTGCTCCTGGTAGCGGTCCTGCTGCGCCTTATACACGGCATTTTTTTCGACACTTTGCGCATCGGCAACAGCATTGACGTCAGAGACGGTTTGATTGAGCTGCTGCGTCTGCGCCTTCTCGGCGGGCGTGGAATCTGGCTCCGAAGCTGCGGCGGAACCGGACATCATCAGGAACAGTGCGAAGCTAGCTGAGCAGGCGCCCGAAAGGGCGATGGTCTTAACGGATTTCACGGTTGCGTTTCCTTTTCAATAGGTGCGGGAGACAGCGGAGACGTTTCCGCTTGATGCTGAAATGTCTCGCTGTGCCGGCGCTCTGGTCGGCAATCACGTCCGCGCCATAGTGATCTCGCCGCTTGTCCCTAGACAGCGTCGGAATCTACGCACTGCCGCCGTTCGTTCCGAAACGGAAACGCTGTTTTGCCGAACCGCTCGTGGGCTGGGCCGCTTGCGAAACGTGGGTGGCGTGCGGCGCCGCCGTGGGCGGCTGGTACGATCGAACCCACGTGATAGCGAGCACCAACGCGATCAAAGCGAGCAACGCATATAAGGCCATCCGCGACGTTGCCAGCGTCTTGAGGTCAAGCAACTCCTTACGGGGCGGCAGCGGCGGTACTATGGAGCGCGTTTGGCTCGGCAGGAGTTTGACGAGACGCGCGGCAATCAGGGCGGGCTCGTTGGGATCCGACGGCCCGCCGGGGACTGCTGCGATCAATGACGCCAGCCGGCGGGTCGCGGCCTTTGCGGACAACGCGGCCAAATCCTTGGTCTCCTGCCAAGGGTCGAGGTTCATGCGTGCCATTGCTGACAGCACGCTGACCACCGTGCCGTTCGCGTCAGCACCGATCGCCGCGTACAGAAAGGCATTGTACTCCGGCCCGATGACGGCAACACGAGCGGTGCTCGCTATTTCACCCATTGTACTCTTTCATGCCTGAGCGAACTCAATAGAAAACGCCATAACGGACCTGCACGATATCGCCGCTGTATCTGTCGATGAGCAGGGCATCGTTGCCGACGCGTACCCAGACGAGATCAGGTGGTGGCGCGAACAGACCGAACATCAGGAAGTTGGAAATCCAATAGTCGCGGACGAAGTATCCGCGCGGCAGCCGTTCGCCGTAGCCCCAATGGCGCTGCTGGTAACCTCGCGGCGCGCGATAGTTGCCGTTGCGAAAATGCTGCGGCGCTTGCATGTTACGACGCAACGAAGCGATGTCAGGGCGCTGAACCGAGGTGTTGCCCGGTCCCGCCGTCCTTTTTGTCGAGGTGTTGGCCGCTGCCGGTTCTCTCATATGAGCACCGGCGTTCTTTGTGCGGGCCGGTGCCGCGGCGGGGCCGTTGTTCATGTTCTGATGGCTAACAACCGGCTTCGGCTGCGTGACGCCTGATGGCGTGTGCCCTTGGCCTTTTTGGGGAGCCTTGGCTGGCGGCGTTCTGTGGTCATCATGCGCCGTTGCAGCATCGCGCTTATCGCCGTGATGATCGTTGTTCTGTGCCGTGGCCGGAATGCAAAGAAACAAGCCGAGCGCCGCAGCGCAGGCGAACAGTTGTTTCATGGGATCTCCTTTTGGCAGGTTGGGGCGCAAACCAGGCCGCCGCCCATAACTATAGGCGCCACGGGCCTTGTGGTACAGGCTCGGAATGTACCGGCGCCAGCGGCCGGCGATGTCTCCGGAGGCTAGAACCGGAACGAAAGTGCGACGGCGCCGAACTTGCTCATCGCCGGTTGCAATTTGAATTCGCGGCTGCGGATGACATAGGTGTAGGAAAGCCGGATCGCATTGAAGGTAATCGCAGCCCCGAGATCGTAGTCGTAGACCAGATTCAGCTTGCTCACGCTACGGCTGTCTTCAAAAGAGTTGCCGTCGAGGAAGATGTTGCGTGCAACCGCGCGGCCGTCGACCCCGGCAAAGATATAGGCACTGAATCCTCCGGTCGGTTCGAAGAAGTTCGAGCCCGGCAGGCTGGGATCGATCCGCATTGGGCCATAATCGCCCGGTAAATTGAAGCCCAGGCGGGCCATCGCGCCAATATTGGCGAAGTCATAGACATTGCCAATGGCCGCGCCGTAGTGCGGTTCGAAGTCGAAGATCAGGCCGAGGATGGATTTGGGCGGAATGAGTTTGATGCTGCGCTCATACTGGATGATGAGCCCGGGCTCGTTGCGCAACTGATAGTGCCAGCCTTTTGCCTTCTCATCGCCGATGGCGCCATGAAACCAATTCTGCGTGTCTCCGGCGATCGACATCGGTCCGACGACGCCGATAGTGAACTGCAATTGATCCAGATGCATACCGCTGTCGCCGGCAAGTCCGAAGGTGCCGAACAGGAACCCGGCATAGGGGCGATCGGTCAGCAACGGGTCGGCCAGGGTCGTGTCCAGCGGCGTGAAAATGGTCTGGCCGAGGGCGTAGCGCGTACGCACGTCGCCCTTACCCGTTGCGGTAAAGAACGGCAGCCAATGCGCGGCGTCGATCAGCCAATCGGGCGTGTCCTGTGGCGCCGTTGTGTAGGTGAGCTCGATGCCGTTGGTGTAGTTGTGGTCCTCTTGGTTGAACCAATCGTTCTCGACCAGTATGCCAAACGTGCCCTTTTCTGGTCGCGGCGCATCGGCCGCATTGGCACCACTGCTGCAAAGCGCCGCGAGCAGCGCCATCGCTGCAGATATTTTCGTCTTCATGGTCCTTGCCCCCTGTGGAAGTGGCCGGCCTGACTGCTGTCAAACCGGCCATGCCGTTGTTCAGTTCTTGATCCTGGAGATTTTCGTGCCTTCAAGGCTGATGCCGGCCATCAACCCTTGTTGGCCGAAGATGAAGGCATAGGCGTCGTCCTTCAGCGTCGAACTGGAGAGATTTTTGGCTTTGCCCTCATCGACCACGACGACTGTCGGTCCGACGCCGAATTCCCATCCATGCGACTTGTGGATGTAGCGGACCGCCTTGTCGCTCATCAAGAACACAACATAGGAGTACGACTGGGCGCCCGCCTGCAGGCCCCACGAGCCGGTGACGGAATTGTAGTAGCCGTCGATGGTCGCGCCAGTTTTCAGTTCGCCTTCGCCGTAAGCGCCGCCGAAGATCAGGCCAGCTTTGACGACGTTGGGAAAGATCAATATTGCCTTGGCGTTATGCGACAGCTTCAACGCAAACGGATGCAGTTTGTAGAGCGTTTGTAGCGCCTGGTCGGAGTCCCTGTTGAGATCGGTTTCCGACGCCGCGTAGGCGGGCGCCGTCATGCCGACCGTCATCAGCGCGGCCGTGGCCAGCGATGTCGTCACGAGAAAGGTCTTGAGGTTCATCATATCCGTGGTCCTGATTCTGTTGGGGGGAGAGATCGCAACTGCGAGGGGCTTGGTCCGTTACTGATGAGCGCAATTCACGACGGCGCGATGGACTGCACGCGGATATTCTCAGAAAGCGTGTTGTGCGTGGGATGCATGATCGTATCTCCAATCGTAGCCGCGGACGCGCGTTTAGCGGCGCGATACGGGCCGCGTCAGTTCCGGCCAGAGATATAGATGCGTGCGAGCATCGGGGGCAGCGTCGGAATCTACTCAATGTGGACCCTGTCAGACCTGCTACTGGAATCGGCAATCGACGCGAGCGTGCTCGGCGGCGGTGACTCACACCATCGTAGGGTAAAGCGCGCTGGCGGGTGGAGGGTCGGAAACTACTCAGACCGGTCCCCAAATCTTCTCGGACAAGATATTGTTTGGCGTTTGCGTCCTGAGCGCAACGCCTATCGGCGTAAGTCACCGGGGGTATTTCGGAATCTACTCAGAACCGCACGTACACGGCTTTCCGGCATCGCTACGGTAGGCAAGGTGTGGTAAAGAAGAGCTGGTTTTTGTTTGAAATCTGCCTTTAGAGATCAATTGAGGAATGCCAAAGAGTCGTCCACGCCGGGTCGCTAAGGCTCCGGCGAAATCGAGGTCGAATCCCGTGCGGTTGCGCGGTCGTGTTGGCGTACCCAAAACGGTCGAACCGTCGAAGAAAAGCCTTCTCGTCGTTGGGTTGGGTGCTTCGGCCGGCGGTCTTGAAGCCAGCCGAAAGCTCGTGAGCACGATTCCCGCCGGTACGGGGATCGCCTTCATCTTGGTCCAGCACCTTGATCCGACCCATGAGAGCATGATGGTGGATCTGCTCAGCAGCCACACGTCGCTTTCCGTGTGCCAGGCGACGGATGGAATGCTGATCGAGGGCGACCATCTTTATGTCATTCCGCCCGCGACCTATCTTTCCGTCGCCGACGGTAAGATCCGTCTCTCCCATCCCCAAGCACGCCATGGCGCCCGGTTGCCGTTTGATTTCCTGCTGCAGTCTCTGGCGAAGGAAAGCGGCGCGCGCGCCGTGGGCGTGGTGCTGTCGGGGACCGGAACCGACGGCAGCATCGGCGTGAAGATGCTGAAGGAAAAGGGCGGTCTGGTGATCGCCCAGGAACCCGGGGAAGCCGGGTATGACGGCATGCCACAAAACGCGATTGCGACGGGAGTGGTCGATTTGGTGCTGCCCGTGGCCAGGATGTCCGACGCGATCATCAAATATGAACGGGGGGCGCCGCTGACCGGCGAACGCGACGGACCGACGCTCAAAGACACCGTTCAAGAACGGCTGCCCGAGATTATCGCGCTGCTGCGCACCAACACCGCGCACGATTTCACTCATTACAAGCATGGGACTCTTGAGCGCCGGATCGAGCGGCGCATGGCGTTGGCTGCGGTCGCGCCCGGCGATGGCGACCGCTATCTAAAGCTCCTGCAGAACGACAAAAGCGAGCTGGAACTTCTTGCCAAGGATCTGTTGATCAACGTCACCAACTTCTTCCGCGATCCGAAGGTCTTTGCGGTCCTGGAACAAAAGATCATTCCCGACCTGATCCGGAATCACCCCTCCGATCGCCCGGTTCGCATCTGGATTGCCGGCTGCAGCACGGGCGAGGAGGCCTATTCTCTGGCCATGCTGTTCCGGGAGGAGATGTCGGCGACAGCAAAACCGACCCAACTGCAGATTTTTGCCTCCGATGTCGACCAGGAAGCGGTGGACATCGCCCGGGAAGGACTTTATCCGGCAGCCATTGAAGCGAACGTCTCGACGGAACGGCTGGCCCGTTATTTCCGCAAGGAAAAGCAGGGTTACCGGGTGTCACCGGAACTGCGCGCGGCGGTGGTCTTTACGGTACAAGACGTCCTGATCGATCCCCCCTTCTCGCGCCTTGACATGGTTTCCTGCCGCAACCTTCTGATTTATTTGCGGCCCGAGGCACAGGCAAAAGCCATCTCGGTATTCAGTTTTGCGCTGAACCCGAACGGGCTCCTGCTGCTGGGCAGTGCCGAAACGGTCAGCGATAGCGATGGCCGCTTTGAGGTGTGTTCGAAGGCCGAGCGGCTGTACCGGCGTATCGGCGTCGGCCGGCTCGGCGACATTGGCGTCTCCAAGGACTCCAAGTGGAACGTCCGCGCTCTTTCGGTTGCCGGGCAGGGCAGGACCGCCGTGCGGCAAGCGGCGTTTGCCGACCTCTGCCAGCGTTTGGTAATGGATACCTTTGCGCCAGCGGCCGTCCTGATCAACCGCGATCACGAATGCCTCTATTCCCTGGGGCCGACAGATCGTTATCTGCGCGTGCCGGCCGGTCAGCCTACCTACGATTTGCTCGCGATGGTGAGTGAAGCCTTGCGCAGCAAGCTGCGGGTGGCCATTCAACGCGCCAGCCAGGAGAAAGAGCGTGTCGTTGTTCCAGGCGAACTGACGAACCACGACGGCCGTTTGTTCTCCATTACGGTCCAGCCCGCGTTCAGCGAGAGCGAGGAGTTTTTCCTGATTTGTTTCATCGACGAACCGAACCAGGATAAGAAAGAAAGCATGCCGGTCCCAGCGGCCGACATTGCCAGAGTTGCCGAACTCGAGCGTGAGCTTGAGTCCACAAAATCGGAGCTTCGGGGGGCCCTGCGCAATCTTGAGATTGTGGGGGAAGATCAAAAGGCAGTCAATGAAGAGGCCTTGTCGGTCAACGAGGAATTCCAGTCCACCAATGAGGAACTGCTGACCTCCAAGGAGGAATTGCAGTCGCTCAATGAGGAACTGACGGCTCTCAACACCCAGCTTCAGGAAACGCTGGAACGCCAGCGCGAGACCTCCGACGATCTGCAGAACATCCTGTACAGCACCAATGTTGCGACGCTGTTCCTCGATACTGACCTCAATATCCGCTTCTTCACGCCGGCTACGAAACTGCTCTTTAACATCATTCCCAGCGATATCGGGCGGCCGCTCGCGGACCTGCATTCGCTGTCCGCGGACAGTTCGTTGACCGCCGATGCCCGCACCGTGCTGCATAGTCTCACGCCGATCGAACGCGAGGTGGAAGCGTTGGGCGGTGTCTGGTTTAGCCGCAGGATTCTGCCTTACCACGCCCATGACGGCGCTGTGGAGGGTGTGGTCATCACCTTTACCGACGTTACCGAACGCAAACACTCCGCCAAAGCATTGGAAGATGCCAAGCTGGAGGCCGAGCAGGCCAACATCGCGAAATCGCGGTTTCTTGCGGCTGCCAGCCATGATCTGCGTCAGCCGCTCCAGACGATTGCTTTGCTTCAGGGTCTGCTGGCGAAAATGGTCGTTGGTGAGGCCGCTCAGAAACTGGTGACGCGGCTGGATCTGACGCTTGGCGCCATTTCGGGCATGTTGAACACGCTGCTCGATTTGAATCAGATCGAGGCTGGCACGGTCCGTACCGAGACGGTCGTGTTCCCGATCAACGATCTTTTGAACCGCCTGCGGGACGAATTCGCCTTTCCCGCCGAATCCCAAGGGCTCGACCTGCGCGTCGTTAAGTGCGGCCAGTTCATTTGCAGCGATCCCCACCTGCTTGAGCAGATGGTCCGCAATCTCTTGTCGAATGCGCTGAAATACACCGAACACGGCAAGGTTCTCTTGGGGTGCCGCCGGTCCAAAAATACGCTCCGCATCATGGTCTGCGATACCGGCATCGGTATCCCTGCCGAGGAACTGCAAGCCGTTTTCGAGGAGTACCACCAACTCAGCAATGGGGCGCGCGAACGCAGCCGCGGTCTCGGCCTCGGTCTGTCCATCGTACAGCGCTTGGGCAAGATGTTGGGGCACCCGGTCCGCGTTCGTTCGCATCCTGGCAAAGGCTCAATCTTCACCGTCGAGGTCGATCTGGCGTCGGCCAAAAGCACGGCGCCGGCGCCGCCGAAGGATGACAAGCTTGTTGCCGCTGACGCCGCGCTCGTTGGTGATGGCCTTTCCTTGGGTGCCATTCTGGTCGTCGAGGACGACATCGACGTTCGCGAACTCCTCGGACTTCTGCTCCAGAACAACGGGTATCACGTCGCGACGGCAGCCGACGGCGTTGCGGCACTCGCTTTGGTCAATCGCGGCACCGTCCGGCCGAATCTGGTGATTGCTGATTACAACCTGCCGAACGGCATGGATGGATTAGAGGTCATCAAGCGCGTTCGTGACAAACTCCAGAGAGATGTGCCAGCCGTCATTCTGACAGGTGACATAACGACCGCCACCATGCGTCGTGTTGCGAGTCGTAATTGTATGCAACTAAACAAGCCGATGAACCCGAAGGAGTTGGCTCAGGTTATCGAGCGGCTTCTCCCGGAAAAGCAAACCAACCGGCGCGGGCCGGCTGTTCAAACGAGAGCGGCTGCGACTTCGCCGACAATCTTTGTTGTCGACGATGATGACGAAATCCGGGCTGGGATACGCAGCACGTTCCAGGTCGAGGGCCGCAATGTCGAGGACTTTGCAAATTGTGAGGACTTCCTTGCGGCGTATCGTTCTGGCCGCGAAGGGTGTCTGTTGATTGATGCCTATCTTCCCGGAATGAGCGGGCTCGAATTGCTGCATCGTCTCCATGGCGAGCGTCAGCGATTGGCGTCGATCATGATCACGGGCAGCAGCGACGTGGCGATGGCGGTGGAAGCGATGAAGGCGGGGGCCTCGGATTTCCTCGAAAAACCGATTAGCAGCAAGGACCTGATCGCCAGCGTCAACCGTGCGCTGGTGCAGTCCAGAGACGCGACCAAACTGGCCGCTTGGAAGGCCGCTGCTGCGAGTTGTTTGGCGAAACTCACGCCGCAACAGCACCGGGTCATGGAAATGGTTCTCGCTGGCAACCCGAGCAAGAACATTGCCGCCGACCTCGGCATCAGCCAACGCACGGTGGAAAACCATCGCGCCGCGATCATGACGAAAACGGGCGCCAAATCGCTTCCGGCGTTGGCCCGGCTGGCGCTAGCCGCCGCGCCGGATGAGCAATCGTAGGTAGTTTCCGAGTCTCCCTTTCTGGCCCAGCGCGCAGCTACGGTAAGCAGGTCCCGGTCTACGCGATCGGTTGCGTGCCTTTGTCCGGCGAACTGATCATGGAGGGTCCTATGCAACAGAATGCAATTGAACGTCTGGGCGCCACCCGTATCCAAGTCGTGTTTCACGATCGCGAAGCGTCGTTCCGCCTTTCTGGCGATGCGACGCTGGAACATATCGCATCCACCTTGGGGGAAATATCGAAGAATTGCGTCGAGCGCCCCGTGGCCGTTTACGTCACGCTGAAGCGTCACGACTGCTAGTTCTGTTTGTCGTCGCAACGATTGTCCAATGGGAAGGTGTTTTGAGTAGTTTCCGACGCTGCCGGTACCTGCGCGCAGTCGCGTATGATCGCGGCGAGTGAGCGCTCAAGGCGTTCTCCCTATCCCGCGCCATTTCCCTTCGGAACCTCGTGCGGGCATTTCTTGAGGACAAATTGATGTTGAACAGGATAAGCATGTTGCTCGCTACGGCGGCGGTCGTATTCGGCGCTGGTACGGCGAACGCCGACCCCAGCGGTCACAATCAACAGAATAACGACCAACCCAACTATGGCAACGGCTATAACTACGGCTACGACGATGGCTATGCCCGTCGCGACCGCAATGATCGCTACCGGCCAGCTCCTTATCGTCATGAAGCCCGCTATGATCGTGGCGCGTACTATTACGGCAACGATTGCGGCAACAATGCCGCCACTGGCACGGTGTTGGGCGCCATCGCCGGCGGGCTAATCGGCAACGCGGCAGGCCGTGGCAACGGCGGCGCCGTCATCGGTGGCGTCATCCTCGGCGGGCTAGCGGGCAATGCGATCGCGAGCGATATGAATTGCGACGACCGCCGTGTCGCCATGAGTTCCTATAGCCAGGGTTTCGATGGCCGTGTCGGACAGCGCCACAACTGGCGCAATGACGACGGACGCAGCTACGGCAGCTTCACGCCGACCCGCGAGTTTTCGCGCGACGGCAACACCTGCCGCGATTTCCGGGAAGCTGGTTACAGCAACAGCCGTTCCTACAATCGCACCGGAACAGCTTGCCGTCACAACGATGGTAATTGGTACACAGATTAGGCTGTGCCGTATGGCAGATCAGCCCTTACGGATTGGCTGCGATCCGTGCGGGTGATTGCCGGAGCGATTGCAGTCAAAAAAACCGGCAGTGCTGGTCCGCGCGCAAGCTTGAGTAGATTCCGATGCTGCCGCCACCGCTGAGCCGTCCGTACAGTGAAAACGATACGGCATTTTTGCCGCGTACACACCGAAAGGAAACCGTTATGAAATACGCAATGCCAATCATCATGCTGGTAGCGTCGCTTGGTCTCGTTGCCTGCACTGGTCCCGCGGGCCCACCGGGTCCGCAGGGCAATACCGGCAACACGGGTTACACCGGTGATACGGGCGCGACAGGCAATCAAGGCAACACTGGTAGTGTAGGCACAACGGGTGCCACCGGCGATACCGGCGCTACCGGCGGTGCGGGCGCAACCGGCGATACCGGTGCAACCGGTGCCAAAGGTGCCAAGGGCGCTAAGGGCACCAAAGGCAATACCGGCACAGGTGATGGCACGACCGTCGTTGTGGTGCCGCCCACGAAGTGACCCGTCTGTAGCAGGGGCGGGGCGACGGCCCTGCCTCTGATCGCAGAAGATGCCGTCGGTGGCGGGCGACTGCGATTGCCACCCTGAACAGGAGTTCAAACCATGCTTGGTACCATTCTACTAATCCTGCTTGTGCTGTTCCTGGTCGGCGCACTGCCGCGTTGGCGCTACAGTACAAATTGGGGTTACGGCCCGAGTGGCGGGTTGGGGCTCGTTTTGGTCATCGTCGTCATCCTGGTCCTCTTGGGACGGATTTAGCGCATAGCCGGCTGGTCCCAAGAGTTTTGGCGACAACAGAAAATCCAGCTCGGCGCGTAACCTGATACCAAACGGATATTTGTCATGCGCCATAGCACGAAAGTGTTGGCTCTCATCCTATTTGCGCTTACGGGCGCGACGCTCCTCCTCGGGGGCTGCAATACCATCGCGGGAGCCGGCAAGGACGTTTCCAACACCGGAACGGCCATTGAGAAAAGCGCCGAAAAGCACGCGCCGTAACGGCGGGCATCATTCGGCACGATTGCGGACATAAGTCCGTTCTTGGCGTGGACGCGCGACCCTGCCAAGCATTAGCTCTTGTAATAGGGGGCGATAGCGCCCATCTATAGAAAAATCCGAAAAACAGAGCTGGAACGGCGGAACGGCGCGACCCGCCTGTTTCGTCGCCTGCCGGCGTTTTCGTGTCCCGTCGAGTGGAGGCAGGCATGGCATCGCGCACAACCAGCAGGCAAGTGATCTTTGGCCAGCCGTTTTGGATCAGTGGGCTCGATTGTCGGCAGTCGGCCGGGACCTATACGGTCGATACCGAAGAGAAACTGGTCGAAGCGCGCGCGTTCCTGGCATGGAAGCATGTCGCTACGACCCTGCGTATTACGAAGCAAGGCGTCACCGAGTACATACGCGTCAATCGCGACGAGCTGGACGACGCTCTGGCGCGCGATTGGGAGCAACTGGAAAAGTTGCGCGGGGAACTGGCAGACGACAGCGTCTTTACCGCCCGTTGAGCAGACCGCCGACCGATACGGGAGGCATTTGGAGTACGTCATGGAGATCACGATCTATCACAACCCGAATTGCGGAACATCGCGAAATGCCTTGGCGGCCATCCGTGCCGCTGGTTATGAGCCGCACATTATCGAGTATTTGAAAACGCCGCCGGCGCGTGAGGAGTTGAAAGCCTTGGTTGCCCGCATGGGGCTGACCGTCCGCCAGCTTGTCCGCAAGCGGGAGCCTTTGTTCACCGCGCTTCGCTTGGACGAAAGAGATGTCGGCGAGGATGAGTTGCTCGACGCGATGATCGAGAACCCAATTCTCATCAACCGGCCGATCGTGGTGACCGACACCGCCGCCCGTCTGTGCCGGCCAAGCGAACTCGTGAAGACGCTGTTCGTGCCAGTAAAGTCGTGACCGGTGCCGCCAACCATCCGAACATGGAGCTCGGCCGCGGGACGACCGCCGCTGGCGGGGTGCCGCCCACCGATGACAGGGGTTTAAGGCGGCCGCGGAAAACCTCGCAAATCGCAGCAGAAACAAAGCATTGCGCCCAAAATCGCGGGGTCCGGTAACGCATCTGTCATTGTTTTAGCCCGCAAAACGCCACAAATTGGTGTAAGAAGGATGCCGCGCTACCACGGAGGGACGGGATGCTGCGATCGATGATTATCGGCTTGGCTATCGCGGCTCTGCTGCAGTTCGGTGGGCACAGCTTTGTGCCGCCCACGGGGGTTGCCCTGACGGCCCAGCGGATCGACTGGGTGACGGCGCAAACCAATGCGTTGACGCACCTTTTGTGCGACGGTTACACGCTGCTGACCCGCTAAAGCCTCGCATTCGTTCTCGAAGTTGCGGATTTGGCGCTGGGGTGGCGTGCGTCCGCGCGACGCAGATACAACTGGCCCCATAATGGCAGGTTGTACGGCCACCATCGCAATTCAAACGTACACTGATGAATCGGCGGCCGGCCCACATGCGCCTGATAACGGGTTTCAATGCCCTGGCTTTTAGCCGTTCCAAATTGCCGCAAGCCCGCGACAAAACCAGCCAAATCCAGCCGGGCGGGTTGAGGCCGTCACTGGTGCGCCTAAAATTTGCGCCCGGAATAATGAGCTAGACGATGCGTGGACATCTGCCGCCTTTCCTTTCGAACGCGACCGGCTTCCTGCCGCTTTTGCCGCTGGAAGTGATCGCACGCCGGCTGATGTCCAATGCGATGGCGGCCCGTCCGTCCTTCGCGGCCCGGTTGGGGGAATACGCCGGCCGCACCTTCGCGATCGATCCGGTCGATTGCCCATTTGTTTTTCTAATCAAGCCTGAAGGTGGTCGCACCGATATGAAAGTGGTCCGCCGCTCCGTAGCGCAAGACCACGACGCCCGCATCGCGGCACCGCTGGTGGTGCTGATCGGCATGGTCGACGGGACCTATGACGGTGATGCCTTGTTCTTTTCACGCGATCTGAGCATCGACGGCGACACCGAAGCGGTGCTGGCGCTGCGCAACGCGATCGAGAATGCCGAACTTGATCCTTCCACTGTGCTTGGCCTGCCCAAGAGTCTGCAGGGCCCGGTCAATCGTGCCACCCGCAGGCTGTTCGTCGAGTTGCGCCGGTTGCTCGACGCCCCCGAAGAAAACGGCCCCAATAGTGGAGCGAACCCATGACGACGCCGCTCGAACTGGTTTGCCCCGCGGGAACGCCGGCCGGTCTTCGGACTGCCGTCGATGCCGGCGCCCATTCGGTCTATTGCGGTTATCGCGACGAGACCAATGCGCGCAATTTCCCCGGCCTCAATTTCGACCGCGCCGAGATGAAAGAGGCGGCGGCCTACACCCACGAGCACGGCGCCAAGATTCTGATCGCCCTCAACACGTTCATGCGGGCCGGATGTACCGACCTGTGGAAGCGCGGCGTTGATGATGCGGTGGCCGCAGGCGCCGATGCGCTGATCCTCGCCGATGTCGGCCTCGTCGATTACGCGCGCAAAACCTATCCCAAGCAGCGCCTGCATCTGTCGGTGCAAGCGGCCGCTGCGACGCCCGAGGCCATCGCCTTCTATCGCGACCGTTTCGGCATCGCCCGGGTGGTGCTGCCGCGCGTGTTGACGGTGGAAGAGATCGCCCGCCTGACAGCGCAAGCCGCCCCTTGCGAGACCGAGGTCTTTGTCTTCGGCGGGCTCTGCGTGATGGCGGAAGGGCGCTGCATGCTGTCGTCCTATGCCACCGGCAAGTCGCCCAACATGACGGGCGTATGTTCGCCGCCGAGCCATGTCAGTTACCGCGAGGAAAGCGATGCCCTGGTAGCCTGTGTCGGTGGCTTCACGGTGGAGCGTTTCGAGCGCGGCGAGGCGGCCGGTTATCCGACGCTGTGCAAGGGCCGGTTCGAGGCCGATGGCGCCGTCAGCCATTTGTTCGAGGACCCAGTGAGTCTCAACGCTGTCGAGCTCTTGCCACGCCTCGCCGAAATCGGCGTTACCGCCTTCAAAATCGAAGGGCGCCAGCGCGGGCGCGCCTACATCTCCACGGTGGTACGCGCCTTCCGCAAGGCCATCGACACCATGGCGGTGGGCGGCAAGGTCGATTACGACGAATTGCGCAGTCTCACCGAAGGCCAGCGCGACACCGTCGGTGCCTATAAGAAAGCTTGGCGATGAACACGACGCCCCGCCTTTCTCTCACGCTCGGGCCGGTCCTCTACAATTGGCCGAAGCCGCGCTGGATCGATTTCTATAGCCGCATCGCCGACGAGGCGCCGGTTGACCGCGTTTGTATTGGCGAAGTCGTCTGCTCCAAACGCAAGCCGTTCATCGACGAGGTCATTCTCGATCTGGTCGACCGGCTCGAGCGCGGCGGCAAGGAAGTGGTCTATTCGACCCTGGCGCTGCCCACCAATAAGCGCGAGATCAGAGACATCGGCGATGTGATTCAGGCCGGTTACATGATCGAGGCCAACGACATCGCCACCGTGCATTTGTTGAACGGCCGCTCGCACATCGTCGGGCCCTTCATCAATGTCTACAACGAGGATACGCTTGGGCTGCATCTGAAGCTCGGCGCCTCGCGCGTCTGCTTGCCGCCCGAATTGCCGTTTGAGTCGATCCGCACGATGGCCGCGGGCAACAACGCGGTGGAAGTGTTCGCGTTCGGCCGTCCGCCACTGGCGTTGTCGGCGCGCTGCTATGCGGCCCGTTCCGCCAACATGACCAAAGACTCCTGCCAGTTTGTGTGCGAGGCGCACAGCGACGGCATGGACGTCTCAACCCTCGACGGTGTGCCGTTCCTTGCCGTCAATGGCATCCAGACCCAAGGCTATGTCGTGACGGCCGCCGTCAATCACGTCGCGGCCTTGCGCGAGGCAGGCGTGGTGGCGTTGCGCCTGTCGCCGCAGACCTGTGACATGGTCCGGGTGGTGCGGATTTTTCGCGATCTCGCTGATGGCAGCACGACGCCGCATGAAGCGATTGAGGCGCTGACCGTGCTACACCTACCGGGGCCGTTGTCCGACGGTTTCCTGCGCGGGCTTCCCGGTTGCACCGCCGACGTCGATTGACGCTGTCTGGCGTTACTGTCCCATCGCGTTTTTCACCGCGAAGTTCGTCGTCAGGCTTGCGCCATCGGCAAATGTCAGCGTTACCTTCACGCTGGTGCCCGGTTTCAGTCCGTTCGGGTTCATGCACATCACATGGTAGCCGCCGGGTTGGAAGCGGAGCGTACCGCCGGCCGGCACCGCGACGTTATCCACCATCATCATGCGCACCGTGCCGTCTATCTTCGCGGTCTTGTGCAGCATCGTCATGCCGCATGCGGGTGAGCTGACGCCGGTCAACAGCAGCGGCGTCTTGCCAGGATTGTGGAGGGTGAAATAACCGCCCGCTGGACTGTCGCCGGGCAGGGCACGAATCCAGCCGTCCGACACGGTGGGTGCCGCCGCAACAGCGCAAGCCGCAAATCCGGCGCCGGCCAAAAGCGCCGCAAGAAAACGTCGAGCCATGAACCGCCTCGCGAAGATTTCGCGGATCAGCTTGGGATGAGCGGCTCCAACGGGTCAAGAGGGAAAAAGGTGCGCCTGTCGGCCCGGGGGACTAGAGCCAGACAGGCGCTATTGGCTGGATCTCGCCTGGCGGGGGTGCACAATGAACGAGAATCCGGGGCCAAAGCAGTTCGTTTTTTTAGTCCCTGGGAGTACGCGATCACATCAATTATGGTCTCCCGGTAGGGAGCCCTGTTCGAATTTTCTCGCGAGATTGAGGAGGTCTTCTCTCCCGTTGCCGGCTGTCGCAGCAATCTGACGGAGTTCGACGGCAACGTCGGCAAGGCGTTTGCGAATGACGTCCGATCTCGTGCTGGCGCGTTCGACAAGATTGTGCGCTGCCGCACCCTCTTCTTCGTATCGCCGTCCGAAATTTTCCGTACACATTTTGGTTTCGCCACAACCTGATTTGTGATGCCAGAATGTGCGCTTTCAAGAACTCTTGTAAGCTGGGAAATTCCCTTATGCCGCACCTCGGAAAGGATTTGCTAACCATCATTTTGCTGCACACCACTGAGACTTTTCGTATGCAGCTCCAACATGCCAGCAACGTGCGCTGTGCGGATGCGTTTAGCCGGCGTCATGGTCGTGAGAAGGCATCAGGCGCGGGTTTGTTGTGCGCGTTCGATCCACAGCACGATTTGGTCCTCCGGCACCGGCTTCTGCAGGAGCGTCACGCCGATGCGCAACGCGCGCGGTTCGAGGCTGGGATCGCTACGGCCCGTCATCATAAGAGCGGGTGTCTGATCGCCTTGCGCGCGAAGATATTCGAGTAGATCGAGCCCAGTCATGCCGGGCATGTGCTGGTCGACCAAAAGACAGACGGGTTTCAATCTGGTTTGCTTCAGGAACATCTCCGCCGACGCATGATCACGGACTTCATAACCATAGGATTCAAGCAAAGCCCGCGTTGAATCCCGCACCGCATCATCGTCGTCGATAATATCAACCATTGTTGGCACGTCTGGGATCCCGAAAGGCACAGAAACCGTAGGTCACTTAGCCGGAACACGCTGGTTGCGAAATACGGAGTAGTGCTTAAGGCCGGTTACGACGGGACCGACAGGGCCTTGCGTACCAGATCGGCGAGGTTGCCAGCATCCATTTTTTCCATCACCCGGGCGCGATGGATTTCAACTGTACGCGGGGAAATTGAAAGTTCGTGGGCGATCACCTTGTTCGCCTTGCCGGCGACAATGAGTTCAAGCACCTGGTGTTCCCGGTCCGTCAATAGCGCCATCCGGGCGGCGGTGCCGCGGGATTCCTTGACTTGATCGCCTGCCGTCGACGCCCGATCGATGGCCCGGCGAACGCTGTCGAACAGCACCGGCTCATCGAACGGTTTTTCGAGGAAGTCGACCGCACCGGCTTTCATGGCGCCGACGGCGATCGGAATATCGGCATGGCCGGTCATGACAATCACCTGCAGCGGCGAGTGGCGGGTTACCAGTTCCCGCTGCAGAGCGATGCCGTCCATTTCGGGCATCTGCACGTCCACGATCAGGCAGCCGATCGCATCGGGCGCTTCGCTGGCGAGGAACGAGGTTGCCGACTCATAGGCCCGCGTTGCGTAGCCCGATGCCGAGAGCAGCAGGGAAAGGGAGTCGCGAACAGCAGGATCGTCGTCGACGATAAATACGGATTCAGCCATCGGATCAGTCCACCATGCATTTTGTAGCCGGCAGAGTGAACTGGAACACGGTCCCACCGCTCGGATTCGGGACCAAACTTAGCCGACCGCCATGAGCCTCAATAATTGAGCGGCTGATTGCTAATCCTATTCCCATTCCGCCCGCCTTGGTAGTCACAAATGGTCGAAACAGGCGTTCGGCCAGTTCGAGCGAGACACCGCAACCGGTGTCCGTAACACTTACTTGTACCCACGCGCCGTTCACGGGCGCTGTCGCTACCGTCAGTTCGCGCTGCTGCGATTGCGCCATCGCGTCGACTGCGTTGCGCAAGAGATTCACGAGCACTTGTTGGATCTGCACCTTGTCAATCAGGACCGGTTGCAGATTGGGCGCCAGCGCCAGAGTCGTTTTGATGGCGCGGGCACCAGTCAGGCCGAGGGGGAGCGCATCTTCCGTGACGGCATTGATGTCTTCGAGAGTCCTCGTGGAATCGCGCTTTTCGACGAAATTCCGGAGGCGCTGGATGATCTGTCCGGCGCGCTGCGCCTGTTCACGGGCCTTGTCCACCGCCTCGCTGGCCTTGGTTTTGGCAGCGGGATCGGGCGAGGCGATCAGGTGCTTGGCGACGTTGGTGTAGTTGAGAATCGCTGTCAGGGGCTGATTGAGTTCATGGGCAATTGCGGCGGAGACCAAGCCCATTTCAGTGACCCGGGCAACCTGGAAAAGTTCCGCCGACAGGGTCTGCAGCCGCGCTTCAGCCAGCTTTCTTTCGGTGATATCGCGTACGGTCTTGGAGGCACCGATCACTGTGCCGGCCGAATCGCGGATCGGCGACACCGTGACCGAGACGTCGATCGGCTTGCCGTCCTTCCGCAGACGGACGGTTTCGTAATGCTCGGTCGCCACACCGGCGCGGATGCGATTCATGATATCGGCTTCTTCGCCGATGCGGTCCTCCGGGAACAAACGGGTGATGGGCGCGCCGATTATTTCAGCGGTGCTGTAGCCGAACAGGGTCTCGGCCGCGCGGTTCCAGCTCGTGATCTTGCCGTCCAGGGTTTTCGACAGGATAGCGTCGTTGGCGGAATCGACAATCGCCGCCAGGAAGGCGCGTTGTTCGGCGTGGATGGCGCGATCGTGATTCAGGTCGGTGAGGTCCTGAACCACCACCAACAACATTTGCCGGTTGCTGTGCGGGCCGTCGCTGATCGTCAGGAAGATGGGGAACTCCGAACCGTCCTTACGCCGGCCCTGAAGTTCGCGTCCGGTGCCGGCATTCTTGGCTTCCCCGGTTTTCTGGAAAAGGCGCCGCGTAGCCTCGTATTCCTCGCGAAACGGGGCGGCGAGCAGCATGGCGGCTCCATGCCCCAGAACCTCTTCGTGCCGGTATTGAAACATCGATTCGCAGGCGCCACTGAAGACGCTGATCCGCCCGCGATCGTCGATCGCCATGACGCCGTTGACCGCGGCAGCCAGCACGACTTCGAACAGCGTGTCGTCCCACGGCGGTAGGCTGGAACGAGGAAGAGCGTGAAACATTTGTCCTGCTATTTATATTCATTATATTTCTAGCAAATTGCACTCGTCGTGCATATACCAAAACGGGTACTGACGCTGTCCTCCCGTCTGTTCTTCGCGTTGTGCGCGACTGCCGCCAACCATCGCCGAAGGCATACCCGCGAACTCGTCGCAATCTCAACACTGTGGTGGAAGGGGGAGCGGCATGTTGTCCCCTAAGGTAATTTTCTCTGCACTTTTTCTTAGAACAATGAGAGTCTTCAGCTGTGATTTTGACGGTCGTCAGCGTCGCCGTGGGGGCAAAACGCCGGAAGAGCATAATCCTGACCGGGAGCCCCCCTGACGCAGCGTCGGCCAGCTGATGTCACGTTGACCGCCCTTGCCGGTGGAGAAGCCGGCGAAAGTTGGTTGGAACGAGTGGAAGAACGGCAAATGAAACGTCCGATTTTGTGGAAGGACATCGTCGCGGTTTTGACGATCAAGGTTGTCCTTCTGACCTGCCTCTACGTCGCTTTTTTCAGTCCGTCCCACCGGACCGTTGCCGACACGGCCGCCGTATCCGACCGGCTGCTCGGCACAGACCATCGTTAGGATGACACCATGGACATCGTCGAACTATCCCGGCTGCAGTTTGCCGCAACCGCGCTGTACCACTTCCTGTTCGTGCCGTTGACGCTGGGTCTTTCGATCCTGCTTGGCATCATGGAAACCGTCTACGTCATGACGGGAAAGACGATCTGGCGCGACCTCACCAAATTTTGGGGCACGCTGTTCGGCATCAACTTCGTGATGGGTGTTGCCACCGGCATCACCATGGAGTTTCAGTTCGGCACCAACTGGGCCTACTACTCGCATTATGTCGGCGACATCTTCGGTGCGCCGCTGGCGATCGAAGGCCTGATGGCGTTCTTCCTGGAAGCGACCTTCATCGGCATCTTCTTCTTCGGCTGGAACCGGATGAGCAAGGTGGGCCACCTCGTCATCACCTGGGGCCTGGCCATCGGCAGCAATTTGTCGGCGCTGTGGATTCTGATCGCCAACGGCTGGATGCAGTACCCGGTGGGCTCGCGCTTCAATGTCGACACCATGCGCATGGAAGTGTCGAACTTCGCGGAAGTGCTGTTCAATCCGGTGGCGCAGGCCAAGTTCGTCCACACGGTGAGCGCAGGTTACGTGGTCGGCGCGGTGTTCGTGCTGGCGATCAGCGCCCTCTATTTGCTCCGCGGCAAGCATGTGGTGCTGGCCAAGCGTTCGATGACGGTGGCCGCCGGCTTCGGTCTAGCGGCGTCGCTCAGCGTCGTCGTCCTCGGCGACGAGTCGGGCTACACCGCGGGTCAAAACCAGAAGATGAAGGTCGCCGCCATCGAGGCGGAGTGGGATACGCAAGCCGCGCCAGCCTCCTTCACGCTGATCGGCATTCCCGACATGAAGACCCATACGACGAAGTACGAGGTCAAGATTCCCTATGCCCTTGGCCTGATCGCGACGCGTTCGACGGATCAGGAGGTGCCTGGCATCAACAATCTGGTCGAAATCGCCAAGACCCGCATCAAGAACGGCATGATCGCCTATGACGCACTCGCCAAGATCAAAGTCGATCGCAACAACGCCGCCCTGCGTACGACGCTCGATGCGCACGTCAAGGATCTCGGCTACGCGCTGCTGTTGAAACGCGTGCGTTCCGACGTGCAGAACGCAACGCCGCAGCAAATTGACGCCGCGGCCGCTTCGACGGTGCCGAATGTGCCGGTCCTGTTCTGGTCGTTCCGCTTCATGGTCGGACTGGGCTTCTATTTCATTGCTCTGTTTGCGGTGGCGTTCTGGCTGTCGGCCAAGCGCCAACTCGACACCCATCGGTGGTTCCTGAGGGCCGCGTTCTGGACGCTGCCACTGCCATGGATTGCCGCCGAACTCGGTTGGATCGTCGCCGAATACGGCCGCCAGCCCTGGATCATCGAAGGCGTGTTGCCAACCTCGCTGGCGGTGTCCGGTACGGCCGCGGGCAATGTGATGTTCAGTTTGGCGGGCTTCATCGTCTTCTATTCGACGCTGCTGGTCGCCGACATCTACTTGCTGGTGAAGTACATCAAGCTGGGGCCTGACGCGACGTTGGGCCACAAAGTCGAAGAAAACCTCGTGGCGGCGGAGTAAACCAATGGACTACGAAATTCTGCGTCTGATCTGGTGGGCGCTGCTCGGCATCCTGCTCATCGGCTTTGCGGTGATGGACGGCTTCGATTTCGGTACCGGCATCCTGTTGCCGTTTGTCGCGCGCTCCGACATCGAACGCCGTGTTGTCATCAATTCGGTGGGGCCCACCTGGGAAGGCAATCAGGTGTGGCTGATCCTCGGGGCCGGGGCCATCTTCGCCGCCTGGCCAACGCTTTATGCGGCGGCCTTCTCCGGCTTCTACCTTGCCATGTTCCTGCTCCTGGCCGCGTTGATTCTCAGGCCGGTGGGCTTCAAGTTTCGCTCCAAGTTCCAGTCGACCGGCATGCGCACGTTCTGGGACTATGCGCTGTTCGTCGGCGGCTTGGTCCCGGCGCTGATCTTCGGCGTCGCCTTCGGCAATCTGTTCGTCGGCGTGCCCTACGGCTTTGACTCGGACCTGCGTTTCCATGAGGAAATCACGCTGTTCTCGTTGCTCAACCCGTTCGCGCTTCTGACGGGCCTCGTTTCGGTTGCCATGCACGTCCTGCACGGCGCCACTTGGGTTTCACTCAAGGCCGAAGGCAAGCCGGGCGCGCGGGCGCGAGCGATCATCCCTTGGGCGGCTCTGGTGTTCGTGATCCTGTTCGTCGCGGCGGGCGCCTGGGTCATGCAGCTGAGCGGCTACAAGATCACCGGCGTGATCGATCACAATGGTCCGTCGAACCCAACCCTCAAGACGGTGGTGCTGGTCGCTGGCGGCTGGTTTGACAATTACAAGGCGGTTCCGCTCCTGTGGTTGGCGCCGCTGGTGGCAGCTCTTGGCGCTTTGCTGGCGGTGGTGCTACGGGGGAAGCCGCTTCTCGCCTGGGTCTCTTCCGCGCTGGTGCCGGTCGGCACGATCGCCACGGCAGGTCTGGCGCTGTTCCCGTTCTTCCTGCCGTCGACCAGCTATCCCGATCAGAGCCTGACGGTATGGGACGCTTCGTCGTCCAAGCTGACGCTCGAGATCATGCTGGTTTGCGTGATCATCTTCCTTCCCATTGTGCTGATCTATACCGCGTGGGTCTATCGCATCATGCGCGGCCAGGTGAAGGCGGAGACGATCCTGTCGGACAGCAACGCCAATTATTGAGGTTCATCCATGTGGTATTTTGCTTGGATTCTTGGTCTCGGTTTTGCGGTCACACTGGCGATCTTGAACGCCATGTGGCTGGAACTGGATCCCAAAAAATAGGGGCGCTGCCCCACACCGCATTGCCTTGACGCGAGTCTGGCCCAAGACTGCCTCCTGCTGCGAAAGCGGGGGGTAGTCGCGGGCTTTTTTTTGCTACACTGACGCGCGAACCCGGCGGCAAGATGCAGGAGCTAGACCTTTGACGACAGCGAAGTCCGATCCCGAACTGCTGCGGTTGCGTGATTCGATCGACAATATCGACGCCGCGCTGATCCATTTGCTGGCCGAGCGGTTCAAGTGCACCCAGGCGGTCGGCTACCTTAAGGCCGAGCATGGCCTGCCGCCCGCCGATCCCGCCCGCGAGGCGCAGCAGATCGCGCGGCTGCGGGGGTTGGCGCACGAGGCCAAGCTTGATCCCGACTTCGCCGAGAAGTTCCTGAACTTCATCGTCACCGAAGTGATCCGCCACCATGAAGCGCTGCGGGCGGAGAAAAAGTAAAAGGTGCGGTCGGTGATGTGGCATTGCCGTGTCCGCATCTTCCCCTCGTAGACGTAGTAAACTCCACGCGAAGTCTACGGGCGCGCTCCTAATGCGCGCTTAGGCGGGCGGCTATCGCAGCAGATTGTGTGGCGTTTTGTCGGCATCACGCGTCGGCCAGAACGGCACGAACATCGGCACGCGGCTGCGGTAGGCGTGATGCGTCGCATCGGTCATGACGCGCTCTTCGAGATGCACCTTGGCGGCGAGCGCGGCGACAAGCAGAACCGCGCCCAATAACGATGTCGGTTGGCCGAACAGGGTCGCGGTCATCACGGCGGCGACGATTAACCCGAGATAGATCGGATGGCGCACCACCGCATAAGGCCCGCTGTCGACGAGTCGGGCACCGTGCTTGAGGCAGGTGATGCGGTGCGCACTGGCCCAGCCGGAAAAGCCGAAGCTGGCGAGCGCAAAGACCACCAGCACCCAGCCGAGCCCGTCGGGCACGCCGGAAGCCCACAGCCGGTATTGCAGGTCGGTAGCCGGCCACGGCCGCACCAGCATCAAGAGAAACAGCGCTGCCGCCGCGGCGATCAGGTGGAAGAGGAACGATAGCCTTCCGTGCAACGTTCCCGGCTCGCGCCGCGCCATCGCCGCGCCAACCAGCCAGGCGATGAACCACAGACCCCAAAGCAGATAGATGACGGCACCCGGCGACACGGCGTCCCCTCCGTTGCGCACGCAAGGCGTCATACAGCGTTTTCAGGAAAAGTGGAAACGCGCGAGAAACGGGCGGCGGCAGAAAGGTCAGTTGAATGACTTTTCTGCCGCACCTTACCTTCGTTTTATTCGAACTTCAGCGCCTTGGCGCTTTTCACCAGCGGCAGCTTGCGGATCGCGTCGATCACAGCGGGGGCAACGTCACCGTCGACCTGGACGAGGGCGATGGAGTCCTCACCGGGGTTGCTGCGCCCGAGGGTAAAGTTGGCGATATTGACCTTGGATTCGCCGAGCAGCGTGCCAAGGCGGCCGATGAAGCCCGGTTTGTCCTCGTTGGTGACGTAGATCATGTTCGGCGCGAATTCGGCGTCGAGTTTGATGTCCTTGACCTGGATCAGGCGCGGATGGCCGTCCGAGAACACCGTACCCGCCACCGCACGCGCCATCTGCGGCGTCGTCACTGTGATCTGGATATAGCCTTCATAGACGCCTTGCTGGTCGCGGCGGGTTTCGCTCACCTTGATGCCGCGTTCCTTGGCGACGACCGGCGCGTTGACCATGTTGACGTCCGGCAGGTGCGATTTGAGCAGGCCCGCGAGCGCCGCTTGCGTCAGTGCGCGCTGGTTCAGCGTCGCCGCGGTGCCTTCGTAGAGAATCTCCACCGCCGTAATGTGGGTCTCGGTGAGCTGGCCCGCAAAGGCGCCGAGCTTTTCGGAGAGGCTGATCCACGGCCGCACCAATTGGGCTTCCTGGGCGTTGATCGAGGGCATGTTGAGCGCATTCACGATCGCCCCGGAGATGAGGTAATCGGAAATCTGCTCGGCCACCTGCAGCGCCACGTTCTCCTGCGCTTCCTCGGTGGAGGCACCCAGATGCGGCGTCGCCACGACCTTCTCGTTGCCAAATAGCGGGCTGGTCTTGGCCGGTTCTTCGCTGAAGACGTCGAGCGCGGCCCCGGCGAGTTGGCCGGTATCGAGCGCCGCCTTGACGGCTTCCTCGTCGACCAATCCGCCGCGGGCGCAATTGATGAGACGGGCGCCCTTTTTCATCTTGGCGATGGCCTCGGCCGAGATGATGTTCTTGGTCTCCGGCGTCTTGGGGGTGTGCAAGCTGATGAAATCGGCGCGGGCGAGGAGGTCGTCCAGTTCCACCTTTTCGACGCCGAGGTCCGCCGCCCGTTCGACCGACAGATACGGGTCGTAGGCGATGACGTGCATCTTAAGGCCCTTGGCGCGGTCGGCGACGATGCCGCCGATGTTGCCGCAGCCGATCAGGCCCAACGTCTTGCCGTAAAGCTCGACGCCCATGAAGCGGTTCTTCTCCCACTTGCCGGCGTGGGTAGAGGCATTGGCGGCGGGCAACTCGCGGGCCAGCGCCATCATCAGGGCGATGGCGTGCTCGGCGGTGGTGATCGAATTGCCGAACGGCGTGTTCATCACGATCACGCCTGCTGCGGTCGCGGCCGGAATGTCGACATTGTCGACGCCGATGCCGGCGCGACCGACGACCTTCAGCCGTTTGGCGACGGCGATCACGTCCTTGGTGATCTTGGTCGCCGAGCGGATGGCGATGCCGTCGTACTGGTCGACGATCTTGAGCAGCTCTTCCTTGGTAAGGCCGGTTTTGACGTCCACTTCGACGCCTCTGACCTTGAAGATGTTGACGGCGGCGGAGGAAAGCTTGTCAGCGATGAGAACCTTAGGCATGGGTTTCAGTCCCTTCTTGGAGCGCTTCGCCGAAAAGTGGGAACCGGTTTTCGGGTACGAAGCGCGTCAAAATTAGTTCGGTGGGAGCGCGCGCTCAAAGAATGGCGGCACGCTCAGCAAATGCTTCTGTAAGGGTTCAAGGGGGCCGTTGGGATCGAGAGTGACGACTTCGACGGGTTCACCGGGTAACACGGCCGCGGCGGCGGCGAAGATTTCCTGAGCCAGGCGCGGCACGTCGCCGTCATCGGCTTCCAATCCGATCATCGGATGGGCTTTGGCGTCGACACCTTCCCGCGCCACATAAACGAGGTGCGCGGCCCTGATCGCCGACCGGCTGGTGAAGAGAATACACAACGCTTTCACCAGCTTGGTCGGAAAGACCTTCGGCGCCGCGACCACAAGTTCGGTCGTGGGCGGAAATGTCTTCAGGCACCAGGCGATTTCGTCGGCTGTCAGGATTTTGTCCGGAACCGAACCCGGGTTGAGCACGAACTGGGCACCACTGGTGATTTCGAAAAGCTGGCGGCCAGGGATCGTGAAACTCGGAGCCGGTTTGTCGATCAACGTTTTGACCCGCTCGGGCGAGGTAAACACGGGATGGAATTCCCCCGCTGGTCCTCGCACCGTTTCGAGCGACATGGTGTCCGTCATGGTGCCGAGTGCCACCAGCTTGCTGTTCAGCAATTGCCGGTAGAACAAAGCTTGCGCGGACGGGTCTGATGCCGCCTGCAACATGGCCTTCTCCAAATCGTTCTCGGGTGTAAACGCCATCACAGCCCCCTTTTGTTTGAAACGCGCCTTGCGAACCCTACGACAGAAGGACCGCGTTCGTCGCGCTTCAAACTCTTGGGTCGTTAGCCGGCCTTAACCTTGGCCCAGGCCCAATCGAGCCAGGGCAGCAGGGCCTTGATGTCGGCGGGTTCGACGGTGGCGCCGCACCAGATGCGAAGTCCCGGCGGGGCATCGCGATAGGCGCCTAGATCGAAGGCCACACCCTCCTTGTCCAGGGTCGATGCGATTTTCTTGGCCGCATCGGCCTTGGCTTCGGGGGCGAGCGCCTCGAACCACGGATCGATCACCTTCAAACACACCGATGTGTTCGAGCGGATGGCTTCGTCCTTGGCCAGGAACGCGGCCCAGTTCGATGTTTTGACCCAGTCGGTGATGGCCGCAAGGCTGGCATTGGAACGGGCGATCAGCGCCTTGAGGCCGCCGATCTGTTCGGCCCATTTCAACGCGTCGAGATAGTCTTCCACCGCCAGCATCGAGGGCGTGTTGATGGTCTCGCCTTCGAAGATACCTTCGATCAGTTTCCCGCCTTTGGTCATGCGGAAAATTTTCGGCAGCGGCCATGGCGGCGTGTAGGTTTGCAGCCGTTCGACGGCGCGCGGCGACAAAATCAGAATGCCGTGCGCGGCTTCACCGCCGAGCGCCTTCTGCCAGGAGAAGGTAGCGACATCGACTTTCTTCCAGGCAATGTCCTGGGCGAACGCGGCGCTGGTAGCGTCGACGATGGTCAGGCCTTCGCGATTGTCCGGAATCCAGTCGCCGTTCGGCACTTTCACGCCCGAGGTTGTGCCGTTCCAGGTGAACACCACGTCATGAGTGAAATCGACCTGTTTCAGGTCGGGAATCTCGCCGTAACCGGCTTTGAGGACGCGCGCGTCTTTCAGCTTAAGCTGCTTCACCACATCGGTGACCCAGCCTTCGCCGAAGCTTTCCCAGGCGAGCAAATCGACCGGGCGGGCGCCCAGCATCGACCACAGCGCCATTTCGACGGCGCCGGTGTCCGAGGCGGGCACGATGCCGACGCGATAATCGGCGGGCAATTCGAGCACGGCCTTGGTGCGGGTGATGGCTTCCTTCAGCCGCGCCTTACCGAGCTTGCCCCGGTGCGACCGGCCGAGCGTATCTAATTGGAGATTTTGTGGAGTCCAGCCCGGGCGCTTGGCGCAAGGTCCAGACGAAAAAAAAGGCCGTGCGGGACGCACAGCCAGCGGATCGTTTGTCATCCGACATTCCTTCCAGAATGTTAGCACCTCGTTGGGGAGGCGTGGCCCAGTCACGTAGATACAGAATCTCCGGCCCGCCGTCAAACGAAACTTCGGGTGCATTTTGTAACAACGGCGCGGGAAATATTCGTGCGCGACTTTGCAGCCACACCCGCCGCAGTCGTGTTACACAATCCGTGTACGGATGAACTATTGGCCGCTCGGGAAGCCGTCATGGCCGGAGCCGCGTTTATCGCGATTAACGCCAAGTCTATCGATGGGCAGTTTGTGCCCTTTCCGGATAATCAGGAACAGACTCGCCGCGCTTCGGCGATAAATGCTTCAGCGCGCGCCAAATAGGATTCTGCCGTCGTCCGGTCTACGAACAGCGGTCCGTCGCCGTAATCAACGCCTTGTTTGGTGTTGAAGCCGTCTTGCAGGAATTCGGCGATTTTGCCGTCAAACGGCAGGCCGTTATGCATCAGTTCGTGGAGTTTGGAACGTGCGCCCGAGTGTGATTTCACGGCCATCCCTGTTTTTTCGAAGAGAACGGCTCGTGCCGCGTTTAAGGCCGCAGTATAGGCCCCCCGTGCGGCATCCTCATAGATTTCGGCAAGGAACGCGCGTTGGGCTCGTTCCAGCAGCATTTCCGCAAGAGATTGGTAATTGATAGCTTCGGGGCTCATAGCGGAATGGCCTCGTTACGGACGTTGTGCATGAAGCCGGTTCGCTTTTGCAGGTCGTCTGGCGTAACCGGCTTCAGCGATAGGACGTACTTTCCAGCGGTATCCATGCCGATCGCCCAAGAGATGCCCCCCAGCCGCTTTTGCTCCGCCCACCAGTCCAGTGGCCCCTCCAGCACCACCAGCACGTCGTAATCGCTGTCGTCGCGATGATCGCCGCGGGCGCGGCTGCCGTAGAGCAGCACCTGTTTCAGGCGCGCGCCATACAGCACCTCAAGCTCACGCTTGAGGCGGGCCAGAATCGGATCGTCGGGCAGCGGCCTGTCCATGACGCCAGTATAGCGGCATTGCCCCTGGGTTCGAAGCCGGCCTTCGCTTGTCTGGGGATTGTTCCGGCAAGTGTCTTGCAACGTCCTCAGAATGGATCAATGAGGGCCCCAATCTGGGACAGACGGTTAACCGATAACCGCAACCAGACCGAGGCGGCGCGCCGGAGAAGGTGAATTCCGCAAGCCGCGTTAAGGGGTTGGGTAGAAACAAAACAACGTTCCGATGGGGACTTGCATGCGCCGACTTCTGTTTGCCGTCACGGCTTTGGTCACGTTCGCCGTTCCGTCTTTGGCCGCCATTCAGGCCGCTTCCGATCCGCAGGTGGCCTCGCTCGGCCGTCACCATGATGACGGCTCAGAATATGTCTGGCGCGTGTTCTGCAATTCCGGCCTGCGCTACAGCTTCATTCCCGCCAGCCAGTTTCCGGTTTCGGCCCGTTTCGAGGAAGTGAACAGCCCGCAAACCGGCGACATCGCCTGGTGGCCGGAGTTCGTGGCAATCTTCGTGGCGCAGAACCAGTCGCTGATCACCCAGGCCGGTATGGTCAAACTCGCCGATCTTTCTGCCGATGGGGCGCGGCCGCATTTCTTCCGCATGCGCGTCATGGCTGGTGAAGATCCCGGCAACAAACCCACCACCGGCGAGTGTGAGAGAAATTTGCTCTGACTGTCATCCCCGGCCGGAAGCCGCAAAGCGGCTGAAGGGGAAGGGGACCCAGGTCATGACGTTGGGTGAGTGTCTGTGATCAGGCACGATGCCACCGGACCTAACCTTAAGCGCGACGCCCGATCCAACCACCTGGGTTCCCTTCCCCTCGCACGCGCGTTTGCACGCGCATGCTCGGCCGGGAATGACAACCAAGGTTAAACCCAAATTTCGCCCTCCAAATACAGTGCGCATGTTCCCGTGATCATCGTGCGCGATCCGTCATCGGTGACGGTAAGATCGCCGCCGCGGGGGCTGACTTGACGTGCCGTCATCGTTTTCTTCCCCAGGCGCTGCGCCCAGAACGGGGTCAGGATGCAATGCGCCGATCCGGTCACCGGGTCTTCCGGCACGCCTTTGTCGGGGGCGAAGAAGCGCGAGACGAAATCGTAGCCCGCATCGCCGGGCGCCGTGACCGCCATGCCCCACAGATGCTGGCGGCGCAGCACGCCGGCAATCTCGCCGCAATCGCGAATGCCCCGTATCACTTTGGGATCGTCCCATAGCCCGAGAAGATAGCGCGCCAGATGCAATTCCTTGGGCGGGGCAACGCCAAGTGCCGCACCGATATCTTCGGCAAATCCGGCCGGTGCCACGAAGGCTTCTGGCCGGTCGGCAGGCAGCGACATGGTGAGTCCGTCCGTGCCGCGCGTCACGATCAGTTCGCCCGAGCGCGTCGTGAACGTCACGCGGTCGAGCGTCTTGTCGAGGTCCTCGAACAACAGCCAGGCGCTCGCCAGTGTGGCATGGCCGCAAAGGTCGACTTCGCCGCCCGGCGTGAACCAGCGCAGGTCATAGCGTCCGGCGGCCGTCTGCACCAGGAACGCGGTTTCCGACAGATTGTTTTCGCGCGCGATGGCCTGCATCAAGCCGGGCTCCAGCCACGCGGTCAGCGGCACCACACCGGCGGGATTGCCTTGCAGCGGCCGCGCCGCGAACGCATCGATCTGCCAGAGCCTCAGTTGCATAGACGTCTCCATATGACCGGCGATCAGCGGCTGACGCCGGCCCAGCCCGTGCCGTTTTCTACACCATTACCTGCGCCGCGGGATTTTTGCTTTGGTTGGTTATAGAATTTCCGGGCGGAACATGCGCCGCCGGCTGATGGTCTCGCCAGCGATGCGGAATTCGCCGTTGCCTTTGTAGTGGATGGTCTTTGGCCGTTTGGGTGAGGGCGACACATGTGCCTTTACCACTTCCCAGATGAACATGTTGTATTTGTCGATTTTGCTACCGTCGGCGAGGCGGCATTCGAAGCTGGCGTAGCACTCGCCGATCAGCGGCGCTTTGACGATCGCGGCAGGCGCCTTGGTCAGGCCGAACTTTTCAAACTTGTCGATGTCGCCGCCGGTCGAGTTGCCGATGCGCACGACGGTATCGATCATGTCGACGGTCGGCACGTTGATGACGCATTCGCGCGCCTTGCGAATTAGCTCGAAGCTGTGGTTCTGGTTCGAAATGATGGAGGCGAACAGAGCGGGCGTAAATTCCATCATCATGTGCCAGGCCATGGTCATGATATTGGTCTCGCCCATGAAGGTCGAACTGACCAGCACTACCGGCCCGGTCTCCAGGTGCTCGCGCACGCGGTGCAGCGGAAAATCGTTTTTACGATAGAGCTTCATGCGCCGAGTATATCACCATCGCTCACTCCGGATGCCGCTGTTCCGCCTGCCGCAGCTCTGCCATCGCGGCGCGTTTGTCGCGCAGCGCGCTTTTCATGCTCCGTTGCAAACGGTCGAAGGCACGCACTTCGATCTGGCGCACCCGTTCGCGGCTGATGCCGAACTTGTGGCTTAGTTCTTCCAGCGTCGCCGGATCGTCCTGCAAGCGGCGGGCTTGGATGATCTGGCGCTCGCGTTCGGGTAGTTCGCCCAAGGCCGCCGCGAGCAGCGCTTTGCGCTCGTCAACTTCCTGGGTTTCCGCCAGCCGGGTTTCCTGGTCGAGGGTTTCGTCGGGCAGCCAGTCCTGCCATTCGCTTTCGGATTCGGACCGCAGCGGCGCATTGAGCGAGGAATCGGGCGCCGACAGGCGGCGGTTCATGCTGGTGACTTCGTCCGCCGCAACGCCAAGCTGGTCGGACAGAACCGCCAGATGTTCGGGGGTCAGATCGCCTTCTTCGATGGCGTTGATCTTCGACTTGGCTTTGCGCAGGTTGAAGAACAGCTTTTTCTGATCGGTGGTGGTGCCGATCTTGACCAGGCTCCACGAGCGCAGAATGAATTCCTGGATCGAGGCGCGGATCCACCACATCGCATATGTCGCCAGCCGAAAACCGCGTTCGGGCTCGAAGCGCTTGACCGCTTGCATCAGCCCGACATTGCCTTCGGCGATGATTTCCGAGGTCGGCAGGCCGTAGCCGCGATAGCCCATGGCGATTTTGGCGACGAGGCGCAGGTGCGAGGTGACAAGTCTGTGGGCGGCCTGAGGGTCTTCATGCTCTTTCCAGCGTTTGGCGAGCATGTACTCCTCTTCCGGTGCCAGAAGCGGAAATTTGCGGATTTCCGAAAGGTACCTTGAAAGGCCGCTTTCCCCCGCAAGGGCCGGAAGCGCGCGAGAGCTCATTGTCCCCATTCCTCGGCCGCCACAATGGCCGGCCATGTAAAGGCCGCCGCCAAGCCGGCCGGCCAGTAAGACTTACGCGTTTGGCGAGCCCCGATAAAGTAAACGCCGTAACCAGCGCCCCCAAGTCAATAATCCGTAACCGTCGGCAACCCTATCGGGCCCCGTACAATCTTGATTTAGGGACGATTTTGACTTTTTCAAGCCAGCCGGTTGTCCCGGCCGGGCGTCTGTCACAGCCGGCGCAAGGCGGCGATCAAATCCGCCATATCCGCCGGATAGGCCGACTCAAACCGGATGGTCTTGTGCAGGCTGGGATGTTGGAACCCGAGCAGCCAGGCATGCAGGGCTTGCCGGGGAAAATCCGTGATGACTTTGTAGGCTTCTTCCTGCTCGGGTGTTTTCGCCCGCGGCGCCTGGCGCGCCCGCCCATAAGTCGGATCGCCGATCAAAGGGTGGCCGAGATGGGTGAGATGGACGCGGATCTGATGCGTGCGCCCGGTTTCCAGGCGGCATTCGATCAGGCTGGCGAGAGGACGGGTTTCGTCGCCGAAACGCTCCACCACACGATAGCGCGTCACGGCGTCCTTGCCGCCGGCGCGCATCACGCCCATGCGTTTGCGGTCATAGGGATTGCGCCCGATCTGGGTTTCGATGCGCCCGTCGCCGAGCCGCGGACTGCCCCACACCACCGCGTGATAGGCCCGCTCGATGGTGTGATTGGCGAATTGCTTGGCCAGGCTGTGCATGGCGCGCTCGTTCTTCACCGCCACCAGCAGCCCGCTGGTGTCCTTGTCGAGGCGATGGACGATGCCCGGCCGCATCACGCCGCCGACGCCGGTCAGCGAGGCGCCGCAATGGGCAATCAGCGCATTGACCAGCGTCCCGTCGGGATTGCCGGCGGCGGGGTGCACAACCAGCCCGGCCGGTTTGTCGATGACGATGACATCATCATCCTCATAGACGATCGAAAGCGGGATATTCTGGCCTTGCGGTTCGGGGGGGATCGGGGCTGGTACGTCGATTTTGTAATGCTCGCCCGGTTTGACCCTGTGGTTGGGGTCTCCTATTTTCTCCCCGCCGCGCGTAATGCGGCTTTCATCGAGCAATTGACGAATGCGGGAACGGCTCATGTCGGAGCAGGCCCCGGCCAGAAAACGATCCAGGCGTTCGCCTGCCGCTTCGGCCGGAACTTCGAGCGTCCGCGCACCCGTGGAGGACGTTGTGCCAGAATTATCTGAATCATCACTCACTGAATCACCGGTCGATCCCAAATCGAGCCCAAGTTATCGACTTGCCAGGGCAACCGCCATTGCTCTTGGTGTGGCCATTGCGGTCATCATTGGCGTGATGATCTACGGCCTTTGGGCCGGCTGGGGCCATCACGCCGTACCCGCCGCCGTGGAGGCCAAACCCAAAAACCCGGTGACGATGACCTTGGCGTCGGGGTATCGCATTCTGTCAAGCGACACCCAGCCGGGCCGTCTCATCCTGCATGTGCGCTCCGATACCCAAGATGCGATCTGGGTGATCGACACCACCGATGGTCACATCGTCGCGGTCGTCCACGGCGAAGCCCCAAAGCAGTGATAATAAGCGCCGCACGCTCTCTTTCCTCCCCCGTTTTTTGCGGGGGAGGTGGCGCGCGTAGCGCGACGGAGGGGGCATGCTGATTCTCCCCGCTGAACGTCGTAACGAGCTTCTCGCCGCCGCCCGGGCCGCTTTTCCGGCCGAGGCTTGCGGCCTCCTGATCGGTAAACGCGACGGGGCGACCGTGACCGTCACCGCGCTTCATCCTGCGGCAAATGTGGCACCCGCGCCATGCGAGGGCTTCGCAATCGACCCCGCCGCCCAATTTTCCCTGCAACGCGCCTTGCGCGGCACAGGGAGGGCGGTGGTCGGCTGTTTTCATTCTCACCCCAACGGCCGCTCCGAACCGTCCCTTCGCGACCGCGCCAATGGCAGTGCGGAAGGCTTCGTCTGGATAATCGTCGCCACCGGTGACAAAGACACGATCGCGGCCTTCGAAGGCCCCTCCTTCCAACCCTTAATCCTGCGGGCGTGACCGCGAGGTGGGGGTGCCGCGGCAGCGCTGGCAGGACGCCGACGGACGCTTGAACCGCCCGCGGCTCCCCCGTATAAGCCTCCCCCTCCGCTCACGCTCCCATCGTCTAGCGGTTAGGACGCGGCCCTCTCAAGGCTGAAACACCGGTTCAAGTCCGGTTGGGAGCGCCATTCCTCGTGCAAAACTACGAACTCCGCTCAGACTATCTGGGGTGGTGACGGCTGCCGCGTGGCCGCGGGCGGACCGGAGATTACGGCCTTGCGAGCGTCCACGACGATGCTTGAGACGAGTTAGGCGCTTGGGATCGTGACTCGGCTAGCCATCCCGAATTTGACATGCGCGAGATCGCCTATTCCAAGGTGGCAAAAAACGCAATCGCAGGATTTTCCGCGCAACGAAAAACGGAACACGCAGCAACAGATAGAGCCAATACATTTTCTTGGGCAAACGGAAGAAAATGGCATCCAAGGGCTGTACAGATGCCAAGCAGAACTCCTCAAGCTGGAAACGGAAACTCGTTCCCAGCAGGAATCTATAAAACCTAGCTGGCGTGCCGGAGAAAATGCAATCCGTCGCGAGATCGCCAGTGGTAGGATGAGAAATGCCTTTCAGTGTAAAGGCCGCAAGCCACTTTGGTAATCTGTTTTCTAACACCGCCTCAAGCTCTGGAGAAATCGGCATGGCGAAGACTTCTCGGCAGAGCAATAAGGCCTGAGCCGCACAGGTTCCGCTTCCGATTTCCTCGGCTCGTCGATACCAACCGAGAACATCACCGGGAGCAGTTTGAGTCACTAGAGCGTGAAGATCGGCTAGCCACTTCAGGCGCGACCAGCGATGAACCGCCCCGTGAGCGCATAGATACGAAAACAGATCTGCATCGCTGAATGTCCTAACCATAGCGGCTTTGGATACTGCAATTTCCTGGCTAGGCGACGCTGCTGACAACCCGGCCAGGAGAGCTTGGTTGTTCATTGGCCGCCACTTGATTTCTATGACCAAGCCGTTCTTGATACTATTTAGGGGAAGTTCCCGGCCGAAGCGAACGAAGTGGCCAAGCTGTGTACAGTCAATTCTATCGCATGGTGGCTTAAGCGCGTAGCCCAGCCTCCCCATCAAGAGAAGAGATGCGTCGACATACGACGGCAGGGTCAACAGATCGACATCGCGGCTGTGCTTAAGCGCCAGCATTCCGTAGGCTCGTGCGGCCAAGGTGGAACCTTTGAGAAACAGCGCAGGGATGCCAGCTTTGTCGAACAGTTGCTGCAATTGGATCGTTTCGCGGGCAACGGCCAGACTCTGCCTGACCGATGCATCAGCCATTGTAGTAAGACATTGTGATATATCGGCGGGAGGCGCAACGCCCGCAGTTTTCAGTCCATCCGCTACTAGCGCGGCGACGCGATGGTATTTGACCAACTGTAGAAAATAGAGCCAATCGATGCTTTTGGCGCCCTTGATAACAGCCAGTTGGCTCGGGATTCGCGGCCAACGGCAACACGCGGCAAGAAGTGCAAACTCGGACGGCAATGGTTCTCTCATACCAAATGTCCGTTTTCTATGGTTAGGATGCGATCGCATCGCAGCAAGCTTTCCGGGCGATGTGCGATTATCACCATAGTCGGTCTCGGTGACTGCGCCATAAGGCGACCGAGAACTGTTCGTTCCGTCGCGGGATCGAGCGCATTGGTCGCTTCGTCAAGGATCAAGAGGTTCGGCCGCCGCAAGATGCTCCGCGCCAGAGCTACGCGCTGACGCTCGCCGCCGGACAGCAGTATCCCGCGTTCGCCCACAATGGTATCGAGGCCATCCGCAAGATTGCGAACGAAGTCGGTGGCTTCGGCCAAGGCCAGTGCCTGCCACATTTTGGTTTCGCCAATTCCGGGAGATACCCAAGCCAGATTGCGCCGGATCGTATCGTGGAACAGAAACGGATCCTGCGCGACATAGCTGATCTTGTCTCTCCATTGGTCCAGTAACGAATCTGCTAGCGGAAGGCCGCCAACCGTGATCAAGCCCGATTGCGGCGGGTAAAGCCCCGCCAGAAGATCGGCAAAAGTGGTCTTGCCGGCGCCGGACGAACCATTGATTCCCAAGCACATGCCCGGTTCGATAGCTAGTGTCATGTCCTGAACACCGTGTCCTTCACCGTCGCCATCGTGGGGGTGGATGAATGTGACGTGTTCAAAACAGATTTTTCCATCAATCGGCGGAACGTTGTCGATCGCACTTGTTTTCTGTGTTGGGCCTCCCAATTCTCGCTTCAGCGTCTGCACCGCGTCAAACGCCGGCAAGGCATTTGCCAGCATCTGGGCACCTTGCTGGATTTGATTCGAAGGGCCGCTCATCCGCACCACCACCACGAGCAGCGCGACCAGCATCGCGGGCGGCACATGGAAAATCGACAACCCGACCAATACCAAAACGGCGCCCATCAGCGCCGACAAAGTGGCAATCGTCAGCCGGGTCTCGGTTTGCTGGCGCAGGTAGTTGACTTGTTGCACACTTTGTTCCTGTAACGATGTACGAAACTCCAACAAAAAGTCGTTTTGCAGGTTCTGGCTGACGGCAAGTTTTAAACCACCAAGAAATTGGGCCGTACCATGCAGCAGATTCTGATTTGCCTCGGTCAAGAAGTGACCCAACCGCCACGATCTTCGCATCATTGGTAGGAGTGCGAGAGCGGTGCCAACCAGAAGAACAAATGACAGCAGTGCCAAAGGCAAGGAGAGATAGAGCGCCAGAACACATTGCGCTGTGAGAACCACCACGGCGGTCAGGCATTGTGTCAGGAAATGCGCCGCAGTTCCGATCTGCTGGATGTCGCCGCTCATCACCTGGATCACGCGCGCATGGCGCAGGCGAACCACTTGGCCCCATGACGCGGTTGCCAGCGCCTCGGCGACCCTGGCACGCTGCATTTCCACAAAGCCGATACGCAATTTGGCCAGCGTGGTGTCGCGCGCCAGAAGCACCAAGGCACGCACGATCATCGCTGCAGCAAATATGCCCATCAGCAACAACAAGCGGGCAAACACCGTCGAGGCGCCGAACAAATTGAAAAGGGTTTCGGCGGTATGGTGGAGGAAGCCGCCTGCGTTATTGTCGTCGAACAAGATGTTGAGGAGGGGCGCAATCAGCGCTAACCCGATTCCTTCGAATAGGGCTCCGAGTAAGACCAAAGCGGCACCAGCCACACCTTCACCGCCGGCATAGGACGCATAATCGCGCAAGAATACGATGATCGATGCGATCAATCCGTCGTGGTGGGACGTAGGGACCTCGACGTTCATGGCGATTTTCCTCTTAGGTCGGCGAGAGGCACAAAATCCGCAGCAGCTTCGCCGCCCAGCACCGTTCGGCCACCGACAATCAGCCAGGCATGGGCAGCTAGGCCAGGCTTCTGTTTCGTCACGCCAAACCGGACGACGGCGGTGATTCCGCGGCGCTTGAGCAGCAAACTTCCAGCGAGTGCCTGCACCAGACAGGTCGTCCGCCATGGTACACATTTGGCAAGGCGTGCTACGCGTCGGGCAATGTACGCAGCGCGCCGTATTTTCTCGGCGCCAACGGTATGTCCAGCCGCCGGCGCGGTTGTGCCGCCAAACCAAGCCGCGGTCCGTCGGATTGGGAAGGCAAACACCAGCACCCAGCCCACCCACAAGGCAAAAAGGGCTTCGGCCGTGCCCAGCATTTGTCTGAGCCGAACAGGCATCTAGCTATCCTTGTGACGGCAACACCCAACGCCCGTGCGCCGGTATCTGAACTGCCAGACCCGTTGAAAACAGATTCAACGGAACCAATCTTAGCAAATGCCACAAGCATAGCGAGCAACCATATGGTTTACGACGCCGGCTGTTCTTAATCTGTTAGCGCCAGTCCTGTGCAGCAGCTTGCAAGTAATTCTCATTACGCGGAACATTTTGCCAAGGGTGCGATCTTGGTTGGTTCTGCAGGAGCCTCATGGTGGAGCTCAACGTCCCTTCCACGCGGCTTTAAAACACAAACCAAAAGTTGTACAATTACTTGTGCGAAGGGGCTGAGCGAAATGCAGCTGCTAGACGCAAGCGCGTTTTCGACGTGCCTGAAGCAGATGTTTCAGGTGCATATCGGAGAAAGTCGCGTGGGCATGGTCTTGGAGACGATGCAGATGCTGCCAGTTCAAAACTACCCTGGCATCTGTCGCGAGCCCTTCGTTCTGTTCTTCCGCTCTCCGCTACAGACAATTTTGCCTCAGCAAACCTATGTCATGGAGAACGAGAAGTTGGGCGTTCTTTCCATCCAGATTTCGCCATCCCGGCTTGAAAGCAATGGGATGTTGTATCACGCAGTTTTCAATTGATGGACCTGACGCAAAGTATGTAGCGTAAGTCGTAAGTGTAAAATACCAATCAGCCGGATGATGAAGTCTATACATGTAAGGTGTGTAGCCGCGTTCAACGCGTTGTTTTGTTTGTTCCACTTGCTCGGCACCAACTTTCAAGTTGTGAGGTGAAAAATGTCGGAACAATATCTTGGACAGATCAGGATCTTAGGTTCGACTTTCCCGCCGGTCGGCTTTTTGACCTGCGCCGGTCAGACGCTATCGATCCAACAATACAATGCACTGTATTCGCTGCTCGGCATCCAGTTCGGTGGGGATGCCCGAGCAAACTTCAACCTTCCCGATTTGCGGGGACGGACCTTCCTCGGAACCGGCACCTACAACGGCAATACTTATCCCGTCGGTCAGAATAACGGCGCCTATGGAACGCCGACTGTCACGCTGAAGGCGGACCAAGTTCCCGCTCATACGCATGGCGTAAATGTCTCGACGGGAAAGGGAAGTTCGCCGCCGGTCGGAAATACTCTTTCTCAGACCCAGCTTTCCGAGAAGTTCTTCGCCGTTCCGGGAACGGGAAGTTTTGTACCACTTGCCAACCAGCTTGGCCTCGTAGGAGATGGTGTTGCACATAACAATATGCAGCCTTACCTCGCCCTAAACTTCGTAATTGCCACCATCGGGTACTACCCGCCGCGTCCCTAAAATAGGAGGACCTCCATGTCGACATGTTTTGTTGGAGAAATCAGACTCTTCGCGTTTTCCAGAATCCCCACAGGATGGGTGGCGTGCAACGGTCAGACGCTGAACATCTCTGAGTACCCGGCTCTCTATTCTTTGTTGGGCACACTATATGGAGGCAACGGATCGACCACGGTTGGTGTCCCCAATCTGAATGGCCGTCTCGTCATAGGGGCGGGGCAGGGGCTAGGTCTGCCGAATTACCCACAAGGGGCAAAATACGGCACCGAAACCGAGACCTTGGGCGCAGCGGAGGTTCCCGCTCATAGCCACGCATTGATGGCCACCAGTACTCCCGCGACCGATGCGGTGCCCGGTCCAACATACCTTTTTGCCGCCAATAGCGATGGCGCGAAGCACTATGCTCTCCAGCCAGCAAAGGCCACCTGGCTCGCCGTATCGGCCCAGAGCGTGACGGCCGAGGGCGGTAATGCATCGCACAACAACATCATGCCAAGCATGGGGCTTCTCTATTGCATGGCCACGCAAGGCGAGTATCCGCAACAGCAATAAGGAAGGAACAAGCCATGTCTGATCCATTTGTTGGGCAGATCGATCTGTTTCCCTATGACTTTGCACCCCAAGGCTATCTGCCTTGCGACGGGATTATCTATCCCATTCGGCAATATGAGGCACTTTTTTCTCTTATTCAGTACACTTACGGTGGGGTGGTGAACCAGACTTTCGCAGTTCCGAAATTGTGCGGTCTGGCCGCGGTTGGGCTTGGCACCATCGCGGGCGGCATCATTCCCTGGACACCCGGAAGCGTACATGGGGAGGAGGCCGTGACCTTGACGATCAGCAATCTGCCGAACCATACGCATTCGCTGAATATTCTCGGTGCGCTGGGGGCGGACACAGCACCCACTACCGGGGGTACCTTGGCGGGTACAAAAAACAACGACTTCTACTGCACGCCGGTCGGTACGCAAAATACGCAGTTGGCCTCTGTTGCCCTTTCGGTTTCCTATACGGGGCCGGGTGCACACACCAACCGCCAACCCTATGTGATCTTGCGTCCCTGCATAGCTTGGGATGGGGTGTTTCCAGACTTCAGTTGAAGATATCGATAGTGTTACCCGACTTTCCCACCTTGGCGCGAGCTTCTGGCGAGAGGTTCGCGCTCTCCTTTCCCGGTATTCGCCTGCGGACCTGCCGGGCGGGCGATCTACTATTTTTGCGCCGCCTTTACCGTCAATTGCGTGAGCCGGAACTCAGTCGCACGGGCTGGCCGGAAGAATTCAAACAGAATTTCAGCGACCAGCAGTTTGAAGTTCAGCACATTGACTATGTTCGCCGGTTTGTGAAAGCCGACTTTCTTCTAGTTCTGTACGGCGCTGAACCCATTGGCCGCCTTTATGTAGATCTGGCGGGAGAGCAAGCGCATCTGATTGATATCGGATTGTTGCCTTCGTGGCGGGGGCGAGGAATTGGCAGTGCCGTTTTGACGGCCTTGCAGTGCCATGCAGCCCAACGTGATGCTTCCGTCACCTTAAGTGTCGATCGGGAAAATATATATGCCCAGGCGCTCTATCGGCGATTCGGCTTTTCTGAAACGAGCCAATCAGAGACACACCTCTTTATGAGATGGCCGAGGACAGAAGCCGCAATATAGCTTGTTTGTGCAGCAATGTTTGCTATTTAATAGTGTGTCTTAAAAACAAATAGGGTATTTAGTAGATTGTATTTTTCTGTCGTTTCTCCTACTATATTGCCGTATATCTATCTTCAATCCTGAGGAGGTACGTTCATGGACGCTCCTGCCGAAAGAATTATACCCGAGGAATCTACGGCGTCGAAAAAGCCTTGGGTCGAGCCGGAATGCGAGATGGTTGATATTGCGCACAACACGGCTGGCCCCCTATCGTCGGGAACATTCGACGGGTACTCCTTATATTCTTAAGTTCAGCCAGCTTGATTTGAGCCGTGCTCTGGTGTTTGGCGGTTACTGAGTTCCGCCTTGCTGATGAAGTGCGCGACGGACAGTCCCCGCAAGAGCTTCAGGACATGCGATTCCAGCAATTCCCGTGTCGGTTTTTCCGGTAACGGTGTGGCCAGGAGGATTTCCACGGTGTCTGTATCGATCAATGACATGACCGTAGCTTTTTCTTGGGCGATCTGGGCACACTCTTTTAAAACCTTTTCTCCGTTATGCAGTCGGGTAAGCCAATCTGCAGTTTGAATACCTTTGTCCCGCGCATTGAGTATCTCAGACGGAATTCGCGAACTGAAAGCCTGTCGAAAAATCCATTTGCCCCGTCCCTCACGAAAGAACATCCGAGAAGGTAAGGACAGGGATAGTTCGACAATCCGACGATCGGACGTCGGGTCGCGGTGGTCAACTCCGAATGCGCCGAGCAGTCCTTTGTAGAGCGGTGCGCTATCGATGCGGCGCAAGGCCGTCGCCACCATCGCCCGCCGATTGCGCCGGGGTGCAAATGTGGTGTCGAACCCCAGTGCATTCACTCTTTTCCGGAACGCCAGACTGGTGATAACGCCTGGGTGCAACGCCGTATAGTCGGCAAGCTGCCAAGTATGTTGTCCGCAGAGCTTGTAGAGCCGATACACCACTTGCGGCGGCAACAAGGGCAGCAGGGTCAAGCCTACGAACGCATGTCTTCGGGATGCGCCCTGGCGGACATAGGCGGTTGCTTCACGCCACCACGTCAGCAAGTTCCCCGACGCGAGCAGTTCCGCCAAACGCTGTTGCCCTTCGGAACTGATCGTAGCGTTGCCCACCGAACCGGAAAGCATGACCTTTTCCTTGCGCTGAGCAGCCGTGCGGAAGATTTCGTTGACCCACAGCGCGTTGTTGGGGTTGATCGCCGGGTACTCGTTGTAGAAAAATTCCGAATCGAAATCGGCGCCGATCTGGCGCTCTGCCGCTTCGACGGCGATATGGTCGATATTCGCATAGCGATCGGCGAGGATATGGGCGAGCGGCCATTCGTTGCCAGTGCGCCCTGGCGGTTCGTACAGCGGCACACCGGCGAGCGGCACATGGGTGTAGGCGGACAATCGTTTGCCTTTCTTACCCAACTGAATTGCGGCGGTTGCTGTGACGGCAGAACTGTCGAATCCGCTCGAGAGCTGGCTGCCGATTGGCCCTATCGCGCGCAGTCGGTCGGCGACCGCGCGGTCGAAGGTCGAACGGAAGGCTTCTACGGCTTCGTCATCATCGGTAAAGCCCGCATCGCGGTCCAGCCGCCATTCATACCACTCGCGACATTCCACACGTCCATCAGCACGGGCGATCACCAGTAAGCCCGGCTCGACCCGGTTGACGCCAGCAAAATGACTCTTGGGTCCGCGCATCGGCAGCAACGCCAACTGATCGCGCAGCGTGTCAAAATCGGGCGCGATCGGGACATCCGGCAAGGCGTGAATGCCCTTGGCCATACTGGCAAAGGCAAAGCGATTTTTCTCGGCGCGATAGAACAACGGCCGGTTGCCAAGGAAGTCCCGCGCCAGAGTCAGCGTCTTGGCGACGCTGTCCCAAATCGCCAAGGCATAATCGCCGATCAGTCTATCCAGAGCCCCTGCGCGCCAGCGTTCCCAGGCGGCAAGGGCAAAATCAGCGTCGGCCATTTCGCGGGCCCGCTCGGCAGGAATGGCGAGCATCGCTGCCAGTTCGGGCCGGTTGTCCAAGCGGATGTCGGCGACCAATTCAAACCGTCCGCCGCCGCCGCATAGCGGCTGACGGTCCAGCCGGTCTTCGGGCGTCAGAAAGGATAGATCGACGCCCAGCGCAATTTCGTCATCATGCCAATGGTTGCGGCGATCGTCGCCGTAGATCGCCAGCGAGCGCTGCATCCGCGCGCTGTCCTGGACCAGATCCGGGCGGCCGCTGCGATGCCAAAGGCCGAAGATCGCCGTCATGGTTTTGTTCCGCCGTTCAGACCGTGCGATACCCCAATATCCAATAGCAAGTCGGTAAGCCCATCGAGTTGCGCGATGTCGTTGGACCGGTGGACGCAATAGACCGGGATTTGGCTACTTAATCGCGTGGCCCAGCCGAAGATCGCGGCGCGGGTGCCCAAATGCGTTGCGATTTCGCTGCGATAGACTAGCCGGTCGAGCATCGCGATTGCTTCGGGTTGGGGCAGCTTTTGGGCGTCGGGCGTAGAACAATTTGTATCCAGGACCAGAACGCAAATCACCTTCAGTGGCGCTTTCGTATCGTGAAAAGCACCCTCCGCGCGGATATGGAATTTGTTCAGTTCCGCGCTTACGCGGGCAGCGTGCCCAAGTGCATCTCCGAACCAGCTCGCGGTGTTTCCCCAGAGCTTCATCGACGGAAATCCTGGTGCCGCACTGGCCGTTACGGGAGACACCACGAGTTGGTCGTCAGTTAGAAGATGGCCGCCACGCTTCATCAGCGCACGGATGGTTGTGGATTTTCCGGCGCCGCTATCGCCGGCGACAGCCAGTGCTGTGTTGCCGAAAACGGCCGCCGAGGCGTGCAAAGGAGGACAGCCGCGTTGATGGCAGAGTATGGCGAAGGCCGGCCCGAACAGGACTGTATGCAGCTCGCTATCGCCATACCCTTCAGGCGCATCAACCGTCATCCGTTGTCCGTCGCGAACTTCAATATGCAGTCCATCCGGCAAGACAATGTCACAGAGCTGGGGGGAGGAGATGCGATAAGGGCCGTAGACGAATTTTGCAGGTGTGTCCGGTTCGCTTATCCGCTGGAATACGATGTCGACTTCTGGGTCGTCCGGCTGAGAGATCGTATCGGTGAGATATGGCAATGGCCGTTGCGAACGCAACGTACACCCCGCAAGACTATACCAAAAAAGTTCTCCGGCTTCACCCAGAACCATCGAACATCCAATCAAATATGCTTCAAAGCTGCGGATATTCGCTAGGGATCTCGGCTCTTCGCACCAGTCCACGGTCGAGAAGTTCGGCCAGAAATCTCTTGACCGAAGCTTCTATCCGTTCATCTGGTGCGTCGTATATTTGGCCGAGATGCCGACAAAGATCGGCGACCGAACATGGCTTCGACAAATTGCGCCAAATTTCGGCGGCGACCTCACGCAGATTGAAGTAGTTTCCACTCTCCACACTCATCAGGACGCAACTGCCCTCGATCTCGGCAGACAACACGTCCGGATCCGCAACCACACGGTCGGTTAGCTCCAGCATAATACTGGCTCCCCTGCCTTGGTTGGAACTACTGTAGCGAGAAATAAGTAAGTAGTACAGCTATCATTCTATCCCGCTGCCAAGACTGTCGTCGGCCAGTTCGAAGCCTGGCAGCTATTTTGAATGCGGAAGTCACCGCCCAACATATATGGTGAAACCGCATGACCTTTCCTCTTCTTGCGTGCCCATCAGCATCGCCGCGACCGCACCAAAGGCACCACCAGCAGCCATAATCCGGTACCACCCAGTAACAGGATGACCACAGGAAGGACCACTGTCATAAGCAAGAACTCTCTATCTAGCGCAGCGTACACCCGCTCGGTCAGCACGCCCTCGTTGCCAGGTGGCACGACGTAATAGACTCTCAAGGTTGGAAAATACCGGAGAGGCGTGTGCCGTACGAGCCAAGAGGACCGAAGACTGGCAGGAGCCAAGTATTCAAGGTGGCGCGGAAGGCGCCGAAAATCGATATAGTAGTTTGAAACCCGCGTCGGGTAACGTGTGCGCCCCAAGTACTGAATGTGAATAGAGTCTTCGGTACCGTCATAAAGCTCCTGCATAAGGTCGAGCGACATGGCAGGCTTGTTCCCGCGCCACAACCGAATATGGAAGGTAGGATCGAGGAGCACCCAGCGTCCGTGGAGGTATACTTCAACCGATGCGTGGGTGTCGTAGGTCGATTGCAGCTCGCGGCGGAAGCGGACGATCCGGTTCCTGAATCCGTGCTCCGTCAGTTTGTAGGAATACAGAAGCGCCATGCCACCGCAAATCAGCCCCTTGCCCCGGGCGACGTGCGCCTCGAGGCTTTCATAGTCTTTCGGATACACGGCATTGTCTACGCGCTTGACGGTGTTCATCGTTTCGGACAGCAGCGAAAGCGCAAGAGTCTCGTTGTCGGTGGGCGTGCCGGCACTCCATTCGGGAAACCCGTCGGGCAAAGGCGTAAAGTATCCGATCATCTGTCTGTCGTATAAGACGCATGCCAGGACGGCCCACAAGGCGGTCAACATGAACGCGAAGGCGACCAGCGCCACGGCAAGTCTCTTACTGAGAAAATATTGTCTCATGCTCGTCTGGTTCTTCGCTGCTTCGTTCATTTCGGTCCTCGACGAACTGAAATTGGCACTCTTCTAGGGTAATTCGCGTCCAATTTTCGCACGCGGCGCGGAACCGGTGCCCCACCAGATAGAATTGAGAATCGGCAGAATCCTTTCCAACCCCGCGTTGCTGAGATGGTTGTTATCCATGTAAAGCGGCGTAGTACCGTCTGTAACGCTGCACCGCGAGGCACATAGATAGTGGTGCGGGTACAAAATTTGCGCGTGCGTAAGTTGCGCAACTTCTTTCAAGCTGGCAAACACATAGCGTTCTCGTGCGTAGAATTCGGCTAGTGTGGGCCCTTGCGGCAAGGATCGCTGGCGGATCAGCGCTCGCATCAGAGCCTCTGGCACAGAATACGGGACATCTGGTACCGGTCCCACCATGATCACCTGACGTCCGTCGTGCTCGAGTCTCCTTATGGTGCGCATAAGACTGCGCCGCAGCACGCGACGGTTCTCGGCCACCGAATGCTCGGACGATTGTTCGTCCTCCAGCCAGTTTAGCTTCATGCCCCCCTCCAATTCGTCGGAGAGCCTACCTTCCGCATAGTACGCCCAGACCGCATCGAGAAAAACCGTTCGGACGTCACGTTTTTCGATTTGGTCGATGACGGCGTCATTGAAGCGCTGGCAAGCGGATACAAGCGTACGAACGCCCAGCAGTGGCGGACAACTCGCTCCCGTGACAAGATAGCCAGAGAGCCCGCGCCTCATGGCAAAATCATCGAGCATCAACCCTAACCGAAAGGCATGGGAGTCACCCCATACCATGAATGTGGCGGCGACGTGCGGGGCACCGATCCGACACAGAGGTCCCGCCGCAATCGCTTCTGGCGGACGATCGAAACAGTCCTTATGCGCAGGAATTTTGAATACCTGTATATTCACGATCTCTTGCGGAAAGCGCCAAGGCAAGCCCTTCTGCCACACCAGCCCTTCACCGAAGACCAACAGAATAGCTCCCGCAGCCGCTGCGGCGCTCCATAGAGTTCGTACAGGTACAATGCCATTCTTGTTGCGGAATGGGCGCTCGACGACCTGCCAGGAAAACCACGCAAACACCATGGCTACGGCGGCCAGCGTTAGGCGGCCGAGGATCGGGATATTGGCCCACGCGTCGCGAGCCAGGACGATGATTGGCCAGTGCCACAGGTACAAAGAATAGGAGACAAGGCCGATGAAGACTGGCAGTCGCATGGCCAACAGCCGATTGAACGGTCCGCCGCCGCATTGGCCGGCATAGATGACGAGCATCGCACCAAGGCACGGAGGCAGCGCCAGCAGCCCAGGAAACGGCATCGTGGAGTCAATGCAGAATACGCTCGTTACCAGCAGAACGCCGCCGCCCACGGATGCACCCACACGGATGATGTCGGAACGGGTGGGAGAAATCCAGCGAAGGGAAAATAGCGCGCCGCACATCAGCTCCCATCCGCGGGTGGGCAACAGATAGAACGCCGCGCGCGGCCATGCTTCGACCGCCAGCTCAGCGAGCCAGAACGATATGGCGAGGCCGGTCAGAATCACGTACGGAAGCAACCTCTGCCAGTACCGCATGAACACCCAAAGCACGAGCGGGAAGAAGACGTAGAATTGTTCTTCGACGGCCAGAGACCAAGTGTGCAGTAGCAGCTTGGTCTCCGCCACTTGGGCGAAGTAGGCCGTTCCACGCATGAAAAAAATATTTGATAGAAACGTCACGGTTGAAAGAAGACTTTTTCCATAATCCTCCAATTCGGTCGGCACGAGGCGGACGATGGCCGCTATCGTCGTAACCGCCAATAGGAAAAATAGTGCAGGGAAAATACGGCGAACGCGCCGTTCGTAGAAGCGCGCGATCGAATAGCGCTTGCGCTCGAAATCCTGCAGAAGAATACCCGTGATCAGGAACCCAGAGATCACAAAGAAGACGTCGACGCCGACGAATCCGCCTGGCATGCCAAGGCCGTAATGATAGGCGACGACCGGGATGATGGCCACCGCGCGCAGACCGTCGATGTCGGGTCGGTAGCCAGTATCCGACATGGAGGGCTTTGCGGAAGCCGCTGTGGTTACAAGAGTGTATGCCGTCGTCGTACTGCCCTCCGCTCGATCACTGGGGTCGGTTATCCCCCGCGCAGAGCATCTTGCTGCCGTGCCCCTAGGCAGTGGTCAGCGGCTTAATTCTCAAACGGCTTTCGAAATAGGCGATGGTCTTGGCGAGACCCGTCCTCAAGGGCGTTATCGGCTTCCAGCCGAGTGCGGCCGTCGCTAGCGCGATGTCAGGTTGGCGCCGACGTGGATCGTTCTGCGGCAGTGGTCTTCTTTCGAAGATGCGTTTCGACCCGGTCAAGTCGATGATGATGTCGGCCAACTCCAGCATGCTGAACTGGGTAGGGTTGCCGAGATTGCACGGGCCGGTGAAATCAGCCGGCGAGTTCATCAGGCGGATCAGGCCGTCGATCAGATCGTCAACATAACAGAAGGAGCGGGTCTGGCTGCCATCGCCGTAGATGGTGAGCGGCCTTCCCGTAAGTGCCTGAACGATGAAATTGGAAATCACGCGGCCGTCGTTGGGGCGCATTCGAGGGCCGTAGGTGTTGAAGATGCGTGCCACCTTGATCTGCAAGTTGTGCTGGCGGCGGTAGTCGAAGAACAACGTTTCGGCGCAGCGTTTGCCTTCGTCGTAGCAGGCGCGTGGCCCCACCGGATTGACGTGACCCCAGTAGTCTTCGCTTTGAGGGTGAATGTCAGGATCGCCGTAGACCTCGCTGGTCGAAGCTTGAAGAATTCGCGCTTTGACGCGTTTGGCTAGGCCAAGTGCATTAATAGCGCCGTGTACCGACGTCTTGGTAGTTTGCACGGGATCGCGTTGATAATGGATGGGCGAGGCCGGACAGGCAAGACTGTAGATCTCGTCGGTCTCGACATAGAGTGGAAACGTCACGTCGTGGCGCATCAGCTCAAAGCGCGGATGGTCGAGAAGATGCTCAACGTTTTGGCGTGTGCCCGTGTAGAAATTATCGACGCAGAGGATTTCATAACCCTTTGCCAGCAAGGCGTCGCACAGAAACGATCCGATGAAGCCGGCTCCGCCGGTCACCAGTATCCGTCCGTTCTCCAGAGTTGCCATTATGCGGCCTCCCGCTCCACCAATCTTGTGTGCCACCGCCAGGCCGATGCGATGATTGCTTCCAAGCCCATAAAAAGAGCTGGATCCATGCCGAGTGCCGTCTTCAGCCGCGACGGATCGGAGACCAGTTTGGGCGGATCGCCGGCGCGCCGCGGTGCATTGAAGCGGTAAACCGAGCGGCCGGTGACGCGTTCGGCGACGGCAATCACCTCGCGCACCGATGCTCCCTTGCCGGTGCCGACATTGACGCAATCGCTGGTGCCTCCGGCGAGTAGCCGGGTCATTGCGGCCAAGTGCACTGCTGCGAGATCTTCCACATGCACATAATCACGGATAGCCGTGCCGTCCGGCGTGGGAAAATCGGTACCGAACACGGCAAGCGCCTCGGCGTCTTCGTCCATCGCCTTGAGCGCCTGCGGTATCAAGTGTGTTTCGGGCTCATGCCTCTCACCGATTTCGCTATCCCGATCGGCGCCAGCAGCATTGAAGTAACGCAAGGCGACAGCCCGTAGGCCGTAAGCGGCGTGGTAGTCACTCAGCATTCTCTCCACCGCAAGTTTTGTGAAACCGTAGGGGTTGATCGGAACTTGGCGCGTACTTTCACCGATGGGGCAGGTATCGGGCGCGCCGTAGGTGGCGCAGCTCGACGAAAAAACCAGGGGGATGTTGCCGTGCCGCCGCAACGCATCCAGCAGCGACAGCGAGCCACAGATGTTGTTATGGTAATACTTCGCAGGATTCGCCACCGACTCTCCGACATAGGCAAAGGCGGCAAAGTGAATTGCGGCCACGGGCAGATATGTCCCGATCACTTCATTGAGGCGCCCTGGGTTGAGGATGTCGCCTTCCTCAAGTGGTCCCCAGCGCACCGCCCAATTATGGCCACCGATCAAGTTGTCATAAGTGACAGGCAGATAACCGACTTGGGCCAAGGCCTTGCAGGTGTGGCTACCGATATAACCGGCACCACCTGTGACGAGGACTGCTGCTTTGTCAGTCATCAGATATAGCCTGGATTAGACTATGATGCACCTGTCCGGCCCAAGACCGCCTGAAAGGTGCGAAGGAGAATCACGAAGTCCAGCCAAAGCGACTGGTTGCAGACGTACCAATCATTGTAAACGACGCGTTGTGCATACGGCACATTGTTGCGACCCATTACCTGCCACACGCCGGTGATTCCGGGTCGCACTCGAACATAAAGAGCGATGCTGCTGCCGTAGTGGGGCGGCTCGTCCAACAGAATGGGGCGCGGTCCGACCAAACTCATCTTCCCCAGAAACACGTTGATGAGCTGCGGAAGTTCGTCGAGGCTGGTCTTGCGCAGCCACCGGCCAATGCGCGTAATCCGCGGGTCATCCTGGATTTTGAACGATTTCTGGAATTCTACGTAGCGCTCGGGATGCGTTTTCTCCCATTCGATCAGGCACTTTTCAGAATCGATTCGCATTGTGCGGAATTTGAGCAGCCGGAACCGGCCGCCCCCGTAACCGATCCGTGTCTGCGCATAGAAGGGATGGCCGCCGTCGTCGCGCCAAATGAGAAACGCCATCAATGCGAAAAACGGAGAAGCGGCCACCAACAGGAATGAAGACACCGCAATGTCGAAAAGGCGCTTCACGGCGCAGTGCCCCCAATTGCGTGTGCTGTCCCTGACGTGCAACAGCTGCTTGTCGGAGCCGAAGAACGAACTAGTCGTCACACTGGTGATCGGCATCTGGCGGAAAGACACCGCAAAATCGATCGCAATGCCGGCCTCTAGCAGGGGCCAAACAAGGTTCACAGTGCTGTTGGCGGGTAGTTCGGTCTTTTCAATGACCACACGCTGGCATTCCAGAGACCGAAGTGTGGCAACGAGATCTTGCGGTGAGCTAGCCCGCAGCCACGTGAGATGAGCCAGAGCCTTCGGAACTTCGCAGTCGTCCGGGTTGGTCACCAAATAGCGGATATCGAAACCCAGCATGTGGGCATTGGAGATTGCGCTGTAAAGGATGCCCGCTTCGGAAGGTTTGGCGATTAGCGCTGTCGGCACCCGCCAGAGCCCAAGCCCATCGAGGATGCGAACCGCAATATAGGTCATCACCGGTGCTATCAGCGCGATCAGAACCCAGAGCCCGAGGAGAGCCGGCACGAGGACGCGCTCCTGATGGTGGACTAACAGGAACAGGCTCGGTGCTGCAGTGATGGCCAGAGCCTGAAGGGTTTTGCGCGCGAAGTCCACGAACAGTTGACGCCGTCTATAAGCACCAGAAATAAGTCGAATCACAACGAATAGCCCGGCGGGAATGACAACGAGATCAAGAGTGGTCTGTCCGCCCCAGAAGTTTACGGACACGAGCAGCTTGGGAATGTGAGAGCCATATCCCAAGAGAAGGAAAACGAAGCTGAAGGCTGTGATGTCGGCGAGCGCGAGCGCAAAGCTGTTTGCACAGCTTCTTAAGTGTTTGATTACGTCGACAAAGCTACTGCCACTGATAGTCCTGATGCATTCGGAATGCGCCACACCCACATTGGCCATGTCATACCCCCCCTTGTTTCCCTCGCGGGCCCGGGCTTTGTGTACCTTTATGGTTTTAGTATTCCAAACGCCACTGGCATAGTAAAAAAGCTATCCGTAAGTTTGCAAAACAAAATATGATAATGGGTATCAAGAACAACTATAGAAAATGTATGTAAGTATATATACGTATATATAGTCGTAGCTAGAATTGAGGCGAATTGATAATGATTATGTTGAGGAAATCGAGTATTACTCGATTCTGATTTTAGAGTGAGTGTTGTTTTGTTATGCTCCATAAACATTAGTCTAACCAAGTGGGATTGAAGGGAAACGCTAGGAGCGCAACAATGATTTAATCTGTCGGGGTGATGGAGGGCAGTATGCGGTATAGTCGAGTATTGATCGTCGGCTTGGGCTACATCGGCCTTCCAACCGCGACCATGTTTGCCGTATCGGGTGTTGAGGTTATCGGCAACGATATTCTCGAGAGTATCGTCGCCACGGTAAATTCTGGGCGGTCGCATCTCGGCGAGCCGACGCTGGATCGGTTGCTGGCGCAGGCTGTCAATACGCACATGTTGCATGCCTCGACCGAGCCTGAACCGGCAGATGCCTTTATTATAGCGGTGCCCACACCGTTCAAGGCGGATCATCAGCCCGATATTTCCTACGTGGAATCGGCGGCACGCCGGATCGCCCCAGTCCTGGCGAAGGGAAATCTGGTCGTGCTGGAGTCGACGTCGCCAATTGGCACGACGGAACTAATGGCGAAGTGGTTGGCGGAAGAGCGGCCGGATCTGAAATTCCCTTCGCCCGGCGTGAATGATCCTGACGTGTACATAGCCTACTGTCCGGAACGAGTGTTGCCAGGCCGGATCATCAAGGAACTGGTCGGGAACGCCCGCACGATCGGCGGTCTGACACCCGAATGCGGACGCCGTGCCATTGAACTCTACAAGGTGTTCGTGCGAGGCGATTGCACGGTAACGACGGCGCGCATGGCAGAGATGGCGAAGCTGGTAGAGAATTCGTTCCGCGATGTGAATATCGCCTTTGCCAACGAACTATCTGTGATTTGCGACAAGCTCGGCATTGACGTCTGGGAACTGCGTGAGATCGCTAACCAACATCCGCGCGTAAACATCCTCGAGCCAGGAGCCGGCGTCGGCGGCCATTGCATCGCTGTCGATCCGTGGTTCATCGTTGCGGCTATGCCGGAAGAGGCAAGGCTCATCCGTACGGCACGTGAGGTCAACGATGCCAAGCCATATTTCATCGTCGACAAGGTCAAGAGGGTTGTTGCTGGATTCGACCACAAGCCCGTGATCGCCTGTTTTGGCCTGTCGTATAAGCCCAACGTGCGCGACCTTCGCGAAAGCCCGGCGATCAAAATCGTGCATATGCTCGGCAAGGAAAGCGTCGGCACGATTCTGGTGGTGGAAGACCACGTGTGCAAGCTACCCGACAGTCTGAACCTGCCGGACGTACGTCTGGTATCACTGCCTGAGGCACTGGCCAAAGCCGATGTTCTGGTTTTATTGGTCGATCATGCCCCGTTTAAGGCACTGGAGCAGAGCTCGCTGGCGGGGAAGATCATCGTCGACGCTCGCGGTATCTGGCGGTCCGGCAGGTTCAGGAACTATTCGCGCGCTGCCGAAGGCGAAATCCAAACAGCCGCAGCATGACGCGCTACGAAAATGTTGGCTTTGTAATGGGTTTTGGGCCTGACGTTATCGTTTTGGCACTGAACCTCACACAATAGGGCCAGAAGCGCGGCTGCTTGTCTGAAAGAAGGGCGGTGTATTTTGATCGTCTCATCAACGATTTGCCAGCAAGAATGCTGATGTGCGGGAGAGCTGAGGGATGCCCAAGCGCGTATTGATCGTCATCGGAACGCGACCCGAGATGATCAAGACGGGGCCACTCGTGCGAGCGGCCGCCATAGAGCCCCGCTTCGACATGAGGCTCTGTATCACGGCGCAGCATCGCGAACTTCTTGATCCGCTGCTTGATCTATTCGGAATTCGGGTCGACTACGATCTCAACATTATGCGTGCTGGCCAGGACCTCTACGGCGTCACGACGCGAATACTCAAAGGCGTGGGTGAGGTGATTCGCGATTGCAAGCCGGATTGCGTCATTGTCCATGGCGATACCACCACGACATTCGCTTCCGCGCTCGCTGCTTTCTATGAAAAGGTCGCGGTTGGCCATATTGAGGCCGGCCTGCGCACCGGCGATCTGTACGCACCATGGCCCGAAGAGGCGAACCGCAAGCTGGTCTCAGGGCTGACGCGTTACAACTTCGCACCGACCAATAGGGCGCGAGACAATTTGCTGCGCGAAGGCGTGCCGGCCGAGCAGGTGTACGTGACGGGTAATACGGTGATCGACACCTTGTTCTGGGTCCGTGATCGCATTGGTGCTGATAGCGCGCTCGCCAATTCACTGGTTGCTGAGTTTCCTTTTCTCGATGCGGAAAAACGTATGATTCTTGTGACCGCCCACCGTCGCGAAAATTTCGGCGAAGGCTTCGAGAATATCTGCAAGGGTTTGCTTGAGATCGCGCGAGCGCGGCCAGATGTGCAGATCGTCTACCCGGTTCATCCCAATCCAAATGTGCAATCCCCGGTGCACAGCCATCTTGACGGCCAGCCCAACATCGCGCTGATCGATCCGGTGGAGTATCTGCCATTCGTCTTCTTGATGCAGAAGTCGTATCTTATCATTACGGATTCTGGGGGCATCCAGGAGGAAGCGCCGTCGCTCGGTAAGCCTGTTCTGGTGATGCGCGATGCCACCGAACGGCCTGAAGCTGTCGAAGCGGGCACGGTACGCCTCGTTGGGACCAAGCGCCGGAAAATCGTGGAAGAGACATTGAGACTGATCGACGATCGGGCGGCATACGAGGAGATGTCGCAGGTACATAATCCCTATGGGGACGGACGGGCCACAGTACGCATCGTCGAAGTTCTGGGGCGTGCGAACTAGAGACAGCAGAGGCGCTAGGCGCGCCATCGAACGACACGGGCCGAGGAGAGAAGGAGCCAGTTTTGGAACAGGTGCTCATTAGGAAGGGCGAAGCGGCTGTCGAAGAAGTGCCCGCACCGACGGTATCAACTGGCAGCATCCTGGTTGCAGTCGAATACAGTTGCATCAGTGTGGGTACGGAAATGGCTTCGCTGAACATGTCCGCCCTGCCGTTGTACCGCCGCGCGCTCCAGCAGCCGGAAAACGTCCGCAGGGTGATGACCCTTGTGCGTAACGAAGGTCTGGTGCGCACGATGCGCAGGGTTCGCGGTCAACTTGCGGCGGGATCACCCAGCGGTTATTCGGCGGCTGGTCGCGTGATCGAGGTCGGCACCAATGTGACAGGTTTCCAGCCCGGTGATTCCGTGGCCTGTGCCGGCGCGGGTATCGCCAACCACGCAGAGATCATAGACGTTCCGGTGAACCTTGCGGTGCGTATTCCCGAAGGTGCGGACATGCGTTCGGCGAGCACGGTGACGTTGGGCGCCATCGCGCTTCAAGGCGTGCGCCGCGCCAACCCGACGTTAGGCGAGATTTTCGTAGTGGTCGGATTGGGGATTCTGGGGCAAATCACGGCGCAGCTTCTGCGCGCTTCTGGTTGCCGGGTAATCGGTGTCGATCCCATCGCGCCGCGCCGCGCCCTTGCTCTGACGCTCGGTGCCGAACATGCGATCGATCCGCTCGCCGGCAATTATCCTGATCAGGTGCAACAGCTCACCGACGGGTTTGGGGCCGACGGCGTGATCATAACCGCCGCAGGCGGCAGCGACGAGATTGTTTCGCTGGCATTCCAGGCCTGCCGCAAGCGCGGCCGCGTCGTACTGGTTGGCGATGTGGGTCTCAGTATCCGGCGTTCCGATATCTACACCAAGGAGATCGACTTCTTCATTTCCTGTTCTTATGGGCCTGGCCGCTATGATTCGCTCTACGAGGAGACGGGCCTCGACTATCCGGTAGGCTTCGTGCGCTGGACCGAGAACCGCAACATGCAGGCCTATCTCGATATGGTCGCGACGCACCGCATCGACGTTGGCGCACTGGTCGCGACGGTCTATCCGGTCGAGAAAGCTGGCGAAGCCTTTGCCAGCTTGAACTCGCCAGATAAGCCGATGGGTATTCTTCTGCAGTACGTACCCAAGACAGAAGTTCCGGTGCACACGCTTCTACTGCGCAAGGCCGAGCCGGTTGGCAGCGAGATCCGGATCGGCGTGATCGGGGCGGGCAGTTTTGTGCAGGCCGTGCACCTGGCCAACATGGTGAGGCTGAGAAGGCGTTACCGCCTCCGCGGCGTCGCCAGCAAGATCGGATCGGATGCCAAGGCCGTCGCTAAAACTTATGAAGCAGACTACGCCAGCACCGACCCTGAGGAGGTTCTGAAGGATCCCAATGTCGATCTGGTGCTAATTGGCACTCGGCACGATCTTCATGGTTCGCTGGTTCTGCGGGCGCTGGAGGCCGGCAAGCATGTCTTCGTGGAAAAGCCGCTGGCGGTGAACGAGGATCAGCTCTCCGCCATCGAAGCATACTACAAGGTGGAACGCAGCCAGGTGCTGTTTACCGGGTTCAATCGCCGCTTCTCTCCTGCGCTTACTGCGGCCAAGACGTTTCTGGTGGGGCGCGGCTCGCCGCTAATCGTGACCTATCAGATGAATGCGGGTTACATATCGCTTGCATCATGGGTGCATACCGAGGAAGGCGCCGGCCGAAACATTGGTGAAGGTTGCCACATCTACGATCTGTTTAGCTTCCTGACAGGCGCTACGGTCGAAAAGGTTACTGCTGCAGCTATTAGGCCGGGCAGCCGGCATTGGGCGCGCAACGATAATTTCGTGGCGACGGTATCGTACAGCGACGGCTCAGTCTGCACGCTGGCCTACACGGCGCTCGGTACTGGAACCTATCCCAAGGAGCGTATGCAGATCTTCGCCGCTGGCACGGTCGCCGTCATGGACGACTACAAATCGATCGTCGTCTACGGCCGCAACGCACCCGGCTGGAGCAGCAAACAGGCAGACAAGGGGCATCTTCGGGAACTCACGGTATTGGCAGACTGTCTCCAGAAGGGTGGCGACTGGCCGATATCTCTCGCGGAACAGGTTGCAGCGACGCGCGTAAGCTTCGAAGTGGAACGGCAGATCATAAGCGGGGAGGCCCGGCCATAGCTGGGTTCGGGCGATGTGTGGAATAGCGGGCCACCTCGGCTTCGGCGAATCGGTCACGATCGACGGCGCGATGCTGACGCGGATGCGGGACACAATGGTACATCGCGGCCCGGACGGCGGCAGTCTTTGGATCAGCGGCAACGGGCAGGTCGGTCTGGCTCACCGCCGCCTGGCGATCATCGATCTTAGCGATTCCGCCATCCAGCCGATGTGCGATGCTTCGGGCAGGATCGTCATCACTTTCAACGGCGAGGTCTATAACCACGCTAGTCTCCGGCGGCAGCTGGAACAGGCCGGCCGCCACTTCAAAACAGATCACTCCGACACCGAGGTTCTGGTCGAAGGTTTTGGCCATTGGGGTATCGAAGGTCTGATCGAGCGTATCGAAGGCGATTACGCCTTTGCCATTTGGGACGGCAATGAAAAAGCGCTCTACCTTGTGCGCGACCGTATCGGCGTCAAACCGCTGTACTTCTGGGTCGGCAAAGATCGCGTGATCTTCGCTTCCGAGATGAAGGCTATTCTCGCCCATCCGCAGGTCAAAGCGGCGGTGGAACCGCTGGCGCTGTACCACTATCTTACCTGTCTCACGACACCGGCGCCGCTGACAATGTTCGAGGGCATCTACAAGATTCCGCCGGGCTATTTCATACGCATCTCCATGAGTGGCGAGATCAAGGCAAAGCAGTATTGGGACGCGCTGCCCGGTCGCGGCATTCCTGCGGGAACGCTCGAAGGCATGAGCGAGAACCGGCAGATCGAGTACTGCACGAACGGCATCCTCGACCGGCTTACCGCGGCGGTCGAAAAGCGCATGATGTCCGACGTGCCGTTCGGCGTCTTTCTCTCCGGTGGAATAGACTCCTCTACCAACGTCGCGCTGATGACGCGATATACCAGCGAGCCGGTGCGCACCTTCACCGTCGGGTTCGCCGATTACAAGCATCTCAACGAGTTGGAATATGCACGCGCCGTCGCCGATCGCTACAAGACCGATCACCGTGAAGTGCTGATTGGCGAGAAGGACATGGTCGGTTATCTCGACAAGTTGGTGTATCACCAGGATGAACCGATTGCGGACTGGGTTTGTATCCCGCTCTATTTCGTCTCTAAGCTGGCGCGCGATAGCGGCGTGACCGTTGTGCAGGTCGGCGAAGGGTCCGACGAGCAGTTCTGCGGTTACGACGGCTACATGCAATATCTCGATCTGTACCGCCGCTATTGGGCGCCGTTCCGCAAATACGTTCCGGGACCGCTGCAAAAAGCGGCTGCGGTAGGTGCGCGTTGGGCCAGCCGGGGTCGCCCTCACCGCCAGGTCTATGCCGACGTCATCGACCGTGCTGCTCGCAACCGCGAGCATTTCTGGGGCGGTGCGATGGTGTTCTGGAACATGATCAAAAGCGATCTTATCGACGGCAGTAAGGTGGCCGCCTCGGCCGCCGCGCACAGGCTCGTAGACTGGGGTCTGTTGGATGCAAGCTGGCTCGAGACCGATACCTGGTGTGTCTTCGAGAGCTATTTCAACCGCATCGACAAGGAGGCTCCCGGCTCTGACGTTCTGACCCGCATGATCTATTCCGAGTTCAAGTACCGTCTGCCCGAGCTTCTGCTGATGCGGGTCGACAAGGTCGGCATGTCAGTATCGATTGAGCCGCGCGTGCCGTTTCTCGACCATCATCTCGTCGAGTTCAGCATGGACATCCCGATGAATCTTAAGGTGCACAACAACGTGCCGAAGTACCTGCTTAAGAAGGCGGTCGAGCCGCTGTTGCCGCATGAGGTCATCTATCGCAAGAAGATGGGGTTCGGCGCCCCCATGGCCGAGTGGATGCGCGGCGATTTCGGTGCTCAGGTCGAACGCGTACTGATGGATAGCAGGCTATTCAAGAGCATGCCGTTCAACCGCAGCTACATCAAGCACCTTATCGACGAGCACCGCAGCGGCCGCAGCAACAACAGCCTGTACCTCTGGTCGCTCTTCAATTTGGCGGCGTGGTACGACTACTGGATCGACAATTCCAGTGAGCAGGTTGCAGCTTAGGAAATGTCGGCATCATGCCTGATCTGATCAACAAATTGAAAAGGGGGATCAGGAAGCCCGTTCCGTATATCGCCGCACGTATCGTTCAGGAACTGAAGGCGGGCGTCGAGAAGATGTTGGCGCCACGCCGGGCGGCGAGGTTGGATGGGCGCCGGCTGTGTGTTTTGCTTGAGGCAAAGTCGATCGACGATCTGTGGGATCGTCTTGCCGTTCGCCCGTTTCCATTCGTTCCGCGCGATGTAAAAGCGTTCGACCATCTTTGCCCGGGCGAGCGCGAGCGCATTCGTCGCGACAGTGCCGATGCAATGGATCGGCGTGTGAACCTTCTGGGGTCGGGGCCGGTTTACCTGGACACGCCGACCGATTGGTCGCGCGACTTCGTCACCGGGCGGCGTTGGCCCAACGCGTTTTTCCGTACCATCGATACCCTCGATTTAGACCGGTCTAGCGACGTTAAGGTCCCTTGGGAGCTCTCACGCTTGCAGTGGCTGGTCCCGCTCGCCCAACTCTATGTGTTGGAGCGCGACGAGCGTCACGCCGCCGCGGTACGCGGCGTGGTCGAGGACTGGATCGACGGCAATCCCTACGCCTGGTCCGTGAACTGGACCTGCACAATGGAAGTGGCACTGCGTATCCTGACGTTCACTTGGCTGTTCCACGCCCTGCACGACAGTGCGGCCTTTACTGAGGCGGGTTTCCGAGCGAAATTCCTGACGGCTGTTTATCTCCATGCTGATTTCACCGAGCGGCACATCGAACGCTCGGATATCAACGGCAATCATTTCAATGCCGCTGCCGCTGGCCTGGCGTTCGCTGGACTATTTTTCGGCCGTGGCCGGGCGCCCGGGCGTTGGCTGGCGCAGGGATTGGCCGAATTGAGCAGGGAGATCACGCCCCAGAATTTTCCCGACGGCGTCAATTACGAGGCCTCCATACCCTATCACCGACTGAACTGTGAATTGTTCGCCCTGCCGGCAATCTATGCTCGCGCGTGTGGTATTACCGTTGCCGAGGTCTGGCGGTCGCGCCTTGCTGCAATGGGACGTTTCGTAGCGGCCTACATGCGCGACGATGGCAGTTCGGCGGTGTTTGGTGATGCGGATAACGCCCGCACGCTGCCGATGGCGCAGGTGCAGGGCGAGTTCGCCGATCACCGTTATCTCATTGCCCTGATCGGAACTTTCGCCGACGATCTCGAACTTCTGCGTCGGTTTTCCGGACCGGTGCACGAAGTCTATTGGCTGTGCGGTCCTGCGGTGGTCGAACGGCTCCTGGACCACGTGCCGCCGCTGCGTCGAAGCGAGCATTTTCCGGACGGCGGCTTCTTCGTCCTGGCGCGGGGCGGCGATCATGTTGTGGTAGACTGCGGACCGGTGGGGCTGGACGGGCGCGGCGGCCACGGCCATAACGACATCTTGAGCATCGAAGCGGCGCTTGACGGCGAAGTCCTCATCGTCGATTCCGGCTGCTACGTCTATACGGCCTCGGTTGAGGAGCGGAACCGGTTCCGTTCCACTGCGGCCCATAACACGCCCCAGATCGACGGCGAAGAAATCAATCGTTTCGTCACTCCGACGGACTTATGGCACCTTCGGAACGATGCCACGCCGGTAGTCCTGGACGTCCAGCGCGACAGCCTGACCATAAGCCATACCGGCTTCGACCGACTGGCTGAGCCGGTGCGTCCGGTGCGGCGGATCGTGTTGTCAGATGGGAGGCTTTCGATCGAAGATAGGTTCGATGGCCGCGGACGGCACAGGATCTCGGTTCCGCTTCATCTGGCACCTTCGGTTTTGCCTTCGGTTTGTGGGGAACGGACATACTTGCTGGAGACGCCGCGGAGGGCATTCGAGCTTGTCTGGTCCGGCGCCGCGGGATGGGCCTGCCGCGTCGAGGGCGCGCGTCTGGCGCCGAGTTACGGAACCATCCTGCGCTCCAAGAAAATCGTATGGTCATATGATGGACCGATGCCGGCTCCGCTCTTGGTCACCATCGCCAGGGTCCGGACATGACGATGCTCAAAGCCCTGAAACGATGTTTGGGAGTGGATGGCCTCGACCTCTCGCTGGAACGGTTGTTCGCACCGTCAGCACGTGCGCGCCTGATCGACGAAGGCGCGGTGCTGGGGAGCCGGGCCGTAATGGTGCTCGCCAGCGTGGCGACCGGCGCCGTCACCGCAAGGGCCCTAGGTCCCGTTCATCGCGGCGAGTACTTCTACGCCATTGCCACGGTCTTCATGCTCGCTCAGTTTGTTTGCCTAGGCCTGCCGAGTTCGAACATCTATTTCGCGGCGAAGAAGCCGGGCCATCTGCGGACGATGCTGATCATAACGCTTGCGGTCACAAGTATTGGTTGCGGTGCGGCGACGGCGGCTTTCTATCTGGTCCTTGCCAGCAATGCGGCAAGCCGCTGGCGGATGGTCATAGGCTGGCCTCTCGCCTTTTCGCTCTCTGTAACGGTCACGTTGGCGGCATGCATTCCGGTGATACTCGCCGGCATGCAACGTTATGTTTCGATGTCCGTCTTGCAGATCGTGTCGAGCCTCGTCGGAATTATCCTGGTTATCGCAGTTGCGTTCGTTCATCCTTCCATCGTCGGGTTCACGCTCGTCGTACTCGTTTCATCGTTGTTGATGTGCGGTGGCGCCGCGGTGATCGCGCTCGGTAGGGCCGGCACCGACGCACTCCCGTTGGACCGAGACTTCGTTCGCGAGTGGATGAGGTTTTCGATGCTGGCGGTCCCGTCGCTAGTCCTGGGCTACATTCTCACCCGTGGAACGGTGTATTCGGCCAAGGCAACTCTGTCCCCTGAGATTTTTGGCGTCTTCACCATCGCCTATCAGATCTTCGAAGCACTCATCAATCTGCCGCAGACGATATCAATGGTGATGTATCCCAAGATCGTGCGCTCGAATGATCTCAACCTTACGCCCCTGACGCGCGAGTGTCTTCGGGCGGCGGGGATTTGTGCGGTCAGCGGGGCATTAGGCATCGTTCTGATCTTGCCGTTTATCACCGTAGTCTTCGGGAAGGCGTATGCCGGGGCAGGAGCCATTCTGGTCTGGTACTTGCCCGCTCTTGTCGCCTACGCCGTGGTCGGCATCACCAATCAGTTCCTGACTGCGATGCATTTCCCCATGAGCATGAACATTGCATGGGTCGTTTGTGCCGTTGTGGCCGGCGCTGGCAGTTATTTTGGCGGCAAGACGTTCGGCGCCGAGGGTGTGGCGGCGGGTACTTCGCTGGGCTGGATCGTTGCTGCCGTCATTTTCCTATATATTACACGCCGCGAGATCGCGATGCGCAAGCAAACTTCAACGTAGCAAGAACGCGCCATGGTCAAAACCGTCTCTTTGACGCTTCAAACCGCTTCAGCCGCCCTGCGCGAGCGCATCGATACGCTGTTTGGTCCAGATACGATGTATGTCGATCTCTCTTCATTGCGGCGCTTCAGCTACCTAAGAATTTTCAAGGAACTTCGAGCGTACCGCTGCGAAGCCGTCGTCGTTCCGATCGAAAAACTAAATGACTTGGCGATCATGCCAATCATCACTGCGGTTGCGGCAGTTGTGCCGGCGCGGCAGCACATCGTCCTGATGCCTGACGACGAAAGGCGTTCTTTTGGATACCTGGTTCTGATCGGCGGTGTGATGCGGGTACTCTGTGCCACCATCAAGAGCGCGATATTCATCATCCGATGCCACTGCGAGGCTGCAGACCTACTCAGACAGCCACGCATCCCCTTGACGACACGATTGGGTGCGGATCAGGTTGCCTATCTGTTTGTCAACTTCACTTCCGGTCTCGTGGCGGGAGGGTCTTACGGGCACATTGCTGGCGTCTGTGGTGCGTTGATGGACCGCGGTTATGGCGTCGAGTTCTACCACATCGACGACGGTCCACCAGTGCGCAAGACAGCCAAATACGAACGCATATCGTTGCCGAATACGTTGTCGTTTCCGTTGGGGCTGAACCAGTACTGGTTCCATACACTCGCCGTAGCCCGGATGCAGCCAAACCTTTCGGCGAAGACCCACGCCTTCATCTATCAGCGGCTGGCTCTCGGCAATTTTGCCGGCGTCGTGCTGTCGCGCGCCACCGGCATCCCGCTGATCGTCGAGTACAATGGTTCCGAAGTGTGGGTGGCGAGAAACTGGAGCTACGGTGTGCAGTTCAGAAAAACCGCGGAAATGTCCGAAGAGGTGTTGCTTCGCCATGCCCATTTGATCGTCACGATCTCGGATCCTTTGCGGGAAGAGCTTGTCGCCCGCGGTGTCGATCCCGCTCGTATCGTGACCTACCCTAACGGCGTTGATTCGGATATGTTCGATCCAGATCGGTTTTCTTCGGAGGCCAATACAGCACTTCGAACGAGCCTTGGGCTCAAGGCGTCTGCGAAGGTCGTGACCTTCGTCGGCACGTTCGGCCACTGGCACGGGGCGGAGGTGCTGGCCAGCGCAATCGGCTCCTTGGTGGCCGACCGGGCAGCCGAATTGCGCCGACTCGATGTGAAATTTCTTTGGGTAGGTGACGGGCTGACGATGCCGAGGGTGCGCGAGATCCTTTCGGACCCAGCTTGCGACGAATTCGTGCGCTACACCGGCACGGTGCCGCAGCGCGAATGTCCGCGGTATCTGGCAATTTCGGACATCTGCATTGCACCGCACATCCCGAACGCCGACGGCACGAAGTTTTTCGGCTCGCCGACAAAGCTGTTCGAATACATGGTCATGGGCAAGGCTATAGTCGCCTCAGCCCTCGATCAGATCGGCGAAGTACTCAGCCCGGGCGTCCGCGCTGAAGACCTCGGCGCGCTTCAAGAGCCCGGTGAAGACGAAGATCGGCTGGCCGTTCTGACCGTGCCTGGAGACGCCGGGCAGCTGGCCAAAGCCATCGTCTTTCTGGCCCAATCCTCGGCTTGGAGCAAAATCCTGGGACGCAACGCCCGGCGCAAGGCGCTCGACCAGTACTCGTGGCGGGTGCATGTTGATCGTATCATAAAGGGTTTCGAGCGGGTGCAGGAGCTCGAGTGGTCAAAGAAGTCGGGCATTGGGCTGGAATAAGAATGTGACTGGACGGAATGGCGCTTGCCGGCCGCCTGCGATGAACGACGTAACGGGACGCTGACGCGCCATGGAAAATAGGGGAATGACAGCTGGTCGCCAATCCCGTCCATTCCTGGTCCGGCTGGAGCAGTCGGCTGGTGTGCCACTGTGGTCATTTCCCATGTTTATCATCGCGGCGACGCTGCTCTGGGCGCGGGGCTACCCGACGGCGGCTTTCAAATCTGGTCTGTTCCAAGTGGCCATGTTACCGATCATGATCGCGTTGCGCGCACTCGACACCGACTCACCAAGACTGTGGCTCAACACGACCAGAATGATCGAGGATCTTGCGATCGTGTTTTTGTGCATCATCGCAGCACTTAGCTATGTCCTGAACGGCCGCGAATGGTTGTCGGCGCTGGATCTCACGTTCACATTCCTGATCCCGGCAGCGCTGTATTTTTTGATCCGCCGGGCCAATTTTCCGGACACTCTGAAACGCAAGCTGATCGCTACCTATATCATCTTCGGCATCATTCCATTCGCCGAAGGGCTTGTCATCTTCTTTCGTGAAGTTGGAATTCCTACTTTTGCCGAACTGGTCGTGTTGCGGTACGACAACATACGTTTGACCAAGTACATGGACATACTTTACGGATTTACGACGAACACTGCCAGCTTGCTTACGTTCTTGATCCCTCTATGCGTATTCTATCTTATCTTCGGAAAGCCGGCGAAGTGGGTGCGCTGGCTCACTATCGTCGCGCTGGCGTTGTTTGGTTTTCATGCGGTCATCAACCTGGTCAGGACCTTGATGTTGACCTTGCTGCTGATGGGAATTCTTTTGCTTCTGCGCTTCTGGTCGGGCAAGGCCGTGGCAGCGCTGGGACTCGCGATCGGAGCGATCACTGCGGCGATGCTGATTCCGGGTCCTACCCAAGAGATGAGTGACCGCTTCTTCTCAGCATTGATGTTGAATTCCGAGAGCGACAATTCCGTATATGCCAGAATAGATTCGATACACATCGGTCTGCGCCAGATGCATGACAATTGGCAATTTGGCGTTGGTCCGGAACTATCGGCCTACAAGAACACCTGGACGGCGGCACACGAGTTCTTCGTCAATCAAGGTGCCCAGTTGGGTGTGATCGGATTCGCGTTGTGGGTTGGCCTTTTCGGAACCTGGATCTTCACGTTTTTGGATCATTTTCTGGTCAAGCGTGAATCCGGATTGAACGTGATACTGCTATCCTGTCCATTTTTCTATGCGTGTTTCGCTATCCTGTCGAATGCCCCAACGTCGATGGGGCTGGTGAATTCCTGGATAGGGAGCGTGATGTTCTTCCTGGCGTTGGGGCGAAGCGGCAGAACGTACAACAACGGTAGTCAAATGGCGAAAAAGCGCGAGATGTGAAATGAGCGAGAGAACTGACCAGGTCGCTATGAACGCCTCGGATTACTTGCACCGTCTGTTCGGGCACTGGAAAAGGCTTCTGGCCGCGGCTTTCGGGACGGCCGTTCTGTTCCTTGCGCTTTCGTTTGGTGTGCACCAGCAATTCACGGCGACGGCTGTGGTGACGCCGTCGGATGCGGTAACCAGGGACCTTGGCGGTGAGGTCAACTTGAGTTCGTCGCTGGCCAGTTCCGCGCTTCGCTCAAGTAGAATATTCGGCACGCAGGGAGATCCAAGTACGGAATATGCCACGATTCTGGATTCGAACGATTTCCGGCGGCGTATTCTGCTCGAGCGCAACTGGGTCCCCATCCTGTTTCCCGGAGGTTGGAATGCCCAGGAGCAGCGTTGGACAAAGAAGCGCATGAACTTCAATCCCCTCTCCCTTCTGCATTCGGTCTGGGCTTCCTTTTCCGCGCCGAAAAGCGACGTAAAGCTCTTTGCGGACAACGATCCGTTGATGGCGAAGGCCGCGGCACTTGCAGATGCTGGCGGCCCCAGTCTGGACCAGGCGGTGCAGGCCTTTCGTGGCGCCGTTAGAATCATGCAGGATTCGCGTACGGGCTTTATTACGATCGAAGCGACTGCCCGCAATCCGGCGGACGCGCGGGCGCTTGCGCAGGGTGTCATCGACCAGTTGAACCAGGTCGAGCGGCTGCGGGCGAGTCGCACGGCCGAGGCTGAGGTGGCGTTCGTTAGAGATCAGATCGCAAAAGAGCAGAGCGAAACCATCAGTCGGGCATACCTCAACGTTCTCGAACGCCAGCTCAAGGTGCAAATGCTGTCCTCGGTGGTGCAGGATTACGCGGTGCGGACGATCGTGGCGCCTTATGCTCCAGAGATCAGAAGCGCACCGCGGCGCGGGCACTACTTCGCATTCGGGTTCGTGCTCGGGCTGATTGGTTATGCTGGATTCGAGCTGGCCGCCATCGCGTTGGAGAGGCGTGGGATCTTGGTCAGATGGTCCATTCGCCAGCCACTGCGAATCAAGAGGTGCTCCACCGAACCTCGGGCGTTTTGAGGTGCTCTTTTTTACAGATCGATCGCAGGAAAAGTCGCCATTTTCAATTATAATACTGAGATGCAATTACTACAGGAATAGTCACCTAAAAACCATTATGCTCGGTAAAAAAGCGGGATTTTCTCGACAGAAGGATAGTATAGTTGTCATATCTTTCCTGATCGATCAAACGCGTTAGTAGAATCCAGGCGTGCAGATATAGAGATAGCAAGGTGTCCTAGACTTCAACAGCAAACAAAGGCTGAGGCGCGATGTGGACGAGATTACTGCGGACAATCTCGACAATTGCTGTCGCAATGGTGGTTTTCTCGGGTGCAGCCTCTGCCCAGAACATGCCGAATCTCAGCTCCGACCAACTGGAACAACTTGGTCAAATAAAGGGGCGGGACGACGAGAGCCGGCAAATTATTCAACCCGCGCCCACGCATCCCGAGGTCCTCACGCCCGCTCCGGTGCCCGTCGCAACCGCCGGTACGTCCACTCTCGAGCAGATGATGTCGGAGAGGATTGGCCACCCGGTCCGCCTGTTCGGCTACAACCAGGTCGGCGGTGGTGCAAAAGTGGTCGTGCCCCAGATGGGCGCCGTGCAGGGCAGCTACATCGTCGGCCCCGGTGACCAGTTCAGCATCGTGCTGCGCGGCCAGGAAAACAGCGCGTATACCGTGGTCGTTGACCGCAACGGTCAGGTTACCTTGCCCAGGTTGAGTCCAATCGCTGCCGCTGGACGAAGCCTGGACGCGTTTCGGCGCGATCTGGTCGCTGCTGTTCACCGACGCTACGTTGCCACCGAAGCTTTCGTTTCGTTGGCTCAGTTGCGGCAGGTCAGCGTCCTGGTTTCAGGCGAAGTCAACAATCCCGGCATCCGCATTGCCACCGGTCTATCTTCGCCGCTAGACGCCATTATGCTGTCGGGGGGCATACGCAAGAGCGGTAGCCTCAGGAACATCCAGTTGATCCGCGGTGAGCGCAAGTTCACAATCGACCTCTACAACGTGCTGCTTCAGAAGGGCGATGTCCGACTGATAAACCTGCAGGAAGGCGACCGTATCTTCGTTCCGTCCATCGGCGCGACGGCGGCCGTGGTCGGCTACGTTCGCCGCCCCGCGATCTACGAGCTGCCACCGGGCCGCGAGGCAATTTCGGCGAGGGAGCTGTTCCGGCTCGGCAGTGGCGCGCTTTTGCGCAGCAAGATCACGGCGTCGATCGTCCGCATCATGCCGGACGGAAAGGCGCGATTTTTTGACACCGGTCTGGCGTTGGACCAGCAGGTTCGCGACGGCGAAGCATTGATCGTCAAGTCGGCCGTTAATATTGCGGAGGGACGCGTCACGCTGACCGGTGTTGTGCGCACTCCAGGCGAGTTTGCGCTCGACAAGTTCAGTTCTCTGCATTCTATCCTTTCGTCGAACGATGTCGTGAAGAACGGCGCATACATGCTGTTTGGGTTCATCGATCGCATCAATTCCCGCACGCTTCAGCACGAGGCCATACCGTTTTCGCCGATCCGGGTGATTCACAGCGAAGAAGACATGCTCCTGGTGAACGAAGATAGGATACACATCCTAACGATGGAGGACGTGCATTCGCTACTGTCTGCTGCGCCCGCCCGCTCGCCGGTCGACAAGCTGAAGAAAAACGCCGATTCCGGTGACAACGGCACAGAGGTCACCCCGGACGCTGGTGCGACGACCGGTGAGAGTATGGCGTTGCCCGAAAACACGGTTGCAGAGATTCCGGCCAAGCGCGGCATAGGGCCGGCTAACGCGAAGGCGGTCCAAACGCAGACACAAGTCGCCGCGAATTCGGAGAGTGGCGCGACCGCAGCGCTGGTAGACGAAGCGCGAGCTGTCGCTGGGGCAGGCAAAAGCGGCACCAAAGAGGAGGAGGAGGGCTTGGCCGACATTGCGGAGTCGTTGCAAACGCAGTTCGGCAAGAAGCTCAGCGACTACCGGTTCACGATTTCGGGTGCGGTGCAAAAGCCCGGCACCTATCTTGCGGCGCCGAACACGACGCTGGCCGATGTGATTGGCTTCCTCGGCGGCATGGTTCAGGACGTCGATCTGTCCAGCTTCGAGATCACCTCGATCATCGTGAATAATGCGGAAGGAAAATCGAAGGTCGTCCGGAATTACTATCCGGTGACCGACGAGAAGCTGACAAAGATAACCTTGCAGCCCTACGACAATCTAGTATTCCGGCACGTGTATTCAGAGATGGATACCGGCGCGGTCTCCATCGAAGGTCAAGTTCGATATCCCGGACAATACAGTATTGCCAAAGGCGAACGGATTTCCTCATTGCTTGCACGTGCAGGGGGACTGACCAAGCTCGCGTATCCCTATGGAACGATATTCCTGCGCAGAGCCGTAGCCCAAAAGGAAAGCGACAACAAAAAGCTGATGGCGGCCGATCTCCGCAGCCAGCTGTTCCAGATGATGATGCGGCGGCAATCCAGCAATTCGACCAGTCCTACGGGCGATACCATCGAGGCGTTGCAGAACCTGCTGGTAAAGATCGAAGGACAGCCCGCGCTGGGCCGGGTTTCGATCGTCGCTAATGCAAAGAACTTCGCAGAAGACCCAGAGAATGACCTGATTCTGGAACCGTTTGATCGCATTATCATTCCCAGAATTCCAGCAACGGTGTCCGTCTTGGGCGAAGTCATGCGCCCTGGCGCATTTACCGTGAGCAGTTTGCATTCAGCCCTGGACTATGTCGACGAGGCGGGAGGCTTCACGCAGTACGCCGATAGTTCACGCGTGATCGTCGTGTATCCGGACGGGCGTTCCGAAGTTGCCGGCAACTCGTGGCTGAGTTTTGGCAGGAACGCGATTCCACCCGGCACGGTGATAGTCGTAGCGCGCGACATGGAGGACTTGTCCTTCCACCAGTTTGTCGTCGATACGATTCAGGTTGTCAGTCAGCTGGCGACGACCGCTGCGGCACTTGCCGTTCTGACAACAAATATAAATTGAGAATGGTACGCAATAAGCGGGGGCGATGTGTGGCTGCGTGGCTATTTCCGGTCAAGGGACGGCGAACATGAATGCGCATTTAGACACCAGTCAAGTGGACATCTCCGCCCGGGTCAATGCTCAAGCACAGTGGAACGCACATCCTTGCGGAGCCGTTGGAGAAGAGGCCGGAACGCTGAAGTATTTCGAGCGTGTGGTCGCCTATCGATTGGCGATTCAGTCGTGGACGCCGGAGTATTTCGGTTACGGCCGCTTTGGCGGCCAGAAGGTTCTGGAAATCGGCATGGGGCAAGGCAGCGACCTGCTCCAGTTCGCGAAGGGTGGGGCAGAATGTTTTGGCGTCGACATCACGGATGCCCATCTCGAACTGGCGCGGCGTAATTTCGAGCTGCACGGGTTTAAGGCAGATTTCCGGCGGGCCGACGCGGTGGCATTGCCGTTTGCAGATGCGTCGTTCGATTGTGTCTATTCCTTCGGCGTACTGCACCACATCCCCGAGATCGAACGGGTATTGGCGGAAATCCGTCGCGTCCTGAAGCCGGGCAGATTGTTCATGGTGGCGCTGTACCACAAGTGGTCGTTGCCGCATCTAATGCTTTTGGTTCGCGGGATTTGGAACGGCGGACTTTGGCAGCTGGGTTATGACGGGTTGAAGGCGACCGTTGAGTTGGGTGCCGACGGCATTACAATTAAGCCGTATGTCCGTCTCTACGGACGCCGGGAGCTGCGGGCGTTGCTGCATGATTTTGCGATCGAGGATATTTCGGTCCACCAGCTCGGCGATAACTGGCCGCCTGCGATCGCCGCTGCGATGAATTTTCTATCCCACCGGATCGGCTGGTACGTCACGGCGAAAGCGCGTGTACCTCAGCCTTCATGCCCGCCGCAAGCATAAGGCTGTCGAGCGCCTTTGCCGCCAGGGACCGGCGCGCATAGCGCGCGTGCACCGCTTGAGCGGCCCGGTCGCCGAAGTCGGCCCGCATCTGCGGCGATGCCGCCATCCTACGAATGAGATCGGCGAAGGCTTCATCGTTGCCTGGCGGAACACACATCCCTCCGCCTATCTCCTCAATGATCCGCTTGGCCTCGCCCGTCACCGCGGCGGCGATCGGGCATTTCAAGGCCGCGAGCTCGAAGATCTTGGAAGGGATCACGGTATGGAAGGCCGGATGATCCCGGAGCACGACCGTACCGAGATCCAGCGCGGACAGGATGCCGGGAACTTCATCGTGCGGTACGACATCGCGAAATTCGATGTTGGCGAGTCCATTGGCCTTGGCCAGCGCCTCGGTGCTGGCCCGGGCTGCGCCTTCGCCCACAATCAGGAAGCGGATATCAGTGCGGTCACGCAGCCGCGCGGCGGTCCGTACCAGAACTGAGGGCTCCTGGCAGAGTCCCAGCGTGCCGACGAATCCTACCAGGAACGTACCGTCGGCGACGCCGAGCGCTTTGCGGGTTTCGTCCCGGCCGCGTTTGGACAAAAAACCTTCGTCGATGCCGTTGGTGATGATATCCACCTTGGCCGGATCGACACCGCGCCCACAGATGTTTTCTTTGAAGGGCTTGGTCAGCACGATGATCCGCCGCGCACTGCGGTAAAGGCCAAGCTCTAGCGCCTCGACCGTCTTAAGGACCGGCCGCTTACCTAGGTCGACACCACCGATCGCGGCTGGCCACAGGTCGCGGACCTCGAAGACCCATGGGATATGCATCCGTCTGGAAACGAGAGAACCCGCCACTGGGACGAAGATATTGGGCGACGATGCCAGGATGACGTCCGCTCTTGGGAAGCGCCCGGCTTGCAGCCAGCACGACAGGGGATAGCTCGCATAATCGATGGTGCGGCGAAACACGCCTTCATTCGCCGCCAGATATGTCCAGGGCCGGATGATGTGTAGGCCGTTGATCGTCTCTTCCTGGTACCAGTTGTTGGTATAGCCCTTGAAAAGCTTGCCGCTCGGCGCATTCGGTGCCGACGTCACGACAGTCACGTCGTGGCCCATCTCGATCCAATGTTTCGCATGCGCGCTAAGGCGGGTGGCGGGCGCGGAAATCTCAGGCGGAAATGTCGGGACGAACAAGAGAATGTGCATTGTCGGAAGTTGCCCGATATCGGCCAAGGGTAGTTCAAAGTACGTACGACTCGAACTGCCATAATGACATTTGTTTTGACACAATACATCATCGCCATGCGCCGTGCCAACACGGCGTCGCAACAGAAGCGGGTGGTGCTATACGCAGTCGCAAGTACAGGAGGCAGGCGTCTCGTTGCGAACTGGGGCCCAAGATAGTATTAGTATTGCAATTGCCGAGATTTTGGCTGCGGCGGTTAGCTGGACGAAATGGACCTGAAGTTTGCAGCAAATCATCCAGGATTTAAGAAGTGGTCAAACGGAAGTCCTCAAGGTTCCGGCTCCCGGATCGCGAGCAGGCTATCTTGTGATTAGGACGCATTATTCTCTGGTGTCGTCCGGAACAGAGCACATGCTGGTCGAGTTTGGTCGTGCCAACTTCCTCAACAAGGCTCGCAGGCACCCCGAACAGGTTCGCCAAGTAATCGACAAGATCCGAACTGATGGTCTTGTCAACACAGCCGAGGCTGTGATGTCGAAGCTTGGCCAGCCAGTGACACTCGGTTACTGCAACGTTGGCGAAGTCGTCGACGTGGGCAGCGGAATCGGCGGCTTTGCGATTGGCGACCGCGTGGTGTCAAATGGCTCACATGCGGAAATCGTAAGTGTGCCGAAGAATCTGTGCGCCCGCATCCCACCGGGCGTCGAAGACGAAACGGCCGCGTTCACCGTCCTGAGTTCCATCGGCCTGCAGGGTGTGCGGCTGCTCGAGCCGACATTGGGCGAGCGTATCGTGGTTATCGGTCTGGGCTTGATCGGCCTTCTCACTGTGCAGCTTCTGCGGGCGCATGGCTGCGCTGTCCTCGGTCTCGACCTCGATCCCGAGCGTCTGGCTCTGGCCGGAAAATACGGCGCCGAGACTTTCAATGTATCCAATGGCGACGTGCTCAAGGTTGCTGAGGCCTTCTCGCGCGGGCGCGGGGTGGACGCAGTTGCGATCTGCGCCGCCACCGACAGCGACGAGCTGATGCACAACGCCGCTCAGATGTGCCGTAAGCGCGGACGCATCGTGCTGGTGGGCGTGGTGGGCCTCAAGCTGTCGCGCAAGGACTTCTATGAGAAGGAACTGACCTTTCAGGTTTCGTGCTCCTATGGTGCCGGCCGTTACGATCCCTCGTACGAAGAAGGCGGCAACGACTATCCCATTGGCTATGTGCGCTGGACCGAACAGCGGAATTTTGAGGCGGTGCTGGATTTGATGGCATCGGGACGGCTTGAAACCAAGTCGCTAATCTCCCACCGCTTCGCGTTGAGCGAGGCTCCTGTCGCTTACGACACGCTGCTCAAGGAAAAGAGCATGGGTATCCTGATCGGATACCCGGTGGGCGCCGAAGTTAGACGTAGCCCGGCGCAGACAATCGTGCTGAATGGCAAGGCCCCGCGTGCCCTCGAAGGGACACCACGGTTTAGTTTCATCGGCGCCGGAGGATTTGCCGGCCGGTTTCTGATCCCGGCCTATCGGAAGGCCGGAGTCGCCTTTGCCAAGGTCGCCGATATCAAGGGCGTCAATGCCGCCGACGCAACGAGGAAATTCGGCTTTGCCGCTGCCACCACTGATGTGCAATCGGTGTTCGAAGATCCCGGCACCGATGCGATCGCGGTCGCTACCCAGCATGACACGCATGCCGGTTTTGTGGTGCGCGGGCTTGAGGCCGGCAAGGCAGTCATCGTCGAGAAGCCGCTTGGCATGACCTACGAAGATCTCGCCGCCATTGAGACGGCTTATCGGAAGGCTGCGCACCCGTTCGTCATGGTGGGCTTTAATCGCCGCTTCGCCCCGCACGTTATAAAGATGCGGTCGATGCTGGATGCATCCTCGCCCAAGGCGATCGTCATTACGGTCAATGCCGGACCCATTCCTGCCAATCACTGGACCCAGGACCAGAGAACCGGTGGTGGCCGCATCATTGGCGAAGGTTGTCATTTCATCGATCTCGCCCGCTGTTTGGTTGGTGCTCCGATCATGGACGTCTTTGGTGTCGATGCCGGAGGCATGGGCGCCGGGCTGAATTTGCATGATGTCGTCATGAGCACGTTGCGCTTTGCCGACGGATCGATCGCCACGATCTCATACCTCGCCAACGGCCATCGTGCCTATCCGAAGGAGCGCATAGAGGTATTCCAGAATGGCCGCATCCTTCAGCTCGACAATTTCCGTGTGCTGCGCGGGTTCGGCCATGGCCAGTTCTCGACGTTCAAGACCTTCGCTCAGGACAAGGGTCATGCCGCTTGCGCCAAGGCGACGGTGGAGGTGCTAAAGGCTGGCAAGCCGGCGCCGATTCCGTTCGACGAGTTGGTCGAGGTTTCAAAAGCGACTATCGCGCTCGACGCCATCGTGCGCGGCAGGGCTGGCAAGGCCTAGGGCCGGCTATGGACATCGCACGCCTGTTGTTGATCGCCCGCACACTGCCAAACCTGCGTGCGGCGCAACTCGTCCATAAGCTGATGTCCGGTCTCGGTATGCCCCGGATCGACGGTGGCCCGCCGCCGCCGCTGCGGGCGCTGAGTTGCCGCCCCGAACGGCCGATCTCAAAGCCGCGAACCATTGAGGCGGATGGCTCCTTTACGCTCATCAATCTCAATCGGCGGCCAGACGGCTGGGAAGATCCTTCGGTCGACCGCTTGTGGCTGTTCAACCTACACTATTTTGACGACCTGGCAGCCGACGCTGACCCAACACATGTCGAGCGGCAGGCGGCACTGATCGCGCGGTGGATCAGCGAAAATCCGCGTCGCCCCGGGGTCGCATGGAATCCCTATCCGGTCTCGTTGCGGGTGGTGAACTGGATCAAATGGCATATTCTTCGCCGTCCGTTGACGGATGAGGCCATCGCCAGCCTGGCCCTTCAGGGGCGCTCGCTGGAACGCAGCCTTGAGTATGATTCCGGTGCCAATCACCTGTTGGCGAACGCCAAAGCGCTGATCTTCCTCGGACTGTTCTTCGAAGGTGAGGAGGCTGTATCCTGGTTGACGCGCGGCTTGCGGCTGATGTCGTGCGAGTTGCGTAAGCAAATCCTCTCCGATGGCGGCCACTACGAGCGATCGCCAATGTATCAGAGCATCCTTGCCGAGGATCTGCTCGATCTTTTATGGTTTGCCGGGCTGTTGTTGCCGCCGCTCAGCGAACGCCTGCCGCTGGCAGCGTGGCGGGTCACTGCGGCCGCCATGCTCGGCTGGCTCAGAATTATGACCCACCCTGATGGTCAGATTGCTTTGTTCAATGACGCGGCCTTCGGTGTTGCACCAGAGCCCGGCGTACTTTTCGCCTATGCGAGGAGCCTCGGCGTGGAAGCAGAAAAGTCACTCCCTGCCAGCGGCATCCATGTGCTGCCCGTCTCGGGTTACGTGCGGCTACAAACGCCGGAAGCGGCGGTGTTCTTCGATGCGGCTTCGCTTGGCCCGCGCCATCAGATGGCGCACGCCCATGCGGATACGCTCAGCTTCGAGATGTCGCTGTTCGGCCGGCGGTTGTTCGTTAATGGCGGTACTTCGCGCTATGGGGCCGGTGCGGGGCGCGACAGCGAACGCGGCACGGCGGCGCACAACACCATAGGTGTCGACGGTCGCCACAGCTCGGAGGTGTGGGAGAGTTTCCGCGTCGCACGATTCGCCCGCCCGACGGGTCTCACCTGTTCGGACAAGGACGGCATGCTGACGGTTAGCGCTATGCATGACGGCTTCTGCCGCCAGAACGGCGGTCCTTTGCATCATCGCACCATCTCACTCTCGGACGGTCGTCTGGTGATTGCGGATCGGTTGATCGGTGGGAGGTGGAGGACTGCCGAGGCTTGGCTTCATGTAGCGCCCGGAACGCAAATCGTGGCGGCCGACGATCGACACGGCGGGATAATGACGGCTTGCGGCAGGAATGCGCGTTGGCGATGGGATGGCGCGGTCGCCCGCATAAACCAGGGGTTCTATCATCCGAGATTTTACAGCGCCGAGCCTCAGGCGGTTCTGGCCGGTGTTCTTGATGGTTCTCTCGCGGCGTTCAGTCTCGATTGGAGCACTTATAGGGACCGATAAATCCGGGTTGCCCGGGCCGAAATAAGGCGGCTGCCCAGGGAATCGGGTGAAGGACCTCACGCTGCGATGAGGCTTGCGAGATATTCGTCGCCCCATCCTGCGGTTTTTTGCGGAGGCGGATGAAATTCTTGCCCGTGGCCATAAACGCAGCGCGACAATCAAGATGAGGTGCGCCAGGCCACGCCGGTCTGTATCGGAAAGGTGAGGAGCCGTCGGCGATGACGAACGGACATGAGAAGCCAGTCTTCTTTCGGGCGAAAGACCGACGACGCTCGCAAAATGGTACGAGGACAATCTCGGCATCCTGCCCGCTGCGCCAAGCGCCAAAATTCCCATTTGCATTTCAATTGCTTGTTGTGTGGTGGGGCGCTACTTGCATTCCGTCATCCCCCGTGACGTTGCTGGGACGAAAGACGGACTGAAGCACCGAGGAAAGTTGTTCTTCCCGCACTTTGTTTTCGCCAAACAGCACAAGGTACGTCTCGACCAGCGTTACTTGCTCTCGAGCGTCCTGCTAAATACGCGCCCCGAATTGCCAACCAACGAGCCCCTTCGCCATGAGCCCAACCCTGATCGCGTTTTTCGGTTTCGTCGCCGCCTTCTGCACGACGGCGGCTTATGTTCCGCAGGTGGTCAGGATCTGGCGGACGCGCTCGACCAAGGACATTTCGCTTGGGATGTTCCTGGTCATGACGTTCGGACTGGTTTTCTGGCTGATCTACGGTTTTTCGATCGGCAGCCTGCCGGTGATTGTTTGCAACGGCGCCACCTTGGTGATGACAGCCACGATCCTGGTGCTCAAACTGCGGCACGGATAGTTGTGCCTTTCCTGCCTGAGCCATTTTGCCCGCTGTCGCTGGGGCAGGGTTCATCACATTATTCTAATACCGATTCACCCGGTGAAGTGTGGGAGAGATATCGTGACGACCAAAGGCAATCTGAAGACGGCCATTGCGGGCGAGAGCCAGGCCAACCAGAAATACATCGCTTACGCCGAAAAGGCCGAGCGCGACGGCTATCCGGTGGTGGCGCATCTCTTCCGTGGTGTCGCGGCGGCCGAGTCGATTCACGCCCGCAACCACCTGAAAGCGCTCGAAGGTGGCATCAAGACCACGATCGAAAACCTCACCGATGCGCAAAACGGTGAGGAGTACGAAATCACCACCATGTATCCGCCGATGCTGGCGGAGGCCGAAACCGAAGGCGACAAGAAGGCCGCCCGCTCGATGCACTTCGCGCTCGAGGTCGAGAAGGTGCATTACGAGCTCTACGGCATGGCGATTGCTGCCGTGACTGACGGCAAGGATCTCAAAGATGCCAAAGTGCGGGTCTGCCCGATTTGCGGCCACACCATCATCGGCGATGCGCCGGACAATTGCCCGATCTGCGGCTGCATCGGTTCGCGCTATCTCGAAATCGCTTGAGATTGCCCTCTCCCCACTGTGGGAGAGGGCGGTTCGCCTTGCACTTACGGTGCGCAAGCGTCGTAAGTGCTTAGGCGAACCGGGTGAGGGGGAAGCTATCGCCAGTTGGTTTTGGCCAATTCGATTAACTCGTCGCCGCGGCCGTTGATAATGGCGCGCATCATATAAAGGCTGAAGCCCTTGGCTTGTTCGAGGGTGATTTGCGGCGGCATGGCGAGTTCCTGCTTGGCTGTCATCACATCGACCAGCACCGGGCCGGGATGAGTGAAGGCTTCGTCGAGCGCCGCGGGTAGCGCCTTGGCGTCTTCCACCCGGATGCCTTTGATGCCGATGGCTTCGGCCACTTTGGTGAAATCGGGGCTGTTGAGGTCGGTATCGTCCGACAGATAACCGCCCGCTTTCATCTCCATCGCCACGAAGCCGAGGCTGCGGTTATGGAAGATGACGATCTTCACCGGCAGATCGAGCTGGCGCAGGGTGAGAATGTCGCCCATCAGCATGGCGAAGCCGCCGTCGCCGCACATCGCCACCACTTGGCGTTTCGGATCGATGCCTTGGGCGCCCAAAGCTTGCGACATGGCATTGGCCATCGAGCCGTGGGTGAACGAGCCGATCAGCCGCCGTTTGCCATTCATGGCGACGTAGCGTGCCGCCCACACCGTCGGGGTGCCGACATCGCAAGTGAACACGGCATCGTCCGCCGCCTTTTCGCTGATCAGCTTGGCGAGGTATTGCGGATGAATCTGCCCCTTCGCACCATCGTCGGTCGCCAGTGCGTCGAGGTCCTTGCGCGCCTTGGTATAGTGATCGCGCGCGGTGGTGAGGAAGGCGTCGCTGGTTTTGGTGCCCAGCTTCGGCAGCAATGCCGCGATTGTCGCCTTGATATCCCCGATCAGGCCAAGATCGATCTGGGTGTGGGCGCCGAGCGCTTCCGGCCGGGTATCGATCTGGGCGATTTTGGCTTTGGCCGGATAGAAAGCGCGGTACGGGAACGACGAGCCCAGCACCAGCAGCGTATCGGCCGCGCCCATGGCGTGATAGCCGGAGGCAAAGCCGATCAAGCCGGTCATGCCGACATCATAGGGGTTGGCGTATTCGACAAATTCCTTGCCGCGCAAGGCATGCACGATGGGGGCCTTCAAGGCCGCGGCGAGCTTCAACACTTCGTCGCGCGCGCCGGCGCAGCCCGCACCGGCGAGAATCGTGATCTTGTCGGAGCTGTTGAGCATTGCCGCCAGGCTGTCGACCTCGCGTTCCGGCGGCAGCACCACCGGGTCTTGTGGTGTGGCCCAGCGCACGTCGATGCCTTCCGGCATCGCTTGCAACGCGACGTCGCCGGGCAGCACGATCACCGCCACGCCCTTTTTCAAGATGGCGCTGCGCATGGCGATCTCCAACACGCGCGGCATCTGTTCGGGATTGGTGACCATCTCGCAATAAACGCTGCACTCGCGGAACAATTCCTGCGGATGGGTTTCTTGGAAATAGCCGGTGCCGATTTCGGCGGAGGGAATATGCGCAGCAATCGCCAGCACCGGCACATGGCTACGCTGGCAGTCGAACAACCCGTTGATGAGATGCAAATTGCCCGGTCCGCACGAGCCGGCACATACCGCCAGCTTGCCGGTCAGATGGGCTTCGGCACCGGCGGCAAAAGCGGCGACTTCCTCGTGGCGTGTGCCCATCCAGCGGATTTGCTTGAGCCGCTGTAGACTGTCGGAAAGGCCGTTGAGGGAATCGCCGGTGACGCCCCAAATCCGTTCAACGCCTGCTTCGGCAAGGGTGCGGGCGATAAAATGAGCAATGCTTTCAGCCATGACAATTCCATGTGTTGAGGAGAAAAGGGAAAACGTCCGAACCCACGGCAGGCGACAAAGAGGATGGCGAGAGAGGATGCGCGCGTTTGATCTCGCGCGTCGGCTTTTTCTCGGGTGTGGCATCCGGCATTTCGCCGACGAGTAAAGGCCCCGCAGGCGCTACGTCACAAACGCGTTCTCGACATACCTAGAATGTTTCTAAGGTATGCGTGATGGCATGGCAAAACAAAGGCGGAATTGCCTGTTTTGCGTTCTGAGATAATTTGACGGCTGTTGGCGTCGCCAACACGGGGAATGTTCAATGGCGGCAATGCCGCACTATACTGACCGGGGCAAGGGAGTGATGCGTCGTGTCAAAGGCCGGTGAGAGATTGTTGAAGAGTGCCCGCCGGGCCCGCGCGTTCGTGCGCGGCGAAGAGACCGAGGGCTTTGTCGTGCATGTCCCCGAAGAGGTGGATGTCCGCGCCATACGGGCGTCGCTCGATCTCACACGCGAGGCATTCGCTGCACGCTTCGGTTTTGCCAAATCGGCGGTGAAGGATTGGGAGCAAGGCCGTCGCCAACCCGAACGTTCGGCCCGGATTCTGCTCAAAGTGATCGAGCTGGAACCGAAAGCCGTGGAACGCGCGCTGCGCGTGGCGTAGCTGCATTTTTCAGCCGTGCCGCATCGCCTTGCGCAAGGTTTCGTCGATGCGCGCTTGCCAGCCTGGGCCGCTGGCGCGGAAGTGTTTCACCACCTCCGGGCTTAACCGCAGCGAGACGGGCACTTTCTTCGGCGTCTTTTGCGGGCCGCGTGTCTTCGGAAAAGCGGCGAGGATGTCCGGCGGCAGTTCGCTGGCCGGCTTGGCCTTGGCGAAATCCCGCTTTGTCCAGATGGGATTGGTCTTGTCAATCTTGCGGGACATAACGGTCGATCTCCTTTTGATGGGCGCGGCGCAAGCTGATCGCGCGCAGCCGGTGCTGGCGATGGGTGAAGACCAGGCAGTAGTATTCCCCGTCGATCCGCCCCCAGCCACGAAAGCGGGTCTCGCCATAGGCTCGTCTTGCGTCTTCCCGGAAGGCGATGATTTCGAAATCGACGGCGCGGGCGAGCGAAATACCGTGTTTGGCAAGGTTCGCTTCGTCCTTGGCGGGATCGAATTCGATTTCCATGTCTGTATATACAATTTGCGCCGCAAGTTGTCAAGAAATTGTATATACAATTTGTTTGGTGGAAGCCTACCGCTTCCGCCCCAGCATCTTCGCCACGAAATAGCCGAATGCGGTGACGTGTTGAGGTTTGATTGTGCGTGCTCAGACCTGACTAGATTATCTCATCAAATGATAGTTCTCCTTATGTTCAATAAGAAGTCATTTAAATTGACGGTTATATAAAAGCCTCTTATATTTGGCGCGCGATTATGGAGGATGAGTCTTGTCGCTGCCAATTCGAACAACCATCGATGATGTCACTGCCGTGTGTGGCTACCTTGCCACCAAGCCGACGGGGGCAACTACCACAGAGGCAAAAGCTGTGCTCGATAGTGGTGTTTTAGATGGGCGTAAGATCTCCGCGCTGAAGTATTGGGGAGTAATCGAAGACGCTAACGGAAAGATGAAGCTTACCGAGCCTGGACGCCGCCTTGCGAAAGACAAGTTTTCGAGATTGGCTTTTGTCCTTCAAGAGCAAATCTCTCACCTCGCTCCTTACGCGGCGATTGTCGAGCGAGCTATACACAGAAACGAGTTACAGGTTACTGCGACAGACGTTGCCGCCCACTGGCACGAGCATTTCAGGAATGAGGTCTCCGACAACGACAAAATTTTGAATGATCAGGCAGTCTGTTTTTTCCAACTCGCTCAGGGCGCAGATTTGGGGCAACTCACGATCGGTCGGAAGGGGCAACCGACGCGGTTTGATTTTAACGAAGAGGTGGCTACGGCGTTTGTCCAGAATGGAGGATTCCACGAGGTGCCTATCCATGGTGATGATGACCACGAGGGGGGGGCGCCTGTCGGTTCTGTACGACAGTCACAAGAAGGAAAATTTGCCCCAGTCGAGCTATCGACTCCAGATGTGCGAGGTGAGAAGGGCAATCGCGTTTTCATCACCCACGGGAAGAATAAGAAGATACTGGAGCAAGTTAAGGAGCTTGTGGCGTTTGGCAAATTTGAAGCGGTTGTTGCACAGGAACGCGAAGCTGCCGCGAAACCCGTGCCAGAAAAAGTCATGGATGATATGCGCCTGTGTCAGGCCGCGGTAATTCACGTCGGTGTGGAAGGAGTTCTCTACGAGAAAGACGGCACTGAAGTGCCCCAAGTGAACGGTAACGTGCTGATTGAAATCGGGGCTTCCATGGCGTTGTATGGAAAGAACTTTATTTTGTTGGTCGAGGAGGGAGCTAAGCTCCCATCAAATTTGCAGGGTCTGTACGAGTGCCGGTACAAGGGAGATGAACTCAACATGGAAGCGACGATGAAATTGTTGAAGGCATTCAACGCATTTCGCTGACACCGTGCGAGCCACCCATCCACTGCTATATCGCGGCGCTTGTAGATTTGGTCTTCCTTCCCAACATCTTCGCCAGAAAATCCCCGAACGCCGTCACGCGCGCTGGCTTCGGCCCACCTGGCGGCGTTACCCAATAGATCGCGCCTTCGGGCAGCGACCAGTCGGGCAGTAGGATTTCCACCTGCTTTTTCGCCAGCGCCTCATGCACCAGGAATTCGGGCAGGATGGCAACACCGACACCGGCGAGGATGGACGGCAGCATCGCCTCGCCGTTGTTGACGCGGAGCGGGCCGACAGGACGCACGCTCGCAACTTCGCCGGTTTTCTTCTTGAACTGCCAGACGCCTTGGCGCGGCGAATAGGAATAGGCGAGGGCGGCATGTTCGCTCAAATGCAGCGGATGCTTGGGCCGCCCGTGCGCCTCTAGATACGATGGCGCCGCCACCAGATGGATCGGCATGCCGCACAGCCGCCGCGCCACCAGCGAGGAATCCGGCAGCGCCGCAATGCGGATCGCGCCGTCGAAGCCTTCGCCGACGATGTCGACCAGATCGTCGCTTAGGTGCAAATCGATCGAAACCTCCGGGTACTGACGGAAGAACTCCGGCAACAGCGGCGCAATGTGGAGCACGCCGAAACTCATCGGCGCGGCGATGCGCAAAGTTCCGCGCGGGCTCTGGCTCTGGTTGAGGGCCTCGGCTTCGGCGGCTTCGCCTTCCGCCAACATGGCGCCGGCGCGCGCGACGAGCTTTTCGCCCGCCTCGGTCAGCGCGAGACGACGTGACGTGCGGTTGAAAAGGGTGGTGTGGAGGCGCTGCTCCAGCCGCGTCACCGCTTTGGAGACGGTGGGCTTGGACAGCTTCAGCTCGGCGCTGGCACGGGCAAAAGAGCGGAATTCCGCCACTTTGGCGAACACCGCCAGGGCTTCCAAATCGGGCAGGGCGCCCATCGCAAACTCCAGGAAACAATGTGTTTCGATTGTTTCTATTTCTGTTCACGCTCCCAATCAATACCTATTGGCGGCAACAGAAGGGCGGCCAAGGTCATCGACCAGCCGCCAGGAGCGTTTCAAATGATCGACGTCAGACCTTTCAACAACCTCGGCCATGCCGATCACGGCTGGCTCAACGCCCGCCATCATTTCTCGTTCGCCAACTATTATGACCCGGCCCGCGTCCATTGGGGCGACCTCCGGGTGTGGAACGACGACGAGATTGCGGCCGGTGCCGGGTTTCCGCCGCATCCCCATGCCGACATGGAGATCATCACTTATGTGCGCGAAGGCGCCATCACCCATCAGGATTCGCTGGGCAACAAAGGCCGCACGGTTGCGGGCGATGTGCAAGTGATGAGCGCGGGCACCGGCGTGCGTCATGCCGAATACAATCAGGAACCCGATCTCACCAAGATTTTCCAGATTTGGATTCTGCCGCGCGAAAAAGGCGGCGCGCCCGCTTGGGGTTCCAAGCCGTTTCCGAAAGGCGACCGCTCGGGGCGTTTCGTGACGCTGGCCAGCGGCTTTGCCGAAGATAGCGAGGCGCTGCCGATCCGTACCGATGCGCGCGTCGTCGGCGCCACGCTGAAGCAAGGTGAAACCGCGGACTACAAGCTCGGCAAATCGCGCCACGCCTATCTGGTCCCGGCCACCGGCGCGGTGGAGATCAACGGGGTCAAAGTGAATACGCGCGACGGCGCGGCCATCTCCGAGCTCGAAACATTCACCGTCACCGCGTTGGAAGAATCCGAAATCGTCCTGGTGGACGCCGCTTAATCCAAAGGAGCGCAATCCGAAAAGTGCGAAGCGGTTTTCGGACAAATTGCGCGACAGACATAAAACTTCAAGGAGTACGTCATGCCCAAAGTTCTGGTTCTCTATTACTCATCCTACGGCCATATCGAGACGATGGCGGAAGCCGTCGCTGCCGGGGCGCGGGAAGTCGGCGCCACCGTCGACATCAAGCGCGTGCCCGAACTGGTGCCACACGACATCGCCGTCAAGTCGCACTACAAGGTCGACCAGAAGGCGCCGGTCGCCAATGTGGAAGACCTCGCGAACTACGACGCGATCGTCGTCGGCAGCGGCACGCGGTTCGGCCGCATGACGTCACAGATGGCGAACTTTCTCGATCAGGCCGGCGGGCTGTGGGCGCGTGGTGCGCTCAACGGCAAAGTCGGCGGCGCCTTCACCTCCACCGCCACTCAGCACGGCGGCCAGGAAACGACGCTGTTCACGATCATCACCAACCTCTTGCACTTCGGCATGGTGATCGTTGGTCTCGATTACGGTCACGCCGGCCAGATGACGCTCGACGAAATCACTGGCGGCACGCCTTACGGCGCGTCCACGCTCACCGGTGGTGATGGCTCGCGCCAGCCGAGCGAAAACGAACTCGCTGGGGCGCGCTATCAAGGCCGCCGCATCGCCGAAGTGGCTGCCAAACTGCACGGATAATTTTCTGCCCCGCGTGCGCGACAGCGATAGAGCTATTGCGCCCGTGGGGGCAGAAAACACGGGAAAAAGCGCTATCCGGGAGGGGGCGCATCGACAAAGATGAGTTCTATCTGGTCGCGCAGTTGCATGCCGTCCTCGGTCAGGAAAACCAGCCGCCGGCGCCCGTCCGACGGATGGTGGTGCACTTCCACGAGGCCCTGTTCGCCCGCCATGCGCAAAGCTTCAACGGCGCGCGAAACTTTGGTCACGCTCAGGCCACTGAGTTCGGCGATGTCCCCGATGCAGATTCCGTTGTGTATGCAGACATCAAGAAACACTTTGATGCGGCTAAGATCGTCATCTCTGCAGCGAACCGACAAGGCGTTCAATGCAGATAAGATCTTAGCGGCGGCGTTCATTCCACGGGTCCAAGATCACGGTATGGAGCTGGGGGCGGTCACTATTCGGCGACTGCAAGGACGGTGTTTGCGGCGGCCTGGCGTACGAGCTTTGGCCGACTGGCGAGCTTCGGTTGGCGGCGCTCGCGCATGGTCAAAGTGGCATTGCCATACTGCTGCTTGAGCTTTTGCAGAAACACCGCGAGGTGCTTCTGATGCGCGGCTGCTTCGACGAAATCTGCCACGGTTATGTCGATCACGAACTGGGCTCGCAATTTCATCACGGCCTCCCCGGGAAAATGAAAACGATGGAAGAGATATAGGCGCGCAATCGGAAATTGAAATGCGGCACACGGTCAAATAGTTTCAGTTTCGAAACGATATTTTGCCATAAATTGCAGAAATGTAACGAAAGTGTGGAATAATACTGCGATTTGGAATAACGTGAGTTGTGGTTTTTGGTGAAGATCGGCACCCTGCCGAACGCTAACCGTTATTCCGCCTTGAAGATTTTCCGCGCCAGCCAGATGAGGCCGGCGAATGCCGCCAGCGCGGCGCTTACGGCCGCTGCCTTCCACTCGATCGACCATCCGTTCGCCGCGATGGCGCCGATCAGATAGCCGGAGAACAACAGCGCCGGGGCCCAGATCGCGGCCGACACGATGTTGGCGACATAGAATGGCACCAGCGGCATCCGGCACATGCCGGCCGCCAGGGGTACGAAGGCGCGGAGCGGTCCGAAGAACCGTCCCACGAACACGCTCGGCCAGCCCCACTTCTTGAAGAAGATCACGCCGCGCTCGAGCGCTTCGGGATGACGCGAGAACGGCCATGTGTTCGGCACGACGTGGCCGAACTTCTGACCAATCCAGAACGAGATGGCATCGCCGAGCACCGCACCGGCAAATCCCGCGAGCGCTGCCGCAACCGGATCGATCAGCCCGGCCCCGGCCATGGCGCCCGCCGCCACCAGGATGGCGAAGCCGGGAAAGAGGAAGCTGACGAAGGCGAAGCTTTCGGCGAAAGCGGTCAGGCCGATCACGACCGTGGCCATCTCGGGATGGGTGCGAAGGAAGGTGAGAATCTCGGTGGTGAGCTGCTCCATGCCTTGCGGGCCGTCCTTCTGGTGCCGTCGGGAAGTTAAGTGGGGGCGGGCAGGCGGACTTGCCAAGTCTTTGGTCTCAAATCCTGTCATTTTGCCGCAGGATGGGTGAAAATCCCGCGCCGAGGCCCCAGCTAATGCGGGCAGGGCGCACCTGTCTTGTTCCCAAGGCCTAATACGTTTATCTCTCGCCCGCTCATAAGCGCTTCCCGAAAAGTGGGTACCGGTTTTCGGGTCGGAAGCGCGCCAACAAAAAGACGCGTAACTTCATGCCTCTGCTCAGATTTCTCCCGGAAGCCACCAACATCAACTTCATCGGCGCGCGCTATTACGCGTTTGCGCTCGACGGGCTTCTGCTCCTGATCTCGATTTGGTCGATCACGGTGCACGGTTTCAACCTCGGCCTCGACTTCACTGGCGGCGTCGAGGTGCAAGCCAAGGCGGCATACACCATCAGCCAAGAGCAGGTGGCGCAGATCCGCGGCGAAATATCGACGCTCAATTTCAACGACCAGGTGATCCAGACTGTCGGCGGCGGGCCGTGTTCCAGTCCGGAAGGGTCGTGCGTGATGATCCGCGTCCAGCCCAAGGCGAACCAGGACTACAACGCGGCGGCGCAGATGATCAAAAACGAGCTGGGTCCGAAATACACCTACCTCAATGTCCAGGTGATCGGTGCCAAGGTGTCGGGCGAACTCCTCCACGCCGGTATCTACGCCGCAATTCTGGCGGTCGTCATGATCGCGCTGTGGGTGGCGTTCCGCTTCGAATGGCAATACGGCATCAGTGCGGCCTTTGCCACTGGCCACGATGTGTTCGTGACGGCAGGCTTATTCAGTCTGCTGCATCTCGATTTTACGCTGACCTCGATCGCCGCGCTGCTGACTCTGGCGGGCTATTCGATCAACGACACCGTGGTGGTGTTTGACCGGATTCGCGAGAACCGGCGCAAGTACAAACGCATGGCGCTGGCCGATCTGATCAATCTGTCGACCAACCAGATGCTGACGCGAACGATCCTGACCTCGGTCGCCACCGCCTTGTCGATCATTCCGCTCTATTTCTACGTGCCGGCGCTGGGCGAGTTCACCGGCTCGATCCTGTTCGGCATCGTGGTCGGCACCTTCTCGTCGACCTACGTCGCCGCCGCGCTGCTGCTCTATCTGCCCAAGCCGGCCGGCTCGATCGAAGAAAAAGTCCCAGCCGAAGCGTGAAATAAGCGAATAGCGAATAGAAAAGGGGCCTGACCAGACGAACCGGTCAAGCCCCTATTCGCTACTCCCTATTCGCTATTCGCCTCATCCTACAACGGGAACCAGTCGCGCGTTTCGGTGAATTCCTGGTACTGCGCATTGACGCCCGCCCGGAGGCCGACACCGGTGCGCATCGGGGCCAGCGTCACGCCGCCCGCGCGCATGTAAAGCACACCGATGCCAGCGATAAAGTAGTACGAGCCTTCGACGCCTGGGAAGCGCTGGAACAGGTTGCCCTCGCGCTTGAGGTTGTAGACCAGGGTGAAAACCTTAGAGGCATTGCCGCCGACATCGAAACCGATCGACGGTCCGCGCCAAAACACCTTCTTCGGTTCGTGGTTTTTGCGGATCAGCCAGCCCGAGCCATAGCGCAGTCCCACCACAAACGCGCCGGAGCCTTCGTCGCCCTTGACGTAGGCATCGGGGCGGCCCTGTTCTTTGAACACGCGTTGCACCGCCTTGGCGGCGGCTTCGGTGGCGATGCCGAAGAAATCGGCCGCCGAACGGGTGATCTCGTTTTCGGTGAAGGTGTCGTCGTCGCTTTCGTGCTTCGCTGGGCTATTGCCGCCGTCTTCATCGGCGAACGCGGGGATCGGGGTCAAACCGCCGGCGAGCGCGCCCCAAATCAATCCGTGCATTACCTCACGCCTTTTCATCAACGGTACTCCTCTTCTGACGGCCGGACGAATCAGTGGAACCGAATCATTGCCCAAATCCCACCCAGTCGCCAACGCCCTTCACGTGTTTTGCCTTGCCCCCTCCGAGGGGAGTGGGTTGGAGCGAAAGCGATGTCACCTGTCAAATTTGGCAACCTCATGTTGGCCGCGCGCATTTCGGCCCCGATCCGCGCGGCGGCCGTTAAATCGCTGTCATCGAAGCGGCGCGCCGTGGGGACAACAAGCCTTTGCTGTAGCACCGCCGCCAGGGCGCTACGGAAACTACGCAGCGCTGAGCGTCGTCGTACTCGCGCTGGGTATATGCCGAACCTTACGCCGGCAAAGCCAAGTGCTAGCGTCTGTATGCGGATTGGCGCCAGGAAGATGAGTTCTCTTCTCTGGAACGATCCCGTGCTCTGCGCGTTGTCTCTGAGGTTCGCATTGCTTGCGCCCACAGGTCACGTGTCGCGCGAATCCAAGACAAGACGGAGTGATCCCATGTTGAAACGAGCTTCTTTGATTCTGGCGTCCGCTCTCCTCGCGCTCGGCGCGGCGACGGGCGCGGCGAATGCGGACCGCTGCAGCGGACGCAATCACAACACCGGCACGGTTGTCGGGGCGGTCGGCGGCGGACTGATCGGCAGCGCCATTACCAACGGCAGCGCGGTCGGTGTGGTTGGCGGCGCGGTGGCCGGCGGCCTAGCCGGCAATGCCGTTGAGCGCGACAGCGACTGCAACCGTAACGCCAACCGCGGCGCCCGCCACCACCAGCGCCATAAGGTCTATTACTACGACCGCCAGCATCATCGGCACTATCGCTACGAGTAAGCCCGCGGCCGCTTAACAGAAAACCCCTCCAAGAGCCTTGTGGCCCTTCGCGCCCCGGCCTGCACCAGCCACGCTGCACCTGAACGGAAAATTCAACCCCTCGTTGGGAGGGGTCGAAATGGGTCCCTTCGCGATCAATGGCGCGTGAGTACTTTCCGAGCCTATCCAAGCGCGCGCGGAAAGTCTCTTTGGGGGCGTTGGGTTTTGCGGCGGCAAAATCATACCGGCGATGCTCGCAGTTTGGTGGATCACTATCCCGCCGAGCAGAAACACAATTTGTTACGGCAGAGAGCGTCATTATGGCCGTTGTACTTGTTGTCGAAGATGATGCTTTCATCTGCGAGTTAACGGAGATGACAGTCCAAGACTGGGGTCATCAGACGTTGTCAGCCAACGATGTCGACGAGGCGCTCGAAATCCTGCGCTCGCCGCAACACATCGACATACTTTTTACCGATATCTATCTCAAGACGGCGGTCGTCGGCGGCTTTGAACTTGCGCGCCAAGCAATCAAGATGCGCCCGCATTTGTGTGTGCTCTACACAACGGGAAATTTCGTAACCAACGACATGAGGGCTCTGTTTATTGGGGACGCAGAGTGCATTCGCAAACCTTACACGCCCCGTCAGCTCCAAACCTCTTTCGAACACCTGCTAGCGGCGCATTCCTGAGCCGCAGATACCATCGGGGGCACGGCCCATGACGGACAGTTTTGGAAAAAAGGTCGTCGACGATATTGCCGCGAGCGATATTGTGGAGACCGTGCCGAGCGCCCTTCTCGTTCTCGACCGCGATCTGCACATCACGTCGGCCAATCGCGCCTTCTACCAAACCTTCCGCACCAGCGCCGAAGAGACCGAAGGCAGCCATATTTACGAACTCGGAAATCGGCAGTGGGACATCCCATCGCTGCGCACCTTGCTGGAGAGCGTGATCCCGCATCGCGCTACCGTCGAAGGCTTCGAAGTCGAGCATGATTTCCCCACCATTGGCAGGCGTACGATGCTGGTCAATGCCCGTAAGATATTCCGGCCGGGCGACCATGACGGCTTCATCCTGCTCGCGATTGAGGATGTCAGCGAGGAGCGCGCCGCGCGGGCGGAGAGCAAACGCAACTGGCTGCTCACCAAAAGCATTGTGGACACGATCCGCGATCCCCTGGTCGTCCTCGAACACGACATGACGATTGTGACCGCCAGCAAAGCATTTTTGACGATCTTCGGCATTACCGAAGCGGAGACACAGGGGCGTGGCGTCTTCGAACTGGGCCAGCACCAATGGGACGTGCCGGCGTTGCGCGATTTGATGGAGCGGGTCCTGCCGGAGAACAAATCGATCGAGAATTTCGAGATTGAGGATGATTTTCCCGGTCTCGGACGCCGCGTTTTCAATTTGAATGCCAGGAAAATATCTCAGCCGGGAAACCATACCAGTCGCATGCTTCTCGTCTTCGAGGATATCACCGACCGCAAACAGCGCGAGCGTGACGCCTTGACCCTGACGAACGAAATTTCCCATCGGATCAAGAACAATTTGCAGATCGTCGTCGGCTTGATCGCCTTCGAAGTAAAGCGAACCGCGGCCCCTTGCGTTCTGGGCTACAAAGCCATGCAGGCGCGCATCTCGGCCATTGCGGAGCTCTATGACTTGATATCGCAATCCAGTCACGGGCGGGCGATCGCTGTGGACGCCTATCTGAAGGAAATCGTCAAGTCGATGTCCGCGAGCCTGCTGGGCCCTGAATCGGGCATCACCATAGAGGTGAAGAGCGAAGCGTTGGATATCGACCCTGAACGCGCGGTCCCCTTTGGCCTTCTGGTCAACGAGTTGGCGACCAACGCGATCAAACATGCCTTTCCTGACGGAAAGGGTCGTATCGTGTTGCGCGTGCAACGGGTCGGCGATGTGATCGAACTGACCGTCGCCGATGACGGCGTCGGCATAAAGAAGAACACGGTTTCGCCGAAGATCACGGAACGGCGCGGTGCCGACTACGTGGCGATCTTCGTGCGTCAGCTTGGCGGCACCATCCTCGCTGCGGAGCCGGAAAAACCCGGGACCACCATCCGAATACGGCTGCCCTTGCTTCTGGTCCTGCCGGAAGGTGCCGAGCCCATCGCGGCGTAGCGCACGTTCGAGATTTGATGCGGCGCGCCGATATCGCCCATTTCTGGTTTGTCACGCTCCATCCGTTCGGGGATGGCAACGGGCGCATGGCGCGGGCGACCTGGCGCGGCAGGCGTTCAAACGGCATCCTCATCCCGAGGAGCCCTTTGACCCTCGCCCTTCGAGATTTCTGCATCAGGTAAGTAACTGAATTTCCTGTCGTGGTTGTTGTACAAAATTCTTGAGTTATGCACCAAAAACTGCATCTGCCCCGATGGAGACACCATATGGCTATTATGTAGCATACACATTTTAAATAGACGGCCGCAACGGTCGTATGGCCCCGTTTGGGCACGCCCGGACTAAATGTGTGGTTGAGTTTGCTAAATTCAGTTGGGTAGTATGTTGCTCATCAAATTTTTGGTTGGGGGGCGATAGGATGGCTGCGTGGTCAAAACTGCTATGCAATAAGCGTTTTTCAGAGTTGAAAGAGCGTCCAAAACCTGAAAGGCCAGAACCACTGGATTTCGCCAAAGAGCAATTTCGGCTACCTCAAGAGCGAGATCATGATCGAATACTTTTTTCTACGCCGTTTAGACGTCTGGGCGATAAAACCCAAGTGTTTCCCCTCGAAAGCATTGAGAGCATCCGAACGCGACTTACGCATTCTTTTGAAGTAGCCAACTTAGCACGTTCGATGGGCATCGAAATCGCCGTTTCTTTGGCGGATAAGCTGCCAAAAGATGCATTGAGAACTATTCCTTCCATCCTCGCAGCGGTAGGGCTCGCTCACGATATTGGCAATCCTCCATTTGGGCATCAAGGGGAGAATGCCATTCGTTCCTGGTTTGTGAGAAATGCCAACGCGTTGTTCAATCCGCCAGAAAACAAAGAACATGCAGCCATAGCGAATGACGTTTCTCAGCTTTCGGTTCAGCACAAGAGCGATTTTCTTCATTTCGAAGGAAACGCCCAAACGTTGCGCGTCGTCACGAAGCTTCAAGTTATTGGTGATGACCTCGGTTTGAATCTGACTCTTGGCACCTTGGCAGCGCTAATGAAATATGTTGCTGCTTCCGACCAACTCAACGATAAAAAGCCTGCGCGAGAAAAGGTTGGTTTTTTTGCCTCCGAACAATCTCTTGTGAAGCAGATTCGAGACGAAACTGGGCTCATAGGAGACGCGTTGCATCCGCTAGCACTAGTGATGGAAGCTTGCGATGACGTTGCATACTCAGTTCTCGATGTAGAAGATGCGATTAAGAAGGGACTTGTTTCACTAAATGATCTTCTGGCATCTTTGGAATATCATCCGGAAGGTACTGAGAAGCTCGACCCAGTCGTAAAATATCTCTGCGATTTATCTCATCGTGAATTTGCACAACTTCGTCAGCAAAAATTACATCCGAGTGAACTGCAAGATGTTGTCACGCAGAAATTTAGGGTTGATGCAATCCACCTGATGGTTTGTGCGGTGACGAGTGCCTTCAGGGAAAACTACAAAGACATCGTGAGTGGGACTTTTGAGAAGGAGCTCGTTAAGGTATCTCGTGCTGGAGCCCTGTGCAAAGCGCTCAAAAATTTCGGTAGAGAGAATGCGTTTGGCCACAAGACCGTTCTTGAAGTAGAATTAAATGGGTACAACACAATCAATCGTCTGATGGATTTTCTTTGGTTCGGGATATGCAACAGGTGCGATTACCAAGATGTGTCCAGCAAGAGGACCTCGCCGTTTGCTTCTTATGCCTACAGCCGTATCTCGAAGAACTATCGACGAATTTTCGAGGGCAAGGTAACATGTTACCACAAGGACGCAGGCTTGCCCATTCGCTACAGGGAGATGCAGCTACTAACAGACATGGTATCGGGCATGACAGATCAGTTCTGTATCGACCTACACGCTGATCTTTTGAAACACTACCGCGAGATGCATACGGTCAATGGCACCCCAGCTTGAAAGAAGGATACGGTACTTTCTGAACTCGCACTCCCGCGGGCGCGAAGATGTGCGAGCGTCTTTGAGTATGCTTCGTGAATACGGCCGACTAGTACTCATCGGTGGGATGCTGCGGGACATCGCCTTATTCGGGAATGCGGGTTTCAAGTCTGATCTTGACTTCGTCATTGATCCAGAAAATTTGCTGTCTTTTGAAAAGTGCATGAGGACTGTTGGAGCCAAGATAAATCGGTTTGGTGGCTACTCACTTCCTTCGAAGAAATGGCAGATTGATATTTGGCCATTACAGCACACGTGGGCTAACCGAGAGGGCTACGTTCATGTTCGAACAGTAGATGATCTTAGAGAGGTTACCTTCTTCAATTGTGATGCAATCATATATGATTTAGTTGACAAGCGATTGAGTGCTAAATCGGATTATTTCCATGACTTGAACAATAAAATCTTAGAAATAAATCTCCGACCTAATCCAAATCCTATGGGTAATGCCGTTCGTGCTATTCGATATGCGTTGGTTAAGGGTTTTCGCTGGGGGCCAAAGTTATCCTTGTTCATGGCAGAGGCAATCGACGAATTCGGCTGGAATACTCTACGGGAATACGAGATGCGTTCGTTTAGGACAAATTATTTTGACACATTGAGGCTACAGGAACTTCATCGACATCTGACTAAACGACTGTCAATGAGCGGCGACTTAACAATGTTTGATCCTGCAGATTTTCGAAAAAACGTACAAATAGAATTACCTTATTTGCGTTAGCTAGAACTTTCAGATGTACGGGGTCGGGGTGAAATCTCCCGCTTATTCGGCATCGACTTCATCAGCGTCGGCACCTGGGTTCTCTTCCCCTCGCTCGCGCGCTTCGCGCCCGTGCTCGGCCGGGAATGACAAGCGGGGTAACTCCGCGCCTCCGCGGCTCCGCGTGAATCCTCTTCGCTCGGCTCGTTCATCTACATGAACGGCTGCAACTGCTTCTCGCACCGAACAGCGTATCGGTTGTCGCACCCCCTTGTAAGGTTCGCTACCCGTTCCCACATCGTCCGGTGACGCAAAGACTGTCCGGCGAGCGAGTAATGCCGCATTGACCCGGACATTCGAACCGAAGGAGTGCCAGGCAAGTTTCAGAGGCGAAGGCTGTTGCGAGAACATCCCGATCCGCAGTGCCGATCTTTATTGAGGCCAT
>DBUB01000001.1 GCA_002307725.1 Alphaproteobacteria bacterium UBA1301 | reverse complement strand
CGACGCGAAGGGTCTCGCGGCACAGGCGGCCCGGTCGCGCCCGCGGCACCCGTTTGCTCGCCCCGCCACGGGAGCTGCCCATTCTCGGCCTAACCCAACCCGTCATAATCACTGAGACGGGACACTAGATCGTTTCCGCGCTTCACGGGACCGATTTAGCCGTTCTATTTTGTCGCGCGTTTGGTTCGACAATGCGCTCTAAACCGTCAGAATGTCGGCTTGCGGCTCGGTAAACCACGCCGGGCCCTGCTCGGTGATGTGGATGTGATCTTCCAAGCGGATGCCGAAGTGGTCCGGCACCACGATCATCGGTTCGTCGGAGAAGCACATACCGATGTCCAGCAGGCTCTTGTCGCCGCGCACGATGTAGGGCTCTTCGTGAACGGACATACCGATGCCGTGGCCGGTGCGATGAGGCAGACCGGGTAGGCGGTAATCCGGTCCGAGCCCGTGTCGCACCAGAACCGCGCGCACCGCGTTGTCGACCTCTTCGCAGGGCACACCCACCCCGGCGCGTACAAATGCGGCGGCTTGTGCCTCTTTCTCGATATCCCAGATGCGCCGCTGTTCATCCGTCGGTTTGCCGAAGCAATAGGTGCGCGTCAGGTCGGAGGTGTAGCCGTGCAGCCAGCAGCCGGTATCCACCAAGACAAGTTCGTCTTCCTTCAACGCCTGAACGCCCGGCAGACCATGCGGATAGGCGGTGCCACGCCCGAACTGCACGATGATGAAGGAACTCCCCGTCGAGCCGAGCTTTCGGTGTGCCGCCTCGATGAAGTCGGTCACTTCCGTGGTGGTGATTCCCTCGCGTAGAATTCCAGGGACAGCCTTCTGTACTTGAAGTGTTATGGCCATCGCTTGCTTGATGATGGCAATTTCGGTCTGTGATTTACGGCTGCGGCACGCCTTGATCACCGGTCCCGCTTCGGAGATCGCGAGCCCAGTCTCGCGTCCGAGCCGGTGAACCATATCGAACGGCAAAACAGGGTCGACGGCCAGTTTTACAAGCCCGCGTGCGCCCATGGCCGCACCGATCAAGGCATAAGGACTTTCTTCTTCGTGCCACGGCCGCAAGTCGGCCTTGATCTGGAGCCCTGCGGTGACCGTGCCTTGTTCAAAATACGGGCAGATCAGAAGTGGTTCACCGTTCACCGGCAACCACAGTGCGGTGAGCCGCTCCGAAAGGCCCCAAGAAAGACCTGTAAAATAGGCGATGCTCGCGCCTGGTCCGATGAGCAAGGCGTCCGCCCCAAAATCAGCCGTCAAACCGCGCGCCTTTTCCAACCGCGCTTCAAGTTCCCTGACGCCAATGGAGGAAACCGGATCAGGTTGCGGGGTTAGCTTTTCCAGTACGCCCGCCATGTAGGAATCGAACACCTCTGCCTCCGTATTGCACTCATATGTACCGAGTTGCCATGCTATGATGCCGCTCGCGCCCACGCGATATCGGTTTGCCTTCTGCCTCGCCGTTTAATATCCGTGTTTTGTTTCAAGAACCATACCAAAACCAGCCATCGCCCATGTCCATTCGTTCGTTTGATGCGTCGAAGTCTTCGCCCTTGAGCATCGTCGACTTGTTCACCATTGGTATCGGACCATCGAGTTCGCATACGGTCGGACCGATGCGCGCTGCTTATGCCTTCGCCGGTGCGGCGTTGGAGCGTGGCGTTCCGGTGTCGCTTAAGTGCGATTTATACGGCTCCTTGGCGCTGACCGGTCGTGGCCATGCTACCGATGATGCGGTGGCGCTGGGTTTGTCGGGGTGGCTACCCGAGACGGTTGATCCCGATGATGTGGCGGCGTTGGTGACGGCGATCGGCGACAGCGGCCGCATCACGCTGGCTGGTACAACAGCGGTTCCGTTCCGGCGCGAGGATGTGGTGTTCCGCATTGGCGAGTTCCTCAAGGATCACGCCAACGCGATGGTGTTCACCGCCACTTACGAAAAGGGCGAACCCTTTACGCGCACCTATCTGTCGATCGGTGGCGGCGCCGTCACCGTGAAGGGGCGGTCGCCGGTCCGTGCCGCCATGACCGTCGCCCATCCATACTGCTCTGCAGCCGCGTTGCTGGCCGCTGGCGAGCGCCACAAGCTCTCCATCGCCGAAATCGTGTGGGCAAACGAGGCAACATGGCGCGCGCATGCCGAGACCGAAGCCTTCATCGATTCCGTGCGCCTGGCGATGCTCAAATGTATCGACCGCGGCTGCCATAAGGACGGTGTCTTGCCCGGCGGTCTCAATGTCGCGCGCCGCGCCAAGCACTTGCACGAGAACCTCATGGCGCGCGGGCCGCGCTCCGATCCTTCGCTGGTGTTCGAATGGGTCAGCCTTTATGCGTTGGCAGCCAACGAGGAAAACGCGGCCGGCGGAAGGGTCGTCACCGCGCCGACCAACGGGGCCGCCGGCGTGCTGCCGGCCGTGCTCAAATACTATGAGGTTTTCATCCCAACCGCGACACGTGAAGGCTCGCGCACGTTCTTGATGACGGCCTCGGCGATCGGGTTCCTCTACAAATCGCGCGCCTCGATTTCGGGGGCGGAAATGGGATGCCAAGGCGAAGTGGGCGTCGCCTGTTCGATGGCGGCAGCAGGCTTGGTGGCGGCACTGGGCGGCAGCAATGCGCAAATTGAGAACGCCGCCGAGATCGGCATGGAGCATAATCTCGGCCTGACCTGCGATCCGATCAAAGGGCTGGTGCAGATCCCGTGCATCGAGCGCAACACCATGGGCGCGGTTAAGGCGATCAACGCGGCCTATCTGGCGTTGCAGGGCGACGGCCACCACGTCGTCTCGCTTGATGCGGTGATTGAAACCATGCGTCAGACCGGCAATGACATGCGTACCAAATACAAGGAAACCGCGCTCGGTGGCCTCGCTGTCAATGTCGTTGAGTGTTAGGCGTGAAAGAGAATTGGTACGGCGTAGGCTGCATTTCCCCTGTATTTGCCCGGTTAAACAGGGCCGGGGCCGCCTGCAATTTTCTGGGCTTTCCTACCTCGGAATGCCGACCCTGAAACAGAGCACAGTGCCCCACAGACTGGCCCTCGCATCACTCAATCTCCCCATTTGCGTGGGGCGGAGACGGCGGGGTTGTCATCACGATGACCCGTCTGGAGGCGACAGTCTCCGGTCTGAAATTCGGCGTCCCGTTCGTATTTTCCCACTATTTTGAAATGCTAGGCGACTTCAGGAGAAGGGCGATGTTCTGCGCCTATTCACGCCAAAGATGTCGGCAAAGGCGTTCTGAACGTGTGGTGTGTGCTAATTTTCCTGATTTTAAGTCCCCTCTTTATATTATATGACAAATGGTAAGAGCTTTGCGGCGCACATAGATGCGACGGGAACCAGCCTAGGGAAACGCGCATGCCTCACATTACCCGTAAGACCTTCATCAAAGCGGGAGCTGCGTCGCTGCTGTCAGCCCCTCTGCTGCACCAATTCGCCCATGGCGAAAGCGTGCTCGCCGAACGCCTGACGGAATTTGGCTATGGCGACGTTGTGATGGAAGGTCGCTTGCGCGCCCAATTCGACACCAATCACGCTTTCTTTATGGCGCTCAGCGAAGACAGCATGTTGAAGCCGTACCGCCAGCGCACCGGCCTGTCCGCACCGGGTGACGATCTTGGCGGCTGGTACAGCGACGATCCGGCCTTTGATCCGCACGGTTCGTCGAACGGCTTTGTTCCGGGTGGGCCGCTCGGACAGTACATTTCTGGGCTGGCCCGTGCCTATGCCATCACCAAAACGCCCGCGACCAAAGCCAAGGTGCAGCGCTTGGTGCGCGGTTTGGCGCCGACCCTGTCGGAGAAGTTTTACCGCGGTTATCACACGCCGACCTACACCTTCGACAAGATCGAGCGCGGCCTCTTGGATGCCTGGCGGTATGCGGGCGTCAGCGAAGCACTGCCCCTGATCGACAAGGCCACAGACGCCATCACGCCCTATTTGCCGGAGAAGGCGTTGTCGCGCACCGAGCTCTTTCTGCGACCGCACGCCAATGAGGCGGACTGCTGGGATGAGAGCTATACGCTGCCAGAAAACTTCTTTCTCACCTACAAGGCGACCGGCAACGAGCGCTACCGCAAGCTCGCCGTTCGTTTCTTGCAGGACGACACGTTGTTCAATCCGCTGGCGGGGGGTGTCAATGCGCTGGTCGGCAAGCACGCCTATAGCAACATGAATGCCCTTAGTTCGGCGTTTCAGGCCTACCTCACGCTGGGAAGCGAAAAGCACTTCCGCGCCGCCAAAAACGGCTTCGATTTTGTCGCGGCGCAGAGTTTCGTCACCGGCGGCTGGGGGCCTACGGAACGCTTCCGCGAACCGGGCAGTGCCGAGATCGGCGGCAGCTTGTTCGAGAACCACGACCACTTCGAGACGTGCTGCGGGACTTATGCCCACTTCAAGCTCTGCCGTTATCTGATGTGCGAGACCGGCGACAGCCGCTACGGCGACAGCATGGAGCGCGTGCTCTACAACGCCATCCTCGGCGCCCTGCCGCTGCAGACCAATGGCCGCGGCTTCTATTATTCCGACTACAACATCTACCGTGCCCACAAGGATTACCGCTCGAACCGCTGGCATTGCTGCACCGGCTCGTTCTCGCAAGTGACCGCTGATTACGCGATTAGCGCCTTCTTCCGTTCGCGCCGGGCGCTATACGTCAATCTTTATGTCCCCTCGCGTGTGAACTTCACGCTGGGCGGGGCCAGGGCCGCTCTGACCGTCAAAACCACCTATCCCTACACGCCGAACATCGTGTTGCAGCTCGACACCGATCGCGCCGCACGCTTTGCCGTGAACTTGCGCATCCCGGCCTGGGCCGGTCCGCGTAGCAGTGTGACGGTGAATGGTACGCCGGTCCCGGCCGACATCCTGCCGGGCCATTTTCTCTCCATTCTGCGGGAGTGGAACCGGGATGACCGCATCGAGATCGTGTTCGACATGCCGTTGCGGCTGGAGGCCGTCGATCCTGAGCATCCGGAAATTGTGGCGCCGATCGCCGGTCCGCTGGCGCTGTTTGCCTTGGAGAACGGAACGCCGCCGGCGCTGGCGGGCGTTCCGGTAAAAATCGCGCGCACCGATCTGATGGCGATCCGCCAGGATGGCGCAGCCGGCTGGACCATGCCCGCCGCGGCCGGAGCCGTTCGCCTGAAGCCGTTTGCCGACATCACCGACGAGCATTACCGGCTTTATCACCGGCTTGCCGATTGAGGGCTTGAAGCCTCTCACCGTTTCATGGAACCGGTGAAGCGCTCTATGCCTTCGTGATCCGCAGCGCTATCCACGGTTTGTTGGGCAGCGGGACAGCCCTGCCGTTGGCATCGGCAAAATCGTACTGATTCTTGCGCTTGGCGACGAAGACGCCGGGGACTTTCGTAACGGTCATGTTCCAAGTGTCGAGCACCTCGACCGTGAAGCGCATGCCGTCGTTCAGCCCATCTTGGGGCAACACGAAATCCCAACTTGGCGGCGCGTCCTTGCCGAAATAGCGCAAGTAATAGGCGCCGGGAGCGCCCGCCAAATGGTGGTCGTACCATTTGTCGATGGGATTGACGCCCTGCTTCGGGCCTTGTTCGAGGATCTGGCGCAGAAAGGCGAGGCGCGGGGCGCTGGTGCCGTGTAACACGCCGCCGGTACCGACCCACATGAAGTGCTTTTCGTCCTCGATGTATTCGCCGTGCCCGACATAGACGCCGGCTATGGTGCCGGCCCAAAAGCGGCTGACCATTTCTTCGCCGCTGAGCCGGCCCCAGCGATAAGGACAGGTCCCTTCATATTGCACTTCATCCAGGATGACCGGCTTGCGCCAGATATCGCGCAGTAGCGAAGCGCGCTCGTCGTCCTTGGCAACGGACGGACTCTGGATACTGGCGTGCGTCACCCAGGGTTTGTTGTTGTCGTAGAACTTGTACAGGTGATGGATCGACCGCAGCCGGCCGTAAGGGTCGGCATTTTGGACAATCTTGAAGAAGCGATCGAAATCAGCTTCCGTCTTGTGTTTCATGACGTCGTATTCGTTCGCCATTGACCACCAGACGTTGCGGTACGCTGCGAGACGGGCGACGACATAGCGCAAATAATGTTCGTCCACGGCTGCCGGCAAATTATCGAAGCCGAATTTGTCGCCGTCGTAGGGATGAAAGAGAATGATGTCGGCCTCGATGCCGCGATTCAGCAGCGCCCCGATATAAGTCTCAAAGCGACGGAAGAAGATCGGATCGAAGCGGTCGAGGTCGAAATGCCCGGGCGTGCCGGCAAAGGGATATGGCCCCTCGAAACGCACGCTGCCGTTGGGAAAAATCGCCATGCGCAGTTTGTTGAAGGGCGCGGCATCCAGCGTTTTCAGGGTCGCGGTGCAGACCCCATCGTCTTGATAGGTCCACGCATAAGATGTCGTTCCAATCTGCCGGTACGGTGTGCCGTCGGCATACGCAAAGTGGAACTGGTTGGCGACGCCCACCGGGCCATGATTGGTCTTGGCGGCTGGACGGATGTCAAAGCGGCCGTCGCGCTCATTCAGACCTGCGACATTGCTCTTGGTGACATAGTGCCAAATGCCGGTTGCCGGCGGTGAAAAGCGCAGGCGATAGATGCCGTCGCCGTCATAGAAGCCCGCGACCGTCACCACCCTGCCGTTCTGGGAAAAATCGGCGCTCAGCGAAACGTCGAGGAACGGATTGCCGGTCCGTGGCCCTTTAAGTTCGACTTCGGCGATCCCCCATTGCTCCACGTTGCCGCGTGATAGGCCCCGGGCGCGCGCCTCTGCCGAAACCGTAAGAGCCGCCAAACTGAAGCCGCAGAGCCCGCGGCGCGACAGTTCTATCCCCGCCATCCGTTGGTATCCCTCAAGAGTACGCCAAGTTTAGTTCACGATAGCGAAGGAAACAGTCTTTTTCGATCAATTCATACCAACAAATTTGTGATCTACGCGGCAATAATTTTCATATCGCCACCGGGAAATACTTTTCGAGAACTACAACTATTTTCCAAGTTATTGATTATATGACGTTATATCAAACGCATCCGAGCGCCTGCGACCGAATGACAACACAACAGATCGTTTGTGATCAGTTGCGCCCATTTGCGGTCTGCCGTATAGAAATTGTCTGCGAAATTGACGGAGCCAGAGGCACTTCGCGGTCCTGGTGGCACCCAAGGATGGGCTATAATGAGCGTATTTGATCGTACTATAGGCCTCGGCGTCATCGTCTCGAGCCGGGCGTTCTTTAATGCCGCCTTTACGCAGGAGGCCCGTGCGCAGGTGGTGCAGCAGATCCAGGCGCTCGGCGCCACACCTTACATCCTGGGGGGCGACGACACCCCGAACGGGGCCGTCGAGACGCTCGACGACGCCAACCGATACGCCCGCTTTTTCGGCGAGCATCGCGATGCGATCGACGGTGTCGTGGTCGTGTTACCGAATTTCGGCGACGAGATCGCCGTGGTCGAGACGCTCAGCCGTGCCGCCCTCAACGTTCCGGTCCTGGTGCAGGCCAGCAACGACCGGATCGACAAGGTCGACGTGAAGGGTCGCCGCGATGCCTTTTGCGGCAAGATTTCGGTCTGCAACAACCTTTATCAATACGGCATTCCGTGGACCGATACGGCCTCCCACACCAACGATGTCGATGGCCCTGAATTTCAGGATGACCTTGACCGCTTCGTCCGTATCTGCCGCTTCGTTCGCGGCATGAAGCGGGCGCGCATCGGGGCGATTGGTGCGCGCACGGGCGCCTTCCAAACGGTTCGTTATTCCGAGAAGTTGCTGCAGAAGTCCGGGATCACCGTTGTGACGGTCGACCTCTCCGAGGTGCTGGCCACGGCTGGGGCCCTCGCCGACAGCGACAGCCAAGTGCAGAACACGCTGGCCGAAATCGTCGCCTACGGCCGCATCCCGTCAACGATCAATCGTCAAAACATCGTCAAGCAGGCCAAGCTCTCCGTCGCCGTCAACCGCTGGATGGAGCGCAACGGGTGCGACGCGTCCACCATCCAGTGCTGGACCAGCGTGCAGGACAATTTCGGCTGCGCCACCTGCCTGACGATGAGCATGATGGGACAGAAGATGATGCCGAGCGCCTGCGAGGTGGACGTCACCGGCGCAGTTTCCATGTATGCGCTGGCGCTGGCGGCGGGAACACCGCCCGCGTTGCTCGATTGGAACAACAACTACGGGGCCGACGCGGGCAAATGCGTCTGCACCCATTGCGGCAACTACCCAAAGGACTTCATCGGCGAGACGCCGGAAATCTCCAATCTCGACGTGCTCGGCACGACGATCGGCCAGGAGAAATGTTTCGGCGCCGTCAAAGGCAAGGTCAAGGCCGGCGACATGACCTATTTCCGGCTTTCGACCGACGATTCAGCCGGGACGGTGAAGAGTTATCTCGGCGAGGGCCGGATCACCGACGATCCCTTTGCCATGGACGGTGGCATCGCCGTGACCGAAATTCCGAATCTCCGTGGTCTGTTGCGCCACATCACGCGCAACGGCTTCGAGCATCACGTCGCGATGGTTCGCGGACTTTATGCGGATGTCGTGGACGAGGCCGCGGTGCGCTATCTCGGTTGGCCGGTTTATCGTCATGAAGTCTGAGCGCGAAGCGAAGCGGCCCGCTATGTCCAAAAACGCTGCAGCGATCGTACGTGAGCGCGCCCGGCTGATCCGGCGTAGCGCTCTTGAAATGATCGTCCAGGCCAACATCGGCCATCCCGGCGGCGACATGTCGTCGGCCGATATCATGGCCGCGCTTTATTTCGGGGTCATGCGTTTTGATCCCAAGAAGCCGCTTGATCCCGGCCGCGACCGCTTCGTGATGAGCAAAGGTCATTGCAGCGGCGCCTTCTATTCGACCTTGGCGATGGCTGGTTTCTTTCCTGAAGCGGACCTCGCGACCTATATGAAGCCGCTGTCGAAGCTCAATGCCCATCCCTGCCGCGCGTATCTCCCGGGCGTCGAGACGTCCACCGGGCCGCTTGGTCACGGCATGCCTGTGGCGGTCGGCATCGCGATTGCCGGGCAGATCGACCAAGCCTCTTACCGCGTTTTTGTGCTCACCGGCGACGGTGAATTGCAGGAAGGCAGCAATTGGGAAGCGGCCATGACGGCCGGCCACCGCAAGCTCGCTAACCTGACGCTGATCGTCGATCGCAACCGTCTGCAGCAAGGCGCGCGCACCGAAGATACGGTGGCGCTCGAGCCGCTTGCCGATAAGTGGCGCGCCTTCGGCTGGGATGTCGAAGAGATCAACGGCCATGATCACGCGCAGCTCCTTGATGTGCTCAGTGCGCCCGCAACTCCCCGCCAGAAGCCGCTTTGCGTCATCGCCAATACATTCAAAGGTCAGGGCGTTTCGTTCATGCGCGATCAGGTCAAGTGGCATCACGGCGTTCCCGATGCCGCGCAATTCGCTCTGGCGATGAAAGAACTCGAAGCATGAGCGCCGCAACCAGCACCATGACCAAACGTTTCGACTGCCGCGATGCCTTTGCGACGACCCTGGAATCTCTGGCCGAGCGCGACGAGCGCATCGTTGTCGTCGTCAACGACAGCGTCGGCTCAAGCAAGGTTGGCGGCTTTGCCAAGCGCTGGCCCCATCGTCTGATCAATGTCGGCATTGCCGAGCAGAACATGATCGGCGTCGCGGCCGGTCTTGCCAATGGCGGCAAGATTCCGTTTGTCTGCGGCGCCGCCTGTTTTCTCACCGGCCGGGCGCTCGAACAGATCAAGGCGGACCTGGCGTATTCCCGCGCCAACGTAAAGCTCTGCGGCATGGCGAGCGGTGTCGCTTACGGCGAATTGGGGCCGACGCATCACTCGATCGAAGATTACGGCTGGCTGCGCGTTATGGGCCAGATCGGCATCGTTGTGCCGTCCGATCCATGGGAAACCAGCGAGGCGGTTAAGGCGGTCGCGGCGTCCGAAGGTCCCGTCTTCGTCCGCGTCAGCCGCATGGCGGTGCCGGCGCTGGAGCACGGCGATCATTCGTTCACCATCGGCAAAGCCGAAGTGATGCGTGACGGCAAAGATGTCGCGATCATCGCCAATGGCGTGATGGTACATCGTGCGCTGGATGCGGCCGCGGCCTTGGCAAAGGAAGGCATCGAGGCCCGCGTCATTTCGATGGCAAGTCTGGCCCCTCTGGACGAGACCACGATCCTCGAAGCCGCCGCGACGGGCGGCATCGTGACCGTCGAAGAACATTCCGTCCGCGGCGGGTTAGGTGGTGCGGTCGCCGAAGTGTTGGCCGCCAAAATGCCCTGCCGCATGCGTCTGTTGGGCTTCCCCGGCTTTCTGCCGACCGGCAGCGCAGAATTCCTCATGGAGCATTACGGGCTGACGGCCGAAGGCATCGCTGCAGCTGCCCGCGAACTTGCGGCCGCAAGGTGACGGTCATGCACACGATCCTCGCCATCGATCAGGGTACGACCAACACCAAAGCCGTGCTGCTGACGGGGCAGGGTCGGGTCCTGGCGCAAGCCTCCCGCCCCATGCAAGTGTCCTACCCCAAGCCGGGTTGGGCCGAACAATCGGCGGCGGCGATCTGGTCGACGGTGGCCGACGTCATCGCTGATTTGGTTGTGGTGACCGACGCCGCCGACATCATTGCGGTCGCCATCTCCAATCAACGCGAATCAATTGTTTTGTGGGATGCCGCCACGGGTGAGCCGGTCGCGCCTTGCGTGATCTGGCAATGCCGACGTTCGTCGCCGCGCTGTGCCCAATTGCGCGCCGCCGGCCATGAAGCGGATGTGGTGGCACGGACCGGGCTTGGTCTTGATCCACTCTTTCCTGCCGCCAAGTTGGCTTGGCTTTTGGACAACACCCCGGGGGCGCGGGACGCGGCGCGCGCCGGGAAGTTGCGGGCGGGAACCGTCGATAGCTGGCTGGTCTGGAAGCTCACTGGTGGCAGGCGTCACGCCACCGATTACGGCAACGCCTCGCGGACCCAACTCTTCAATCTCGACGCGCTCGCGTGGGACGAATCGTTGTGTGCGCTGTTCGATGTGCCGCGGCCGTTGCTGCCCGAAGTACTGCCGTCGGATGCGCTCTATGGAACCACGGCCGCTGGCGTCACGGCTCTGCCCGAAGGGGTTCCGATACACGCGGTCATGGGGGATTCGCATGCGGCCGCTTTCGGGCATGGTATTGCCGGGCCCGGCCTCGTCAAAGCGACCTTGGGTACGGGTTCTTCGCTTATGGCGGTGACGGGCGACCGCGTTGCGTCGCATCACGGCTTGTCGAGTACAATTGCCTGGGGCCAAGGGGACAAGGTGCTCTATGCCCTGGAAGGCAATATCGCCGTCTCCGGTCAGACGGCAGCCTTTGCGCGGCGCCTGCTCGGTCTCAAGGACGAGACGGAGTTGACGGATCTGGCCCGCACGGTTGATTCTAGCGGCGGCGTTTGTTTTGTGCCCGCCTTGGCAGGATTGGGCGCCCCGCATTGGCAGGCCAATGCGCGCGGCGTGATTTGCGGCATGTCTTTGGGGACGACGCCGGCGCATGTCGCGCGCGCGGCCTTGGAAGCGATAGCGCTGCAAGTTGTCGATGTGCTGCGTGCCATGGAAGCAGATCTTGGCGCGGCATTGCCGCTATTGTTTGTCGATGGCGGTGCGTCCAAAAGCGATTTTCTCATGCAACTGCTTGCCGATCTGGCCGACCGGACCGTCAGGCGCGGAACGATTGCCGAGCTCTCGCCCTACGGTGCCGGCAAAATGGCTGCCGAGGCGATGCAGATGTGGGATAATGCCCAAGCCACAACACCGGCGGCGCAATTTACGCCTGGCTTGCCGGAAGCGGCGCGATTGGAAGCACTGAGCCAATGGCATAGTGCTCTGCAGCGGACCGTGTTCGAGCCCAGCTAATCGCTCGCCAAAACGCTTCTCCACTTGACGGAACCGGATTGATCTTCAGAGGACAAGCCAGATGCAGCCGACAAGACGAGGGGCGTTAGGGCTGATCGGGCTGGCAGGACTGGTTCCATCAGAAGCGTTTGCCGCCGCGCGGAACAATTCTTCGCGCGCTAGCGCCAGCGTGATGGCCGACGACTTGCGGGTCGAGTGGCTCACATCTCCCGTTGGAATCGATACGCGTCAGCCGCGCTTTACTTGGATCTTGCGAGCAAAGAACCGGCGCAGCCGCAATCTCCGCCAGACGGCATGTCGCATTGTGGTCGGCTCGTCGCGCCAAGAAGTGCGACACGGTTTGGGCGATATCTGGGACAGCGGTAAAGTTCAATCGTCCGATTTTCGTCTCGCATCGCCGCTCGAACTCGTGTTGCAGCCACAGAAGAAATATTGGTGGTCGGTCATGACATGGGACGGGGCTAGGGCGTCGTCTGCCTGGAGTGCTCCGGCATCCTTCACGACCGGCATGTTCGGCGCTTGGCGGGCGCAGTGGATCGCCGCCGAACCCGATCGTCTGCCGCAGCCGCTGCCGCCGAACGCCCTGCAGCCGAGCAAATCCGTTGCGCCGAATCCGCTGCCGGTGTTTCGCCGGGACATTTTGCTTGCCAAGCCGGTCGCGAGTGCCATCGTCTCGATCTGCGGCCTCGGCCATTATGAGCTTGCGGTCAACGGCAAAGCGGCCACGCGCGGAGTCCTCAATCCGGGATGGACTAATTACCGCAAGACCGTTTTCTACAACACATTCGACGTTACCGCGCTGCTGCGGCACGGGCGCAATGCGCTGGCGGTCATGCTCGGCAACGGCATGTACAATGCCGAAGGTTACCCTGGGCGCTACACCAAATTCGTCGGCTCGTTCGGGCAGCCAAAACTGATCCTGCAGTTGACCATCACGCATACCGATGGCAGCACGTCCACTATCGTCAGCGATGATTCTTGGCGTACGCGTTCCGGTCCGATCGTTTTGTCATCGGCCTATGCCGAGGATTTCGACGCGCGTGTTCTCCCTGCCGATTGGATGATTGCACCGCTTGATGGTGCCTGGGGCAAGGTTATGATCGTGCAAGGGCCGGGCGGAACCTTGCGTGCCCAAAATATTCCGCCAGTGACGGAGGCCGAGCGCATCAAGCCCGTTGCCATCACCGAGCCCAAACCCGGCGTGTTTGTCTACGATTTTGGGCAAAACATGTCCGGCTGGCCCAAGATCGTCGTGCGCGGTCGTGCTGGCGCCAGCGTCAAACTAACGCCGGCCGAATTGCTTGCCGAGGACGGTCTGGTGGATCCAGCAAGTTCCGGCGGGCGGGCCGATCTCGAACACTATTACCGCTACTTCTTGAGCGGCCGGGGCAAAGAGACTTGGCATCCGCAATTCAGTTATTACGGTTTTCGCTACATCCAGGTCGAAGGGGCAGTCCCTCCCAATGCTGCCAAGCCGGATGCGCCGGTGCTTCTCAAGATGGAAGCGGCGTTCCTCCATACCGATCTCCGGCCGACGGGGCTGTTCGAAACCACCACCACATTGTTCAATCGGGTTCACCGGCTGATCAAATATGCGCTCCTCAGCAACACCTTCAGCGTCCTGACCGATTGCCCGCATCGCGAGAAGCTGGGTTGGCTCGAGCAGACCTATTTGAATGCCGACACGGTGTTCTGCAACGAAGATGCCGTGACGCTGTACGAAAAGATGATCGGCGACATCGCCGAGGCGCAGACGGAAAATGGCATGATTCCGGGCATTGCGCCGGAATATGTCTCCTTTATCAATGCCGATGGCACCAATGCGATCTGGCGCGATTCGCCGGAATGGGGCGCGGCTGTCGTGCTCGCGCCGCTGGCTGCCTACCAATATTACGGCGACCGCCGCGTGCTGGAAACGGGCTACGCGGCAATGAAGCGCTATGCCGTTTATCTCAAATCCAAAGTTAAGGATGGGCTTATCGGTTTCGGCATGGGCGACTGGTACGATTTGGGGCCTGCGGCCCCGGGACCGGCCCAACTCACCAGCCTGACGCTGGCCTCGATGAGTTCGTATTACGCGGTACTGGACGGCATCGCCGAAGTCGCGCGACTGCTCGGGCACGAGGCCGACAGGGTGGAGTACGCCAATCAGGCAGAAGCCTTGAAGTGCGTTTTCAACGACAAGCTGTTCGATGCGAAGAGCGGCGGTTATGACAGCAATAGCCAGACGGCCAATGCCATGCCGCTGGCGCTGGGGTTGGTGCCCCCTGAACGCCGCCAGCAAGTGCTCGACAATCTCGTCCGCGATATCCGGGTGCGGAACAATCATATCTCGGTCGGCGAAATCGGTTTCCATTATTTGGTGCTGGCGCTGATGGCCAACGGCTATGCCAGTCTTCTTTGCGATATCCTGTCGCGAACCGATGCCCCCAGTTACGCCTATCAACTGGCGCAAGGTGCCACCAGCTTGACCGAAGCCTGGAACGCCAACCGGCCGAACTCGCAGAACCATTTTATGCTCGGACAGGCCGAGACGTGGTTCTATCGCGGTTTGGCAGGCATCAATCTCGATATGCGCAAGAACGGGCCCGACCGGATCCGTATCGCGCCCCAAACGGTCGCCGCCGTTTCCGGTTGTTCGGCGAAATACCGCTCTGTCGTCGGCGATATCGTCAGCTTCTGGCGGCGCAAGGATGGGGCGATTGAATTCTTCGTCGGCATTCCGGCCGGTGTTCAGGCGACGATCGTGCTGCCGGTGGCGCCGGGCGTTTACGAGAGCGGCAAGCCGGTTGCCGCCGCACCTGGCGTTCTGAAGGTGGAAGATGGTTCGAACGGGAAAATCGTAACGGTTGGTTCGGGCGACTACCGATTCAGCGTGCCGGAGATTTGATCTCCGGCACGTCCGTCAGGTGATCATGCCATCCGAATGCGCAAGACGTAAGGCAAAGCGACGCGTTCCGGCAATTCCACGGATAATCCAATCGGCGTTTGGTTCCAGACTACCGGTTTGGAACTTCCCAGCAATTCGATCGTCGCGATGCGGCCGTCGAGATAGGGCGTTCCGCTATACAGCGTCTTGACCAGCGTCTTGTTATTGTCCGCATAGGCTAGCCCGATGACGTAGAGCGCCGAACCTTTTCTGGTGAAGCGGATGTCGGACGGCGTGAAGGCCTGGTTGGTGACTTCCTTTTTTTCCTCCGCACCGCTGCCGGTGTCGCCTTCGCCGAACATCACCCACGGCCGCGAGTCGTAGATCGCTTCGCCGTTGGTCTTGAGCCAGGCGCCCATTTCGAGCAGCACGGCAGAGGCTTCGGGCGGGATGGTGCCGTCGGCTTTGGGCCCGACGTTGAGAAGCAGGTTGCCGTTTTTGCTGACGATGTCGACCAGATCGCACAAGAGCGACGTCGCCGTGCGATAGGAATCGTTTTCGGCATAGCCCCAGGATTTGATGCTGACCGAAGTTTCGGTCTGCCAGGGGCGAAGCCGCAAGGCCGGAAGTTTGCCGCGTTCGATGTTGAGCAACCCCGCGCCGGGTGCGAACGCCTCCATCTTGTAGGTGACGACCGGATCCATCTTGAGGACCGCCGCGCGATTGTAGAACGCCGCCGCAAACCGCCTGAGGTAAGGTTCGAACGCCGTCTGGTTGATCCACCAGTCGAAATACATCAGATCGGGCTTGTAGCCGGTCATGAGTTCGCTGGTGCGGCCCAGCCAATCGTCGAGGAACGCCTTGGACGGCGGCAGCCAGCGTTCCAGATGGTCCGAGTTGGGTTCGCCTTTGATGCGCTCGCGATCGGCGGGCAAGGTCATCGGCTGCGCCGGTCCATAAAGGCCGCGATACCGCGGGTCGCGCACATCCGACGCGTACTGGGTGCCCTCGGTGTACCACCAGGTATGTTCGGCGCGATGGGACGACAGACCAAACTTGAGCCCGCGGGCCCGGATCGCCTTTTCGAGTTCGCCCAGCGTGTCGCGTTTGGGCCCCATCTTAGCCACGTTCCAGCCGGTCAGGTGCGAGGCATACATCGCGAAGCCGTCGCAGTGTTCGGCAACCGGAACGACATAACGGGCGCCAGCGCGGGCGAAGAGATCGACCCAGGCATTGGCGTCGAATTTTTCGGCTTTGAACTTCGGGATGAAGTCCTTGTAGCCGAATTTCGATTGCGGTCCGTAGGTGGCGATGTGATGCTTGAAGGCCTCGCTGCCAGGGACATACATATTCCGCGAGTACCATTCATTGGCGAACGCCGGTACCGCATAGACGCCCCAGTGGATGAAGATGCCAAACTTGGCATCGCGATACCATTCGGGCTGCGGATAATACTGAAGCGAGGACCAATCGGCACGATAGGGACCGCTTGTCGCGGCTTTGTCGAGGCCGGTCAGTTCGGCAGCGAGGCGCTGTGCGTAATCCTTGGGATCAGGAGATGGTGCGCCGGCGGCCGGGCCGACGACACTGGCGGCCAATACCGCAGAAGCGCCTTTGACGAGGGTGCGACGGTCAATTTCCATGTTTGGTCTCCAGCACGGCCACGCCCTGGCTTTCCAGAGTCAGGTCGTGCACGTCGTCGTTGTTGCCAAGGGCATCGCGCATCGCGTTGGGAAGCGTGATGTTTGCCGGCGCGTTGCCGTGATTGATCAGAATCACAATGTCGTGCGCCTTGCCGGTGCGCCGCATCGCTTCGACACCTTCGGGCAGGGCCCCAAGCCATGGCGTGACGTGGGCGTCTTTGAGCTGTTCGCCAACGAACGCGCGCATCAGTTTGGGATCGAGCAGCGTTCCGAGATAAACGATCTTGCCTTGGCCCGCGGGGCGCGACAGGGCCGCCGCTTCCTGGCTCAACCAGGTGCGGTTCTTACCGAAACGCAGCAGAACTTTGCTGTCGCCTGCTTTGGCCGTCAGATCTTCGCCCCAAATCGACGCCGTGCCGGTTCCAGCCGAACCGGCAACAGTCAAGGTCTCGTCGAGGGCATAGAACTGTTCGACGCGGCCGCCGAGCAAATCGGCCAGCGGGCCCGGCTGGCGTTGGACGTTGAGGCGGTTGAACTGGTCCTTCATCCCGCTGCGCGGTCCCAGAACCAGCGTGCCGCCATGCTTGACGTAATCGGACAGGCGCTGCGCCAGGTCTTGCGGAATGACATTGAGCTGCGGCGCAAACACGATCTTGTAGCGGTCGAGCGGGGCATAGGCGTTGACGACATCCACTGCATGCGTCAGGTCCTGCAGCGGCTGGTAATAGTCGAGGAACACCTTCTTCTGGTCGAAGGCGACGCTGTGCGGCTGGAAATCGATCGCCCAGCGGCTGTCATAGGTGGTCAAAATGGCAACATCGGACTGCGGCACGGTTCCGGCAATCGCCGCGGACGTTTTCTGGAACTCGCGGCCGACATCCTTGAACTCGCGGTACAGCGGCACCGGATTGCCGTCCGGGCCGATCAGTGTGCCGTGATACTGTTCCTGTCCGTTGAGCGCGCTGCGCCATTGCCAGAACAACACGGCGTCGGCGCCGTGGCCGACCGATTCCCAGGCCATCGCCCGCACTTCGCCCGGATCGAGCGCGTTGTTGACCGGTGCCCAGTTGACGAAGCCGGGCTGGGTTTCCATGACCCAGAAGTTCTGACGCTTCCAACCACGCACGAAATCGCTGAGGAAGGCGTGATCGACCGCATTCAAATGGCCGCGGCCGACATAGGGGTCCCATGAGGCGACATCGAGCGGTTCGTTGATGGTGTAATGGTCCCAGTTGTCGGTCCAGGCGAGCCCGCCGACATTGGTGGTGATGAACTGGCCTGGCTCCACCGCCGGCCGCAAGGCATCGATCTGGTTCTGTACGAAGCTGCGCCATGTTGCGGTGACGAAGTGCTTGTGTTCGAGCATTAAGCCCGGATTGCCGCCCTTGGCGGTCAGCGGAATCTGGCTCCAGTCGGAATAGGTCTGGCTCCAATAGGAGGTGGTCCAGGCTTCGTTCAGCGCATCCAACGTGCCGTAGCGCTGTTTCAGCCAGTCTTGGAACATCTGGCGGGTGCCGGCATCGAACGATTCGTCGGTCAACTCATTGCCGATTTGCCAGCCGATGACGTTGGCATCGTGGCCATAGCGCTCGGCCAGCTTCGCGACCATCTCGCGGCAGAACTTGCGGTAAAGCGGACTGGCATAGGAAAACTGACGCCGTCCGCCATGCTCGGCGCGCTGGCCGTTGGCGTCGATCCTGAGAACGTCCGGATATTTTCCCGTCAACCAGGCCGGCGGTGTATCGGTCGGCGTTCCGATCACCACTTTGATATGGTGGCGCTCGGCCATGCGGATGGCCTTGTCCATCCAGGAAAAGTCATAGTGTCCTTCCGAGGGCTCCAGGCTGCTCCAAGCGAACTCACCGATGCGGACCACGTTGACACCCGCCGCTTCCATCAACGTCAGGTCTTTGTCCCAGTCTTTCGACGGCCACTGCTCGGGATACCAAGCTGCGCCGTACCACAACCGTTCCGAGGCGGTGGCGGCGGGCGGTTCGGCGGCGAAGCAGAGGCTGGATGTTGCCAGAAGGGCGCAAGTGAGCGCCGCAGCAAAGCGGGTCATGGTGCGATCTTTCCCGTGGTGAAGAGGACGGCGGCATCGTGCGGCGCCAGATTCAGCGTCCGTCCGGTGGTCCCGCCGCGCAAGACGTCTTGCATGCGGCGCGGCAACGCGATGGTGCGTTCGTCGTCGCCGTGGTTGATCAGGATGAGAACCAACTTGTTGGCGCCTTGGCGGGTGCTGACTTCGACATCGTCGGGTACCTGCAGCACCGGCCGGATCGCAGCGCCGGATACCGCCGTGGCAAGAAATTCCCGCATCGCCGCATTGCCGAGCCAGGCACCGAGATAGGTGATGGTGCCATTGCCGGACGAACGCGTGAGGGCGGCCGGTTGCCCTGCCAGCCAGCCGCTGCCGGCGCCATAGCGCAGCAGTGTGTGCACGTCGGGGGCATCGGCAACTAGATGTTCGGCCCAGATGTCGGCAGTGCCGTTGTGCTTAAGACCTTCAACCGTGACGGGGGCGTCAAGCGCGTAGAACTGTTCGACATGCCCGCCAAGCAATCCGGCCAGCGGCCCGGGCTGACGCGATGTCCAGAGGGCGTTGTTTTCGTCTTTCATACCGCTCCGCGGCCCGAGAATCAGATGCCCGCCGCGGCGGACATACGCCGCAAGATGATCCGCTTGCGCCTTGGTTAGCAGGTTCAGCGCTGGCGCGATCACCAGCTTGTAGCGGTCGAGATCGCCGTCCGGCGACACGATGTCGATGTTGTGAACGGTGTGTAGCAGGGGCCGGTAGAAGGCGCTGAATTCGTCGGTTGGGACGAAGCCTTTGTGATGCGGCTGGAATTCCAGCGCCCAGCGGCTTTCGTAAGACTGAATCAGTGCGACCTCGGTCCGCGGGCTGGTGTTGGCGAGGGTCGCACTGGCTTTGGCAAATTCGCTGCCGATGCGCTTGGCTTCGGTATAAGCCGGCACCGGTTCGCCGTCGGGACCAGCGAGTGTACCATAATATTGTTCCTGGCCGTTGAGGGCACTGCGCCATTGCCAATAGAGCAGGGCATCGGCCCCCCGGCCGACCGCCTGCCAGGCCATTTCGCGCATCACGCCGGGATCGAGGGTCCGGTTGATTTTGCCGTAATTGACGTAGCCCGCCTGGGATTCGATCACCCAGAAGTTCTTTTGCTTGTAGCCGCGCACCGCATTATGCAGCAGGGCGTTCTCGGCCCAGTCGTAGCGGCCTTCCGGGATGTAATTGTCCCAGGCCGCAATATCGAGGAGCCGGTGCATCTCAAAGTGGTCGTAACGGGCATTCCAGTGCATGGAATTGGTCGTCACGAATTGGCTTTTGCCGATTTTCGGCCGGATGACGTCGGCCTGATTGCGGACATAACTGGTCCAGGTGTCGGACACGAAGCGTTTGAGGTCGAGCAGCAGGCCGGGATTCTCGTTGGTCAGGTGCATCGGCACCTGATCGAAGCTGGTGTAGGTCTGGCTCCAATAGGTGGTTGTCCATTGGGCGTTCAGGGCCGCGATCGTCTTGTGGCGCGCCTGGAGCCAGGCATGGAACTGCGCCTGCGCCGCGGCGTCGAAGGATACCGGGCTGATTTCATTGTCGATTTGCCAGCCGATGACATTGGGATTGTGGCCATAGCGAACCGCCAGCCGCCCGGCGATGTCGCGGGCGAGGGCGCGATAGCGAGGACTGGCAAAGCTATATTGCAGCCGGTTGCCATGTTCCTCGGTGGAACCATCCTCATTACGCCGCAAAACGTCCGGGTATTTCTGCGTCAACCACGCTGGCGGGGCGGCGGTGGGGGTACCGATCACAACTTTGATGTGATGTGCGGCGGCGCGAGAAATGGCGCGGTCGAGCCAGCTGAAATCATAGTGTCCTTCGGTCGGCTCCAGGCTGCTCCAAGCGAACTCGCCGATCCGCACAACGTTGACATGCGCCGCCTGCATCAGGTCGAGATCGCGATCCCAGCGCTGCTCGGGCCATTGCTCGGGATACCAGGATGCTCCGAATTGCAAGGAAAACGAGGTTTTTTGAGCCGGTGCGCCGCATGCCGCTCCGGCGGACAGCAACGCGGCGGCAGCGCAAAGGCCAACCCGTCGCAGCAACGTCATCTGTCTCTCCCTTGCGCCAGCCATGCCTCTCGTCGGGCGTTTCAATGGTCTGGTCGCGACCTTCTGCCTAGCCGTCAAATGCTGTCAGCGGTAAGCATATCATTCCATTTTTGATTGGAAAGGATCATAATGTACGTTATATTAGGCTCCAATGTCACATGAAAAGTAACATCACCGTGTCCAACGCCCGAAATCTGTCGCTCATCGACCGCCGTCGCCTGTTTCAGCTTCTGGCCGCTGCGGGATGCATGACGTCGCCTTTTTCGAGCGCCGCGGCGCGCCCGCAGGCCGCGGCCAATGCGCTGCAGGCCAGATTCCTCAATCCGCCGTCGTCGGCAAATCTCGGGGCCTATTGGTATTGGCTCGGCGGCAACGTCACCGCCGAGGGGATTACGGCCGATCTTACGGCGATGCGCGAGGCGGGCATCACCCAGCCCATGTTGTTCAGCATCGGCAAAGGCGGCAAGGATTCGCCGGTTTCGCCGCCGGCGGACGCCCTCACGGACTATTGGTGGGGGCTCGTCGCGCATGCGGTTCGCGAGTCGGAACGTCTGGGTCTTACCTTGGCGCTGAACGCCTGCGACGGCTGGGCGACGGCAAGCGGGCCTTGGATTACGCCCGAACTGTCGATGCAGCACGTGGTGTGGTCGGAAGTGGTGGTGACGGGCGGCCGGAATTTTTCCGGCAAACTGCCGGTCCCGGAGCATTTGCACGATTATTACCGCGACATCGCCGTTCTCGCGGTGCCCTTCCCGGAAGTCTGGGACCAAACCAGCGCCGCGTTGCAGCCCAGGATTTCCTCCAACCTGCCGCTCAAGGTCGGTGATCCCCAAGTCCTCACCGATCCCGCCAACAAAGCAGAGGTCGTCGACACCGAAGCGAGCGGCTGGATCGTCTACGCCTTCGCTGCGCCCTTCACGCTGCGCTCGGTCACGGTGCATACACCGTCTCCGGTCGGCTATGCGCCGGGTTTGTATCGCGCCGCCAATAGTCTTGAGGTCCAGGCCAGTGACGATGGCGTGTCCTACCGGACGATCGGCCGCCTCGAATATCCCAAGCACGGTTGGCAGACCGATCTGACCACGCTGACCCATGCTGTGCCGCAAACGACGGCGCGCTATTTCCGTTTGGTCCATACCCAGTTTGCGGCCGCGCTGCCCTATCAGGAAGAATATGATTTCGGGCAGGACACGCGGCTGCGCTTTTTCAGCATCGTGTTGTCGAGCGAGCCGCGCATCCATCACCTTCCTGCCAAGAACGGTGCGCAATGGGCGATCAGCCACGCGACCACGGCAGCGGAGGTTCCCGCCGCGGCTTGCGTGAAGCGCTCGGAGATCAAGCCGTTAACAGCGCTAATGGCGGCTGACGGCACGCTGCATTGGAAGGCGCCAGCGGGCCGCTGGCGCATCTTGCGTCTCGGCTACACGACGACGGGCTTCATGAATTCGGCCGCCGGCGGTGCCCAAGGCCTCGAATGCGACCGTTTCAATGCCGACGCGGTGAAGCTGCAATTCGACTCCTGGTACGGCAAGGCCCTGGCGAAGGTCGGTGCGCCCTACGCCGGCAAGGTGCTGCACGTCATTCACGTCGATAGTTGGGAGGCCGGGGCGCAGAACTGGTCGCCCGGCTTCGAACACGCGTTCAGCCACCTGCGCGGCTACGATCTGATGGCCTGGTTGCCGGTGATCGCGGGCATTCCCGTCGATAGTGCCGAGTTGAGCGAGCGGGTACTGTTCGATCTCCGCCGTACCGTGAATGATCTGACGTCGGAGAAATTCTTCAAGACGATTGCCGACGCGGCGCATGTCCATGGCTGCGTTTTCAGCGCCGAACCGCCGAGCCCGACATTTCCCGTCGATGGCCTCGAATATGCGGCATTCGCCGATTTGCCGATGGGCGAGTTCTGGTTGAAGACGCCACGCAACGACAAGCCGAACGACATCAAGGATGCCGTCAGCGGCGCCCGCATCTACGGCAAACCTGTCGCCGGAGCGGAGTCCTTCACCGAAGGCTTGATGGATTGGCAGGAAACGCCTTTCACGATGAAGGCGCTGGGCGACCATAACTACTGCGAAGGCATCAACCGGTTCATGCTGCATGTCTATGCGCAGCAGCCCTGGCTCGACCGCGCCCCCGGCATGACGCTGAGCGGCATTGGCTCTTTCGTTGGCCGCACCCAAACCTGGTGGAAGCCGGCACGGGCGTGGTTTCAATATCTGCGCCGCTGCCAAGCGCTGCTTCAGGCCGGATCGGCGGTCTGTGATGTTTGCGCCTTCATTGGCGAAAGCGTTCCGGCGCGCGCGCTGTTGCCGCGCAATCTGCGCGAGCCGGTGCCGCAAGGCTACGCCTACGACTCCCTTAATCGCGACGTTCTGCTGCGCTTGGCCCGGGTCGAGGACGGGATGATCGTGCTCGACAGCGGGATGCGCTATCGCGTCTTGCTGCTCCCCGACAGCCGGGAAATGACGCCGCAGATGGCGGATAAGCTGCGCGACTTGGTGCTCGCCGGGGCAGTGATTTCCGGCCCGCCGCCGCAATGTTCGCCGAGTTTGGAGGGTGGCGAGGCGGCCGATGCACGCGTGTGTACTGTGGCCAACGCGCTGTGGGGTGATCTCGATGGCACGACGCGCACCGCCCATCGTGTCGGTCGCGGTTTGGTCGTCTGGGGCAAGCCGCTCGCGGAGGTGCTGAAGGATCTCGGCCAAGGCCCCGATGTGGAAATGACGCTTGGCGGTGCGCCGGCCAAGGCGATGGAGTGGATTCATCGCCGCGGCAAGGATTGGGACCTCTATTTCCTCAGCAACCAATCCGCCGAAACCGTGACCGTCGATGCGGCGTTCCGTATCGACGGCCGTATTCCCGAAATTTGGCGCGCCGATACGGGCGCGTTTGAAACGCTTGCCAGTTGGCGGCCGCAAAACGGGCGGACAATCATTCCGCTGGCGCTTGATCCGGCCGGGTCGGTGTTTGTCGTCTTCCGCAAATCGGCCAAAGCAATCGATCCCGTCGTTGCCGTGGACGGCGACGAACCGGCGCCTGCGTTCCGGATGGGAAAGACCGGTGTCGAGGCGGTGATCGCCAAGCCGGGGCGCTGGCGCCTGCATCGCCGTTCCGGGCGTGTCGTTTCGCTGCATCACGATCAACCTTTGGCGGCGATCGCGCTCGCCGGTCCGTGGCAGATCCGGTTTGCCGATCACTTGGCGCAACCGCAAACGATCACCGAGGCCGCTCTGTCGTCCTGGACCACGCAGGCCGATCCCGCGCTCAAATATTATGCTGGGACGGCCGTCTATCGCACGACATTCCACTTGCCGCAGGGACCGGTTTCCCAGCGACTGCTGCTCGATCTCGGCAAGGTTTGCGATTTGGCAGAGGTGCGTCTCAATGGCCAAGCGCTGGGCGTATTGTGGAAGCCGCCTTTTGCCGTCGATATCGCTGCCGCGGTGAAGCCGGGTGAAAATATTCTCGAGATCGACGTCACCAGTACTTGGAACAACCGCATGATCGGCGATGCCGGCAAGCCCCAATCCGAGCGCGTCAGCTTTGTCGTCCCACTTCTGCGCAAAGGCCAGCCATGGCTTCCCGCCGGTGACGACAAGCTTACGCCGTCCGGTCTTTTGGGGCCGGTGCAGCTTCGCCCCTTCGCTGTCAAAACGATCTGATTACGCCGTCCGTATAATAAAATGCCAGGGAGAATACCGATGAACGCTCGTTGCGCGATTGCCGCCGCGATGATGGGTCTGTGTGCGTTGATGCCCGCCGAGGCCGCGCCGCAAGCCTCCGGCCCCGCGTGGGTTGCTGCCTGGTACTCGCCGCCGTTCCCGCCGACCGCCAACCTCATCTACAACGATGTGCGTGTGTTCGACCATCAGACCGTTCGTCAGGTGGTTCGTCTGGAAGCGAGCGGTGGCCGGTTGCGCCTGCGGCTGACCAACGAACTCGGCCTGTCGTCGGTCAAATTCGGCACCGTTCATATTGCATTGTCCTCGCCGAATGGCGTCACCGAGGCGAAGACCGACCATCAAGTCCTGTTTGGCGGCAAGCCCGGCGGCGAGATCAAGCTGGGCGAAGCGCTGATCAGCGACCCCGTCGACTTCAAGGTCAACGCCCATCAACTCGTCGCGGTCTCCGTCTATTATCCGGGGCGGCTGGCGCCGTCAGGTCATCTCGTCTCGCTCAGGATCTCGAAAGCCGGTGATCATTCGGCGGAAGCGGTGATGCCGTTCACCGATATTACCCGGGCGCCGTCCATCGTATCGGGCGTTGAAGTGGAAGCCCCGCAGCCACGCAATGTGCTGGTTGCCTTCGGCGATTCGATCACGGAAGGGGCCTGTGCAACGCCGAACTGGAACCAGTCCTGGCCGCAGCAATTGGCGGTGCGGTTGCTCCAGTCCCGCCCGCACACGAATTGGACGATCATCAACGCCGGGATTAGCGGCAACCGGCTACTTTATGACGGCGCCGGCCAGAAGGCTCTCGACCGCTTCGATCGCGACGTGCTGAGTCTCGCTGGTCTGAAGGCGATCGTACTTCTGGAAGGCATCAACGACATCGGAGCGGGCTCAACGGTCGATACCGATACGGGGCCGCGTTCCGCCGACGACATTATCGGAGCTTACAAACAGCTCATCGCGCGGGCCCATACCCGCGGCATCAAGATTTATGGTGGTACGCTACTTCCCTATTCCGGAGCGGTCTATTTCAGCGCGCCGGGTGAAGCGGTTCGCCTCGCGATTAATAGTTGGATTCGGACGGCTGGCGCCTTCGATGGCGTCGTCGATTTTGAATCTGTGATGCGTGATCCGGCGGCACCGTCGCAGCTCATCGGCGCTTATCAGTGCGGCGACAATCTGCACCCGAACGACGCCGGATATGCCGCCATGGCCGGTGCGGTCAATCTCGATCTGGTCACTGGTTCGGGCCGGAAACCGCGGCACTAACACGAGTTTGAGTACAGATCATGATTGATTTTCCAAACGCGGCCGGTGCCGCCGGGTTCTGTGTCGTTGGTCTCAAAACAGAGTTTCTGGAAACGCCGATCGGCGTCGAAACCCAGGCGCCGCGCTTTTCCTGGCGCTTGGTTGCCGCGCGGCGCAACGTCCGGCAAAGCGCTTATCGCGTGACCGTGGCGTCCTGTCGCGAATACCTCGATAGCGGCAAGGCGGATCTTTGGGACAGCGGGATCGTACAATCCGATCGCTGCTTTGAAGTGTCCTATGACGGCCGTGCACTCCTCTCCGGGCGACGCGCGTTCTGGCGCGTCTGGCTGCAGGACGAAAAGGGTAACGACTGCTCGGCCGAGAGCTGGTTCGAAATGGGGCTGCTCGAAGCGTCCGATTGGCAGGGCCGCTGGCTGGTCGCCGAGGATGAAGATGAGGCGGCCGATCGCGCCGCCGGTCTTCGCTGGATTTGGGCCGATGGGCCGCACGACGGCCAAGCGGTCTGTTTTCGTCAACGGTTCGAATTGGTCGAACAACCACGCCGGGCTGAGCTTCTGCTGTCGGCAAAGGACAAGCTGCACGGCGTTTGGCTGAACGGCCGTGCGATCCCGGTTGCTGAGCCCGTCTACTGGGGAACGATGCGCCGGTTGCCGATCGTTCTGGAACGCGGTGTCAATGTGCTGTGCGTGGAAGCGTCGGCATTGATTGACGATTTTCTGCCGCCCGACGGCGGCGCCCTTGCAGCGCTGCTACGAATCGAAGCGCCCGACGGCCAGATTTCGCGGCTGACGGCCGGGCCGCAGTGGCGCGCGACCAAATGCAAAACGCCGGGTTGGACGGAGCGCGATTTCGATGACGCCGATTGGCCCCAGGCCGTTGCCGCCACTGCCAGAGCCCATTGCGAACCGCTGCCGGCCTATCCCGCCCGCTTGTTGCGCCGGGCTTTTGCGATCACCAAGCCCGTCGCCCAGGCCCGCCTTTATGCAACGGCGCTTGGAGTCTATGAGGCGTTCGTCAACGGCCGCAGCGTGACCGATGCGCGTTTGGCGCCGGAAATCAGCACCGCCTCCGCGCACGTCTTTTATCAGATTTACGACGTGACCGCGTTTGTCCGGCAAGGTCCCAATGCGATCGGCGTTCATGTCGGCGACGGCTGGTATGCCGGCGCACTCGCCTGGCGAAACGAGCGTTACGCCCTCGGTGACGGACCGAAGCGGCTTCTGGCGCAGGTGGTTGTCGATTATGAAGACGGGACCCGTGACGTTGTCGCCACGGATTCGATGTGGCGTACGCATGCGTCGCCCGTTCTCTCGTCCGAGATTTACAACGGCGAAAACGTCGACGCGCGACGGATTCCGGTGGGCTGGAGCGATGTTGGCTTCGACGATACCGGCTGGCCGGTGGCCTATCCCGGGGCGCAACCCGATGCGAAACTGGTGGCACAGCTCAGTCCGCCGATCCGCGCCCGCAAAACACTTCAGCCGGTTGCCGCAAAAGAAGTGTCGCCCGGCAAATTCGTCTATGATTTCGGCCAGAACTTTTCGGGCTGGAGCCGGGTGCATGTCAAAGGCGCGGCGGGTTCTGCCGTCACGCTGCGTTATAGCGAAATCCTGAAACCGTCCGGTGACGTCGATCAATCGAACTTGCGCGGCGCCACCGCGACCGACAGCTATATCCAGCGCGGCGATCCGCAGGGCGAGGATTTTGAACCTCGCTTCACCTATCACGGCTTTCGTTATGTCGCTTGCAGTGGTGTCGAACGGATCGAAGCCGTGGTGGCGCACAGCGCCCTACCCGAGACCGGCACGATCACGGTCGCAAATCCCTTGGTTCAAGCGCTGTGCGATAACACGCTGTGGAGCCAGCGCTCCAATTTCTTCGGCGTGCCGACGGATTGTCCACAGCGCGACGAACGCTTGGGCTGGCTGGGCGATATTCAGGTCTTTCTCGATGCCGCCTGCTTTACGATGGATACGGACGCCTTCATCCGCCGCTTTCTCCGCGAAGTGCGGGCCGGACAGTCGCCGGACGGCGCGTATCCGGTCGTCGCGCCGCAGCCGCGCAGCTTTCCGTTCCTCTATACGGCGGGGTGGAGCGAGGCTGGTGTCATATTGCCGTGGACGCTCAACCAGCGCTACGGCGACACTGGCGTCATCGACGAAAACTGGGATGCGATGTGCCGCTGGATGGATTTCGTTGCGGCGGAGAACCCAGATTGGCTGTGGCGCAACCGGCGCGGTCTTGATCTCGGCGATTGGCTTTCGGTCGATGCCGTCAAGCCGGCGGATGAAACAACGCCGCGCATTCTCGCCGCCACCGCCTTTTGGGCCTATTCGGCGCAATTGATGACGGAGATGGCCGCCGCAACTGGGCGCGCCGAAGCAGTGACGCGTTTTGCCGATCAGCATCGTGCCATCGTGGCGGCCTTCCGCACGGCGTTCGTTACGGCCGATGGTGTGGTCGGCAACGGTAGTCAGACCAGTTATGTGCTGGCGCTGAAATTCGGTTTGGTGCCGCAAGACTTGCGCGCCGCCGCGGCGGCGCATCTGGCAGCGGAGATTGCCGGTCGCGGGATGACTCTCTCCACGGGCTTTTTGGGCACGCCGTATCTGCTCGATGTGCTGTGCGACCATGGCCAGGCATCGACCGCCGTGGCGCTGCTGCTGCAAACCCGATACCCGTCCTGGGGCTACATGATCGCCGCCGGCGCCACCACGATGTGGGAACGTTGGAATGGCGATGTCGGCGACATCGCGATGAATTCCTACAGCCACTATGCGCTCGGGGCCGTGGTCGGGTTCATTTACCGGCGACTGGCTGGTATCGCGCCGGCAGCGCCCGGGTTTCGCCGCATCATCGTAAAGCCGTTATTCGATCCTCGGATCGGTAAGGTCGAGGCCGAATACCATTCGTGTCTCGGCCGCATTGCCAGCACGATCGAGGGCGATGCGTCGGGTCTCAGACGCCTTGTTCTGACGATTCCTGCCAATGCCACGGCCGAAATTCATCTGCCGCGCAACCGGACGTGGCGTGAGAGCGGCGATGCGCTGGAAAACTGTGCCGGCATCCGCGTCGTCGGTTCGGTACCGGATGCGTTCGTACTTGAGGTCGGATCGGGCGACTATTGTTTTGAATCATAATCAGGGAAGGCAAACCAAAATGACAGCGGACGAGGCGGCGCAGCGCGCCGCAAGCTGGAAGGGCACGATCCTGGCGGCGATCGCCAATTACATCGATGCCGGTTCGATCGTCGCCAGCGCCGCAACGCTGTCCCTGTGGGTTGAGGTGTACCATCTGAGCACGCCCTTTGTCGGGTTGCTCGGCGCGATTGGTGCCAATTCGATCTCGGCAGGCATTGGCGCCATTGTCGGCGGCAGGCTGTGCGACCTGTTCGGCCGCAGGCGAATATACCTCGCCAATATGGCGTTCTATGCCGTCGGCATGTTGTGGCTGGTTTTTGCCGTCGCGCCTTGGATGATCGTTATCGGCTTCGTTCAAGTCGGACTGGCGGTCGGTGCGGCGGTTCCCGCGTCCTGGTCGCTGATCGCCGATCAGGCGCCACAGGGCGCCCGCGGTCAGCGCAGCGGCGTGGCACAGGTGTTGTGGTATTTGGGACCCGTGGTCGTGCTTTTGGCGTCGCTGGCCTTGATGCCGCTCGGCATGCTCGGCGCCCGCATCGTCTTCGCCCATCTCGCCATTCTTGCCGTGGTTTTGATGTTGCTGCGGTCGGGGATGCATGAATCCGAACGCTGGATCGCGGCGAAAGCCGAAGCCGGTGATCAAGCCGCCCGGCTCGCCAGTCCGCGCGAATTGTTGAAGCCGAAGCACCTCAAATCAATGGTGTTCCTGGTCGGCATGTACGGCGCGTGGAATTTCTGGGCTGGCACCAACGGATTTTTCCTGCCCTATATTCTGCACACGGTTGGCGCCCAAACCGTAGCGGCGAGCATCGCTTTTCAGGCGTTGAGCTTCATGGTCGGCATTTTGTCGATTGTCTTCATTTTCATGCGATTTGCGGACCATGTGAATCAACGGCTGATGTTCACCGCCGCGTCGATCATTGGCACGGTCGGCATGGCGCTGTTGGCGCTATTTCCGCTCACCACGCCGGTGGCGTTGCTCTACGTCGTGTTGACATCGCTCGGCGGCGGCTTCGGGGCGCAGCCGTTCTTTCAGCTCTGGAGCGCCGAACTGTTTCCGACGCTGTTGCGCAGCACGGCCCAAGGCATTGCCTTCGCCGTCGTGCGTATTGCGCTTGGCTTCTGGAGTTTCTTCGTGCCGATTCTGACCGCGACCGGCTTTACCACCCTGGCCTGGATTCTGACGGGGTTCCAGGCTGCCAGCGGGTTGATCGGCATCATCTGGGCGCCGCGCAACGAAGGCAAAACTCTCGAACAGATCCAGGCCGATCTTTAAACTCGTTCAGCCGAGCTTATGATAGGTGTCGTAAGTTTCGTCGTCGACAAGATAGAACGGCACGAAGGTACTTTCGTTGCCGTTCTTTTTTGTTGCGCCGGCCGCGTCCGGCGGCGACAGCGCCGTCACAGCCTGGTTTGGGGCGATGACATGTGGCGTCGTGATCGCGGTTGGTGCGGCGCTGACATACATCACCGGGCCACGCATCAAGGCGACCGTATCGCTATGCTGATCGTCGATCGCCAGCGTCCGCTGCGTTTGCGGCAGCGTTAGTTCGACGACGTCGCCATTGTTCCACTGCCGTTCGATCAGGGCAAATTGGCCGGGTGTGGTGGGAACCGCGATGGGGTGTCCGTTGACCAGGATGCTGGGGCGTCCGGAGATCCAGCCCGGAATGCGCAGCGCCAGCGTGAATTTTGCCGGATGTTGCAGCGCGATCCGCAGCCGTGCCTGATCGCCGTCGGGAAAATCCGTTTCCTGGCGCAGCGTGACGGGCTGACCATGCCGTGACCAGCGCACCTCGGAGGGGGTATAGAGATTCACGTACAACCGGTCGGCCGCGTGGAAATAAATGTTGAGCGGATAATCCGCCACGCATTGGGCCAGGGTGCCGGAGCAGCAGGGCCATTTGCGCGGGTAGTATTCCTTGTGCGAGGCGGGGCCATAGCTGGAGTAATAGGGGTAGTCGCCGTCGGTGTCGGGCTTTCTGACCGCCAGAATCGTATTGAACAGATCCCGTTCCAACCCGTCGCCGTAGCGGGCGTCGCCTGTGAAACGCAGCAGATAGCGCGCCAGTTTGGTATTGGCATAGCTGCCGCAAGGCGTTTCGAAATGGGCTTTGGTGCTGAAGAGGCTGTTGTACAGCGCGCCGGTGTGGGGTTTTACGAATTGCTCTTCCGGTCCCCAGCCGCCAGAGGCATAGCGTTGTAGTTCGAGGAAGCGCCAGGCATTGACCAGGGCGTTCTTGTATTTGACGTCGCCGAGGACGAGGTAGGCTGCGGCGCCGGAACTGAGGCCGATGGCATGGCTGTAGGCGTGGGCGCCCGGCAGGATGTCGTCGCCCTTTGCCAGCGGATCGAAGAATTCCTTGTTAAGGAGATAATGCTCGCCGAGCGCGCGGAATTTGCTGTCGCCGGTGACCCGCGCCGCAGCGAACAGATTTTCCGACAGGATATAGGTCTCGTCATAGGGCGGGTCCTTCTTGCCGATGCGGTCCCGGCTTACTGGCGAGATGAACGGCTTGGCGCCATTGTAGACGCGCGGCAGAAGCTCGGCCGCCGCTTGCACATGGCTGAGGTCATAGGCGTCGATCAGGCCGATGGCATGCTTGTCGTAGACATAGGCCGCCCATTGCTTTTCGGTATTCACACCGGCAAAGGGGTTGGGATTGTGCGCGATGATCTTGGCAAATTCCCCGACGAGGTAAGCGACTTTGGCGTGAAACGCCGGCTCGCCCGTGGCGCGGCCGAAACGGGCTAGGCCCGAGATGTATTGCCCCAAGGTCAGTCCGGGCACGAAGCCGTCGGGATCGTACCAGCCGCCCATGTCTTTGCCCGGTGCGTCGAGCCCGGCATGCTGGCGATAAGCTTTCAGCAGGCGGTCGTTATCGAGCGCGAGGAAATGCGCCTTCATCCAGTTATATTGTTCGCCCAGCGGACCGCCAGTCAGGGTGACGTCCTGATAGGCGAATTCTTGCACGGTTTCGCGGCCAGACGGACGCGCCGGCTGGGCCACGGCTTCGCCGATGGCGGCGGCAAACGTCGCACCTTGCAACAGGTTCCTGCGGGATAGTTCGAACATCGTGAAGCCTCTTGGTGCCAGGAAAGCCGGTTAACGTGTGACAGAGACCAGGTAATTCGTTGCTGCTGGTGTGCCGACGGGGATTTCCCATCCATCCTCCAGCATGCGTGCGTCGATGGGCGCCAGGGCCCGGCCGGCGCCGTCGTAGGGCGTCACCGTGACCTTGATCGCTCCGTCGAGATTCTTGAACATGATCCAGCCGGTGACGGGTTCGAGCAGGGTCGGTGCCGCCCCCCATTTTGCCATCATGGCGTGGCGGCGGTCCCAGATGGCGCCGGAATTGTTCGCCGTTGCGGTGGCGACCAGCATCATGCGGTCGGAAACCGAAAGCGCCTTGCCGTCGAGCGAACTCAAGGCGACCGTGGCGAAGTCGTTGGCAATATCGGCGCTGAGATGGGGCGTGGTGCCGCCTTTGCGCGATGCCTCCGCTGTGAAGCCGCTGATGATCTCGGTTCGCTCGGTCTGGGTGGTCAAAAAGCCGGTGTGCTCGCCGGCGGCATGCCAGCGCAACTCTCCGGTATCGCTAAAGAGGTCGTCGCCTTGCGGCACCGCGATGCGGCCCAGCGGGGCGCAATCGAGACAGCGGATGCGCGAGCCGTGCTGCAGTGGTAGCGACAGCGCAAAGCCGGGTGTGAAATATGGTTTGCTGCTCAGCGGCGCCCGGGCCGATTCGTTGATATCGGCCGTCGAATAACTGCGCGCGATGGTCTGCTTGGCCGTTTGCACGTCGTGGCGCAGGAAAGTTAGGGCGCCGAGCGGCAGTTCGGCGATATTGATCGGGTCTTGGGCGATATCGAAAAAATCGCCGATCGTCGCTTGCCATTGACCGTTCAGCTTGGGTTCCATGCTGTAGAAGAACACCGCGTCCCAATCCTGAAAGGCAGCGTAGCTGGCGATGATGGGAATCATCTCGCTGCGATAATCGTTGGGAAACGGCTCATTGATTTCGCTGACGGTGAACGGTTTGCCGGCCATGGCAGTGCGCGCCAGCTTCACCACCATCGAGTGTAGCGGATCGTCGAGCATGGGCGTGGCGCGGCGGCCGTAGATGGCCGGATGCTGCCAATATGCGTGAGCATCCTGGAGCTCGAACGCCGAGGTCGTGCGCAGCAGCGGCAGGCCGGAGATAAAGTAGGTGTGATCGGCCGTCGGGATGATCGGAACCTTCACGCCGAGATCCTTGCGCAGGTACGCGCACATGTCCTGGAAGAACGTGGTCTCGACATGGGTGTAGAAGGCCAACTCGGTGTTGAAGCGTTCCTTCGGCACGGCGGCGAATTCGCCCCGGCGCAGCAGGGCAACTGGCTGTCCGGTAGCCACGCCCCACATCCGGCGTAGCCGTTCCAATTGGGCCGGCTTATGCGTGCGGCTCAACCAGTCATTATACTGTGCGGTCAGCAGGGCCTTGTAATGCGGCGTTAGATCGAGCTGAACGCGTGGCGTGTTCTTGTCGTGCTCGCCGCGTACCCAATTGCGCATCCAGAATTCGGTAAGCGAATTCTCGTTCACCACTTCGACGATTGCGATCGCCGGCTCGTCGCTATAGGCGGTATGCGTGTAGGGATTGATGTGCTGAATCAGGTTGCGGGCGTATTCTTTCTGGCGCGCGATGAGTTCGGGGCCGAAATAGGTCATCCCCTTGGCGGTCCCGATCAGGTCGGAGTCCGGCACGCCGTCGTCGGCTCGGTAAAACCGCCCGACATTCAGATTGAGATCGACATAGATGCCGTGGCTTTTCAGCCGATAGACCAGATAGTCGAGGCGGTCGAGCTGCTCGGGAGCAAGGGATCTGGAATCGTTGCGGCTGGCGTCGATCAGACCGGCCGGCGTGTTCGACACTGGTTCTTTCAGGGCCTCGCCGTTGGGCCCGGCGCCGCCTTGCCCGGGGACGGAGACCGATTTGTTGGGCATATCGAGGAAATGCAGGCGCACGCAATTGACGCCGAGCCGGGCGAGCGCTGCTGCATAGACGTCGGCGCTGTCTTTCGGCGGCAGCAGAGCGGAGCCGGGCGTCCAGCCGCCCAGATTGACGCCCCAACAGCGAAACCGGCGGCCGTCGGCATGGACCAGATGGCCGTTCTTGATGCGGATGAAACCGCTTTCACCGGCGGTCTTGTCGAGCAGAAAGCTGACGTCAAGGGCCGACGCGGCGTGGTTTTCGTGGTCAATCGTAAACGGTTGAAGGGCGGGACTGGCCGTGGCAACGGTGCCAAGCAGGGCGCCGGAAACAACCAGCGCCGAACCGCACAACCGCATCATCGGACGAACCATGACTCACGCCTTTCGCACGCTCGTGTCGCCGTGCCTTGTATCGACTAGACCGCCTGCGGCATGGCGCGGAAGCCGGCAAGTTCGATGGCTTCGTCGACGCTGCAATTGGTGTGCACGAGGGCGTGGCAGGCCCGCATGACGGCGAACGGTTCGGTGGCCGCAAAGATAGCGCGGCCAAATAGGATGCCGGCGGCACCAGCCTTGATCACAGAGGACACCAGTTCAAGCGTGCCACGGTCGGACTTGCCGCGTGGCCCCCCCGCCAGCATGACCGGCACCGGCAATTCGGCGGCAATGCTGCGCAGCTTGTCGACGCTACCTGGCCAGTCGGTTTTGATGATGTCGGCGCCCATCTCGACGCCGATACGGGCATGAAAACCGACGAACGCGCCGTCATGGATATCTTTAGCGAGGGCGTGGCGGGCCCCCATGGTCTCGACGATATGAACGATGCCGGCCGCCCGGGCTGCGGCGTTGACGTCGGCGGTGGAGCGGAACGCGATGGTTTCTTCGGCCGGGTCGTTGTGGGCGACGAACATATAATTGATCACCGCCTCGGCGCCCAAGGCGATGGCGTCATTGACCGAGGCAATCAGGCGGGTATGGCCGTCCTTGTAGTCGAGAGCCGTGCCTTCGCGCCACATGGTCGTCTGATCGAGCCGCAAAATCAGGGCCGGGCCGCCGTTGCGGACCAGGCGCTCGCCATAGCGCAGGGCCGAACCAAGCGGCAGGATCACGCCATTGACGCCGGCTTCGGCCATGGCGTCCAGCATGGCTTCCGGGTGTTCCAAACCTTTGCAACTGCCAAGATGCAACGCGTGGTCCATCGCGACACAGAAGCCGCGCTGCGTCTTGTTGTTGATGATGCGGGAAAGGCGGATTTGGGTACCCAGAGGAGACATAGACTTTCTTTCGCTAGACGAGTTCGAATGGTATCGCCGCTTGTTGCAGCGATTTCGCTGCTGCGGGATCGATCTGCCGATCGATGAAGATGTGGTTGAATTCCGAGAGTTCGGCGAATTGCGTCAGAGCGCGGGTGCGGAACTTCGCGGCGACGAGAAGCATCACGGACTTTTCCGCGGCCTCCATCATGGCGCGCTTGATGCGGACGACTTCCTGGTCCTGATGATAGAGGCAGGTTCCGATGACCGACGGGGCGGACATGAAGGCCCAGTCGGCCCGCAGCTTGCGCAAAGTCTGTTCGCAGAGCAGGCCGTAGAAGCCTTCGAGCGTGTCGTTGTAGTTGCCGCCAGCCAGCACGAGATGGGTGCTCGGCTTCGCGCGCAGTTTTTCGCAGACCGCCAGCGAGTTGGTGATGACGGTGACATTCTCGACCTCCGCGATTTCATCGCAGATCTGCAGCGTCGTGGTGCTGTCGTCGAGCATGATCACATGGCCGGGTTCGATCAGCCGGGCGGCGGCCTTGGCGAGGGCGAGCTTCTCGGGCTGATAAACTTCCTGCCGGTAATGAAAATTGCTTTCGAACAGCAGCGAGCTTTCGGCTGAGGCGCCGCCGCGTTGCTTGCGCAGGAGCCCGCGGCTCGCCAAGAGATCCAGATCGCGATGTACGGTCATCCGGCTGACGCTAAGATGTTCGACAAGCTCGTCGAGCCCGACGGACTTGCGGGTCTGTACGACTTTGAGCAGTTCCCTGCGGCGTTCTTCGGCATCCATGGTCTGGTTCCCCTTTGTCTCAATGCCCTGCGATCAATCGGCCCAGAAAATCTGGTTCGCCGGCTTGACCGCCTTTGAGTACAATTTCCAGTCCATCAAGTCTCGGATTCTTCGCATAAGCCCGGCACAGCGGGGCACCGGAAACCATGGGACCGGCATATTCCAGCGCTTCGATGTCGAGCTGGGGAATGGCATGGCTTGAGCTGTCACCGCCGGCCAGAACGGCGCGGCGCGTTCCGGTGCGTTCGATCGCGCGTTTCATCACGCGGCCGAGACGGATCCCGAGGAGCTGCGAACTGTCGTGCGCGCTGTGCCCTGTCCGCTCCAGCGCCGCGCGGGTGCGTGCGATGCTGGGATCGTTGGGGCCGCGTGCCGTACACAGAACGACGCCGCGGCTTTGCGACAATGCCGCGGCCATTTGTTTTGCGCAGGCCATTTCCGCGGCGTCAGCGTCCTCGACCAGTGCCACGGTGTCTGCGGCGATGACGGTCATGCCGTTGTTCTCGGCCCATTCGATCTGCTTGGCGCTGACGGGTGAGCAACTGCCGTAGACGGCGATGATCTTGTCGGCCGGTCCGCAAGGCCGCGGCACAGCCGGTGTCGGCAGTATTCCGGCCGCCATGAGGTAATCGAAATAGGCGTATTCGACACCGGAGGACCCGGCGACGAAGATTTGCCGCTGGGCGGCCAGTTGAGCCAGCAATTCGCCGCAGCGGCGGGTCGTGGCGGCATCGAACGTATCGAGGATGACGATGTCGGCATCCAACTCGGCAAACCGTGCCGCGAAGCCATCGCCGGACATCTGGCATTGGTCAAACCCGGCAATTGGCCGCGCCGTTTGTTTGCCGAGGTGCAAGCGAAGATCGGCTTCATCCATCGGCGTGATGGGATGCCGGCTCATGGTTGGGTGGCGGTCGATCCGGTAGACCTCGCGGGTGCCGCCGACGTGACCGGCCGCGAACAGCGTCGAGAAGACGACGAAGCGGCGATGGGGGACGACACCGACCACGACCGGCACTGGCGTTCCAAAGCCGTCAATGCCGATGTCGATGGCGCGGCCGATGCTCCCGGTATCCGGAGAGGAATCGAAGGTGGAGCAGGTTTTGTAATGCACCACCGGCGCACCAACGGCTTTAAGTGCCTGAAACACGTTGGGCAGGTTGGCTTGCATCCATGCCGGTGTGCGACTGCGGCTGTCGCCGGCAACGCCCACGACGCGGACACCACGATAACGCTGCAGCTGCTCCGCCGTCGGCGGCGCCAGGAACAGAATCGCAGGCACCCCGGCCAATGCCGCTGCTTCCAGCACATCGGTCGAGCCGGTGACATCGTCTCCATAAAAGGACAGGAGCAATTTATCGTCGCGGCTTTGGTTGTTCGTCATGGTCCGTTGCTCCTGAGGCCCGGAACAAATCACACTGAAATCCGGCGGGCGTGAGCAGATTCCGCAGAATGTACCAAAAAAAACTATACATACAACATTAATCGTGTGATGTTTGAGCGCTTTCGTCCTTCAACTTCGGCTGTCGGGCGGACTGCGGCGTTCGGGCACGGAGTGACTGATGAACAGAATTGGGCTGACGATGGGCGATCCGGCCGGAATCGGGCCGGAAGTAATCTGCAAGGCTCTCAAGGACATGCCGGCCGCGGACCGGGCGGCGACGTTGGTGATCGGCGATCCGGTGTTCATGGCGCGGGCCAGTGATCTGGTCGGGGCTGACCTCACGTTCGTTTCCCCTGATGGGAACATTCCGGCGGGGGCCGTGCCCCTCTTGCCGGTTGAGGCCAGGAACCGGGATGCGATCCTGCCGGGCCAGCTTTCGGCGGATGCTGGCGAAGTTGGCTGCCGTATCATTAAGACGGCTGTGGATCTGGCAATGGCCAAGAAAATCGATGTCATCTGCACCGCAGCGCTGAACAAGACCGCCATCCGCATGGCCGGCTATGCCCTCAACGGCCATGCTGGCCTGCTGTCGCTTTTTACCGGCGTCAAGAAATGCTACGCCGTTCTAGCCTGTCCGCAGCTTTCCGTGATCCACGTCACGACGCATGTGTCGCTGGCCAAGGTGGCCGGACTGTGCCGGACCGAGCTCATCCTGGACACCATCCGGGCAGCCCATCGTCACATGTTGACCATGGGCATTGCCAAGCCGCGGGTCGCGGTGGCGGCGGTCAATCCGCACGCTGGCGAAGGCGGGCTTTACGGCCTGGAAGACCAGGAACAGGTGGTTCCCGCTGTGACGGCGGCTTGTGCCGAAGGAATCCTCGCCACCGGGCCTATCCCGGGCGATGTCGTATTCGAGCAAGCCATTGATGGGAAATACGACATTGTTGTCGCCCAGTTTCACGACCAAGGTCATATCCCGGCCAAGCTGATCGGTCGTCACGCGACGGTGAACATCACCGCCGGTTTGCCGGTGTTGCGCACGTCGGTCGATCAAGGCACGGCGTTTGATATCGCCTGGAAAGGTGTTGCCCGGCCGGGCAACATGCAGGCGGCCATCGCGATGGCGCGCCGCATGCGTCCGGTCTGACAGGCAGCGGGCGGTTCGCTATTTCGCCGGCATTTTAGAGAGATCGGGGAACGCCCGGACCGGATCGGTGCCGTCCCAGTTCGCACTCGCCTCGCGAATCTGGCGGAACAGGGCGCCTTTGGGGCCCGAGACTTCGGACAATTCGATCACCGTGCCGGGGTGGAATTCGGTTTCGAAATAGACATAGCGGCCGCCGGCCCCGACCGAGCCGTTCATGCCTACGGTCAAGCCTTGGGCCGTGAGCCGCGCCAAGTCGGCATCGAAAGCGGTGGTCCAATAGGCGAAATGCTGGGCACCGGTATGCCCAGCCTTGAGAAAGTCGAGATACATCGACGGTGCGTCGTTGAGTTGCTGCACGAGTTCCATCTGCAAGGGGCCGGAATTGGCCAATGCGACGGCGCGCTGGATCGGTGACGGCTTGCCTTTGTATTCGAAATGCTGGTCGATGATTTTCGGAGCATAGAACCACGGGCCGATACCGAGCGTCTCGGACCAGTACTTCATGGCGGCTTCGATATCCCGCACCACGTATCCAATTTGGCGGACTTCGCCAAAAAACCTGCTCATCGCGTCCTCATTCGATATGTTACATTAGGCTCTGCTGGACAACGAATATAACATGAACTATGTTATGTATAACGTTTTTTTGAGACTACGACCAGCCAGACGGACGTCGTGATGGAGTTTGACAGGAGGTCAGTCCTGGCAGGCGTGGCCGCCTGGGCCGGGACTGGGGCGCGCGCCCGGGCCAAGTCCCGTTTTGTCTACAAATATGGCAACAACCTCCCGGCGACGCATCCGCTCAACCGGCGCGCACGCCAAGCGGCGGACCAAATCCGCAAGGAAACGGCCGGCGAACTCGACATCCGCATCTTTCCCAGCAATCAGCTTGGCGGTGACACCGGCATGCTGAACCAATTGCGGGCCGGGGCCATCGAGTTTTTCACCCCGTCATCGCTTGCGATAGCCACGCTGGTTCCGGCGGCCGCCATCAATGCCGTCGGTTTTGCCTTCCGCGACTACCAGACGGTGTGGGCGGCGATGGATGGCGATCTCGGCGGATTCATTGCGTCGGAGGTTGAGAAGGCGGGGCTGCACATGATGCCGCGCGTCTGGGACAACGGCTTTCGCCAGATCACCACGTCGCGCCGGCCGGTCTTGACGCCCGCCGACCTCAGCGGCTTGAAGATTCGCGTTCCGGTCAGTTCGTTGCCGATCAGTCTGTTCCGGACTTTGGGCGGCACGCCAACGGGGATGCAGTTCAGCGAGGTCTACACCGCCTTGCAGACCCATGTGGTGGACGGGCAGGAAAACCCGTTGCCGATCATCGATACGGCGAAGCTGTACGAGGTTCAGAACTACATCAGCTGCACCAATCACATCTGGGATGGCTATCTTTTCGTGGCCAATAGTGCCGCGTGGTATCGACTGCCCAAGGATATCCGCGCCGTCGCGGAGACCGTTCTCAACACCTGCTGCGTGGCGCAACGCGCCGACGTCGCGGCGCTCAATGTTTCGGTTCGCGCCGCGCTATCCGCCCGCCATATGACGTTCGCCGATCCTGATCCGGCGCCATTCAAAAAAATACTAATAGAGCGGGGATTTTACCGCCATTGGAGGGAGATTTTCGGTGACGCCGCTTGGAGGCATCTCGAAAGATACGTCGGCCGTCTCGGCTAAGGGCGCTGGGCGCGGCAACGGGTTTGTGGCGCTGAAGGCGTGGGCTGCACGGGCCGAGCATGCCGTCGGCCTGGTGGCCGAAATCCCCGGCGCGATCCTGATCGTCGTCGAGGTGGCGATTCTGTTTGCCGGCGTCGCGTTCCGCTATGTCCTGCACCAGCCGCTGCTGTGGTCGGACGAACTGGCGGGGATCCTCTTTCTCTGGATGTCGATGCTGGGGGCAGCGGTTGCCCAGCACCGGGGCGGCCACATGCGCCTCACGGTGCTAATCGGTCTGGCCCCGGCGCGTTGGCAGCGGCGGATCGAGACGTTTGCATCGCTCGCCGTCATCCTGTTCCTGGCGCTGATGCTGCGGCCGGCCTGGGAGCATGCCGTTGCCGAGATGGCGATCACCTCGCCGGCGCTGGGCTTGCCCGATACCTGCAAGGCCGCGGCCGTCATTGTCGGCATTCTTCTGATGCTGGTGATCGCCCTGCTGCAGTTGATCCAGCGCGCCCGTCTGGCGGACGTCATGGCAGCCGCAGCGCTGTTGGCGGCCATCGGGCTGGCGCTGTGGCTGTTCGCGCCGCAACTGCAGGCCATGCAGAATTGGAACCTTCTCATATTCTTCGGCCTTGGGGTGGCGGTTCTGACCTTTGCTGGAGCCCCCATCGCGGTCTCCTTCGGGCTGGCGGCTGTGGTCTATTTTTCCTTTGCCACAACGACGCCGATGGCGATCGCAGCGATCTGCATCGACGAAGGGATGTCGGGCTTCTTGCTGCTTTCCATTCCTCTGTTTGTCCTGCTCGGGTTGATGATCGAGGCGACGGGTCTTGCCGCGGCGCTGGCCGGTGTGCTGTCGACGCTGGTGGCGCATTTTAGGGGCGGCATGTCGTATGTGCTGATCGCCGCGATGTACCTGGTGTCGGGCATATCGGGATCAAAAGCGGCCAATATGGCGGCGATCGCGCCAGTCCTGCTGCCCGAGATGCAGCGACGCGGTAAGCCGCCGGGCGAGTTGATCGGCCTGCTTTCAGCTTCGGCAGCAATGGGCGAAACCATTCCGCCATCGATTGTCCTGATCACCGTCGGGTCGGTGACCGGCGTTTCCATTTCGGCCTTGTTCACCGGTGGCATGCTGCCGGCGGTCGTGGGGGCGATAGGGCTCATCATCGTGGCGTGGTTTCGCTCCCGCTCGGAGCGGGTCGACGGCGTGCATCGCGCGACGCTGCGCGAAATCTTGACGGCTTTGGTTGTGGCTTTGCCGCCGTTGCTTCTGCTCGTCGTCATCCGCATGGCGGTGGTGACGGGTGTGACTACAGCCACCGAAGTGTCGACCATCGGCGTGATCTACACGATCATCGTATCGGCGGTATTCTACCGCAGTTTCCGGCTCGAGCGGATGTGGCCGATGCTGTGCGAGACCTTGTCCCTGTCGGGCGCCATCATGATCATACTCGGCACGGCATCGACGATGGCGTGGGCCCTGACTCAAGCCGAGTTTTCGCATCAGCTTGCCGCCACGATGGAGGCGATGCCGGGTGGAAGGGCCGGCTTTATGGCCTTGTCGATTGTGGTCTTTGCCATCCTCGGCAGCATTCTCGAGGGCATCCCGGCGGTCGTTGTCTTTGCGCCGCTGCTGTTTCCCATCGCCAAGGCGCTTGGTATTGCGCCGGTCCATTATGGCATCGTCATGGTGCTGGCGATGAGTCTGGGGCTGTTCACGCCGCCATTGGGCATTGGCTTCTATCAGGCTTGTGCCATCGGCCGGGTTGCGCCGGAAAAGGCTGTCCATGCGATCTGGATTTACATGCTGGCGATCCTGGCAGCGGTCCTGATTGTCGCGTACGTACCGTGGCTCACCGATCCGAGGCTGTGACACAGTGGATGAGCGAATTTGATCGTTTGTTGCGAGACGGCTTTAAGCCCATCATTTGACCCGAATTTTACAACGCAAGGTGTTGGTATCGTTACCTGTTACCGCCATTTTCGGGAACTGGCGACCACGCTCTGACGACGAATACCATTTTATTTCAAATGGATAACCCAAGAAATGATACGATATCGCTACATATCCCATGCGGTATGGTATTTCAGTCACTACATAACATAAATAATGTTCTAAGTTGGTCAAAACGATGGTTTGTCCTTGTCAGACAAGCCGGGGATGTGACCTAATCTGAGAAAAGCTGGCTGATATTGATTGAACCAATCGTCGGCAATGGGAGGTCAAGAAAATGAAGTTGAGAGTCACACTGTTGGCTGGGGCAGCCGTGCTGGCCGGGGCAACATCTGTTCCTGCGCTGGCGCAATCGGATCAGACGATCGAGACCGTCGTTGTTTCCGGTATGCGGGCCAGCCTGGAATCCGCAATGAGCCTCAAGAAGAATTCGGCTTCGATCGTCGATTCGATCGTCGCCGAAGATATCGGCAAGTTTCCGGATCTAAATGTCACGGATTCGCTACAGCACATCACCGGCGTCCAGGTCACGCGTGACCTTGGTGAAGGCGGCGGCATCGCCATCCGCGGCCTTCAGCAGGTCCAAACCACGCTGAACGGTCAGGAAATCATGACCGCCGGTGGCAGCCGTATCCTGAACCTTCAGGATGTTCCGTCCGAACTCGTCGCCGGCATCGACGTCTACAAGACACCGCAAGCCAGCCAACTCGAAGGCGGCTTGGGCGGATTGGTCGATATTCGCACGGCTCGTCCGTTCGATTTCAACAGCATGCAGCTTCGCGCCGATTTTCGCGTCGCCTATGCCGATCTAGCCAAATCCGCCAAGCCGCAGGCTTCGGCTCTTTATGCGGATCGCTGGAACACTGCGATCGGCGAAGTCGGTGCTCTCGTCAGTGTCTCGTTCCAGGAGCGCGCGTTCCACCAGAGTTTCGATTCGGCCGGCTCGCCTGCCTGGAATACCTACGCCATTTCGGGCACCAGCGTCGCCACATCAACCGGCTTCTGGAACCCGACCATTGACGGCCATCGTGACCGCATGGGCATCAATGCCTCGCTGCAGTGGCGTCCGACGTCCGAGTTGGACTTCTACTTTGATGCCAACTTCCTGAAATTTTCGACCTACCAGAACCAATATACCTATTACGCCTATCCGTCCTTCGCCAATTCGGTGGCCGGCACCTTTACGGTGTTCCCCGGCACGACCGATCTGGCAACCGGTACCTACACCGGCAACATGTCGTTCGGCACCTATGGCACGGCGCGCGACAACACCGACACGACGCAGAACTACGTTCTCGGCGGCAACTGGAACCATGGTAATCTGACGGTCACCAGCAACGTCCAGTATGTGCGCGGCCGCAGCAATCTCTACTACACGGCCGTCGGCGCAACCACGCCGTTCACGTCTTTGTCGGAAGACATGACGACGACCGTTCCGTCCTACAGCTTCAGCGGCGGCAACTTCACCTCCCTGAGCGCCTACACGGTCAACAGCCTTGCGTACAACGAGAACCAGTACTACGCGACCCAGCTCGCCGCCAAAATGGATGCGCAGTATCAAACCAGTTGGGGGCCGATCAAGGAAATCGATGCGGGCGTGCGCTATGCCGTCCACGATAACAACTTCCAGCCCATCCGCTTCGTCGGCACCTTTACGGCGAAGAATGGTGCTGACGTCCAGAACATGATGGTGCAGTACCACAACACCGGGTTCTCCGGTGTGCTGTCGGGCTATTCGCTGCCGAATGATATCTGGACCGCCGACCCGAACTTCCTGCGTGCCAATTTGTCGGGCATCAAGTCCATGCTTGGCAACTCGAATACGCCCTATGTCGATCCGAAGTCGCCTTATACGCAGTCCGAGCGGATCACCTCCGGCTATCTGCAGGCGAGGGTCGAAACCGAACTCCTGGTTCCAATCACCGGCGTCATCGGCGGCCGCGTCATGAATACCAATACGTCGATCTTGGGATACAAGAGCAATATCGTGAATGGTGTGGTGAGCGGCTATACCGCGTACAACCCGCACACCACCCGGACCGACTTCCTGCCGTCGGTGACCATGACGGCGCATCTCAGCGACGAACTCAAGCTGCGTGCGTCTTTCTCCAAGACGCTGAACCTGCCGAGCTTCTCCAGCTTGGCGCCCGGTTTGACGCTGGTGCCCGGCAACAACAGCGGCAATGGCGGCAACCCCGAACTGAAGCCGATGCAGGCAACGTCCTATGACGTTTCGCTCGAGTACTATTTCGGCAAGAGCGATTCCGTCTATCTCGCCCTCTTCAACAAGGACGTGAAGAACTTCTGGGCGACCCGCGCCGTGACGATGACGATCGACGGGGTGGACTGGAACATCACCACCACGGGCAATGCCGAAAACGGCAAGGCGCAAGGCTTTGAAGTCGGCTACACGCAATTCTACGACTTCCTGCCGGGATTGCTCTCTGGTCTCGGTATGCAGGCCAACTACACTTATGTTGACAGTTCGGCGCCATCGCAGGTGGTCGGCCTCAGCACGCCGCTGCAGTACTTGTCGCGTCACAGCGCCAACCTGATCGGCATGTACGAAAAGGGTCCGATCAGCGCCCGCATTGCCTACAACTGGCGCAGCTCGTACTACAATTCGTTGTATGCGGCTTCCGGCCAGTTCGCTGGCACCGCGGCCATCTTCAACAAGGCCTATGGCTGGCTCGATGCGTCGGTGTCCTACGACCTCGACGAGAATCTGACCCTCTCGCTGGAAGGCAGCAACTTGCTGCATACGCGGATCGATCAGTACTTTACAACAACGACCCGTCCTGCCAGCACGACGATCAACGACCGTCAGTTCATCGTTGGCGTGCGCTACAAGATGTAAGAAGTACGATCCAGGATAATGCCCTCCCTGGACGATCAGCCGGCGGTCCAAGTGCGATTGGACCGCCGGTCCCTTTATGGGGATGGAGACGTTGCCGATGTCGCTGTCGCGCCGCAGTGTGCTGGTTGGTTGTGCCGCCTCCGGGGTTGCCGGGGCCTGGGGCGCACCGGCAGACAGCCTTTCCATCTTCCGCACGCCGTACAAATACGGGCGGCTCGTTCTCGGTCCATCCCATATCGCCGGCAGTTTCGACGAACGTTCTGTTGACTGTCCTTTCGTCTTCAGCGCCGAAGGGCGCTTTTTCATGACCTATGTCGGGTTCGACGGCACCGGCTATCAGACCGGGCTGGCGCAGTCGGACGATCTGGTGACTTGGAGCCGGGCCGGACTGATCTTTCCCCGCGATCCGGCGTCGCCGATCACCCGTTTCAACGCCGCCCTGATGTGCATCCTCAGGGACGACGATCTTCGTTCGCCAGCGACGCTCAAGAAGGTCGGCGGGCGCTATCTCGGCGCTTGGCACGCCTATCCGAACCCCGGCTACGAAGTGGGGCCGGCCGTTATCGGGCTGGCGTGGAGCGATGATCTGCACCACTGGGAGCGCAGCGAACCTATTTTGACGCCCGATGCGAATGCAGCATGGGAAGCTGGCGGGCTCTACAAGCCTTATCTGGTGAAGGAGGGCGACACTTACTACCTGTTCTACAACGCCAAAAACACCGAGAAGCGCTGGCACGAACAGACCGGTCTGGCGACTTCAAAGGACTTGAAGACCTGGACGCGGTTTCCCGGCAACCCGATCCTTCCGAACGGTGCCGAACCGGCTTGGGATGCGCGCTTTGCCAGCGATCCGGCGGTTCTGCGCATCGGCCGGCAATGGGCGCTCTATTATTTCGGTTTGGCGTCCGACGGCAAAGCGCGGGAACTGCTCGCCCTTGGCACCGATCCTTATCACTTCACCAAGGTGCCAGAGATTATCGTCGATGCCGGGGCCCCAGGTTCCGTCGACGAAGATTACGCCCACAAGCCGGCATTGATCACTTGGCGCGGCGATCTCTATCACTTCTATTGCGCGGTCTCGGGAAAATGGCCAGACGATCTGCGCGGCATCTCCGTGGCCCGTTCGCGTCCCTGGCGTTAGCCGGTACACCACGCCCAGCGCCGATAGGAAGATGTATTTCCACCCGTGACGGTACCCGGTCGCAGCCGAAAAAACTGCCCGATGGCGAGTGCGTCTTTCCCAGCTGGTGCCGCAAACCGGGCACCTGCCTGAGTTCGTCCAGGGCTTGCTGCCGCTACTTTGCATCTGGCTGCCCTTGATGGAGGCGGCCGATTCGGGCTCCTCACCGCGCCGAGGCGGTTGGCACACCAAGCTGTTTGTGCCACGTTTCATCCTCTGGCCGGTGCTTCGCGGCCGTTATCTTGGGGAGAAGCTATTGTGCCACGCACGTTGAGCGACGAAGACATCACAGAATTCCGCGAGCAGCTCTGCGCCGCGGCCAGCCGCTTGTTTGCGCAACGCGGTACCGACGGGGTGACCATGCGGGCGCTGGCCGAGGTCATGGGGATCAGCCCCATGAAACCCTACCATTACTTTCACGATAAGGAAGAAATTCTTGCCGTCTCGATGGAGCGCGCCTTCAACCGTTTTGTGGCGGCACTTGAAGCGGCCGATAAGGTGGACGGAACGGCGCCGGAGCGCGGCATGGCCAAACGCAAGGCCTATGTGAATTTTGCTCTCGCCGAGCCGGATTGCTACCGCATCATGTTCGAGCTGCCCTATCCCGATCTGGCCAAATATCCGGGACTGCTCGCCGCGATGGAGCGCGCCCGGGCCACCACCCGCCGCAGCATGGATGCCCTCATTGCCGGCGGCATCGTCCAGGGCGATCCCTCCGTGCTCGGCAACGTGTTTTGGTGCGCGCTGCACGGGCCGGTCAGCGCCTATATTGCCGGCAAGCTCGACAGCCGCGAGCAACTCGACACCATCATCGACATCTTGACGAATAGCTTGCTCACAGGTCTGAAGCCGGCGAACTGACGCGCCTTTCCGGAAACGCGGCAAACCAGCAATTACAGCGCCTTCAGCGCCGCGACATGGGCCTTGATCACCGCGATCGTGGAGGCATCGCTGTCGAACACCGAATTGCGCCCTTGCGGCTCTTGCGGCGGATCGCCGACGTAGGCGGTGTCACCCGGCTTCATCATATAATCGGGATGCGCCGCGCGGCCCTCGCCGCCCCAGGCCCAGAAATTGGTCCCGGCAAAAGCCCCGTGCTTCTTGGCGCTGTCTTCCACGGCGGCATAGACCATGGCGTAAAACCGGTCGCGATGGCGGGTGGGCACGTCGGGACCGCTCAGGCCGTCTTCGCGCGGAAAGCCAAATTCCTCCAGCACCAGCGGTTTGTTCAGCGCCGCCGCCAGCTTGATGTGGGTGTCGATATAGGCGCGGCACCTGGCCAGACCGGTGTCGAAGGTGGCGTCGAGCTTTTCCGGATCGATCCAGCTCCAGTTAAGCGGCCACATATGGAAGGTGACGTAATCGATCGCTTTTGACGCATTGGCTTTGGTCACGCAGTCGGTCGATTCCAGGCACCCCATCACGCCTTCGTTGCCGGTTGAGACCAGATGATTGGGATCGCGGGCCTTGATGAACGCCGCCGAGCGCGCGATCCAGGCATAAAACGCCTCCCATGGCGCCTTGGCGGCGGTGCCGCCCGGCCGCGGCTCGTTGGCGAGTTGCCACGCCATGATGGCAGGGTCGTCACGATAAGGCTTGCCGGTCACCGTATTGGTGCGCCCGACGATCCGCGCGACATAATCCTCGTAGAGGGCGATCGCTTTGGGGCTGGCATAGAATTGGGCGGAAAAATCGGCGAATTCCGGCCACGGATGGGCGGGATCGCCAAGGTTGATGTAGTGGCCGCCATTGGTCCAGTACTGGTAGGTCACCATGCCGCCGGACCATTCCCAGAAATTGTTGAGGAACAGCACGGCCGTCATGCCGCGCTTGCCCATTTCGGCCAGGGTAAAGTCGAGGCCTTTGAGCAGATCTTCGTTGTCGGGCGGCTTAGGACCGTGAATGGCGGGCGCCAGCGAATTCTTGAGCGGCGAGGTTTCGCCCGATGCCAGAATGCGCAAATTGTCGAGGCCGAGCTTGTGCAAATTGTCGAGTTCGCGCTTCAACCGGTCGCGATGGCCGAGCGCCCCGGGGGCACCGAGATAAGGTCCGTACCAGATGTTGGTGCCGGCATAGCGGTAAGGCTTGCCGCCCTTGAGAAAGCGCGCGCCGTCGGTGCGCACGAACGGACGGACCGGTTTGGCGCCCGCTGCTTGAACGCCCGCCGCCAGTCCCGCTGTGATGATCAAGCTCCGCCGGGTCAGCATGTGGTTTTCCTTACTTGTGATCAAATCTCTATCAGATTGAAGTGTTTGGCCGAAGCCTGCAGGACGCCGCGGTGTGTGGCGGTGTGCGCCCTTGTCGGTTGGGTGTGAAAGCGGCATAGTTGATATCATAGACATCGTTATTACAGGTTTTTGGCGGCTAATAGCAGTGCAACCGAGGTGAATAATGATCAGCGCAGGGCAGCTTCGAGCCGCACGGGCTCTGCTGGGAATCGATCAACGCCACCTTGCCGGGCTCGCCGGCCTGTCGGTGCCGACGATCCAGCGCATGGAAGCCAGTGACGGCCTCATTCGCGGCAATGTCGATTCGCTGATGAAATTGATTGGTGCGCTGGAAACTTCCGGTATCGAACTGATCAATGACGGTGCCTCGTCCTCCGGCGGCGGGCGCGGTATACGGTTGAAGAAGAAGATCGCCTGATTTCTTCGCTATAAGGTGTAACGCAATGACGGCACGTCCTGTGCTGCGGGTGAAACCCCGCGAAGGCAAACGCGCGCGCGCCGGTGCGCCGTGGTTGTTCTCCAACGAAATCGACATGCCGAAGGGGCTGGCTCCCGGCGCGGTGGTCAATGTCACCGCCGATGACGGCCGCAGCTTCGGGACCGGCGTCTTCAATCCGAAAAGCCTGATCGCTGTGCGCCTGTTCGATCCGGCGCCCGATGTGGCGCTGGACGAGGATTTTTTTGCCGCCAAACTCGGCCGCGCCTTGAAGCTGCGCGCAAGTCTTTATCCGGCGCCCTATTATCGTCTCGTCCACGCCGAAGGCGACGGCTTGCCGGGTCTGGTCATCGATCGTTTCGGCGACAGCGTGGTGGTGCAGATCACCGCCGCCGGTATGGAAGCGCTGAAGGATACGTTGCTGGCGGCGCTGAAGCGGGTGCTGGCGCCGAACCGCATCATTCTGCGCGCCGATGCCCCGTCCCGCAGTCTCGAAGGTCTGCCAAGTTACGTCGAAGCCGAAGGCTCGGGCCGCATCACCATTGAAGAGAACGGCGTCACCTATTTTGCCGATGCCGCGGCGGGTCAGAAAACCGGCTGGTATTACGACCAGCGCGACAACCGCGCCTTCATGGCAACGCTGGCCAAGGACAAGTCGGTGCTCGACGCCTATTCCTACACCGGTGGATTTGCGCTGGCGGCGGCGAAAGCGGGCGCGCGCGATGTGGCGGGCCTGGAAAGCTCTGCCCCGGCCGTGGCGCTCGCCGAAGAAGCCGCCGCTGCGGGTCAGCTCAAGGCCAGCTTCATCAAAACCGACGTGTTCGAAGAACTCGAGCGTCTCGGCGCGGCCAAAGAGACCTTCGATGTCGTGATTGCCGATCCGCCACCCTTCGTCAAAGCCAAGAAGGACCTCGAGACCGGCGCCAAGGCTTACCGCAAACTGGCGCGGCTCGCGGCAGCGGTCACCGCACCGGAAGGTTTTTTGTTTATTGCCTCGTGCTCGCACAATATCGGCATGGACCGGTTGGCGTTCGAATGTGCCACCGGCATCGCGCGGAGCGGCCGCCGGTTGCGCCTGATCCGCGCCAGCGGCGCCGGCCCCGACCACCCCATCCACCCGATGCTGCCGGAAAGCGCCTATCTAAAGGCGCTGGTGTATGCGTTGGATTGAGTTTTCTGCCCCCGCGAAGCGGGGGAAGTGGCGCGCGAAGCGCGACGAAGGGGGCTCTTAAATCGTCACTTGCGCCCCAAGCTCGATCACCCGGTTCGGCGGCAGGTGATAGAACCGCGCCGGTGACAGCGCGTTGGCGGCGAGCTGCATATAGATCCAGCGCCGCCAAGTGGGCAGTTCTGAGTGTTCCGACGGCACCAGGGTTTCGCGGCCGATGAAGAAGGTCGTCGTTTCCGGATCGACGGCGAGGCCGAACTTGCGCGCGGCAATGAGGGCCTTGGGCACGTCCGGGGTTTCGAAGAAGCCGTGATGGATGTGCACGATATAAAAGCCCTTGCCGAGCTTTTCGACGTCGAGCCGTTTTTCCGGCGCCACAAACGGCGTGTCGTCGACCATGACCTGGGTGATCAGAACCCGTTCGTGCAGCACCTTGTTGTGTTTGAGGTTGTGGAGCAGCGCGCCCGGCACCGAATCGGCGCGGGCCGACAGGAACACTGCGGTGCCGGCGACGCGCACCGGCGTTTTGTCAGCACGCTCCAGAAACAGACTCATCGGCATCGATTCATTGCGCAGGCGGTCGAGCTGTGTGCGCCGTCCCAGCCGCCAGGTGCCGATAACGGTGTAGACGCATGCCGCGATAAACAGCGGCAACCAGCCGCCTTCGACAATCTTGAGCGCATTGGAGCCGAGGAAGGCGAGGTCGACGAACCCGAGCAGTCCGAAGATCGGCACCGCCATCCAGATATTCCATTTCCACTGCCGCACGGCAACCAGGCCCACCAGCATGGTGGAGATGAACATCTCGCCAGTTACCGCAATGCCGTATGCGGCGCCGAGCGCGTTCGAACTCTTGAAGATGAGGACGATCAGAACGACGCCGACGCACAGCACCGCGTTCATCCGCGGCACATAGATCTGGCCGAAGTCCGTCGCCGAGGTGTGGCGGATTTCCATCCGTGGCAGCATGCCGAGCTGCACCGCCTGCCTTGTGATCGAGAACACGCCGGAAATCACCGCTTGGGAGGCGATCGAGGCGGCGATAGTGGCGAGGAACACTAGCGGCAAATGGGCCCACGCGGGGGCCACCGCATAGAACGGATTGGACAAGGCGTTGGGCGCGCGCAACAGGGCTGCACCTTGGCCGAAATAATTGAGGAACAGCGCCGGCAGCACGAAGAACAGCCAGGCGGCACGGATCGGTCCTTTGCCGAAATGGCCCATGTCGGCATAGAGCGTCTCGCAGCCGGTCACGGCCAGCACGATCGATCCCAGCGCCACAAAGGCGGTCCAGGGCTCATCAATGAACAGCATCAAGCCGTAATGGGGCGACAGCGCCATCAGAATTTGCGGTGTCTGCCAGATCGAGGCGGCGCCCATCACGGCCAGCACCAGGAACCACACCACCATCACTGGGCCGAACACCCGGCCGACTTGTGCGGTGCCGCGCGATTGCAAGGCGAACAGGCCGATCAGGATGATAAGCGCCAGCGGCACCACCAGCTTGTCGAAGCCCGGATTGATGGCGCTTAAACCCTCCACCGCCGACAACACGGTGATGGCCGGGGTCAGCATGCCGTCGCCGAAGAACAGCGACAGGCCGAGAATGGCGCCGGCGCCGATGGCAATCTTGACCCTCCGGTCGAGGCCTTGAACGCGGTGTGCCAGTGAGGCCAGGGCCAACTCGCCGCCTTCGCCGTCGTTGTCGGCACGCATGATCAGGGTGACGTATTTGAACGTCACCACCACGATCAGCGACCAGAAGATCAGCGACACCACGCCGAAGATCGCGTGCTGCAGCGCGGCATGGTGCTGGGCCGCCCGTGCCGACTGATGCAGAGCGTAAAGCGGGCTGGTGCCGATGTCACCGAACACGACGCCGAGCGCCGTCAGCGTCAGGAAACACTTCCGCTTGAAGTTGGGAACTTCTTGCGTGTGATGTGGGCCCATCGCGGGCACCGCATCCAGCGGATCGTCAGACGGGATTTTTGGGGGGGTGGTGTCGGTCACGGGCGGGTCAGGTGTCTGTGCCTGTCTTTCGAACGCGCGGGGCACGTTTTTCGTCTCGCGAGGGCGCGGACCATAGTCTGCCTTACGGCAGCGTCAATGTGCTGGGAAGCGGTTTGGCACAAATAATATAAAAAAAATTAAGATACTGATTACATTGTTTTTTTGGGGGTGTTACGGGCGGCTTTTAGGGGCCAAACGGGCCCCGCTTAATGGCTACCATCACCGTCCGCCAGATCGTCTTCGGCAATCAGGGCGCTGATGGCATCGCGGCTGGTGTGGTTTTGGGCGACACGCAAATCGTCGGTGCCGGCATCAGGTCCGGGTCCGATGAAGCCCTGGACCGGATAGATCCGCCCTCCCCAAGTGCCGGTTCTGAGGTTAAACACCCGCACTTGGCTCCAGTCGTTTTCGGCGCTGACGTCGCGCACCGGGTCGTCGACATAGATGGCGCCGTCATCGAGCCAGTTGGCATGGTCGATCTTGATGGTGCGAGAATCGATAAGTTCGCGCACCACCGCGACATGGCCGCGATTGGGACCGGCATAGTTGAACAGCACCATCACGGCCCCTTCGCTGGGGTTCGCCGTGCGGGCGAATTTGCCAGCGGCTTTGTCCCACCAAGTATAGGCATCACCGTAAATCACGACGCCGGAGTGTTCACGGGCATAGGGCACGCATTGCAGGGTGCTTTGGGGCCGCACCGGATGGCCGCCAGAGGGCCCGCTGTCGTCCTCAAGATCAGAATAACCAGGGCCGCTGGCGCATCCTGCGAGCGCGATACCAAGAGCGACGGCCGCCGCCAGCCGAACGAATGACCCCACCATCACCAATCCTCGCCTCGATCGCGTCAATCCGCAGCGACCGTGATGACGATTCTAATCAACCTTTTTCAAAACGAAGTTAGACCAAAGCATTGGATTTGATCGACTAAAATTTGAATTAATTTGTCGTGGATGTTGGTCGCTGGCTTTTTGCCGGCGTGCGCGCGACGACTTTTCCGGTGGCACGCGGAGCGCGGGGGACGTGCTGAATGCGTGAAGCGGAGAGGGCTTAGTCTTTCGGGGCGATCAGCCGTGTCGCACTGGAGGGCGGCAGGGCGGCGCTGGAAAAGCCCATGGCGCCGATCGAGATCAGGCCCGTCACCGCAAAGACAAAGAAGGGGGCGCTCCAGGCGCTTTCGGTAAAGGCGAACACCGGCAGGAACAATCCGGCCAGAAGTTCGGGACCGCCGCGCCAGCCACCGGCATAGCGTTCGCCTGCCCGCAGTGTGCGGCTGAAGTTCATGCGTTTCGGATTGGCGAAGAACGCGTTCCAAGTCGCTTGCGCGTTGGACAGCACTAGCCCGCTCGGGAACACAATCGACAGAAGCAACGAGCGATGCAGGCCGATCATGCGATCGCGGCCAAGGATTTTCTGGCCGAGCCAAACATAGGTGAGCGAGGCGCCAATGCCGAAGAAGGTGACGAACAGGCCGAGGGTGCCAACCGCTGGCAGATAAACTGCGCCGATATACATCAGCGTCAGGCTGATCACGGCGGAGAGGAATGCCAGGGTATAGAAGCCAAACTGGCACATCTGCAGAGTGATCGCGGCTTTGATGCCAAGCGGCAGATGGCTTGCCCACACCTTCGGCAGCAATTTCTTGGCGCATTGGGCATGGCCTTTGGTCCAGCGCGCTTGTTGCGCCCGCCAAGCGGCCGCGGTCTCCGGCAGTTCGCCCGGCGCCACGACATCGCTGACGAAAGCACCGCGCCAGCCCTTGAGAGCACAACGGATGGAAAGGTCGAGGTCCTCGGTCAGCGTATCGCCGGTCCAGCCGCCGGCATTTTCAATTGCCTCGCGCCGCCACACGCCGGCGGTACCGTTGAACGACATCGGCAGCCCGGCGCGGAAACGGGCTTCCTGTTCCACCGCGAAATGGGAGTCGAGCAAAAGGCCTTGGGTGCGCGTCAGCCAGTTGGTGTCGCGATTGGCATGGCCCCAGCGTGCTTGCACAAAGCAAAGCCCGTTGTCGGCGACCAGCGCCGGAACGGTCTGCCGCAGGAAATCGGGCGCAGGTGCGAAATCGGCATCGAACACGGCAACAAACGGCGCGTCGGAATGACTGAGGCCGAAGGCGAGATTGCCAGCCTTGAAGCCGGTGCGGTCGCCGCGTTTCATCACCGCAATATCGGTGCCGGGCGGTACCTCGGCGAGAATGGCGCGCTTGAGGTCGGCATGGGTTTCGGCATCGCCGTCGTCGAGCACCTGGATGTGCAGCTTGTCGGCGGGCCAATCGAAATGGGACGCGGCGGTTGCCACCCGCACCGCCAGCGCGCCTTCATTGCGCACCGGCAACTGCACCAGCACATGCGGCAGCGCTTCATCGGGCAGATGAGGGCGGCGCAACTCCGGCGCCGGTTTGAATAAGCGGAAGAAGCCCAGCACCACGAGCTGTGCCGAGAGCAAGGCCAACAACACCAATACAACCGCCAAGGCGTATTGGAGAATCAGCGACAGGTCTGACATGCGGACGTATCGTCCCCCATTCCCGATCTTAACCATGCCGCGGATGGCGCGGCTGGCGCTTCTAACCCGCGCGGAATTTGTGACGCATGGCGACAAATCGCAAGGGGTTCAGGGTTGTTTTGCTGCTGATGTAATCGTGAAAACGAGTCGCAACAAGCCCGTTTTGCGCCATGGCTAGGGTTGCTGCGGCAAACCGCGCAGTGCCGGCCTTAATTGCCTTCAGTCGAGGGTTCGGCGGAACCTGAGAACGGCCACGGTCCCGGCTGCGAACAAAAAGAGAATCATTGGCCAAACTTCAGGCCACACTTCCAAGGCGCCGTTGCCCTTCAAAAGGATGCCGCGGACGATTCGGAGGAAATGGGTGATCGGCAACACTTCGCCGATCGCTTGCGCCCATCCCGGCATGCCGCGGAAGGGAAAGATGAAGCCTGACAGCATGATCGAGGGCAGCAGGAAGAAGAACGTCATCTGCATCGCCTGCATCTGGTTCCGTGCCACCGTCGAGATGGTGTAGCCGACGCCCAGCAAGGCGGTGATGAACACCGTTGAAGTGATGCCGAGCAGGGCCAGCGAGCCGATGAATGGCACATCGAAGACATAGCGGGCCAAGACCAGGATCAACGTCGCCTGGAAGGCGCCAACGAAGATGTTGGGTGTGATCTTGCCGACCATGATCTCGACGGGGCGCGTCGGCATGGCGAGCAGGTTTTCGTACGTTCCGCGTTCGCGTTCGCGGGTCAGCGCAATCGCGGTGGCCAGCACCATCGTCAGGGTCAAGATGACGCCCAAGAGTCCGGGCACGATGTTGTATTGGGTGATGTTCTCCGGGTTGTAGAGATTATGCACCACCACATTGAAGGGGGCCGATTTGGGCGCCAGCGCCGCCAAGGGGCCGACCAGATCGTCGCGCAAGGCGGTCGTGGCGAGCCCATTCATTGCCGCTAGGGCATAAGATCCGGCCGCCGGATCGGTGGCATCGGCTTCGATCACCAGATCGGGGCGGGCGCCGCGGACGATGTCACGCGAGAAATTCGGCGGGATGGTGATGGCAAACGAGGCTTTGCCTTGCGCCAGCATGGTGCGCGTGACGGCCGGCGAATTGGTGGCCTTGATGATGTCGAAGTAGCTCGAATTATTGATGGCGGCGATCATGGAATTGGCGAGCGGCCCGGGATCGGCAACGTTCACCACGGTCGCGAGGTGGCGCGGCACCATGTTGATGGCGTAGCCGAAGATGAAGAGCTGCATCACCGGAATGCCGATCAAAAGGCCGAGAGTCATGCGGTCCCGGCGCATCTGGACCATTTCCTTGCGCAGCACCGCCATGAAGCGGTGGATGGTGAAGCGATAGCCGGTCATGAATTGCCTCGCGCGGCCTGGTCCTGAAGCTGGATGAAAACATCCTCCAGGCTTGGTGCGGTTTCCTTGATGGCAAGCGTGGGATCGCTGCGGTAGGGCAGCAGGGCGCGTTCGAGCGCAGCGCGGTCATAGCCCGACACATGCAGCATGGCGCCGAAGAAAGCGACGAATTCGATTCCCGGTTGGCCGCGCAAGGTCTCGGCCAGCTCACGAGCGCCGTCGCCTTCGATGGTGAAGGTGATGAGGCCGGAGTCGGCAATGATCTTCGCCACCGGGCCTTGCGCCACGATATCGCCGTAGGAAATGAACACGATCTGGTCGCAGCGTTCGGCTTCGTCCATGTAATGGGTAGAGACCAGCACCGTGATACCGTCGTCCGACAGCCGGTGAATCTCGTTCCAGAAATCGCGCCGGGCCTTGGGATCGACACCGGCGGTGGGTTCGTCGAGCAGCAGCAGCTTGGGCGAGTGCAGGGTGCAAGCGGCCAGCGCCATGCGCTGTTTCCAGCCGCCCGACAGTTCCCCGGCAAGCTGTCTCTGGCGGCTGGTAAGCCCCAGCTTTTCCAGGGTGGCGTCGACCAGTTTCTTCTTGTTCGGCAGGCCATAGACCCGCGCCACAAATTCGAGATTCTCGCGGATTGATAAATCCTCCCAGAAGCTGAACTTCTGGGTCATGTAGCCAGTCTCGCGTTTGATCTCTTCCGATTGGCTGCGGAAGTCATAGCCGAGGCAGGTGCCTTCGCCGGAATCGGCTTTCAAGAGGCCGCACAGCATGCGGATGGTGGTCGTTTTGCCCGATCCGTTAGGGCCCAAGAAACCCCACACCTGGCCTTCCGGCACGGCGATGGCGATGTTGTTGACCGCGGTTTTCTTGCCAAAGCGTTTGGTAAGACCTTTGACGTTGATGGCGTAGTCCACTGCAAAACTCCTTACAGCGGATCGACATCGACCGGTTGACCGGGATTGAGCTTCAGCCCGCCGTTGGCGCGCGCTTCCACTTTGAACACGAGCTGGCTGCGGCTTTGGTTCGAGAAGATCACCGGCGGGGTGTATTCGTGTTGGGCCGCGATGAAGGCGATGGTGGCGACGATGTTGCCGTCGCAGCCGTCGCAATGGATCTTCACTTTCTGGCCGAGTTTGATGCGCGCGAATTCGGCTTCCGGCACGAAGAAGCGGACATAGACATTTTCCGGCGGCAACACCGACACCACCGCGGTCTGGACGGGGGCATATTCGCCTTGGCGGAAATAGACCTCTTGCACCCGTCCGGTGGTGAGCGCGATCACTTGGCGCTGTGAAAGCTGATAAGCGGCGCCGGCGAGTGTCGCTTTGGCCTGGGCTTCGGTCGCATCGATCGCCGCCACTTGCGCCAGGGCCGAGTCGTAAGCCGATTTGGCTTGGTCATAGGCCTGGCGTGAGGTCGCCCGACTGGCCAAGAGGCCTTTCTGACGGTCGAACTGGCGCCGTGCGAGATCGAGATCCGCTGCGGCTCCGGCGCGCTGGCTTTGCGCCTGGGCGATTTGCGCCTCGGCCTGGTCGCGGGTTGCGGTCTGGCTGGTGTCGTCGAGTACGAACAGCAGATCGCCCTTTTTCACCCAATCGCCGCGATGGACCTTGACCTCGGTCAGCCACCCGGCCAGCGGGGCGGCAATGAAGGCGGTGTCGCCTTCGGCGTAACCCAGCCATTGGCCCTCGTGAGGCTTCTCGCAACCGGCCAGGAGGAGCAGTAGCGCCAGTCCGAACGGTTTCACGTTCATGGCTTTGGTCCTTCCGGGGCGAGACCTTTGAAGAAGATATCGCAATGGATGGCGAGGTATTCGGGATAGTCGAAGGCGTGGTCGGAGGTCTTTTCGAAAGTCGTGCGCCAGATGAGGCACATCAACGCTGGTGCCATGATCAGCTTGGCGACGTAGTCGGCGGGTAGAGCGCGGATTTCGCCGCGCGCGATGCCTTTGGCGATGACGGAAGACAGCAGGGTTATGGCTTTTTCAATCACTTCCTCGCGCCAGAAGCGGGCCAGCTCCGGAAAGTTGCCGCTTTCGCCGATGATGATTTTGGGCAGCACCGCGATGTCGCTGGTCAGCACCATATCCATGAACCGGGCGTAGAAAGTCTTGAGAAAATCGAAGGCTGAACCGTCGAACGTCTCAGCGTGTCCGGCTGCTGCGATCAGACTCTGACCGACATGCTCGCGAGCGAGCGACTTGAAGACCTCCTCCTTCGACGGGAAGTAGAGGTAGATGGTGCCTTTGGTGACACCCGCCTTGATGGCGATGTCTTCCATGCGGGCGCCGGCGTAGCCCTTTTCGGCGAACACGGCGAGCGCCGCATCGAGGATTTCCCCAGGACGGGCCTGCTTGCGGCGTTGCCAGTGGCGTAAGTGTGGTTCGGTGGTCAGCGTATCCATGGCCGCCACTATAAATTACTAACCAGTCAGTTATCAAGTGCGACGATGCCACATTCTGGGCGAAACGAGGTCGCATGGGTAAATTTCAGGAACGGCAAGTCCGCCAAAGGGTTATGATCTGTCTAAGGAGATGCCTATGAGCCAGATTGCGAAGATTTCGGCGGCGGCAGCGGCGGTTTTGCTGTTAGCGGCCTGCCAGACCCCGGCCAGCTATCAGCCGCGCGGGCCCCAGAGCAGCACCGGCTATACCGACCAGCAACTCGCCCAAAACCGCTGGCGGGTGACCTTCACCGGCAATTCGGTGACCAAGCGCGAGACGGTGGAAAACTATCTGTTGCAGCGCTCAGCTGAGGTCGCGCTGAAAGCCGGCTATCGCTGGTTCGTGTTCGACACCCGCGATACCGAAGCGCAAACCACCTATCAAAGCGATTTTGCCGGCTGGCCGGGCTGGCACGGCCGCGGCCGCTATTGGCATAGCTGGCCCTATGGCGGCTGGGGCGCCGGCGGCATGGAAATCACCCGTCCGATCACCTCCTATGAAGCCTCTGCCGAGATTGTGCTGCTCACCGACGAGCAAGCCAAAGCCGAGGCGCGTGTCCTGCAGGCGCAAGACGTGCTCGATCACCTCGGTCCGCTGGTGCACCCCACGGAACCGTCAGCGCCGAAGCCATAGGCGTCACGCGAACACGATCTCGTCCGCCGCTTTCAGCCGCGCGTAGCGGCCGTTCCAGATGTGTTGGGTGTGGGCGATGATGGTGGCGGCGGGCAGGAGTTCGCTGTCGAAGGTGGTATGAGCATCGGCAGCGACAGTGACGCGATAGTCGCGCTCGAACGCCGAACGCACGGTGGCATCGACGCAATATTCGGTCTGCAGGCCGCAAATCACCAGCGCATCGATTCCCGCCGCCTTCAGCTTGTCGTCGAGATCGGTCTGATAGAAACCGCTGTTGCGGCGCTTGATCGTTACGGGCTCGTCGGCCAGCGGCGCCACCGCGGGATGGAAGGGGAATCCGGCGCCGTCGGGATCGAATTCGTCGCCCGGTCCGCCGTCATGCTGCACGAAGAAGATTGGCACCTGAACGGCGCGGGCCCGCGTCAGTAATTCGGCGATGCGCGCGACAACCGCTTCGCCGCGGAAGGGTTGTACCCCGCCGAACATGCCCTGCTGCACGTCGATGACCATCAGTGCGAGCATAAGAAAACCTCCGCGCCCCCAACGGGACAGAGGGTTGTCCAAAACGAATAAGATTCGCAAGCGGCAAAGCCACCACGCGCGGGGTATGTTCCCCCCGGGGGGGGGCTGCCGCCGCGCGAATTCTCAGTGGCGCTTCAAGCGGACGACGACGTCGACGCGCGAGACTTGGGTGCCTTCCGGGGGTTCCGGCAGATTGCCGACCGCAATCGCTTCCGAGCCCGGAATGTCCGACAGCACGCCATCTTCTTCGTGGTAGAAGTGCTGGTGTTCGGTGGTGTTGGTATCGAAATAAGAACGCGTCGCATCCACCATCACTTGCCGCAGCAGGCCGGAATTCGTGAACTGGTGCAGCGTGTTATAGACAGTGGCCAACGACACGCGGATGCCGCGGTTGACGGCTTCGGCGTGCAGGGTTTCCGCAGTCAGATGCCGGTGGCCGTCATTGAACAGCAGATCGGCGAGTTCATTGCGCTGCCGCGTCGGGCGAAGGCCCGCAGCCCGCAGACGCGTCACGGCGGACTCATTTGTCGAATCACGCATTCTCTTACGCATAGGACTTCCTTTTGCCTGACCGAACGGTGCGGTCCCTCACGTTATTCGTACTCGCCTTTGCCGGCGGCTCGGGCTATTGAGACCTTTATGCCGTTTATCAAGGGCGACCTTGAAGACATACTACGCGAATCGTTAGAACAATTCTAACGAAGAAATCGTCGCAGGTACTTACACTTACAGAACCGGACCTAACACGTTGATGGACATGGAAAAAGTGGAAAACGAGGCGCCCGTGCGGCGGTCGAGCTTCGATTTGGCGGGTCTTCTCGCCTGTGCCAAAGGTGAGCTTTTCGGGATGGGCAATGCCCGTCTACCGCTCCCCCCGATGTTGATGTTCGATCGTATTACCAAGATCATCGGCCAGGGCGGTAGCCACGCCAAAGGCGAAGTCGAGGCCGAGATGGAAGTGCATCCCGATCTCTGGTTCTTCAAATGTCACTTCGAGAACGATCCGGTGATGCCGGGTTGTCTCGGTCTCGATGCGATGTGGCAGCTCGTCGGTTTCTTCCTCGGCTGGATGGGCGGGGCCGGCAAGGGCCGGGCGCTCGGCGTCGGCGAAGTGAAGTTCTCCGGCATGGTGCTGCCGACCAACAAGCTCATCAGCTATTCGATCGACCTTAAGCGAGTCATCCTGCGCCGGCTGGTGATGGGCATTGCTGACGGCGTCATGAAGGTCGATGGCAAAGTGATCTACGAAGCCAAGGATCTGCGCGTCGGCCTGTTCCAGGATGCGCCGCAACCGGCTTGACGGCGCGCCGGTTTTTCGCACGACGGGCTTGACTGTGTTATCTGGGTATTGGTGGCGCGGCGCGGTTTTCTGTGCCGCGCGCGGCCTGCTAAAAGGCGTCCGGATTCGATTTTGAGAGGAACTCCTCCATGAGGCGTGTCGTCGTCACGGGACTTGGTATCGTTTCATCCATCGGCAACAACGCCGAAGAGGTCATGCAGTCCTTGCGCGATGCCAAGTCCGGCATCGGATTGGCCGAGGCCCAGCGCGACAAGGGCTTCCGGAGCCAGGTCCAAGGCGCCGTGAAAATCGACATCGAAGCTTTGATCGATCGTCGTGCCCGCCGCTTCATGGGCGACACTGCCGCTTATGCCTTCATCGCGATGGATCAGGCGCTGAAGGATTCCGGTCTCGAAGAAAAAGACGTGATCAATCCCAAGACCGGCCTGATCATCGGCTCAGGCGGACCGTCGACCCGGACCTTGTTTGCTGCTGACAAGATCGCCGAAGCCACCGGCCCCAAGAAGATCGGCCCCTTTGCTGTGCCGAAATGTATGTCGTCGACCTGTTCGGCGGTGCTTTCCACTTGGTTCAAGATCAAGGGCGTCAACTATTCGATCTCGTCGGCCTGCGCCACCAGCGCCCATTGCATCGGCAATGCCGCCGAACAAATCCAATGGGGCAAGCAGGACGTGATGTTCGCCGGTGGCGCCGAAGAACTCGATTGGACGCTGTCCTGTTTGTTCGATGCCATGGGCGCGATGTCGTCCAAATATAACGCGACGCCGGAGAAAGCCTCACGGGCTTTCGACAAGGATCGTGACGGCTTCGTCATCGCCGGCGGCGGCGGTGTGGTGGTGCTCGAAGAACTCGAACATGCCCGCGCGCGCGGTGCCAAGATCTATTGCGAACTCACCGGCTACGGCGCCACCAGCGACGGCCATGACATGGTGGCCCCTTCGGGCGAAGGCGCGATGCGCTGCATGCAGGCCGCACTCGCCACCGTGAAAGGTCCGGTCGGCTACATTAACGCCCACGGCACCTCGACGGTGGTCGGTGACGCTGCCGAAGTGAAGGCAATGCGCGAAGTTTTCGGCGACAAGATTCCGCCGGTGAATTCGACCAAATCCCTCACCGGCCATTCGCTCGGTGCCGCCGGGGCGCAAGAGGCGATCTATTCCATCTTGCAGATGCAGAACAATTTCATCGCCGAAAGTGCCAACATCGCCGAACTAGATCCCGAATTTGCTGATGTTCCGATTGTCCGGGCTCGCATCGACAACGCCAAGTTGGAACGGGTTCTCTCCAACTCCTTCGGTTTCGGCGGCACCAACGCGACGCTGGTGTTTGATCGGGTTTAGTTTTTTGTCATCGCTGGCCGGCGCTCCAGAGCGCGCAGCGCAAAGGAAGGGTGAGCAAGGGGATCCAGGTGTAAAATTCTGGGTTCACTCCGAAGATTGTAAGAAACGCGCGATAGATTCTGCCGTTTGTTACCTTCAATCCCCTAAGTCCCCTTCCCTCACGTCGCGCGCCGCGCGATGTTCGCCGGGAATGACTGTTTGTATTAATTGCAATTTCGTCACGTCCTTCGGACGTGGGCGCATCTGCTTAAAGTTAAGGACACTATGACAGACACAACGAAAATTATGTCCGGCAAGCGCGGGCTGGTGATGGGAGTGGCCAACGATCACTCCATTGCCTGGGGCATCGCGCGCACTCTGGCGGCGCACGGCGCCGAGGTCGCCTTCACTTATCAAGGCGAGGCGCAACTGAAGCGCCTGAAGCCGCTCGCCGCTGAGATCGGCGCCACCATCATGCTGCCCGCCGATGTTGAAGACGATGCCCAGCTTGATGCCGCCTTCGCCGCGATCAAAGAGCAATGGGGCGGGATCGATTTCCTCGTCCATGCCATCGCCTTCTCCGACAAGAACGAATTGAAGGGCCGCTACGTCGACACCTCGCGCGCCAATTTTGCCAAGACCTTGTCGATCTCCTGCTACTCCTTCACCGCCGTGGCCCAGCGGGCAGCGCGTCTGATGGTCGGCCGTCCGGGTGCGATGCTCACGCTCAGCTATCTCGGCGCCCAGCAGGTGATGCCGAGTTACAATGTGATGGGCGTGGCCAAGGCAGCGCTGGAGGCCTCGGTGAAATATCTTGCCGCCGATCTTGGGCAGGACGGCATTCGCGTCAACGCCATCAGCGCCGGTCCCATGCGCACCCTGGCAGGCTCAGCGGTGGGCGGCGGGCGCACCATGTTCAAATGGATCAAGGGTCTGGCACCGCTGAAAAAGACCATCGAACTCGACCATCTGGGCGGAGCGGCTCTTTACCTTCTTTCCGGTTTGTCGGCCGGAGTCACCGGTGAAGTGCATTATGTCGATGCCGGGTATAACGTCATGGGTGTGCCGCCGGCGGCATATCTGGAACAATGGGCGGCAGAAGAGGGCAAATCCGATGAGGGTCCGGAAGGCTAGTCTCGCAGCAGTTGCAACACTTCTGGTTCTGTCGTGTGCGTCCTTCGCCGGCTGGCGCGACGATGCGTCGGCGGCCGATGTCCAGCGCCTCGGCCAGCTCGCGGAAGCCAAAGCCAAGGCCCTCGTGGAAGCCCAAAACGGCAAGCCGTCTGAGGTTGCTGCGATCAAATCGATCCTGCAGGCGGGGCCGGTGTCGGCTGGGCGCCTTGCTGGCACCTGGAAGTGCCGCACCATGAAACTCGGCGGTCTGACGCCGACCATTGTCTATAGCTGGTTCACTTGCCGCATTTCCGAGAAGGGCGGGCGCCTGTTCTTCGAAAAGCTCGGCGGCAGCCAGCGCACCTCGGGCACGCTCTATCCCGATGGCGGCGGCTACGTGTATCTCGGCGCGTCTTATGTGCACTACAACGGCGCCAATGAAAAACCGCCGGTCTATTCCGGCACCGGCGCCGCGGCGGGTGCCAGCGCCACCCCTGACGACCAGATTGGTCTGCTCTCGCTCACCTATGACGGCCGTGCCCGTCTGGAGCTGCCCTATCCGGTACAGGAATCGACCTTCGACGTCATCGAGTTGAAGCGTTAACCGAGGAATTCACGCGCTCTGTTGAGGGGCAGGAAAATCCTTGCCCCCTCCGTGCTGTTCGCCTGCTGCGCCAAGCCCTCGTAGTCATCCGAATAAGCGTGAATGATCTTCACCTTTTCGCACAGGAAGCTGTTCATCCACGGCCGCCAGTTATACTCGGGCCCCAGCACATACAGCGGCACCTTGCAGGTCCATAGGACATGGCGAAACGACGGCTGATCGGACGGCACGCAACCGGCAAAAGCCGGCATGCGGAGCCACTGCCGGTAACAGGCATGCCATGATTTGAGCAGATCGAGAATGATCGGCGAGGTCCGGAACACGAGCACGCCGCAATTCAATTCGTAGAAGGCGTCGGGGACGTCGGGATCGTCGTATCGGCGGTAGCCCGGTGCATGCGCAGCGGCGATTTCGTATTCGTCGAGAATATCGAAAAGTTCCATGATGTTGGTGACGACGCCGCAGTCCGCATCGAGATAAATGACGTGCTCGAACGGCGCCGTGATCAAGCACGCGATACGATCGAGCCAGGTGTGCTGGGTCGGCGAAAATGTCTTGATCTGGAGAGGGCCGGGGTCGGCGGGGACTTCCGAACAATAAACCAGATGCGGCACGTCGTTCCATTTGGCGGATCGCTTGGCTGCCGCCACCGCTTGCTCGACGTATTTCTTACCCGATCCGAAAAAAACAATCCCTCGCGTCACGAAGCCCTCCTCGAACCATCCCTCAGGCATCAAGCCGTGGTTCCAAGACTCTGCGATTGGTGCGGGCATATTTAGCGCGCTGAGCCCTGCGGCGCATGAGATCGCGTATCGCAGCGACAGTCCGTTACACATCGTGCGCCGGACCGCGACGGGCTTAGGGGGGCGGCCGGTCAGGCCACTTCGAGCGACAACTTCTTCATGTCGTCCGCGGCGACCGTGCGCGACGCATCAAGGATTTCCATCGCGACGATCCGGCCATCGGCGGCGTAATCGAACATAACGCCAGGGCGCACTTCCGCCGTTTCCGCGACCGGATCATCGGAAAAGCGGACGTACAAGGCGTCGGTCGCGCGGTCGAAGCTGACTTTCATGCGGGCAGTCTACGGCTTTTTGGCGTTCCGATCAAAGAACGCAGTAATCAGCCGAATTTCCGTAACGGTTTCTGCGTAAACGACTCGCAAAATGCGCCCGTCCCGCTCGGGAATGGTTTTAAAGGCCCGCATCCGGTCCGGGCGGGGATCGAGAGTCGTCCAATCGGGCTGGCTTATGGCGGTTTCCACCCAGCGCAGCTTGATACCGCGCTCGCGCAGAGCGGTATCGCCATGCACTGTCATTCGTAACGGCTTCGCCATGACGAACGTCCCCACGTTGTTTCCATCGTAAAGACCGCGATGGCGTTTGGGAACCCGTCAAGCCCGCGCCTTCGCTACGGTCGCAAAGCGGTCGAACAGATAGTGCGAATCCATCGGGCCCGGCGAGGCTTCGGGGTGATATTGCACGCCGAATACCGGCGCGCCTTCCAACCGTAACCCGCAATTCGACCCGTCGAACAGCGAGACGTGAGTCTGTTTGACGCCCGCCGGCAGGGTGTCGGCGTCGACCGTGAAGCCGTGGTTCATCGACACGATTTCGACTTTGCCGGTTTCCAGATCTTTCACCGGATGATTGGCGCCGTGATGGCCTTGCGGCATTTTCTTGGTCTGGCCGCCGAGCGCAATCCCCAGCATTTGATGGCCGAGGCAGATGCCGAACACCGGCAGGCCCTTGTCCACCAGGGCGCGGATCACCGGAATGGCATAGGCGCCGGTCGCCGCCGGATCGCCGGGGCCATTGGAAAGCACCACGCCGTGGGGCTCGTATTGCAGCACATCGGCCAGCGACGACTGCGCCGGCAGCACCGTGATGTCGGCGCCCAGCCCCGCCAGCATGCGCAAAATGTTCCGTTTGACGCCGTAATCGAGCACCACGGCGCGGAAGGTGGGATTTTCCTGCTTGCCGTAGCCCTTGCTCCACTGCCACGGCGTCTCGTCCCATTTGTACATCTGGCGCGCGGTGACTTCTTTGGCGAGGTCGAGACCGACCAGACCCGGAAAGGCGCAGGCCGCTTCCGCCAACGCCGCCGTCTCCCCGCGCCCAATCACGCCATGCGGCATGCCTTTGGCGCGGATGCGGCTGGCCAGCGCCCGCGTATCGATCCCCGCAATCGCCGGAATGTTGTGCTTCTTCAACCAGGCGTCGAGGCTCATCAAGGCGCGGTAATTGGAGGGGCTCGCCGCATCGGCGCGCACGATCAGCCCGCGCACATGGGGCGTCGTATATTCGATGTCCTCGTGATTGGCGCCGACGATGCCGATATGGGGGAAGGTGAAGCAGATGATCTGCCCGGCGTAAGAGGGGTCCGACAGGATTTCCTGATAGCCCGTCATCGCGGTGTTGAAGCAGACCTCGCCGACCGCTTCGCCCGCGGCGCCGAAGCCATAGCCTTCGAATACGGTGCCGTCGGCCAAGACCAGTTTGGCGCGCGGAAAATTGCTCCCCCCGAAGGCGGTGGGTGTGGCAAGGACGTCGGTCATGGGAAGCCTCGAATTTCCCGGAAAATAGGGATGGCGGCGGGCGCGGTCAAGCCAAAGGAAATTTGCGGCATTTCAAGCCTTTCACCGCTAGGGCGCCTGTCCTAGAGCAACGTGCGCAAAAGTGCGCGCGGTTTTGCGCGAAAACGCCGCGACCATCAAAAGCCTAGAACAAAGCGCCGATTCCGTTTGAAGGCGCTTTGCTCTAGAATCACCGCTAAAGGAGAACAGTCATGGGTTTGCGCGATCAATTGAACACGGCCGTCAAAGAGGCGATGAAGGCGCGCGACCAGAAACGATTGGGCACGCTGCGTTTGGTTCAGGCGAACATCAAAGACAAGGACATCGCCCACCGCACGGAGGAAAGCCGTGAGGGCATTTCCGATGACGACATCCTCGCCTTGTTCGGCAAGCTGATCAAATCCCGCGAAGATTCGATCGCGCTCTATGAAAAGGGCGGCCGTCCCGAGCTGGCCGAGGCCGAACGTGCCGAGATCGCCATCTTGCGCGAATTCATGCCGCGCCAGCTCGACGAGACCGAGACCAAAGCCGCCGTCGCCGCCATCCTCGCCGAAACCGGTGCCGCGTCGCTCAAAGATATGGGCAAAGTGATGGCGGCCCTCAAAGAGCGCTACACCGGCACCATGGATTTCGGCAAAGCTGGTGCCCTGGTCAAAGGCCTCCTCGGCGGCAAGTAACTACAGCGCCACGTTCCACTTCGGCAGGCAGGGAGAGGGTTGCGCCGTGTTGGCGCCGCCGCGCGTCAGCTTGTACAGCGTCATCCAGGCCAGCCGTGGCGGATGCACGAAGCTGTGCTGGCGCAGATAGGCGTAGGTGCACATCCAGTTGGTGCCGCTGGGTGCCAGCTTGGGGTCCATCGCGAAGGGGAATTCCGAGTAGAGAATCTCAGCCTTGACGCCTGCCGGCAACAGGCCGGGCGCCAGCGTCGGCGTCTCGGCAAAGAGATAGACCGGCCCGTCCGCGAGCCGCGCCGTCAGCTCCCCTATGCCGGTCAGCCGCGCCGAGGCGTAATGCGGCGGGCGGTAGAGCGGATAGGTCAGGAACACCGCATCTTCGAAGGTATAGGCCGAAATCCCGGCCGGGAAGTGGCGATAAAGGTACTTCGCCATTGGCATATGCGGGCGGATGCCGAATGGGTAGATGGCGCAGAACAGCATCGCCGCCGCCGCGCTCCAGCCGACGAACTGCGCCAGAATCGATTTGCGCCAACTCCACGCCTTGCCGAAAAACGCGAAGGCCCGCTCCGGTGCCGGTGAAAAGGCCAGCACCGGAAACGCGGTCGCCAAAATGGCCAGCGGGAACAGAAACCGCTCCTCTTTGTGGGCGAACAGAAAACAGTGCGCCAAGAAGAACAGCGCCACCGGCCAGGTGACGTAATGAGTGGGATTGCGCAGGCACGCCACGATCAGCGCGATCAAGGCGAACGCTGCGATCGGGGCAAAAATATTGGCGGGCAGGAGATAGAAGAAGGCGAAGAAAGGCTGTGCGCCAGAGGCGCGGGCCGCCAGTCCTTGCCATAAGACGATGTCGAAGTAGTTCCAGACCGGAAACGTCCAGACGCCATAGCCCCAACGGTCGATCACGAGCGCCGCAGCCACCACGGCCAAACCGCCAGCAACAAAAGCGCCCAGCAGCTCTTTGCGGGCGCGCATCACAAGGATCAGCCACACCAGCAGGCCGCCAGTCAGAAGCGCCGATTGGAAGCGCGTTTCGAACGCCAGGGCACACAACGCGCCCGCGCCCGCCATACTGCGCCAAGCCCCAACGCGCGCCGCTTTGACCGCCACCACCAATCCCAAAGTGAAGAACGCCATGGCGGCGGTTTCGGAGGCGGTGCGGACCGCAAGATAGGGCAGAAAGCCCATAAACGGCAGCATGCGGGCAAAAGCGAACTTCTCGTCGGTCCGGGTCAGATCGCTCTGAAACAGCCGGGCAAAGGCGGCGATGGCGGTGAAGCTCAGTGCGCCCGTTGCCAGCCGTAGCACGAACACCACCTGGAACATGTCGGTGAGTCCGGCCGCGAGCAGCGGTTTGGCGATCAGCCAATAGAGAAAGGGCTGCATCCAGGAGCGCACGCGAGACGCAAATTCCCAGGGCAGCTCGGAGGCTGGTGTGATGCCGAGCTTGAAGCCCATGAACTCGAGCACCTGCCAGTGCTCGTCCGGCCAGAAATAGAGGTCGCTGACCCAGGCGGTGGAAACCGTGAACAACGCCAGAATCACTAGGCTCCGGTTCAACACACCGGCGGGCGAGGGATCGGTTAGAGAATGATGAAGCACAGCCTTCCACGCACGCGGCGGGCGTGGCGGTTGCGGCAAAAGAGTGTCGGAAATCGACATCAGGCCTCCGTCGGCGAGTAGTGCTGCCTGCCGGCGATGCGTCAAGCGCGAGAATTGTAACAGCCCCCTACGGCGGTGCGGTGCCGATTGCAACAAATTGACCTCGCGACAACCCAAGTCTGGTTCAGGCGAAGCGTCACAAAAGTGGTCGCAAAATATACTCGGCGACAAACGTCTGGCCACCGCTGAGGTAACCCTTGCAGGGTTGTTCGGGGGCCTGTCGCACAATGGCGTTGTTGGATGGTCAGACTTGGGAGCGGCCGCGCCGAGCGGTTGCGGTCAAGGCCATCACGCTGTTCGACGTTGTGCTCGCGGTTCTTGCGGCTGTTGCTGTGCTGGGGCTGGCGCGCGCTGCGGCGGCGATCGGTTCGCCACATCCTTACGGCAACGAAGGCTGGAACGCCTTTCACGCCGCGAGCGCGATGGCGGGACTGGGGCCTTATCCGCCGGCCGGAAGTTTTCTCACCAACAACTATCCGCCGCTGTCGTTCTACATCGTTGGCGCGGCGGGCCAGCTGATCGGCGATAACATCCTCGCCGGACGGTTGATTTCGTTGATGTCGTTTCTCGTCATTGCGGCGGCAATGGCCGCGGCGGCGCGGGCCCTGCGCTGCACGGTGAGGCAAAGTGCGTTTGCCGTTTTGATCTTCACCAGCTTCCTGTTGTTCGAATCCGATTACGTCGGAATCAATGATCCGCAACTCTTGGCGCAGGCGCTCCAGATGAGCGGCCTCGTCGTGCTGCTGCGGGCGGGTGGGCGGGCGAAGACTTTGGCGCTGGCGGTAGCGCTAATGACCGCCAGCGTTTTCACCAAGCACAATCTGATCGCCCTGCCGGCCGCCGCCGGGTTGTGGCTGATCGCCACCGACCGCAAGAGCGGCCTCACCTTCGCCGGATACGGGATCGCGTTTGCCGTGGCCGGTCTGGCGCTGTTCGATCTAGCGGTTGGGCGTTCGCTATGGTCGGTGCTCGCCAGCCCGCGGGTGTGGTCGCTCGCCTATGCGCTCAGCGGCTTCGGCGGACGCCTGCCCTATCTGGTGTTGCCGGTCGCCGCCACCGCGGTTTTGGCGATCCGTCACGGCGATGCGCCGGTCAAGTTTGCCGCGCTTTATCTCGCCTTGTCGCTGGGGTTGGCGTTCTGGTTCTTCGGCGGTGCCGGCTGCTCCGGCAATGTGCTGTTTGACGGTTTTATCGCACTGGCACTGTGCGGCGGCCTCGCCGCGCAGCGCTTCCAGGGGCGCGGGCGCACCGCGGCGCAGCTGTGCTTTTTCGTGTCGATTGCCGGCATGCTCGTCTTCCACATCGCCACCAATTCGTTCAAGCCGCGCTATTGGCTGACGCCAAACGCGCCCGCCGTCACCGATGCCGTGCGCGACGTCGCCTTCCTCAAAACGCAAGCCGGACCGGTCTTGGTGAAAGATCTGGCGCTGGCCTATTGGGCGGAAAAACCCGCCAGCGTCGATGTGTGGAGCTATGAGCAGGCCGTTACCACCGGCGCCCGCGATGGGCACGAACTGGTGGCCGCCATCGCCGCCCGCCGCTTTGCCGTATTGCAACTTGGCGCCCCGCCCAACGCCGCCGATGCGCCGCCGGAAATCCGCTCTGACTATGTGCAGGCGCTGAACGCCGCCATCACGGCCAATTACCGGATCGACCACCGCGACGCCAACGGCACGTTCTGGGTGCCAAAGCGCTGAGCATCTGGTTTTGACGATGTTTCGCGACGCCGCCGGGCGGCTGCTTTATCAGAGCGAAGGCGAAAAGAAATGGGCTGCCGCGCTGCAGCCGATGGTGAGAAGTAGGGGCTAAGAGTTGCCGGCGAAACCACCGATCCGGCGTCGTTGCGTTCGGGCCCTTTGAGCGGCGCGGTCGATTTTCGCGGCCATGGCGGCAGCGGCAATACCACGTCGGGCTGTTGCGAGGTTTCCGTTACCAACCGCACCATGCCGGGCGCCAGATTGATATAAAGCAGTCCGGCGATCAGCGGAATGTGCAGGACGGTAACCAGAACGATGCCGGACAGTCTGGAAACATACCCGGCACGATCCATGGCGGCTTTGCTCACGAGCGGCAGCGCGGCATCACACCTATAACGGGAGGCTTTCGCTGCCGAGTGAATTCGGGTTCAGGCGCCGGGAGCAGCGATGTCAGTGCGCCAGCGGCACGGTGAACGCAAACGTCGCGCCCGGGTTTCCCGGTTCGTGCCACAGCCGCCCGCCGTGGCTTTCGACGATCTTGCGGCACAGCGACAGGCCGACGCCCATGCCGCCTTCTTTGGTGGTATGGAACGGCTGGAACAGGTACGCGGCGATGTCGGGATCGAGTCCTGGTCCGGTGTCGGCAACTGCAATCTTCACCATGCCGTCCTCGCACCCGGCGCTGATGGTGACGCGGCGCGTGCTGCTCGCTCCCATCGCTTCCACCGCATTGCGCAAAAGATTGAACAGCACCTGCTGGATTTGAACCTTGTCGATCTCGACTTTGGCGATGCCGGTATCGATCTTGATGACCATGCTGATGCTGTCAAAGCGCGAGGTCATGTGCGCCAGTTCCAGCACTTCGCCGCAGACGCGTTCGATGTCTTCGGGCTTGCGTTCGCCCCGGCCCTGGCCGACGAAACCGCGGATGCGCTGGATGATGTCCTTGGTGCGGACGAACTGGGCTTCCGCCTTGGTGATGGCCGACAGCGCCTGGGCAGGGTCGCGCGCCATCAGCCGTTCGGCGGCATGCAGATAATTGGACGCCGCCGCCAAAGGCTGGTTCAGCTCATGGGCCAGCGCCGAGGCCATGGTGCCGAGATCGTTGGCCCGCGCCACGTGGAACAACTCAGCGCGCAAGGATTCCAGGCGCTGCTTGGTTTGATGGCGTTCGGTGATGTCGCGCACCACGCCGGTGACGCGGACCGGTGCGCCGGCAGCATCGATCACCACCCGGCCGCGCAATTCCAGACGCCGTTCGCTGCCCGCAAGGCGGTATGCCTTGTCGCGGCCCCGGCCGCCTTCGAACAGCTGGGCGGCGGCGTCACGGTCGCCGGGGTGGATGGCGGCCAGAAGATCGGCGCGGGTGAATGGTGCCGACGGGTTGTGCCCAAACATCGCCTTGGCGGCCGCGGTGGCGATCAGCTCGCCGGTGGCGAGATCGAGTTCGAAGGCGCCGAGGCCACCGGCATCGAGCGCCATCGCCAGGCGGCGTTCGCTCTCGACCAGTGACTCGCGCAAATCGACGGCGGCGATGGCGGCCGAAATCGACCGGCCCAAGGCTTCCACGAGCGCCAGATCTTCGGTGCCGAAGGTGCGCGTCTCAGCCCAATACATCCCAATCGCCGCGATCGGCTCGGTGGTGCACACCGGCATCATTACCAGGGATTTGACGAAGGTCGGCCGGTAGGCGTCGTGCGGAATGCGCGGATCGAGAGTGATGTCCGGGATTACCGCCGGCTGGTTGTTGAGCATGCACCAGCCCGAGATGCAGGTGGTGAGCGGAAAGCGTTTGCCCTTCCACAACGGGCTGACGGCGCACTCTTCGACGTAATGGCACTGGTCGCCGTCGCGCAGCACGAAACAGACGCCATCAGCGCCCGAAATGGCGCGGGCGGTATCGCGGACGATGGCGATGATGGCGGCAAGATCGGCGGCGGCCGCCAGATGCTCGACGGCCCTGACCAACGCCAGCCATCCGTGCTCCGGCACGGTTGGATTTTTCAACATCACCAATGCCATGGGCTATCCTCGAACGGACATCCTTCGGCCGATCCTGAACCTCAACCTGCCGAGGGAAGAACGAACCGCGTCCCGTAAGTTGGATTTAGAATACGTAAATTGGTTGTATCTAACAATTGGCTACACCAAGTTTTACCCGCAAAGTCAGTGCTCCCGCTGCAGGGGCGTACCAGCCGTTCACAGGATTCCTGCGCGATTTGGGGCGCCAGCGCCCGCCGATCCTGCCACAATAGGCCCATGCGCTACGGCCCTAATCTTCTCGAAGAAATCCTCCGGCGGACGGACATCGTCCAGCTGGTCGGCCGGCGGGTGAAACTGACGCGCAAAGGACAGGCGTTCTGGGGCTGTTGCCCGTTCCATGGCGAGAAGACCGCCTCGTTCAAAGTCGAGAACGCCCGGCGCACCTTCCATTGCTTCGGCTGCGGCAAAGGCGGCGACGCTTTCAAATGGCTGATCGAGACTGAGGGTCTCAGCTTCCCCGAAGCGGTCGAACGCTTGGCGGGGGAGGCCGGTGTCGAACTGCCGAAATGGAGCCCGGAGGACGAGGCGCGCGAGGAAAAGAAGAAATCCCTCTACGACGTCATCGCGCTGGCGGCGGAGTTCTTCGAAGCCCAGCTTTATGAGCCCGGCGGGCGGGCGGCACGCGAGTATCTGAAAGGCCGGGTGCTCGACGAAGCCACTGCCAAAAAGTTCCATCTTGGGTTTGCCTCGCCAGCAGGCAATGCGTTGATTGCCCATCTCACCGCCAAGAACGTCACCATGGACGACATGATCGCGGCAGGGCTGGCGCGCGGGGCCGACGAAAATCATGGCCCACGCGATTTCTTTTTTAACCGGCTGATGTTCCCGATCACCGACGGGCGCGGGCGGGTGGTGGCGTTCGGCGGGCGCGGCCTCAGCGCCGATGCCAAGCCCAAATACATCAACACCGGCGAAACCGAATTCTTTTCCAAAGGGCGCCAGCTCTACAATTTCCACCTCGCCCGCCCGGCGGCGATCAAATCCGGCACGATCATCGTCTGTGAGGGCTACATGGACGTGATTGCGCTTTCGAAAGCCGGGTTCGAGGCGTCGGTCGCGCCGCTCGGCACGGCGCTGACCGAGGATCAATTACAGCTCTTGTGGAAGGTCGCGCCGGAACCGATCTTGGCGTTTGACGGCGATGCCGCGGGGCGCAAAGCGGGCCTGCGCGCTGCCCATCTGGCGCTGCCGCACCTCAAACCGGGCCATTCCTTGCGCTTTGCCTTCATCCCCGGCGACGACGATCCCGACAGCCTGATCCGCACGCTGGGCCCGGGCGCCATGCAGAAAGTGCTCGATGCCGCCGAGCCGCTCACCGACGTGCTGTGGAAGAGCGAGACCGAAGGCAAGGACCTGTCCACCCCGGAGCGGCGGGCAGGGCTGGAACACACTCTTGCCGACCTCATTGGCCAAATCACCGATGGCAAGATCGCCGATTACTACCGGCGCGATTTTGAGGCGCGCGTGTTTGACGCCTTCAAGCGGCGTCCGAAACGGGCGGCGTGGGAGCCGGGGCGGGGGCGAGGAAATCGTGGTGGCCGGGGCGAATCCGGCAGGAATCCGCGTTTTCCGCCACAACCCGAAGGCGTGTCGGAGGCGGTCAAGGCGAGTCTGATCGCGCGTCAGGGCGGGCCGCTCAAGGTTAAGGAGATTGAGGTTTGCCGCCTTTTGCTCGAAGAGCCTGAGCTGGCCGCTAAGTATTCGGAAACCGTTGCGGCGCTGCCGTTTTTGGACCTCTCGCTTGACAGGTTGCGGGCAGAGCTTCTAAACGTCGCCGCTTCCGGCTCCAGGCTTGAAAAACAGGGGTTGGAGAACCATCTAATCCGTTGTGGCATGGCCGACATCGTTGCGCGTTTGAAAGCGCCGCCGCGAGAGGTCGGTGAGGAGACCGCTTCAGGCGAGGATGCCGATGCCCGCTTCTTACGTGCCGCAAGCCAGCTCCGCGATATGGCGGAACGCGATCCGGAGCGAAAGCGTGCTCTGGAGCGTTTCAAGCAGGAGCCATCGGAGGAAAGTTGGCTCGAAGTGCGTCGCTTGCTTGAGGACCGTTCCGGCGAATAGGACAAGCACGTAGAATCCAACTGTTATACATTGTGATTCTACCGGCGCGCGCGCGGCGGACCACAATAGAGGGATAACCGAATATGGCAGCGAAGAAGAAGGCGAAGAAAGCAAAGAAGGCGAAGAAAGTCGCCAAGAAAGTGGCCCCCAGAAGGGCCGCGAAAAAGGTTGCGAAGAAGGCCGCCAAACGGGCCGCGAAAAAGGCCGTCAAGAGGGTCGCTAAAAAAGTCGCGAAGAAAGTCGCCAAGAAAGGCGCCGTGAAAAAGGCCAAAAAGGTCGCCAAGAAGCGGGCGCCGGCGAAGAAGAAGGCCGCCAAGCGGCGGGCCAAGAAGGCCGTCGTTCCGGCTCCGGCACCGGTCGAGCCCATAGTGGTCCCGGCTCCGGAAGGCACCCCCGAGGCCGTGTGAACGGACCACGGGCAAACAATTGAAATCACCGCTCGCGCGCGCGACGGAACAGTAACGGACGAAAAGTGGTCACCAAGTCGAAGAAACCGGCGAAAGCCCAAAAGCCGGCCCCCAAATTGGCTAAGCAGGCGGTCAAGCGTACGCCCGCCAAGGCGGCCAGTGCCAAACCGGCGCCCGCCAAGGCGAAGAAACCTGCGCCCAAACCGGCTCCCAAGCCCGCCAAGGCGGCCGCTGCGGTCAAAAGTCCCGTCAAGGCCAAACCGGCACCGAAGCCCCCTGTGCCCAAGCCCCCTGTGAAGGAGTCCAAGGCCCAGGAGTCCAAGGCTACGGCGAAAGTCGAGTCCAAGGCCGAGCCCAAGACCGAGCCCAAGACCGAGTTGAAATCCGTCAAAGCGGCGGTCGCCGTTAAGAAGGGTCAGCCGGCCGTTGCGGCCGCGCCACAAGCTGCACTGACGGCGAAGCCGGGCGTCAAGCCCCCGGCCAAACCAGGTGCCAAGCCGGGCGAGAACGAAGCCCCGGGCGATCCCGATTCCCCATTGCTCGACATGAGCGATGTCGGCGTACGCAAGATGATCGCGCGCGCCAAGACCCGCGGTTACGTCACCTACGACGAGCTCAATAAGGTGATGCCGTCCGAGAAGGTGTCCTCCGAGCAGATCGAAGACACCATGTCGATGCTGTCCGAGATGGGCATCAACGTCATCGAGAGCGACGAACAGGAAGAAGGCGCTGAAGCCGAAGTTCCGGCGCTCACCGAAACCGGCAAGGCCGTCGCCACCACCAAGGAAGGCGCCACCGAAACCTACGACCGCACCGATGATCCGGTGCGTATGTACCTGCGTGAGATGGGCTCGGTCGAGCTTTTGTCCCGCGAGGGTGAAATTGCCATTGCCAAGCGTATCGAGGCCGGCCGCGAGCTGATGATCGGCGCCTTGTGCGAGAGTCCGCTCACCTTCGAAGCTCTGACCGTTTGGCGCGACGAGCTCAACGAAGGCAAGGTTCTCTTACGCGACATCATTGATCTCGAAGCGATGTACGGTACCGGACCGGACGGCACCACCGATGGCGCCCCCGCGCTGCCGCAGATGCCAGGGATGCCGGTGATCCCGGGGATGCCGGCAATGGCGTCCGTGGTTCCCGACGTTGCCGAAGCGGCGCCACCGCCACCGCCGCCGCCACCACCACCACCTCCTCCTCCGCCGCGTCCCGAAGCGGTGAAACCGGCAGCGGAAAAGACCGAAGACGGCGAACCGGTCGATCCCGGCGAAGCCGCGGCGAAAGCCGATGCTGGTGCGGATGGCGACGATTTCGACGATGAAGGCAATCTGCCGCTGTCGGCGATGGAAGCCGCGCTCAAGCCGCAAGTGCTGGCGACGCTCGACCAGATCGCCAATCTCTACAAAAAGCTCGGCAAGCTGCAGGACGCTAGCGTCGAAGCCGCTTTGGCCGACGACGAACTGTCGAACAGCCAGGAACGCCGTTTCAAAAAGCTGCGCAACGAGACCGTCGATCTCGTCAAAGGCCTCAAGCTCAACAACAACCGCATCGAGGCTTTGGTCGATCAGATGTACGGCATCAACCGCCGTCTGGTCAGCCTGGAGGGGCGTCTGCTCCGCCTCGCCGAAACCCACGGCACCGCCCGTGAGGATTTCCTCAAAGAGCATTTCGGCAACGAGCTCGATCCCAATTGGACGCGCCGCGTCGGCCGCCTTTCCCGCCCCGGCTGGAAGGACTTTATCGCGCTTGAACGCGACAAGGTTCACGGCCTCCGTGACGAGATCCAAACGCTGGCCCAGGAAATGCGCCAGTCGATTGCGGATTTCCGCCGCATCGTCCAGACGGTGCAAAAGGGCGAGCGCGAATCCGGCGTCGCAAAAAAGGAAATGATCGAAGCCAATCTGCGCCTCGTCATCTCCATCGCCAAAAAATACACCAACCGCGGTTTGCAGTTCCTCGATCTCATTCAGGAAGGCAACATCGGCTTGATGAAGGCGGTCGACAAATTCGAATACCGCCGCGGCTACAAGTTCTCGACTTATGCCACCTGGTGGATTCGCCAGGCGATCACCCGTTCGATCGCCGACCAAGCGCGCACCATCCGCATTCCTGTCCACATGATCGAGACCATCAACAAGCTCGTTCGTACGTCCAGGCAAATGCTGCACGAAATCGGCCGCGAGCCGACGCCGGAAGAACTCGCCGAGCGTCTCGCCATGCCCTTGGAGAAGGTCCGCAAGGTCCTGAAAATCGCCAAGGAACCGATCAGTTTGGAAACCCCGATCGGCGACGAGGAAGATTCTCACCTCGGCGATTTCATCGAGGACAAGAACGCGATCCTGCCGATCGATGCGGCCATTCAGGCCAATTTGCGCGAAACCACGACGCGAGTGCTGGCAACCCTGACCCCGCGCGAAGAACGCGTGCTGCGCATGCGCTTCGGCATCGGCATGAACACCGACCACACCCTCGAAGAGGTCGGCCAGCAGTTCAGCGTGACGCGCGAACGCATTCGCCAGATCGAAGCCAAGGCGCTGCGCAAGCTCAAGCACCCGTCGCGGAGCCGCAAACTGCGCTCGTTCTTGGACAACTGACGCGAACGAAACAACCCAAGTAACCTTCCCTTAAGGGGAGGTCCAATTCGCACCGCGAATTGGGGTGGGGGGATGCCCACCAATCCGATGATGACGAAGAGAAAAGGTACCTGACGTAACAATGCCCGCTTTCAATCCCAATAGTTTTACTGACCGACTACAAGACCGTAACAAGGCGCGTGCCGCCGAACTCGAACGCGCCAAGAAGCGCGCCGAAGCGATGAAGGAAACCGCTGCCGAGCGTGCAGCGGAACGGGCCCGTATCGCCCGGGAACGCGACCAGCGCCAAGCGCTGCGCGAAGCCGAGAAAAAGGCGGAAGCCGAGCGCCTCGAAGCCGAGCGCCGCGCCGCGGAAGAAGAGCGTCTGCGGCTCGAAGCCGAAGCCATTGCCGAAGCCGAACGGGCCAAGCATGAGCAGATGGCCAAATACGCCGAACTCCTCAACGCCCAAAAAGCCGCCCGCGACGCCCGCTACGCTGCCCGCAAAGCCCGGCAGAAGCGCTAGTTTCAGCAAAAATCGACCGGCCTTGTATACTGTGAAGCGCCCGGTCGAGTCGCGGCGCCTCGCCGGAGCCTGCGTGTCGGGCGCCGGACGGGGTTGGTATGATCCGCAGGCTGTTGCTGATCGATTTCGAAAACATCTCGACCTTCGACCTTGCCAGTCTGGAGGCGGATGTCGATGTCGTGGTGTTTGTCGGCGCCGAACAGAAAGTGCCATTGGCGCTTCACGACTCGGCCGCCAAGCTGGGCGATCGGGTGATCTGGGTGAAGATGGGCGGGACGGGCCCCAACGCGCTCGATTTCCACATTGCCTGCCATCTCGGGCGCGTGCTCGAAATCAGCAAGAAATACGCCTGTTACGTGCTTTCGCGCGACAAGGGCTTCGATCCGCTGCTCAAATTCCTCAACCGGCTGGGGCTTGCCTGCACCCGGATTGAAAACCTCGCCCCGCTGGGCATCGATCTGTCGCCGGAAGACGAGGCGAGCTACCGCAAGGCGGTCGATATGCTGCGCAAGCAGCTGAAGCCAAAACGGCCCAAGACGCGCATCGGCCTGATTAGGATGATCGCGTCGAGCTACCCCAAGCGGCCCAACGCGCTGCAAGTCACGGCCATCCTGGCCCGCATGCAGCGCCAAAAGCTATTTTCCCTGCGCGAAGACGATACTGTCTCTTACGGTTGAGGGGGCTTAACGGCCGTCCGCCGGTGCCGGTTTCATCCAGCCGCAGCGCACCGCGTCTTCGAACGCGGCATTGGCCGCCGCCCACAAGTCCGGCGAGCCTTTTTCAATCTTCTGCGTCAGGCTGCGCTCGCGGGTGATGTCGACGTCGTACGTGATCCAACTGCCGCCGCCGATCACATGGTTGAGCAGGATCGGCTGCAGCCGGTCGAGCGCCTTGGCGAATTTGGCGTCGGCGGTGGCGGCGGCTTCGAATTCCTCCCAGATCGCGCGCAAGGCTTGGTTCTGATCGTCCGGTAGCATCCCGAACATGACATCGGCGGCCGCTTGTTCGCGCGCGTCTTGGGTGGCGACGTTGGCGCTATCGAACAAGGGCGTGTCGCCACATTCGCATTCGATCAGATCGTGCAGAATCAGCATCTGGACAACCCGGGAAATATCGACCGGCGCAATCGCCCATTCCTGCAGCACCAGCGCGAACAAGGTCAGGTGCCAGGAATGCTCGGCCGAATTCTCGAACCGTTCGCCGCTAGTGATGCGGCAAGCCCGGTTGACGCTCTTCAGCCGGTCGGCGGCGATGAGGAACTTAAGCTGCGTCGCCAGCCGGGAATCGAGACCTTTAAGCCAAACTTCCGATTTCATCACGTTCTCCAAGTTTGGCGACCTCTCCTACGCCGCCAAACCGAAGAACGCCAGCCACCGTTGAACCAGCCCGTCATCGGCTGGGTTACCGCAGATGACCTTCACCCTCTGTTGTCATGGCCCGCGACTGCGGGCCATCCAGGTGGTGTTGTTCCCCTGTCAATCCCGGCATTCAAGCCGGTTCTGATGCGGCAGTGCTGCGAAAACTGGATGGCCCGCAGTCGCGGGCCATGACAAGAAGGGACACAAAATTCACCTGCCATTTTTCCTTTGCTTGTCGGGGCAAAGCAGCGAAGGCCGACGGGGAGGTCGAAACGCGCAACGTTTCGGTTGGGGGGTGGTTCCGACCATCACGCAGAACCCATGTGGCCAGAGTAAAATCCACCCCTCGCGCTCCGAATAAGTATCGACCAGGGCGCGTATCCGGCGTTGGTAGGTCTTCCACTATTTTGCGGGTTTGCGTTTGAATGCGTCGACACTGCGCTGACACAGCGACAAGGTCACCTTCACATCGCTTTCGCGCAAGACCAGCTTGTCGGGCGGCGGCAGAAAGTCCTTCACCACCTTCACTTTGCCGATCTCGCAGCGCTGGTAGATGATCCGCTTGCGCATAGCCCCTCTTTCCTGGCAACCGATGGTATTATATCCTCCAGCCATGACCAAGTTGCTCGCCGAAGCGCTGGAAGCTGTCACGCGCCTGTCCGCCGAAAGCCAGGACGAAATCGCGCGGGCCATGCTGCGGCTGGCGCAAGGCGATGGTGAGCCGGAAGCAATCGATCCGGCACATTTGCCTGCCGTTTTGGAGGGATTGGCCCAAGCTAAGGCCAAGGTGTTTTCCACGCCAGAGGAGGTCGAGGCTGCGTTTCGCCGCTTTGAGTCATGAAGCTCCGCTTCACCCCACGCGCCACCCAAGACCTGATCGACATCGCCGCTTACATTCGTGCTGAAAATCCCGCGGCGGCTCTCAGGGTCCGCGCCGCTATACTGGATTCCATCAATGTTCTGACGACATTCCCTGCGTTGGGCCGGGACCAGAAGGTCGAATGTGTGCGCAAGCACATCACGCGCAAGTATGGTTATGTCGTCTATTACGTAGCCGATTACGACGCCGAGGAAATATCGGTCCTGACGATCCAGCATCCGGCGCGTCTGCCTCCGCCGTGAGGCACGGGCCCGGGTAGTTTGCACCCGCTCCTTCTTCTCATTCCCTATCCCACACCCGTTAACCGCATAATCCGGTTTGGCCGTCGCAGAACTGTCAGTGCTGCCAACGACTTCGGCATTGCCTGACGAGTTTAGTCGCAGTTGGTCTATCCCCGTCTGCACAAAAGCGGCAGCGATCCCCACATCCATAGGTGCAACCAACCATGGAGAAGGACACACATGTCCGAAACCAAACGCCGTTTGACCGATCAGGAACAAGCCCAAGCGCAGCGGGTCGAAGAAATGCGCAAATATCGCGAACAACAAGCCGCCGAAGCGGCCGAAGCCGCGCAATCTGCCAAAGACGCCGCCGCCAAAGACCGCGCCGACAAAAACACCGCCACCCCGGAAAACTTCGCCCGCGTCAAAGTCCGCGGCACCAAGGACGATGCCGAGAACGAAGAAATCCTGCAGGCCTGGGAAAAAACCGTCGGCATGGATGCTGCCGCCAATGACGGGATGGTGCCGCCGAAAGCGACGAACTGCTTCGACAATGCTGTCGCCCGGCTAAACGGCAAGCCGCCGCCGACGACGACGCTGGACGCGTCCGATACCGAAACCGAACTTAACAGCTTGATCGCCGAATGCCGCTTTTTGATGCGCGAGATCGCCTTCAATTCGGCGCGGCTGACTTACGATGCCGGCGACCGTATCCGCTTTCTGTCGTCGGCTGAGAGCATGGCACTGACGGCGGCCAAGATCGGCGACACCATCGGGCGGTTGCGGGGCGGCGGCGCTCCGGCGGTGGAAACGCGCCGCCACGAGATGGTCTACACCCATGTCCAGCCCACCCCTCCCCCCCCCCTACGGGATTCACACATTTCGCAGG
>DBUB01000003.1 GCA_002307725.1 Alphaproteobacteria bacterium UBA1301 | reverse complement strand
GCGACACCGTGTGCTGGCGCCTAAGGGGTTCCCCGTTTTTCGGCGCGCCGCGGCGCGACCGCCGCGACGATATCCCGGCGCTGGCGCGCCATTTCACCCCCCGCTCCGCCATCAAAGAGCACAAGCCGGTGGCGGGCCTGACCCCGGAAGCCGCCGACCTGCTCGAACGCTATTCCTGGCCGGGCAACGTGCGCCAATTGGAAAACACCATCTTCCGCGCCGTCGTGTTGTGCGACGGCTCGCTGCTCGACAGTTGCGATTTCCCGCAAATCGCCGCCGCCCTGGGCGTGGAAGCACGCCCGCACCGTGGCAATTCCGTCGCCGACGCGCAGGCGATGCAGGCTGCCACCTATTCGCCCGCCCTGCCGGCCTCGCCCTATATGATGAGCGTGGTCGATGGCGCCGGGCACATGCGCAAGATGGACGACATGGAGTCCGAAGTCATCCGCACCGCCATCGCCCGCTACGACGGCCACATGTCGGAAGTGGCCCGCCGCCTCGGCATCGGCCGCTCAACGCTGTACCGCAAGCTGAAGGATTTTGGGCTGGAAGAAACGGTGCAAGGCGACCTGCCCGAAAGCACCGAAGACGAGCGCAAGGCGGGATAGAGCCCGGCACGTGTACGCGCGCGGATACGGAAACAGGAGGCTGTGCCCGGCGCATCGCCTGGAACAAACCTCCTGTCGCCATGACGCGTTACAGCTTAAGTCCGCTCAATCCTTGAACAGCACCGGAGCAAGCTCGTGCAAGCTCCGCCGCCACGACAGGAATTCGTGGGCCGTATTGGGCGAAACATAAAACACGTTTTTGATGCCGGCCTTGGTCAAACCATCGGCATTGACCTTGGGATCGCCGCCGAACATGGCGCGGCCGCCCTGCAGTTCACGGCTGCCGAAGCTGACGAACACCAGCTTGACCTTTTCGCGGAAGCCCGGGGCCTTATTGACGTCGTCCATGGAAATCGTGCCGCCGCTGAGCAGGGCGATGCGCGAGAACGTGTCCAGGTTGGCGAACGTGATCAGCTTTGTTTCAAAGCCGCCCATCGAAAGGCCGGCCATGGCGCGATGCGGCTGATCGGCCAGCGTGCGGAAATGGGCGTCGACATAGGGAATGAGTTCGTTGACCAGAACGGTTTGGAACGGGTGGATGTCGAAACTGTCCATGTGGCCGATCTTGGCGTCGTTGGTCATGCCGTAGGTCATCACGATGATGAACGGCTTCGCTTTGCCCGCGGCGATCAGATTGTCCATGATCAGATTGGCGTGGCCCTGGTTGCTCCATGCGGTTTCGTCTTCACCCCAGCCGTGCTGCAAATACAGCACCGGATAGCGCGCGCTCTGGTTCTTGTCGTAACCCGGCGGCGTGTAGACGAAAGCCCGGCGCTGGCTGTTGGTGCTAGGCGACGAAAACAGGATCTGCTGGACGTGGCCGTGCGGCACGTTCTTGAGCGCGTAGAAATCCTGATCGTGCGCCGGAATTTCGATGCCGCTCTCCCACCGGACGGAACCGTAATAGTCCGTCGCCCCGGGATCGTTGAAGACGCCGCCGTCCATCTTGAGGTGGTAATAGTGGAAGCCTTCGTCGAGCGGACCGGCGGTCGTGCCCGTCCAGGTGCCGTCGGCGGCTTTGGTGAGGATGGTGCCGCCGCTGCCGCCGAGGCCCAAGGTTACGGCAACGCTCTTCGCGTCGGGCGCTGCGATGCGGAAGCGGGCATAGCCCTGCGAATTGACTTGCGGGTATTGCTGGCCCGGCTGGTTCAACGATGAGGGCTTGAAGTCTTCCGTAACAGCCGGCGCAGCGGTCTGCGCAGCAGCGGTTCCGGCGGATAGGACCAAGGCGAACAGGAACACGTTCGCCGTGGCGAAGGCCTTGTAGTTCATGGTGATCTCCCTTTGCGAGGTGCGCTTGTGTTTTTCTGGTTGCTATCAAGCCGTCGCGGCGCGCCCCAAGGGATGCGAGTATGCGGCTGGAGTTTGAGCAGCCGCAAGCACACATTGGTCTGCGGCAGGCGCGCCAACCAACCGACGTGCGTTATGGCAGAACGCCCGGTTCAATCTGCTATGGCCTTATAGCGCCTGATAGAGCGCGGCCACATAGCGATGGACGGACCGATATCTGCGGCAGGATCGATCACGTCTGCCGCCAACCGCTAAGCGGTCCTCACCGCGAAGTGATCAGCGCATCCCGAGCGCGCTGAGGTAGAGGTCCAGCATCGCTTCGGCTTCCTGGAAGTCGGCCTTGTCCATTTTCCGCAGGCGGACCACGGCGCGCAGGGTTTTGACGTCGAAGCCTTCACCCTTGGCCTCGGCATAGACCTCTTTGATGTCGTCCGAGAGGGCCTTCTTTTCCTCTTCCAGACGCTCGACGCGATCGACGAAGGATCGCAGACGTTCTTTCGCAAAGCCGGTCTTGGCCATCACTCACACCCATTGTCATGGCCCGCGACTGCGGGCCATCCCGTTGAAACCGAGGCGGCGCCGGCCAAATCGCGAGATGCGGTCTGCGCTGGCAAAGCGTTCAGACGTCACCTGGATGGCCCGCAGTCGCGGGCCATGACAAATAAGAGGACGGCCGTGCCGACGCAACGCAGGGCCGACTCAACTGTTGTGAGTCTTTTGCTGCCCCGCGCCCCCCCGATCGGCCAGGGCGGCGGCCGATATATGCCTTAGGCGGTCAAAGCCGCCGCCAGCCCCAGGTTGTAGCTTTTTGGCACGGCATTTGCGGTGTGGTTGCGGGCAAACAGCAGGCCACTGGGCGCGCCGCCAGGCCTTGGGACCGGCCGGAGGCGTTGGAAAGGAGGGTCCGTCATCGAATAATCATCATTACGAAGAGGGCCGCTGGCGGCACGACTTAGCTCCGGCGTTGACGAACCCCCCGCTTTGCGCGACATCCTGGCAGCGCCATGCGCCTCTTTATTGCCCTGATTCTGCTTTTAACGGTACCTGCCCGGGCGGACTTCACCGTCTGCAATAAGGCGGGAGTAACCGCTAATTTAGCCCTTGGGCAATATAATGGGACGACCTGGGAGAGCCGTGGCTGGTGGACTATACCGTCACGAAAATGCAAGACCCTTATCTCCGGCCGGCTAAATGCGCGCTACTATTATCTCTACGGAACTGACGGCGAATCGGGCACCTGGAACGGTGGCACCTATTTTTGCACGTTGGCGCAGCCGGATTTCCAAATCACCGGGCGCGGCAATTGCGCGGCGCGCGGCTATGACCGCAAAGGGTTCTTTGCTATCGACACGGGCAACAGCCCAAATTGGAAGCAATCTCTCTCGAACTAGGATGAATCGGAAAAGATATTCATGAGGCGCAGACGGAAAACCAAAATTCTCGCGACGCTCGGCCCGGCCAGCTCGTCACCCGAAATGATCCGGGCTCTGTTCGAAGCGGGCGCGGATGTCTTTCGCATCAATATGAGCCACAACGCGCCGGCGGACCTGGCGGAAAAGCTCCGCATCGTGCGCGACCTCGAAGAGAGCGTCGGACGGCCGATCGGCGTCCTTGCTGACCTGCAGGGTCCGAAGATCCGCGTCGGCACGCTGGCGAACGGCGAGCGCGAATTGCATAAGGGCGACACGGTTCGCCTGGTGAAGAAGCTCACAGTCGAAAGCGGCGACGACATTCCGGTGCCGCATCCCGAAATTTTCGCGGCGGTGCAGCCGGGCGAAGTGATCCTGATCGACGATGGCAAAATCCGCCTCAAGATCGTCGATGCCACCAAGGACACCGCGGATGCCATCGTCGAAGTCGGCGGCATCCTGAAGAACAAAAAGGGCATCAACCTGCCCGACACCGTGCTGCCGATCTCGGCGATGACGGAAAAGGACCGGAGCGATCTCGACGCGGCGCTCCGCCTCGGCATGGACTGGATTGCACTGTCGTTCGTGCAGCGCCCCGACGACATGGCCGACCTCAAGAAGATCGTCGGCAACCAGGCCGGGTGCCTGGCCAAAATCGAAAAGCCGCGGGCGATCGACTGGCTGCCGGAAATTCTCGATCTGTCGGATGCGCTGATGGTGGCGCGCGGCGATCTTGGTGTCGAACTGCCGGTGCAGGAAGTTCCTGGCAAGCAGAAGCTGATCACCAAAATGGCCCGCAAGGCCGGCAAGCCTGTCGTGGTGGCGACCCAGATGCTGGAGTCGATGATCACCGCGCCGGTGCCGACCCGCGCCGAAGTCACCGACGTTGCCAACGCCGTGTTCGATGGCGCCGATGCGGTGATGCTGTCGGCCGAATCCGCCGCCGGTGCATATCCGGTGGAAGCGGTCTCGATGATGGACAAGATCGCCACCACGGTGGAAGGCGATCCGCAATACATCCCGCTGCTTAATAGCCAGCGCAATGAGCCGGAGTCCACGACTCCTGACGCGATCATGGCGGCGGTGCACGAAGTCACCAGCACCATTCACGCCCGTGCTGTGGTGTGCTGGACCAAATCCGGGTCCACCGCGCTCAGGGCGGCACGCGAACGCTCCGATGCGCCGATTATCGCGCTGACGCCGACGCTTGAAGTCTCCCGGCGGCTGAGCTTGGTGTGGGGCCTGCACTGCATCTACACCGAAGACGCCCAGGACCTCGACGACATGGTCGATCGTGCCGCGCGGTTCGCCTTCCTCGAAGGCTTCGCCAAGCCCGGCGAGCGCATCGTGGTCACCGCGGGCGTACCGCTGCGCACACCGGGTGCCACCAACATGCTGCGCGTTGCCTTCGTCGGGCCGCAGAAATCGCTTTAGAGCGCTTTCACGAAAAGTGGAATCCGGTTTTCCGTCCAAAAGCGCGACAATCCAAGAATCTAGAGCGTTTCGCCGTTTCCGTGAAACGGTGAAACGCTCTAGTCGGAAAGCAGCACGAACAGGGGGCAGCGGAGACGCTGCCCCTTTTTTGGTGGACGGGACAACCTATGGGTGTTCTTGGCCCCTCTCTACTCTTTCTTAAAGCAATTTTCTTACAACAACCGACCAGGGTCGACAGAGGGCGCGCCATGAGCCAGGCGTCGTGGAAAGACAAACTTTGGAGGTCCGCCGTCGGCGGCGGGCTGCAGGCGCTTGCGGTGCAGATATTCACCGTGACCGCCGTGCTGATGCTGGCTGCGCTGATCCTGATGAGCTTCACGCTGTCGAGTCTGAAGACCAGCCGGATCAGGGCCGAAACCACCGAGGACACGCTACTCGAGATCACCACCGTCGAGTCGCGGCTGATCGATTCCGACCGTATGCTGAACGGCTATGTCCTCAGTCAAGACACTTGGTTCGCCGTGCGCATCGCCAAGACCTGCCGCGAAATCGACGCCGCCATGAAGAAGCTTGGCCGTTCGGTGCGTCATGACCCCAAGATGAGCGCGATGTACAAGGTGCTGACGGACCGGCTCGCCGAGCGCCAGCGAACGTACGATTATCTCGTCGGCCATCAGGGCGAGGTCGCGCGCGTCACCCATTCGCCCGCCGCGCAAGCGGAAAGCCGCCTGACCGACGAGGTGCGCGGCAGGCTATGGGACCTGCTCAAGGTCGAACGCGCCAAGCGTTACGCCGAGCACACCGGCATGATCGACGAAGCGGCAAGGAGCTTGTGGATCGCAGTTGGCATCGTCGGGCTCGCCATCCTCTCCGGCATGCTCAGCCTCTTCCTCGCCAGCCTCGGCCCCAAGCGCAAACAAGGGTAAGCGCCGGCACGGCGAACTTCGCGCACGCCCAAATTGACAAAATCCGTCTCCCGCCAAAAACTGTCCGGCAAACGGAGCGGGCAGCGCAGGTTCATGGCACAGATCGAAATCAACGACCGCTTCCGGCAGGCGCTGGACCTGATGGAGCAAACCGATCGCTGCCTGTTCATCACCGGCAAGGCGGGCACCGGCAAATCGACGCTGCTGGAGCATTTCTGCCGCAACACCAAGAAGAAGCCCGTCGTGCTGGCACCGACCGGCGTCGCGGCCTTGAACGTCAAAGGCCAGACGATCCACAGCTTCTTTCACTTCAATGTCGATGTCACGCCGCAGAAAATCCGCACCAAGCACATCAAGGCGCGCAACCCGAAACTCTACAAAAAGCTCAAGACGATCATCATCGACGAAGTTTCGATGGTCCGGGCCGACCTGCTCGACTGCGTCGATGCCTTCCTGCAAATCTACGGCCCCAAGCCGCGCCAGCCGTTCGGCGGCGTGCAGATGATTTTCATCGGCGATCTCTATCAATTGCCGCCGGTGGTGACGTCCCGCGAGCAGGACATCTTCAAAACCGTCTACCCGACCCCGTTCTTTTTCAGCGCCCCGGCGATCGCGGCGCTGCGGCTTGAAATCGTCGAACTGGAAAAAGTCTATCGCCAGAAAGACGCCGCCTTCATCGAACTGCTCAACAAGATCAGGAACAACTCGGTCGAAGACGGTGATATCCGGATTCTCAACAGCCGCTACCAAACCAAAGCGCCGCCGCCGCCGGACGGCCTTTCCATCCACCTGACAACGACCAACAAACGGGCCGACGAAATCAACACAGCGCATCTGTCGCGGCTGAAGGGCAAACTCTATTGCGCCGAGGCCGCCATCAGCGGTGATTTCACCAAGGAATACTATCCGACGGCGACCGAACTCTCTTTCAAGACCGGCGCGCAGATCATGATGCTGAACAACGACAGCGACAAACGCTGGGTGAACGGCAGCATCGGCGTCATCAAGGCCATCCACGAGGACGATGACGGCGAAACCCGGTTGCGGGTGCGCTTGCAGGACGGCGGCGCGACTGTCGATGTCGAACCTTACACCTGGGACGTCTTTCGCTTCGGTGTCGATGGCGACACGCTGGTGTCCGAACCGGTTGGCAGCTTCACGCAATTGCCGTTCCGTCTTGCTTGGGCGATCACGATTCACAAAAGCCAGGGTAAGACCTTCGATCGCGTCTCTATCGACATGGGGCGCGGCGCCTTTGCGGCGGGACAAACCTACGTCGCGCTCAGCCGCTGTACCTCGTTCGAAGGCATCGTGCTCGAAACGCCGATCACCAAAGGCAATATCCGCACCGATTACCGGATTTTCTCGTTCCTCACTGGCTATCAATATGAACAAGCCGCCGCCGCACTGCCGGTGGACGACCGGATTGGCCTCATCGAAAAAGCCATTCGCCACAAGACGCCGCTCGAAATCGTCTATTTGAAAGCGAACGACATCAAATCCAAGCGCATTGTGGTGCCCCAATCCGTCGGCGAAGAAACCTACAACGGAAAAGAGTTCATGGGCATGCGGGCCTTCTGCCTGCTGCGCCAAGAAGACCGCATGTTCCGCGTGGATAGAATCTTGAGCCTCAAGACGGCCTGACCTTAGCCTGGGCCGAAGAATAGGGTTCTGCTGCCAGCCGCGTCACATCGGCGGATGAATTCCTACCGGCGACTTTGGATCTGACTCTGGACCCTCGTCCAACGGAGAAGATAGCCAACCTCAGCCCTTCACCTCGCCCCCTTTTTGAGGAGAAAGCGCGAGCGGAACTCGCGAGAGAGGGGATGTTCAACACACGGCAGGTGTCTTCTAGAATGACGTCCTACATGTGCAGGAATTCGTCGTTCTCATAGCGCAGCACACGAAACCCGCCTGCTGCGCTAAATACCCGACGTGGTTGCTGCCTTACCGCGCAGCGGATGGCGGAGGGACCGGCGGTTGCGCGTATTCCATCTTGCCGACGATGGTGTTCAAAGCCAGCAGTGTTTTCAAATGACCGAGGTAATACGCCAATTCCTCCTTTTTTTTGTTGCCCTTGCCGCTCAAACTGGTGAGGTGATCGATGACGCGCTCGCGCCGGCCAATCAGCGTGTCCTCCTGATAGCCACTGCCCTTGTAATGCAGATACGGAATCTGCTTCCACCCTAGCGCATTGCCATCGGATTCGGTTTTTCGGGTCTTGAATTTCGGAGCAGGGCCAGTTTCGATGCTTCCCTCGACCGCGAGATAGTAATCGATGTTGTCGGCCCACGGCGCCTTGGGAATATGCGTTCCCAGATAAATTTGGCCCGAATTCAAATTCCATTCGTCCTTGAGGCCTTTGAAACTCCGGAAGGCAGTCTTCACAAAATCGCGGAACGCATTCGCGTCGTCGGACAACACGTTCAAGGTGGCATCCTTGCCCTCCTTGAATTGCGCGTCGCAGTTGCCCAAGGTGAAATACGCAAGTGCCTGGCTCGCAAACGCGCGCACGATATACGGATAGACACCCGGGCCAAAATTACCGGTCTTGAGGCTGTTACGGTTTTGCTGCTGAACTCCGGCAAAATTCAACAGATTGCTTTTTTCCGGCAGACCACCGCGCTGAATCGCGCGAACATCCTCCAGGATCGAGCTTTCGGTGGACCTGATGTTGTTGAATACTTTTTCGAGCTCTTGGTCCTTCAATATCCTTTCGAAGGTCGCAGGCAACGATCGCAAATTGTTCAAAATCACATCTAACTTCTGATTGATGCTGCCTAGCTTGGCCGTGATCTGTTTGAACTGCTCCTTGTCTTCCTTATGGAACAGTCGAATGAGGTCGCATAAGGCCTGGATTCCGTTGACCACGCCATTTGCGTTGTCGATGAATGACGCTACGCCCGGCGCTCGGGCGGCGACCGCCACGCCTTCAGCTTCTTCGCCCAACAGGGCAGCGTCTTCGGCGCCATCGACGACCAGAAACGGAATTTCCTGCCACTGTGCCTGCGCCCTGCATGAGGCAAGCAGTGCAGCAAAACCCGGCAAAACGGACAACGACAAACATGCTGCGCTGCCGCGCAGCAAACCACGCCTATTCATCCCCCATGCCCCCCGCTAGAACGCTGTTCGTGCGTGGAGCGTATACGTCCGTCACCGGCTGCGAAAGTGATCAAGGTTAGGGTCGCTCCAGAGCATTTCGCCGCGGTTGCAGACAAAACTCGGCGCATTGTGCGTATTGCTATCAATGAAAAGAGGAGCGTATTGGTCGACGAAAAATCCGTTGAAACGACTCGCACCTTTTACCTTTATTGCCAGTAGGTCCGTGAGCTGTAATTTCGCCCGTTTGTAACGTCCACATCTGGCGCACCTCGGACGATCCTCTCCGGGCCGGAATGTCTGATGCTGAAACCAATCTCGCCGTTCATCCGCTTCCGCCGCCTTTAACTTTGCGCCACCGGTTCCCATCTTTTGGGGTCACCTTCCGTCGCATGGTGCATGAGAGAAGCATTCGCACTCCCGGTCTCGCAAACCCCAGCGCTGCTACGTGAAGCGATGCAGCGGCCGGTGCATCGTTTGCGTTATCGCGAGCGGTTGCCGCGCCTGGAAATCGTTGGTGAATTTGCCAGCGGCGCGAAACATGGGGGCGAGGGGTCACCGCGAGAATCGCATAACAATTATCTTGCGCAATCGTCCGAACGCCGCGCCAACGCCGCCATGGCCGCCGTCGAAGCGATCATCGCTGCGCGCCAGGCCGCCCGGCCGCCTCGGCGCCGCATCACCTGCATCACCTATGTCGAGAATGGCGTCGTGCGGCGGATTGCGGCCCGGGTGCGGATTGGCGGCAGGCACCTGAAGGCCCCGCTAAATCCCCTGCCCCTCGACATCGCGGGTCAGGCCGTCGATATGCCTTTGCAGGCCCTCATACAGCGGGTCGAGAGCGATGGCGCGGCGGTAGAGCTTCAAGGCCTCGGCCTTCTGGCCGAAGTCCTCCAGCATCTCGGCAAGCTGGGTCATGGCCTCGAACTGCCGCGGGTTGAGCGCCACCACCTTTTGCAGCGAGACCATCGCGGCACCGGCGTCGTCGGCCTCCTGCTGCATCAGGGCGCGGCGGTGCCAGCCTTCGGCGAAGCGCGGGGCGATGTCGGTGATGGCGTCGTAAAGGTGGCGGGCGACGTCTTTCTTGCCGGCGCCGAGCGCGGCGTCGGCCCGGGTCAGCAAAAGATCGACCGAAGGGCTGCCCGAGGCCTGGAACGAGGCCAGAATCTGGGCTTCGATCGGTTTGGCGTCTTCCGGGGTTTGCGCCGTTTTGAGCTGGGCGAACAGCTTGTCCACAGGTTGCGGCGGCGAGCCGCCAGCCGCGGCGCCCGCAACGCCCCCCAAAAGGCCCAACGGCAGCAGCAACACAAGTGTGAGGAGAAACTTCCGCATGGCGCAAACGTAAACCACCCGAGCGGTGCCCGGGTAGCCCGAATGTCCGTTTTGTGGCCTGGAATTAACCCTGGCGCGCCTTGAAACGGGGGTTCTTCTTATTGATGACGTAGGTGCGGCCGCGGCGACGGATCACGCGACAGTCCTTGTCGCGCTTCTTGAGCGAGCGGAGCGAGTTGCGGATCTTCATGGCACGCCTTTTGAAACTTCGGAAAAATGCGAGATTGGCCCCGCCGAAGAGGCGCGGTTCTAGTCGGCGCAGATTTAGGTGTCAACTGTGGGGATTCCGTCGCAATTGGTCCAAGGGACCGTGCTAAGAATGACCCGAATTGAGCCAAGGGGGGCGCAATTAAAGTGCGTGGAATTGTCCTGTTTCTGGCCTATGTCCTGGGCCTCATCCTCATGGCCGCAGCTTATGGGGCGCAAGAGACCAGCATTCCGGTCCCAACCCCCTCACCGGTGGTTGAGGATGCCGCCTTTGCCGCATTTCTCAAGGATTTCCGCTCCCAGGCGCTCGCGAGCGGGATCACCGCGGAGGTTTACGACACTGCGACGCGGACAATCAGCCGCAACCAACGCGTTTTCGACCGCAACCTGAACCAGCCGGAATTTTCGCGGCCGATTTGGGACTATATCGACAGCGCGGTCTCGGCCGAGCGCATCACCGGCGGCAGCGCCTTGATAGTGGGCGATGCCGACATTCTGACGCGCATTCATGACCGCTATCCTGTGCCGCCGGAGATCCTAATCTCGATCTGGGGCAACGAGAGCGACTACGGCCGCGGCATGGGCCGCTACAACATGTTCGAGGCGCTGGCCACGCTCGCCTATGACGGTCCGCGTACGGATTATGCCCGGCCGCAACTGATCGCCGCCCTCAAGATGATGCAGCGGGAGAATTATGCGGCCAGCATGATGACCAGCTCCTGGGCGGGTGCCTTCGGCCAGACCCAATTCGTGCCGACGACGTTCCTGGGCAAGGCCGTGGACGGCGATGGCGACGGCCGGATCGATCTGTGGACGAGCCCGGCCGATGCGCTCGCCTCCACCGCGCATGTGATTGCCAGTGCGGGTTGGAGCGACGGCAAACCGTGGGGCTATGAAGTGGCGCTGCCGACGGGCTTTGCCTACGACGAGGCTGATCTTGATGTCGTGAAATCGGTGGCGGCGTGGCGCAAGCTGGGCGTCAAGACCATTGCCGGTGCTGAGCTTCCGGCCGCGGATCAGACCGCGAGCATTTTCCTGCCCGCGGGGGCGAACGGCCCGGCGTTTGTGGTGTTCCCCAATTTCAAGGTCGTGCTGCGCTACAACAACGCCGCGTCCTATGCGCTGGCGGTGTGTTTGCTCGGCGACCAGATCAAAGGCGGGCCCGCGGTGGTAGCGGCGTGGCCGCGGCAGCTGTTGCCGCTGAGCCGCGACGAGCGGCTGGCGCTGCAGACCTCGCTCTTGGCGCTCGGCTTCGATATCGGCAAGGCCGACGGATTGATCGGCGCCAAGTCGCGCGCCGCGGTGCGCGGCTGGCAAAAGGCGCATGCCCTGCCCGCCGACGGTTACGCCACCCAAGACATACTCTCCCGCATCGCGATGGAAGCGCACAGCCAAGTCGCAGGCCGGTAGGTTCTTTGATTGTCGCGCTTTCCGACGGAAAACCGGAAAGTCCACTTTTCCTGAAAGCGCTCTATGACGGTTGCGCGCGCGGCCGCCCTCTGAAAAAAGAGGGAATGGCCGATCCGTTACAGCTTTTCAGCCTGTTCGTGCTGGCGCTTGTCGCTGGCACCATCGACGCGATGGCGGGCGGCGGGGGGCTTCTCACTATCCCCGGCCTGATGGCCACCGGCCTGCCGCCGATTTCGGTGCTGGCCACCAACAAAATGAGCGCGATTTTCTCGCCGCTCAGCGCCGCCTATCATTTCTGGCGCAGCGGCCGCCTGCCGATCGCCAAGCTGTGGCAACCGGCGCTGCTGTCGATGGTGGGCGCGGCCTGTGGCGCGGCGAGTCTCACCTTCATCAATCCCGGCGTGCTGAAGCAGCTGGTGCCGTTCTTCCTGATCGCCATCTGCGGCTGGCTGCTCCTCAGCGACGACATCGGCCAAAAGCCAGGCCCGGCGCGGGTGAAGGTCTCGACCCTGGCGGTCACCTTGGTACCGCTGGTCGGCGCTTACGACGGATTTTTCGGCCCTGGCACTGGCACCTTCTTCGCCATGGGCTTCGTCGGTCTGGGCGGGCTGGCGCTCGACCAGGCCACCATGCAGGCCAAGCTCTACAACTTCATGAGCAATTTGGGCGCGCTGATCTTCTTCCTCTTCACCGGCCACATCGTCTGGATCATCGCCATCGTGATGGCCTGCGGCATGGTTGCCGGCGGAGCGATCGGCGCCCGCTTGGTGCTCCGCCACGGCACGCGCATGATCAAGCCGCTCCTGATCGTGACCTCGCTCGCCATGAGCGCACGGCTCTTATGGCAAAACGGAACGCTGGCCGTGCTGTGGAAAGCCGTGGCGGGGTAGTTACCGCTTACTTCTTCGGCGGAATCAGCGCGTTGAGGATCGGTTCGACCCATTTGTCATTGGCGATGTCGTAGACGATGAAGTCCTTGTCGAACTGCCAATAGGCCCAAGCGAAGCCGCGTTTCTCGGCGGCGCGCGCCAGCGTGTCGGTGTAACGGATGCGGCTTTCCATCGGTGCGGTTTCAAAGGCGCCGAATTCGCCGAGGAAGATCGGACGGTTCCACTTGTCGCTCCACGCCTTGACGGTGTCGAAGTCCTTCGCCAGCAGCGCCAGATCGGCGGCGGAGCCCCAGGTCTGACCCGTCAGCTTATATTGCGGCACCCACGGCGAGCCCTGGTGGGTGAATTCCATCGGCGCGTAATAGTGGAAGGTCACGATGATATGGCGGTCCGGAACCGGCAGCTCCAGCTTGTCGAGCAAAGACAGGCTGTTCCAGCTACCCGGTCCGATGATGACATTGCGCACCGGATTGGAGGCGCGGATGATCGGCAGGGTCTGCTTGATCTGATCGTTCCACATCTCCGGCGTGAAATCCTGATGCGGCTCGTTGAGAACCTCGAAGATCAACCGGTTCGGCGCATCCTTGTAACGCGGCGCAATCTGGGCCCAGAACGCATTCAGCTTTTGGCGGCAGCCCCAAGTGTCCTTGCTGCAGTAATTGTAATCGTGCTCGTCGAGAATGACCGTCAGCCCGGCATCGAGCGCGGCGTTGACCATGGTGTCGAGGCGGCCGAGGTAACCGGTTTCGAGCACGTAATAATCATCCATATGGCTCATGGCGGTCAGCACGATGCGCACCGTGCCGAACCCGGCGGCTTTGATCTTCTTGAACAGCTCCGGCTTGAAGCGCGCCTTGGCGGCATCGGTCCAGCCCGGATCTTCCGACAGCACATTCACGCCCGGGCCCATCTGGCCAAGCTGCACAAAGGAATCGATACCGGCGAACCCGGAGGCCATTGCGGGCGGTGCGATGGGCGCGGCAACCGGTGCTGGCGCCGGCATGGGTTTGACCTTCGGCGCAGCGGAACTTGCCGCCGTCACCAGTGCAAGCGCGCCAGCGAGGGCAAGGGTTTTGATGAGCTTCATGAGGTTCCTCGCGAAGACTGTTTTTTTCTTGGACGCCGATTTAGTGACAGCGCTTACGCCGGGTCAAGTCACATCGCCGCTAGCGGCTATTTCTCGCGCTTGAAGCGAACTTGAGTCGTGTCGCTGCGGCCTTCCGAATCCACTACCGTGATGCGGGCGTTGCCCTCGCCTTGGGGCAGATAAAGCGCCGGCTGAAAGCGGTCGAAACTGCCGACCAGAAGACCATTGACCAGCCAAGTGAGCGGGGCGCGGCCGCCTTCAGCCTTCAGCATGATGGTCTGGTCGTGATCCTTGGGTCCCGGCAGCGGCACAACCGTGCCGTTGGGCGGATAGGTGATCGACGGCGGCGGCAACGGGGCTACCTTTTCCACCGGCTGTTCCGTGGTGCGGGTGAAGACGCGCAAGCTGGGCGGCAACGCGTCGGTGTTTTCGGCCACAATCGTACCGGCGGGCGGGATCGGCGCTGGTTCGTGATCGGCGGGCAACAGGCCGAAGACCTTGAGCAGAATCGGCGCCGCGGTATCGACGCCGACATGACCGGAGCGCGGCGTACCGTCAGCGCGGCCGACCCAAACGCCGACGGTGTAATCATTGGAGAAGCCGACGCTCCAGGCATCGCGGAAGCCGTAAGACGTGCCGGTCTTGAACCCGATGGTGCGGGCCCGGTTAAGGCCCTCGCCCATCGCCCAGCCTTCCGGCAGCGACACGCCGATCAGGATCTGGTGCAGATAGTAGGCGGCAACCGGTCCGAACAAACGATGCGCTGGCGCCTCCGGCGTTCCCTCCACCAGACGAAGCGCGCGCGCCTCGCCGCCGTCCGCGATCCCGGCATACAGCATGGTGATGTCGGCGGGCGAAATGCCGAGACCGCCAAGGGCAAAGGCCGGATTGGGGGCGGTATCGGCAGTGGGGAAATAGAGCTTGGCCCCGGCATTCTGCAGCGCCAGCGTGAAGGCGAGCGGCCCGACGCGCTCCAGCACCGCCACCGCGGGCACGTTGAGCGACATCCGCAGCGCATCGCGGGCGGTGACCTGACCCTGGAAGTCGCCGGAAAAATCGCGCGGCGCATAATCGCCGAAATTCATCGGCGCGTCTTCCATCATGGTGGAAGGATGCAGGATGAGATCGTCGAAGGCGAGGCCATAGATAAACGGCTTCAGCGCCGAGCCAGGCGAACGCGGACGGCGGGCAAGATCGATTTGTCCCGCTTTGCCCCAGTAATTGGTGCCGCCGAGCCAAGCGACGACATTGCGGGTTTTGTTTTCGACCACGACAATCGCCATGGTGGCGCCGTCGCCCATATAGCGCACTTCCTGGGTGGCGAGTTGTTCCACCGCGGTCTGCACCTCGGCGTCGAGTGTGGTGACGATGCGGGTGAAATGGGTAGTGCGGGCGAGACGTTCGGAAAGATGCGGGGCGCTCAGCGGCATCGCTTGGCGGGCAAACGGCACGCCCTCTTTGCGCGCCACGGCGGCATCGGAAGCGGTAACAACACCTTCGGAAACCATGCGCGCCAGCACCTTGTCGCGGCCTTTGAGCGCCGCCTGGGCATGCCGGTCGGGGCGCTGCTTCACCGGCGATTGCGGCAATGCCACCAACAGCGCGGCCTGAGCAAGATCGATCTGATTCGCGGATTTGCCGAAATAGCTGAGCGAAGCGGCGCGCACGCCTTCCAGATTGCCGCCGAAGGGGGCCAGCGTCAGATAGAAGGAGAGAATTTCGTCCTTGGAATAACGCTCTTCCAATTGCACGGCGCGGAGCATCTGGAACAGCTTGGTGAAAATCCCGCGATTTTTCGGGGGTTCCAGCAGCCGCGCCACCTGCATGGTCAGGGTCGAGCCGCCGGAAACGACGTGGCCGGCGCCGAACCATTGCTTGGCCGCACGCGCCATCGCCAACAGATCGACGCCGGTGTGGCTGTCGAAGCGCTTGTCCTCATAAGCCTTCAGCATGGCGAGGTAGCGCGGGGAAACATCGCTGACGTGCGTGCGCATGCGCCAGTAGCCGTCATGCGTCAGAAACGGGCGGAGCAGCACGCCATGCTTGTCCACCACCTCGGGCGAGACGCCAGCGATCCGGTCCAGCGGCGGCGGATTGGCAAGATCAGCCACCGCCAGCGCCGAGACAAGACCGAGGGCGATGAACAGTCCACGGACGAACCACCGAGATGACGCCAGTGAACCCATCGTCCGACTACCACAACCAATCTGTCATCCCCGGCCGAGAGATCGGCGCGAAGCGCTCGGCCGGGAATGACAGGCTTTGGCGAATCGATTGGGTCACAACGGCGCCTGTTATTTCGTCCGCGCAAAATAGACGATGGCGAAGGAACCGGCCAAGGCAATCAGCACCGCAAAAACGACCACGAGCGGCGTTTCGACCAGACCCGGAAAGATCAAGTGCAAAACCCCCATGACGCCCGCGATGACGAACCACCACAAAGCGCCCAGAGTGAAGTATTTCGGCCCGCCGAACTTTTTCTCGGCCATGTTGTCCTCTTTTTGGTCGCGCTTCTTATCCGAAAACCGCCCGACGTGCTTTGCACGTCTACTCTTAAATAGCGCGCAACGCGCGCGGGCACTTTTCGGGAAGCGCTCCTACGGCTTGATGGTGATCGTTCCCATCGCCGTGCGTGCCATCACGCCCGGCGCATACATGTCTTCGGCCATCGCCGCTGGATAAACGAAACTGCCGACACCGACCGCCCGCACCACATAAGCGGCGCGGAAACCGGGTTGAACCTCGCCCGCTTTGTTGCCGGACTCGTACCGCGCGCCGAGCGTGAAGGCCGCCACAAAGCGGTCGTCGCGTTTGTCGGCCATGGAGAGGTCGGTCAGCGTGCCGTTCAGATTGTACGGCTTGCCGTCCTCGCCCTTCAGCACTTGCTCGATCTCGAACCCGGCCGGGAGCAGATCGATCACTCCCACCTGCCGCGCAAAGTTGTTAGGCAGATGGCCGGTAAGCTCGATGATGACACGGTCGTTCTGATGCAGAGCGTGCAGATCGGCCGGAGACCCGGACAGCGTCCAGGCCGCCTTGGTCAGCGTCAGCCCGCTCGCTACCGCCGGCAACGGCACCGACGGCAACCCTTGCACCGAGGAGGTGCGCCAGACACCGGCATCGCCCTTGTTGAGGAAGGTGAGGCCCGCCTCAAGCTGGCCATACGACGGCGTCAGCCGGATCGCCCCACCCCGCGGTTGCGCCGGCTGGCCGTTGACCAGAATGGTCAACTTGGTGCGCTGCTTGGAAAGCTCATAGGCGGCGCGCAGCATCCAGGCCTTTTCCTGGGTAGTGGTGGTGTTGAGCCGCATGTTGATGTTCTCGACCTTGCTGAGGAAGGCCGGGATCAGACCCGACATGCCGCTTTCGGCCGCCAACGCCGTCGCCGCCGAAACGTCGCGCAGATAGGAGCCATAAACACCGTTCGGATACTTGGGATTGGGCTTGAAAGCGATGTCGCGAGCGCGGCCAAAGGCATAGGCCGTGCGCGAACGGTCACCCACGGCAGAGGCTGCCGCGCCGGTGAGCGCCGCCGCAATGACGGTGTTCCACTCCGGCCCGCGCGTGTCGGAGAAGTAGCGCAGGTCGGAAATGTTCACCTGACCGGCCCGCGCGAGCAGATAGAAGGAATAGGCGCGGGTGGCGTCGTCATGGCTGGTGGACGACGCGGTGCGTTTCAGCCACGCGGTGCCGCGGCGCAAGGCGTCATTGGGCACGATGTAACCCTTATCCTTGGCGGCCATCAGGAAATCGAGCGCATAAGCGCTGATCCACGGCTCGGCATCGGAGCCTGCGCCCCACATGCCGAAATTGCCGCCCGGATTCTGCATGTCGAGCACGGCATTGACCGCCTTTTGCTCGCGTTCGCGCAAGGCTTGATCCTTCGGCAGCCCGGCGAGATCGGCCATGTCGTTGAAGACGAGCAGCGGCATCGCCGCTGACGTGGTCTGTTCGATGCAGCCGTAGGGATATTTGTCGAGCCACTTCAAAAGGCCCGGCACATTAGCAAAGCCGTGCGCCGCCGAGACGGTGAGCGCGACGGTCTGGGTTCCCGGCACGATGTCGCCGATGAGACCTTTGTTCGCGACCCAGCTTTTGCCCGCCGGCAGCGGCTGGAGGTCTTCGCGCGCGATGTCGAGCTGCGGCGCCCACACTTCGATGCCCCAGGAATGGGTGACATTGAAGCCACCCGGCCCCGTGAGTTTCAGGCTGACATTGGCGATGCCGATGCCGCGGCCGGAAACCTCCACCGGCACCAGCACGCGCTGACCGCGCGCCAGCGCCTGCTTGATGACCGACTGGCCGATGCCGACCGGACCGGAGGCAGTGACAACCGCGGTGTAGTCCCCCGGCTTGCCTTCGACATTGTTGAGATTGAGCGCGGCTTGGGCCTTGTCGCCCGGCGCCAGGAAGCGCGGCAGGACGATGTCGGCCACCACGGCGTCGCGCACCGTCAGCGGACGATCAGCACGGCCAAGCTTGCCCGCCGTGACCGCCACCGCCATCAGGCGCAGCTCGCCGTTGAAATCCGGCACGTCGACCGGAATGTTGGCGAGGCCGTTGGCGCCGACTTTCACCAGACCGGAATACAGCGATACCGTTTTCACCGGCACCACCGCCAGCGAGCGGCCGCCGAACATATCGCCGCCTTCGCGCATCGGCCCGACTGCTCCCTTTTCGGGCTTGATCAGGCGGCCGTAATCGTCGCGCATTTCGACCCCGAGACGGCGCTTGCCGAAGTAATAGGAATTGGGATCGGGCGATTTGTAATCGGTGAGTTGCAGGATGCCTTCGTCCACCGCGGCCAGCGTGAGGAACGCCGTTTCGCCGCTGCCGAGACCCTTCACCCACACCGGAATGACCAGCTTCTGGCGCGGTAGAATCTGCTTAGGCCCGCCGATCAGCGTTGTCAGCGTGCGCGGCGCGTTGTCGAGCGCCAGCCAAACCAGACCCACCGACCGCACCGGTTCATGCCCGCTCGCGTCGTTGAGCGGACGGTAATCGGTGACCAGCACATAAGCGCCCGCGCCCCAATCGCCTGAGACTGGAATATCGATCGTCGCGCCGCCCGCCGGGGCATCGACGGTCTTGGACAGAAAGACCTTGTCGCTGGCCACCACGATCAGCGCCTTGCCACCTGCGGTCGGCTTGAGGCGGACATGCGCGGTTTCGCCCACCCGATAGGTCGGCTTGTCGGCCGCCACCGGAATGCGATCGGGACGGTCGCCCGCACTCGATGCCGCCCAGCCGGAATAATAACGGAATGACGACGCGGCACCGGATTTGGCATCGCTCAGCGTCAGACGATACGTGCCCCACGCCATCGCCTGCCCCATCTTCAAGGGCGCGCGCGCGCCGATCTTAATGGTGCCGGAGGTAACGAGGCGATCACGGGTGACCGACTTGTATTTCCAATTGCCTTCGTCCTGGTACCATTGATAGGTCGTGTCTTCGCGCACCCAGGAATAGGTGACGCCGTTTAGATCGACGCGCTTGCCCGAGGCATTGAGCGCGACCACCTGGAAATTGGCGCGCTGGCCTTCGCCGATGCTGTTGCCATCGAATTCGGAACGGATGCCGATCAGCACTTCATGATTCTGGACCGGAATTTCGGTGGTTTTCGCCGTGATGCGGCCGCCGGGTTCATGGATAGCGACGCGGATGCGGGCACGCAGCGGCAGCGTCGTTTCGGCGAGTTCCCCGACCGTACCTGTGGCGGTGGTGACGCCCGCGGCATCGGTCGCCGGCACTTTCAGCTGCACGTCGACGTCGGAGAACTTGTCGTCCATGCGGCCGAACTGCCAGCCCTTGTAAGCCTCGAACGGCGTCGGGTTGACGGTGATGCGCGCTTCGCCTTCGCTGGTTAGACCGGAGGCCGGAGCGCCATAAAGAAAGCGGCTTTCCGCTTTCACTTTGATCTGCTCGCCGGGCTTAACCGCTTTGGTTTCGGCGGTGAGCACGACCTTCAGCTTTTGCGGCACGAAGTCCTGCACATCGAACTGCACGCGGCCGACCGGTTCTGCATCTTTCGAGGTATCGACATAAGCGGCGATCTGCCAGCGGCCGTGCGGTGCACTGGAACTGAGCGGCAGCTTCCATGCCGCCGATCCGGCTTGCAATGCGTTGCCCGCAATCGTCACGCGGCCGACTTCAAGACCGTCAGGACGCGTCGCCACCAGGGTCAGCGGCGCCGTCGCCGCCGCCCCGATGCGATCGCGCAGCAGCGCCGTGAGATAAACATTTTCGCCGCCGCGATAAACGCCGCGTTCGGTATAAAGGAAGGCATCGAGCGGTCCGGGCACTTCGCGGCCACTGACGCCGCGATCGGTGAGATCGAAGGCCGAGCGGCGCAAATCGATGAACGAGAAATCGCCGCCGTCGCCATAGGCCATCACCACCACCGGCTCGTCGCCGCCCTTGGCGCGCAAGAGACCGGCAGCAAAATCGGCGCGGCCGTCGCCATTGGTCTTGACGGTGGCCAGCTCGTTGTTGTTACGCGCCACCAGCGCCAGCTTGACGCCCGAGAGCGGCTTGGCACTGGCATAGGAGCGCACGAAAACGGAAAGCCCGCCAGCGCCCTTGAAAGTGGTCAGCGACATGTCGGAATCGATGACCCACTGCACCGCCATTTCGCCGGATTCGTATTCGTCGCCGTCGGTGGTCGTGTTGGGTTTCTTGGCCGCGTCGGTGGCGATCAGCACATAGGCGCCGGGCTTCTTGTTCTTGAGCAGAGCGTCGATAGGGATCAGCGTCACCACGGTGTCGTTTTTGACATTGGCAACGTCCATCGTGCCTTGCCAGACGAGCGAGCCCTGGCTCTTCTCGATCTCTTCGGCGCTATAGGAATAGAGCGTGGTCTCATCGACCGTGCCGGATTCGATCTGTGAGAGCAGCCGGTCGCCGACGCGGATCAGCTTGATCTTGACCTTAGCGACGTTGACCGTGGTCAGCGGCACGCCCTTCATGTTGAGGCGCGGCAGGATGATGCCGCCGGAGAACTGCACAATCGCGGGCTTGTCGCGCAGTTCGACCGGAATGGTTTCGTCTTCCAACAATTTGGCGCCGGAAGTGGACGGCAGTCCCGTCTTCAGCGTGATGTTGTAGGTCTTGGCAAAATCAAGACCGTTCAGGCACAGCTGCTCGCCGACCACGCGCAGGGCAACGCGGGTATCGGGATCGATGGCGATGTAGTCCTTGTAATTGGTGTGGCTGGAGGCATCGAGCGGCCGGGTGAAGACGATGCAGGCTTCGGCTTGCGGTTTGGTGGTGTCGATATCGACCCTGCGGAAAGCGAAAGGACCGTTCGCTTCCGCCGCGGTGGTGACGTTCGAGGCCACATAATTGAATCCACCAGCGATGCGATCCAAGACGTTGCCGTTTTTGCCCAGCACAAAGAGCGTGATGACAACAGCGAGAACGATAGCGACCAACGCGCCACCGCCGATGAGTAACCACTTACGATATTGCCCCATATCGCGCCCCCAGCTTGATCAGCCGCGAGCCTACCGCGAATCTCGCAGGTCTGGATAGGCGCCGCCACGCAACGGCTGAAGAGAATCAGTGTTTGGCACGCGGGCAGTCGAGCCGGGCTTTGCGGAACTGACATATCCGCTCGATGCGGCCGTGGGTGTCGTAGACATCGAGCCGCCAGCCATCCTCTTCGCGGGTCATCAGGACGAAGCCGAAGCCGCCAATCGACAGACCGTCGCGAACGTGCACGCCCGCCGCCCCCTGGAAGATGGCGCCGCGTAAGTTCTCCGGTGTCTCATCCAGCAGATCGCCGCCGAACCCGGCGACCAGTTGTGGCGGCACATGATTCTCAGGATCGTAATTGATCGCCTCAAAGGTATGGATGTGCCCAGACAGCATCAATTCCACCGGCGCCGGAATGCCGTCCTTGCCAACGGCGGCAATCAAGGTCTGGTTGCCGCCGATTGGAACATTCAGCGGGCCAGAGATGAGGCCCCAGATGGGGCGGTGCAGCAGCCACCAGGTCGGCGTCTTCTCTTTGGCAAGACTGGCAATTTCGGCGCGATAGACCGGCACCGAGTTCGCCACCACGCTTTGCTCCGGCGCGTCGGCGTTGTCGCTCACCACCATGTTGAGGGCGGCAAAGGGGATGGCATACGGCGCCAAGTGTTCGGCGCACGCCGCCTTGGGATCGAAGTAGGCCGAGGGCCCAAGCAGGCGAAGGAAGCCGGAACCGGCGCGGCCGCAGTCTTCGTGATTGCCACGCACAATCACCCAAGGCGCCGCGGCGAACAGCGGTTTGGCGGGGGCGAAGAAATCGGCGTCCCAGGTCGGCCAGTTGTCGCCGAACGGGGTGCCGGTGCAGCCCTTGAAGTCGGCCGGACACGCCTGTTCGCGGTACAGATAGTCGCCGACATGGATGACGAGATCGGGCTTCAGCTTGGCCGCTTCGGCCGCGATCCGGGCGAAGGGCCAGAGGTCCGGGTTGGAGCAATCCTGCAGCGATTTGCCTTTGATCCGGCAGCCGGTATCGCCGAACACCACAATGCGCTGCGGATCGGCGACGGGTATGGGAAGCGGGATGAGATCGGTTTTGATTTCTTCCCCCGGCATTGGCAGCCCACCACGGAAATCGGAAAACACCAGCGCGGCTTGCTTGACGCCAGGCGCAATCACGGCCGTACAGACGGTCATAAAGTTGGCGTCCTTGCTGGCGCGCGGCTGCATCGCAATGCGATGGAGATCGACCGACATCGCCGGACAGTGGTCGCCTTCGACAACCGCACGGGCCTCCAGAACGCCAGATGGGCCGTATTGGGTCCAGGCCGATTTGAGGAAAGCGAGCGGAACGCTCGAGCTCACGACGGTTTCGGCGCCCGGCGCTGGTGTAGGAATTGGCGGGGCAACGGGCCGACGCCCAGCCTCTGCCCCATTGGCGGTCAGGGCGAGGATCAGGGCAGCGGCAAGGCTGGCGCGAAGAATCATAGAAGTCCCCATTTCTTCTTCTCCGTCATGGCAGGGCTTGACCCGGCCATCCATCGCTGAGTCTGGCAAAACGGCTGAGTCGAAGCACTGTCGGCCGCACACCAAACGACGACACCGCCTGGGTGGCCGGGTCAAGCCCGGCCATGACGGGTGCGTGATTCGCGATTTGTTTACACTGTTCACACAATCTCGGCGAACGTATCTTGCGTCAGCCTGCCACAAACCCTAGCGAATTGCCCGCGAACAAGGCGAATTGGGCCGTGCCGCCTTGCAGCTGTGACCTTAAATCCCGCAAATTGAGCGTCGTCCGCATACAAGCTCACGCGGCGATATGGTAATCGACCGAAAGACAGGGCTGTCATTTAGGGGGCGGGCCTCAAGAGGACGGGAATGAAGACCGAGAACATTGTCACCCTTACGATGAACCCGGCCATCGACATGGGCGTGTCGGTCAAGGAAATGATGACCGAACACAAGATGCGCGCGCTCAAAACGCGGCGCGATCCTGGCGGTGGCGGCATCAACGTGGCGCGCGTGCTCAAGCGCTTCGGCGGCGAGCCGCTGGCGATTTTCCCGATGGGCGGGCCCTCCGGCCACATGCTGGAGCGCTTGGTAGCGGCCGAAGAGGTGCGCCACCAGTCCTTCATGATCGCCCGCGATTGCCGCGCCAACTTCACCGCCAACGATTTGTCGACCGGCCAGCAGTTCCGCTTCGTCATGCCCGGCCCGACGCTGGGCGAAGAGGAATGGACGGCGGGTCTCGGCCTAATGACCGCGGCCGCGTCCACTGGCTATGCCGTCGCCTCGGGCTCGCTGCCGCGCGGCGTGCCGCACGACTTCTATGCACGCCTCGCCCGCAATTTGCGGGTTTCGGGGGGCGCCCGGCTGGTGCTCGATACCAGCGGTCCGCCGCTGAAGCACGCGCTCGACGTCGGCTGTTATCTGGTCAAGCCGAGCCTGTCGGAGTTCACCGATCTGATCGGCGACACCCCCGACAACGAAGCCTGCCAAGCCGCCGCCAAGAATCTGGTGGTCAATGGCAAGGCCGAGATCGTTGCCCTCACCATGGGAGCCGATGGCGCCATGCTGGTCAGCCGCGACATCTCGATCATCGCCAAACCGCCGCCGGTGCAAGTGCGCGGCACGGTCGGCGCCGGTGACAGCTTCGTCGCGCTGCTGATCCTGTCGATCGCCCAGCGCAAGAGCCTGACCGACGCTTTCCGCATGGCGATTGCCGGCGGCTGCGCCGCTCTGCTCTCGCCCGGCACGGGCCTCGCCTCACCGGACGTGGTCAACCAGCTTGCGCCGCAGGTCGAGGTCAAGACGCTGTAGGATTTCGCTCAGATACTCAGAAGAACGGCGGGCCGCACGGTCCGCCGTTCTTTTATCTGCGACGGAATGGTGCGCCTGAGAACCGGTCGCGCTCGGCTTTTGGCTCAACTCCTTGTTTTGTACATGTTTTGTTCGATTTGTCGCACCCTTCAAAATCCCCTTGAACCGTGCAGGAGGTTTCCCCATTTCTCGTATATCCGATGAATTGTAACTGGAACCGACCGGCCCCAACGCAACGAGCCGCCAGATCCGACGGCCCGTCGTTTTGTTTTATGGCAGTGGCGCGTATTCCACCGGCACATAGGCGTAGGCGTCCCCGTCCTTGCGCACATGGCCGATGCCGGGGAATGGCAGATGGGCGCCGCCGATCCGCCAGCCTTCTTTGGCGACGCGGTCGAACAATATTTTGCGGGTCTGACGCGCTGCGGGCTCATCGCCGTCAAACGCCATCGTGGCCTCGGGATGGGCGAACTGCACCGCATGGAAATGGACGATGTCGCCGAGTACGAGAAAACTCTGTCCCGCCGATTGGAAGAGATAAGAAGTGTGGCCCGGCGTATGGCCGTGGGTGTCCAGCGCCGTAACCCCCGGGAACAGAACCGCGCCCGGCTTGAAGCCTTTCAAAACGTGCAACGACTGCAGCGGCGCCAGAGCCTGGCGCACTTGTCCCCGGTACTGGGACAAGGCGTCGGTGCCGCTTGCCGGAGCAAACCAATAAGTGATTTCCGCATCGGCGGCATAGACCGTGGCTTTGGGGAACAGCCGAACGCCGTCCTGCGAAAGGCCGCAAACGTGATCGCCGTGCATGTGGGTGATCAGGACAACGTCGACATCTTCAGGGCGGTAGCCCGCCGCCTTGAGGTTTTCGATCACATGACCGGTCGCCGGGCCACCGCAGGACCCCATGCCGGTATCGACCAGAATCAGGTGCTCGCCGGTGTTGACGAGGTAGGCGTTGAGCGATGTCGCGACACCTTTCTCGTTGGTGTCGGCAAATTCACGCGCCAAGAGCGGCGACACGGCGCCAGGATCGATCCCATGCAAGAGCTGAGGTCCGAGGCGCAAAATTCCGTCATGAAGGGCAGTTACTTCGAACCCGCCGACCGCCATCCGGGTGAAACCGGGACTTTGCGTCTTGACCGGCGGCGGGGCAGCCGCCAGGAACAGCAGGGCGGCCATCGGCACGATCAAGCGGCGAAGTGTGGCAGTGAACATGGAAATCCTCCAAGGCCAAGATGTGTACCAAGACATGTGCAAGCGGGGCGCGTAAACGCCGCCGTCACGATCAGGAGAGGCAAAATGCGCGGCTGCGGCAGAGCGCGCAGGCAGCTAGGTTTGAGGCCTAGGGTTTAGCATGATCATTATCGAGTTCCTCATCTTTGTGGTGTCGTCGGGGCTGTTCTGCAGCGAGCGCTTCCGGGGCCATTTGTGGGCGGTGCTGGTGGCTGGCGTGATCGCGACCGGGTCCTCGCTGCTGTTCATGTGGGACTTTGGCGTCAAGATGGCGGGTCACACCAAGGAACCGCCGGTCATCACCAGGATCGTCAAAGAGACGGTGGAAAAGCCGGTGCTGCGGTCGCAGCCCGCCTCAACTCCGAAGGACAAGCCGCACGTCTGCGGTGTGGAATTTTACCCGGCCGATTCCGTCATCAAGGGCGAGGAAGGCAACACCAAACTCGCGTTCAAGATCCTGACCGACGGCACGGTCGAGTCGATCAAAGTCGTGACCTCGAGCGGCTCCCAGCGCCTCGACGAGGCGGCGGTGAAGTGCGTCGGCAACTGGCATTACCGTCCGGCGATCAAGGACGGCGCGCTCGCCGAAGTGGATTCGGGCGCATCGGTCAAATGGGTGCTGCCCAAGGCGACCGACGCCAAGCCGGATGCGGCCGCCAAGCCCGAAGAAAAAAAAGAAGACAAGAAACTGGAAGAACCCGCGACCGCCGCCGACGCCTCGGGCGACGCTAAGGGTCATCACTGGTATGATCCGCTCGGCTGGTTCGCCACCGAGACTGACAAATCCAAGCAACAAACCCCGCAACCGTGACGCCTGTTGCACGACGCAAATCTGCTGCTGCCAGCCCTACATCCTTTCGGCCAAGCCGCGATTCATGCCGATCACGCTGAGCCAGAAGTTCTAAAAAATCTCCCCCACCAAGCCGCGGAACGAACCGAGCCGCACATGGCGGGTGATGGCTTCGATGTCGGGAGCAAAATAGCGGTCGCGTTCGTAGGGGCGCACCAAAGCGCGGATTTCCTGGGCGGCGCGTTCGAGCGGCGCCGAGCTGCGCAACGGACGGCGGAAGTCGAGGCCCTGACAGGCGGCGAGCAGTTCGATCGCCACCACACTGGCGGCGTTCTCGGCCATGTCGAGCAGGCGGCGGGCGCCATGGGTCGCCATCGAGACGTGATCTTCCTGACCCGCACTGGTCGGCACGGTATCGACCGATGCCGGATGGGAATGCATGCGGTTCTCGGCGACCAGCGCGGCGGCGGTCACTTGTGCGATCATGAAACCGGAATTGAGGCCGGACTCTTTCACCAAAAACGCCGGCAGGCCGCTCATCTTGGGATCGACCAGAATGGCGGTGCGCCGCTCAGAGATATTGCCGATCTCGCACAGGCCGAGCGCAATCTGATCGGCGGCGAGCGCTACCGGTTCGGCGTGGAAATTGCCGCCCGACACCACCGAGCCGTCGTCGAGCACCAGCGGGTTATCGGTGACGCCCGAGGCCTCGATTTGCAGCGTCGTGGCAGCGGCGCGCAGCACATCGAGCAAAGCCCCCATCACCTGCGGCTGGCAGCGGAAGGAATAAGGATCCTGCACCTTGCCGTCATCGCCAGGGGCGCGATGGGACTCGCGGATTTCGGAACCCTGCATCAACGCGCGCAGCATCGTTGCGACCGCGATCTGCCCCGGCTGGCCGCGCAAGGCATGGATACGGGCATCGAACGGGGTGTCGGAGCCTTTGAAGGCGTCGGTCGACATCGCACCGGCGACAATCGCGGCGGTGAAGACTTTTTCGGTCTCGAACAATCCGGCGAGCGCGAGCGCGGTGGAAACCTGGGTGCCGTTGAGGAGGGCGAGACCTTCCTTGGGCCCCAAGACGATCGGCTGCAAACCCGCTTTCGCCAATGCCTCCTTCGCGGAGACTTCTTTGCCGCCGACCCGCGCCGCGCCGATGCCGAGGAGCACGCCCGACATATGCGCCAGCGGCGCCAGATCGCCGGAGGCGCCAACCGAGCCCTTGCACGGTATGCAGGGATAGACCTCGGCCTCTAAAAGACGCGCCAGCGCTGCCACCGTCTCGCGCTTCACCCCTGACGCGCCGCGCGACAGCGAAGCGATCTTCAGCATCAGGATCAGCCGCACGATCTCGTCGGGCAGATGGGGGCCGACGCCGCAGCAATGGCTGAGCACCAGATTGCGCTGCAAGGCGACGAGATCGTCCTTCGGGATTTCCGTATTGGCGAGAAGACCGAAGCCGGTATTGACGCCGTAGACGGTGGCGCCCGACGCGATCACATCGGCGATGGCCTGGGCGCCGCGGTCGATGCGCGCCAACGCCTCGAGGCTGAATTCGAGCTTAGGGGCGACTTCATAAACGCCGCGCAAGGCGTTCAAATTCAGCGGCTCGCCGATTTTCATGGCGCGATTCTCCAGCAGCATTAGGCGGACGGACGATTGCAGATTGGCGGAGCGGAAACGAGGCCGAAGCTGGGGACAGATAGCCGGTATTCCCGGGCTGCAGAACACCCGTTCCCGGCGAAGCGGCTTTCTGCCGTGCCTGGGTTCGAAACCGCTCCGGCGGGATAAAAGATGCGCTGGCACGTTCGTGGGCGGGCGCGCGAATCGGACAGACCGTCCTTTGGCAAGGATTTGCCAAGGTGGGCCGCCACCAATAAAAACTGGTGGCAATGTCCAAGCTCCTGCGCCTCGATCCCTTTCTGATCGCCCTTCTGGCCACCGTGGCGCTGGCAAGCGTGCTGCCGTGCGCGGGGCAGTTCGCCAAAGTGATGGCAGGCGTCACCGATGGCGGCATCGCTCTGCTCTTCTTTCTCCACGGCGCGCGACTGTCGCGGCAAGCAATCCTGGCAGGGATCGGAGCCTGGCGCATTCATGCCCTGGCGCTGGCGGCGACCTTTATCTTCTTTCCGGCGGTGGGGCTCACGCTGCGGGCGGTGAGCCACGGCTGGCTCAATCCGGTGATCGCCGACGGCCTGCTGTTTCTCTGCCTGTTGCCCTCCACGGTGCAATCTTCGATCGCGTTCACCTCGATCGCGCGCGGCAATGTTCCGGCGGCGGTGTGCAGCGCCTCGGCCTCCAATGTGCTGGGAATTTTCGTGACCCCAGTGCTGGTGGGATTGCTTTTGCTACGCGGGCCAGCGGGGGGATTCTCCCTCGACGCGCTGGGCGCAATTATGCTGCAGCTTCTGTTGCCCTTCGTGTTCGGCCATCTGTCGCGACCGCTGACGGCAGCATTCCTCACCCGCTACAAGGAGGTCGTCGGCAAGGTGGACCGGGGGACCATCCTGCTGGTCGTCTATACCGCCTTCAGCGCGGCGGTGATCGAAGGCTTGTGGACTCGTTACAGCCTGACCGATCTGGCCATCACCGTCGGGCTCAATGGTGTGATCCTGGCGCTGGCGCTGGTCTTCACCACGTGGAGCGCGCGGCGGGCGGGTCTGTCCACGGCGGACGAGATAGCGGTGGTGTTCTGCGGCTCGAAGAAGAGTCTGGCATCCGGCGTACCGATGGCGGGCGTGCTGTTTCCGCCGGCGCTGCTCGGACCCATGATCCTGCCGCTGATGCTGTTCCACCAGATGCAGTTGATGGTCTGCGCCGTGCTGGCGCAGCACTATGGCGAACGGGCGGACAAAGCCCGCCAGAGCCCCTAAAGTCCTGATATAGCCCGGTATGAGAAGTGGCCTGCCACCCGAAGCTTTAGCGTAGGGTGGTGGGCGGTACAGGGATCGAACCTGTGACCCCTACCATGTCAAGGTAGTGCTCTCCCGCTGAGCTAACCGCCCGCCAGACGGGGCTGGGTGTATAACCTCCGCCCGGCGGGCAAAGCAAGTCAGCCGGCGTTTTTCAGGCTGAACTTTACCGCGACATCGACGGCACTCGCCGCCGCCCCGCCACCCCGGACCGCGGGCTGGTAGCGCCAGTGACCGATCACCCAGGCCTGGGCCGCCCGGTCAAGGCTCGCGAAGCCGCTGGTGCGGATCACGTGGGCCTCCACAACTCGACCATCCGGCCCGACAATCAACCGCAGGAGCACGGTTCCCTCATTCCCCAGCCGGATGTCCATGGCCGGATAGGGCGGGATGGTATGGGTCGCCATCAGACTGACCGGCCCACGATCGGCCGGGCTGCTGGTCGGCTGCGGCGTCGGCCTTGTGTCGCTGGTGAGCCCAGTGTCGCGCGGACCGGCGTCGATCAGCGGCAGGTCGGGCTGGGGCACGAAAACCCGGTCCGGCTGTTGCTGCTGCGGTTCCACTGGCGGCGGGGTCTGCGGTTTGGCTTGGTCTTTAGGAAAGAACGTCTCGATTGGCTTCACGAAATCCTGGATGCCTTTGATGTCCAACCCGACCACCAAGGCCCAAACGAAGCCGGCCTGTAACAATCCGGCGAACAAGAGACCCACGGCACGCCTGGAAAAGCGTCCCTGAGTCATTGCGGCTTGTACGGTGTGTTGCATGCTTGCCTCCCCCAATCATGAAGAGCCTCAAGGGCCCTCTGACGGTCCTGACGGGAGTCTCGCAAGAGGCGAGTTTCTCTCGCCGGAACGACAAAAGGCTGCGCGCGCTCCGCGGCCGGATTGGGGAGTGATTGCGGCGGGCTCGCGTCAAAGGCGAGTCCGTTTCGCGTCAGACGCGATGGGATATTTCAAGCGGGATTGGCTGACCAGCGCCAGGAGCGCTTTCAGGAAAAGTGCCCGCGCGCGTTGCGCGCTATTTAAGAGTAGGCGTGCAAAGCACGCCGGGCCGTTTTCCGTCCGAAAGCGCGACAAACAAAGAATTCAGGCGGCCATCATGCGTTCGACTTCCGCCACAATTTCGCGCAGGTGGAAGGGCTTGGACAGGACCTTGGCCTGTTTGGGCGCGTTGGAAGCCGGATGTAGCGCCACAGCGGCGAAACCGGTGATGAACATGATCTTCATCGCGGCATTCTTCTCAGCAGCCCGCTTGGCCAGCTCGATGCCGTCCATGCCGGGCATCACAATGTCGGTGAGGAGCAGATCGAAGATATTTTCCCGGAGATTGGACCAGGCTTCCTGGCCATCGCCGTAATCGATGACGTCGTGGCCGGCGCGCGTCAACGCTAGCGCCAAAAACTTGCGCAGTGATTCATCATCTTCGACCAACAGGATGTGCGCCATACGCCGCCTCGCCCGAGCCGTTTGTTTGGTTGCGCTTCTCGTCCGAAAACCGGTCCCCACTCTTCGGGAAGCGTTCTCAACTAAACCCTATAATCGCTTTTCCGTAAATGCCGGTTAACGGCGCGCGGAGCAAGCATTTCCCCTTATCGGCCTTAACCGGGACCGCAGCGCTTGATTGCCACACCGTGTTGGTGGTCCACTTGGCCGGTGACCACACCCGACAAACCTGCCGATCCGGTTGCCGATCCGATTCTGGCCCAGTTGGAAGCGGGGCCAGCATGCTTGCGCCGTCCGGCGGTGCAGCGGCTGCCGTTTGTGTTCGCCTCGCCCCATTCGGGCCGCACCTACCCGCCAGGGTTTATCGCCGCGAGCGCCCTATCGCCGCAAGGCTTGCGCCGTTCCGAGGATGCTTTTGTCGATGAACTGTTCGAGGCGGTGCCTGCGCTTGGCTGCCCGCTGATCGCTGCCGAATTCCCGCGTGCCTATGTCGATGCCAACCGCGCCGTCAGTGAACTCGATACCGACATGTTCGATGCGCCGCTCCCCCTCGCGGTCGACGTGCCGGGACCGCGGGTCCAAGCCGGGCTCGGCGTTATTCCGCGGGTGGTACGCGACGGCGTCGACATCTATCGCGGCAAACTTGCCGCCGACGACGCCGTACAGCGGCTGACGCGGCTTTACCGGCCCTATCACCTGGCGCTGACGGGTCTGGTGGAAGAAACTTTGGCGCGGTTCGGCTGTGCCGTGGTGATTGATTGTCACTCGATGCCGTCGGTCCCGGCTGTGCCTGAGATGGTGTTCGGCGATTGTCATGGTACCTCCGTGAACCCGGCGCTGATCCGCCATGTCGAACGGGCCTTCGCCGGCGCCGGCTTCGCCACCGCACGCAACGCACCGTACGCCGGCGGCTACACCACCCACCTCTATGCCCGGCGCGAATCCGGCGTGCATGCTCTACAGATCGAGATCAATCGCGCCCTCTATCTCGACGAAGCGCGGATCGAGAAGACGGCAGCCTTCGCTGGGGTCAAGGGCCGGATCACCGCCGCCTTGCGCCAGATTCTCTGCTTCGACATTTCGCTTCTGCGCCCGCGCCGGTCGCTGGCGGCAGAATAACTGCCTTTCATCGCGCCATGCGTATTCGCTGAGCATTATCAGAGTCAGCGCAATCTTCGTGTTATGGGGGCCCTGAAAGAAAAAAGGCCGCTCCCGGAGGAGCGGCCAAGTTCAGGGAGGAAACGCCCAGGAAGGGCCGCGGTAGAAACTACCGCGTTGCAACAATATGCCACTCAGCCCGCTTGTCTGCAAGCCCCTTTTGAGGACCTGAGTGATCGAAGTTATGAAACTGAAGCCATTGTAATGTCGCAAGAAATTCACATTTGCCCAACTCTTGAGCGTTTTGCGCTGCACCGTTGTGCACCGCGGTAATTGCGATCCGGAATTATACGGACTGGAATCCACAAGCGCAGAGTCACAACACTGTTGCGCATCTGCAAGAAAATTTTCGCGTTAGGGGGGTACGCACAACTAAGCGAACGATTCGCAAGGAATCAGGCTCATGGCTGTGCGTGATTGGAGTGCTTTAGCGTTCTTGCGGTTACCCCAGGCTCCCCGGAGCCGCTCACCTGGGCCCGCCACTCGCCCGGTGGCGCGACAACACCGCACGATTTTCATCTCCGACGTCCATTTGGGCACCCGCGGCTGCAAGGCGGAGCTGCTGGCCGACTTCCTGGCCTGCAACACCTGCGAAACGCTCTACCTCATCGGCGACATCATCGACGGCTGGGCGCTCCAACGCCGCTGGTTCTGGACCCCAGAGCAAACCCGCGTCGTCCACGAGATCCTCAAGAAGGTCGACCAGGGCACGCGTGTTATCTACATCCCCGGCAATCACGACGAATTCCTCCGGCGCTATTGCGGGCGGACGATGGCCGACATCGAGGTCGTGGCCGAGGCCATCCACGAGACTGCCGACGGCAAGCGGCTGTGGGTGCTGCACGGCGATGTGTTCGATTCCGTGATCAGTTACGCCAAATGGCTCGCCCATATCGGTGACCGCGCTTATTCCGTCGTATTGGCGTTGAACGACCGGCTGCACACCCTGCGCCGCTGGCTCGGTCTGCCTTATTGGTCGATCTCGGCCTATCTCAAGCGCGCCGTGAAAAACGCCGTCGAATACGTTTCCCACTATGAGGAAATCGTCGCCCGGGCCGCCGCCGCCAAAGGCGTGGACGGCGTCTGTTGCGGCCACATCCACCATGCCGAAATCCGTAAAATCGGGACCATTCTTTATCTCAACGACGGAGACTGGGTTGAAAGCTGCACAGCCCTTGTCGAAGATGCGCGCGGACATCTGGAGATTCTGCGCTGGGCAACATCCACTCCTGCGGACAATCCTGCCGGCGCCATCGCGAGCGCCGAAGGTGAAGCTTCGCTTATACCCGCGTAGACGCCGGGAGCGGCGGCCGATGCCGGCAGGTATCGGTCTGGCCGACTGGAGTGCTGTCGGCCACGACGCACCGCCGCTCAAGGTGATGATCGTCACCGATGCGTGGTCGCCCCAGGTCAACGGCGTCGTGCGCACACTCGAAATGCTTGGCCGGGAGCTGCAAGGCCTCGGACATGAGGTGCGTTATGTCACGCCGGAGGGACGCACCACGGTTCCGCTGCCGACCTACTCCGAAATCCGCGTGTCGCTGTTCGCCCAGCGCACGCTGGAACAGGAAATCCGCGAGTTCGCGCCTGACGCGATCCATATCGCCACCGAAGGCACGCTCGGCATTGGCGCCCGCAAGATCTGCCTGCAGTACGACATCCCCTTCACGACCTCGTTCCATACCCGCTTCCCGGAATACGTGGCGGCGCGCTTTCCTTTCATCCGGGAAGAGGCGGTCTACCGTTTCCTGCGCTGGTTCCACGGACCGGCCACCGCGATGATGGTGGCGACCCCGGCGCTGAAGCGGGAGCTGGAAAGCCACGGCTTTAAGAACCTGAAGATCTGGTCGCGTGGCGTCGACACGGACCTGTTCCGGCCGCTGGCGGACCATCACCTGCCCTATCCCGGACCGGTGTGGCTATATGTCGGGCGCATCGCGGTCGAGAAGAACATCGAGGCGTTCCTCAAACTCGACCTGCCCGGCACCAAAGTCGTGGTCGGCGACGGCCCGGCGCGCGCCACCCTCGCCCGCACCTATCCCCAGGTGAAGTTCCTCGGCCCCCGCACCGGCGAAGACCTGGTGGAAGCCTATGCCGGCAGCGACGTGTTCGTGTTTCCCTCCAAGACCGACACCTTTGGCCTAGTTGTGCTCGAGGCGCTGGCCTGCGGCACACCGGTCGCAGCCTATCCGGTCCAGGGGCCGATTGACGTGATCGGCGACGCCCCGGTTGGCGCTCTGAACCAAGACCTCGCCACCGCCTGCCGGCAGGCGCTGACAATCAGCCGCGACGCCGCCCGCGCCTTCGCCCTTGAGCACAACTGGCACGCCTGCACCGGGCAGTTCCTGTCGAACATCGCTATCGACCACGAACCCTGACTCTTACGCGGCGGCAAAATGCGCTAGAACGGGTGCCGGTTGCTTCGGCGCGGACGTTTCATGCAGTCAGGTGTTACTTATTCCAAGGTTGAGCGCCTCGCGCCAGCCGAGAAGGCGTTTCTGGGGGTCTCGCTCCTGATCTGGACGGCCTATACGGTCTGGCTGGGCAAGGACACGTCCTGGGATTTCCGCAACTACCACTGGTATATCCCTTACGCCCTGCTGAACGACCGCCTGAGCCTCGACATCGCGGTGGCCCACCAGGGCAGCTACTACAATCCCTTGTCGGACGTGCCCTTCTACCTGCTCGCCCGCTACACCACGTCGTGGTTCGCGATCGCGGTGCTGGGCTTCATCCAGGCCCTTAACATCGTGCCGATGTATTTGATGGCGCGCTCGTGCCTCAAAATCGCCGAGCGGGAACTGGCGGCGGCCGCGCTGTCGTTCTTCGGCATGACCGGCGGCATGATGCTGACGCTCTACGGCACCCACTATTACGACAATGCCCTCAGCATCTTCACCTTGACGGCTCTGGCCATCATCGTGCTCCGGCGCCAGGAGATGGCGGAAGGAAAACTGCTGTCGGTGGCCAAATGGTGCGGGCTGGCAGGTTTGCTCACCGGATTTGCCGCCGGCCTCAAGCTGCCGATGGCCCCGTACACGATGGGATTTGCCGCGGCCCTGATCGCCGTCGGCGGCTCGCGCAAGCATCTGGTGACGCGGCTGGCAGCCGGCGGGCTCGGCGGCGTTGCCGGGTTCGCGGCGGGCGCGGGCTATTGGATGTGGCGGATGCAGGAGGTGACCGGCAATCCACTGTTCCCGTATTTCAATGACTATTTCAAATCGCCTTTGGCGCTGGCCTCGCCTTATCGCGACATGCGCTTCCTGCAAGGCGGCTTTTGGAACGTCATCACCTATCCAATCCGCTTCTCGATCGATTACCGCATCGCCGACGACATTCCCTATGGCGACATCCGCATCGGCATCGCTTATGTCATCGTGATTGCGGGTTTGCTGGTGTGGTTCACCGGCAACCGCTCGAAGGAGCCGCTGTTCGACCCGGTGGCGACGCGAATCCTGTTCGCGTTTGTTGCGGGGACATACTACTTCTGGCTGAAGCTGTTCGCCATCCACCGCTACATCCTGCAGCTCGAGATGCTGGCCCCGATTCTGATCGCCATGGGCGTCGGGCTGATCCCGGTGGGGCGCAAAACCCGTCTGGTGACGATCGGCTGCCTGCTGTTCTTCGCGCTGCTGTTTACCCGCACCGAGCACCTCGAAGGCGCGCCGCTTGGCGATCCCTACATCAAGGTCGAATTGCCCAAGATCGCCGATCCGGCCCATACCATGGTGGTGATGACGGGCGATGCCCCGCTCGGCTTCCTCGCGCCTTCCTTGCCGCCGGAAATCCCGATCCTGCGCATCGACGGCTGGATGATGCAGCCCGAAGACGGCTCTTACCTGACGGGAGAGATGCGCCGTCGCGTCGTGGCCCACAATGGGCCCCTCTTCCTGATCGCCGACGCCTATGATATGGGCCGCGCCAGTGCCGCTATCGTCGATTACGGTCTGGCGATCGATTGGCAGAAATGCCGGATTTTCGTGACCAACCTGACAGGGACCTATCAATGGTGTCCGCTCTTGCGCCGCAACTGGTGAGCCAGCCGGAACCGCGGCTCGCGGTCCTGATCCCCTGCTACAACGAGGCGGCAACCGTCGCCAAAGTGGTGGCTGATTTCCGCGCCGCGCTGCCGGGCGCCGCGATCTACGTTTACGACAACAACTCGAAGGACGAGACCTCGGCACGCGCGCGCGAAGCGGGCGCGGTGGTGCGCAGCGAGACCCGCCAGGGCAAAGGCAATGTCGTGCGCCGCATGTTCGCCGACATCGAGGCCGACGTGTACATCCTGGTTGACGGCGACGACACTTACGACGCCACGGTGGCATCCACGCTGATCCAGATGCTGATCGACGACGGCCTCGACATCGTCTCGGGCAAGCGCGAAGCCACCGGTGCGGCGGCCTACCGGCGCGGGCATGTGCTCGGCAACCGCCTCCTCACCGGCCTTACCGGCCTGTTGTTCAAGGTCAAGCTGCGCGACATGCTGACCGGCTATCGCATCATGTCGCGGCGGTTCGTCAAATCCTTCCCCACTGCGGTGGAAGGCTTCGGCATCGAGACCGAACTCACCGTGCATGCGGTGCGCATGCTGGTACCGATGGCCGAAGTGGATACGGTGTACAAGGAGCGTCCCGAAGGCTCGGTGTCGAAACTGTCGACCTATCGCGACGGCTTCCGCATCCTTCTCACCATTGCCGGTCTGACACGGCGCGAACGGCCGCTGGTGTTCTATGGACTGATCTTCCTCTCCTTCTCTCTCTTCACCCTTGCGTTCGGCTTGCCGCTGGTGATCGAATATATCGAGACGGGCCTGGTGCCGCGCCTGCCGACCGCCGTAATGGTGGCGTCGACCATGGTGATCGCCTGCCTGTCACTGGTGGCGGGTCTGATACTCGATACGGTGACGCGCGGACGCTGGGAAGAGAAGCGGCTATTCTATCTCGCCATTCCCGGCCCGCACGATTTGCACCGGCCGTAGAAAGAAACCTGTGAAAGAACTCATCGCAAAACTGGCGGCCTCCAAGCTGGTGCGTTTCGGCGCCGTCGGTGGTGCGGGCATGTTCGTCAATCTTGCCGCTTTGGCGGTCGCCAAGGAGTTGCTCGGGCTACACGACTTGGTGGCGTGGTTTTTCGGCTTCTTTGTCTCGGTGACGTTCACCTGGTGGGGCAACCGCACGTTCACCTTCCACGAGCATAAGAGCACCGGGCACAGCGGCATCCTGGCCGAATGGTTCCGCTTCTTCCTCACCAATTCCTTCGGTGCCGCGACCAACGTTTGTGTCTATGCGGTCCTGTTGTGGTGGTCCCCGTGGCCGCTCAGTCTGATGCGTACCGACCTCAGGGCCTATCCCGCGTTGTGCGTCGGCGTGCTGGTGGGGCTCATCTTCAACTACACGCTGTCGAAGCGGCTGGTTTTCCGGGGCAAAAATATCACCCCGCCTCCCGCGCAACCGTAACCGCCTTCACCACGGCATAGACGGCCTGTCCGGGCGCGAGGCCAAGGCGAGCCGAAGAGGCGCCGGTGATGCGCGAGACCAGACGCGTGCCGCCGCACAAAAGCTGCACATCGACGTGATCACCCACCGGTTTCACCGTGCGGATCGTGCAGGCGAGCACGTTGTTGGCGCTGATGTGTCGCGGTTCTTCGAGCGCCAGCATGAGGTCTTCGGCTCTGAGACGCACGCGCACGCGGGCTCCTTGAGCTTGCGGCAGCGCCGGCACGAACAGAACACCGCCGTCGAAGGTAAGGCGCCAAAGGCCGTCGGGCTGATGCTCGGCCACCTTCGCGTCGAACACCGCTCCCAACGGCGGCACACCGGCGATTTGCTCGACATCGGTGAGAAGCTCGAACACCGGACCTTGCGCTGCGACGCGGCCATTTTGGATCACCACAATTTCGTCGGCCAGCCGCGCCACTTCGTCGACCTGATGGCTGACGTAGAGCATTGGCAATTTTGTGTCGCGTGCCAGCCGTTCGAGATACGGCAGGATCTCGCCCCGGCGCGTGGCATCGAGGGCGGCAAGCGGTTCGTCCAGCAACAGCATGTCGGGCGAGGCGAGCAGCGCCCGGCCCAGCGCGACGCGGCTTTTCTCGCCGCCGGACAGATCGCGCGTGCGCCGCGCCAGCAGCGCGCCAAGCCCGAGCAGATCGATCACATGCGCAATCTCGGCGGTACCGGCCTTTTGTGCCGCCCGCCGCCAGCCGAACTTCAAATTGTCGTCCACCGTCATGTGCGGAAAGAGGCGCGCGTCCTGGAACACCACCGCCAGCCGCCGCTGTTCCGGCGGCACGAACAGCTTCGGCGTATCGGTAAGAACGCGGCCCGCCACCGCAATACGCCCCTCGCGTGGCCGCCACAGACCCGCAATCGCCGCCACCACGCTCGACTTGCCGGAACCGGACGGCCCGAACAGCGCCGTCACCTGCCCTTTGGTAGTAAAGGTGATGTCGAGGGCGAAGCTACCCAGCCGGTGCTTGAGAGCGACCTCCAGACTCATCGCCAGATCCTCTTGGCGGCGAGGTTACCGGCGGTGACGAAGATGAGGGCGAGAGTGATCGAGAGCGTACAAAGGCGGGCGGCCGCCATCTCGCCGCCGGGCGACTGCAACGCGGCATAGATGGCAAGCGGCAGCGTTTGGGTCTCACCCGGGATGTTCGAGACAAAGGTGATGATGGCGCCAAATTCGCCCAAGCTCGCGGCAAAGGCGGTGATGGCGCCGCTGACGATGCCAGGCAAAGCGAGTGGCAAGGTGATGTTGAAAAGCCGGTCCCACAGCCCGGCGCCAAGGGTGCGCGCGGCGGCGGTCAGCCCGGGGTCAGTCGATTCGAGTGCCAGGCGGATAGCTCGGACCTGCAGCGGGAAAGTAATGAGGGCGCTGGCCAACGCCGCTCCAGTCCAACTGAACACGAAGCGGATGCCAAAGGTGTCCCACAGCCACGACCCGATCAGCCCTCGTCCGCCGAACACGACCAGGAGCAGATAGCCAACCGCCACCGGCGGCAGAACCAGCGGCAAATGGACGATCGCGTCCACGATTCCCGCCCCGAAAAAGCGGGGGCGGGCGAGCAAAAGGGCCATCGCGAACGCGAATGGCAGCGCCGCGGCCACAGCGACCGCGGAAATCTGCAAGGACAGCCACAAGGCCGTTGCTTCTGCCGGAGAAAGAAACCCGCCCATCGTCTCGAATTCTATGGTGAAAACCGCCCGCTCGTCACCGTGACGCAAAATCTTTGCAACTTCGCAGCTTGACGGGCCCGTTCAGTCTACTACCGTTTGGCGCATGGGGAAGTGGGCGGGGCTACTCGCGCTGGTCGTGCTAAGTGCGTCGACGGAGGCGCAAGACATACCGGCGGCTGATACGACGGCGAGCAGGACGATGACCCTGCCAGACGGCCGCACGGCCACAGTCCAAGCGGTGCCGGGCAATGCGCCGGCAGCCGTTCCAGCTGCGACGCCAGGGCCCTCGCCCGATCAGATTTTGGCGGCGACGTCGAAGAACTATCCCTCCGGCGCCTATGTCCTGAAAAGCGACCGTTGGAGCGACGGCGACGAGAAGGAATACGAGCAGTTCATCACCGAGCTGGGCGAATCGGGTTGCGCCACGGTGAACCGCTGCTTGCACGATCCGCGCAATCCGTTCCGCGGCTCCGATCCGGCGGGTGTCGCGTTTGCGGCCGATTGTGCCGACCTGCCCTATTATCTGCGCTTCTATTTCGCCTGGAAACGCGGCCTGCCGTTCTCGTTCGCCAGTGAAGTCGAGCCGCGCGGCCATACCCGTGACATGCGCTACACCGCAGCCGGAAACCGGGTGACAGCACGGCTTAACCCCGTGGGGTACAATGGGTATGCCGTGCTCGATTTCCTGCGCGAGGCAATTTCTTCGGCGACCTATCGCATCCATCCCGAACTGGAGACGCCGCTTGCGCAGGATTTCTATTCGCCGGCGCTGACGCCAAAGGCAATCCGCCCCGGCACCGTAATCTACGATCCCAACGGCCATCTGGCGACGGTGTGGAAGGTCGAGCGCAACGGCCGCATCCATTATCTCGACGCTCACCCCGATTATTCGGTGACGCGCGGCTACTACGACGTGCGCTTCGTGCGCTCCTCGCCGGGCATGGGGGCAGGCTTCAAGAATTGGCGGCCGCAGACGCTGGTGGGCGCCAAGAAGCTGGCCGACGGCGCTTACAAAGGCGGCAGCATCGTCCTCGCCGCCAATAAGACTGTCTCCGGTTTTTCGGTCGAACAGTTCTTCGGCAACGGGCCGCGGCCGGCGGAGGATCGCGACTGGAAAACCGGCACGTTCATACTCAACAACGAAGTGGTCACTTATTACGACTATGTGCGCGGTGAGATAGCGGGCGGCACGCTGCTGTTCGATCCAGTCCGCGAGATCGGCGACATGGTCGATTCCAATTGCGCCGATTTGCACTACCGCGGCGATGCCGTGACTCTGGCGATCACCGCCGGCCTCAACAAGCGGGGCGAGCCCGACCGCCTGCCGCCCAACATCTACGGCACCGAAGGCGATTGGGAGACCTATTCGACACCGTCGCGCGACGCCCGCCTCAAGACCGCGTTCAAGGAGCTTTACGACAGCGCCAAGCGGTTCCTATGGCTCGCCCAGCACAAAGACCCCAAGCTCGCCTACAAGGGCACCAATCTCGCCGCCGACATGCTGACGGCCTACGACACCCATGCGGCGCAATGCCAAATCAGCTATCTGCGCTCGAACGGCTCCAAAGTCAGTTTCGGCTATGAAGAAGCGCGGCGGCGGCTGTTCGAAATGTCGTTCGATCCCTATCAGTGCCCCGAGCGGCGTTGGGGCGCCAAGGGCGACGAACTCGCTACCTGCCCGGACGGCGCCAACAAGGCCGCCTGGTACGAGGCCGAAAAGTTCCTGCGCAACCAGATCGACCGCACCTATGACGCACGAATGGACTTCGGGCTCGATGCGTTGAAGACGCCCGGTCCCGGCAAGGGCGTGCCGACGCCGCCCGAGACCGACGTGCGCGGCTGGCTTATCGCCCAGCCCGGCGCCCAGACGGCGCGACGTCCGCAAAACCAACCGAAGAACGCCGAGCAGGGCAAAAAGCCCTGGTGGCAGTGGTTTTAGCCCCTTTTCAGTGCGAACTTTTCTGCCCCAACCAAAAACGGCGGACCTTTCGGCCCGCCGCTTCCGTCAAATCTCACAAACCGCCTTAGTGGCCGCGCATGTAAATCGACCACATCTTGGCAATCGTCTTGCTGTTCGGCGATTTGCCAGCCTTTTCTAAAGCGCTGAGCGCGGCGGGCTTCTGTTTGTTGCCATAAAGGGCAACCGCCAGACGAACCTGGGCGTTGTCCGGATCGGCAACGCCTTTGGCGATACCGGCATGGATGGCGCTGACGGCATCGGCGAAGCGGCCCATACCGACCAGCTCTTCACCAACCTTGATCAGATCATCGCCCTTCGGGGCCTTCTGCGCGGCGGCAAGCGCCTTGCTGATCGAGGCGGTCTCGTCGGCCGCGTTCTTTTTGGCCAGGGCCGCGAGGCGCTGGGCACGCTGGTCGACCAGCAGGTGGGCAGCCATACCCCGATCGACGACCGTGGCGGCTTCGTTCTGCACGCGGGCGGCAATCAGCATCTGGGACAGCATGAAGAACTCATCCGCACCGGTCATGTTGCCGGTAAGGAGCTTCAAACGATAGATATCCAGGGTTTGCGGATCCGAGAGCTGCTTGGAGCGCTCGGCCTGACGCAGGAGCTGACCCCAGTTTTCCGTGCTCGGCGCAACACCAACCAGCTTGATGGCCATGTCGAGCGACAGGACATCGTCACCGGCCTTGAAGGCACACAGCGCACCGCGCTTCAGCATTTCGGCGCCGGCGGAGGAATGGTTGTCGGCGTAGCGCACGCAGCCTCTGTAGTCGCCGAGTTGCTCATAAGCTTGGGCTATCACGACTTGGGCGTTGCCGGTGAGAACACCGGCCTTACGCAGCACCTCTTCGTCGGCGATAACCTCGCGGTAGCGACGGCCGTTCCAGTCCGAATTGAACTTTGCCAACGCGCCGGTTGAGGTGTCACCACCAACGGAGCCGCCCGACTTGGCCGCCAGGTATTCTTTCATCTGCTTGACGGCTTTCGACTCTTCGGCCGAAAGACCGCCGACGCCTTCGGCTTGCTTGACCTTGGTCATAGCGGCCGAGTAGTTGCCGGACCCTGCCAGGGTCAGCGCCTCTTGCAGCGGTTTGCCGACAGCTGACCGCATAGCGGCGTCGGCGGGCATGGTGGAGACTGCCAGGGCAGCCATTCCGAGTACAAGCGCCGTCGCTACGGCGCGGATTTTCTTCGCGATCATCTAGACCTCTATCTTCGCCTTAGGTACTCAGGCGCCCCCGGGAATTCCCAAGGAGCCCAGTCCGCTCCCTCACAATTACTGCATATACTGATCTAGGCCGGTAAAGCCAATTTTTTTGACACCAAGACGCTGCGCATCGGCGAGCACTTTCGCCACAGTGTCATACTTGGCCAGTTTGTTCGGATTAAGGTGGATTTCTGGCTGCGGTTCGGCCAACCCCGCATCCATAAAATACGAATCCAGTGTCGCCCGGTCTACCGCCGCGCCGTTCCATAAGATGGTCCCGTCGAAATCGACGCCAAGATTAACGATGACGGGTTTGAAGACGCCCGCATGGGGTGTGCCCGACGGCATGTCGAGCTTCACCGCGTGGGTCTGAATCGGCAGAGTGATAATGAGAAGCGTCAGGAGAACCAACATCACGTCGATCAACGGCGTCATGTTCATCTCGATCATCGGATCGCCTTCGCCCCGCTTCACTTCCATGGCCATGGCGCACCCTCTCCGTGAACGTTTACCTCACCGGCAGCGCTGCGAGATCCCCCGATCCCGTCTAACCTCTATCGGCGTGCCGACACCTTGCCACGTACCTGGGGCATTTTATGGTCCGGTTCTGCCGCCCAGCAAAGCAGAAGCCGGTTAACGTGACCCTATCTTAGCCGTCGGGCGCACGGCAGTTTTGCCGCGCGCCCGAACAAGCCAATCCCCTCGAAATTATTGCATGTACTGGTCAAGACCGGTGAAGCCGATCTTTCTGACGCCCAAACGTTGGGCATCTGCCAGCACCTTGGCAACAACGTCGTACTTCGCGAGCTTGTTGGGCTCGAGATGGATTTCAGGCTGCGGATCTTGCAAAGACGCATCCATGAAATAGCCATCAAGCGTATCGCGGGTTACCGGCGAGCCGTTCCACAAAATCGTCCCATCGAAGTCGATGGTCAGACGGACCTTCGGAATATCGATGAGCGGCTTGTTCGCGGAGGGATTCGGTCGCGGCATGTCCAGCTTCACCGCGTGAGTCTGGATCGGCAAGGTGATGATGAGCAGAGTCAGGAGCACGAGCATGACGTCGATCAACGGCGTCATGTTCATCTCGATCATCGGATCGCTTTCGCCGCGTTTCACTTCCATTGACATGGTAGAACTACCTTTTCCGTTCGCTACGCGAATGCGTTATTCAGACTCTTCGTTACGCGGCTCGGTGATGAAACCGACCTTCGGGACGCCCGCCATCTGGGCCGCCAGAATGGCGCGGCCGACAGCCTCGAAACGAACCTGCCTATCCGCACGGATATGAACTTCTGGCAATGGCGTTCCGGATTTGGCAGCGCGAAGCAGCGCAGCCAGGAAACGCCCGTGAAGTTCAGAATACGTGACCGGCACATTGTTGAAGAAGACTTCTTCTTCGGCCGTCACCGCCACCACGATGTTCTCGGGCTTGGTTTCGGTCGCCATGTTCCGGGCATTCGGCAAATTAACCGGCACGACCTTGACGATAACCGGGATGGTAACGAGGAAGATGATGAGCAGAACCAACATGATGTCCACGAGAGGGACAACGTTGATGGTGGCGTTCAGATCGTCTCCGTCCCCTTGGTCGCTGGCACTTTGTACAAACACAGCCATGGGTATTCTCCGCAAATGAGAGGCCGGCCGGGCCGGCCCCTTCTTTGCCCTAAAATTACTTCGAACCCTTCGAGATCAGGTAGGTCTGAAGGTCGCCCGCGAAGCCGCGGAACTTCTCACCGATCACCTTATTGCGGCGGATGAGGAAGTTATACAGCAACACGGCCGGGACAGCGGCGAACAGGCCGATAGCGGTCATGATCAGAGCTTCACCAACCGGGCCCGCGACCTTATCGATCGAAGCCTGACCGGCAACACCGATCGCGATCAGGGCTTGCAGAATGCCCCACACCGTGCCGAACAGACCAACGAACGGTGCAACCGAACCCACCGAAGCGAGCCAGGTAACACCGCCAGCGAGCTTGCTGTTGGCATCTTCGAGCTGACGGGACAGGCTCATGCCGATCCAGTCACTGAGGCCGACGAGTGTCGTGCCGCCCTGCGAAGCCTTAACGCCGGCTTCGGCGAGGCCGCGGAAGACCGAATTCTTCGGCAGCTTTTCGATGCCTTCGTTCAGGCTCCCCGAGGTCCAGAAGCGGCGCTCGACGGTCTTGGCCTGGCCAAGGATCTTGTTCTGCTCAAAGAACTTCACAAAGAAGACATACCAAGTGCCGATCGACATGATCGCCAAGATGGTCAGAATGGACATCGACACAGGGTTCTTCTGCTCGATGATGTGCATAAGGCCGTAAGGGTTTTTCTTTTCAGCGGCTGCAGCGGCCTTGACGACCTGCTGACCAGGGGCGGCGGTAGAGGCGGCGGCCGGAGCCGTCGGGGCGGGGGCGGTCGCCTGCGCCTGCGCGGGGCCGACGCTGAGACCGGTGAGAAGGACGAAAGCGGCTGCGATCGTCAGTTTCTTCGAGATCATTGCTGTACTACTCCGTAGCTTGTCGAATTAAACGCTGTTGCTTGCCTTGTTGTCTCAGTGCAAAACCCACTTCACTTCCGCTTTCCACGGAACTGCGACGGGCTGGTTATCTTTAATCGCCCCCTTGTAGTGCCAGCTTCCGGCACAATTGACGGCGGCGTTGTCCAGACGTTCGGACCCGCTCGAATTCACCACGTGAACATTCTCGACGCGGCCTTCGGGCGTGATTGTGAAGCCGATTGTAGTTGTTCCTTGCTCACCCAGGCGCACCGAAATAGCCGGATAGTCCTGCAAGCAGATATGCGGCTTGCCAATCGACACCGGAGACGAAATCGGCGGCGGCGTCTGCTGCTTGCTCTGGGTGGTAATGGTATTCACCGGCGGCGGCGCATCGGTCTGGATGACGATGTCCGGCGGCGGCACGAAGGGCGGCGGCGGGGCCTTCATTTCTGGCGGCGGCGGCGGCGGCTCCTTCTTCTCGATCTTTTCTTTGAGCACGTTGACCTGGATGACATCGTTGACTTTCTCAACGAGGCCATTCGCCAAGCCTGCAGACAGTGCCCAACCGGAGATGAGGACGAGTGCCGTTGACGCTATCAGCGCCGGCAGGCGCTTCGGCGACAGAAGGGACTCATGCACGGTCCTAATGGTATGTAGTGGCTGTTCCATGGGTGTTTACCGGTACCTTGTATTGATTTGACCTAGCGCTAACGCGCCAGGCCTCGCTGCTGTAGCAGACCAAGCTCACGCGTCCCCCACCGGGCGCTCACCCCGAGCGCGTCGTCGGTTACGCAATCGTAAACATCGTTCGTCAGCCGGTCCAGGGGGTCCATTGACAAATGCCAGTTTTGCGAAGTTTGGTTAACATCATCTTGGACTTCCAAGACATTCCTCGGCGACGCAAGCTCTCATTACAACGGGCGATAAAACGCAAGAGAAAATGTCCAATTCGGGGCAACCCGCTTGTGGCGGACGGCCGCATAGGGTGTTCTTTCTGCTCTGCGGGAGGTGAAAAGAGCGTTGCAGTGCCTGGCTTTTCGCGTGCGGCCAAACGTTTCACCCGCGATTTCTACCGCGGTGCAATATGGAAAAACTTTTTGCCATGCCTAAGTGACGGTCTGCAATTGCCCGGAAAACAGAGGAATAAATGCGCTACCTCCACACCATGATCCGGGTCGCCGATCTCGATTCGGCGCTCGACTTCTACTGCACCAAGCTCGGCCTTGCCGAGGCCTCCCGCCTGGAAAGCCGCCAAGGGCGATTCACCCTCGTCTATCTGGCAGCCCCCAGCGATAAGAACCGCGCGGCGTCCGAAAAAGCGCCTATGATTGAACTTACATACAATTGGGACCCCGAAGTCTATAGCGGCGGGCGCAATTTCGGGCACATCGCCTTCGAAGTCGAAAACATCTACCAAACCTGCGCCAAATTACACGATGCGGGCGTCGTCATCAACCGGCCGCCGCGCGACGGGCGCATGGCGTTCATCCGCTCGCCCGACGGCATTTCGATCGAGTTGTTGCAGCAAGGCGCAAGCCTGGCACCAGCCGAACCGTGGATCTCGATGGCCAATACCGGCGCGTGGTGAAACATGCCCAATATTTGTTTCGAGGAGAAACATGAATTTTCTGTCTGACAACGCGTACGGCGTCTGGCCGGAGATCCTCGCCGCCCTGGAACGGGCCGCGTCGGGGCCCGTCCCGTCTTATGGCGCTGATGCCCTTACGGCCCGCGTCGAAACGCGACTCGGCCACGTCTTTTCACGGCCGGTCAAGGCTTTTCCAGTGATCAGCGGAACCGCTGCCAACGCTCTCGCCATCGCCACGATGTGCCCGCCGCACGGAGCGGTTTTTTGCCACGCCGAAGCGCATATTGCGGTGGACGAATGCGGCGCGCCCGAATTCTTCACCCACGGCGCAAAACTGGTGGGCATCGAAGGCGAACATGGCAAGCTGGTGCCCGCAAGACTTGAGACAGCGCTGTCTCACTATCTCAAGGGATTTGTCCATCACCCCCAGCCGGCAGTGTTGTCGCTGACGCAATCGACCGAACTGGGCACCGTCTACACCCCCGCAGAGATCACAGCGCTGGCGGCCATCGCTCACACGCACGGCATGAAGGTCCATATGGACGGGGCGCGGTTTGCCAATGCGCTGGCATCTCTGGGCACCTCAGCCGCGGCGGCGACCTGGGCAGCCGGAATCGATGTGCTGAGCTTCGGCGCCACCAAAAACGGCGCCATGGGAGCCGAGGCGGTGGTGTTCTTCCATGCAGCCGACGCACGCGATTTCGAATACCGGCGCAAGAAGGCCGGCCACCTCATCTCCAAGATGCGCTTCGTGTCGGCCCAGCTCGATGCCTATCTCGAAGATGACCGCTGGTTGGCGCGCGCGGCACACGCCAACCGTCTGGCCCAGCTCCTTGCCGACGGCCTAAACCACGTCGACGGTGTCGCGCTGGCCCACCCGACCGATGCCAATGCGGTGTTCGCCTGGCTACCCGACAGCTTGGCACGACGCCTGCGCGAAGGTGGTGCCGAGTTCTACGATTGGGGGCCACCGGCCGGCGGGCGCACCTTGGTGCGGCTGGTGACGAGTTTTGCGACACCGCAAGCGGACGTGGATGCGTTCGTAGCACTCGCCAAAAGCGAATAGCGCCCTTCGCGACGTTCGCTCCTCAGGGTGAGGTTTCCCCTATGCCGAGGGCCGATAGCGCTAGCGTATTCGGCGCCGGAAGGCGGGCGTCACGAAGCACGCCCTAAATCCGCCCCATGATGTGGACTGTGGCAACCTTAGATTTTGCCAACGATTGAGAGGGTACCCACTTCCTGGATCATGCCGTTTGCGCCGCGCAGGTAATCGAAGTGTAACCCGAGCGTCCAGGCATCGGTGGTCGCTGCGAGCGAACCGCCGAGCACCAGCGAGCCCTTGGCCGGATCGGGGCCGATGATCGTGAACTGTTCGCCGGGCGAAGCCGTCGAGCCGCTGACGTCGGCATAGGCGAAGGCGACTTTCAGCTTCTGCGGATCGGAGAAGAAATCGTAGCGGTAGCCAGCGCGGAGTTCAGGTTGCAGAAAGAAGTCGCCGAGGTTGAAGTCATAGCGCACGTCGAGCCCCATGAAGGCGCGCAGCGACTTGGCGTAATAGGGCTGAACCTTGAGATCGAAGGCATCACCATCGGTGGCGGTGCCTGGATTGGATTCGAGGTAGCCGCCTTCACGCATCATCATGCCATCGATGTTGAACATCGGGCTGAAGGTGGTGGCGCCATAATTGAGATAGGCGCCCGTGGAAACGGAGCCCGACAGCAGCGCACCTTCGCGCTTGTTGTCTGCGGTGCGCGTGTACGAGGTGGTCGTGGAGGCTGTGGCGAGAGACGTGACCAGCGTGATGCTGCGGTTGCCAGTGAACTTGCCGTAGCCGGCATCGACCTTGGTATTGAGGAAAAAGCCCTTGCCCCGCCACACCGAGTAACCACTGAGCAGGAGCCACTGCTCGTCCGTCTTGGACGTGCGGTTAATCTCGTTGACATCGCCGGCATAGAAGGTGAGAGCGCCGCCGTACCAGCCATTTTTGGGCGAACCCGTGTCGACACCGACAGAGATTCCGAAGCCGTGATCGCGGAAACCGGAAAGTTCGCGGGTGCCGTTTGTCAGGCTGGACCCCTCGCCGGGATCCTTGATCATCTGGATGAATTCGTTGGCCCAAACCGATGTGCCACTAGAGGCATCATGCGCGTACATCAACAAGCTGCGCTGGCGGGCGGCAATCGGGCCGGTGGCGGAGTCGGTGATCGACACGGCAATCGCACGGTCGCCGCCAGTGACGTTCGGAGCGAAGGCGGAATAAGCCGGTTGTGCGTCGCTGCCGTTCTTGATGCCGTAAATCATCGCCGCGCCGAGTGTGTTGTCGACACTCAGAGCCGTGTTGACATAAGGGAACAGCTGTTTGC
>DBUB01000012.1 GCA_002307725.1 Alphaproteobacteria bacterium UBA1301 | reverse complement strand
AGAGATGTGTGAATGCCGTAGCCTTGTGGGAGAGGGCGCAAAATCTTGCGCTTAGCGGCGCACAAAACCGATCACGCCCGCACCATTCGCCGCTAAGTGCTAGATTTTGCGGGTGAGGGGAAATTCGCGGCACTACCCCCTCACCTGAAAAATCATCGGAGTTACCGTCGCGCCATTTGTGCCACCTCGAACACCAATACGGCGCGCCGCTAACTCCGTGATTTTTCTTCCTCTCCCACAAGGGGAGAGGGATTGATCACTTCGCCGCTATCACCTGTAGTTCGATCCCGGCGTCCTTCTGCAATGCCGCGAGCACGGCGAAGAGATTCTTGGCTTGCGGATTGCCGTTGGGGCCGAACATGCGCATCAGGCTTTTCGCCGGAACGCCGACTTTGCGGCCGAGTTTTTCGAAACCGATGGTGGCGTTGATGTAGTCGCGCAGGACGTCCTTGCCGAGGTCCACCTCGCCCGCCATCAACGCATCGATCCCCTCGCGCAGCATGGCTTCGCGAAAGCCTTTGCGTTCCCGCATATCCTTTAGGATCGTTTCTTTGAAATCTCTCGTGAGAGGCATGTGTTACCTTCGCGCGGGCTGTGGCATCCAATTTCGCCCGCCATATGCCAAACGGACTGCGGCCCATCTCGTCCAGATATTCAAGCTGTGCGATTGGTACCATATACGTTACCATTTGTCAAGAACAGGCTCGACGCTGATACGCACGCTTCGCTAGAATGTGGATTCAAATTCCGGGAGCAATCCATGCGCCGCTTTCTCATTCTCACCAGTTTCGTCGCGGGGCTCGCCACCGCGCTGCTTTATCGCCACGACATGAAGCGCACCAAGGCGCGGCTGAAGCGGATGGGGACGGTTGCGACCACCTCGTTCGGGCCGATCGATTTCGCCGAACTCGGCGACGGCAAGCCGGTGCTGGTGCTGCATGGCACCGGCGGCGGCTACGACCAAGGTCTCGACATGACCGCAGCGCTGACGGACGAAGGGTTCCGCCTGATCGCGCCCTCGCGCTTCGGCTATTTGCGCACCGCGTTGCCGGCCGACTACAGCGCCGCCGCGCAGGCCGATGCCTATGCCGAATTGCTCGACCGGCTCGGCGTCGAACGCTGCGCCGTGATCGGCATTTCCGCGGGCGCCTGGCCGGCGCTGCATTTCGCGGTGCGTTATCCCAAGCGTTGTTCCGCGGTGGTGCTGCTGGTTCCGGCGACCGACCTGCCGCGCAAGGTACGCATTCTGGGCGGCGTGCTGACCCGCCTGTTCGCTTGCGATTTCCTTGGCTGGGCAGCCGTGCGCCTGTCGGACGTCTTCCCCGCCTTGCGCGGGATGATGGTCGGTACGCCCGCGCGCGTGGTGCGCCGCGCCAGCCCTAAAGAAAAGCGCCGCATACGGAGCATCCTGTTCGACAGCCTGCCCGCCCATGCGCGCCTGGACGGCATCCGCATCGACATCGCTCAATGCTCACCCGACAGCGCTTGTGCGCTGGCGGACGTCGCCTGCCCGGTGCTGGCGATCAGTACCGAGGACGACGCCTTCGAAACCGCCGGACGCGCCCGCGAAGTGGCTGCCGCGGTACCTGATGGAACCGTGGTGATCTATTCCAGCGGCGGTCACGCGCTGGTCAATCGCTATAGCCAAGCGCTGCGCGAAACGGCGATATTTCTTAAGCGGGAGCGACCCTGAAACCGTCCCGGACGCAATCGTGCGCCCGGAACGGCATGCGACCGTCGCACGGTCAATTTTATTTCAGATTGAACACTTCGGCGGGATTGATCGGCTTGCCGCCCTGCAGAACCTGCAAATCGAGATGCGGCCCGGTCGAACGGCCCGTCGAGCCCACGCGCGCGATGAGCTGACCCGCCATGATGCGTTCGCCCTCCGCGACCTCGATGTTCTGCAGATGGCTGTAGCGCGTGACCAGCCCGTTATCGTGTTCAATCTCGAGAACGTTGCCGTAAACGCCGTCGTTATGCAGCACATGTACGGCGCGGCCCGCAGCCGGGGCGACGATATCCGCCCCCAGCTTTCCCACGATGTCGACACCGTTGTGGAAGCGCACCTTGCCGGTAAACGGATCGCGCATTTCGCCGTAACTGGCCGATATCCGTCCGTGCAAGGGCAACACCGCGAACGGCGCATCTCCAGAGGCAGCTTCGGCATAGGCCAGTTGCAGCGCGCCCGCAGGAACCGCCAGAACAGCCGCAACCACAAAGGCGGCGCGCACGCGCTTGCCGCAGTGCGGCGACGGGGTCATAATCTCTCTAATTCTCATGCCGTGATCTCCAAGGTTTCGGGGTGAGATGGCCGCCGGAGTGCATGCCAGTGCATCTCCGGCGGCATGCCGCAAGACCGCCACGATGGTGGCTGCATAAGTCTTGCGCATGCTCGGGGCCGCTGCGACGACGGCGGCATCGCACGCCACCTCCGCCGCCAGACGGCACTTACGGGTCTGTGCCCGCACAAACGGATTGAACCAGAACACGGCGTCGATCCACGCCAGAACGGCATAGTGGAGAGGATCACCGCGTCCGACGTGCGCCCGTTCATGGGCAACGATTAGCGCCAACTCGTGCGGCTCCAGCACTGCCGCAATTCGCTGCGACACGACAATCCGCCTCTGCCAGTCGGCAAACGCCGGTATCTCCATGCCAGTGACAAGCACGCCATGCATATCCGGATGCGGAACGGCACTAGCCGCCAACTGGCCATAACGCCGTTGCGCGGCGAGCAGAGCCCATACATGCCAGCCCGCACCAAACAGGTAGGCAGCCGCAAGCGCGAGCACTGCGATGCGCAAGCCATCAACGGGAACCGGTGACGTTGCGGGTACTGCCGGTAGCAGCAAGGGCTCGAACCGCACCGTTACGGCGACAGCGGCTTGCGGAACCGCCACCAATCCGCACCACGCCAGCAGCGCGATCGCCACGAAAGCCGGAATAAGCATGATCGCCAAAACGCCGGTTTCGGCCCGGTAACCGCCTGGGTGGCCGCGATGCGCGAGCGCGATCAAACCGCTCCACAAAAACGGAACCAGCCCAAGGGCCATCACCGCGGCGGCTAGCGCAAAACCGTCAGGCATTGTTGCTGCCCTCGCGCTCAAGTTCACCGATAAGCCTCTCCAACTTCTCGATCTCGTCCGGCGAGATGAGTTTGCTGTGCGCAAAGGCAGCAACCGGAAGCGGCGCGCTTGCATCCAAGACGTTGCGCGAAAAATCCTTGATCAGAAGCGCTAGCATCTTCAGCTTAGGCTGCGCGGCGGCGTAGGTCTTAAGACCGTGCACGATTTTCACCGTGACCAGTCCCTTTTCCTCCATGCGGTCGAGGACCTTGCGGGTGGTCGAATAGCCCCATTGGGTAGCGGGCGCGGTGGCGTCGTGCAGTTCCCGCGCGCTGAGGCGCGGAGCAAGCCAGAGAGTGCGCAACAGCTTCAATTCGGAATCGTTAGGGCGGGGAGCGGTCATGAGCCTGCCGTGCGTCAATTGTCGATTACATACGACAAGTGTCGCACACACGGGCGCCGTCCGCAAGAGGCACAGCGAAGTGTTCTAAAATTCCGAAAATTCATTCATGATGTCGCTATCGGCGACGGCACGTTGCGACAGGCAGACTTCCCAGCTCGCGAAATCGGCATAGGTGCGCGGCGGGAAGCGCAGGCGGCCGAGCAGTTTGGGCAGCGCGTAGAACTTCTTCTGCATCTGCTTGACGCCGGCGGTCAGTTCCTCGGGCGTCATCTGCTTGGGTTGCATGTAGCATTTCACGCCGGCCCAGCGGTCCATGTTCTCCTCGTCGATGATACGTCCGTCCTGCTTGGCGCGATCATAGAGCGGCGTGCCGCGCATCGGCACCATGACGTTGAAATAGGCCGCGGGAACTTTCATCTCGGTGAGGAACTTCAACGTCTCGTCGAACACGTCGGGCGTATCCTCGTCAGCACCGATCACGAAATTGAACGAATAGGAGATGTTGCGTTTGTTGAGGTTGCGGATCATGTCGCGGTAGGTATCGACATGGTTGACGTCCTTGTGCATCGTCTTGAGGGTGCCCTGGGAGATGCTTTCGATACCCATGTTGACGTGCAACAATCCGCTTTTCTTGGCGAGGTCGAGAAATTTTTCGTCCAGCCCGAAACGCGGCGAGAACAGCGCCGACCAGTGGATCTTCAGCGGCACCAGCTTTTCCATCAGCTCCATGGTGCGGCCTTTGTGGCCGACGAACTGGCTGGCGGCGAAGAAGATGTGCTTGCCGCCACAGAGCTTGATGTCTTCCACAACCTCGTCGGCGGGGCGGTCGCGATAGCCGTAATCGCCGTTCAGCCGGCGCTCGGCGCAGAAATCGCACGTGTACGGACAACCGCGCGACTGCTGGATCACGAAGGGCCGGTAGAACACGTAATTCTTCATATCGAGCAGATCCCACCGCGGCTTGGGTAGGCCGCGAAGGTCGGCAGGCGTGTCGCGCCGGTAGATCGGCTTCAGGCGCCCGGCCGCGGCGTCTTCCAGCATTTGCGGGAAGACCTCTTCGCCCTCGCCGACGCAGAGGCCGTCGCAATGCTCCGCCATTTCGGCGGTGTAGAAGGTGGCATGCGGCCCGCCCAGCAGAACCTTGGCGCCGCGCTCGCGGAACTTCGCCGCCATCTCGTAGGCGCGAAACGCGCTCACGGTACGGCAGGTGATCGCGACAACATCGAAATGCTCGTCATACGGCGGCTCGGAGATAGCGTCGTCGTGCAGCGTGATCTGCCAATCCTGCGGCGCCAGAGCCGCCAGATACGGCATAACGACCCCCACCAACCGGCGCTTCTTGATGCGCATCGGGCGGCGATCGTCCTCGGCACGATAGGTCGCCGCTTGAATGATAAGAAGCTTCGGCATTGCCCTCTCCACTTAATGAAACATTCCCGATCGAGGGCCGCCTGACAAGTGCGCGAATATTCGCGAGGTATTGAAAAACGCTCATCCTGCGATGACGCCGTGGAACAGTCCGTTACAGTTGCCGCACCCGGCAAGGCGAGAAGGAGACGAAACCGGCCCCTTTACGCGAACGCCTCCACCAGCCAGCAGGCGGCAGGCGGAGCAACACCGGCGGGGGTCGCCCATTGGGCCAGAACCGGCGTGATGCGTTCGAGCACTTTCGCCTTGAGCGCAGCATCGGCCTGGCGCAACAGCCGTGCCAACGGGCCCATGTTCATCACCTGCTCGGCTGCTTCTTTAGGCGTGGCGCCGAGTAGCGACGACGGTGTGGCGCGGGCGATGCGGATGTCGTGCCAGCCGGCCTCTTGCAGCAGGCATGCGGTGCGGGCGCGGTCGGCAAGCCCGAACGGCCCCGGCTCATTGTCCGGCGTCGGATCGAGGGCGGGAAGCAAATCGCGCGCGGCCTGATACGGCTCCCACAAATAGCAAATCTCGGCCTGCGGGCACCAACACAGGAACGCCAGCCGCCCGCCGGGTTTGAGGGCGCGGCGGAGGTTGGCAAAACTCTTCACCGGATCGACGAAGAACATCAATCCCAGACGCGAGAAGATGAGATCGAACTCCGGCGTGAAGGGATAATCGCTGGCGTCAGCTTCGATGAACGTGGTGGCGCCTGAGGAGCGCGCCCGCGCGGCTTCGATCAGCGGTTTCGAAATATCGAGGCCAACAACGCGGCCAGGCGCGACGGCGGTTGCGATTTCTTCGGTCGTGGTCCCGGCACCGCACCCAGCATCAAGCACCGCCATACCGGACTCAAGACGCGCAAACGCCATCAAGGCTTCGTTGATGCCGGTAAAGCCACGTTCGAAATGCGCAAGACGCGCCACCCAGTTGGTGGCGATCTCGCCATTCCAGTAGTCGTGCTGTTTTTGGTTGGAAGACATTTTCAAACCACTTTGTTATCCCCGGCCGAAAGCCGCGCCGCGGCTGAAGGGGATGACAGATTTTGTTACTTCCCCATCTTTCGTTTGCGCATCGCCAGGGTGCGCAGGCGGAGCGCCTGAAGTTTAATGAAGCCGGCCGCGTCTTTCTGGTCGTAGGCGCCTTGGTCGTCTTCGAAGGTGACGAGGTCCTGCGAATAGAGCGAGTACGGCGACGAGCGGCCGATCACGATCACATTGCCCTTGTAAAGTTTGAGCCGCACCGTGCCGCTGACGCATTCCTGGCTCTTGTCGATCAGGGCTTGCAGCATTTCACGTTCGGGCGAGAACCAGAAGCCGTAATAGACCGTCTCGGCATATTTCGGCATCAGCTCGTCTTTGAGATGGGCAGCGCCGCGATCCAGCGTGATCGACTCGATGGCGCGGTGCGCCGAGTACAGAATGGTGCCGCCGGGGGTCTCGTAGACGCCGCGCGATTTCATGCCGACGAAGCGGTTCTCCACCAGATCGACACGGCCGATACCGTTGTCGCGGCCGAGTGCATTGAGCGCGATCAGAAGCTGCGCCGGCGACAGCGCCTTGCCGTCGATCGACACCGCATCACCCTTCTCGAACCCGACCTCGATGATGGTCGCCTTATCAGGGGCTGCTTCCGGCGACACCGTGCGTTGGAACACGTCGACATGGGGCTCGATGTTGGGGTCTTCGAGGATTTTGCCTTCGGAGGATGAGTGCAACATGTTGGCATCGACCGAGAACGGGGCCTCGCCGCGCTTATCCTTGGCGATCGGGATTTGGTACTTTTCGGCGAATTCGATCAGCTTGGTGCGGCTGGTCAGGTCCCACTCCCGCCAGGGGGCAATCACCTTGATGTCGGGGTTGAGGGCGTAATAGGCGAGTTCGAAGCGGACCTGGTCGTTGCCCTTGCCGGTGGCGCCGTGACAGACCGCATCGGCTCCGACTTGCTTGGCAATCTCGATCTGGCGCTTGCCGATCAGCGGCCGCGCAATGGACGTGCCCAGCAAATAGACACCTTCATATAGCGCATTGGCGCGGAACATCGGGAAGACGTAATCGCGGACGAATTCCTCGCGCAGGTCCTCGATGAAGATGTTCTCGGACTTGATTCCGAGCATTTCCGCCTTTTTGCGCGCCGGGCCAAGTTCCTCGCCCTGGCCCAGATCGGCGGTGAAGGTGACCACTTCGGCGCCATAGGCCGTCTGTAGCCACTTCAGAATCACGGATGTATCCAACCCGCCCGAATAGGCGAGCACGACCTTCTTAACACTTCTAACCGTCACGACAGCTACCCTTCAGGAAAGGCCGGGACTATACGGTCCGCCTGCCAAAATTCCAGCTATTAACCGGATTCGAATCGGCGCAGCCCCCCAGGCTATCGCCGCGATACAATTGTGTTACTCTTATCAGAGGCTTGGGGGCTTTAATGAACCTGACGAAAGCGTTAGCGACTGGTGTTGCACTGGTTTTCTCGCTCCTGGTCTGCTGCCAGCAGAGCCTGGCAGACACCAAATGCGTGCTGCTGCACGACGGCGTCGAGTACCGCGCCTTTCTGCCCGATGCCAAACGCTTCGTCTATGTTGACGTTAAGGTGCTGCCCGGGGTGTTCCCGTCGATCTTCGTGATCATCGACAAGAATTACGAGGCCCCCGGCGTCAAATTTGCGGCCAACAGTGCCATGAACCAGTGGTGGATCGACCGCTCGCGTCCGATGGCGTTCTCGACCAACCGGGTGCGCATTCGCTGGGAGGAACACCACACTTTCGACTTCGTCATCGACTGGTTCACGGACAATTCGCCCAAGGAATTTTCCCAGACCATCCGCGGCGCCGAGAAAGTCGGCGATCACTTCGAGGGCACCGGCGCCACCGACACCAACACCTTCGCCTTCCAGAGCCGGATCGAAATGAGCGGCTTCAGCGGCGATTACTTCGAAGTGATGGTGCCGGCCGTCAGTTACGAAGGCGTGACAGTGACGCCACCGATCGTGCGCTTCGAGCGCCAGGACAAAGACATCGCCGCCAAGTGCTGAGGGGGGCTAAAGCTTCTTCTTGGATTTCTTGGACTTCCGCGGCGCCTTGGGGGGCAAGGAACCGGCGAGGCCCATGTCGGCGGCGAGCAGATCAAGCTCGACCATCCGCTCGTACAGCGACCGCTCCAGCTTGGTCAGAACCGAAGTTCTGCGGGCCGATTTCTTCGCGGATTTTTTGACACGCTTCTTGACCGCCTTCTTGACGACTTTGGAGGCCGCTTTCTTGGCCGTTTTCTTGGCAACCTTCTTCACGGCCGTCTTCTTCTTCGCAGGTGCTTTCTTTTTCGCGACCATGGTCAGGCCCTCGCCGAATCTTCGCCGCAGCATAGGCGGACGGACGGCCAACGCAAACACCCCAAAGCGTTGGAGCGGGACGCCCGAGAGATGGCATAGCGGTTCGCGCTTGCCCGCAAAGAACATCTTGCCGGTGAAACCTGGGTCCCCTTCCCGTTCACGGATCGCACGCGATCCATGAACGCCGGGGATGACACCGAGGTTTATTTCGCCAATTGCCCCGATGCCACTTCCGCATATCGTTCGCTTGCCCGCTGTTTCAAGCTTTCGCTTTTGAGCTGCCCGCAGGCGGCCATGATGTCTCGGCCGCGGGGGGTGCGGACCGGCGAGGCGTAACCGGCGCGGTTGACGATTTCGGCGAACTTTTCGATTTGCTCCCAGGCCGAGCATTCGTAAGGGCTGCCGGGCCAGGGGTTGAACGGGATCAAATTGATCTTGGCCGGAACGCCTTTCAACAGCTTCACCAACTCGCGCGCATCGGACAGGCTGTCGTTGACGCCCTTCAACATCACATATTCGAAGGTGATGCGGCGCGAATTGGAGGCGCCGGGATAGGTGCGGCAGGCGTCGAGCAATTCCTTGATCGGGTATTTCTTGTTGATCGGCACCAGCACATCGCGAACCTCGTCGCGCACGGCGTGCAGCGAAATCGCCAGCGCCGAGCCAATCTCGTGACCGGCGCGCGCGATCATCGGCACCACACCGGACGTCGACAGTGTGATGCGGCGCTTCGAAAACGCCAGCGCATCGCCATCGGCCACAATGGCCAGCGCGGCTTTGACGTTGTCGAAATTGTACAGCGGTTCACCCATGCCCATCATCACGACGTTGGTGATGCGGCGGTTCTCGCCGGCGTTTTTGCCGCTGTCGCCGCCGGGCCAGTCCGACAGGCTGTCGCGCGCCACCAGCACCTGACCGACGATCTCGGCCGGGGTCAGATTGCGCACCAGCTTTTGAGTGCCGGTGTGGCAGAAGCGGCAATTGAGGGTACAGCCAACCTGAGACGAAACACACAGCGTGCCGCGGCCGGGCTCGGGAATGAAGACGGTTTCGAATTCCTGGCCACCGGAGCGCAGCAGCCATTTGCGGGTGCCGTCCGATGAGATTTGTTCGGTGACGATCTCGGGCCGCGCGACGCTGAAGCTTGCCGCCATCAGAGCGCGGAAATCCTTGGCCAGATTGGTCATGGCGGCGAAATCGCGGCAGCCGTGGACGTAGACCCAGTTCCACACCTGACGCGCGCGCATGGCCCCGGCCTTGTCGGACACACCGGCGGCAAGGAGCGCGGTTTTCAGCTCGTCGGGACTGAGGCCGATCAAGGGGGCGGGCGTAGCGGTCATGGGGGCGGTAGTTAGCAAGTTCACCCCCAATTGTCATGGCCCGCAACTGCGGGCCATCCAGTTCCCGCCTGGGCTGCTGTCAGCAAACAGGCTGAAGCTAACCGCGTAAACCGGCTAAACAACACCTGGATGGCCCGCAGTCGCGGGCCATGACAACTTGGATGACAGAAAGGCTTATTTCCCGCATTCCCGGTGCGCCCGTTCCAGGGCCCCGGCGATGCCGGAGAGCGAATAGGTGTCGGTGGTCTTGGTGCCGCGCTTGGAGATGCCGCTGACCGTCAGGGTTGCGCCGCCGCGCATGGCCCCAACCAGTGCCGCCTCGTCGTTCACGTCCTTCACCCAGGCCGAGCCCAACTTGCCGTCATTGCGGCTGAAGAACTCGGTGCGCAAGGACCCCACCTGCGCCCACACCGGCTCACCGTCCCTGTAGAGGTAGCCCGGCACGATCTGCAGCTCGTCGCGCACGCCGCGGCCGGGCCAGACGCTGATGATGACGAAAATCTTGTCGCGCACCGCCTTCTTGGGAAGAGTCGCGGTTGGGCTCGCCATCGCATAGCAGACCTTACCTTGAGGCGATGTCGCCGAATAGGCTGCCCAGCTCTTGAAGGTGCCCAAGCTGATGGGATCGGCGGCCAAGGCGGGGGCGGCCAGAAGCATCGCCACACACAGCAAACCACGAACAGACGGCATGGATTTTCCTCGGCAAAGAAGCGGGCGGAGATTAGTTGCGCCGTCCTCGCAGGTAAATGCCGGATTGAGCCTTATTCGCGCAGACCGTAGCCGACCGAGAACAGCCGCCACACCCCAACCGACAGAATCACCAATAAGGTCAACGACAAGACCGCCCCGAGCGGCTCCGGGGCTTCGTTGAAGCCTATCATCGAATGGCGCAGGCCATTGATGAAATAGAAGAAAGGGTTTCCCCAGGCAAGCCAGCGCAGCCACGGCGGCAGCATCGAAACTGTGTTGAACACCCCGCCGACGAAGCTGAGGGGCGTAATGAAAAAGATGTTCAGCACCGTCAGCTGCTCAAAATTCTGGGCCCAAAGGCCGATGGCGATGCCCAAAAGCCCGAAGATCCCGGATACGATCACCACCCAGAACAGGAATTCGGGAATCGAGACCACCTTCACCCCGCCGAACACCGCGGCGATGACGAGAATGCCGATGACGGTGGCGGCGGTACGGAAGACGACCGCGGCCAGCGTGCCGACGATCATTTCGGCATAGGAAAGCGGGGCGACCAGTGCCTCTTCGACATATTTCATAAAGCGCTGGAAGTAGACCTGTGAGGTCGCCTGCAGGAAGGCGGCGTTGACGATGCTCATCATCAAGATGCCGGGCAGCACGAACTCAAGGTATTTGTGGCCGCCAATGGTGGCGATGCGCGAGCCCACGACGTAGCCGAAGATGAAAATGAACATCAGCGCCGATATCCAGGGCGCGACGAAGGCCTGAATCGGCACCCGAAGCAGGCGCGAAATCTCGCGGCGGATGATGGTCCAAAGACCGATCCAGTTGACGGTTACGCTGCCGATGTCGGTGCCTGCCATCACGCCGCTCCCGCTCCAATGTGGTCGGGCTTGGCACCAGTGGCCGCCAAATACGCGCCCTCGATGCCGCCGGTGGCGAGGAAATCCTCTTTCGGACCCTGGCGCACGATTTTCCCCCGCGCGACGATCGCGATGTTGCGGCAGAGACGTTCCACTTCTTCGAGATAATGCGTGGTGAGCAAAATGGTCGTGCCGTCGCGGTTGAGTTCGGAAAGATAACGCCACAAATCGATCCGCAGTTCGACGTCGACGCCCGCGGTTGGTTCATCGAGGATGAGCAGCTTCGGCTTGTGGATCAGGGCGCGGGCCAGGATGACGCGGCGCTTGAGACCGCCCGACAATGCGCGGAACGGCTTTTTTACATGCGCCGTGAGATCGAAGCGCTCCATCAATTCGTCGATGCGCTTTTTGCGTTCGGCGGCCGGAATCCCGAAATAGCCGCCCATCCAATCGACGATCTGTACCGGCGTGGCGAAGACATCGACGTTGAATTCCTGCGGGCTGAGCCCAACCAGCGCGCGCGCCTTGCGATAGTCCTTCACCGCATCGACGCCAAACACTTCAATCTTGCCGGAGGTGACCGTCGCAATGCCGGTGATGCAATGGATGGTGGTCGACTTGCCAGCGCCGTTGGGGCCGAGGAAGCCGAAAAAATCGCCCTCCTCCACGGTCAAGGAGAGGCCGTCCACGGCAACGGTGCCGCCGCGGTAAACCTTGCGGAGATTGGTGACACAAAGGGCTGGAAGCATAAGCCCTTCCCTATCACAACCGGCGATCCCTTGAAAACCCGCGCTTTGCCCGGAATGCGGGTGGGGCTGGCAAAAGTAGTTCTTAACGCCCCCCGTCTATAATTCCTCCAGGAAAGACAACTGAGTACGCGTGGGTCATGGACTGGGAACGCACCAAAGCGGTGACGGGCTTTTGGATTGCCGTCGCTTTGACGGCCGCAACTTTTACACTTTGGGGGTTCGCCCACCGGCTCTATTCCACCTTGCTGCCCGAGCTGGCTGCAGCACTTTTGCTAACGCCCATCCAGGCGGATATGGCGCGTTCGGCCATTGCGATCGGCTATTTCCTCATGACATTGCCGGCCGCCTTCATCAGCCGCAACTTGGGTTACAAGATCGGCATTCTGTTCGGCATCGGGACGTTTGCGGTCGGTATCTTCCTGCTCTACCCCGCCGTCGCAGGACACTCGATTCTCTTTTTCATCGCGGCCGCCAGCGTCTTCGGATCAGGACTTGCCATCGTGGAAGTAACGGCGTCGCCGCTCGTCGTCTTCCTGGGCTCGCGGGACGGCGCGATCCAGCGGACAATCCTGGCGGCGGCCCTGTCGCCGCTCGGGGCACTGGCTGCCCTGTACATCGGGCACAAAATTCTGACCGGAGCTACAATCAATCCCAATTCCGGCCACAGCCTGGTCGAGCTGCTTACCACCGTCGGTATCGCCGCCATTGCGCTAGCTTTTGTTATGGAACTGGCGAAATTTCCGCCGGTGGCGGAAGCCCGCGTGGCTTCAAACGACCGCACCCTGCCGAGCTTCCTGCCACCGCTGCGTATCCAGCGCTTCCGCATTGCCGTCTTGGCCTTGTTCCTCTGCCTATTCGCACAGATCATCGTCGCGGGCTTTGCCCCGTTCTACAGCTTGACCGTGATGCCGTCCCTGACGCCGGCGGCGGCGCAGATGGTATTGGTGTGGGCCTACCTCGCCCTTCTCATCGGCCGTTTTGTCGGTCCGCTGTTGATGGTTCGCGTCGCGCCGATGCGGTTGCTCGTCATCTTCAGCGCCGGCGCCACGCTTTGCGCCATCATCAGCGCCGCCAGCAGCGGCCCCGTCGCCATCGCGTGCCTGGTCGGCACGAGCTTCTTCATGTCGATCCTGTTTCCCGCCATTTTCGCCGATGCCTTGCGCGATCTCGGCGATATGGCAAAATCCGCGGCCGCCATCATAATGTTTGTGGCGTTCAGCGGTACCGGTATCTTTGCCCTGTTGGCGGTCCTCAACGCGCCCAAAATCGTGCACCTGATCATGATCTTGCCGGCGCTGTGCTTTGCCGCGATCACGGTGTTGTCGGAGCGCTTGCGCCGCACGGAAGCACATCCCGCCTTGCCACCTGAACCGCTTCCCGCGCGGAAGGGGTGATCATTTCCACCCTGGAAGAAAAGCGATAAAAGTAGTTGCCATAACCAACGAATTACGAGGGGGTGTCCTAATCCTCCCTTAATAGTCAGGGCCATATCCTTACGATGCAAACAGGATTGGCCAAGCACAGATGACCAGCGGCAGCCCTGACGGAACCAAAGCTCATCGCGTAGCGATCGCTTTGACGCTCAGTATGTTCGCGATCTGGGGCTTTGCACACCGGCTCTACGATACGCTGCTGCCGGACTTCGCAACAGCGCTTTCCCTCAACGCCGACCAGCAGAGCCTCGCGGGATTTGCGCTCAGCTTCGGCTACTGGCTGATGGCCCTGCCAGCGGCCCTGATCAGCCGCAATTTCGGGTACAAATCCGGTGTCGTGTTCGGCCTTGGCACGTTCGCGGTTGGCTTGTTCCTGTTCTATCCGGCGGCGGCGCAGCATGCATTTGCCTGGTTTCTTCTTGCCGCAGTCGTCATCGGTTCGGGCCTTGCCATTCTTGAAGTATCGGCGGATCCGCTGATCGTCCGGCTGGGTGCAAAAAAAACCGCAGTGCGCCGACTCAATATCGCGCAGGCCCTCAATCCGCTGGGCGTCATCAGTGGCTTTTTTGTCGGCCAATATCTGCTGCAAACGAGCTTCGGACATTTCGGCCTCGACCGCGCCAATGTGCTGTCAACGCCGCTGTTCTTCATCGGCGCGGGCGTCTTATTGTTCGCGTTCCTGGTCGACAATGCGGGATTTCCAACGGTCGCTATCGATCGCGTCAGCAAGAACGATTCGACGGTAAAAAGCTTCAGGCCGCTGTTTCGCAACCGCCTGTTCATGCTCGGCGCCGGTGCACTTTTTCTTTGCTCTTCGACACAGGTCGTGATGTGGGGGTTTGTGACGCGGTACGCCATGGCCGACGTGACCGGCATGACGGCGGTAGGTGCCAAAGACGTACTGCTCTGGTGCCTGTTCGCTTTCACCGCCGGCCGGATCGTTGGTACGGCACTGATGTACAAATTCGATCCTTCCACCCTGCTCGCAATCTTCGCGGCCGGCGGCTCGATTTCCGCCGCGATTGCAGCAGCCTTCGGCGGTATTACTGGCGTCGCGTGTCTGGTGGTCGCAAGCTTCTTCTGGTCGATCTTGTTCCCGACCATCTTCGCGTCGTCGATCCGCGATCTCGATGGCGACACCAAGACCGGCGCGGCAGTGCTGATGTTCGCGGCCGGCAGCGGCGCCGCAGTTCTAGCGCTGCTCAACATCATCATCACACCCGCGGTCATACAGTACGTGATGGCGGTACCGGCGGTGTGCTTTGCAGCCATTGCCGCGTTCGCGCTCTACTACCGGCGCACCGCGCCTGCGGTTTAGCTATCGCTTATCCTTAACCAGCGGCGCGCCCCATTGGTGCGGTGGGGGAAGGTCGGCCTGCGGGCCACCGGGCGTCACCGGACGCGGCGGATAATTGCCGAGGCTGATCAGCCGGTCGTAAAGGATAATGGCGCCAGCCATGCCGACATTGATCGAGAACTTCATCGGAATCTTCACGACAAAATCGGCGCGCTTTAGCATATCCGCAGACAGCGACAACCGCTCGGCCCCGAACACGTAGGCGGCGCGCAAGGGATGGCGGAAGCGCGGCAACTCGACCGCGTCGGGCGTGATCTCCACCGCTACCAGGGCGCAGCCGAGCGGCAGGCGGAATTCCGTGATGTCCGTGAAGCGGTAATACGGCATCGCCTGCTGGGCGCGGGAGGTATCGGACTGGGCATCCGACAGCTTGTGATGCGAATGGACGGTGAAGAAGAAACTGGCATCGAAGGCGTTGGCAATGCGCGACAGATTGCCGAGGTTCATCGCTTTGGACAGACCGTCCACGCCGACGCCAAAATACCCGCGCATGCTGAGCCCACGATCGTTTCCGCATCCCTGATTAGTTCCCCCTGCGGGAGCCGTCCAGCACGCAGTTCCAACATAGCTCCCCCGAACCTGCGCGGGGTTGATTCTCCGCCGGGGCGGCCCGAGTGTCCGGCGCTCTTTCTTGGACGATTGCCCCATGCCCAACCCGATTCTGGTCGAAGTCACCCGCGGCGATCTTGTGGAAAGTGTTCATCGCGGCGCGGTCGCGGTGGCCGACACGCAAGGCGTAATCCGCTTCGCCCTTGGCGATGTGGAAACACCGATCTACACCCGCTCATCGTTAAAGCCGATCCAGGCGCTGCCGCTACTGGAGACCGGTGCTGTGGATGCCTTCGCCGTTTCAGACCAGGAAGTGGCGCTCGCCTGCGCCTCTCATTCCGGCGAAGCGATGCATACGGAGCGGGTCGCGGCGTGGCTGGCGCGGATCGGTTGCAGCGAAGCCGATCTGATCTGCGGACCGCAGAGTCCGCGCTATGAACCGACTTCACAAGCGATGGCAGCGACTCAGCAGAAGCCATCGAGACTCCACAACAATTGCTCCGGCAAACACGCCGGATTCCTGACCGTTGCCAAGCATCTGGGCGCACCTATCGCCGATTATGTAGCCATCGGACACCCGGTCCAGCAGGCGGTGCTCAAGGCGGTAACCAGGCTGTCGGGCTATAGCGATCCGGCTTGGGGTATCGACGGCTGTGCGGCGCCCAACTTCGCCTTGCCGCTCGCCGCCTTTGCCCGCGCCCTCGCCCGCCTCGCCGGACACCAGACGCCGGGCGCCACCCGTATCCTGCGCGCCATGACGACCTATCCTGAACTGGTGGCGGGCACTGGGCGCCACGGCACGGCATTGATGCGCGCCGCCAACGGCCAGGCGGCGGTGAAGGTCGGCGCCGAAGGGGTCTATGCGGCGATGCTGCCCGGCCTCGGGCTTGGCATCGCCCTCAAGATCGACGACGGCGCCATGCGCGGCGCCGAAACCGCCATCACCGTGATTCTCGAAAAGCTCAAGGTGATCGCGGCGAACGCCGGTCTGGCGCACGTGCCGGTGATCAACACGCGCGGAACCATCGTCGGCGAACGCCGGGCGGCGGCGGCGTTACGGGGGATCGAACTCTAGCCCTCCCGCACGGAGAGTGCTTTCAATAGGCCGCCAGCGGCTGCTTGTTCTGGCGGGCCAGTTTGTCGGCGGCTTCCATCTCTTTGCTGTAGAGCTGGACCTTCGACACCCAGCAGGTGTCGTTATGGGCGTTGTTAACACCACCGCCGCGCAAGACCAGACGGTCGCCGCGATCGACGCAAGTGCCCATGTTCATGCCGCCGAACGGACGGAAGCCGGCGCCAAAGGCAAAATCGACGTCGTTGCACAGCCCCTGCAGGCTGATCAGGTATTTGCGCCCAAAGCGGTCGTTGACGATCATCGAATGATTGTCGCGCGTACCCCAGCCGTCGACGTCTTCATGGCGCAGGCAAACGCGACCGCCGGCCGCGCTGGTTGCGGGGGACGGCGGATTGTCGGCTGCAAAAGCCGACACACTGGCCAGCAATAGTGCCGCTAGGATAATTTGGGTTTTCATGGCTGTCAGGTCTCCTGAGAACCGATCCGGTATTCTATAAGATCAAAATGCGGATGAACGGCATATGAACTACCCGCCGGCCGCGATACTTCGATACGCATTTCACAAAATTCATCTTTGAGGACGCGTCATGGCCCAGCCCCCCGTTCAATGCGCCATCTGCGGACAGACCAAACCCGCGGCGGAAACCACGCCCGGCATCCTGGTTCGCCCAGCGATCGACGCTCTGATCCGCAGAAAACACCCCAACTGGACGTTGAACGACTCTATCTGCGCTGCTTGTCACAACACCTTCCGCACCGAATACGTCATGGAGCAAGTGCAGAAGGACAGCGGCGAGATGTCGGCGCTCGAAGCCGAAGTGGTAGAGAGCATCCGCCAGAACCAGATCGTCACCGACAACCTCAACAAGGAATTCGAGACCAACCAGACCACAGGCGCCAAAGTTGCCGACAAGGTGGCCTCGTTCGGCGGCTCGTGGAAGTTCATTTTCATCTTCTTCAGCGTGATGGCGGTCTGGATTCTCATCAACTCCATCTCGTTGTTGTGGCGGCCGTTCGATCCTTTCCCCTTCATCCTGTTCAACCTCATTCTGTCGATGCTGGCGGCCATCCAGGCGCCGATCATCATGATGAGCCAGAACCGCCAGGAAACCCGCGACCGGATGCGGGCGGAGAACGATTATCAGGTCAACCTCAAGGCCGAGATCGAGGTCCGGGTGCTGTCGGAGAAAATGGACCAGCTCCTGCACCACCAGTGGCAACGCCTGCTGGAAATCCAGCGCATGCAAACCGAAATGATTGAGGACTTGGCCAGCCGCACCAAAAGCTAGATAATTTGTTTCTCAAAAGGGGTTGCACGCATGTTCCATATCCTCGGCTGGATGTTCTTCGGTCTGATCGCCGGGTTCATCGCCTCGAAGATCGTTGATGCCCATGGCCAGGGCTGCATCATCAACGTCGTGCTCGGCATCGTCGGCGCGGTGGTCGGCGGAGCGATTTTCCGTTTCCTCGGCGACCAGGGTCCTTACGGCTTTTTCTGGTCGCTGTTCGTGTCGGTGATCGGCGCGATTGTGGTCCTCTTGGTGTGGCGGGCCATAACCGGGAAGCACACCTTAAGATAGGCAGACCCCATGCGCGCAGGCTGGTTTGTGGCGGCGGCGCTGTGGTTCGCAGCCCTGTGGTTTGCAGGAGGGGTGAGCGCGCAGCCGATCCTGCTGTCGGGAACCATCGGCAAGGCGCCGGTCTTTCTCGACCTCGACCGCACCGGCGATACGGTGTCGGGCTGGTATTTCTATCTGAAAGCCGGCAAGCAGATCCGCCTTGACGGCAAGCTTTTACCGAACGGCCTGTTCGATATTCAGGAATATACCGCCTCTACCAACAGCCGCACCGGCAGCTTCAAGGGCCGCATCAAGAACGGCCATTGGACCGGCACCTGGACCAACGCCGCCGGCAAACGCCCGTCCACCATCGCTTTCGACGACGTGCGCGGCACGCTGAAAAATGCCGACGGGCGGCTGCACTGCGCTGTCCGCGCCAAGGATGCCGACTTCGGCACCCGTACCAAACAGAGCCTCGATCTCACGCTGAAAGCCGGACGGGTCAAAGCGCTGAGCCTCAGCCTCGTCGAAAGGATGCAAGGCGGTGAGACCCAAAGCTGCCAGCTTGGTTTATCTGACCTGAAGCAGGTCCCGGCGACGGTGGGGATTTTGTTGCGGGCGCGTGGCGATCGGTCCAGCAGCGAACATCACTGTAGCGTGCGCCTGTTCGCGGCGGGCGATTACCTCATCACTCGCATCGGCGATTCCAGCCAGGAAAACGACGACTGCCGCAGCACCCAGTTCTGCACCCCGCGCGCCTTCTGGCTGGGGCTGGTCGTGAACCGGAAAACGCAAATCTGCAAGCAGGTGAAGTGACTATTTCTTCTCCGGCAAATCGCCGTCTTGCGGGACGTAGACTTGCACCTTGGTAACGATGCAGCCCTCGCGGTCGCCCAGTATGTTGGCAGAAACCGTGTCGCCCTGCGCAAGGCAGGTGAACTGTGCCGAGAGGCCGAAACCGTCCGCCGACTGCAGGTGATAGCAACTCGTCGTGACCCGCACCGGCGGCTTCTTCGTGCCGAGCGAATTCTGAACCCATATCTGGTTGGCCGAGAGCGGCCGCGCCACATAGCTCTGCTTGGTATCGATGCACGATGGCCTAGCGGGCGACGTGGCGGGCGGGTCGGCCGCCACCGCGTTACCGGCCAACACGGCGAACAGCGTGATCATGGCGGAGGTAAAAACAGCGATGTTTTTGCGAGTCATGGGGCGCCTCCATTGTTCACCATCCTACAACTTACCGTCTGAACTCGCCATGAACGCCGATCTTGCCTTCCGGCGCATTCGCGCGTGTTATTGTGGAGTCGCATTTCAAAGGTTTCCCCCATGCTCCGAACTGCAAGCGCCGCCCTCCTCGCCGCCGCTCTCGTCGCCCCTTTGGCCTGCCCCAGCGGCGCCGCGCCTGTCACCGACTGGAAACAAGTCGCCAAGGCTGTCGACGGCATCCAGACCGCCGCGGGTATTTCGCTCAAGAAGCGAATGGTAGCCTGCAAGATGATTGTCCACCCCGAAACCTCGTGGATCGAAACCCGCCCCGTGGCGTGGCCGGACTACGGCGCCAAGCCGGGCGATACCGTGCTCAAGCTGGTGTTCGACGTGCCGCCGGCGCCACCGCAGCCCGGCCCGGCCGGCTTGAAGCCAAATCCGCCGCAGAAGAACGTCGAGGCGTTCTGGGTGATCTCGAAGGGCAAAGCCGAGCCCCTCAGTGCCTGGGCCAAAGCACTGCAGATGCGCCCGGTGCCGCTCGGCTACGACGCCAGCAACAATTGCTGATCACGCGACGCCGCATCATGAGGTAGGCGTATGCAGCGGTTCTATACGGCGATCATCGAAAAGGCGAAGGACGGGTTCGGCGTCTTCTTCCCCGACCTGCCCGGCAGCACCAGCTTCGGCAAAAGTGTGGAGGCCGCCGCCGCTAACGCCTATTCAGCGGCCCAAGCGCATGTGGCGCTGGCGCGCGAATATGGCGATGAAATCGCAGAACCGCGCAGCCCGGATGCAATCCCAGCCGAAAAAGGCGTGAAAGAAAAAGTGCGCCTGCTGATCCCAGTGGAAATGTCCGACGAACCAGCGCGGGTCAACATCTCCCTGCCCGGCGCGGCACTGGAAGCGCTGGATCGGACGGCGAAAGAGTTATCGCTTAGCCGGTCAGGCGCGATTGCGTATCTGGCATTATCCAGAGAGTCGCACGCAAAAAAATCCATAGGCCCACGCTCGTGATAATCCGGAAAAAGCTCACGACTAAAATAAGCCCTATGCCTTTGGTTGCCTCCGCGCATCGCGACGAGCCTCAGCAATTTTCAGGCGAGCCGGTTCAGTGTATAGCCGCTCAAGCAGCGCTTGCGTGAATTCGATCAAGTCTTCTGCGTCTTCTTGAGTGAGGCTGGCAGCGTGAGCCCCGTCATTTCCGTCTTCTCTAATACACCTCGAAAGTGCCTCCAAATCTTTCGGCAAAATGTTTTGGGCAAACAACCAAGGCAATCTCAGACCCAAATCACGTCTCACCTTAGACGTAAGTCCTTCGCTTTCACCTTCCGGAAGTCTGCTTCGTGTTGCCAAATCTATGCATGTGCGAAACATAGCTCCCGCAGCATTGGGACAACTAACTGAAAGACAACGAGAGCCCTCCGCAAAAGCCGCAGCTATCTCAGGTGGAAGATGTTCAGGAGGGCTAACCGCAGCTCGGTCCTTTGTGCTAACAAATCCTTCCACTCTAACGTAGTCGTTCCCGTTCACATCGCCTTTCAATAGAAATTTCGGATCCCGGAATAAGTCTCTGTGCTCGTATTGCTCTTGTTTCGTAAAAAACACCGTGAAGCGATGGCAAGCTCGGCATATACACGGCATCTCCAGCAACATTTGCCAGTCATATTCTGACCCGTAAACTAGTGCGTCCTTTATATCGAACGTAATGCTCTTTGAGCCGCAGCGCGGACAATCGGCAACCAACGTAGCCATACGTGCCCCCAAACCAAATCGAAAAGCATGTACACCTTTTCTAGAACAGTTGAAACCTACTCCGCCGCCGGTTTCGTCCAATAAATCTCGCTACCGTGGGCTTTGAATTCTTCGGACTTTTTTTCCATCGCGGCGCGGATTTCGGCAGTGGAAAGCGTGTCGTTGGTGCCGCGAGCGGCGTCGCGCACTTCTTGGCTGATTTTCATCGAGCAGAATTTCGGGCCGCACATCGAGCAGAAATGGGCGATCTTGGAGCCTTCGGCCGGCAGGGTTTCGTCGTGGAAGGCTGCCGCGGTTTCGGGATCGAGCGCCAGCGCAAACTGATCGCGCCAGCGGAACTCGAAGCGCGCTTTGCTCATGGCATCGTCCCAGAGGCGCGCGGCGGGATGGCCTTTGGCGAGGTCGGCGGCATGGGCGGCGATCCGATAGGCGATCACGCCCGCTTTGACGTCATCGCGATCCGGCAATCCCAGATGCTCCTTGGGCGTGACGTAGCAAAGCATCGCCGTGCCGAACCAGCCGATCATTGCCGCGCCGATGGCGCTGGTGATGTGGTCGTAGCCCGGCGCGACATCGGTGGTCAGTGGCCCTAAGGTATAGAACGGCGCCTCGTCGCAAGCCGCGAGTTGGCGGTCCATGTTTTCCTTGATCTTGTGCATCGGCACATGACCGGGGCCTTCGATCATCACCTGGACGTCGTGCGCCTGAGCGATTTTGTTGAGTTCGCCCAGGGTGTCGAGTTCGGCAAATTGCGCCGCGTCATTGGCATCGGCGGTGGACCCGGGACGCAAACCGTCACCGAGCGAGAAGCCGACGTCGTATTGCTTGAGGAGTTCGCAAATCTCTTCGAAATGCGTGTAAAGGAAATTCTCCTGGTGATGCGCTAGGCACCACTTGGCCAAAATCGAACCGCCACGCGAAACAATGCCGGTGACCCGATCGGCAGTGAGCGGAATATGCGCCAAGCGCAAACCGGCATGGACCGTGAAATAATCGACGCCCTGCTCGCATTGTTCGATCAGCGTGTCGCGATATAGCTCCCAGGTCAGCTCCTCGGCGATGCCGCCGCACTTTTCCAGCGCTTGATAAATCGGCACCGTGCCGATCGGCACCGGGCTGTTGCGGATGATCCATTCGCGGATGGTGTGGATATGACGGCCGGTGGAAAGGTCCATCACGGTGTCGGCGCCCCAGCGGATCGACCACACCATCTTTTCCACCTCTTCGGCGACGCCCGAGGTGACGATGGAATTGCCGATATTGGCATTAATCTTGGTAAGGAAGTTCCGCCCGATGATCATCGGCTCGGTTTCGGGGTGATTGATGTTGTTGGGGATGATGGCGCGGCCGCGGGCGATCTCGTTGCGGACGAATTCGGGTGTGATGAAACGCGGGATGTTGGCGCCAAAGGAATGGCCATCGGCCAGCGCCGACACGCCAAGATTCTCGCGCGCGGCGATGAATTTCATCTCTTCGGTGATGATGCCTTGGCGGGCATAGTGAAGCTGGGTGACGTTCTTGCCCGCCTTGGCACGGAGCGGCTTCAGACCGGCGCGGTCGAATTGCGGCACCGCGAGCAGCTCGCCGTCTTTCAGGCCATCGTCTTCCGGCTTGCGGTCGCGCTCGACATATTCCTCCACGTCGCCGCGGGCCAAAATCCATTCGCGGCGCAAGGGCGCGACGCCTTTGTTGATGTCGATGGTGGCGGTCGGATCGGTGTACGGCCCCGAAGTATCGTAGAGACGCACCGGCGGCTCACCGCCCGACAGCGGCACTTCGCGGAACGGCACACCGTTCAGCACCAGTTTGTGCGAACCGGGAAGCGGCCCACGGGTGACGGTAACGTGCGGATTGCGGATGGGCTGGTTCATTTGCCTCTCCCTACGCCGGTATGGACCGGATCAGGTTCTAAGGGACACGCGGAAGTGCGATCTCAGTCCCGCTTCGCTTGCGCGACACCGGACGCCCCTGGGATGTTTCGACAATTCATCCGGGTCGGGAGCTTAAGTCAAGGCGCCAGCGGCGGGCGGCCGAAACATCGAACCCGCGCCACCGGACAAGAACACATGGCAAGCCGCTCAACTGTGTCTTTTGCGTTCTATTTCCCAAACGGAAAGAGCGCTAAGACACACGTATTCCTTGAGTCCCCCGCGAGCCCTCCCATGTCGCTGCGCAATGTCTTGTTCCTGTTCGCCCTGGCCCTGATCGCGGCGGGCGCCTCGCTGCTCTCACAAAGCGCCCAAATGCCGGAGTGGACCGACGACGCCAAGTTCCAACAGGTGCAGACCTGGGACCCGCCGATGGAAGAAAGCGGCCCGGCGGTGGACGCCTATAACCGGCGCTGGGTCCACGCCATCAACCGGCTGCGCACCGACAAATGGCCCTATCACGACGCCGGGGCGGCGCTGATCACGTTTGCGCTGAGTCTGGTGGCCGCGCTGTTGCTGCTACGGGTCGACACCATGGGCGATGTCGCGGCGCTGAAGACGCCAAAACGGCCGTGGCTGATCTATGCCCTCGGGATCATCGGCTGGTTCGTCTATTGGCTGAGTGCCGTGCTGGCGCTGGTGGAAGGCTTCAACCGGTTCGAGTTTCCGCCCTGGTCCAACAGCCAGATCACGATGATCGTGGTGATGGCCTGTTTCGCCGCGGCCGGATCGGTGGTGCTGGCGGTAGTGTCGTTCTTCATCCTGCGCAAGTCGGAGCTGCCGGCGCCGCTGTGGATCTGGCGGCGGGACATGCCGGGGCATGACTGGTTCTACACCCTCGGCACCGCGGTCGCGCTTGTGATCGGCGCCGAAGTCCTGCGCGAGACCTATTGCTACGGCCATTGGCTGGCAGTGCCGGCGGTATTCCTGTGCATCTACGCGACACTGGCGATGCGCGCGGCGGGAATCGCGAAGACGGCTTAAGCCTTCGCGAATGCGCCAAACTCAGCGATCAGGGCTTTGACGGCCGTCTTGACCAGCTTCTCGCCGGCGCTCGCGTTGGCTTGGGTCGGGTCGGAGCCGATGCGGCCATCGGGGAAGCGGCCGCGGAAGTCTTTGGCGTCGAACACGGGCCCGACCGGCGCAATCTTCGGTATCAGATCGGTACGCTTGATCGCCTCCGGGAAAGCGTAGCTGGTAATGGAGATTTCCGACGGCGTCGCGTGACTGCCCTCGCCGACCGGAAACAGCTCGCGGATCAGCTCGGCAACGCCCGCCAGCTCCCACCAGTTGCGGCTCAGACAGCGCAAGGCTTTGGCCTCGGCGAAGGTGGTGTCGTGATAGATCGCGGTGATGGCCGCTTGAATCGTGCCGTTGTTGCCGCCGTGGCCGTTCAGCCAATAAATCCGTTCGAAGCCGTGCCGGCGCAGCGAGTTGGCCCAATCGGTCATCGCCGCGATCATAGTCGAGGGGCGCAAGGTCAAGGTGCCGGGAAAGCCCATGTGATGCTGGGCTTGGCCGACATTGAAGATCGGGCCGACCAGAAATCCGGCCTCGTCGCCCGCCCGGCGCGCCAGAAATTCGGCACACAGCGCGTCGGTACCGAGCAGGCCGGTGGGCCCGTGCTGCTCAGTCGAGCCGATCGGGATCAGGATGGCTTTCGATCGGGTGAGGTAGGCCTCTACTTCCGGCCAGGACGACAAATGAAGCTGCATAAAGCTAATCCGTAGGACCTCCGAAGCTAACGCGTTTACGCTCCGCTGGCGAATTTGCAGCGATCGGTATGACAAATCAGCATCGCATTCGGGTTATCAGCCACAAGTGCCGGGTCCTGAGCCACCATCGGGTATGAAATCCATGCTGGATACTGATCGTATTTCGACCAGACCGCGCGCAATTGGGGTGGCATCAGAAACTCCGGTATCACCTCGCAAACGTCTGAATAAATGGCGAGATCAGCTTCCCCAACGCCGACGCGGTAATAGGTGTAGACCATGTGGTCGAAGGCAAACCAGCCGTAATGATTCCACCAGCCGTCGGAATAGACCTTCGTCAAATAGGACAGCATGCCCATAAAATCCACGGCCTTATAGTAGGGCACATCGAAGAACCAGCCATACCAATTGGCGTCGATTGCGGGCTGTTGCGGCTGGCCCGGCCAAAGAAACGCATGGCAGGCCTTCACAATAGCCGGACCCATTTGACCATCCACCCGCCCGCCGAGGGCAAGCCCGAGATAGTAATTGTGGTCCAGCACCGCGAAGAACTTCGTCGCATCGAACCGCGGCAGAAACACGGTGTCGGAATCCAGGACAGCAGCACTCTTCGCGCCGTTTTCGAAGCAGTGCCGCAACGCCAAATACTTCTTCAGCGGAATGGTGCAGTGGTCGATGTCGTGAAGCAGACGGTGGACCGCATCTGGGGAGAGCGTGCTTGCCAGCGCTTCGGCATCAAGGACAACAATGGAATCGCCGAACAGCGATGACAGACCGCGGAACATTTTCGCCTCCCAAGCATTCGAGGCGCAAAAAACAAGAGTTGTCCCGGCGAGTCGCCCGGCGACATTCCCCAGGAACTCGATCATCCTCTCCATATGCCCAGAATAGATGGGAACGATGATCACGTTCTCATGCACGGAAATATCCCTCCGATTCGACCTTTCAACGTTCTAGGCCCGAAACTGCGTCAAATCGAGAACACCGCACCTATAACGATCTTGAAGCATCCCGCCCGAAGCGTCACAATATAATTATTACAACTCGAATAAACTACGGGAAACGCACATTATGCAGGACACGCTACTGCCAGTCACGCCGGCCTGGGCTGAACGCGCCTTCATCGATCGCGCCGACTATGACGAGATGTATGCCCATTCGATCGCCGACCCGGAAGGGTTCTGGCGCGGCGTCGCCAAGCGCATCGACTGGATCAAGCCCTTTACCAAGGTCAAGGACGTTTCCTGGGACCCGGACGATTTGCACATCCGCTGGTACGAGGACGGCACCCTCAACGCCTCGGTCAATTGCATCGACCGCCACCTGCCGAAGCACGCGGGCCACACCGCCATCTTCTGGGAAGGCGACAATCCCAATGAGATGCGCAACATCACCTATCAAAACCTGCACGACGAAGTCTGCCGCTTCGCCAATGTGCTGATCATGCACGGGGTGCGCAAAGGTGACCGCGTCACCATCTATTTGCCGATGATCCCGGAAGCGGCGTTCGCCATACTCGCTTGCGCCCGCATCGGCGCGGTGCATTCAGTGGTGTTTGCCGGCTTCTCGCCCGATAGCCTCGCCAATCGCATTCAGGATTGCGGCTCCACGCTCGTCATCACCGCCGATCAGGGCTTGCGCGGCGGCAAGACGGTGCCCTTGAAACTCAACACCGACCTTGCGCTCACCCAGTGCCCCGACGTGCGGCATGTGATCGTCGTGAAACGCACCGGCGCCAAGGTGCCGATGACGCCGGGCCGCGATATCGATTACTTTGAGGTCGCCACCAAGGTGCCGCCGGTTTGCCAGCCGGTGGAGATGAGCGCCGAAGATCCGCTGTTCATCCTCTACACCTCGGGCTCGACGGGAAAGCCGAAAGGCGTCTTGCATACCACCGGCGGCTATCTCGTCTATGCCGCCTACACCCATGAAATCGTGTTCGATTACCACCCCGGCGAGGTTTATTGGTGCACCGCCGATGTCGGCTGGGTGACCGGCCACAGCTACATCGTTTATGGACCGTTGGCCAATGCTGCCACCACGCTGATGTTCGAAGGCGTGCCGAATTACCCCAGTGTGTCGCGCTTCTGGGAGGTCATCGACAAATACAAGGTCAACATCTTCTACACCGCGCCGACCGCGATCCGCGCTTTGATGCGTGACGGCGAAGAGCCGGTGAAAAAAACTTCGCGCGCCTCGTTGCGCCTGCTCGGCTCCGTCGGCGAGCCAATCAATCCGGAGGCGTGGCTGTGGTACTGGCGCGTCGTCGGCGACGAACGTTGCCCGGTGGTCGACACCTGGTGGCAGACCGAGACTGGCGGCATTTTGATTTCGCCTTTGCCCGGCGCAACGGACCTCAAGCCCGGCTCGGCAACCAAGCCGCTATTCGGCATCCGCCCCGAACTCGTCGATGCCGATGGCACGGCGCTGCAAGGGGCGGCCTCCGGCAATCTGGTGCTGCTCACGTCCTGGCCGGGACAGATGCGCACCGTCTATGGCGACCATCAGCGCTTCATCAACACCTATTTCCGTACCTATCCCGGCAGGTACTTCACCGGTGACGGCTGCCGTCGCGACGAAGACGGCTATTACTGGATCACTGGACGCGTCGACGACGTCATCAACGTCTCGGGCCATCGTCTGGGGACCGCTGAAATCGAATCCGCTTTGGTCGAGAACAACAAGGTCGCCGAGGCCGCGGTGGTGGCCTATCCGCACGAACTCAAGGGCCAAGCCGTCTATGCCTATGTCACCTTGAAGGCCGGTCAGGTCTCGACCACGGCTCTGGCTGACGAGTTGAAGACCTTCGTCGCCCAACACCTGTCGCCGATCGCGCGGCCGGACGTGATCCTTTTCACGCCATCGCTGCCCAAAACGCGGTCAGGCAAGATCATGCGGAGAATCCTTCGCAAGATCGCCGAGGGCGACACCACCAACCTGGGGGACACATCGACGCTGGCCGATCCATCGGTGGTGGGCGATTTGATCGAAAGGGCCAAGCGCAACGCGTGAATCGGTTTAGGAATCTCCGTGTGTTGTGACATCAGAGCGTCAGGTGTTCACGATAGTGACACGCACCTGCCCTAGCGATGTGCCCAACAACATTGAGGGGGTCTCTTCATGCCGATCCGTTTCCGGCTAAGCCTAATTTGTGGTGCGTCGCTTGCCGTCCTGGCGGCCGCGACCATGCCTGCCGTGGCCGATACTGCAACCGACGCCGCGGCCGATACTGCAACCGACGCCGCGGCCGATGTGTCGTCGAGCTTCGTCGAATCCGTGACCGTCACGGCCCAGAAGCGCGCGCAGAATCCGATCGAAGTGCCGATGGCGCTGACGGCCTATAGCGGCGACTTCCTGCAGAAGATCGACGTGCAGGAACTCGACAAGCTGTCGCTGTTCGTGCCCGGTTTCGAGGTGCAGAACCAGTCACCCAACAATCCGGGCCTGGTGATGCGCGGCCTCAATCTCGACAGCGGCGAGGCGGCGCAGGAGCCGCGCGTGTCGGTGTTCGAGGATGACGTTTCGATCGCCACCACCCGCGCCACTTACATCGAGCTGTTCGACATCGACCGCATCGAAGTCGCGCGCGGGCCGCAAACCACCCTGTTCGGCCGTTCGGCGCTGATGGGCGGCGTCAATATCATCCAGAATAAGGCCAAACTCGACGGGCTCGCTTACGGCGGCAGTTTCGAATTCGGCGATAGCAACTATCACATGATCGACGGCTTCGTGAACGTGCCGCTGACCGATACGATGGCGGTACGTCTGGCCGGCCGTTACAAAGCCCGTGACGGCTATGTCGAAGATTTGAACAACCCGAACCGGGCCTACAACTCCGTCGACACCGGCGCGGTGCGCTTGGCGCTGAATTGGAAGCCGAGCGAGGCCTTCTCGGCGGACCTCATCGCCAATTTCGAACAGGACCGGCCGACCGGCACCGCCTTCAAGTCGGGCACCTTTCTGCCGACCAATTCGAACGGCACCATCATTGGCAGTCTCGACCACAACAGCGGCGCCACGCTGACCGACAGCCTCGCCGGCTTCGAGGGCGGCAAGAACGTCGGCCTCAACCGCCGGGTCTGGGACGTCAAGGCGCTGACGAGCTACAAGCTCAATGACGCCTTCAGCCTCAACAACACCACCGCCTATCGCCGCTTCGACTCGCTGGAAGTGTTCGATCCGGACGGTTTCTATCAGCCGATGCTGCAAGCCGCCGAAGACGAGCGCGGCGACCAGTTCAGCCACGAAACCCGCCTCAACTACAACAGCGGCGGCAGGCTGTCGGCGTTTGCGGGCGTCAGCTATTTCTACAGCAACGTCAGCCAGCGCGTGCCGATGCAATTCGACGAGCACATGCTGCTCGCACTGGTGACCGGCTATGGCAGTTTGCTGCAAAGCCAGCCGTCGTCGTTCTTCTCCTCAAGCACCTTTACGGCTGGCTATGCCCCGGCGATGGTCCAAGGCATCACCTACTCGACGGTCTATTCCAAGTACTACGCCGCCCTCCAGCCCACGTATGGTGCGACCGTGGCCGCGGCGCAGGCCAAGGCTGCCGCCACCGCCTACGTCACCGCCAATGCGACATCTCTGAATGCCGTCGCCGCGGGCCTCAAGTCGAACCACTGGGAACAGTCGATCAACTACGGCAAGACCAAGTCGATCGATCTCTACGGCGACGTCACCTACAAGCTGTTCGAAAACTTCGAACTGAATGCCGGCGCCCGCTACACCAACGATGACAAGCAGACCGCGTATGCCGGCACGGTGGCGGACAGCTCGTTCCTTGGCATGTTCCTCAAGGGCGCCAGCAACCCGACCGGTTATGGCATCATCGGTCAGCCGACCACGGGCAACGGCGACAAGATCGCCCAGAACTTCAGTGACAACGGCCTTTCCTGGCGCTTCTCGGCCCGCTATGCGCTTGCGGACACGACCAGCGTCTATGCCACCTACGCCCGCGGCCGCCGTCCCAAGGTGCTGAGCGCCGCCTCACCACTGACACCCTACAGCGCCCCGGTGTTCAAGGAATCCCCGGCCGAAGAGGTCGACTCCTACGAAATCGGCGCCAAGACCGCGGCCTTCGACAACACCCTGCGCATCGACACGGCGTTCTACTTCTACGATTACACCAACTTCCAATCGACCCAGCTTCAAAACCAACAGTTCGTCACCTTCAACGCCGGCAAAGCGGAAGCCTATGGCTTCGAAGGCACGATCGACTGGGCACTGACCGATTGGGCCGATTTCTTCGGCACCGTGGCGGCCACCCGCGCCCGCTTCGTCGGCGCCTCACTGTTCAAGGGCAACCAGTTCCGCCTCAATCCCGACGTCAAGTTCTCGCTCGGCGGCTCGCTCAGGCATGCCATCTTCGGCGGCACGCTCAATTTTGTGCCGACCTACACCTGGCAGTCCAAGATCTATTTCGACGACAACAACGACATCGCCTCGGAGCAGAACAATTTGGTGGCGGACACCAAACAGGACGAGTTCCAGAATCCCTACGGCCTCGTCAACCTGCGCCTCAGCTACCAGCTCGACAACGCGCCGTGGTCGGCCAGCGTGTTCGTGACCAACGTTCTCGATCAGAAATTTATCAAGGACGCCGGCAATTCGGGCGACAATCTCGGCATCCCGACCTTCATTTCCGGCGAGCCGCGCTTCTTCGGCGCCTCGTTCACGTTCAAGACGCACTGAATTCGACAACACCTCAAACGCGGCCTGCCAGTTTTTCTGGCGGGCCGTTTTCTTTGGCGCGGTTCTCTTTCCGGCCGCCTTGCGGAACCCAGCAGCGTACGTCATCTTTCCCTGACCATTGGGAACATGACGCCATGCCCCCCATCGACTGGTCCCACGTTGAGGCGCCCACCCTCGACGACATCGAAGCCATCGCGCGCAGTGCGTTCGCTTCCCTACCCGAGCGTATCCGCAGCCTTTGCGGCGACGTGCCGTTCGTGATGCAGGAGTTCCCCGACAACGACGTCATCGCCGACATGGACCTTGACACCGAATTCGACATCCTCGGGCTGTTCCAGGGCGCCGATCTGGCGGCGCGCGAAGGCTATGGCGGGCCGCTGGAGCCGACGCTGATCTTTCTCTACCGCCGCCCGATCCTCGACTATTGGGCCGAGAACCAAGGCAGCCTCGGCGCCGTCGTGCGCCACGTCCTGATCCACGAAATCGGCCATCACTTCGGGCTGTCGGATGCGGACATGGAGAAGATCGAAGCGGGCTAGACCGTCAGCGCGTACTCTTTCTCCACCCGATAAATGCTGCCGTCGCTGGTCAGTTTTGACGAGAACAAGCAGAACCCTGTCACCGCGAACGGCGGGCTGGCGAAGAGCGCGTGATCGGTGAGGTAATCCGCCACCGCGCCGAGCGGGGAATGTTTTAGCCGCGCCAGGGTGACATGCGGGGTGAATTTGTGCGGCTCGGGTTCGCGGCCGATGCGCTGCAGGGCACTTTCGATTTTGCGGTTCAGATGGAGGAGCGGCTCGCTTGGGGCGGCGCCAGTCCATAGATCGCGCGGCCTCTTGCCGCCGAAACTGCCGGCGCCCTTTAGTTCCAGCGTGAACTCCGGCGCTGCAATCGCCGCCAGCGCATCATCGATGGCGAGCGCTTCCGCCCCATCCACCTCGCCGATAAAGCGCAAGGTGAGATGCAATTGCTCACGGCGCGACCAGCGCGCACCGGGCACGCCCGCTTGGATCAAGAACAGAGCGCTGGCAATCTCGTCGGGCAAAGCCAAGGCGATGAACAGGCGCATTGCTAACTCGATCTAACGCGTAATCGGCAACCGCCGCCGAAATACTACGACCACGGCGCCATAACCAGCGCAGCCAACCACTCCGGCCGCAAGGAGCGAGACCAAATCGCGTACGGTATGAGAGTGAAGATGGAGCCCCATGCCGGCCAGTGTCGCACCACCCCAAGCCCCCGCCCCTGCCGCCGCGGCGGCCAGCATAATCGGCAACAGGGCGCGGCGGAACGACGGCTGAACGTGCAGCAGGTCCTGGCGCCTTCCGTACCACGTCAGCATGCCGACATTGACCCAGGCCCCGATTGCAGTGCCAAGCGCAATACCCTCAATGCCGAGACCGCAGCCCAGCACCAGCACCAGCTTGATCGCGATGTTGGAGGCAATGGACGTCACCGTGGCGCGGGCGGGCGTGGCGGTGTCGTGGCGGGCATAGAAGGTCGAGGCGGTGATGCGCACCAAGACCATCGCCGGTAAGCCGATGCCGTAAGCCATCAGCGCCACCGCCGCCGATGCCGCCGCTTCCTGATTGAAGGCACCGTGGGCAAAAATCGCCCGCATGATGGTGCCGGGAATGAACAGGAACACCAGCACGAAGGGCAGCGCCAAGAGCAGCGCCAGCGACGCGGCGCGGTTCTGGGCGGCATCCGATCCGGCGACATCACCCTTGGCCAGCCGCGTCGACATTTCCGGCAGCAGCACGGTGCCAAGCGCCAGGCCAAGCACGCCGAGCGGTAACTGATTGATGCGATCACCGTAATAAAGTGCGGTCAGACTACCGGACGGCAACAGACTGGCGATGATCGTGTCGACGAAGGGCGAAACGGTGACCGAGGCGGTACCGAAGGTGACGGCGCCCACGGCCACAAAGAATTCCTTGATCGCGGGCGTCCAGTGCGGCAGCCGCAGCTTGAGGAAGACGCCTTCGCGGCGCGAGGCCCACAGCATGAACACTAGTTCGATCACGCCGCCGAGCAGGACGCCGCAGGCCGCCGCATAGGCCGCATTGGGAAACCACGCCGCCAGCAAAATCGTGGCGATCATCGCGAGGTTGAGGAAGTTCGACCACGCCGCCGCCGCCCAGAACTTCTCGTTGGCGTTCAGCATCGCTGACAGCTGCACCACCACCACCGTCAGGATCAGATAGGGGAAGGTGATGCGCGACAGCGTGGACGCGAGTTCCACCTGCCCCGGCTGATTGACAAAGCCCGGTGCCAACACCCGTACGATGGCGGGCATGAATACCAGCGCCAGAATCAAGAGCACCGCCTGCACGACGATCTGCCACGCCAGCACGTCGTCGCCGAAGCGCGCCGCTTCCTCGGTGTGGCCTTTGGCCCTGAGCGCGGCGTAACGCGGCAGAAATGCCGGGTTGAGTGTGCCTTCGCCAAAAATCGCGCGAAAATAGTTGGGGAAGCGGAACGCCACCAAGAAGGCGTCGGACAGCGCGCCTTTGCCGAGCACGCTCGCCATCAAAACGTCGCGGAAAAACCCCGTGATGCGGGACAGCAGCGTGAAGCCGCCGACGGACAAGAGGCGCTTAAACATGAAATTCCGGTAAGGCACAGGGTTGGCAGGCGCACATCCTTAGCCCGGAAGCCCCAAAACGTCGATCCGGCGAAGCGCAGCACGCATGCGAAATTGCGCATCATTCGCGTCCCTCAGCCTTGAATGGGGGCCCGCCAACCCCGATATTAGGAGAGTGTTACGGCCTTACCCGGCCGCAAGGAAGGAATACCTATGGCTGACTTCGAGACCAACCGTTTCACTCGCACCCAAGCGGACGTCACCGGCACCATCGACGCCGGCCTGCGCAAATACATGCTCAAGGTCTACAACTACATGTTCCTGGCGTTGGTGCTGACCGGGCTGACGGCCTACTGGGTTTTCAGCATGGCGGTGGTGACCGATCCGGCGACGGGCCAGCTCGGGCTGACGGCACTGGGACGTTTGCTCTACGTCTCGCCGCTCAAATATGTCCTGATGCTGTCGCCGCTGGCGGTGGTGCTGCTCATCAACTTCCGCATCAACCGCATGAGCCTCGGCGGGGCACAGGCGGCGTTCTGGATATTCTCCGGCTTGATCGGCGCGTCGATGTCGACGATCTTCCTCGTCTATGTCGGAACGTCGATCGCGCAGGTGTTCTTTGTCACTGCCGCGGCATTCGGCGGGCTTTCGCTCTACGGCTACACCACCAAGCGCGATCTTTCCGGGATGGGCTCGTTCCTGATCATGGGCGTGTGGGGCATCCTGATTGCCAGCGTCGTCAACATCTTCTTCCACAGTGGCATGATGGCGTGGATCATCTCGGTTGCGGGCGTCGGCATCTTCGCCGGGCTCACCGCCTACGACACGCAGCGGACCAAGGAATTGTACTATAACGGCGATGGTGAAGCGGTGGCGGGCAAGAAGGCGATCATCGGTTCGCTTGCCCTTTATCTCGACTTCATCAACATGTTCCAGTTCCTGCTCTATCTGATGGGCGGCCGCCGCTAATCATCTTCAGGTTGTGATTCAGAGAGGCCCCGGAATCGATTCCGGGGCCTTTTCGTTTGCGATGAATACGAATGCAGAAAAAACCTGTACAACTTGCCGCAGTCTGGCCGTCCGGCGGCGCAGCGATCTCACGACGCTCCGAATAGCCCGTAAATACATGGTGTAAAAAACGGTTCCGGGAAATGGCGGATTTTACATGTTACAAAAAAACACGATGCGCCACCAAATCGTCACCTTTGCACCACGGCTGCGCCTTCATGGCCCCTGATAACCCGCACCTCGGCTGGTTGGATTTGGTGTTGCTCTCGTGACTATCAAGCCCCCCAGCCCCCCAGTTGCGGGGCGGCCCTTGTCCGGCCAGCCGAACTCTCCCCTGAGTACTTTACCTTGGCCAGCGCGGCACTTCTGCCGCGCGACCCCTTTCTTTACTCTCTCCTCAGGATGAGGACGGCCGCGGCTTGAAGGATCAGAAGCCGAGCTTCTTGAGAATCGCGCCCATCTGTCCAAAGGCGCCGCCGACCGCACCGGTGAGGATCGAAATCCCGGTGCCGGTCGAAACCGCCACGCCCGCCGAATCGCCGAGTAGGACCGACAGCACCAGGGCCGGGACGACACACAACCCGCCGGCAATCGCCCCGCCGAGGGCACCAGCGCCGTAGCTACGGCCGTGAAGCAGGCCATAGAGGTAGCCGGCGGTCGCGGAAATCATCGCCCTTCCAAACAGAAACAGATGGATACCGACCCAAGGAAACAGGTGTCCGGCGCCCGCGAGCAGTAGCTGCAGAACCGTTCCGGCCAGGGCGGTCCGGAGCACCAGGCGAGAATCAAGTGTCATGTCACATCGGCCCCCTAAGCCATGTCCAATTCGTAACCTCGCCAGGGTTGCGGGAGAATGCCGTTTTCACTAATGGATTTACCCCTTTTAGCGCGCCGCAGCATTCCATGATCGAGATCAAGGAACTCACCAAACGCTTCGGGCCGATGACGGCCGTGGCCAATCTTAGTCTGCACGTTGCCAAGGGCGAAGTCCTGGGATTTTTGGGCCCCAACGGCGCCGGCAAATCCACGACCATGAAGATGGTTACCGGCTTCCTCGCCCCCGATGCGGGCACCGTGACCGTCTGTGGCCATGATATCGAGGCCGATACCACCAAGGCACAGGCCCTTATCGGCTATCTGCCGGAAGGCGCCCCCGCTTACGGCGACATGACGGCGCGCCAATTCCTCAGTTTCATCGCCGAAGTGCGCGGCTTCAAAGGCGCCGACGCCAAAGCGCGCGTCGCCGCGGTGGTGGAAAAGACTGAACTTGTGCCGGTGCTGGAACAGCCGATCGAGACACTGTCGAAGGGCTTCAAGCGCCGCGTCGGCCTGGCCCAAGCGATCCTGCACGATCCGCCGGTGCTGATCATGGACGAACCGACTGACGGCCTCGATCCCAACCAGAAACATGCGGTGCGCGGATTGATCCACGACATGGCGGCGGAAAAGGCGATCATCGTCTCCACGCATCTGCTCGAAGAAGTGGAAGCGATCTGCACCCGCGCGGTGATCATCGACCGCGGCACCATTGTCGCCGACGGCACCCCCGCCGAATTGCTCGCCCGCTCGCGCTACCACAATGCGGTGACGCTAACCTTGTCGAAGGATGAGATCGAAGGTGCTGTGGCGAAGCTGAAAACCCTGGCCATGGTGGCGCAGGTCGAACGCAAGAATTTCGGCGATGCCGTCCGGCTGACCGCGTTCCCCAAGAGCGGCGCGCTCTTGATCGAAGCTGTCAGCGCGCTGGCGGCGCGCGAGAACTGGACGGTGAAAGAGCTTTATGCCGAGCCCGGACGCCTCGACGAAGTCTTTCGCGCCATCACCACATCGGATGCCGCGCGCGTCAAGGCAGCACGCAAATGAACGCCCTTACCCGTTACGTCTGGCCGATCTTCAAACGCGAGTTCGCCGGCTATTTCGCGACGCCCTTGGCCTATGTCTTCATCGTGATTTTCCTGTTCACGATGGGCGCCTTCACCTTTTATGTCGGCCATTTCTACGAGAATGGTATCGCCGATTTGTCGGTGTTCTTCGCCTATCACCCTTGGCTTTATCTCTTCCTGGTACCGGCGATTTCGATGCGGCTGTGGGCCGACGAGCGGCGCAGCGGTACGATGGAACTGCTTCTCACCTTACCGGTGCCGCTGTGGGCCACCGTGGTCGGCAAATATCTCGCCGCCTGGGCCTTCACCGGCATTGCGCTCGCCCTCACCTTCCCGATCTGGCTGACGGTCAATTTCCTCGGCCAGCCCGACAACGGCGTCATCCTGGCGAGCTATATCGGCTCCTTCCTGGTGGCCGGCGGGTATCTCGCCATCGGCGCCTGTATCTCGGCGACCACCAACAACCAAGTGATCGCCTTCGTCGTCAGCGTGGTGGTGTGCTTCCTGTTCACCGTTTCCGGCTCGCCCTTGGTGCTCGATGTCTTCCGTGTTTGGGCGCCCGACGCGCTCACCGAAGCCATCGCCTCGTTCAGCTTCGTGACTCATTTCACCGCGATCACCCAAGGCGTGCTCGATTTGCGCGACCTCGTCTTCTTCTTCTCGCTGATTACCCTGTTCCTGGCCGCCAATATCGTGGTGGTCGATCTCAAGAAGGGAGGCTGAGATGACGAGCCAGCTTTCCCGCCGCAAATACGCGGTTCTGTCGATCGTACTCGCCGCCGCCGTGTTCCTCGGCCTCAACATCGCGGTCGACGCCACCATCACCACTGCCAAGATCGACCTCACCGACACCGGCCGCTATACGCTTTCGCAAGGCACCCGCAACGTCATCAAGAGCCTCAGCGAACCGGTGACGCTGCGCTTCTTCTTCTCCAAAAAGGCGGCGAGCCAATACGCCCAGACCCGTGCCTATGCCGGACGCGTGCGCGATCTCTTGCGCGAATACGCCGCGCGCAGCCACGGCAAGATCATCCTCGAAGAAATCGATCCCGAGCCCTTCACCCCGGCCGAAGACGACGCCGGTGCGGCGGGCATCACCGCGGTGCCGACCGATAGCGGCGAGTCGGTCTATTTCGGCTTGGTCGGCGTCAATCGCATCGACGGACGCGAGGTCGTTCCCTATTTCAGCCCCGAGCGCGAAGGGCTGCTCGAATATGATTTGACGACGCTGATCTACCGGCTGTCGTCGCCCAAAAAATACAAGATCGCGATCCTGTCGGGTCTGCCGCTCGAAACTGGGCCCGGCGGCATGCAGGCGATGATGAGCGGCCACTCGCGCCCCTACGCGATTTATCAGGAGCTGGCGCAGGCCTACACCACCCAGATGCTGCCGCAGGATTTCGCGTCGATTCCAGCGGGCACCGACGTCTTGATGATCGTCCATCCGGGCGCTCTCACCGATGCTCAGACCTATGTCATCGACCAATTCGTGCTCAAGGGCGGCCGCGCGCTGGTGTTCGTCGATCCCAATTCCGAACTTGCCCAAGGCGGCGCCATGGAGCCGGGCCAGCAGGCCTCGTTCTCCACCCTGCCACGCCTATTCCAGGCCTGGGGCATCAGTTTCGACACCACCAAGGAAATTGGCGATCTCAAGCTGGCGCAGCATGTGCAGCTTTCCCGCGAAGGCCCGCCGATGACCTATCCGGTGTGGCTGCACCTGACCGGCGATCAGTTCTCCAGCGACGACCCGGTCACCGCCAATCTGAAAGTCGTCAATCTCGGCAGCGCCGGATCGCTACGGCCGCTGAAAAGCGCCACCACCAAATTCACCTCGCTAATGGGCTCGACCAATCAGGCCGCGCTGCTCGACGTAGCGCAGGCCCGCCTGCAAGCGATGACCAACCCGGAGGATGTCGCCGCGTCGGTCGCTCCCACCGGCCAGGAATACATCATCGCCGCGCGCCTCACCGGCCCGGCCAAGACGTCGTATCCCTCCGGCGCGCCCGCGGGCGTTTCCGGCCAGCAAGTGACGAGCGCCAAGGCCATCAATGTCATCGTGATGGCCGATACGGACATCTTCAAGGATGAGTTCTGGGTGCGGGTCGAGCAGTTGTACGGCAAGGCCGTCGCGGCACCGTTCGCCAACAACGACTCCTTCGTTTTGGGCGCGCTCGAAAACCTGACCGGTTCAAGCGACCTTATTTCGCTGCGCACCCGCGCCACCAACGACCGCCCCTTCACCCTGGTGCGCGCGTTGCAAGCCGATGCCGAGCGCGAATTCAAGCAGCAGGAAGACACACTCAAGGCCAAGCTCACCGATACCGAACAGCAGCTCAAGACGCTGCAATCGGGGCAAGGAGGCACCTCAACCGGTGCCAATGCGCAAACTGGGCTCTCGGCGCAGCAACAGACAGCGATCGACGCGTTCAAGCACCAGCTGATCGAAATTCGCACCCAACTGCGTCAAGTGCAGCACAATTTGCGCCAGGATGTTGATGCGCTCGGCGATTTCCTCGCCTTCATCAATATCGTGGCAGTGCCGTTGCTGGTCGCAGCCTTCGCGCTCGTCATCGCGTGGGTCCGCCGGCGCCGCCGCGCCCGCGCCATTCATCTTTAGAGGCCGTGATGCGCGTTGCCACTTTCTTCCATGGCCGCCGTGACCGCCGTTTGATGGCGCTGGCCATCCTTGCGTTCGTCAGCATCGCCCTCGCGCTCGGCGGGCTCTATTACCGCGCCGCCGTCGTGGCGCCGCGCTACCAGACGATGCCGGTGTTCCCCTGGTTGGCGCATATGCTGAACAAAGGCGACGTCACCCGCATCTACATCGTGTCGAAGAAATACGGCGCCTTCCAAGTCGCCTTCGTGCCGCAAAAAGGCTGGGTGCTGCCAGACCACGGCAATTATCCGGCTTCGTTCGAAACCGTGAAGCAGACGCTGGTCGCCATCGCCGCGATGGAAACGGTCGAGCCCAAGACCGACCGTCCCGAGTGGTTTCCCTACGTCGATCTTGATCCGCCGCCGCAAGGCAATGGCGTCATCGTTACTTTGTCGGGCGAAAAGGGCCATGTGATCGCCTCGATGATCGTCGGCAAATCGGAAAGCCTGGGCGAGAACATCGGCCTATTCGTGCGCCGCGCTGGCGAAAACCAGAGTTATCTCGCCAAGAGCCCGGCCGAGATCAAGGCCAATCCCGCCGACTGGATGGACAAGGCAGTTGTCAGCCTCGCCCCCAGCCGCGTCGCGTCCGCCGAGGTCAAGCCCGCCTCCGGCCCCGCCTACACCACGAGCCGCCAAAATCCCAATGTGCCGTTCGCGATCGCGCCGCTGCCAAAGGGCCGCGAGCTTGCCTTTGCGGGCGCCGCCGATACCACGGCCGCGGCGCTGGCCGATTTCGGTTTCGATGACATCAAGTCCGCCACAGCGTTCGATTTCAGCAATGCTGCACGGCTGGTCTTGCAGACCTTCGATGGCCTCACCGTCACGGTCGATCTGGTGACGCAGGGGAGCGACACCTGGACACGCCTGTTCGCCAACGCCGCGCCCGGTAACCAAAAGGCGGCCAAGGAAGCCTTGGCAATCAACGCCCGCGCCGAAGGCTGGGTCTTCAAACTGCCCGCGTTCAAGGTCAGCGCCTTCGCCCCGACGCTGGAAAGCCTGCTCAAGCCGAAGAAATAGCGCTGTCATCCCCGGCTGAAGTGCGCAGCGCAAGGGGACCCAGGTGCCGGAGCTATGCGCGGCGCTGGAGGCGATTACGCGATCTGTGCGTTACGCAAACATCTCACAACTCTGTAACCTAGGTCCGTCCCTTCGCAGCCGCGCCAATGCGCGCTTGCTCAGCCGGGGATAACAGTGAGAGCGCCATGAGAACCATCATCGAGCCGTTCCGCATCAAGGTCGTGGAGCCGATCCGCATGACGACGCGCGACGAGCGCGAATGCTTTGTCGCGGCAGCGCATTACAATCTGTTCTCGCTGCATTCCGACGATGTCTTGATCGACCTCCTTACCGACTCCGGCACCTCAGCGATGAGCGCGGCGCAGCAATCGGCCTTGCTCGGCGGCGATGAATCTTATGCCGGCAGTCCCTCTTTCTTCCGTTTTGAGGCAGCGGTGAAGACACTGTTCCCCTTCAAGCATATCCTGCCGACGCATCAGGGTCGCGCAGCGGAAGCGATCCTGTTTTCGGTGCTCGGCGGCGTGAGCAAACAAGTTCCCTCCAACACCCACTTCGACACCACCCGCGCCAATATCGAAGCCACCGGCGCCGAAGCGATCGATCTCGTCATCGCCGAAGGTCACGACCCCGACAATCTGCATCCCTTCAAAGGTAACATGGACCTCGGCAAGCTTGAGCGCTTCCTGGCCAACCATGCCGAGGCGGTGCCGTGCGTGATGATGACCGTCACCAACAACGCCGGCGGCGGCCAACCGGTGAGTCTGGAAAACATCCGCGGCGCGGCGGCGCTGGCGCACAAATACGGCAAGCCCTTCATCATCGACGGCTGCCGCTTCGCCGAGAATGCGTTCTTCATCAAACTGCGCGAGCCGGGTCAGAACGCGCGCCATGTGGAAGCCATCGTGCGCGACATGTTTGCCGACGCCGACGGCATGACCATGAGCGCCAAGAAAGACGCCTTCGCCAATATCGGCGGCTGGCTTGCGCTCAACGACGATCACTTGGCGCAGGCGGTGCGCGAGCGACTGATCCTGACCGAGGGCTTCCCCACCTATGGCGGATTGGCGGGGCGCGATCTCGACGCCATCGCCCAAGGTCTGAAAGAAATTGTCGACGAGGATTATCTCGCCTATCGCCTGCGCACGTCCGCCTATATCGCCGAGCGGCTGGAGAAGCTGGGCGTTGACACCGTGAAGCCCTCCGGCGGCCACGCCATCTTCATCAATGCCAAGAAGTTCCTGCCCCACATCCCGCCGCTGGAATATCCCGGGCAGTCGCTAGCGATCGCAATGTACATCGAAGGCGGCATCCGCGCCTGCGAGATCGGTTCGGTGATGTTCGGCCGCCATCCCGACGGCTCCGAAGTCCCGGCGCCGATGGAACTGGTGCGCCTGGCGCTGCCGCGGCGCGTCTACACCCAAAGCCATGCCGACTACATCGTGGAAGTGTTCGAAACCATCGCGGCCGAGAAGAACAAGCTGAAAGGCATGCGGATCACCTGGGAACCGGAGCGGATGCGGCATTTTTCGGCGAAATTCGAACCGATTCAGGAAATGCAGCGATAATCTGCGGGTTTTTGTATTGGTATCGCTTGCCGCAGATGGCTGAGACTAACCGATACACAACTCACATTTTGTTTACTCGGTGGCCGTGCCGGTTTGTAACGCGCCGACGCGATCCGATAACGCCCGGCAAATTCAAAGATCAAATTTGAATTTGTATGAGTAATTGCCGGCCGGAAAATTGCGCGCTAGACTTCCTCATCCATCGCGATGTCAGGCGGCCGTCACGTCTCCCGTCCGACCGCGAAAAAAACAACAGGACACGCTGGAAGCCATTCGAAGTTTTCGTTTGGGATTCCGGCAAGGGAGGATGTTGTGAAACGCCGAGAATTTCTTAAAAGTGGTACGCTCGCCGTCGGCTTGGCGAGTTCTTCCGCATTGCTTACGCCAGCCATCGCGGCGAAAGCCATTCCCCAAAAACCAACCAAATCGCTGGCGCGACCGCCCGCGGAGAACCGTTCCGCCGACTATCTCCATCGCGCCCAGGCGGACGGGTTCTTGCCGAAGGCGCCGGTGCCAGCCGGATCCAAACTGCCGGGTGGTATTTCACCAATGCCGCTTCCGGAACGTCTCGTCCGCGGCATCGTCCCGAAGAAAGGGTTCTGCAGCATCGCACCCGGCAAAATCGTGAGCGAAGGGCTCACGACCGGCAACGGCCCGATGTATATCGAAGAGACATGCGATCCGTATGCGGATAAACTTGTCTTCCACCACGAGGCCTTGTTGATGCCGTGGAAGCGGCCGATAGAGGCGCCCAAGGCGGCGCACATCCTGCCGGAGCTGCGCCAGATGCTGCTCAACGGCAAATACCAGGAAGCCGCCGAATACGCTTTCAAGGTGATGGACGAAAGTCCAGTCAAGAAGAACACCTTCCCGCATTCGACTGTGTCCGCGTTCCAAATGGCGATCGACCTTCCGAAAGCCGGAACCGCTACCAGCTATTTGCGCACCGTCGATTTTGAGAGCGGCGAGATCGCGGTGCATTGGACCGACGGCAACGGCGACTGGCAGCGCAAGGCCTTTGCATCACGCCCCGATGACGTCGTCGTTCAACGGCTGACCGCGCCGAAGGACCAAAAGCTTAACGTCCGGATTACGGTGAAGAAGCCCAACGCGCCGTTGCGCTGGTGGGGCAACGTTACCTCGGGCGAAAGCGAATTCCATCAGGACTTCAACGAGAAACGGCTGATCCTCAAGTGCCGGCTCGATCCGTCCGCCGATAACAGCGGCTATGCCAGCGTCGTCCGCGTCGTGCGCGACGGCGGCACCGCCCGCTTGGACGGGGACACCCTGGTCGTCGAGAACGCGTCGTCCGTATTGCTGCTGACGCGTATCGCCTGGTTCGCCGATTACAGCGAAAAGAATGTGGACGCGTTGCGCCGCGCGGTGGACGCGATCAAACCGGATTATGACGCGCTTCTGGCCCGCCATCGCCCGGTGCTGGCCGAGGCGTTCAACCGGGTCGGCGTCGATTTTGGCGGCAGCGCCCAGTACGGCCTGTCGACGGAAGAGCTTCTGGCCGATCAGCGCTCGCGCGAGGACTATTCGCCTGCCCTGCTCGAAAAGATCTTCGGGATGGGCCGCCACTGGTTCATCTACACCAGCGGCAAATATCCGACGATGATGGCGGAGGTGAACGCCAATATCAATTTGCAGATTGCCCATGCGCCGCAAAGCGATCTGCGCGAAGGCATGAACGCGTATTTCGACTGGATGGAGTCGATTGCGCCCGACTGCCGGATCAATGCCAAGAACATTTTTGGCGCCCGCGGCACCTCCTATCCGCTGCTGCCCGACAAGGGCATCGGCGTCAGCTATCACTACAGCTATGCCGACTCCACCAAGGAAATCTGGCCGCATCCTTATTGGATTTCCGCCGGCGGCTGGTGCTACCGCCCATTCTGGGACACCTATCTCTGCAACGGCGATCGCGAATTCCTCAAAAAGCGCGTCGTTCCGGGCTTGAAGGAACTGGCCCTGTTCTATGAGGATTTCCTGACCGTCACCGACAAGGACGGCAATTACGTCTTCGCGCCTTCGTTCTCGCCTGAGAACAATCCCGGCAACCTGACCGCATCGTGCATGATGGTGCTCAACGCCACCATGGATATTTCGGTCTGCCGCGAAGTGCTGTCCAACCTGATCAACGCCTGCGAAGTCCTCGGCACCGACGCCGATCAGATTCCGAAATGGAAGGCGATGCTGGCGAAGATGCCGCCCTACTTGATGGAGCCGGATGGCACCCTGAAGGAATGGTCATGGCCCGGTCTCGAAGAACGTTACGCCCATCGCCATGTTTCCCATCTCTATGGCGTCTGGCCGGGTGACGATATCGATCCGGATCGCACGCCGAAACTGGCCCTGGCCGCGATGCTGGCCGATCGCAAGCGCGTGCCGGAACGGCTGGCCGCGCATGGCCGCTGCCATCGCGCCCTGGTCGGTGCCCGCCTCAAAGACGAGTACATGGTCGACACCGAACTGCGCCAGTTGATCGAACAGGGCTACGTCGCCGCGACGATGCGCTGCTCGCACGATCCCTGGGCTTTCCCGATGCCCGATGCGCAAGGCGGCATTCCCGCCATCATGATGGAGATGCTGCTTTACTCGCGTCCTGGCGTGATCGAAGTCTTGCCGGCGCTGCCGCATACGCTGACCAAAGGCGCCATCAACGGCATGCTGGCGCGTACCTTTGCCCGCATCGATACCCTGGCTTGGGATATGACAGCGCGAACGGTGGACCTCAAAGTGACCTCGTTCCGCAACCAGGACGTCACGCTGATCGCGCGGCAGGGCATCGAAAAAGTCAGTGCGACCGCGGGCGTTTTGGCCGCGGGCATAAAGCCAAATACGGCGACGTGCGAACTGCATTTGCCGGCGGGAAAGCCGGTCGAGCTTCGACTGAAGCTTGGAACCCGCAATCCTCTAGATTGGGCCACGCAGTTGAACGCGGCGTCGTGACGCTCCGGCCGTAGTCAAAGGGCGGGCCGCTGGAGATGGTGGCCCGCCCGTCTTTCGTATCAAGGCGGCGGTGAGAGACAAGCGGCCAAGTCGAGCCGATTGGGGGGGGCGAATCGGGGCTGACGAGAAGGACCCAATTCCCTCCCGCCCAGCTTGCACAACATATTGTGACAGCAGGGTTGCGTGCCCCCCCGGTTGGGGTTAGACGATCCCCTTAACCTGCAATTTGGTCGAGCCCGGGTGCGACATTCGCGTGCCCGACGATGCGCGCGAGAAGAAAATGCCGAAACGTGAAGACATCCACACCGTGCTGATCATCGGCGCGGGACCCATCGTTATCGGCCAAGCCTGCGAGTTCGACTATTCCGGCGCCCAGGCCTGCAAGGCGCTGCGCGACGAAGGCTACCGGGTGGTGCTGGTGAATTCCAACCCGGCCACGATTATGACCGACCCGTCGCTGGCCGACGCCACTTACATCGAGCCAATCACTGCGACCTTCGTCGAAAAGATCATCAAGCGCGAACGGGCGAACGTCCCCGAAGGCAAGGTGTTTGCGCTGCTCCCGACCATGGGCGGCCAGACGGCGCTCAATACGGCGCTGACCCTGCGCAAACGCGGCATCCTCGAAAAGTATAATGTCGAGCTGATCGGCGCCTCGGCCGCTGCCATCGACAAGGCCGAAGACCGCGAGCAGTTCCGCCAGGCGATGATCAAGATCGGCCTCGACGTGCCGCGCGGCATTACCCTGAAAGGCTATCTCCGCCACAAAAAGGATTCGGCAGGCAACTTCCTCTACGACGACCAGAACAATCCGATCATGGAGCTGTCGCCGGAGGCGTTCACCCATGCCCTGGAAGCGCTCGACCATGTCGGCCTGCCCGCCGTGATCCGGCCCTCCTTCACGATGGGCGGCACCGGCGGCGGCATTGCCTACAACCGCGAGGAATTCTTCGAGATCGTCGAAGCGGGTCTCGACGCCTCGCCGGTCAACGAAGTGCTGATCGAACAATCCGTGCTCGGCTGGAAAGAATTCGAGATGGAGGTCGTCCGCGACAAGGCCGACAACGCCATCATCGTCTGCTCGATCGAGAACATCGATCCAATGGGCGTGCACACCGGCGATAGCATCACCATCGCCCCGGCGCTGACCCTCACCGACAAGGAATTTCAGCGCATGCGCTCGGCGTCCATCGCCGTGTTGCGCGAGATCGGTGTGGAAACCGGCGGCTCCAATGTGCAGTTCGCCGTCGATCCGAACGACGGGCGGATGGTCATTATCGAGATGAACCCGCGCGTGTCGCGGTCCTCGGCGCTGGCGTCCAAGGCCACCGGCTTCCCAATCGCCAAGGTCGCCGCCAAGCTGGCGGTCGGCTACACCCTCGACGAGATCACCAACGATATCACCGGCGTCACCCCGGCCAGCTTCGAGCCGACCATCGATTATGTGGTGACCAAGGTTCCGCGTTTCGCCTTTGAGAAATTCCCTGGCGCCGAGCCGGTACTGACCACTGCGATGAAGTCGGTCGGCGAAGCCATGGCGATCGGGCGGACCTTTGCAGAGTCGCTGCAGAAAGCGCTGCGCTCGCTCGAAACCGGCCTTACTGGTTTTGATGAAGTCGAACTGCCCGAGGATCCGGCCGAAATCGGCGACGTCCTGGGTCAGACTCATCCCGATCGCATCCGTCGCATCGCCGAGGCCATCCGCAGGGGTATCCCGCTCACCGAAATCGCCGAAATCACCAAATTCGATCCGTGGTTCCTTGGCGAGATCGAGGCCATCATCAAGGTCGAAGAAGAAGTCAAAACCTTCGGCCTGCCGCAAGACGCCGGAGCCTTGCGCCGCTTGAAGGCAATGGGCTTCTCCGACAAGCGCCTGGCCAAACTCACCGGCAAGACGGAAAAGGAAATTCGTTACGCCCGCATCCATGCCGGCGTCCGCCCGGTGTTCAAGCGCATCGACACCTGCGCCGCCGAATTCGCAGCGATGACGCCGTACATGTATTCGACCTACGAGACCGGCCCCACCCCCGAATGCGAGAGCCGTCCGACCGATGCCAAGAAGATCATCATCCTCGGTGGTGGCCCCAACCGCATCGGCCAGGGCATCGAGTTCGACTATTGCTGCTGCCACGCCGCTTTCTCGCTGTCGGCGCAGGGCTATGAAACCATCATGGTCAACTGCAATCCCGAGACGGTTTCCACCGACTACGACACCTCCGACCGGCTCTATTTCGAGCCGCTGACGGCGGAAGACGTGCTCGAAATCGTCGACAAGGAACAGCAGAACGGCACGCTCGCCGGCGTGATCGTGCAGTTCGGCGGCCAGACGCCGCTGAAGCTGGCCAACCGCCTGGTTGAGGAAGGCATTCCGATCCTCGGCACCTCGGCGGATGCGATCGACCTCGCGGAAGACCGCAAACGCTTCCAGAAGCTGCTCCAGGAGCTCAAACTCAAGCAACCGCGCAATACCACCGCCATGACGGCGCAGGAGGCCATCGCGGCGGCCAAGATGATCGGCTACCCGGTCATCCTGCGCCCATCCTATGTGCTCGGCGGCCGCGGTATGGTGGTGGTGGCGAGCGACGAGCAGGTCAAGGCGGCGGTAGCCTCGGGCGAGTTGTTCGCCATCTCCGGCAAAAACCCGGTGCTGATCGACGGCTTTCTCGACCGCGCCATCGAAGTCGACGTCGATGCCATCTGCGATACCGACGGCACCGTCTTCATCGCCGGCATTATGGAGCATATCGAGGAAGCCGGCGTGCATTCCGGCGACAGCGCCTGCACCATTCCACCCCATTCGCTCAAGCGCGAAACCATCAAGGAAATCGAGCGCCAGACCATCGCCATGGCGCGCGCCCTCAAAGTTCGCGGGTTGATGAACGTGCAATATGCGGTGCAGAACGGCGACGACATCTACGTCTTGGAGGTCAACCCGCGCGCCAGCCGCACGGTGCCGTTCGTCGCCAAGGCGATCAACCTGCCAGTGGCAGCGATCGCTGCGCGCGTGATGGCGGGCGAAAAGCTGTCGGAGATTCCACACTCCAAAGCCCGCACCACCCGCATCTGCGTCAAGGAGGCGGTACTGCCATTCGCGCGCTTCCCCGGCGTCGACACCCTGCTCGGCCCGGAGATGAAGTCCACCGGCGAAGTGATGGGCCGCGACTCCAATTTCGGCCGCGCCTTTGCCAAGAGCCAGATCGGCGCCGGCGCCAAGCTGCCGCAATCGGGCAAGGTGTTCATTTCCTTGCGCGAGGCCGACAAGCAGGACGTCATCGAACCGGCCCGCAGCCTGATCGCCATGGGCTTTTCGATTGTCGCCACCCGCGGTACCGCCAAAGTGCTGGAAGCGGCAGGCCTGCCGGTCAAGGCGATCAACAAGGTGCGCGAAGGCCGTCCGCACATCGTCGATGCGATCAAAAACGGTGAAGTGCAGCTTGTCTTCAACACCACCCAGGGGGCGCGGGCGATCTCCGACTCGATGTCGATCCGCCGCACAGCGCTGACCATGAAGGTGCCTTATTATACCACCCTGGCCGGTGCAGCGGCGGCGACCGAGGCGATTGCTGCCCTCCGGGCAGGCACCCTGGATGTGCGTCCGCTGCAATACCGGCCCCCGCAGGACGATTTCCTGTCAGATTGACAAGGGCTTAATGAGAAACTTGCAGGGGAGGGCCGTCCCGGCACCCTTGCAGTCGTGCGCCAGCGGCCTTAGACTTTGCTCGTATCCGCTTCGCACAGGAGTTTGTAGCTCCTGTAACGTCAACGTGTTAGCGGAATCCTTTCACTACCGCCTCCGGCCGGACGGCCTCGCGTGAGCGGGAGGGAGAGGCTTTGCCGATAGTAGGGACACCATGGAACGTATACCGATGACCGCCTCGGGCTACAAAGCCCTCGAAGAGGAGATCGATCAGCTTAAAAACGTGGAGCGTCACGCGGTGATCGGCATGATCGCCGAGGCGCGGGCGCATGGCGACCTCTCGGAAAACGCCGAGTATCATGCTGCCAAGGAACGCCAGTCGTTCATCGAAGGCCGCGTCATCGAGCTGGAAGACCAGATCGGCCGCGCCGACGTCATCGACGTGTCGAAACTGTCGGGTTCGATGGTGAAGTTCGGCGCGACCGTGACCCTGGCCGACGAAGACACCAACGAAAAGCGCAAGTTTCAGATCGTGGGCGATTTCGAAGCCGACGCCAAGAACGGGCGCATCTCGATTTCCTCGCCAATCGCCCGTGCCCTCATCGGCAAGAACAAAGGCGACAGCGTGGAAGTCACCACGCCGGGCGGCGCGCGGTCCTACGAAATCCTGAAAGTCGAGTGGATCTGAGTTCGATCCGAACGCAACAAAGCGGCCTCCCGCCGGATCCGGCGGGGAGTGCGCGTGTGCCAGGAACGCGACAATCAAGAGGCCCTAGCGACCGCCGTCCCAACATGCCGTCGCTTGAGCTGAGAGAACTTACTTCGACGGTTCGAACTTGATTGGAACCTTGATTGAGCCAGTGCGCGAACCGACCGGCAGCGCCTCGGCCACGCACATCGCGGCCTTGTCGAATCCCGCCGCCGGAGCCGGCGCTTCAAGGACTTTGCAGTCGCTCAACTTGCCGTCGGCGGCCGTGCATTCCAGCATGACGCTTGCCGCCTGCTTGGAGCTGGCAAACTTCGAAGCGCAGCTCGCAAACTGTTCCGCCAGATTACCCGCCACCGCCGGTGTCGCAATCAACATCGCTACGGCCGCGCCGGCAACCAACATGCCAAATTTCTTAGTGCTCATCTCTACCCACCCGTTTAATAGCCCTCCGGTCTGAGCGCCGGATATTCGCAATATAGATGTCACTGATTAAAAAAACGTCGCGCTACCCAACCGATCGGCGAAACCTGTCAGGCTTGATTAACGGCCGGTTTATACCGTTCCCCCTCTTAACTGAAAAATAGGATTCGTACTGTCGACCCGCGTTAAGGCGATGGTGAACATCTGCGCGTCATATTCCATTGTCCGGGTAACACCGGACCGGGGAAATGAAACAAGGATTGGCAGTAATGGGCTTTCGTCTGGCGGATATGCCGCTTCTCGTGAAGATCGCCTTCGCGCCGACTGTTGCACTTATCGCGCTCGCAGGCGTCGCTTGGGTTTCAATCAACGCGCAAAAAAGTTCGGCACAAGACCTGCGCACCGTCGTCAACGTCGAAATGGTGAAAAGCCTGGAGATGAAAACCATCGCCCAGCGCCTCCAGGACGCGCACGGTCAAGTCTACATGCTGCTCACGCATCAGGCTGGCAAGATCGATACCGGCAAGATCGACGCGCAAACCAAAGACCTCATCGCGAATTTTGCCGCAATCGAAGGCAGCCTCAAGGCGCTCGAGCCCAAGATGAACGCGGTGCAGAAGCCGATGGTCATCAAGCTTGAGAAACAGGTCGATGAGACCAAGAGCGCTGTGGATCTCGTCGGTTCGATGATGAGCGCCGACTTTTCCGCAGCCGTCAGCTTCATCGATCCATTCGAAAAATCCTATCAGCAAATGCTGGCGACCCTCGACCAGGTCGTGAAGTCGACGCAAGAACAGACCAACGCGCAGGCCCAGGTCAGCGCCGAACATTCCGCAGCGACGCAGGACTCGATCCAGACCATCGCCCTGATCACGCTGCTGCTGGTTGGCCTGATCGCGATGCTTTCCGTCATGATGATCCGCAGCGACGTCAAGAAGATCGCTAACGCGACCGAAACACTCGCCGGCGGCAACACCAATGTCGATCTTGAAGCCATGGAACGCGGCGACGAATTCGGCGCCATCGTCCGTTCCCTGGAAGTCTTCCGCAATAACGAATCCCGCTTGGTCGAAGCACGTCGCGAGCAGGAAGAAACCCGCAAGGCGGTCGATGTCGTGGTCAATTCGTTGGCCGATGCGCTCAACAGCTTGGCGGCGGGCGATCTCACCCACCGCATCAAGGCTGAGTTTAACGGCAGTTACGCCAAGGTACGCGACGACTTCAATGCCGCCATGCACAAACTGGAAGATACGCTGCGCGTCATCTGGCAGGTGATGTTCAACGTCCAGAGCGGTTCAAACGAGATTTCGCGCGCCTCCGACGATATGTCGCGCCGCACCGAGCACCAAGCCGCGACGCTCGAAGAGACCGCCGCCACGATCGACAACATCACGGCGACAGTGAAGAAAACCGCCGAGGGCGCCATCAATGCCCGCGATGCGGTGTCCACTGCCAAAAACGACGCCACGCGCACCGGTCAAGTCGTCACCGACGCGGTCGGCGCCATGCACGAAATCGAAAAGAGCGCGGCACAGATCGGCCAGATCGTCGGCGTCATCGACGAAATCGCCTTCCAGACCAACCTGCTTGCCCTCAACGCCGGTATCGAAGCGGCACGGGCGGGTGAAGCCGGTAAGGGCTTTGCGGTGGTGGCGAGCGAAGTACGCGCGCTGTCGCATCGTTCCGCCGATGCCGCCAAGCAGATCAAATCGCTGATCGGCACATCCACCACCAAGATCACCCAGGGCGTCGGTCTGGTGGTCGAAGCCGGCAAAGCGCTGGAACGCATCGTCAGCCAGGTCGCTGAAATCAACGAAGTGGTCAACGAGATCACCGCCTCGGCCCAGGAAGAGTCGAGCAGCCTCGCCCAGGTCAACACCGCGGTGGCCGAACTCGACAGCGTCACCCAGAGCAACGCGGCGATGGTGGAAGAATCGACTGCCTCCAGCCACTCGCTGGCAACCGAGACTGAAAACCTCGCCAATCTGCTCGGCCGCTTCAAGGTCAACGGCATCGACGGCAATATCATCAACAGCCAGGAAGTGGCGCCAGCCCGCAAAGCCAAGCCGGTCGATAAACCGAAAATCACACCCAAGCTCGCTGCCAAACCGCTCCCGAAGCACGAACCTCTCCCGAAGCGCGAAAAGGTTGCGGTTAACGCCAGCCCGACACCGGCAGCCGAAGCGGCACCCGCCGACGATTGGGTTGAGTTCTAGCCTCCAAAGAAAACGGGGGAGCCGTCTTGCGCTCCCCCCGCTGCCAATTTGAACGGCCTCCGGCAACGGGGGCCGTTCATTTTTGTGGCCGCCGTCTTACTTCGGCAAAAGTTTCTCGATGGCATCGAGATAGGCGACGAAGGCGGTACGCCCTTTGTCGGTCATGGTGACGCGCGTCAGCGGCTTTCGCCCCGCGTAGGTCTTCTCGATCTCGACATAGCCTGCCTCCTCCAGCTTGCGCAGCTGGACCGAGAGGTTGCCGTCAGACGCCGAGAGCTTGGCCTTGAGTTCGTTGAAGTCGGCATGACCGGCTCCCGACAGGTACGCCATCACGCCCAGCCGTAATCGACCGTGGATCACGTCGTCGATCCGGTTGATGTCGAACTCGTCACTCATTGGTGTGCTTCGTCCGCAACCAGCTTGAGACCCGGCAGGGTCAGGAGCAGCAACAGACCTGCGCCCATCACCAAGCTCAGCCACGGCGTGCCGATCAGCATCGCCACCACGGTGGCATAGACAAACGAACCGATTCCGGCGATGTGCATCCAGGCCTTCTTGGCGAGCGCCGCACTGGCAAACCAGGCCGTGCCGTAGAAGGCGTAGATGATCGGAACATAACCGGCCAGAACGACCTCACTATGCAGTTCGTGCGAGACCGTCAGTGTGGTGAAAAAACTCACCATCACACCGATGCCACATGCCGACCAGATGGTGCCGAAAACCACGTTGGGCGCCGTGGCGACCGGCTTTCCGCGTTTCATCATGCGCAGGAACATCGCCAACCAGAACACGACGAACACCGCGGCGGCACCCAACCAGATCTGAAGCGAGCTTGGGGATTGTGGCAGGAACGCAAACTGCCGTGCTGCGTCTAGAAAACACGCGCCTCCGAACACCACCCCGGCGCCCGCCAGAAAGATGCCACCCATAATCGGACCCTTGCGGCCGCTTTCGGCCATCTGGCGCAGGAACGAGATGTCGTCGCGCCAGGAGTTTTCGTCGCCCATGTCAGTCTCCTTATCGTTGTTAGAGGTTTGCGCCTGAGCGGCAAGCCAAAGTCCGGCGGCTTTGGACAACCAAAAGCAATAAACTTGCGACGGGCCCTGCTTTGCGGACCACTGTTGTCGCCTCGCCCACTGCACGCATATCGATCCCTCCATCAATTCGCCGTCATCATAACAAAAGTACTTTATATTATGAAGTACTTCATTGCAATCCCACTCTAAGACCGACTGCCGCACGCCAAGGTACTGAGGTTAAAAGCTCTTTCCTTGACGCGCGGACCTGTTCACTGTGCGCGCCAAGACAGCGTGATCGGAAAAGCGGGGTCAGGGGCTTTCGAAACGCGCGCGTGAAACAAAAAAAGTGGGGACCTGCCGTGAGTACTGGCACGAAAAAAGTCGCCGAACTGACCGTTCGAGGTGTTCTGCTCGGCATCGCGATCACCGTCATATTCACGGCGGCCAACGTCTACATCGGATTGAAAGTTGCGCTGACCTTCGCGACCTCGATCCCGGCGGCGGTGATTTCGATGGCGGTGCTGTCGGCCTTCAAGAACTCCTCGATCCTCGAAAACAACATCGTGCAGACGGTGGCGTCGGCGGCGGGCACGCTGTCGGCGATTATCTTCGTGCTACCGGGCTTGGTCATCATCGGCTGGTGGACGGGCTTTCCGTTCTGGACTTCGTTCGGCATCTGCGCCGCGGGTGGCGTGCTCGGCGTGCTGTTCACCATCCCTTTGCGCCGCGCCATGGTGACGACCTCCGACCTGCCCTATCCCGAAGGCGTCGCGGCGGCCGAAGTGCTGCAGGTCGGCGACCGGGCGCGTACCGAAAAGAGTGCCGATTCCAATGAAGGCCTGCTCGCGGTGATCTGGGGTGCCATCGGCGCGACCGCGCTGTCGATTTTGGCGGCGACGCGGCTTGCCGTCGGAGAGATCGGCAAAGCGGTATCGGTCGGCGGCCTCTACACCAGTTACGGCATGCAGTTCTCGATGGCCCTGGTCGGTGCCGGTTATCTTGTTGGCCTGTCGGTCGGCATTGCCATGCTGCTCGGCATCATCATCGCATTCGGTGCGGCACTGCCGATCCTGACCGCAGGCGGCCCGGCGCACGGCGTGGCCCTTGCCGATTTCGTCGAAAGCGTGCGCAGCCACGAAGTCCGCTTCATCGGCGCCGGCGCCATCGCGATTGCGGCGATCTGGACGCTGATCAAACTCACCGGTCCGGTCATCAAGGGCGTGGTCTCGACCATGTCGGCCCACCGCGCCGCCAAAGACGCCACCGATACGCGCGACGTCGACCTGTCGCCGTTCTGGATCATCATCCTGACGGTGATCGCGCTCGCCGCCATCGGCTGGCTGTTGCAGATGTTCCTCGCCGGCACGCCGCTGGCGGCCAAGACGGCCACCCTGATCTGGGCGGCGCTACCCTTCATCTTCATCGGCGGTTTTGCGGTGGCGGCCGTCACCGGCTACATGGCGGGACTGATCGGCGCCTCCAACAGTCCGTTGTCGGGCGTCGGCATCCTGGCGGTCCTCGTCTGCGCCACGCTGTTCGTTGCCATCGCGGCACCTGATGTGGCCGAGCGCAAAACCCTGGTGGCCTTCTCGCTCTTCACCACCGCCATCGTGTTTTCCATCGGCACGATTTCCAACAACAACCTACAAGATCTGAAAACCGGCCAGCTCGTCGGCGCGACGCCGCGGGCACAGCAATGGGCTCTCATCATCGGTGTCATCGCGGGCGCGCTGGTGATCCCGCCGGTGCTCGACCTGCTCAATCAGGCCAACGGTTTTGCCGGAGCACCGCATCTGCCGAGCCAAGTCGGAGCCCCGCTCGGTGCGCCGCAAGCCAATCTGATCACCGCCTTAGCGCAGGGCGTGATCGAACAGAACATCCCATGGAACCGCATCGGCCAAGGCGCCGCGATCGGCGTCGGCCTAGTCATCCTCGACGCGTTGATGGGCAAGTTAAAACTCTTGCGCCTGCCACCGCTCGCCGTCGGTATGGGAATCTATCTGCCGATGGCAGTGACGCTGCCAGTCGTGATCGGCGCCGTGATCGGCTATTTCTACGATCTGTGGGCCGACCGTACCAAGAATCCGGACCATCCCAAGCGCCTGGCGGTTCTGGTCGCCTCCGGCATGATCGTCGGTGAAAGCCTGTTCGGTGTCTTGAATGCCGGTCTGATCGTGGCGGCACAGGTCGGTTACATCCATGTCAAGGATGCCGGCTCACCGCTGGCGGTCGTGTTCGGTGACTTTGCCCCGGCCGAGTTTGTGAGCTGGGCCGCGTTCGGCGCGCTCATCATTCTCTTGTATGGGTGGAAAATCCGGCGCGTGAAGAAAGCATCGTAGGTCAGGAACAAAAGCAGGCTCCAAAAAACAGGCAGACTGCCTCGTCTATGTGCGCGACATTTATGCGAATGCAAACAGTTCGCGTCACACCGACGCATTCATCCGGCCGACACAGATTTCATTAGATTTTTATCCAATAGAATCTGGCTGCTACATCAGAATTCGGATTTGAAGTGAGTATCCCTGGCCTTCGCATCAAAGAGATCACCGTTCGAGGTATTGTGCTCGGCGTTCTCATCACCTTCGTTTTCACCGCCGCCAACGTTTACATCGGGCTCAAGGTCGCTTTCACCTTTGCGACATCAATCCCCGCCGCCGTGATCTCGATGGCGGTGCTGTCAGTGTTCAAGGACTCGTCGATCCTTGAGAACAACATCGTGCAGACGATGGCGTCGGCCGCGGGCACGCTGTCGGCGATGGTGTTCGTGCTGCCGGGCCTCGTCATCGTCGGTTGGTGGAGCGGCTTTCCGTTCTGGACGGTTTTTGCGCTGTGCGCGGCGGGTGGCGTGCTCGGGGTGTTGTTCACGATCCCCTTGCGCCGCGCCATGGTGACCAATTCCAACCTGCCCTATCCCGAGGGCGTCGCCGCGGCCGAGGTGCTCGAAGTCGGCCACAGCTTCAGTCCTGAAGCCAAAGGCGAGACCCGCGTCGGCTTCCAGGCGGTGATCTTCGGTACCCTCGCTTCGGTGCTGATGGCGGTGCTCGAAGCCACCCGTGTGATGGCGACCGAGCTGAAAAGCTTCTTCCGCATCGGCCCGTGCACAACCAGCTTCACAATGTCATTTTCGCTGGCGCTGCTGGGCGCTGGCTATCTGGTCGGATTATCGGTCGGCCTGGCCATGCTGCTCGGACTGGCCATCGCTTGGCTCGGCGCCGTGCCAATGCTGTCGACGATCGTGCCGCAAAACGGCGTGCCGCTGCCGAGCTATGTCAACGATCTCTGGTACCGCAATGTGCGCTTCATCGGCGCCGGGGCGATGGGCGTGGCAGCGTTGTGGACTCTGGTCAAGCTGGTGGTGCCGGTAATGCGCGGCGTCATCGCGACGGTGACGGCGGCGCGCGCTTCGACAAGTTCGTCCGATAGCCGCGATCTCGATCTGTCACCGCGCTGGATCGCCGGATTGTCGGTGGTGTGCCTGACCGTCGCCGCTTTCCTGCTCAACGCATTTCTCGGCGGCACGCCGTTTGCCGGCCACGCCTGGGGCCTCATCGCTGCTGTACTGCCCTTTGTCGTCATTGGCGGCTTTGCAGTGGCGGCCGTTACCGGTTACATGGCCGGATTGATCGGCGCCTCCAACAGCCCAATCTCGGGCGTCGGCATTCTCGTCATCCTGGTCTGCGCCACGCTGCTTATCACGCTGGTTCACCCGTCGGCGGGATCCGACAAGCCGCTGGTGGCGTTTGCGCTGTTCACCACTGCCATCGTCTTTGCCATGGCGACGATCTCCAACGACAATTTGCAAGACCTCAAGACCGGTCAAATTCTCGGCGCGACGCCACGCGCGCAGCAGATCGCGCTGATTATCGGTGTGGTGGTGGGCGCGCTGGTGATCCCGCCGGTGCTGAACCTGCTCAACGAAGCCAACGGTTTTGCTGGCGGCCCCCGGCTCGACAGCGCCATCGCCGCGCCACTGTCGGCGCCGCAGGCCAATCTGATCGCCACGCTGGCCCGCGGCGTGATCGAGCGCCATCTCGATTGGCGCATGATCGGCATCGGTGCCGGCATCGGCGTATTGGTCGTTCTGCTCGATGAGTTTCTCGGCTACCGCAAGTGGCTGCGCTTGCCGCCGCTGGCAGTGGGCATGGGCATCTACCTGCCGATGGCGATCACCATGCCGGTGGTCATCGGCGCCGTACTCGGCCACATCTTCGATCACTGGAGCGCCAAGCCGCGCGTGGGACGGCGCGGCCGCACGCCGGAACAGACCAGACGCCTCGCCGTCTTGATGGCTTCGGGTATGATCGTCGGCGAAAGCCTGTTCGGCGTGCTTTATGCCGGATTGATCGTGGCGACCGACAAAGGCGCACCTTTGGGCCTTGTCAGCGCGACCTTCGGGCCAGCACCGGCAATCGGCTGGATGGTGTTTGCCTTGATGATCCTGGAGCTGTCCGGCTGGCTGGTGCGGCGGGCACGGACCTAGCCCTCCCCGTTCCGCCGGGCGATCAGCGCCGACACTTTGGCGATCTGAAAGAACCGCCCTTCCGGCGACAATACCGCCAGCTCACGGCGCAGTTCGTCCTCAAAGGCGGGCGCGCGTTCGCCCAGCGCTTGCGGCGACGTCACCGACAGTGACCCGGCAAACCCGACGATGTCATCGATGGACAGCGAGCGGCGAACGACGATGCCAGCGATCTCCAGCAGCGGAAACGGTGATTCGAGCAAAATCGACTCATGTGCGCGGTGGTCGGGGTTTTTGCGCTCGATCCGGTGCGGCGAGGCGTCAGCGCCGAAGCGGGCGGCCACCGTGTCCAGGACCGTCCGCCAGCGGTTTTCGACGGTCTTCAGGGTCTCGTCCTCGAACAGAACCAACGCCCCACCGGGCACAACCAACCGGTCGAGCGCCGCGGCGGTCGCGGCCCGGTCCATCCAGTGGAACGCCCGCCCGATGGTCACCAGCCGGAACGGCCCGAGCCCGGCCGGCAGGTCGTAGGAGCTGCCCGCGCACGTCCGGATCGCCAGTTTTGCCGGTATTGCGGCGTTATTGAGCGCCTCCAGCATCTCCGGCTCGGGATCGACGGCGGTCACCGCCATCCCCGCTTGGGCAAACGGCAGGGCCAGAAGCCCCGGTCCTGAGCCGAGATCGAGCACCGCATCGCCCGGTTGCAGCCCTGTCAGGGCGATCACGCGCCCGATCAGACGGCCGGGATAGCCGAGGCGAAACCGTGCATAGCCGGCCGCGGTGGACCGGAACCGGCGAGGTTGAAAACAATTGGGCACAGACATGTTTTTATCCGACATTTTGCTTTATGGGCGCGCGTTTTATACTGTGGCGAGCATTCTTTGAGCCTGAGCCATGGCGAACATCGCACTCGTCGACGACGACAAGAACATTCTGGCCTCCGTCCAAATGTTATTGGAGCAGGAAGGCTATCACATCCGAACCTTCACCGACGGTGCCTCGGCCCTCACGGCCCTGACCACCGCCCCGCCGGATTTGGCGATTCTCGACATCAAGATGCCGCGGATGGATGGCCTCGAACTGCTCCGCCGCCTGCGTCAGGTGCAGGAGAACATCCCGGTAATCTTCCTGACGTCGAAAGACGAAGAGATCGACGAGCTGATGGGCCTCAACGCCGGCGCCGACGACTATATCCGCAAGCCCTTCTCGCAGCGCCTGTTGCTTGAGCGGGTGAAGGCGGTCTTGCGCCGCGCCGAAGCCCACAAGGCGGCGCCCGCCGGAACCCCGGAAGCCAAAAAGGAAGCGCTGATCCGCGGCAAGCTCGCGCTCGATCCGCAGCGTCACGAGTGCACCTGGGAAAGCAAACCGGTGCGCCTGACAGTGACCGAGTTCCTGATCCTGCAATGCCTCGCCGCCCGCCCTGGTTTCGTCAAGAGCCGCGACAGCCTGATGGATGCGGCCTATGACGATCAGGTTTATGTCGACGATCGCACCATCGACAGTCACATCAAGCGCTTGCGCAAAAAGTTCAAGCAGGTCGACGACAGCTTCGAGGCGATCGAGACCCTTTACGGAGTCGGCTACCGGTATCGCGAAGTTTGAACCTCGCGCATCTCCGGCGGATCGGTCGGATGGAATTTCTTCGTCACAGAAAAGAATCGCGCCGCTCCGTCCTCAGGTGGCGCATCATTCTGCTCAACACCATCGTGTTCGCGGTGCTGATCGCGGGCGTGACCTGGGTGCAGTCGAGTCGCGCCAATCTGGTCGACGAGCGCCAGACCGGTGTCGAAGAAGAGGCCCGCGTCGTCGCCGCCACGCTGTCGGAATACGCTCTGGTCGCAGACAGCCGCGGCATCAACGTGCAGAGCGCCAACGAACTCCTGCGCGATCTCGTCGGCCCGACGCGCCTCAGGGCCCGGCTCTACGACACCGAAGGCCAGCGCATCGTCGATACGCGTTACATCCTGTCGCGCAATGCGGTGCAAGTGACGGAACTGGCGCCGATCGACCGCTGGAGCCGCTTCAAGCAGTGGCTTGAAAGCGTCTATGAATCGATCATGGGCGTGCGCCCCAACGCCCATTACGAGCCTTATCTTGAAGGCGGCGACGACGGCAAAGTCTATCACGAGGTTGTCGCCGCGCTCGATGGTACCGTAACGTCAACCCGGCGCATCGACGAGCACAACAAACTGGTGCTGACCACCGCCGTGCCAGTGCAGCATTTCCGGGCGATCTACGGCGTCTTGTTCATCTCGACAGAGAGCGGCGACATCGACGCCATCCTCAGACTCGAACGCACCAAGCTGATCGAGGTGTTCGCGCTGGCAACCTTGATGATGCTGATCGCCTCGTTTTATCTGTCGTGGAATATCGCCGAGCCGATGCGCCGCTTGGCGGAAGCCGCTGACCGGGTGCGCCGGGGCCGGTCGGGCCGCGAGCATATCCCCAACATGAGCGATCGCGGCGACGAAATCGGCGAACTCGCCGAAAGCATGAGCGCCATGACTCGCGCGCTTTACGACCGCATCGACGCCATCGAAAGCTTTGCCGCCGACGTGGCGCACGAGTTGAAGAATCCGCTCACCTCGCTGCGCAGCGCCGTCGACATGTTCACACGGGCTACCGACGAGGAAAGCCGCCAGCGCATGCTCGGCATCGTGCGCGCCGACGTCAAACGCATCGATCGTCTCATCACCGACATTTCCGACGCTTCGCGCCTCGACGCCGAACTGTCACGCGAAACCGCCGCCGCGGTCGACATTGTCAAGCTGCTCGAAACCATCGTCGAGATCTACACGATGATGGAACTGCCGCGCGGCGTGAAGATCGCGCTGAGCCTCGAACTGCCGCCCGACGCGCGCGTGATGGGCCGTGACGAGCGCCTCGGCCAGGTGTTCCGCAATCTGGTCGATAATGCGGTGTCGTTCAGTCCCAAGGACGGCACGGTGACGATTTCGGCGCACACCGATCCGGGCTGGGTGATCATTACGGTCGACGATCAGGGGATCGGCATTCCGCCCGACAATCTCGAGACCATCTTCAAGCGCTTCTATACCGAGCGGCCGCAGGATCACGACTTCGGCAAGAACTCCGGCCTCGGGCTTTCGATCGTGCGCCAGATCACCGAAGGCACTGGCGGCCAGGTTTGGGCCGAGAATCGTCCCGAAGGTGGCGCGCGCTTCGTGGTTCAACTTCCGCTGGCGGTCAATTGGCAGTGAGGGTCAACATCCATGCGACGTGCATCCGCCTCGGCACGGCCGGAGCGGCGTTCGGAGCGCCGCCCTGGTGCGGGATTCTGTTGATCGGGAAAAGCGGCAGCGGCAAATCCGATCTCACCCTCCGGCTGATCGCCGCAGGCGCCCAGCTGGTGGCCGACGACCGCACCGACCTGTTCGTGCACCAGGGAGCGATTTACGCTACGGCACCGTCCAGGATCGCCGGGCTTTTGGAAGTGCGCGGCGTTGGTATCCTGGCCTTTCCACACGCCAAGCAGGCAAAGGTGATGCTCGTCGCTGATTTGGATAAAACGCCCCAACGCCTGCCCGGTCATCGTTTTTTCCGGGTGCCTGCGGCCCTGCGCCTCCCCTCACCAGCCGCGCCACCGGTTATAAGCCTCCGCCCGTTCGAGGCCTCTGCCCCGGCCAAACTGGCGGCCGCGGCGGCAGCCTATGCCAAAGGCTTGCATCGCCAAGACATCAACCCAATTTAATGCTTCAACGGCTTAGAATGGTTCTCTATCGTTCGGCCTCCCTTTGGACAGAAACATGATCGGTATCGTTCTCGTCACCCACGGCCGGCTCGCCCACGAATTCATTTCGGCCATGGAGCACATGGTTGGCCCGCAGAGTCATTTGCGCGCTGTCTGCATCGGCCCCGAAGACGATATCGAGCGCCGCCAACGCGAGATCGCGGCGGCGGTGAAATCCGTGGACCTTGGCGATGGCGTGGTGATCGCCACCGACATGTTCGGCGGCACGCCCTGCAACCTCGCCCTCACACTGCTTGAGAAAGGCAAGGTCGAAGTCTTGGCGGGCGTTAACCTGCCGAGCCTGATCAAGCTGTGCGACGCACGCACCAAGCAGCCGCTCGAAGTGGCCGTGAACGACGCCATCGAGGCGGGCCGCAAGTACATGCGCGCCGGTTCCGCCGACCTGTTCGGCGGCGGGGCGTAAGGCGAAACGCAATGCCCAATTCCTGTTGCAGGGCGACGGCGAAGATCGTCAACAAGCGCGGCTTGCACGCGCGCGCCTCAGCTAAGCTGGTGGAATCCGCCTCGCGTTTCAAATGCCATATCACAGTGACGAAAGACGGCCAGACCGTCGACGCCCGCTCGATCATGGGCCTGATGCTGCTTGCCGCCCCAATCGGCACCGAAATCGAAATCTCCGCCGCCGGCGAAGACGCGTCGGAAGCCCTGACGGCAATCCTGGCGTTGGTGGAAGCCAAGTTCGGGGAAGATTGAACTACGTGCTGTGATAGCCTGTGCCCGCCTCGCCCCTCCGGGGGAGAGGCCGGATTGCGCGTCAGCGCAAGACGGGTGAGGGGACCGCGTCACGAGGACAGTGTCGAAAGCAAGGGCCCGCTCCTTCAAAGGCGTTATCGCGTCAGCCGGTAGAACGGCACTTCCTTGGTAACCACGAAACCCAAGCTCTGCGCCAGCATCAGCGAGGCGGTGTTTTGTTTGCGGCAGGCCCATACCGGCGTCAGGCCACTGGCGAGGCAGTTGGCGATCATTGCCGTCGCAACCGCGCGCGCCAGACCTTGGCCGCGAAACGCTGCCCGCGTTTCGATGCCGATCTCCAGCCAGTCGTCGGCGCGGGTGGCGGAAAAGGCGATGGCGCCAACCTCGCCGTCTTTGACCGCGCACATCCCGCCGCCGTGATCGCAGCACGCCGTAAAGTTTCGCCAGAACGCGCGCGGCGTGACGTGGACATCAGGCAAATCGAACGCACTTTCACCCATCGCCACCAGCGACCAGCCCGGCGGCAGCACCGGCGTGCGCGCTCCAAACGCGGCGCGATCGAAACGGAAATTCACTCGGGTGAAGCGCTCGGCCTGCAGCCGGTCCCAGTCCAAATGCTGCCAACGCGGATCGACCTGCAGCCATTCATCCTTGTCGCGATAGGCCCCGGCTTTCAGATGTTCGAGCAGCGCCGGAAAAGCGCGCCCAACGCCCTCGCCCCACACAAGGCTCATGCCGTAACCGTGCAGCGTATGGGCGGCGGCGCCGTCGCACCACACCCGTCCGTCCGCCAGCCCATCAAGCACGGCGCAGGCAAAACCGGTAAAAATCGGCACGTCGTCCAGCGGCGGCACGGAGGAAAATGCAGCGGCAGAAAGTTCGATCACGGCAACACCTTTCGCGCTCGTTTTAACCTGCGATTTGCCGCGCGCGAAAGGCAAAACAAAACGCAAATGCGGCGCATCTGCCGTTCAGCATGTGCGAAGATTAAATCGTCACGACAGCATTCATTCACTGCTTGAGTGCGCTGCTTGCTGGCGTCCTGTCTTCTGGGGTGTACCCCACCTTTCAGCGGCCCCGCGAGATCATCGCAAGCCCGCTTTTGGCGTATTTATTTCTCCTTTGCCGGCACCATCGCGCCTAGCCCGTTGGCAGCGGGATCAGGCAGCGCCACACAGGAGCGCCCCGAACAGACGATGGCGTTGACGGTGTCGTAGGGCGCCACGCCGGTGGACTTGAGGTCCTTGCGGCTGAGAATTTCGTCGCCGCCAGCAATCCGCGCCAGGGCATAGGCAATGGCCGCGGCACCGTTGGGGCCGCCAGCGCCCGCACCTGCCAGCTCGGCAGGGTCGTCGGCCCGGCGCGCTGCGATGATCGGCGTCAGGAAGGCGGACGCCATACCGGCCGAACCCGACGACGGCGCTTTGGCCAGCGTCACGCCGGTGCCGCGCACTGTACGGCCAGAGCCGAACGGGCCATTCATGGTCACGGCGCAGGCCACCGCCTGTCCGCGGGCATCCATGGTGGCAAAGCCGGTGGCGCCCAGATCCTTCGGTAGATCGCTGACATGATAATCCTTCAGCGCCTGCTGCAGCGCCCAGATCACCGATGCCTCAAGATCCTTGGCACCGGCCGACGTTGTCTGGGCTTTGGCGAGATTGTCGAGCAGCACGCCGGCAAAAGCACCGATGCCGGTTTTGTGCGCGGGAATGAAGACGTAGTCGGAACCGATCTCGGTCACGCGCGGCGTGACCTGCTCGGCAGTGGTGGCGACGAGATCGGCCTTGGTGATCGTGCCGCCTTCGGTTCCGGCATAAGCCGCAATCCGGTCGGCGATGATGCCGCTGTAGAACGCCTCCGATCCGCTGAAGCGGATCGCCGCCAGCGTATCGGCGAATTCGGGGTTGGTGACGACAGCGCCGGCCGCTTTCGGCTTACCGGATTCGTCCAGATACGCGGCGGAGAGGCCCGCATCAAGGCGGATCACGTCGCCGGCTTCAGCGAGGCGCAGCGCCAACGCCTTGGAAATCGGCACGCCGGCGCGGGCATAAAGTTCCGCGGGCGACACCACCTTCTGCCACGGCAGCGAACCATAAGCCGCCTGCATCAGCGCAAAGCCGCGCACATTGCCCGGCACGGCATAGGCGCCGCCCTTCGCAGCCTCGCGAGCTTCGAAATCGAATTCCTGGGTCGTGTTCCGGGCCGCATCATGCACGATGCAGATGCCACCGCCGCCGAGGCCCGCCGCGACCGGATAGGTGACGGAGAGAGTGAAATACATCGCCGCAGCGGCATCGACTGCGTTACCGCCCTGCCCCAGGATCGCAGCGCCGGTCTGCACCGAGAAAGGCTCATCACCCACGGCGAGGGCGCCGGTGGTCCCGGATGGCCTGCTCAACCCCACCGTGCTGCCGATATCACCGATACTGACCGAGCAACCGGCCACGAGAAGCATGCCGGCTAGACCGGCTAAGGCGCGAGAGTACAACATGAATTTGCCGTAATCCTTGGCTGTTGTCGAATTCACTTGAGGCCCGCTCTTGATTGACGCAAGCACGTCGCGAACCTACCGTCGTGGGCAGGAGAGGAGAGTTCAAGCTTTGACGATTTGCAACCCTCTGCACCGGCTTCATGGCCGCAGACTTGTATCGGATCGTGTCCGCCGAGTCGTGGCGTTCGCGATCGGTTTCTTCGGCGCCTTTTTGCTGCAGATCGGGCCCGCCGCCGCCCAAGGCATTTCGCTCTTGCAGGACACCGAGACCGAGCGGCTGCTCCGCTCCTACGAGGACCCGATCCTCGGAGTCTCTGGCATCGATCCCGCTGCGGTCAAGATGTACATCGTCAACGACACGGAGCTGAACGCGTTCGTGGCCGAGGGCCAGAACATCTTCAGCAACGCCGGCCTGTTCATCCAACTCAAGACTCCGAACGAACTGATCGGCGTTCTGGCCCACGAAACGGGGCATATGGCGGCCGGCCACCTGTCACGCGGCTCCGAGGCCATCGCCAAGGCCGAAATCCCGATGCTGCTGTCGATGGTGCTCGGCATCGGTGCGGCGATCGCAGGCGCCGGCGAAGCAGGCATGGTCCTGATGGGGATAGGCCAAAGCGTCGCAGCGGCCCAGTTTTACCAGTTCAGCCGGGTGCAGGAAGCCACCGCCGACCAGATGGGCCAGAAATTTCTGCGCGCCACCCACCAGTCCGGTATGGGCATGGTGAACGTGTTCAACCGCATGGCCAATGAAGAAGCCATGATCGTGAAGAACCCCGAGCAGTTTGCGACCTCGCACCCGGCCAGCCGCGACCGCGTCGAGAACATGCGCGAAATCGCCAACGCTTCGCCTTATCGCGACGTGCCGGACAGCCCGCAAGCTGTCCACGCCTTCGAAATGGTCAAGGCCAAAGTGATCGGCTATCTCCTGCCGGTAAAGGACGTGCTCTACCGCTATCCATTGGCCAACAAGAGCGCGCCGGCTCGTTACGCCCGCGCCATGGTCTATATGCGCCAGCCGAACCTTAAGTTGGCGCTGGAAGAGATCAACAGCTTGGTCAAAGAAGAACCCAAGAACCCGTTCTTCTATGAAGTGCTGGGGCAGATTTATGTGTCGATGAGCCAGCCGCTCAAAGGCATCGCGCCGTATCAGACATCGGTCAACCTGATGCCCGATGCGCCGGAGCTTCGCATCGCGCTCGCCGCCGCCCAAATTGCGACCGGCCAGAAACCCTATGAGCTACAGGCGGTCGCCAATCTCAAGATTGCGATGCAGCAGGACGGCGACAATCCGTTCGGTTGGTACGAGATGGCCCAGGCCTACAGCGACCTCGGCAATGACGCGATGGCCAATCTGGCCACGTCGGAGCGCTATTATACCGTCGGGGACTTGCGCAAGGCTGGGATATTCGCCGTGCGCTCGCGCCAGAAGCTGACGAAGGGATCGCCGGATTGGGAACGGGCCAACGACATCATCGCGATCGCGACATCCCAACTGAAACAGCAGCGCGGCAACTGAAAGACCAAACGCCATGCAGGAACGCTTGAAGACCGCCGCTTTGGGAGGCCTTATCGGCGCAATTGCCGCCGTCGCTGTGATGGCGGGCGCCGTCGCCTTGCACATCGTGCCCGCCGCCACCGACGCGCGGCTCCAGTCCTATCTGCTGGGCCATCCCAAGCTGGTGGTGGAAATGCAGGCCCGGGCCGAAGCGCAAGCGGCTGACGAGGCGCGCCAGGAACAAATCGCCAAGATCGCCAAACTCGGCGTAAAAAAGTTCCTTGATCCCAATGTCGCCTTTGTTACCGGACCGGCGAACGCCAAGAACACCTTCATCGAGTTCTACGACTACAACTGCGGCCACTGCCGCAACACCGCCGCGGTGGTGAAGGTCTTTATGCAAAAGCACAAGGCCGATACGCGCTTCGCATTTATCGAATACCCGATCTTCGGCGATGCCTCGACAATGGCCGCGCGCACCGCAATTGCCGCGCACAAACAAGGCGACAAGTTCCTGGCGCTGCATTTCGGGTTGATGGCCGAGAGCGGCGTCGTCGATCAAACGCTGCTCTTGGCTGTGGCGCAGAAGGCCGGGCTCGACGTTTACAAGCTCGCCGCCGATCTCAACGCGCCCGACACGGACAAGGCGCTCTTGGCCGGCTACCGGCTGGCGCGCGAAATGAAGTTCAACGGCACGCCGATGTTCATCATCAACGGCCAAGTCCACGAAGGCGAGATCACCGAAGCTGAACTGAAGCAACTGGTGAAATAGCCGTTGTGTCATGGCCCGCATTTGCGGGCCATGACAGTCACATCAGATCAAACCCGCCACCGGGCTCGACGGATCGGCGTAGCGCTTCTTGGGCATGCGGCCGGCGAGATAGGCAAGCCTGCCGGCCTCCACCGCATGGCGCATCGCAGCCGCCATCATCACCGGGTCTTTGGCCTCAGCGATGGCGGTGTTCATCAGCACCGCATCGCAGCCGAGTTCCATCGCCACTGCTGCGTCCGAGGCCGTGCCGACACCGGCGTCGACAATCACCGGCACCTTGGCTTCCTCGATAATCATGCGGATGCCGACCGGGTTCTGCACGCCGAGGCCCGAGCCGATCGGCGCCGCCAGCGGCATAATCGCGCAAGCGCCCATGTCTTCGAGACGTTTGGCGATCAAGGGGTCGTCACTGCAATAGACCATCACCTGAAAGCCCTCTTTGAGGAGCAGTTCGGTGGCGCGCAGCGTCTCGATCATGTTGGGATAAAGGGTCTTCTTGTCGCCCAGCACTTCCAGCTTGACCAATGTCCAGCCGCCCGCCTCGCGCGCCAGGCGCAAGGTGCGGATAGCATCCTCAGCGGTGAAACAGCCCGCGGTGTTGGGCAGATAGGTGTATTTCTTGGGATCGAGGAAATCGACCAGCTTTTCTTGGCTGTTGTCGGTGAGATTCACCCGGCGCACCGCCACGGTTACCATCTCCACCCCGGCGGCTTCGGCCGCGGCGGCGTTCTGGGCGTAGGTCTTGTATTTGCCGGTGCCGATGATCAGGCGCGACTTGAACGTGCGCCCGGCAATCACCAGCGGCTTATCCACCGGCTTTTCCGGCGCGTTGCCGCCACCGATGAAATGCACGATTTCTAGGCGATCCCCGTCCGCAACGGTTGTATCTTTGTACTGGGACCGGGGTACGACCTCCAGGTTGCGTTCGACCGCGATTTTGGCCGGATCGAGACCCATTTGGGTGACGAACTCGGTTAAATTGACCGAACCGTTCAGTTGGCGCGGTTCCCCGTTGAGTGTCACTGTCAAAGCCATAAAGCCAGTTCCCGATTGATGTTTGCGCGAGACGGATTGCCCTTTATAAGGCAAATCCGAACCGGTTACGGAGCTATTCTTGTCCAAGCCGATATATGTCCTCAACGGCCCCAACCTCAACCTCCTCGGGTCACGGGAGCCGGAAATTTATGGCCGCACCACGCTGGCGGATATCGGCGACATGGCTGCCGCCGAGGCCAAGGCGCACGGATTTGAGGTGGTTTTCCGCCAATCCAATCACGAAGGCGAATTGGTCGAATGGATCCAGGAGGCGAGGCTCAAGGCGGCCGGCGTGATCATCAACGGCGGCGCTTACACCCACACCTCCGTCGCCATCCATGACGCCTTGCGTGCGGTTGACGTTCCGGTGGTGGAAGTGCACCTGTCCAACATCTTCACCCGCGAAGAATTCCGCCACCGTTCGCTGATCAGCCCGGTAGCCAAAGGCCTGATTGTCGGGTTCGGCGCCAACAGTTATGTGCTTGCCGTGGACGCGCTGGCGTCCCTGATCGAAGAGGCCGCGGAATGAACATGAAGGATGTCAAATCCATCGGGGCGCGCATTCCCCTCGGGAAGGGAAAGAATATGCCGAGCATCGATTCCTCGGTGATCCGCGAGTTGGCGGAGCTCTTGACGGAAACCGGGCTGACCGAGATCGAAATCGAGCAAGGTGGATCGCGCCTGCGCGTCGTCCGGCAGATGGCGAACGCGTATGTGGCGGATGCGCCGGTTGCCGTGACCGCCGCTCCGGCCGCGGAGGCGCCTGCCCCGGCCAAGCCGAAGGGACCGCCAGCGGGTGCCGTCGCCTCGCCGATGGTCGGGACCGTCTACACTTCGCCCGAGCCGGGCAAGCCGCCGTTCGTGAAGGTCGGCGACAAGGTTTCGGAAGGCGACACGCTTCTGATCGTGGAAGCCATGAAAACCATGAACCCGATATCCGCACCAAAGTCCGGAACCGTGACCGAGATTTGCGTGCAAGATGCCGAGCCCGTCGAGTTCGGCCAAACCCTTGTTGTCATCGCCTGATGTTCGACAAGATCCTCATCGCTAACCGCGGCGAGATCGCGCTTCGCGTTATCCGCGCCTGCAAAGAGATGGGCATCGCAACGGTGGCGGTGCATTCCACCGCCGATGCCGACGCCATGCATGTACGCCTCGCCGACGAGAGCGTCTGCATCGGTCCGCCGCCAGCGGCGCAAAGCTATCTCAACATTCCCGCGATCATCGCATCGGCGGAAATCACCGGCGCGCAAGCGATCCATCCCGGCTACGGTTTTCTGTCGGAAAACGCGCGCTTTGCCGAGATCGTTGAAGAACACAACCTCACCTTCATCGGACCGACCCCGGCCCATATCCGCTTGATGGGCGACAAGATCGCCGCCAAACAGGCGGTGAAAGAGGTCGGCATTCCGACCGTGCCGGGCTCGGAAGGCGCGTTGGGATCGGACGAGGACGCACTCAAAATCGCTGAAGGCATTGGTTATCCGGTGCTGATCAAGGCGACGGCGGGCGGCGGCGGCCGCGGCATGAAGGTGGCGACCAAACCTTCCGAGCTGAGCCTCGCGTTGACCACCGCGCGCGCCGAAGCCAAGACCTCCTTCGGCAACGATGCGATCTACATGGAGAAATATCTCCAGACGCCGCGCCATATCGAAGTGCAGGTGCTGGCCGACAGCCAGCGCCATGTGGTGCACCTCGGCGTGCGCGACTGCTCGCTGCAGCGCCGCCACCAGAAGGTCTGGGAAGAGGCTGGCAGCCCGGCCCTCAACGATGCCCAGCGCGACGAGATCGGCGGCATCGTCACCAAGGCGCTGGAACAACTCGGCTATCTCGGCGCCGGAACCATCGAGTTCCTGTACGAGGACGGCGGTTTCTATTTCATCGAAATGAACACCCGCCTGCAGGTCGAGCATCCGATCAGCGAGGCGATCACCGGCGTCGACATCGTGCGCGAACAAATCCGCGTCGCCGCCGGCCTGCCGCTCGGCTTCACGCAAAAGGACATCGTCTTCTCCGGCCACGCCATCGAGTGCCGCATCAACGCCGAGAACCCGTTCACCTTCCTGCCCTCGCCGGGCCTGATCAAACAGTTCCATATGCCGGGCGGATTGGGCGTGCGCTTCGATTCCCACATTTATTCGGGCTATCGCATCCCGCCTTATTACGACAGCTTGACCGGCAAACTGATCGTCCACGCCAAAACGCGCAACGAAGCCCTGATGCGGCTGCGCCGGGCGCTCGACGAATTGGTGGTGGAAGGCATCGAAACCACCATTCCGCTGTTCCAGATGCTGGTGCGCGAACCGGATATTATCGACGGCAATTACAACATCCACTGGCTGGAACATTTCCTGGCGAAGAAGGGGGCGTAGCCCTTTTCCATCACCTCCCGCGAGGGAGGTTCAAAAACGCCCAAAGCGGGCCTGCTACATTGCACAAGTCCGCTTCGGGTGGGGTTCGCCCCGGAAGTCAGGGCGCCAGCGAACGCCGCACTCAAGCGGCGAATGACAGGCACATTCTGCTTCCTCTGAATCCGCACGGACAAGGCGTACTGCATTTGCCGCCGCCGATGCCGCCGCCTTCCGGGACTTACGCGGGCTTATACGGGCTTATACGGGCTTAAGTCGGTCCTTCGCCGGCCTTATCCGTTTGACGCACACGCGAGCTGCGCGTCCTGGTTCAGCTATGTCTCGCGTTGCTGCACGGGTCCCAAGGTTCGCGAAAGCCTGTTCGCCGCGTCTTTGCCAAGCCGTCTCCAACATAATTGCAACACAATATGTTGCAGACAAACAACGAACATGCAAGTGGGTGCGGCAATATGGCTACCCTCGCCGTCTATTGCTTCGGCACCGCGATGCGCTTGGCTTTGCGGCGGCGCCAGCGGGTGACAACAACCACCGCCGCAACGACGAAGATCAGCGCCGCGACGCGCCCGAAGCCGGCAAAGAACTTGTCCCAGGAGGCCGCTTCCAATAGCGCCGAGCCGTTCGGAAACGCCGCGCCCATGTCGGAAAAGCCCTGCAGCACGCCGCCGATCAGCGCGACGCCGGCCGCCACCCCGACCACGATCAGAATGACGATAAAGCCGCGCCGATGAGCGGCGTGATTGGGCGGCTCGGTATCGCAGAAATAATGCTGCTGGTCATCGCCGGAATCGTGCGCCGAAAGGCGCCGGCGTCCGGTCGCAAACAGATACGCGTTCATCGCCATCTCCATCGCGTAAAACGCACGCAGACACGAAACAACGCACGCGGATTATATCATCACCTTGCGTGACGATTGCACGATCTTAATTGGGGTGTTGTTGTGGCGGGGACAGAACGCGTCTGGTTTGCAAGGCTGGAGTTGGTTGCCGTCAGGATTACCAAAGTCTTTCACCCCCGGCCGACCATCCATAGTGCGTAGCAAACGGGGTACGCTGTGAAAACGCATATGCGGTGGCACTTGGCCGGGATGATAACGGGGGGGCTGGCCTCGAACTTTTTCCGCACTTCTGAGGCACAAGGATATCGAGAACGAGAAAACAACGTTGAAAAAACGGCCGCCGTGCGGAGCCGCGGCGGATTGGGCTCCGCTGCCGCTCCGCGTCCGACTTCGACGGCAGTTCAGGCCGCCATTACGCCGCGCTCGTTGGCACGGTCGGAGATGTCGATTGCTTCGGCGTCGCATGCGATCGAAAAGGTGCGTGTGCCCGGGATGGTAAAATCGACCTTCTTGAGATCGATCAGACGCAGTTGCTGGTTGTCATAGGTCTTGAGGTAGAAGCGGCGGTGAGTGGCATCCCGGATGGTCGTGACCTGGTTGTGATCGTATTCCTTGCCGCCCCAGGTGTTGGTGCCGACCACAGTACCTTTGATGATGTCGGTATTGTTGAGCAGGTGCACCGCCTGGGCCCTGAGTTCACGCGCGTCGAGCGCCTGATCGGCGAAGTTCTTCAGCATCAGGATGCGGATGAAGCGCGACGGTGGCGAATAACCTCCCGGCAATCCCTGCAGACCCTGACCTTGGCCGATCGGCTGGGCAACAAAGCCGCCGATGTCCATGGGCTGCGGGTTTTCGGGCGTGATGTTGATGTAGTTGCGGATGTTTGTCAGATGCCAGGGAAACTCCGGCAGATTGGTGCAGACGCCGACCGGATTGTCGTAGACGCAGGCCGAACCGTTCCAAAACTCGACCAATATGCTGTTGCCCTTGCGATCGTGCACCGGGAAGTGCAACGGCACATGTTGCTCGATCAGTTCGTTGCTCCAGACCCAGATGTCGTGGTTCTGTAGCGCCTTGCGGACATCGGTGACGTCCTTGCACATTCCGAGAACCCAATCGACGAAGAAGGTGGAGAGCAGGGCGCGGTTCTTTTCGCCGCCATCGCTCTGGTATCGTGTGCCGGGTAGCCACAAAGCGCCACAGGCCAACCCTTCGGTGTTGATGCCGTCGATGGTGAACAGCACATTGCGCAGAAATTCCACTTCGGTAACGAGGGTGTGCATGGCCTCGATGCCGACGTAGCCATACTTAGTGCGCCACTCCAACCCGCCAGATTCAAAATCCGGCGCGGGCGAGCGCATCATGGTGCCGGGACTGCGGACGATGCCGCCGGAATCGAGATTCGATCCAAACTCGAGAGAACGCGTGCTTAGAACGGTGCCGTCTTTGGCGGGCTTAAGCATTACGTCGATGCACATGCGAAGCGTCTCCTTCTAAGAATGCCACCGCAATGGAGCGGGGTTTGTGACGCCCATCATCGGTGGAGTGTCGCAACTTTAAGTAAATTTGCGGGTAGGGAATGATACGTATCACTGCCGATACGGTTTACGCCAAAACGCAATAGAAAGCGGTGGTGAGACCTGGAGAAAAATGTGTCTTCTCCGGGCGAAGCTTGCGAGCGCGAACAAACGGAGGGAAAGGGAACCCAGGTAGCTACAGCAAGGAAATATTGAAGACTGAACAAGAACTGCGCACCGCATTCGGCATCGTGCATGTGTCTATACCTGGATCCCTGTGTGTCGCATTCGCGCTCGCGCGCACCTGCTCCGCCGGGGACGACAGCCTTGGGTCACCCTGACGACAACCGACTCCAAATCGCCGCCCCCGGGGCCCCACCAGCACGCCCAGCGAAATCCGGCGGTAAGCTATTCCGTGGCGGCAGGTGTATTTCGCCGCCCGCCGTTCTAAGCTCAACGCAATGCACGCGCCTAAAATCACCCCGGAGATCGTGCTTCGCGCCTATGCCGAGGGCTTGTTTCCGATGGCCGAGCGGCGCGACGATCCCAACCTGTTCTGGGTCTCGCCCGACAAGCGCGGCATCTTCCCGCTCGAGACGTTTCATGTCGCCAAACGGCTGGCGCGCACGGTGCGGTCGGACAAGTTCACTGTCACGGTCGATACCCAGTTCCGCGAGGTGATGCTGGCATGTGCCGCGCCCGCCGATGGGCGCGAAGAGACCTGGATCAACGACGAAATTCTCCGGCTTTACACGGCGCTGTTCGCCTCGGGTCATGCCCATTCGGTCGAGACGCGGCTCGGCGGCGAGCTGGTCGGCGGCTTGTATGGCGTCAGCCTCGGCGGCGCGTTCTTCGGCGAGAGCATGTTTTCGCGCGCCACCGACGCCAGCAAAGTCGCCCTCGTCCATCTGGTGGCGCGCTTGAAGGCGGGCGGATTCAAACTGCTCGACGCGCAGTTTCTCACCAACCATCTGGCGAGCCTAGGGGCGATCGAAATCCCGCGGGTGCGCTATCTCGCCAAGCTCAATCAGGCAATTTCCGCGAAGTCCTACTGGCCAGCATCTTCCGGCAGCGCCGGCATCGCTTCATTGGCGCCAGCATTGGGCGACACCACTTTGACCGGAGCGACCGCGACCACCGACGGCGCCTGGCCCGGCTTGCTGGTCATGCAATTGATCACCCACACGTCGTAAAGCGGGTGCTGCAGCGAATTGAGGCCGGGCGAAGACGCATACATCCAGCCCGAAAAGGCGCGCGCCTCGGTTTTGTCGGGCCGGTGTTCATCGATCTGCAGGAAGGCACTGGTTTCCGGCGTTTCGCTCGCCGGAGTCGAATAGCAGGTGCGTGCCGTGATCGTGAGGTTGGCGAACTGCACCGGCCGGTTCAGCGGCGCCATCAGCACGATGGCTTTGCCGGTGATCTTGTCGAGGGCTTTCAACTCCAGCACGGCGTTCTTCGGCGGCGTGATCGATTGCGGCGGCGGCGGCGCCACGGCATCGGTCGGCAGCGGCGCGACGGCGCCGGGCGGCGTCGTTGCGGCGGCGGCCGGCGCGGCGGCTGACGCCGTGGGTGCGGGCGGCGCCGGGGTTTCGGTCTGGGCCAGCGCCGCCGTGACGGCTATCGCTGCCACCCCAAATCCCAAAGCTGCAATCTTCTTCATGGCGGACGCCTTACGGCTTCGCCGGTTCGGCGGTGGCCGGTGGCGGAGCCGAAGTCGAATTCGACGAACCGGAGTTGTTCACGAACTTGCTGAGCAGGCCCATCATGTCGATGGCGCCTTGCGCGTTTTTGATCTCACCGCCGTCCGCCAGCATGGTGTCGGAGCCGCCGGGCTGGATCGAGACATAAGAACTGCCGAGCAGGCCTGCAGAGGTGACCATCACCGAAGAATCGTCGGGGATCTTGACCTCGGGCTGCAGCTTCATGTGCACGGCGACGCGATAATCCTTAGGATCGAGCGTCAGGGCCGAAACGGTGCCGATCTTGACCCCGGCCAGCTTGACGTCGGTGCCGATCGCAACGCCGTCGACGCGAGGCATCTTGGCGGTCAGCTCGTAGCCGCCGACACTCGCCGCGCCCGTGGATTTATAAGTGAAGACAACAAACACGATCGCAACCAGAATGACGATCGCGCCGATCAGGGTTTCGACGGTGTCGTTACGCATTAGGACTCCAAGCTTCATAATCGCCAGTGGCCGGTGCACGGACCCCGCCCCGCGCCAAGCTTCCTTTGGGATGATACGCCCCTTCGGTGCCGCTCAAATTGGGCAAATAGTCCTTCTCCCATGACTTCTTCGTCATTTCGGCCGCAGGCACCGCGTCGATCGTGTGATGCATCCAAAGATGCCACTCGGCCGGCACCCGCGAACCTTCCACCGTGCCATTATACAGGACCCAGCGGCGCCCCCCGCCTTTGGTCTGGTAATAGCGGTTGCCGAACGAATCCACACCCACCGGCACGCCGTGCAGCGCCGTATAGAGCAGCGTTCCGAGCGTGGCGTGGTTCCACCAGACAAACAGCATTTTCAGGAACGCCATACGGGAGACCTTTGAGGCACGAGATTCGTTTCGAATATATGGGCTGAATCAGGTCCGGTCCAAACAAACCGGGGCATTTCCTCGTGATAGTTACACTTCGGTTCGGTGTCGACTCGGCGACTATCCACAGTCTACCCACAGCCCGGCCGACCACCTGTGAGTTACACCCGCGAAAATTTTTTCTGCGGCATTCCGCGACCCCGCTTGACTCGCGGCTTTTTCATCAATCGTTAACCCACAACATCTGGTAGGGAAGCCTTCGTTTACCACTTCTTCCTTGCCTGTCCCGAGGGACATAGCCAATACTTCGCCCCTGTCGTCGCTCGCGACACCAAATCTGGCGGAACGAACTACTAATCGCCGCCGGGGCTTCAGCCGTACAAGCTGAGCTCCGCGGAAGGTGAAGTGTCCCCTGAACGGTGCCGTGGGCGTGACAGTTGGAACAGTCTTTTTGCTTCGGGGCTTAGGAAAATGCGAATTCGCCGCCACTTTACGGAAGAGGGAAAGTCTCCCTACGCGGACATTACGTTCCGCCACGGAACATCCGAAATTCGCAACCCCGACGGCTCGACCGTCTTCCGCCAAACCGACATTGAGGTTCCCGAGAGCTGGAGCCAGGTGGCCTGCGACGTTCTGGCCCAAAAGTACTTCCGCAAGGCGGGCGTGCCCGTTGCCACCAAACCGGTGCCGGAAGAAGGCGTGCCGGAATGGCTGTGGCGCAAGGCGTCCGATTCCGCCGAGACCACCGGTGAAAGTTCCGCCACCCAAGTGTTCGACCGCATGGCCGGCACCTGGACCTATTGGGGCTGGAAGGGCGGCTATTTCGACGGCGAAGCCGACGCCCACGCCTTCCACGACGAACTCTGCGCCATGCTGGCCCATCAGGTCGCCGCGCCGAACAGCCCGCAGTGGTTCAACACCGGCCTGCATTGGGCCTATGGCATCGACGGCCCCAGCCAGGGCCATTATTTCGTCAATCCCAACACCGGCCGGGTGGAGAAATCGCGTTCGGCCTATGAGCACCCGCAACCGCACGCCTGCTTCATCCAGTCGGTCGAAGACGATCTCGTCAACGAAGGCGGGATCATGGATTTGTGGACCCGCGAAGCGCGGCTGTTCAAATACGGCTCGGGCACCGGCACCAATTTCTCGGCCCTGCGCGGCGAGAACGAGCGGCTGTCGGGCGGCGGCAAATCCAGCGGGTTGATGAGCTTCCTCAAGATCGGTGATCGCGCCGCCGGTGCCATCAAATCGGGCGGCACGACGCGGCGCGCCGCCAAGATGGTGATCGTCGACGTCGATCATCCCGACATCGAAGCTTTCATCGATTGGAAGGTGCTCGAAGAGCAGAAGGTCGCCGCCATGGTGGCCGGTTCCAAGATCGCCGAAAAGCACCTGAAAGCGGTGATGAAGGCCTGCGTGATGTGCCAGGGTTCGGGCGACGATTGCTTCGATCCCAAGAAGAACCCGGCGCTGCGCCGCGAGGTCAAAGCCGCGCGCAAGGACATGATCCCCGACAATTTCATCGAGCGCGTCATCTCCTTTGCCAAGCAAGGCTTCAAGGACATCGAGTTCAAGACCTACGACACCGATTGGGATTCGGAAGCTTATCTGTCGGTCTCGGGCCAGAATTCCAACAACTCGGTGCGCGTCACCGATGAGTTCCTGCACGCCGTCCAGAACGACGAAGATTGGTATCTGACCGCGCGCCGTGATGGCACCGTCGTCAAAACCGTCAAGGCGCGCGAGCTGTGGGACAAGATTTCCTACGCGGCGTGGGCTTGCGCCGATCCCGGCATCCAGTTCCACACCACCATCAACGACTGGCACACCTGCCCGGCGGGCGGCGACATTCGCGCCTCCAATCCGTGCTCGGAATACATGTTCCTCGACGACACCGCCTGCAACCTCGCCTCGCTTAACCTGATGGCGTTCGAGCGCGATCTCGACGGCAAAAAGGTGTTCGACGTTCCGGCGTTCCAGCATGCGGTCAAGCTGTGGACCGTGGTGCTCGAAATCTCGGTGATGATGGCGCAGTTCCCGTCCAAGGAAATTGCCCAGCGCTCTTACGACTACCGCACCCTGGGGCTCGGCTTCGCCAACATCGGCGGCTATCTGATGAGCGCCGGCATTCCCTACGACAGCCGCGAAGGCCGCGCCATTTCCGGGGCGATCAGCGCCCTGATGACCGGCGTTTCTTATGCCACCAGCGCCGAGATGGCGAGCGAGCTGGGGCCGTTCGCGGAATATCGCGTCAATGCCGATGCCATGCTGCGCGTCATCCGCAACCATCGCCGCGCCGCTTATGGCGAGACCACCGGTTACGAAGGCCTCAGCATCCACCCGGTTCCGCTCGACCTGCCAGCCGTCGTCCAGCTCGATCTGGCGCACGCCGCCAAGCAGGCGTGGGACGATGCCTTGGTGGTCGGCGAAGAGTTCGGCTTCCGCAATGCGCAAGCGACGGTGTTGGCACCGACCGGCACCATCGGTCTGGTGATGGATTGCGACACCACTGGCGTCGAGCCTGACTTCGCGCTGGTCAAGTTCAAGAAGCTGGCTGGCGGCGGCTATTTCAAGATCATCAACCGCTGCGTTCCGGAAGCGCTGAAAACCCTCGGCTACGGCCAAAAAGAAATCGACGACATCGTCGCTTATGCGGTCGGTCATGGCACGCTGGACGGCTATAGCGGCGCCTTCAATTACGACGCCCTGCGCATCAAAGGCTTCGGTGAGGCGGAAATCGCCAAGGTCGAAGCGGCGCTGGAATCGGCCTTCGACATTCGTTTCGTGTTCAACAAATGGACGCTGGGCGAGGACTTCTGCACCGAAACGCTGAAGATCGACGCCGCCAGCCTGATGGCGCCCGACTTCGACATGATGAAGCATCTCGGCTTCAGCAAAGCCGACATCGATACCGCCAATCTGTTCGTCTGCGGCGCGATGACCCTCGAAGGCGCTCCGCTGCTGAAAGCCGAGCACCTGCCGGTGTTCGATTGCGCCAATCCGTGCGGGCGCATCGGCAAGCGCTCGTTGTCGGTGGCCGCGCACATCAAGATGATGGCGGCGGTGCAGCCGTTCATTTCGGGCGCGATTTCGAAAACCATCAACATGCAGAACTCGGCCGGCGTGCGCGAATGCGGCGATGCCTACATCACCAGCTGGAAGCTGGGCCTCAAAGCCAATGCGCTTTATCGCGACGGTTCCAAGCTGAGCCAGCCGTTGGCCTCGGCGGTGTTCGATTTCGATGACGACGAAGACGAGGCCGAGGAGACCCTCGCCGCCGCGCCGGTCGCCCAGCGCACGGCCGTGATTGCCGAGCGCGTGGTCGAAAAAATCGTCGAGAAGATCGTGCGCGACCGCGAACGCGAGACCCTGCCCTCCCGCCGCAAGGGCTATACCCAGAAGGCCGTGGTCGGCGGCCACAAGGTGTACCTGCGCACCGGCGAATACGAAGATGGCCGCCCCGGCGAAATTTTCATCGACATGCACAAGGAAGGCGCCGCTTTCCGCAGCTTGATGAACAATTTTGCCATCGCGATCTCGATCGCGCTGCAATACGGCGTGCCGCTGGAAGAGTTCGTCGACGCCTTCACCTTCACCCGCTTCGAACCAGCGGGCATCGTGATCGGCAACGACTCGATCAAGAACGCCACCAGCGTGCTCGACTACATCTTCCGCGAACTGGCGGTGAGCTATCTCGGCCGCAACGATCTCGCCCATGTCCCGCCGCATCACGACGAAGACCTCGGCGGCGGCGTCACCGAAGGCCAGCGTTCCACGACGGTCAGCCGCACCACGTCGATTGGCTATGTCCGCGGCAACGTGCATCGCATCGGCGTGGTGCGCGGCAACGCAGCGACCGCACTGGTGGTCGAACCCGACGAGCACGAACACGAGCATGTCCATGTCCACGCGGACATTCCGGAGGTCGCCGCGGCGGTCGATTTGAGCGAAATCGCCTCCAGCATCGAGGCCGAAATCGCGGCGAACCCGGTGGGCCAAACCGTGGCGGCGCTGGAGAGCAAACTGAATGGCGCCAAGCCGGACGTTCACGTCCGCCGCGCCGAAGCCCGCATGAAGGGCTACGAAGGCGACGCGTGCGGCACCTGCGGGAACTTCACCCTGGTGCGCAACGGCACCTGCATGAAATGCAACACCTGCGGCTCGACCAGCGGCTGCAGTTGAGAAGTTTCCTCCGACGTGCGTACGAAGGGCCGGAGCAATCCGGCCCTTTTCGTTTAGGGGCTCGAAAAATTGGTGTCATTCCCGGCCGAGCATTCTGAGCGGAGCGAAGAATGGGAGGGGAAGGGAACCCAGGGGGCGCCACGTTTACGCTGCCTGCGATGAGATCAAGATTGGATTCACGCGGAGACACGGAGACGCGGAGGTTTTCGTGCCAGCCTTTGCCATCGGATTTGATTGAGCAGGGAAGGAACATTCCGGCACAACCTCTCCGCGTCTCTGCGTCTCCGCATGCCAATAAACTATCTGCTTTAGTGCCGAACGTTGTGCCGTTGCCGATACCTGGGTCCCCTTCCCTCACGCCGCGCTGGCGCGCGCCGCTCGCCGGGGATGACACGGGGGCGCGGCACGGGGTTTGCGATAACGGTGGGGTCTGGTTCAGGTTGAGACAATCATGAAACACATTGCCCTTGCCGCCTTTGTTCTTGCCGCCGCCGCCGCGGTTCCGTCCCAGGCTGGGACACCACCGACGGGTTCCGTCGTGACCAACGGCTGTCCGCATTGCACGCTGACCGGCAAGGACTTCTCCAACCAGTGCCTGCAAAGCTCCAATTTCCAGGGAGCCGACCTCGATGACGCCAAGCTGGTGCTCACCTGCCTCAGCCACGCCAATCTGAAGGAGGCCACTCTGCGCCGCGCCGATCTTTCCGGCGCCAACCTGTTCGACACCAATCTCGACGCCACCGATTTCACCGGCGCCGTAATGAGTTCCACGTCGCTGAAAGGCACCGATCTGACGCGCAGCAAGGGCTTGACCCAGGCGCAGCTCAACGGCGCTTGCGGCGATACCAAGACGCGCGCGCCCGCCGGACTAAAGGTGCCGATGTGCCAGTAAATCTCCTGCGGGAGTGACGCCCCGCTTAATTGCCTCTGCAATGGACGACTTGGCCCCGAGGACTGGACACCCCCGGGGCCATTATTTTTTTCGCTCACGCGCATAGCGCTCCGCGAGGGCGGCGGGCAACCGCCGGGGCGCAGTCGCGCCCTGGTTGGCGCGCCCTACTCCGCGGCTTGCTTGAGGTCCGGGGCCTTCCATTTCAGCACCGGCTTACGCGAGGCGGCGGTCTCATCGAGGCGGCGGCGCGGAGCCAGATGCGGGGCGCCATCGAAGCGCGCCGTCTTTCCGGCCTTCACTTCCTCAGCCATCGTGTGCAGCACATGAATGAACCGGTCGAGGCTTTCCTTGGACTCCGATTCCGTCGGCTCGATCAACATGGCGCCGTGAACGACCAGCGGGAAATACATGGTCATCGGATGATAGCCCTCGTCGATCATCGCTTTGGCGAAATCGAGCGTGGTGACGCCGGTATTGTGCAGCCAAGTATCGTCGAACAAGGCTTCGTGCATGCAGGGGCCTGCGAACGGCGCGCTCATCACGTCTTTGAGCGAGGCGAGCACATAATTCGCCGACAGCACCGCATCTTCCGACGCCTGCCGGATGCCGTCGCCGCCGTGGCTCAGCATGTAGCTAAGCGCACGCACAAACATGCCGGTCTGGCCATGGAACGCCGCCATGCGGCCGAAGGGCTTGGCGCCTTCCGGCGCATCGGTTTTGGTCTCGATCAGACGAATGCTGTCCTTTTCCAAGACCAGCAGCGGCAGCGGCGCAAACGGCGCCAGACGCGCCGACAGCACCACCGGACCGGCGCCCGGACCGCCGCCGCCATGCGGGGTCGAAAAGGTCTTGTGCAGATTGATGTGCATGGCATCGACGCCGAGATCGCCCGGCTTCACGCGGCCGGCGATGGCGTTGAAATTGGCGCCGTCGCAATAGAAGTAAGCGCCCGCGGCGTGCACCAGCCGCGCAATCTCGCAGATGTCGCGCTCGAACAGGCCGCAGGTGTTGGGATTGGTCAGCATGAACGCGGCGACGTCCGGGCCGAGCTTCGACTTCAAGCTGTCGAGATCGACCCGGCCTTCCGGCGTCGCTTTGATTTCGTCGACGGTGAACCCGGCGAAGGCGGCGCTGGCGGGATTGGTGCCATGCGCCGATTCCGGGATCAGTACGCGGGTGCGTTTCTCGCCGCGCGCTTCGATGGCGGCCCGGATGGTGAGGATACCGCACAACTCGCCATGAGCGCCCGCTTTCGGCGTCAGCGTCACCGCCGGCATGCCGGTCAGCGTCGTCAGCCAATGCGCCAACTCACGCATCAACGCCAGCGCGCCTTGCGCCGCCGACATCGGGGAGAGCGGATGCAGATCGGCAAAACCCGGCAGCCGCGCCAGCTTTTCATTGAGGCGCGGATTGTGCTTCATGGTGCAGGAGCCAAGCGGATACAGCCCCGCGTCGATGGCGTAGTTCATGCGCGACAGGCGCACGTAATGGCGCACCACTTCGGGCTCGGAAAGACCCGGCAAGCCGATCTTGCCCTTGCGGCGCAGCCCGGCGAGATGGGTGTCGCCGACCGTCACTTGCGGAAAATCGACGCCGCATTTGCCGTCACGGCCGATTTCGAAAATCAGCGGCTCTTCATGATCGAGACAGCGATCGCCAGAGATGGTGGTCATAGAACTTCCTCCAGCGCGGTTGCGAACGCGGCAATGTCTTCGTCGGTGTTGGTTTCGGTGGCGGCGACGATGAGCAGATCGTCGGCATAGCCGAGACGCGATGCCGGAACCCCGCCGAGAATGCCTTTCGCGGCCAAGGCTTCCACCACCGCGGCAGCACTCCGCGGCAGCTTCAGCGTGAACTCGTTGAAGAACGACGGTGTGATCAGCGCGACGCCGGGAATGGCGCTCAGCTTATCGGCCAGTGCCACCGCTTTGGCATGATTGATGGCCGCCAGTTTGGTGAAGCCCTCTTCGCCGAGGAGCGAAAGATGAATCGAAAACGCCAGCGCGCAGAGGCCGGAATTGGTGCAGATGTTGCTCGTCGCCTTGTCGCGGCGGATGTGCTGCTCGCGGGTGGAAAGCGTCAGCACAAACCCGCGGCGGCCATCGGCGTCGGTGGTTTGCCCGCAAAGACGGCCGGGCATCTGGCGGAGGAATTTCTCGCGCACCGCAAACAGGCCGACATAGGGCCCGCCGAAATTGAGACCATTGCCGAGCGATTGGCCTTCCGCCACCACGATGTCGGCGCCTTGCGCACCCGGCGGCGTGATGAGGCCGAGCGAAACCACTTCCGTCACCACGGCGATCAGCAGCGCACCTTTGGCATGCGCGGCATCGGCGAGCGGCTTCAGATCCCGCAAGAGGCCGAACACGTCGGGGCTTTGCACCACAACGCACGCGGTGTCGGTGTCGATCAAAGGAATGAGGTCTTCGGCGCGGCCGGGAGACGCCATCGCCCGCTTGGTGACGCCGTGCAGATTAGCAACCGTCTCAACGGTTTCGACATAGTGCTTGTGCAAGCCGCCGGAAAGGATCGCCTTGGGGCGCTTGGTGACGCGCATCGCCATCAACACCGCTTCGGCGGTGGCAGTGGAACCGTCATAAAGCGAAGCGTTGGCGACCTCCATGCCGGTGAGGGCCGCGACCTGGGTCTGGAATTCGAACAACACCTGCAACGTGCCCTGGCTGATCTCCGGCTGATAGGGCGTGTAGGAGGTGAGGAACTCGGCGCGCTGGATCAAATGATCCACCGTCGCCGGAACGTGATGCTTGTAAGCCCCGGCGCCGCAAAAGAACGGGCCGTCGCCGGCCGCGACGTTCTTGGCGGCAAAACGCGTGAGAATACGCTCGACCTCGATCTCGCCTTTGGCAGCGGGCAGATCGAAAGCCTCGGGCGCGGCCACGGCCTCCTGCGGCACATCACGGAACAGAGCGTCCATATCCGCCGCGCCGATTTTGGCAAGCATGGCAGCGCGGTCGTCTGCGGTTAGGGGTAGGTAGCGCATCATCACTCCCGATTGTCATGGCCCGCCGAATGCGGGCCATCCAGGTGGTATTGACGTGGCGAACGTCGGTTCACGCGGTGCATCACAATTTTATTCATTCCAGGCGCAACTGGATGGCCCGCAGTTGCGGGCCATGACACCGAGCCTCAAAGGCCTTTCACGAAGTCCTGGTACTTATCGCCGGTCATCAGCGCCTCAAGTTCGGCTTTGTCGGCGATCTTGATCTTGAAAAACCAGCCGTCGCCTTCCGGATCGGCATTGACCTTGGCCGGTTCGTCTTCGAGCGCCTCATTGACGGCCGTGACCGTGCCGCCGACCGGGGCATAGACTTCGCTTGCCGCCTTGACGCTTTCCACCACCGCAGCCTCGTCGCCCTTGCCCAGCACCTTGCCGACCGACGGCGTCTCGACAAACACCACATCGCCAAGCTGTTCGGTGGCGTGGCTGGTGATGCCGATGGTGCCTTCGTCACCTTCGACGCGGATCCATTCATGCTGGTCCGTGTAGCGGGTTTCACTCATTTGGGAGCTCCTCGTTTGTAGCGGTGGGGGACGAACGGCATCGGGGCGATGCGCGCCGGAAGGGCTTTGCCGCGGACCAGAAGATCGACCTCGGTCCCGTCGGCAGCGAAGGCGGTTTCGACATAGCCCATGGCAATGGGGGCACCCAGCGACGGGCCGAAGCCACCGCTGGTAATTTTCCCGATGATGCGGCCGGTCTTGTCGGCGATCTCGGTGCCGTCGCGAGCCGGCGCGCGGCCGTCAGGACGAATGCCGACGCGTTTCTTGGCGGTGCCATTCAAGACGCGATCCATGATCTTGGCAGCGGCAGGAAAGCCGAGCTCGGTCTTGCGGCGCTTGCCGATGGCCCAGACCAGATTGGCCTCCGCCGGATCGGTGGTTTCGTCGATGTCGTGGCCGTAAAGGCAAAGCCCGGCTTCGAGACGCAAGCTGTCGCGGGCGCCAAGACCGATCGGCATCACGTCGGGATCCGCGAGCAAGGCGCGGGCAACCGTTTCAGCGTCTTCAGCCTGAACCGAAATTTCGAAACCGTCTTCGCCGGTGTAACCGGTGCGGCCGACGATGGCGTCAACGCCCGCTACTTTGGCGCGCGCCACGCGCATGAAGCTGAGGAAATCGATGCCGGGCGACAGCTTGTCGAGCACGGCGCCGGCGCGCGGGCCTTGCAAGGCGAGCAGCGCCCGATCGGGACGCGGCGTCAGCGTCACCTCGCCCTCCAGCCGCTCGCTGATGTAAGCAAAATCAGATTCTTTCATCGACGCATTGACGACGAGATAGAGCGCCGGCTCATCCGCCAGCCGCGTCAGCATGAAGTCGTCCTTGACACAGCCTTGGTCATTGAGGAGCAGGCCGTAGCGCTGCATGCCTTCTTTCAACCCGGCGAAATCGGAGGGTGCCAGCTTTTCCATTGAGCGGGCCGGATCGGGCCCGCGCAAAAACGCCTGGCCCATATGCGAGACATCGAACAGGCCCGCCTTCTCGCGGGTGTGCAGATGTTCTTTGATGATGCCCGTGGGATATTGCACCGGCATTTCGTAGCCGGCGAACGGCACGATCTTAGCACCCAGCTCGACATGCAGCGCATAAAGCGGCGTGCGGCGGAGATTCTCGTTGCTGTGTTCCATGGCCCGACGAATCCTTCGAGATGGCGCGCCCGCAATAAGCGAGACCCGCGCCCCCTCTGTCATCGGACCTGAGAGAATTAACCCCTGCTTCGCCTAGGCTTCGCAGAGGATTACCCCTTCGGTGAGGACCGGTCGCCCGGCCCTGCTTTCCAGAAGTTCATCACCCGTCGCGGTCCTTTTGCCTGAGAGTTTCCGGGGCGGTTGCTCCTTCGGC
>DBUB01000009.1 GCA_002307725.1 Alphaproteobacteria bacterium UBA1301 | reverse complement strand
CGTGCGCTGTGGTCCCCCTTGATGTCTCTCGCGCCGGCGTCCATCGTCACGTCGGCGGTATAGGTGCCGTCGCCGTTTGTTGAGTCGAAGTACAAGCCGCATTTGCCGGTGCCGTCGCCGGTAAGTTGGAGGGATGAGGAGGAGTCGAGATAAATGCCCGTCCCGGTGATCGTCGAGGAGGAGGCATTGATGAACGAAGCGCCAGACAGGTCCGGGCTCGACGACACGTCGACGTGGATGCCGTAAGCCGCGCTGACGTCGCTGTTTTTGAGGGTGCCGTCAGAATAGACGTAGCTTGAGGTATCGACGGTGATGACGCCGATCTTGGTCGTCGAGATCTTGATCGAGTCGCCGCTGTCGATGGTGATGTTGCCGGCGTTGGCCGTGCCGGTGCCGCCGGAGAGCAGAGTACCCGTCGTCAGCGCCGTCGTCGTATCGGAACTGATCGTGGTATCGGCAAGAGCCGTGCTAGTGAGCAGGGCCGCAGCGGCGGTGGACAGCATTAAAACGCGCTTGCTCAAGGGCTTACCTCGCATCGTCATAGCTCATGAACCAGGACAACCGCCCCGGATGAAGGTGTTTAAAAGAGTCGTAAAGCGTCGCGATACCCCACACCTACCGCTAGCTTGCGAAACTTTACATAGATTTGCACATGTGACCTAGCGTTGACCGCCGCGAAACGCAAATTTCTCGTTTTTAATCAGTCGTTAGCGACTTCACCCAAAAATGTCCTAGAAGAGGGTTAACAGGGTCACGACGTGCCATCTCCATGACCGGCAACCACAAAGCCTTTGCCAAACTGACCCAAAAGGATGCCGCGGAGGCTGTGGCACGCCATGAAACCCTGTATTCCGGCCGTATCGGCGGGGCGCGAGCGGTGTTCGCCTTCACCAACCTCAGCGGTCTTAACCTCTCCGGGCACAACTTGGCCGACGCCGATTTCACTGGGGCGATCCTTGAGGAAACCAACCTCTCCAAGTGCCGGCTCGATTCGGCCAGCTTCTTCGGCGCCGACCTCAGGCGCGCGAATCTGACGCAAGCCAGCCTCAGGCGCGCCGACCTGCGTGGGGTGTGCCTTAAGGGTGCCAACCTGACGGGTGCCGACCTTTTCGAAGCCGATCTGCGCGAGGGAACCATCGCCGAGAAGGAACGGTCCGGCAATTTGCGGGTGATACAACACGACGTGGGGCCGACCGAACTGCCCGGCGCGAGGCTGCAATTTGCCAATCTGGAGCGCGCCAAGCTCAACGGCGCCATGGCCGTCCAGGCCGACTTTACCGACGCCATGATGAAGAATTGCCGCCTAGTCCGCGCCAACCTGCGCCAGGCCACGCTCAAGGGCGCCAATCTCGAAAATGCCGATCTGTCGGGCTGCAATCTCTCTGGGGCGAATCTGTCCGGCGCAGTATTGATCGGCACCAAACTCGACCTGACGGTGCTGGACGGCGCGGACCTCTCCAACATCCTGACCGCCAAACAGGTGGGACCCGATCCGGGCAAAATGCCGGTCAATCCGGAGGCGATGCTCGAATCCCATGCCCGCTGGGCGGAAAGCAGCGGCCGCGAAGGCACCCCTGCCGACCTTTCCGGCATGGACCTGCGCCGCATCGGCGGGCTAAGCACCCGCCATCTCACCGCGCTGATCGCGCCGGGGGCGGTGTTCTACGGCCTCGATCTCGAAGGCGCCTCCTTACAGGGCTCGAACCTGTCGGGCGCCGACTTGCGCTGCGTACGCCTGTGCGGGGCCGATTTGCGCGGCGTCAATCTGACGGGCGCGCGGCTGACCCGTTCCGACCTGCGCGATGCGCGGCTGGGGCCGCTGGTCATCGCCGATAACCGCTTATTGCCGTCACGCCTGGAGCGGATCGAAGCCCGCTACACTGATTTTCGCGGCGCCGATTTGAAAGCCGCGTCCTTCCGGAGCGCCGATCTCAGCTACGCCAACCTGCGCGACGCCCATTTCCGCGACAACAATTTCGAAGGCGTAACGCTCACCGGCGCCAAACTGCCTCAGGCGCTGGTCGATACGCTGATCAAAAAACTCTGAGAAAAATTACCTATCCGCCACCAGCACGGGTTCGATGCGCGGCGCCGTCCGTTGCCGGACGAACTGGCCGAGCCGCTGCAAACTGACCCGCGCTTCCGGCACATGGCTGTTGGCCTGGAAGCAGTGCTGCATGCCGTCATAGATCTCGACGCTCACCGGCACGCCGGCTTCGGCGGCCCGATCGCCGAGACGGCTGGCGTCGTCGCGCAGCATCTCGAGCGAGCCCGCATGCACCATGATCGGCGGGAAATCCTTGAAGTTGGCGAACACCGGTGAGGCATAGGAATCGGCCGGCGGCGCCTTTTTCAGATAATGGCGGGCGCTGACGAACAGTAGTTCCCACGACAGCGCGGTGTCCTTGGGGGCGTTCTGCAGCACGCTCCAACCCGTCAGCGTCATATCGGCCCAGGGCGACATTGCCAGGCACCCGGCCGGCATCGGCAACTTGGCATTGCGGATGGCCAGCAGCACCGAGAACGCCAAGCCGCCGCCCGAACCGGACCCGGCCAGCACGATGGCACCCGGCGACATGCCGCGGGCGATCAACTGGCGATAGGCGTCGAGGCCGTCGCGCACCGCGGCCGGAAAAGCGAATTCGGGCGCCAGGCGATACTGCAGCGAAAACGCGGTTGCTTCAGAGGCGTGCGCCAGCTTGGCAATCAAGGCACGATGGGTCTCGGGCGAACCGGAAATGTAGCCGCCGCCATGGAAATAGAGAATCAGCCGCGACGGTGACGATGTTTTGGTCTTAACCCATTCACCCTTTACCGGGCCGAGGTTGACCGGCTCGAACACGCCGTCGCGCGGCACAGCGCCGAAACGGTCCGACAAATACGTGTACTGACGGCGCAGCTCGGCGACATCGGTCGCAGCCTCGACAGCGCGCGGCTTGGCCATGCGCAAGTACCGATCGAAGAACGAACTTTGCCAGCTGGGCATGTGAAATTTCCCGAAGACACTCAACGTTTACTCCAACCGCCTCGCCAAAAAAAGAAGAGCCGGGGAAAACCCCGGCCCTTCGTTAATCTCAATGGTATCGGTCAGGCGGCCTTGCCTTCGATGCTCGTAAGCTCAGGCGCGTTAATGGCGATCCGGCGCGGCTTCTTCTCCTCGGGGATCAGACGCTCCAGATCGACGTGCAAGAGGCCGTTCTCGAGTTTGGCGCCGCGCACTTCGACATGATCGGCAAGCTGGAAACGGCGCTCGAAAGCGCGTCCGGCGATTCCTTGGTAAAGGTAGCCGCGGGTATCACCCTCGGCGGCAGGCTCCTTCTGACCGTTCACGGTCAGGACGCCTTCCTTGACCTCGATGGCGAGGTCCTTCTCGCCGAAGCCGGCCACGGCCAGCGTAATGCGGTAATGGGTGTCGTCGGACCGCTCGATATTATACGGGGGATAGCCATTGGATTGTTCGGCAAAGCTGTCCATCAGGTCAAACAGGCGGTCAAAACCGACGGTGGAACGGAACAGCGGCGAAAGATCAAAGGTACGCATGGGTCAAACCTCCTAAAAGCGTTCGATTTCCGGGCCCTGCCCCATCAAGGAGCCAGGACCACTTTCCTCAACCGGGAGCCTTGCGGCCTCCCGGCTTCTATTAAATGGGGATCACTTCGGAGGGTTTCAAGAGTTACGAGGCGAGCCAGTGCCACAACCCCAGACCCCACAGCAGGGTGAGGAGGCCGTAGCTCAACATGTCGGTCTGGCGGACCGTGAGATCGATGCCGGTACCGTTGTTGATCAGCGCTCTGAGCCAGCCACCCTCTTCGCAATTTCTGGGGTCGCGCCAGCGCCCGGTGCGGATCAGCGATTCGAGATTGTTGATGGCGCAGGAATTGCGGTTCAGCAGCCAATGCAGAACCATCAGCGGCAGGAATACGACATAGAACGTCACCTGCGGCAGGGCCCATCCGATCAGAATGTAGATCAGAATCGCGATGTGCAGCAGCAGGAACGCGATACCAAGCGCATCGCGCGGACGGTTCCTGGACTCTGCCATGTGACGCCCCGCCCTATGGGGATAACGATTCGCACCATGCCTGTTGTGCAGCGCGCTGACAAATGGTGAAATTGCGCGATAAGCGGTCGCAAGTGGAAAAATCGACATGAATGCGCGGGTAGATACGATCATCAGCGAAATGGGCACGCGGCTCGGCGCCAATTCGGGTCTGGGCGGCTCGCTGAAGATCGATTTCGGCGAACCGGGCAGTATCTTCATCGATGGCAAGTCGACGCCCAATGCGGTGACCTCCGGCGACGGCAAGGCCGCCGATTGCACGATCACGCTGAGTCTGGACACCTTCGAAAGACTGATCTCGCGCCAGCTCGACCCCACCAGCGCCTTCATGCAAGGTAAGCTGCGTGTCGCCGGCGACATGGGACTCGCCATGAAGCTCAGTCCGATCCTGCAACGCACACAAGGCTGACCGCCACGGTTGAGGCTGTCACACCCGCCGGGTTTTCTCCTACCCTTACAGGGGGAGACATGGCGCATTTCACATTCGCTTTTTTCACGGCGCGCGACGGCCGGCGCATTCGTTACGGCGTGTTCGAGCCCGAAAAACCAAGCCACAAGTTCTGCGTGCTGCTCTCGGGCCAAACCGAATTCATCGAGAAATATCTCGAAGTCATCCACGAGTTGACGGGGCGCGGCTATACCGTCGCGACATTCGACTGGCGCGGCCAAGGCGGCAGTGCGCGGGCGTTGGCCGATCCGCTCAAATGCCATGTCGGCAGCTTTGCCGAGTTCGACAGCGATCTCGAAAGTTTCATGGATCAGGTCGTCGCCGAACGCACGGCTTCGCCGCCGCTGCTGCTGGCCCATTCGCTGGGCAGCCACCTCGCCTTACGCGCGCTGCACAATCATCCTGAAATGTTTCACGCCGCGGTGCTGGTGGCACCGATGCTGGGGATCGCCACCCGCGGTTACCCCGGCTGGCTGACGCGCGTCCTCACCGCCCTGCAAACCCGGATGGGTAACGCTAAGGTGTTCGCCTGGGGCATGGCGCGGCGTGATCCGCATTTGATCACCTTCGAGCGTCAGCTTTGCACCTCCGACAGGACGCGGTTCAATCGCACCCAAGATATCCTGCGCGCCCATCCCGCCATCCGGCTTGCCGGTCCAACCTGGGGCTGGATCGAAGCGGCGTACCGCTCGATCAAAGAAACGGCAGCGCCGGGCTATGCCGAAGCGATCCAGACCCCGACCCTGATCGTCGGCGCCGGCCACGACCGCATCGTCCTGACCGAAGCCACGCGAAGATTCGCCGCCCGCCTGCACCGCGGCCGCTATGTCGAGTTCGAAAACAGCGAGCACGAAATCCTGATGGAACAAGACGCCATCCGGGCGCGGTTCTGGCGAGAGTTCGACGGATTTATTGAGACGCTGTGACGCCTCTCCCCTACTTCTTCCCCACAATCAGCGCGTTAATCGAGCGTTCGATATTCTTGCGGGCGCGGGTTTCCAGATTGCGGAACTCGGGGCTGGCATAGATGTAGGCGCGGTCGGAGAAGCTACGCAGCACCTTCAGCCGTTCGATGCGATACGCCGCCTCGTCGAGGTAGGCGCACTCACGCCGGATCTGCGCGGCCGCCTCGGAGAAACGCGGCTCCGGTGCGGCGAGAATGGCGAGATCGACATCGACCAGCAGCCGCGCCCCCGCATCAAACACCACCGCGCCGAGCTTGGTGGCGAGGATGGCGTTCTTGACCTTGTCGGCCAGCGGCGTAGCACCGAGCACGGTGCCCGCCCAAGCGGCGCTTCGTTCTTCGTTGTCGGGACGGCGCGGATCATAAATGGCGTCGTGGAACCACCAGGCAATTGGGATTTCCGGCGGGACATAACGCACCGTCTTCAAATGCCCGATGCCTTCGCCGATATGCTGCAAGGTGTGGTAGGCGCGGGAAACTTCGCCGTAGCGCTCGGTCAAGGCCTCGAACACACCGTCCGGCAGCTTCAATCCGGCGCCGAGAAAGGCGTGCTGGAAATGGTCTTTGAGGAGCAGAAGGGTGGGATTCATGACGGATTTCTATGCCATGACCGCGATCTCAGCCAGCCAAGTACTTCAGCGCCGCCGCGTGAACGCGCGCGTCGCCTGCAGCGACCACCCGGCCGCCTTCGGCGCAAGGCCCGCCCTGCCAATCGGTGATCACCCCGCCCGCCCCTTCGACGATCGGGATCAACGCCTGGATGTCCCACGGCCGCAGCCGGGCCTCCACCACCAGATCGACAAACCCCATGGCGAGCAGCCCATAGGCGTAACAATCGCCGCCGAACCGGCTCATCATCGCGGCATCGCAAAGGCGGCGGAACGCCGTCTGCTCCGCGGCCTCGAAATAGGCCCAGGGATGGGTCGTCATCAACACGGCCTCGGCCAGGCTGGCGCAAGGCCGGGTCGCGAGTTTGGTGACGCCGTCCGGGGTGTGCAACTCGGCCACAGATGGCGTGCCGATGAAGCGCTCACGCGTGACCGGCTGGTCGAGCATGCCAAGCGTCACCTTTCCGGCTTCGTTAAGAGCGATCAGCGTGCCCCATTGGGTCTGGCCGGTAATGAAGGCGCGGGTGCCGTCGACCGGGTCGACCACCCAGATTCGGCCCGTCGTGCCAGTCTTTTCAGGAAATTCCTCGCCCAGAATGCCGTCGTCGGGCCGTTCCTCTGCCAGCACCGCGCGGATCGCCTGTTCGGCGCCTTTGTCGGCCGCAGTCACGGGGTCGAACATGACGGCGCCGCTGCCGGCATCCTTGCCGCCCTTGTCGATCACGTCGATGTGGCGGCGGAAATAGGGGCGGATCACCTCGCCGGCGGCATCGGCGAGGCGGTGAATGAGGGCAACGTCTTGGGTGGAGGCCATGGTCCCGGTTCCTTTGCGCGGCGTATAGTCTACCCAGAGCAAGGGAGGAAGAAGAACCCTAACCCGCGTCCTGATCCGCCCGCGCTTGGCGCTTGCGTAGGGTGGGATCGCGTTCGCGCTTTCTGAGGCGGATCGATTGCGGCGTGACCTCGACCAGCTCGTCCTCCTCGATATAGGCAATGGCCTGTTCCAGGGTCATCGGCACGATCGGCGTGAGTTTTACCGCTTCATCTTTCGATGTGGTCCGGATGTTGGTGAGCTGCTTGGCGCGGAGCGGATTGACGATGAGGTCATTGTCCTTGGCGTGCTGGCCGATGATCATGCCTTCGTAGATCTTGGCGCCCGGCACTACGAAGAGCTTGCCGCGCTCTTCCAGGTACCACAGAGCATACGGCACCGCCGTACCCTGGCCGTTGGAGATCAAGACGCCGTTCAACCGTCCGGCCACCGCACCCTTGTGCGGGGCGTAGCCATGGAACATGCGGTTCATCACGCCGGTACCGCGCGTATCGGTAAGGAATTCGCCGTGATAGCCAATCAGGCCGCGCGACGGGGCCAGGAAGGTCAGACGCGTCTTGCCGGCGCCGGTCGGGCGCATGTCGGCAAGCTCGCCTTTGCGGTTCGAGATTTTCTCGATGACGATGCCGGTGAAGGGATCGTCCACGTCGATCGAGACTTCCTCAATCGGCTCCAGGCGCTCACCGGTGACGGGATCGGTCTGATAGAGCACGCGCGGGCGGCTGATCGACATCTCGAAGCCTTCACGGCGCATCTGCTCGACCAGCACGCCAAGCTGGAGTTCGCCGCGGCCAGCCACTTCATAGGCGCCTTCGCCGGTTTCACGGATATGGATGGCGACATTGCCTTCGGCCTCGCGCAAGAGGCGTTCGCGGATGACGCGGCTCTGGACCTTGTCGCCTTCGCGGCCTGCCAGCGGGGAGTCGTTGACTGAGATGGTCATCGCCAAGGTCGGCGGATCGATCGGATTGGCGTGGATCGGCTCGTCGACAGCGATGTCGCAAAGCGTGTCGGCAACGGTCGCAATCTGCAGACCGGCAATGGCGATGATGTCGCCTGCTTCGGCCCGTTCCACTGGTACACGTGCCAAGCCGCGGAACGCGAGCAGTTTCGTCGCACGCGCTCTTTCTACGACGGAACCGTCACGGTTCAACGCTTTAATCTGTCGATTGACTGTGATGGCGCCGGTTTCGATACGTCCGGTCAGCACACGACCCAGATACGGGTCGGCTTCCAATGTTGTCACCAGCATGGTGAAGGGGAAGCTGTCGCCCGCTTTTTCAATTGGTTTCGGTTTGGGAACATCTGCGACAATTCTGGCAAACAGAGGCGACAGGTCTTTGTGCTCATCCTTGTCGAGATCGGCAACCGCCCAGCCCTGCCGTCCGGACGCATAAAGTACATGGAAATCGAGTTGATAGTCATTGGCTTCGAGCGCCAGGAACAGGTCGAAAATCGACTCCAGCGTTTCCTTCGGCTGGGCGTCCTGCCGGTCGATCTTGTTAATGACGACAATCGGCTTGAGGCCAAGCTTCAGAGCCTTGGACAGCACAAACTTGGTCTGCGGCATAACGGATTCGGCCGCATCGACCAGCAGAACCACGCCATCGACCATCGACAGGATGCGCTCCACCTCGCCGCCGAAGTCGGCGTGACCGGGCGTGTCGACGATGTTGATGCGGGTGGTGCCCCATTCGACGGAGGTGCACTTCGCCAGGATGGTGATGCCGCGCTCGCGTTCCAAATCGTTGGAATCGAGCGCGCGCTCTTCCATATGCTGGTTCTCGCGAACCGAGCCGGATTGTTTGAGCAACTGATCGACAAGGGTCGTTTTGCCGTGGTCGACGTGCGCAATGATTGCGATATTTCGGATGTCCATTTGGAGCGGCTTATAGCGGCGCTCTGTGCGAGGGGCAACCTTGGATCAATACTCGGCGATAGCCTTAAGGTCCCATGCGGTGTCCGAGCGATAAGCCGCCACTGCCGCCTTGATGGGGCCGGAAAAGCCCGTAACCGCCTTCAAAGCCCTGGCTACGGCCGCAACATCGGTGTCGTGGTCGGCGTCGTTAACCGGGTGACCGGCGCAGCGCTGGTGCCCCAAAACCACGACCGCATGCGGCGCATGGACCCCAATCAAAAGGCCGATTTGCGCGACGGCAACCTGCCATTCGGCTTCGCGCCCCGGTTTTCTCAGCCCATCCGGCCCCGGCATGCAGATCAGATCAACCCCGTGTACGCCCAGGAAATTGGTCAACCGCGCGTTGAGATCGACCTTGCGCTGATGCAACCGCCAATCGGCGCAGGTCAGCGCAACGGCCAACTTCTTGTACTTTTTTCCCCACATAGACATCTTTCCCCACATAGACATCGCGCCCCCCGTGTACCAAAACGCCGCCTTCAGCGGGCGGTGTCCAATATTCTATTGCCGAGAAATGTGACCGTTACAAACGGGCTGCCGCGTCAAATTGGCGATTGGGCGAAATCCGAGCAGCCAGGAACGAGTCGTGCCGTGCTAGGACTACATGCTACCAGCAGAGCCACGGCAGAACCGCAACGCCACATATCCACTTGTCGCAAACTGTGCGCCGGGTCTGAGCCATGAACATGAAAAATCCCAATATGCTCGACGCCCAGCCAGGACGCTTCCGGCAAGCTGCTGGCCGATTTAACCAATTATCCGGGCGCTCGCGGGCAATACTGGTACTCGTAGTCGTTCTGGTTGTCGGCGGCGGCATTTGGGCCGTGATCGCCAACACTAACGGCAAGAACCGCCCCCGGCCGCCGGCCGTGGTGGTGACGGCACCGGCATCCGCCAAGGACGTGACGGTGATGGAACATACGGTCGGCACCGTGGTCGCCAATGCCACCGTCCAGGTTACCGCTCAGGTGACCGGCCAACTCGTCAAGGCCGCCTTTCAAGAAGGACAAATCGTAAAAAAGGGCGATCTGTTGTTCGTCATCGACCCGCGCCCGTTCCGGGCAGCCCTGCAACAGGCCGAGGCGACGCAGGCCAAGGATGAGGCCCAGCGTATCAACGCGGTGACCACCAAGAAACGCTACGACGCCCTCTATGCCCAGAACGCGATCTCGTCGTCGCAAAAGGATTCGGCCGATGCCACCGCCAAATCGGCCATTGCCACCGTCGCCGCCGATGCGGCCGAAGTCGCAACCGCCAAGCTCAATCTCGGCTACACCGAAATCCGCAGCCCCGTAGACGGCAAGACCGGACCAATCCTGATCCAGCCTGGCAACCTTGTCAGCGCCAACGGATCCAATCCGCTGGTGGTACTGACCCAGATCGAACCGGTGAAGATCTCCTTCTCGTTACCGCAATCCGATCTCACCGCCATCCAGGCCCGCGATAAGGCCGGCAAGCTCATCGTGATGCTCGACCTCCACGATCCCAAGGCACCGAAGCTGTCGGCGAAAGTCGATTTCATCTCCAACCAAGTGAGCAGCACAACCGGTACGATCGAGCTGCGCGCCAATTTCGACAACCGGAATCACACCTTAGTTCCGGGCCAGCAGGTCGATGTCGACGTGACCTTGAACAACCTGCCCAAAGCGACGGTGGTGCCGCGCGAGGCCGTCAATGAAGGCCCGAATGGACGCTATATCTTTGTCGTGGGTAAGGATCAGGTCGCCGAGATGCGGTCCGTCACGGTGCTCTATGACGACGGCAGCACCTTTATGGCGGTCAAAGGCGTCAAGCCAAAGGAACGCGTGATCGTCGACGGCCAGCTCCGTGTCTTACCAGGCGCCAAAGTCTCGTCGGGCAAGGGCCACAAACCCGCCAAGACGCCATGAACATCTCGGAACCATTCATTCTTCGGCCGGTGATGACCACGCTGGTCATGGCGGCGATGCTGATCTTCGGCATCTTCGGCTATTCGATGCTACCGGTCAGCGAACTGCCGAGCGTGGATTTTCCCACCATCGTGGTGTCTGCGAGCCTGCCGGGGGCCGATCCGCAGACCATGGCGACGTCGGTGGCAACCCCGATCGAAGCCCAGCTGTCGCAGATCGCCGGCATCGACTCGATGACCTCGTCCTCGACGCTGGGTAGCACGCAAATCACCATCCAGTTCAAGCTCGAACGCAGTATCGACGCCGCCAGCCAAGACGTGCAGCAGGCGATCTCGTCGGTGCTGCGCAAGATGCCGCCGCAAATGAAGACCCCGCCGACCCTGCGCAAGGTCAATCCGGCGGACTCGCCGATCATCTTCCTCGCCATGAGTTCTTCCACCCTACCGATCTCCAAAGTGGACGAATACGCCGAGACACTGCTGGCGCGGCAATTGTCGGTGCTTGACGGCGTGGCCCAGGTGAGCGTGTTCGGCTCGGCACGTTTCGCCGTGCGCGTGCAAGCCGACCCGGCAGCGCTGGCCTCGCGCCAGATCGGCATCAACACGCTTGCCGATACGCTCGATGCGGTCAATCCCAACCTCGCCACCGGCTCGATCAACGGGGCGACCCGTTCGGCCGTGATCGACGTCAACGGCCAGTTGATGAATGCGGCCGCGTTCAAACATCAGACCGTTGCCTATCGCAATGGCGCACCGGTACGACTGGGTGATGTTGCGAACGTTATCGATGCCGTCGAGAACATCCGCACCGGAAGCTGGTACAACGGCCAGCGCGCGGTCACACTTGCCGTGTTCCGCCAGCCCGGCGCCAACACCATCCAGGTGGTCGACGAAATCAACCAGATCGTGCCCCATTTCATGGAGCAACTGCCGGCCTCGGTGCAGCTCAACGTCATTTACGACCGGTCGCAATCGATCCGCGACTCGGTCGAGGACGTGCAATGGACGCTGATTATCGCCGCACTCCTGGTGGTGGCGGTGATCTTCGTTTTCCTACGCACCCTGTCGGCGACCTTCATCCCGTCGCTGGCGCTGCCGATCGCGGTGATCGGCACCTTCGCCGGCATGAGCTTCCTCGGCTACAGCCTCGACAATTTGTCGCTGATGGCGCTGACCTTGTCGGTGGGATTCGTGGTCGACGACGCCATCGTCATGCTCGAAAATATTGTGCGGCATGTCGAGGCGGGCGAAACCGCCTTCGACGCCGCGCTGAAGGGTGCCAAGGAAATCGCCTTCACCATCCTGTCGATGACGGTGTCACTGGCGGCGGTCTTCATTCCGGTCTTGTTCATGGGGGGGATCGTCGGACGGCTGCTGCACGAGTTCGCCGTGACCATCATCCTGGCGATCGTCATTTCCGGCCTCGTTTCCATTACCTTGACGCCGATGCTGTGCAGCCGGTTCCTCAAGGAACAGCATGAACACAAGCCCGGCGCATTCCTGCAGTGGAGCGAACGCACGTTCCAATCCCTGCAGAACGGCTACGATCGCAGCCTCACATGGGCGCTGCATCATGGCCGGGTGATCTTCGGTATCTTCCTCGGAAGCCTGGTGGCGACCGTCGTGCTGTTCTGGGTCATGCCGTCGGACTTCATCCCGTCATCGGACATCGGCATGATCCAGGCGTCCACCGAGGCGGCCAACGGCACCAGCTATCCGCAGATGGTCAAGTACCAGCAAAAGGCTGCCGCCATTTTGCAAAGCGATCCCAATATCGCCAGTTCGATGTCGTCGGTGGATAGTTCCAATACCGGGCGCTTTGTGCTGCGGCTCAAGCCGCGCTCCGAACGCGGCCTTTCCGCCGACCAACTAATCCAGGATCTGCGTAAGAAGACCGGAAATATTCCCGGACTAAACGTCTTCTTCCGCAATCCGCCGGCGATCAACATTGGTGGTCAGCGTACCAATTCGATGTACCAATACAGCCTGCAAGACCTCAATATGAACGAGCTGCAGGACGTCGCCCGCAAGCTGACGGCGGCACTGAAGGCCGATCCCACCTTCCAAGACGTCGACAACGACCTGCGCCTGACGACACCAACCGTGGCGGTTGAGATCGACCGCGACCGCGCTGCGGCGCTGAGCGTAACGCCGGAAGAGATCGAAACCGCGCTGGGCGCCTCGTTCGGCGGCGAGCAGATATCGCAGATTTACGCCTCCACTGACCAGTATCAGGTCATTCTGGAACTGTTGCCGCAGTACCAGGCCGATCCCTCCGCGCTGTCGCGCCTTTATGTGGCGTCAACCGGCGGCACCCTGGTGCCGCTCACCGCGGTGACCAAAATCGGCCATTCGACCACGCCCTTGTCGATCAACCACGTCGGCCAACTGCCGTCGGCCACCATCTCGTTCAATCTGGCGCCGGGCGCGGCCCTCAGCGACGCGGTCTCGGCAATCCAACGCATCAAGCGCGACGCTGCCGTTCCCGATACCGTCCAGACCAGCTTCCAGGGCACCGCCAAAGCGTTCCAAAGCTCGATGAGCAATGTCGCCCTGCTCCTGGTGATCGCCATCATCGTCGTCTACATCGTGCTCGGCATTCTCTATGAAAGCTTCGTCCACCCCTTAACCATCCTGTCCGGGCTTCCCTCGGCGGCGGTGGGCGCGCTCCTCACGCTGGGCCTCTTCCACCTTCTCTATCTGGCCAAGGTGACCTCGTTCGACACCTCACTCAGTCTCTACGCCTTCGTCGGCATGATCATGCTGATCGGCATCGTCAAAAAGAACGCCATCATGATGATCGACTTCGCCCTGACCCGGCAGCGCGCCGAAGGCGTCGATGCCGCCACCGCCATCTACGAAGCCGCCATCGTGCGCTTCCGCCCGATCATGATGACGACTATGGCGGCCTTGATGGGCACGCTGCCGATCGCCATCGGTCTCGGCGCCGGGTCGGAAGCCCGCCGCCCGCTGGGGCTGGCGGTGGTGGGCGGCCTAGTCTTGTCGCAACTCCTGACGCTCTACATCACGCCGGTCATCTACGTGTACATGGACCGGTTAAGCATGAAGCTGACCCGTCGCGATCCCATCGCGCATTAAGCAGTCATGCGGCGCAGGCGATCGAACAGACCGACGGTCAGAAGCCCGAACAGATAACCGCCCATATGCGCCTGCCAGGCGATCTGGACGTCACCCGCGTTTGCACCAAGGCCGAAGCCAGCGATGCCAACGATGGCATTAAGGATCAGCCAGGTGAGCGAGGTCATCACCAGCGGTCGCGACAAAATCGGCACCAGCCGCACGCCGCTCGGAACGTCCGGCCAGCGCATCAGGCGGAAGGCTGCGCCCATCAGACCTGAAATGGCACCCGAGGCTCCGATCATCTGCGCGACCGAACCCCAAGTGAACGCCAGCTCGGTCAGCGCACCGGCGGCCCCGCACAGAAAGAAGAATACGAAGAACGTGAGCCCGCCCAACCGCCGCGCCACAACCGGGCCGAAGGCGAGGAGCCAGACGCAATTAACTGTCAGATGGAAGTAGCTGCCATGGAGAAGTTGGTGGCTGAACAGCGGCACAATCAGATCCAGCGGGGCCGCCCCGTCCACATAGCGCGCCGGAATGAAGACGTAAGTCACTAGCACCGAATCCGGGACCGGCAGAAACGTCACCACCAGATGGATGGCGATCAGACCAGCAATGAGCCCCAAAACGCTCCCCGGAGCATGGAGGAACGGTTCGCGGGGCGGCTGGGACTGGAGGAAGGCCATCGGTTGGTTCTCTTAACGTCGTTCGTCTCATATAGGGACTGCGCCCCGATGCGGGAAGGCGCGGCGCCCGGAAATCAGCAGAGAGTACCCAAGCGCGGGGTCTAGCGTACCACTCTGGCACGTATTCGGCGCCTCCGGGGAGGCATCCGGTGGCACGCGGGTTGCTCAATGGGGTCTGTCACCTTTGGACGCCCGCTGATGTCACTCCGTTTCAAGTTCATGCTGCTCACGACCGTCGCCATGACGGGCGCTGCTTTTGCGGGCAATTACAACACCGCCGCCAGCTACAACAGCGGCTACGGCATGACGGCCGGCCAGGAAAACACGGCGATCAATCCGAACCTTCGGGACGCCAACGGCAATCTCACGATCGTCAACGGACAGATCACCTCCGCGACCTTTGGTCAAAGCGGCGTGCAATCGGCGAGTACGCTCAGTTCTTACACGTCGTCGACTTCCAGCACGAGCACGACCACTGGCACGGCAACTGCAATAGGCAATTCGCTGAACGTCGTCACGGTCGGCAGCTACAACACCGTCATCGTCAATTCGAACCAAGTCAACAACGGCAATCAGACTGCCACTGTCACCACGAATGGGAGTTCGGGCCAATGATCCCCCGCGGACGCAAAAATCTTCTCCGTACTCTGGCTTTGGCCAGTGCGGCCATCGCGCTCGCCGGCTGCGTGAGCCCGATCCCAGGCTCGTCGGGTACTTATACGTCGCCGATCGGTGGCGCGCCGGTGATCAGCAATGAGACACCCTATTCGGCGTCGCTGCGCTGCCTGTCCCATTATACGGCACAACGTCCCTTGCGTATCGCGGTGGGACAGATCGCCGATTACACTGGCAAAGCGGAAGCCGACAACTCCGGCCGCAAGATCACGCAAGGCGCCGCCCTGATGGCGATGAGCGCCCTTTCCAAGGCCGGTGTGCCGATGGTCGAACGCTTCGACACCTCGGTCGCCGAAATGGAACTAAAGTACTCGAACAACAAGCTCATCACCGACGACGCCAAGCCGGGCGACTACAGGAAGATCCTGGCCGGCTCGATCCCGGGCTCGAATTACTACCTGGTCGGCGGCATCACCGAGCTGAACTTCAACATCCGCTCGGTCGGCGCCAACGGCACCGGCGGCGAAGAATCCTCCACCGGCCTTAAGGGTACGGCGGGCGCCAACATGTACGTGATGAACATCGGCATCGATGTCCGACTGGTCGATACTAGCACGCTCGAAGTGGTCGACGTGATCAGCTACCAGAAGCAGATCATCGGCCGCCAGATTTCCGCCGGCGCCTTCAGTTTCTTGGGCCAGACGTTCTTCGACGCCTCGCTCGGCGAAAGCGCCCTCGAACCGATCCAGCTCGCGGTCCGCTCGTCCATCGAACGCGCCGTGCTCGAAATGATGAGCCGCCTTTATCGCGCGCCAAATTCATCCTGCGGCGGCGCCATCAACACCACGGCCGATCCGCTTTATGACGGCAAGTCCCAGACCACCGCTTCCAATGAGGAGAAGTACAATGAGAAGTCTCGCCAGGAACCTTATCGCTGGGTCGGCAATTCTGATGGTGATGCTGACCCCGGCTTGCGCGGACGACTCCAGCAGTAGCACGAGCGGCAGCACGATCCTCAACGGTCAAGTCTCGCTGCAGAACTCGATCTCGACGCTCAACACGGCGATCGTCAATGTCGGCGGCGACGTGGGGATACAGTCGGTGGCGGCGGGCAACGTGGTCGATATCACCACCATGAACGACACCACGGTCGACTCCAGCCAGTACACCAACGCCGCTCAGATCACGTCCACCACCAACGCCACAGTCAACAACGTGACCGGCTCGGTCGGGGTCGTGAACCAGGCGGTCTGCAACTCGGCGTCGGTCTCGACTGATCCGTCCCTGACGGCGGTGACCAACTACCAGCAGTGCGCGGCGCAGGACCCGACGGCGACCTCGTCGGTTGCAGTTAACAACATCAGCGGCAGCTTCAGCCTCGCCAATTCGGCGATCGCCAACAACTTCGAGGCCGATTCCAACGCCGACACAATGCCAATCAACAACAAGCAGGTGAACACCTCCACCACCGTGTCGAGCACCGCCGCGACCATCTCCAACGTGGCCGGGACCGTTTCGGTCACCTCTACCGCGGTCGGCAACAACGCCCAGATCGTGCACTACTCGACGAATTAGAACGAGACAATACCGGCGCGGCACCGTCCGGGGGCTGTCGAGTGCCGCGCGAAAGAGGGAGGACCAACCGTCTTCCCTCTTTTTCGTTGGCCACGGCACCCCAAAATCTAGGGGCCCAGAGAAGCCATTTGCCCACGATCTTGAAAGTTGTTTTTCAAGATTCGCGAGTCTTCCACTCCCCTCCGGTACATTCGTTTTCAAATTTTTGCTCTGGGGGGATGGCCCTCTTGCAAATGCGTTGCAACTTCCGATTGCCGGGCTTCGCCGCGGTCAGAGAGCGCTCTTTGATGTGGCGACCACAATGCTGAATTTCAAGTCGCGCGACCCGACGATTGTTGTCCTCCACGGCCGACATGTTTCCGGCGGCGGTCAGCGCCCAGCGAACGGATTAAAACGCTGTTCGAACAGCGCCACCCAGGCCAGCGCGCCCAAATGCGGCAGGTGATAGTAAATACGCGGCTTGGACGGATCGGTCTGCAGCATGAAACCGGTCGGCAGGCTTGGCGCTTCGGCGGCGTAATACCATCCCGTCGTATCACGGTTCCGCGCGATCATGGCCGTAAGCGCGGTAACATCCCGGCCTTCCAGCGCCATCAGCAAGCCGGCTTGCGCGGTACCTTCGGTCCACATGCCTGGCGCGGCTTCGCTGTAGGCAAAACCACTACCGGTGGCGAGGCGTATCATCGCCGTGTCGAGCGCGCCAGGGAACCGCCGTGTGCCACTGGCAAGCGCGAGACCGGGCCATAGTTGCGCATCCAGTGCCAGTAGGCGATTGCGGCTGTGGCCGTCCTCTCCGGTGCCGACTGCAAAGCAGCGGCATTTATTCCCCCACATCGCCGCAACGAAGTTTTCCGCAGCCCGCGCCCGCTCTGCCCAATGCGCATCGCCGCTGTCGCGGGCAAGGCGGCTGAACACGGCCGCGAGGTCGGTGTTGTGTTCGGTCGATTTCCAAGTGTTCACCGCCGGTTCGGGCTCGTGGCCGAAGGTGCCACCGGAAAAGCCACGCGGGCGCACGTCAGACCACGATCTCTCGACGTAACGGGCGATGCGGTCTGCACCGGAAAGATACTGCGGCGCACGGGTCTGTTCGTAGACCGTCAGCAGTGCCAGCATGGCCCAGGCCATGTTGCCGGTATCGCTGCCGACCTGATAGCGATCTTCCACCCACTTGTTCTCGGACGGTTCCCACCAGCCCGGCAGCGGCAATGGTAGATGCGCGACAGGACCGGCGACATAGCCGTTGCGCAAGCGCCCATCGCTCCACCAACGGTCGTGCTCCTGCGCCGCGAGCATAGCATCGGCGATTTGCGCCGCCTGATCGGGGCGCCCGCAAGCCGCCAAGGCGATGGCGGCAACCGCGTTATCGTAAACGAACGCGACGTTCTGGACCGGACCGGACTCAACGGTCGGATAACTGGCGAGAAAGACCGGCCCCGGCTGATACAGCGCCGGTACGGCGGAGAGCGCTAGACAGGCATCGCTGGCAAGCCCTGGCTGAAAACCGGCCAACAGCAACAACCCAGCGAAGAATTTGTTCAATTCTGGTCCTCCCGTTTCGGGCGAATAGCATCGCTTGCCACCACGCAAAAAGCGAGCGGCCACAGGCGGCGGCGCGTGGCACTCTGGGTCTATGATCGGACCTCCACGGCGGCTTAAGCTGGGCCCGGCGTTTGTGTACCAGGACTCGACGGATGGCAGATTTCCCGTTTGAAACGACCCGACGTGCGGCGCTCGCAGGCATGGCCAGTGCGGTCGCGACTATCGGCGCAAAGGCTGGCGATGTTCCGCATGTTTCGGCGGCGAAACTGCCGCGCTGGCGCGGATTCAACCTGCTCGAGAAGTTCACCCTCGGCATGAACGCGCCCTACAAGGAACGCGATTTCGATTTCATCGCCGCCAACGGCTTTAACTATGTGCGCTTGCCACTCGATTACCGCATCTGGACCAACGAGACGGGTGATATTCGCGAAGCCCCGCTCAAGGAGATCGACCAAGCGCTGGCGTTCGCACGCGGCCGCGGCGTCCATCTGACCATCTGCCTGCACCGGGCACCCGGCTATACCGTCGCGACGCCGAAAGAGCCCCTTGATCTGTGGGGCGAGGGGCCGGACAGCGACTTGGCGCGCCGCCTATTCGCCCGGCAGTGGGCGATGTTTGCGGCCCGCTATCGCGGTGTGCCAGCGGATGCGCTGTCGTTCAACCTGATCAACGAGCCGGCGGCGGTGACCGAAGCGCAATACCTGCGCGCTGCCAGCGCGGCGGTGGACGCGATCCGCAAAGAGGACCCCGACCGGCTCATCATCGCCGACGGCCGCGCCTATGGGCGTGAACCCACCCCGCTTCTGGCGCCGCTGAAGATCGCGCAAGCGGGCCGCGGCTACGAACCGTTCCACCTCACGCACTACCGTGCCGGGTGGGTTGAGGGCAGCGACACCTGGCCGATGCCAACCTGGCCGCTGAAAAATGAGAACGGCGTCGTCGATCAGGCGCGGCTGTGGCGCGAGAATGTCGAACCCTGGCAAAAACTGGAGGCAATGGGCATCGGCGTCTTCATTGGCGAATGGGGCGCCTACAACAAAACGCCGCACGACGTGACGCTGGCGTGGATGAAAGACTGCCTGGAAAACTGGAAAAGGGCCGGGTTTGGCTGGTGCTTGTGGAACCTGCGCGGCGATTTCGGGCCGCTCGACTCCGGCCGCAGCGATGTGACGTACATCGATCACGGCGGCGTCAACGTGGACGCCAAGATGCTGGCGCTGCTGCAGCGCTATTGAACAATTCGTGGGCGGATCATTCGCCCCCCCCCCGCGCCGGGCCTGGATCGCACCACCAACCTGCGCTATCATTTTTCGGGGATGGCCGCACTCGTTCGGGTGCAAGGCGGGGGAAAATGAAGATGCTGTGCCGCGGGATCGCTCTTGCCGTGTTGCTCGCTGTGGTTGGCGCCCAACCCGCCGCCGCCGACACGCAAGAAGAGAAATGGGATCGCTGCCTCAGGCAGAATAGAGTCGGGCCGCAAACACCGGAAGAAACCATCGCCGCCTGCCGTTTCGTGCTGACCGAAGCGGCGTATTACGACAACATCCGCGCCGACGCCTTCAACAACATTGGTATCTCCTATATGGAAATGGGGCAATACGACGACGCCATCCATTCCTACGGCGATGCCCTGCGGGCAATCCGTGAACGGCAGAACCTGCCGGAGTTCGTGCAGCTTGCGAACTACACCCGCCGCAACCGCGCCCACGCGTACCAGCTGACCGGCCGCTACGACGACGCCATGGCCGACATCGACAAAATGGTGTCGACCGAAGCGATTCCGAAATACATCGCTATGCGCTGCCGGGCACACGCCTTGTGGGATACCGATTTCAACGCCGCACTAGCCGATTGCAAAAAGGCAATGGATGCCGATAAGCACCTAGCCGACGCCTATGCCGGATGGCTGATTGTCGAATACCGCCAGGGCAAATACGCTGACATGATCGGCGACTGCAAAATGGTTCTGGACCAAGCCATCTTCAGCACCGACGTGGTCTATGTCTGCGGTCTTGCCGAAAAGCGGGCCGGTAATGCCGAACGCGGGCGGATGATGGTCCAGGACTCCGAAGCGGCGGTGCCCGACGTTGCCGCAACTTTCAAAAAACTGGGCATTCTACCCTGAGCTTGGATGAAACGATGAAATACATTGGTCTGGCACTGCTGCTCATAGGCGCACCGGCATGCGCTACTCCGACGGTGACGACGCTCGCCAACACCGACAAAACGGTTATCGGCCAGCCGATCATCGCCCCCGAGCATCCGACGGTGATCACCACGATGCTGATCTTTCCGCCGGGCGACAAAACGGCGGTGCACAAACACCCCTGGCCGCATTACGGCTATATGCTGGAAGGCGTGCTGACCGTCACCAACACCGAAACCGGCAAGAGCTTTGAGGTCAAGCCGGGCGAATTCCTGGTCGAGATGCAGAACACCGCCCACTTCGGCGAGAACCGCGGCACGGTGCCGGTGAAGATGCTGATCGTCGATACCGTCCCGGCCGGCGTCGCCAGCAATTCGGTGGCGGTGCCTTAAACGTTGTCCGTTGCCGGCGGATAATCGTGCCAGCGGCCTTCATGATCGCGAATGCGCCAGCCGGTTGCGGTTTTTTCCACATCGCGGGATTCGAGCGGCACCTTGGCGTAGCCGCCGGGGATGTCGAGCACATAGGTCGGGATTGCAAGGCCGGAGAGGCGCGCACGCAGCGCCCGCATCAAGCTGAGGCCTTCGTCGATCGAGACGCGGAAATGGCTGGTGCCCAGCGCCAGATCAGGATGGTGCAGGTAATAGGGCTTGATGCGGCATTCGAGGAAGGCGCGCATCAGGGCTTCCAGCGTGGAAATCTCGTCGTTGATGCCGCGCAAGAGAACCGTCTGGCTGACCAGCGGAATGCCGGCATCGATCAGCTTGGCGATGGCGCGGCGGGCATCGGGGCCGAGTTCGCGCGGATGATTGGCGTGCAGCGCGACGATGGTGGAAGCGCCGGGCACCAGCAGCGCAGCGATCATTTCGTCGTCGATACGCCCCGGGTCGACCACCGGCACGCGGGTGTGCCAACGCAGCAGCTTCACATGCGCAATGGCAGCGAGACGCGAACTCACTTCGGCAATGCGGCGCGGGGTGAGGATGAACGGGTCGCCGCCCGTGAAAATCACTTCCCAGATTTCGGGATGGGCGGCGATGTAATCGATGGCCCCTGCAAACGTCTGCGGCAACAGCGCGCTGTCGCCACCGTGGCCGACGCTTTCGCGGCGAAAACAGAAGCGGCAATAGACTGGACAGGCGTGGACCAGCATGAACAGGGCGCGGTCCCGGTGACGATGAACGATGCCGGGCACCGGGGAATGGGTGTCGTCGCCGATGGGATCGGCGCGCTCTTCCGGCTTTTCGACCAGTTCGCGCACGCTGGGTACGAACTGGCGCGCGATGGGATCGAACGGATCCGTGCGATCGATCAAATTCACGACCGTTTCGGTCAAAGCGACAGCGTAGCGTTCGGCGACCGGCACCAACGCCGGCAGCGCGTCGTGCGCGACAAGACCGGAATCGGCCAAAGTGTAGATAGATTTCAGAGCAGTCATGGTGCCGGGGTCCATAGCACGTCTGCGACGCTACGGGAGCCTGTTGCGAGCATGACAAGACGATCAAATCCGAGGGCGACGCCGCTGGCCTCGGGCATGATGGCTAACGCGGCGAGGAAATCTTCGTCGAGCGGATAGCGCTCGCCATAAACACGCTCCATTTCCGCCATTTCGGCTTCGAAGCGGGCGCGCTGCTCGACCGGATCGGTGAGTTCCCCAAAGCCGTTGGCGAGTTCCACCCCGCACATGTAGAGCTCGAACCGCTCCGACACCCGCGGGTCATGGACGGTGGCGCGAGCCAGCGCGGCCTCGCAGCGCGGATATTCCAAAAGCACGGTGGGGCGGCCGTAGCCGAGCTTCCCTTCGATGGTGACGATAATCTTGGAGAAAATGTCGGCCCAGGTGTCGTTTGCAGCCACGTCATGCCCGGCGGCGCGCGCGGCCACTGCCAAAGCGTCGCGGTTGCCTTGGCCCTCGGCATCAAGCGTGGCGAGGAGATCGACGCCGGCGTAACGCGAAAATGCCTCGCCCACCGTCAGCCGTTCGGCCTCGGCATAGGGGTCGCAGGTCCGGTCGCGGAAGGAAAAGGTCTTAAGGCCGGTGGTTGCTGCCGCCATCCGCACCAGATCGAGGGTGTCGGCGATGACGGCGGCGTAAGGTTCCCGGGCGCGATACCACTCCAGCATGGTGAATTCGGGCACATGCAACGGCGTCACGGTCTCTCGGTTGCGGAAAACGCGGGCGAAATCGAAAATCCGTGTTTCGCCCGCCGCCAGCAGCTTCTTGGCGGCAAATTCGGGCGAGGTATGCAGGTAAAGGGGGCGCCGCGACCCATCCGCCCCGATGATTTCGGTCGCAAATCCGGCCAGATGCGCCTCATTGCCCGGTGAGGCGGCCAAAGCGCCGCATTCGACCTCGGTGAAGCCTTGGGCCTCAAAATGAGCCCGAAAAGCCTTTTTGATCAGGCCTCGCGACGTGAGTGCCGGCCGCCGGTCGGCGTGCCGGTGGGGCGCCCACCAAGGTGATCCTGTCTTGGCCAAAGCCGGTAGCTCCTGCTATACGCCCGGTCGAAAGCGGCCCCGGGCCGTAACGACGCGGCATGTCCGCCCGACTAGACGAGGTATTCCAGTGGTTTCGGTTATCGCCAGCTCCGTACGCAAAGGCAATGTCATCGAGAAGGATGGCAAGCTCTATATCGTCCTCAAGGCGGAAAGCTTCCACCCTGGCAAGGGCACACCCACGACATCGATCGACATGCGCCGCATCTCCGATGGCGTGAAGGTGGTCGACCGCTACAAGACCACCGAAAGCCTGGAAAAAGCGTTCGTCGAGGAAAAGACCTACAACTACCTCTACCAGGACGGCGAACATTACGTGTTCATGGACCCGGTGCACTTCGACCAGCTCCATGTCGATGGCGCCGTGGTCGGCGACGGGGCGCCCTATCTGCAGGAAGGCATGGAAGTGACGCTGTCGCTGTTCAACGGCAATGCGGTCTCCATTGTGCTGCCGCAGCGCGTCACCCTCGAGATCGTCGAAACCGAACCGGTGGTGAAAGGCCAGACGGCCTCGGGCTCGTTCAAACCGGCCCTGCTCAACAACGGCGTGCGCACCATGGTGCCGACCCATATCGTGCCGGGCACCCGCGTCGTGGTGATGACCGAAGACGGCGCCTATATCGAACGCGCCAAGGATTAAGACGCGCAGTCTTGCGGCAGCACGAAACCCTCCGCAGCGCTGACGCGGCGGATTGAGGGGCGGTGCGGGGCGCCGGAGGCGGCGTGCAGCACAGTTGGTCTCGCTTGCAGGCATGGTGCCCCACAAGCCTTTCGCGTGATCCGCCATCCAGCGTCCCGCACCCGGCGTTCTGTGATGTGGTTCCGGCCGCGCTACACACCAATCTTCTTTCCGGTCTCGCCGAACAAGCGCGCATCCGCGTGCTGAAGTTTGCGCCAGCCGGAAGGCTGGTTAGCGACGTCTCGCGCGTTCTTCGCTCTCTGGCCCGCTCTCTGGACCCGCTCCATTCGTGAGCGGACGGGGCAGCCAGGCACACCCCCTGTTTTGCTCGGTTCGTTAGCCCAAGCATCGCAGGGCACCGATTGCAACTCCCGAAACGGACGACCGGTTCGTCCCCTCATTGAGCGGCAACGGGAGAATTATACGGCCACTTCTGGTGAGGGGGATTGATTTATTTTCGCCCTGATTTCATTGCGGAAATCGGCCTGAAGTGTGGGATAGATTTTGTCCGTAGACGGATTATGTGCCCCACTATGAACATCCCGCGCGCGCCAACGGCGAAGGCCCGGTCCCTCGCCCGGCTACGCTACGCTTCGCCGCAGCAAGCCGGGGATGACAGGTTTTTCAGTCCGGGAACACCGCGACGATCTTGTCGAAGATGTTGGCCCAGTTCTTGTCGATGATGGCGCCGAACTTGGCGAAGGTGATCTTGAGATAAGCCTTAATCTCGGCCTCCATCGCCCGCACGTCGGTTTTGGACGGGACATGGTTGGCAAATTTGGCGGCGACGAAACTGCACGCCGCATTGACCAGCCGGCGCAGGATTTCTTCCGTCGCGAGCTTCGACATCGGCACCGACAGCGGTTCGAAACTGCCAAATTCGCGGCTGAGCGCCCGCGATGAGGCGGCTGGCGGCTGGACGTTGCCGAGCATGGTGGCGCGCACTTGGTAATCGGGGCCGAACCCATCGGCGCCATCCATCGGCTGATAGAGGCGCAGGCGCTGCTCGACCATGTCGTAGACCTGGGCCGGGCAATCGCCGCCAGCGATAGCGACGCCGAGCTCGATGGCGCGGTCGCGGCCGATCTGCTCGCTGTGCGGCAGGGTGCCGGCCACCAGGAAGTCGGTAAGATGACAAGCGTCGTCCTTGCCGAAATGGGCCTTGTTGAGGAGTTCGCAGGCACGGCTGCGGGCCGTCTTCAATTCCTTCTCGGCGAGATAGGCGAGCAGCACCAATTCGTCGTCGATGCTGGCGATCGGCTTTTCCTTGAGCAGGCGGATATAGGACTCGACCGGGAAGCCGTAGAACTGGGTGTCGATCGGACCGAGGCAGGCGTATTTGCCCATCACGATTTTCTCGCAGGCGAGCGCCACGATGGTGCCGGCGCTCATCGCGCAATAGGGCACATACGCGGTGGTGTTCGGCCGGTCCTTGATGGCGCTGGCGATCAACTCGCAGGCAAACGCCTCACCGCCCGGGGTGTGCAGAATGAAGTCGATCGGACGATCAGCCGGCACGGCCCGAATCTCGGCGAGAATCTCGAAGGCTTCGCGCGTCGTCAGATAGCGGCGCTGGTCGGTGGGAAAATCGCGCGGGTGCCCGAAATCATGGATGATCGGAATCACCTTGCGGCTGGATGTCTCAGGCGCCGGGGTTGGCGGGAACGCCGGCTTGGGCACCCCGATTGCCACCGTTGTACGATTTGTCGCAACCGGCCCGCTGCGTTCGCTCACCACAGGCCCAGCGAGATTCGTCGCCACCGGCCCGCTCACTTCTGACGGAGCGCCCACGGCCATGGGTATTAACCCGGTGCTAACATCTGGAGGCGTTGCCGCAGCCGAGGTCTCGATGACGTCGCGCAGATTAGGCGCTTCGGCCGCCTTGGCCCGGCCGCGGCGAACCAAGCCCATGACGACCAGCAATAGCAGTGAAATGGCCGAAAAGCAGACGATTGCGATCAAAACTTTCGGATCGGTACTCACGGTGCCCCCACCAACTTATGTTCTGTGACGTCATCATATCGACCGGACGGGGTCGCGAAAAGCCAAAGCGCAAATCAAGGCTTCTTTCCGCCACGCCCGATGAGGCGCACACACTCCACGCTCACGAATCATTACAAAGAAACGCACAGAAATTTACGTGCGACAAATTGTCATGGTTACTGTTTAGCACTTCACCAGAGGTCTCGGGGCACACTCGCCGCCACTCGCCAAATGCATGCAAATGGCTGATTTGCATCACTGTTGCGGTTTGTACTCAGGTTGGCAGCACGACCGAAGTACGTTAAAGGGGGACTTATGAATCGACTTGACTGTGCCGGACACGCACCAGCCATCTCCCTTCTCGCAGCACTCGCCATCCTCTTTGGTGCGTCTGCGGTGGATGCGAGATCCATTGCGCACCGCCCTCACGCGGTATCGTTAACCCATAGCCGTCATGCGGCCGTGCCCATGCCGGTTGCCCGGCCGGCGCTTGATGCCAGGATCACCAATCCGGCACTGACGGACTCCGGCGTTGTGCTGTCCGATCCGACATTAAGCATCGTCGCCGAGGACAAGCGGACCCTGGCGGATACGCCGACGATCGTTCGTCCCGCCCGCCATGTTTACTGTGTCGAGTTTGCGCGGCTGGCCTCCGGCATCGCCCTGTTCGGCGACGCCCGCACCTGGTGGGGCCAAGCCCATGCCCAATACGCCCAGATCGCCAACCCAGCACCGGGTGCCGTGATGGTGTTCGCCGGACGCAAGAACATGCGTGCCGGCCATGTCGCAGTCGTCAAGCGGTTGGTATCGGCCCGCGAAGTGCTGGTCGACCACGCCAACTGGGGCCGCGACGGCCGCATCTATCTCAATGCGCCGGTGATCGACGTTAGCCCGAACAACGACTGGTCACAGGTCAAGGTGTGGAACACCAGGGCCAACGCCATGGGCACCACCGCCTACTCCTTGAGGGGCTTCATCGCGCAGCGTTTCGCGTCGAACTGAAGTTCCTCTTGGCCGGATTAAAGTAGACCCCCTCGCCTCACGAGGGGGTTTTGCTTTTTGGAGGGCGCTTCCATCTACTTCTTAGCCGGCTGCCAGCCCGGCTGGCCGGCCCGCCAGAACATGAAGGCGATGCCGTCGGCCGTCAGCGCGTCGGTCTGGGTCTTGGTCGAGCCAACGCCGTGTCCCGCCTGTTCGTCGATCCTGAGCAACACCGGATTGGGGCTTCCTGCGGCAATCAGGGCGGCAGCGAATTTGGCCGGCTCCCACGGCGATACCCGTGGATCGTTGAGGCCGGTGGCGATCATCACCGCCGGATAGGTCACGCCCGGCTTCACGTGCTGGATCGAATCCATCGCATAAAGGTTCTTGAAGCCCGCTTCGGTGCTGACAGTGCCGAATTCCGGGATGTTCGGCGGGCCGTTGGGCGAGAACTCGGAGCGCAAAGGGTTGGCGGCCGGAACCAGATCCAGCACACCGGCGAAAAGGTCAGGGCGCTCGGTCAAAGCCCGGCCCATGGTGATGCCGCCGGCGGACCCACCGATGATGAAGAGCTTGTCCTTGGTGGTGATGCCGCGGGCGATCAAATCCTCGCCGCAAGCGATGATGTCCTGCCAAGTATTGTGCTTGTTGGCGTCCTTACCGCCGAGACGCCAGGCCTCGCCGAGCTCGCCGCCACCGCGCACATGGCAGATGCCGTAATTGACGCCTTCCTTCAGCGCCGCGGCACGCCGCGACGAGAAATCAGCCAGTTCCGAAATGCCGTAGGAGCCATAAGCTTCCACCAGCGTGATGTGCGGGCCGGTGTTGCCCTTGGGCTGGATCAGCGAAAGGGGCACCTCGACGCCGTCTTTCGCTTTGGCTTTCAGATCGCTGACGGTGAAGGCGGCCGCCGCGATGGCGCCTTTGACACCGAGGTTGAGGTCTTCGAAATGGCCGGTCTTGGGATCGTAGCGATACAAGGTTGGTGCCACGACCCAGCTCGACATCTGCAGCGACACACCCGCAGCCCTCGGATCGGTGAACATCTCGGCGATGTGACCGCTTACCGGCAGCGCGATGGACTCGATTTTTGTGGTACCGGCCGGCACGCGCAAAAGTTCGGAATAGGCGCCCTTGCGCGTCATTACATAAAGCCCATCAGCGGCGGCATGGATGGATTCGATCACGCGCGACGGATCGGCAGCTACCAGGACTTTCGCAGCTGCAAGCGGTTCGCCCGCCTTCAACACCAGCACTTTGAAGGTCGGCGCGTCCTTGTGGCTGAGAAGATAGATGTCATCGCCATGGACATCGACGCTGGTGACGCCGTCGTCGCGGCCGAACAACAGCTTCCACGGCGCCGCCACCGTTCCGGCTTGTGCAGCGGGAGCCGCCCACGCCTTCAACTCGTTCTGTACGCCATTGAACGACAGCAACAAGCCGGTGTCCGAACCGGGCGTTAGCGCGATCACCGGGGTTTCGTCGGGCGCGAACGAAGTCCCCTTGCCGATACCGGCGCCAGCGACCGCCACCGGGTCCGATTTTAAGTCCCAGGCATCAGCGGTGGCGTTCTTGTATTTGGCGATCTCGTCTTCGCCGGGCGCGAGTTGCTTGAGGCGGATGAAAAACAGCGTCTTGGAATCGGCGCTCCAAGCGGTGGCCCCAAAATCGGCGCGATCGATGGGACCGGCAATCACCTTTCCCGTGGCGGCGTCATAGACCGAAATCTCCGCCGCTTCCGAACCGCCTTGCGAAATGCCGACCGCCACTTTCGCGCCATCGGGCGAAGCGAGGAAATAATTGATGGCATACGGCTTGCCGTCATGGGCCGCGCGCAGCGCCGCGATATCGACCAGCTTGCGGACGCCGGAGGCGTCGCGAACCATCAGATCGAAATTGTCGGACCCCGGCGTGCGCTCTTCGTAAAAAGCGCGAGTGCCATAAGTCGCATAGCCGTTGATGAAGCCGAAGCTGCCGGTGAAGGCGCCGACGCGCTTGCCCAGATCGGCGCGCGGTTGAATCGAATCAAACATCGAGCGTGTGAAAGAGCCTTGCGCCTTCATCCAATCGAGCGTCTCGGGCCCAAGCGCTTCCATGTAGCGGTAATTGTCGGTGACCGTCTGACCAAACAAGGTCTCGGTCACTGGTTTGGCGGGTGGTGCAGGCGGCTGACTGCCGGCGGCGGCGGCCGACATCGCGAGAATGCTGGCGGCAAGCAAAAGCATCGCTTTCATGACTTTCCCTATTGAGATTTGGACGCGAGGCTAGAGCTTTCCAGTGGTCACGAAAAGTCACGTGTTGGAGAGGCCCTTAAGCGTTGCCGCCAGAGCACGGGTCAAATTTTGCGGCTGTCATAAGCCCAATGCAGTAGCGCCTGACGCTGACGCGGGCGGCAAAACACGTCGCCGGGCTCACAATTCTTCCGCAGTTGTGCGACGTGGCGGGAGATCTGTTTCCACCGCGTAATCTGGCGGGCGTCGTCTTCCATCCGCCGGCCGCTGTAATAGCGGCAGTACCATTGAAACCAGCCGCGCGGATCGTCGGGATGGATCCAGCCTTTGCGCCGCCATTCCAACAGCGATTGGCTGGCATCGACCCCGAAGTAATTGAGTTTGGGATTTTTTCCCGCCGGCGAGAGCTTGGCGGTCGCGAACCAGTCGGCGGGATATTCGCGGGCGCAATCGGTCATGTATTTGCCGCCAAAGATACCAAGCGCCAGCATTTCCTTCGGCGTCAGTTGCGGCTTGAACCCGGGATCAAAGTCGCGGCCGACCGGCGCTACCAGCGCGTAACGGTAGTTCGTTTGCATCTTGTCATTGACGACAACGACGCGGGGCGGCTTGGCCATGGCGCACGACGCCTGAAATCCCGGAGGAGATTAACCGATCCCGTGCCCGAAGTTTAGGCGGCGCGATTATGCCGGATGAGGTCGGCGAGCCGTGTCTGGGGCTCAATTTCCGATGCGTCAGCGTGGGCGAGATGCGCCGCAATCCGCCGCACGCGTTCAAAAATGGCACCCGCCGGAGCCTCAATTCCCTGCTCGCGGTACACCTCGCGGATGTAGTCGCGGACGTCGCGCACTTGCACCAACGTGTCTTCCGCATCGTCCGGCATATCGAGTTCAAATTCGACTTCGAAACGCGAAAAAAGCTCATTCAGCTCCATTTTTGTGCACCCTCATTGCTTACCAGTCTTCACACGCCAGCCTGCAAGGCCATGGTCTACGCGCCCCAGGTAAACAGAGCGTAGACACGCGACAATCCTTTGATTGCATCCGGACGATGTGCGTTTCATGCTGATGATCCGTAAAATGTTCGCGAGGAATTTTGGTAAAATGCACAAGACTCTGTGGATTTCGGTGCTCGCCGCAGTGGCGATGGTCGGCGCTGCTGAAGCCGGTTCCGGTGCAGTGCATTGCGGCAAGCTCCTCGACGTGCGCGCTGGAAAAATGCTGGTCGATCAAGTGGTCGTGTTCGACGCCGCCGGGATCATCACGGCGGTGGGGCCGGCCACGACAACCAAACTGCCGGACGGAATCAAAGCGAGCGACCTTCCGGCGCTGACCTGTCTGCCCGGCTTGATCGACGCCCACACCCACCTGACCTTCAACGCCAGCGATCAAGGCTATTCGGCGCTTGGAATCTCGGTGCCGCGGATGGCAACCACCGGCGTCAAGAATGCCCGCATCACTTTGATGGCCGGATTCACCACCGTGCGTGATGTTGCCTCCGAAGGCTACGCTGATGTGGCGGTGCGCGACGCGATCGCCGAAGGCGACGTTCCTGGTCCGCGTATGCTGGTGGCGGGACCGATGCTCTCGATCACCGGCGGCCACGGCGACGACAATCTGCTCCCGTTCGAATTTCATCATAGCGCCGACGGCGTCGCCGACGGGCCTTGGGCCTTGCGCGCCAAGGTGCGCCAGAACGTCAAATATGGTGTCGATCTGATCAAGATTTCCGCTTCGGGCGGCGTGCTGTCGAAAGGCGATACCGCGGGCGGCGAACAATTCACGCTGGAAGAGATGCAGGCTATCGTCGCCGAAGCCCACAAGCTGGGCCGCAAAGTTGCCGCCCATGCCCATGGCACCCAAGCGATCAAAGACGCCATCCTGGCTGGCGTGGATTCGGTCGAGCATGCGAGTCTGATCGACGCCGAAGGCATCAAGCTCGCCAAGAGCCACGGCACCTTCCTAGTGTTCGATATCTATAATGACGATTTCATTCTCGAGATGGGCCCCAAGGTCGGCATGCTGCCGGAATCAATCGAGAAGGAAAAAGCCATCGGGCGGCTGCAGCGCGAGAATTTCCGCAAAGCCTTTCAGGGCGGCGCACGTATGGCATTCGGGACCGATGCGGGGGTCTATCCCCATGGCGACAACGCCCGGCAGTTCGCCAAGATGGTGCAATGGGGCATGCAGCCGATCGACGCGATCCGCGCCGCCACCCTCAACGCCGCCGAACTGCTGGGCTGGAAAGACAAGGTGGGCGAGCTCGCGCCTGGCCATTTTGCCGACCTGATCGCGGTCTCCAGCGATCCGCTCGCCGACGTAAAGGTGCTGGAGCACGTCGCCTTCGTGATGAAGGGCGGCGAGGTGGTAAAGAACAAGGACAACTAACGGCCGAGAGTTCTGGTTGCGGTTGTGGCGGCGCGTTATAGTCTCCCAAATCGTCCTGGGGGGACATCATGGGCCACGCTCTTCCTTATGTTCTTGCCGCGCTGTGCATTCTGGCGCTGGCCTATCGCACCTATGGCGTCTTCTTCGTGCGCCGGATTTTGCGCGTTACAGATGACCAGCCGACGCCGGCCCATCTTTATACCGACGGCAAGAATTATGTGCCGACGCGCAAATGGGCGACGGCGGGGCAGCATTTCGCAGCGATCGCGGCAGCGGGGCCCTTGGTCGGGCCGGTGCTGGCGTCGCAATTCGGCTTCTATCCCGGATTCATCTGGCTGCTTGCCGGTGCGGTGATCGGCGGCGCAGTGCACGACACCGTAGTGCTGTACGCCTCGATGAAAATGCGCGGGCTGTCGCTGTCGGAAGTAGCGCGCGCCGAACTCGGGCCGGTGGCGGGATGGTGCACGGGCCTGGCCATGCTGTTCATCATCACGGTGACGATGGCGGGCCTGTCGATGGTCGTGGTCAACGCGCTGGATCATAATCCCTGGGGCACGTTCGCCGTGTTCGCCATCGTGCCGATCGCGATCGCGCTGGGGCTTTGCGAGCACAATTTCGGGGTTTCGAAACTTGCCACCCTTGTCGCGGTGATCGCGGTGATTGCGGGCGTTCTTGCGGGGCCATATGTAAATCACAGCGTGCTTGGCCAGTGGCTGATGCTCAACAAGCAGACGCTCAGCTTTATCCTGCCGGCCTATGCTTTCCTGATGAGCACTCTGCCGGTTTGGCTGCTGCTGACTCCGATCGGCTATCTCTCCAGTTTTATCAAGATTGGCGTCTTTGCGGCGCTGGTCGTCGGCGTGATCTTCGTCAATCCGGTGATCCACTTCCCGGCCTTCATGCCCCAGTTCCTGGGCGGCGGGCCGGTGGTTGCCGGACCAGTGTGGCCATTCGTGTCGATCACCATCGCTTGCGGCGCGATTTCCGGTTTTCATGCCTTTGTCGGATCCGGCGTGACGCCGAAGATCATCGACAAGTGGAGTGACATTCTTCCAGTTGCGTTCGGCGCGATGCTGGTCGAGTGCCTGGTCGGCATCATGGCGCTGGTGGCGGCGTGTTCGCTTTATCCCGAAGACTGGTTCGCCATCAACGCCGCCCCGGCTGCGTTCGCCAAGCTCGGCATGCATACGGTGGAACTGCCGCGCTTCGTGTCGGAGATCGGCATCAATCTCGCCGGGCGCACCGGCGGCGCGGTGACGCTGGCGGTCGGCATGACCAACATCTTCACCGCCCTGCCCTGGTTCAAGAACCTGGCATCGTATTTCTTCCAGTTCGTCGTGATGTTCGAGGCGGTGTTCATACTCACCGCGGTCGATTCCGGCACCCGCATCGCGCGTTATCTGTTGCAGGACCTTACCGGCACCTTCTATGCGCCGCTGAAGCGTGTCGATTGGCTGCCTGGCATGCTGGCAACCAGTTTCATCGCCTGTCTGTTGTGGGGATATCTGCTGGCGTCAGGCGACATTGCTTCGATCTGGGCGCTGTTCGGCGTGTCGAACCAGTTGATGGCGTCGGTGGGATTGATCATCGGTGCCACGGTGATTTTGAAGCTGTCGCGGCGGTTCAGTTACGCGCTGACCTGCCTCATTCCACTCGCTTACCTATTCGTCACCGTCTATACCGCCGGCATCTGGATGGTGCGCCACGTCTATCTCAACTCAGCGGCGAAGGGATACAACCCGTTCAACGGCGCCATCACGATCATCGAACTGGTGCTCGGCGTGATCATTTTGGTGGCGGCGCTCGGGCGCTGGTTCAAGACACCGGACAAGACGGAGCCCGCCGCCGCATGAACACGGTTGAGATCGTCACGACCGATATTACTGACGCCGACGCCCTGGCGCGTCTGATTGCGGCAGCGTTTGCCGATGTTGCCGTTCGCCTCGGTCTCACGCGCGAGAGCTGTCCGGGCCATACTTCGTTCATCACGGCGGACGAAGTACGACGCGGAATGGGATTTGGAAATCTCTATTTTGAAGCTTTCTCAGGCGAGGTGCCGTGCGGAACGGTGGCCATACGACTGCCCAAGAACGGCGTTTCAACTTTGGAGAAACTTGCGGTGCTGCCGGATTTCCGCCACCGCGGCATCGGGCGGCAATTGGTCGAACGTGCCTTCGATGCAGTGCGGACCACCGGCGCCACGGCCGTCGAGATCGGAATTATAGCGAAGCAGACGGACTTGCGGGGGTGGTACGAACGCTTCGGCTTTCAGGCCACGCGGCATGCGCACTATGACCATCTACCGTTCGACGTTTTGCACATGCGCAGGACAATTTAGGCTTCGTCTGGCTTGGCCCAGCGTAGCGACATGCAGCTGAGGCCCGCATCGAGCTTGGCAACTTCGCTGACCGGCAACAGCTTCACCTCAAGGCCTTCCTTGGCGATCATCTCGGCGGTACGCGGGTAAAACTTGCCCACCAAAACCCGCGCATTGACGCGCACCAGATTGGCCGCGCCGTCTTCGCCCTCCGGCGTTTCGAGCACGCGATAGCCGTCGAAAATGCCACTCGCAGCGAGCGCCTTGGTGGCGACGATGGTGTCTTCGGACAGCAGCGCGCAAGCGCTCTTGAAATGCAGTACCGTCGCGGGCGTCGGCACGACCGCTACCTTGCGGCCGAGGGTGCCGAGATGGCGCACGAGCGCTTCCGCACCGAGGCGATTGGTGCGCCGCGACAGGCCGATGAACACCGTTTCGGGCGCCACCAGCACGTCGCCGCCGTCGGCATATTCGCCAACACCGAGTTCGAGCACATTGGCGAAGTGGCGAGCGAGCGCGCCGCGCACCTCGTCGCGTTCGGCCAGCCGCGATGGCGCCCCGGGACGGAGCAATATGGCCCCTTCCGGGAAGGTCAGCGCTGCGTCCTCGACAAAAACGGAATCGGGAAAATCCTCGAGCGGCTTCAGGATATCGACCGAGACCCCAGACCCTGCCAGCGCATCGACATAAGCGCGATGCTCGGCCAGCACGCCCTCGTAGCTGGGAACGGCCTTCGGATTGGACTTCAGACCTTTGACGACGCTCTTGCCCGGCTCGCGGACGATGGCGGTGGAAAATTCGAAGACGCGCATGCCAGCAACCCCCATCCCGCGCCCTTGGTTCCGCGCGAGCGTCGAAATTTTGCTCGTCTCACGCCCAAAACAAAAGCCCCGCCGGATTGCTCCGGCGGGGTTTTGCTTGATTTTGTGATGGCGATTTTAATTCTGTCCTTAGCAGGACTGGCGACGACCGACTCTCCCGCGGCTTGTGCCGCAGTACCATAGGCGCTGGAAGCTTTAACGGCCGAGTTCGGAATGGGATCGGGTGGAATTCCTCCGCTAGTATCACCAGTCCGGCAAAGGACAGAATTTCATACGACACTCGAAACTTAATCAATCTGGACTTCTCTCCAGACATGGAACGAGGTGCTGGCGTTCAAGCCAATCGAGCGATTAGGACCAGTAAGCTCAACGCATCGCTGCGCTTACACACCTGGCCTATCAACGAGGTAGTCTTCCTCGGCTCTCAAGGGAAACCTGGTTTTGAGATGAGTTTCCCGCTTAGATGCTTTCAGCGGTTATCTCGTCCGCACTTAGCTACCCGGCAATGCAGCTGGCGCCACAACCGGTCCACCAGAGGTGCGTTCGTTCCGGTCCTCTCGTACTAGGAACAAGTTCTCTCAAGTTTCCAACACCCACGGCAGATAGGGACCGAACTGTCTCACGACGTTCTAAACCCAGCTCACGTACCACTTTAAATGGCGAACAGCCATACCCTTGGGACCGGCTACAGCCCCAGGATGTGATGAGCCGACATCGAGGTGCCAAACCGCACCGTCGCTATGGACGCTTGGGTGCGATCAGCCTGTTATCCCCGGAGTACCTTTTATCCGTTGAGCGATGACCCTTCCACACGGGACCACCGGATCACTATGACCGTCTTTCGACTCTGCTTGGTCGGTGCACCTTGCCGTCG
>DBUB01000018.1:307786-328739 GCA_002307725.1 Alphaproteobacteria bacterium UBA1301 | reverse complement strand
CCACAGTAGCCAAAGACCCGCGAAGAGATGTGCTGCAGCGACAACCAGCCCGGTCGCGCTCGCGGCATCCGGTTGCTCGTCCCGCCACGGGAGCTGCCCATTCTCGGCCTAACCCTACCCGTCATAATCACTGAGACGGGACACTAGCTGCCGACGCTTGGCCTGGCGCCACGCTCGCTTTTGTTCGGCCAAGATGCGCTTGATCTCGCGCCATTCCGCATTCATCGCCTTGGTTTGCTCTCGAAACGCACGCGTGCAAGCGCCGTGTTTTAGGGCGTTCTGGTTTCCTTTCGGGGCGCCGGACCCAGCGGCGCCGCCATGCATCCGACAGCGCGTCTTGCCCACCACGGCAGGAGCCCGGCAAGGTGTCCCGGCGCGAGTCTTGGCACCACAGCGCGGGCTGTTGAGCATCGCCTGATAACCTACCGAGTCTGTCATGACGGCTCACCCACACCGGCCTTGCCAACGTCCTGACTGGAAGCACGACGGCGCTCTCTGCCGGCCCGCGTCTGCGTTCGCCGTAATAGCGAATCGGTTTGGTGATGCACGACCACTTCCTGACGGCCGTGATTGCGGTATTTCCGGATGTGTTCGGAAATCAAGAGCATATGGGTATTGAGCTTCAGCACAAATTCAATATAGCGCTGGCGCGCCGCTAAATCGCGGACCGTGTTAGCCATCCGCGAGTATTCGTTGGAACAGCGCTTTATATCGACCAAGCTATCCAACAAGATAGCTTCCAGTGGATCTTCGGCCATATCGCAGACATGGCGGATGGGAGCCTCACGCCAATCTTCTCGTGCCTGATCGGCGCCCGACAGATCACTTTCCAGATCGAGGACCTCAGTCTCCGCAGCGGAAGGCGCTTTCACCGCCGGGCCACCCTGCGAAGCCTTAAAACCGGCGTTCGCCACAGAAGACACCTCAACCTCTTTCGCAGGCTGAGTACTACCCTCTAAACCCGATGAGCTTGCCTCTATAGCCGAGACAGCCGTTGGTTCAGAGGTATTCTTCACTTGTTCGGGGACGGCTTCCATGAGGGTTCTCCAACATAACGCGTGACCCCCAAGTCACCTACACCGCTGATAGTGACGTAAACCAGCCGCGACTTCAACGATGGTGCGTCATCTACGACCACTCGTTTGTTTCCTGAAACGTTGGCCAATATCAAACGTCACATGGTGTCGATGGGACAGATCGTAACCTTAATAATCTGCGCTTCCGCCAAAACTGGTTATTCACGTTGATTTCGGGGGAACTGGCCTATCCGACGATCTCCGCAACCCACCGACAACCACATTCTGTCTATTTCAGCCTGGATTCTAGACCACGCGTCCAAGCTCTACCTTGAATTCCGGCCAATTCTGCATCAGGTGCATGGGATTGTTTCCTAAGATGCTGTGCATGGGGTTGAACGTTCAATTTTCGTTATTCCCCCCGGCCTAGCCAACATCCCACCCCCCCCTTTTTGAGCGGCCACGGGTTCGGCAAAAGGACCGGGGATGTGGTTGGGCTGACGGCCTGTGGTTGACGGGTGCCCTGCCGGCGTTTCGCCGACCCCCATGAGGGTATCAACCCACGCCTTCCGGCCGACGTGGTTCGCTACGCCTTCATCGTATTGGGCTCGCACCAACTATTCTTTGCCGGTATGCCAGATCTATCTTGACCCTCGGCATGGGCTTCATCGGCGGCCTGTTCCCGGCGATCCGGGCGGCGCGCCAGCCGATCGCGCTCGCGGTTCGGGAGGAATAAGCCGGACAAAAGCCGCCATAGCGGTTTGCTGTCGATCTTGCTCAACCAATTGTGTGCTGCGGTGACCGGCATACCCGTACCGGCCGAACCTGCCGTGGCGACGGCCGTCGGCTGGCGTAATGGATTGCGCGCGGCGAGATGAGAAGTGTTTCCGGCACCCGCCCCGTTGTGCGATTGTCCTTTCCGTCCACCGTGCCCCTGCCGGGTCCGGTTACCGGATGGGATGCTGCGGTGGCGCGTTTCGACCGGACCCAAAACCTTCGGAAAGTCCGATGACGCCAGACGAGATCGACATCCGCAAAGAGATGATCGCCACCTGCCTCAAGATGAATGGGGCAGGACTCAACGTCGGTACCGCCGGAAATCTCAGCGTACGGTTGCGGGGCGGCTACCTGGTCACGCCCACCGGCGTCGACTACGAGCTGATGCAGCCCGAACAGATTGTGGCGATGGATTTCGGCGATCGCTATTACGGCGATTTCTATCCGACCTCGGAGTGGCGCTTTCATTCCGCCATCCTGAAGGCGCGGCCTGACGCCAATGTCGTGCTGCACAGCCACGCTCTCTACTGCGCCATGCTGGCGAGTTGCCGGATGGACATTCCCGCCCTGCATTACGGCATCGCGGGCGTCGGCGACGACCACATCAGATGCTCCGGTTATGCGCCATTCGGCACGCCCGAACTGTCGGTCGAGGTGTTGAAGGCGCTGGAACATCGCCATGCCTGCCTGCTCGGCAATCACGGCGTCATCGTGCTCGGCAAGACAATCCCGAAGACCTTCCAGTTTTTGCAGGAAGTCGAATTCCTGGCACACCGATTACATCGGCACGCTGATGCTCGGCAAAGGCGTGATTCTTTCGCAGGACCAGATGCACGTCGTGCTGGAACGCTACAAGACCTATGGCAAGCAGCCCGGCGAGTTCCAGCGCTCCGACGCACCGCTTGACCACCAGATCATTCCACCCGAACGTGGCGGTGTTCGGCTGCCTTAACATAAAAAAACAGAGGAACGCGATGGACGCGGTTTTTCCGGCAATCTGCCCAAGATTGGCATTTGTCCGACCATCGACGGGCGCAAAGGCGTGCGCGAAACGCGCGAAGCGCAGACCACGCAGATGGCGGCGGCTATGGCCGCAACCAGCCGAAACAGCTATGGCATGCCAAAGTATTGTCTGACATAATGGCGCTTGGTGCCAAACCAAGAATAACGGCCCTTCACAAGGGCAAGGGGAATGCTCGGATGTTGAAACTTATGGTGGCGTGCCTGTCGATGGTGATCATGGCAGCCGGAGCCAGCGCGGCGATCACCAAAGCGCCGTTCGGCAAGACTGCGGACGGCAAGCTCGTCGATCTCTATACACTGGCAAACAAGAGCGGGTTTGAGGTGAAAATCTCGACCTTGGGAGCGACACTGGTGTCGCTCAAAGTGCCTGACAAGAACGGCAAGTACGCCAATGTCATTCTTGGCTTCGATTCGACTGAGAATTATGTCAAGGGCGTGCCGTTCTATGGCGCTACGATCGGGCGCTACGGCAACCGCATCGCGCTCGGCAAGTTCACGCTCGACGGCAAGGCCTACCAGCTCACCGTCAACGACGGCCCGAACAGCCTTCATGGCGGCAAAGGCTTCGACAAGCGGCTGTGGACGGCCCAACCGATCGAAGGCAAGGACGGTCCCGCGATTCGGCTGACCTATGTCAGCGCCGACGGCGAGGAAGGCTATCCCGGTCAACTCACGGTGCACGTCACCTACACGCTGAAGGCCGACAATTCGCTGGCAATCGCCTATGAGGCGACGACCACCAAGCCGACGGTGGTGAACCTCACCAACCACACCTACTTCAACCTCACAGGGGATCCGAAGAACACGATCTTGAACCACCTCTTGACGCTGAAGGCCGACCGCTTCACGCCGGTCGACAAGACCCTGATTCCGACCGGCGAGCTTCGCTCTGTCAAAGGCACGCCGCTTGATTTCACCAAGGCCACGGTGATCGGCGCCCGCATCGAGGCGAACGACGAACAGCTCAAATTCGGCAGGGGGTACGACCACAATTGGGTGCTGAATTCGTCCGGCAAGCTGGCGACGGCGGCAATCGTTGAGGAGCCCACCAGCGGTCGCGTGCTGGAGGTGAAAACCACCGAGCCCGGCATTCAGTTCTATTCGGGCAATTTCATGGACGGCAAACCGGCGGGCAAGGGGACGGTGTACAACCACCGGACCGGCTTCTGCCTGGAAACGCAACACTTCCCGGATTCGCCGAACAAGCCGGCGTTCCCGTCGACCGTTCTGCGGCCCGGTCAGACCTATCACTCGGAGACCGTGCTGGTGTTCCGCACGGTGAAATAAGCGGTGAGGGCGCTGCCCGCGCCCGCCGTACCGTTACACCGCCGCTGTGCAACCGTGCAGCGGCGGTGCATGTTTTTTGATCCGTACGGCAGCGGCTTGGAAGCACCGTGCGCCGGGTTATAGTGCGCCCAAGGGGGCTGGCATGAAAAAACTCGTTCCGTTCGGACGGACCCGTCCGGTCAGCAAGCTGCTCAGGCTGCACGGCACCATCGCGCGCGACCTCGGTGTCGCCATCACCGCCGGCGAATATCAGCCTGGCGATCTTCTGATCGGCGAAATCGCTTCCAGCGAAAAGCTCGACGTTTCGCGCACGGCGTATCGCGAGGCGGTGCGCATCTTGGCGGCCAAGGGTCTCGTCGAATCCAAGCCCAAGGTCGGCACCAAGGTCACCTCGCGCGACCGCTGGCATCTGCTTGATCCCGATGTGCTGGCTTGGACGTTCGAAGGTGAGCCTGATCTCGATCTCTTAGAAAGCCTGTTCGAATTGCGCGATATCGTCGAAGCGGCTGCCGCTTCGCTTGCCGCCACTCGCCGGACCACCGAACAGCTCGATGCCCTGCGGGACGCCATCGCGCGCATGGCCAGTTATACGCTCGCCACCCCGGAAGGACGTCAGGCGGACCAGGACTTCCATGCCACCCTGCTGGCGGCCACTGGTAATCCCTATGTCATCTCGCTCACCACAGGCGTGAATGCCGCCGTCAACACCACCACCATGTTCAAGCAGCGCGAGCGGCCGCTGCCGCGCGACCCGGTTCCCGATCATTTGCGGGTGTTCCAGGCCATCGCCGACCGGGACTCGCTCCGGGCGCAACAAGAAATGAGCACGCTTATTCAATTGGCACTCAAGGACACGCCGGTTCCCCAGCGGTCTAAGGATCGCCGCGCTCGTAACCGGGCGGTCTAGCCTGACGCCGGAACTGCCCTTTCCAGGGGGTGCGGCTCAATTGTCTGATTTTTTCCGTGCCAGCCCCGTTGCCCTGTGATATCTCAGCTGGGCAGCTTCATCCCCAAGAGTGGTCCATGCCCAAGATTGCAAATTATGAACTTTGGTTCGTTACCGGCAGCCAGCACCTATATGGGCCCGAGACCCTCAAGCAGGTTGCGGCCGACTCGACCGAAATCGCACACGCGCTCGACGCGTCCGCCGCGATTCCGGTCAAGGTGGTGTTCAAGCCGGTTCTGGTGTCATCCGATTCGGTAAGCGAACTAATGGCAGCGGCGAACAACACGCCGGCCTGCATCGGCCTTATCACTTGGTGCCACACCTTCTCGCCGTCGAAGATGTGGATCAACGGCCTCAAGATTTTGCAGAAGCCTGCGGTGCATTTGCACACCCAATACAATCGCGACATTCCCTGGGCGTCCATTGATATGGACTTCATGAACCTGAACCAGGCCGCTCACGGCGACCGCGAGCACGGGTTCATCTGGAGCCGCCTGCGCAAGGACCGCAAGGTTGTCGTTGGCCACTGGAAAGAAGCCAAGGTCCAGGAAAAGATCGGCGCCTTCGCGCGTGCCGCCCTGGCGTGGGCCGATTGGCAGGGCGCCAAATTTGTCCGTTTCGGCGACAACATGCGCGAAGTGGCGGTGACCGACGGCGACAAGGTCTCCGCCCAGTTTAAGTTCGGATTCTCGGTCAACTATTACGCGGTCGGCGATCTGGTGAAGCGGATCGACGCGATCACCGAAAAAGAGATCGACGCCCTGGTGGAAGAATACGCCGCCGCTTACGTCACCACCCCCGATGTGCGCAAAGGTGGGGCCCATTACGCCTCGGTGCGCGATGCAGCGAAGATCGAAGCGGGCTTGCGCACGTTCCTGAAAGAGGTTGGCGCCAAGGGCTACACCAACACCTTCGAAGATCTCTATGGCATGAAGCAGTTGCCCGGCATCGGTTCGCAGCGGCTGATGGCCGAAGGCTACGGCTTCGGTGCCGAAGGCGACTGGAAAACTGCCGCCTTGGTGCGCGCCGTGAAAACGATGACCACCGGCCTTAAGGGTGGCACCTCGTTCATGGAGGATTACACCTACAATCTCGACCCGGCGAACATGCTCAACCTCGCTGCCCATATGCTTGAGGTCTGTCCCTCGATCGCCGACGCTAAGGCAAAGTTGGAAGTCCATCCTCTCGGCATCGGCGGCAAGGAAGACCCGGCGCGGCTGGTCTTCGATGCAGCGGCTGGTTCGGCAACGGCGGCCTCGTTGGTCGACATGGGCAACCGCTTCCGTCTGATCGTCGACGAAGTGGATGTGATCAAGCCGCCGCACCCGATGCCCAAATTGCCGGTGGCGCGCGCCGTGTGGAAAGCGCGGCCGGATTTCGAAACCGCCGCGATGGCGTGGATTTTGGCTGGCGGCGCCCATCATTCGGCGTTCAGCTTGGCGGCGACCACCGAAATGCTGGAAGACTTCGCCACCATCGCTGGTATCGAATTCCTGATCATCGACGCCGACACCAAGATTCGCGACTTCAAGCAAACGCTCAGAACCAACGAGGTCTATTACGCCCTCAATCAGGGCTGGGCGATCTAGAGCGTTTTCGGGAAAAGCGGAATCCGGTTTTCTGTTCGAAAACGCGACCAACTAAGTCTCAAGAGCGTTTCATCGTTTTCATAAAGCGGTGAAACGCTCTGGCAACTGTAATACACGTTCGGGGAAGAAATATGGGCAGTCGTTACGCGATCGGTCTCGATTATGGGACCAATTCCGTTCGTGCGCTGATCGTCGATGTGGCGGATGGGCGCGAAATTGCTACCGCGATCTGGACCTATGCCCACGGCCATCAGGGCGTTGTCTTGGATAAGGATCCCAATCTCGCCCGCCAGCATCCGGCCGATTACCTGAAAGGCGCCGAGGTTACGATCCTCGAGGTGCTCGCGTTTGCCGCCAAAACGGTACCCGGGTTCAAATCCGAATCCGTGGTCGGGATCGGCGTTGACACCACCGGCTCGACACCCATGCCAGTTGGTGCCGACGGCATTCCGCTGGCGCTCGATCCGAAATGGACCGCGAACCCCAATGCGCTTGCCTGGCTGTGGAAGGACCATACCGGTTGGGCCGAAGCGGCCGAGATCACCAAGCTGGCCGCAGAAATCCGTCCGCAATATCTCGCCAAGATCGGCGGCACCTATTCGTCGGAGTGGTTCTATTCCAAAATCCTGCACTGCATCCGCACCGCGCCGGAAGTGTTCGACGCCGCTTATTCTTGGATCGAATTGGAAGACTTCGTTCCCGCCGCACTTTCCGGCACGCTGGCGCCTGGCAAGTTCATCGCCGGCATCTGCGCCGCCGGCCACAAGGCGATGTACAACACCGCTTGGGGCGGTTATCCGGACAAGGAATTCCTGGCCAAACTCGATCCTAAGCTCGCCGGTTTGCGTGATCACCTGACGCCGCGCGTGAAAGACGTCAGCTCCGCAGTCGGCGGTCTCTCGGCCGAGTGGGCGAAGAAGACCGGTCTTCCAGCGGGCATTCCAATCGCCGTCGGCGCCTTCGACTGTCATCTCGGTGCCATCGGTGCCGGCGTCAAGCCGGGTGTGCTGGTCAAGATCATCGGCACCTCGACCTGCGATATCACCGTCAAGGTCAATACCGACAAGCTGGCTGACGTTCCCGGCGTTTGCGGCATCGTCAATGGCAGCGTGCTGCCGGGTTATTTCGGCCTCGAAGCGGGCCAGTCGGCGGTCGGCGACATTTTCAATTGGTTCGTCGAATACGTGAAACCGGCCGGGCTCGGCCATGTCGAACTGACGGCCGAAGCTGATAAGCTGAAGCCAGGCGAATCCGGCCTGGTCGCGCTCGACTGGAACAACGGCAACCGCACCATCCTGGTCGATCAGCGCCTCACCGGCCTGCTCCTCGGCCAGACCCTGTATACGACCCCCGCCGAGATATACCGCGCCCTGGTGGAAGCGACCGCCTTCGGCGCGCTCACCATCATCAACCGGTTTGAAGAATACGGCGTGAAGATCGATGAGGTGATCAACTGCGGCGGCATCGCTGAGAAGAACGCCTTCATCATGCAGCTCTATGCCGATGTCACCGGCCGGCCGATGAAGGTGTCGCGCTCGGCTCAGACCCCGGCGCTCGGGTCCGCCATCGCGGCGGCTGTGGTGGCCGGTGCGCATAAGGACTTCGCCTCCGCCCAAGCCGCCATGACCGGACTGAAAGAGGTGGTTTATCAGCCGGATGCGGCCGCCCACGCGGTCTATGCCGAGCTTTATACGATTTATCGTACGCTGCATGACGCTTTTGGAACCACGAGCGGTGCGGCTAATCTCGCGCCGGTGATGAAGCGGCTGATGGATATTCGCGACCGGGTTCGGAGTGCTTGATGCTGGAAGATCTGAAACAGGCTGTCTGTAAGGCCAATCTCGACCTAGTGACGGAAGGCCTCGTCATCCAGACCTTCGGCAATGTCAGCGGCGTCGACCGCGCCAGCGGACTGGTTGTCATCAAACCGTCGGGCGTCTCCTATGACGGGATGAAGCCTGAGCACATGGTCGTGGTCAGCCTTGAGACCGGCAAGGTGGTGGAAGGCAATCTGCGCCCGTCCTCCGATACGCCGACGCATCTGGTGCTTTATCGGGCCTTCCAACAGATCGGCGGCATCGTTCACACCCACAGCCTTTTCGCCACCGCTTGGGCGCAGGCAAAGTGCGCTATTCCCGCCATGGGCACCACCCATGCCGATTACTGGCACGGCGAAGTCCCCTGCACACGGTTGATGACGAACGAAGAGATCTCGAGCGAATACGAAGCCAACACTGGCGAGGTGATCGTTGAAACCTTCGCGGGAACCGATCCCTTGCACAAGCCGGCGGTGCTGGTGGCGAGCCATGGGCCTTTCGCCTGGGGGCGGGATGCGCACGAGGCCGTGCACAATGCGGTGATCCTGGAATATCTGGCGCGGCTGGCGAGCGAGACCTTGCGCATCAATCCGGTCACCGGCGCGATGCAAGGCGTGCTGCTCGACAAGCATTTCCTGCGCAAGCACGGGCCCAAAGCCTATTACGGTCAAAAATAAATCGAGGGGGAGTAAGCGTTCATGAGCAATTCGGTGTTCAACGCACTGGACTGGTGGATCGTTGCCGCATTCGTTGTGGCGATGGTGATCGTCGTCATGATGTCGATGCGCAAGAAGAACGAATCCGGCAAGGACTACTTCCTGTCCGGCCGCGATTCGAACTGGCTGCAGATCGGCACTTCGATCTTCTCATCCAATATCGGGTCCGAGCATCTCGTCGGCTTGGCTGGCGCCGGTTTTGCCACCGGCATGGCGATGGCCCATTGGGAAATGCAGGGTTGGATCATCCTGGTTCTGGGCTGGGTGTTTGTCCCGCTCTACGACCGGATGAAGGTCTTCACCATGCCGGAGTTCCTCGAACTGCGCTTCAGCCGCGGTTCGCGCAACCTCCTCAGCCTTTTGACAATGGCCTCGCTGGTGCTGACCAAGATTGCTGCCACCATCTACGCCGGCGACGTGGTCGTACGCACGCTTCTCGGCATCAATAGCGTGAACGTATTTGGTTTCCAGATGGACGTGTTCTGGGCCATCGCGCTGGGCCTTGCCTTCACCACCGGCCTTTACACGGTGCTCGGCGGCTTGCGCGTCATCATGTATACCGCCGTTCTGCAGACCCCAGTGCTGATCTTCGGCTCGGTCGCCATTCTGTTCATCGGCTTGCAGGAACTTGGCCACGGCGATCTGTTCGCCGGCTGGCATCAGATGGTCACTTCGGCAGGCGCCAACATTCACCTGATCCGCGCCCATAATGATCCGGAATGGTCGTGGATGGCGGTGCTGCCTGGTTCGGCGATCATCGGCTTCTGGTACTGGTGCACCGACCAGTACATCGTTCAGCGCGTTCTCGCCGGCAAAAACCAGCAGGAATCGCGCCGCGGCACGATCCTCGCCGGCTTCCTTAAGCTCACGCCGGTGTTCATCTTTCTCGTCCCCGGCATGATCGCCTTTGGGCTCGTGTCGATGCCCGGAACCAGCTTCCATACCCCGAACGGCGATGCCGCCTACACCTCGTTGGTGGCGCAGATCCTGCCACACGGCGTGCGCGGTTTCGTGGCCTGCGGCATGATCGTGGCATTGATGGCTTCGCTGGCGTCGAAGTTCAACGCCTCGGCGACGCTGTTCACCATGGACTTCTATCGTGAATGGCGCCCCAAAGCGTCCGGCCGCGAGGAGGTGACGGTTGGGCGCATCGCTACCGGCGTGATCGTCGTGCTCGGCATCTGCTGGGTGCTGGTGATCAAGATGCTGTCGTCGAACCTGTACGAATATCTCCAGAACGTGCAGAGCTATCTGTCGCCGGCCATCGTGGTGTTGTTCATCGCTGGCGTATTCTGGAAGCGGGCGACCGCACCGGCGGCCTTCTGGTCGTTCCTGGTCGGCATTGTCGGCGGCTTTGCCCGTCTGGCGGCCGACATCATCATGAAGGGCCACAAGGTGGAAGTTGCGGCGCTCAAGCAGCAGCTGTTCCACAACACCATCACTGTCGACCAGTATCATGCGGCACTGGCGCCGCTGAAGGCGCAATACGGCATGATCTTCGACATTTGGATCATCAATTGGCTGTACTGGTGCCAGATACTGCTGGTGACCTCCGCAGTGCTGATGATCGTCATCAGCCTTCTGACCAAGGCGCCCACGCTAGCCAAGCTCAAGTACTCCTGGTTCGGTGCGACGCCCGAGGAAAAGGCCGCCACCCGCGCCAGTTGGGGCGCGTGGGATGTGGTGCTCAGCCTTATTGTTATCGCCATCGTGATCGTATTCTACATCGTGTTCTTCTGATCAGGGCGGCCCAGCCGTTCTCGAAGCACCCCGGCCCGCAAAGCCGGGGTGTTCTCATTTTGGCGGGCATTGACGCCGCATTGGGGAAAATCGTCGGACTGCGACGGCCGGGTGAGGGCGCGCAGGGGGGGGCCGATACTAAAAGTAAGTGTTTTCGGCCGTTAGGTCGCAGCCGGGCTCGGGCGAGCGGTGGACCCGCGTACGATGATCTTGTGGGGCAGCCGTAACAGCCCGACCGGCTTGTCGCCGTGATGGATCAGGGTTGAAACCGCAGCCTCCGCCATTTCACCGATCGGCTGGCGGCAGGTAGTCAGACGCGGATACATGGCATAGGCGAAAATGGCATCGTCGAATCCGGCCACCGACAGGTCCTGCGGGATGCGCAAGTTATAGCGGAGCGATGAGGCCATTACGCCGGACGCCATATCGTCATTGCTGGCAAAGATCGCGGTCGGCCGGTCTTTCAGGGTGAGCAGTTTTTCGCCCGCTTGCATGCCCGACTTATAGGTGTAGTTGCCGGGCTGACAGTAGTCGTCGCGAGAGGCGATGCCGGCTTCCTCAAGCGCCTTTTTATAGCCCTCAAGCCGCGCCCGGGCGTCGGCATGATCGAGCGGACCGCGGATGAAACCGATGCGCTGATGGCCCAGTCCGATCAGATATTTGGTGATGTCATAGGCGGCCTGGCAATTGTCGATATCAACATCGATGACGTCCGTTTGTGAGGTCTCGGGCGAGAAGCGCACGATCGGCGTGTTGGTGGCTTTCAGCGCCTCGACCAATGCCGGCAGATCGCTCAAGGGTGGGGTCAGCACCACGCCGGCCAGCTTCGACTGGGCCACGAGCGCGTGCACCTGCTGGGCAATGTTCTGATTGGTAGCGTGGATGCACTCGACGATGAGATGGTAGCCCTCTTTCTGGCACATCGTCAGGATGGCCATTTGAATCCGCGCGATATAGCCCGAGCCCGCCGCCGGCGCATCGCAAAAGAGGCCGATCATGAACGAACGCTGCGAGGCGAGGCCGCGTGCGAGTTGATTGGGGCGATAGGAGAGTTCTTCGATCGCGGTCAGGACGCGCAACCGGGTGGCGCGGCTCACTTCCGGCAGGTTGTTAACGACCTTGGAGACGGTTTTGATCGAGACGCTCGCCCGCTCGGCCACATCATAGATGGTCGCCGCTTTTTGAAACTCAGGCGGACTGCCGTTGGCAGGATCACTCACGATTTTCCTCGGCCGGGTTGGGTACGGAACGAATGTATTCGCAAACTGCAATCAACATGATCTGCTCAGTCACTTCGACCCACCAGCACCTTTCATCAATCACATTAATGTGCTGATTGTCCAGCAGCGACAACTGGATAGGTACATCCAGGACCCTCGCGCTGCACCCCGACCACCAAGACTGGTAGCCCCTCAGGGCCTGGGTATTTTCCTCCAAATTGCCCCAGTTACGCCACTTTCTGGCCGCGTGGTGTGGTCGAGACGTTCGCTTTTCGAAGCTTCCGACGGCCGGAGCAGTACTTCATTGCGCCCGCACACGTGGCGGATTGCCGCGCTCTTAACCTCAGGATCATTAACGGCGCCACAGTAACCGCTTACTTACCATCAGTAAGCGGTTACTGGATATCAGTAAGCGCTTGCGGAATTGTTGCCTAAATGCCGACAGCATTTGACTAATTTCCATCGGAACCAAGTCGTTTTCTTGACGATCCGGGGTGGAGGTCAGATCATATGACAGCGCTTTCTAAAGCGTCAGCGTAAGAACATGGGGCTGTTTCAAGCCTCAGCAGGGGAAACAAGAACTAGGGATGGGCGCGAAATGCGTGCGCGCATCATCGACCTTCACGAGACGCACCTCGCGGGCATGCCCCGCATGAATCCAATACCCGGCTGCCATATGGCGGTCGCACGTAGGGAGAAAACAGTAATGGCTGCCAATTTGAAGACGCGCCTGTATTGCTCCGCTGCCGCCGTAATGTTTGCGTGCGTCGGTTCGGCACAGGCCCAGGAACAAAGTATTGAGACCGTCGTCGTGACTGGTCAGCGGGCTGCTATTCAGTCCGCCATTAAGATCAAGGAAAACGCTTCCCAGATCGTTGACTCGGTTTCGGCGGAAGATGTCGGCAAGTTGCCCGACAACTCCGTGACCGAAGTGTTGCAGCGTATCGCCGGCGTGAACATTGCCCGCATTCAGACCGGTAGTTCGAGCGAGAACTATCTTGGCGAAGGCACGGGCGTGACGATCCGTGGCTTGACCTCGACGGTCAGCTTGCTCAACGGGCGTGACAGCTTCAGCGCGGCCTCTGGCCGTAACCTGGCCTGGGAGGACATCCCGCCGGAACTGGCCCAGGGCATCGACGTCTACAAGAGCTTGACTGCCACCCTGCCGGAAGGCGGTTTTGGCGGTGTTGTTAATCTGCGCACCCGTTTGCCTTTCGATTTCGACGGCTTCAGCGGTTCGGCCACGCTTACGGGCAACTTTGCTGATTTGTCCAAGAAGGGCCATCTCGGCGGAGTCGGCCTGATTTCTGATCGTTGGAACACCAAAATCGGCGAGATCGGCTTGCTCTTCAACATCGCTTACTCGGATCTGACGACCCAGGCCGACGGCGTGCAGGTGCTCCCCTATTATCCGACAGTCTATAACCAGACCTACGCGGCCTCCCACTCGTCTTCGTTGCCGTCCTTGTCCGATTCCGGTTCGACCGAGGTCTATGTGCCGAACGGCTTTGGGTTCAACCGCCGCACCGATGATCGCGTCCGCCAGGGTCTTTATGCGGCGGCCCAGTGGCGCCCGAACGACAGGCTCGAATTCTTCCTGACGGCGTTCAACTCACGCTACACCATGACCGACAAGTACCATGACATGGCGCTTGGTTCGGGTGCTCTGACGGTTGCTGCGCCAGGCAGTACCAATACCTTCGATGCCAACAACAGTTTGCTGACGACCTCCGCTCTGTCGGGCTTCATGTACGCCGATGGCGCGGGCGGGTCGACGTCGGGCTGGGCCTATCAACCGATCAACTATATCTTCTCAACGAAGTATCAGCACGACGTCAATTCGACCACCGATGTCGCGCTCGGTGGCGAGTGGCATCCGAGCGACAAATTCAGCGCCAACTTTGCCCTGCAATTGGTCGACTCCTCCGCGAAATCGGATTTCGACAGTGCCTCTGTTTATGCCTATCTGACCGGCTACGGACTGACGGTGAGCCCCTATGGCAGCTCCACTCTGCCGACGATCACGGAAGCATCCGATACTGTCGATCTGACGAATGCGTCGAACTACTATTGGAATGCGACGATGCCGCATAAGATGCACAATTACGGCAGAGAGGTCGCACTCTATCTCGACACCATTTACGATCTCAGCGACACTGGCATTTTCCGCAAACTGCGCAGCGGTGTGAAACTCGTCTACCGTGGTGAGCGCGACAACGAGACGAATTGGAACTACCGCGAGCTCTCGCCCTATTACGTCAGCACCCACAATACTTTGAAATTGGACACGTCTAAGGGCGACCTGGTCGATCTTTCCGACCTATTCGGCGGCGCTACTGGTGTGCCATCGGCGCTCTGGTTCCCCTCCTTCAGCGCGGTGAGAGACCCTTACGCCCTGCAACAGGATTACGGTGTAGACGGCTATACCGAGGCCCAAACGGAGGCCACGCTCAACAACACCACGTTAGCCAAGCTGCAGGAAACCTCCCTCACCGCCTATGCCATGCTCGACTTCGCCCAGAACAACGACTGGGCGCCGATCAGTGGCAACGTCGGTGTGCGTGTCGTGGCCTATCGCGACCAAGCGTCCGGCTATCACTGGACGCCTGAACTGACGAGTTCGTCCGTCGATGCTGATCAGGCTGTCACGGTAAGCTCGGTCTCGACGGCGGCGGCGGTCGACGGTGGGCACAAGCAGGTCGATGTTCTGCCGTCTCTGAACATCCAGTTCCAGCCCACTGATCCCCTGCACATTCGCTTTGCCTTCAGCCAAGCGGTCAACCGGCCGACCTTTGCCCAGATGAACCCGCGCGGCAATATCTACGGCACCTACGCGGGTACCTATATCAGCTACTTCAGCGGCAGTTGGGGTAACCCGGACCTGAAGCCGGAAAAGGCCGAACAGATCGACGCCTCGATCGAATACTACTTCCCCAAGGGCGGTCTGGTACACTTCGCGGGCTTCTATAAGCAGATTCACAACTTCATCTCGTCGGCCCAAGCCACCGAAGCGACGACGTTCGATGTCACTGTCAATAGCGGTTCCATCGCCAATTCGGCTTATTGCTCCACCAGCAGCGGAACGGCGGCGTGCACGGTCAACGCCTCCATCACCGAATATATCAACGAAAAAGAAGCGGCCCAGGTCCGGGGCTTCGAAGTCGGTATTCAGAAATATGCCGACTTCCTGCCCGATCCCTTCGACGGCTTCGGCGTTGACTTCAACTTTACCTACATCGACTCCTCGCAGCCGGGTGCGATGGCCTACGACATGAAGGGTAAGTTGATTACCGGCCTACCGCTGACCGGCTTGTCCAAGAACACGCTCAACATCGCGGGCATGTACGACAAGGGGCCGTTCTCGCTGCGTGTAGCCTACAACTGGCGCAGCCAATTCCTGGTCTCGACTGCTTCTTGGCAGACCGCCGGCATCTACAACAATGTGGAAAACATCAACTACGGCTCTACCACCCAGCAGGGTACAGTCACGCAGTTTTCCTTGCCGGTCTTCCAGTATCCGCAAGGTACGCTGGATGCGAACCTCACCTACAACCTGACGGACAATATCAGTTGGACACTGGAAGCTTCCAACCTGACGCGTTCGGTCACGCGCCTCTTTATGATGGAGGGCTACACCGATAGCGGCGCCAAGCGTTTGTATAACCGCAGCTGGTATCAGTCAGACACGCGCTACACATCGCAAATTCGGGTGAAGTTCTAAGGGCCAGTGCTGCCTTGCGGCGTCGGATGGGAAACCCCGGCGCCCAAGCGGCAGCACAGACGAATAAACTGGCGGCTCCGGCCGCCGAGTTGGGAGAAAACGATGTTTCACATTCATACGAATAATGTTCGGAGTCGACTCCGTCTCGCGGCCAGCGCTATTGCGGTCGCGGCAGGACTTGTCGGCGTTTCGGGCATCGCAAACGCCACCACGACCACGCTGGCAAATGATGGTTCGATCTATGATCTGGACGCCAGCACCGATACTGCCGTGATCGTCCCCTCGGGGACCGAGGCCGTCGTCGTGCAATCCTGGGGCACGTGGTTTCTTGGCACGCGCCCGGGCTTAGTCACGGGGACGGGCGGCATTTCGTCGACCAGTTCATGTGTTGCGTCCTGGGCGTGTACGGCAAATGCCCCGGTCATCACCGTGGAGAGCGGCGGGACACTCCGGGTGGCCGGATACCAATCCTATTACACAGGCTTTGGTGCAGGCTACATTTTCCAGAGCGCAGTTCAGGCGACTGGCGATGTTATCATCGAAGGTGAAGCGAACCAGAGCTGGGGCCAACCCGCCGTCACGTTCCTTGGCAGCAACAGCTTCCTCGGCAATCTGACCCTGTACGATGGCGCCATCGTGAATCTGGGTTGGAACTGGAGCCTTGCGCAAACGACCTTCGGCACCAACACGAATATTGATCTTCAGGGTGCCTCCTCTCTGGTGATCTATCAGGACTCAACAGCTCTCACGATGGGTGGAATGATTTCGGCGGCTTCGACCGCTACGGTCGAGTTGGGGAGCGGCACGCTGACGGTGAATGGAGCGAACACCGCGGCAAGTTCTTTCGCCGGAACCCTTACTATCGATGCTGGCTCGACTTTTATCGTCGGCGATGCGACTCATTCTTCGGCGGTGTTCGGGGATGTCGCTAACCAGTCGGCGACGATTACCGTCAACTCCACAACATCCTCCATCGGCGTGCTGAAGGGTTATGGCACGATCTACGGTAACGTCACCAACAACGGTATCGTCAAACCGGGCGGCACCACTGGCACGCTGGGTACACTAACCATCAACGGCTCCTACACGCAGAGCTCTTCCGGTCAGCTGATCGTGGAAGTGTCGCCCACCGGCGCCTCGTCCTTGGTGGTCAACGGTGCGGCCACGCTCGATGGCTCGCTGGTCATCAATCTCGATAGCGGCACCTACGGTAATGCCGTCTATAACGTCTTCTCGGCTACCTCGATTTCTGGAAGTCTCACCCCTTCGACAACTGGTAATGTCTCGGGCGCTATTGTCGGCCTACAAGAGACCACCACGGGCTACAACCTCGTCACCGAAAAGGCCTCGGCGGCGCAGACCTTCGGCCATGTGGCGACGGCCAACCGCAGTGCTCTCTATCAGTTCTCCCGTTCGCTCTATGACATCATCGCGTTCGGCGCTCCGGCCGGTTCGGCCGCTGTGTCGGGCGGTAAGGTGGATGTCTGGGTGGCACCGATCGGCGAAATCGAAAATGTCGGCCGCGACGGCGTCGGTTACGAGCAAAAGAGCTATGGCCTGTCGCTCGGTGCGGAACACCGCTTCGCTTGGCATAATGCCGCCCTTGGTGGTGCCTTCTCCTATCGCGCCGGCAATATGGACACGAAGAACGAGACCACCACGACGTCCACGAATGGTTATGACATGGCCGTCTACGGCGGTGCGGATGTGCAGAACGCCCGCATCGACGGCATGTTCTTCTACAACATCAACGACGCCACCTCGAAGCGTCTGATGACCACTTATGGTACGGCCGCCACCGATGAGAAGGGTTGGGCCTGGGGCGCGTCGGTCCAGCTTAGCCGTAATCTCTTCAACGATCTCGTCACGCCGTATCTGCGCGGCACCTTTGCCCGCGTGCATCAGGACGGGGCGACGGAAAGCGGCACAGACACCTTCGACCTGGCCTATAACGCCATCAACGAAAATACCTTTGCTGGCGATGCTGGCGTGCGTATCCACGTTCTGCGTCCGCAGGAAGGCCGCAAGATCAAGTTGGATGTCGATCTGGCGGTGCGCCACGACTTCTCCGATCCGGGTGAGATCACTACCGGCGGCTTCGCGACGCTTGATGGATCGAGCTTCACTTACAAATGGAAGGGTGACTCCGCCAACGCGCTCTTGGTCGGCTTGAGTGTGTCCGATACGATCATCGACAAACTTGAGATCTTTGGCCGCCTCAACGGCTCTTTCAGTCTCTACCGCCGCGCCGGCGAAATCTCCTTCGGCGCCAAGTATCACCTCTAAACAATCACGCGCGACAGCGGGTCCAACGAAGAGGGTGGCAATCTCGGTTGCCGCCCTCTTTTCATTTTACCCCGTTGACGAATAATATCTCGAAGATAAAGCAGGCTAAGAACGGCGTTCTAAACGGTTGGGCGCAACAAGCAGGAGATGTCATGGCGGCGAAACAGGTGTTGTTTTCGATGTTGGCCGGCCTTGCCCTCTTGACGCCAAATGCGGCCGCGGCGCCTTGTCCAAAGGCCGCTTTCAGCCATTTCGTCGTCGTTGACCAGTTCGGTTACACCCCGGCGATGGCAAAGATTGCGGTGATCCGTTCGCCGGTGACCGGTTACGATGCCGGGCAGAAATTTGCGCCGGGCTCGATCTATCAGGTCGTTGAGGCAAAAAGCTGCACGGTTGTCTTCGAAGGCGACGTTGAGGCTTGGAATGGTGGGGCGACCGATCCCTCCTCGGGCGATAAGGCGTGGCTGTTCGATTTCTCGGCCGTGACGGCGTCCGGCCGCTACGTGATCCGCGACAAGGCGAACGGCGAGACCTCCGGCGTCTTCGCGATCGGTCCCGACCCGTACCGGCAGATGTTGGTGCAGGCTGTGCGGTTTTTCTATTACCAGCGCGCCGGCGTCGCCAAAGTGCCACCCTTTGCCGATCCGCGCTGGACTGACAAGCCTGATCACGTCGGTCCGCGCCAGGACACCGAGGCCCGCCATCTGATGAGGAAAGACGATCCGTCGTCCGAACGCGATTTGCACGGCGGCTGGTGGGATGCCGGCGACTACAACCGCTACACCAATTGGCATAGCGATTATCTCCTCAGCCTGCTCACCACCTATGTCGAAAATCCGGACGTCTTCACCGACGACTTCAACATCCCGGAATCCGGCAACGGCATTCCCGACCTGATCGACGAGGTGAAGTTCGGCATGGACTGGATGGTCCGGATGCAGAATCCGGACGGCTCGGCGCTCGCCATCCTGGGCGCGGGCTTCTCGGGTTCGCCGCCGTCTTCAGCGACCCAGCCCAGCTATTACGGCGGCCCGTCGACCTCGGCGACCTACAGCGCGGCGGCGTCGTTTGCCTATTGCGCCAAAATCCTGGCGCGCTTTCCGCAATTCAAGGCCTACGCGGCCGATCTGAAGGTTCGTGCCAAACGGGCGTGGGATTGGGCCGAAGCCCATCCCGATGTGACCTTCTTCAACAAAAATCCGGCCTATGGCGATCAGACACTTGGCGGCGGCGAGCAGGAAGTCACGCCGGAAGGCCGTGCGCTGCGGGCCATGACCGCCGCGATCTACCTGTTCGATCTGACTGGCGACAAGGCCTATGAGGATCGACTCATCCCGCTCGCCAAAGCCTCGCCGCTGATTGCCAAGAACTACTTCGTTCCGTCCGATGGCCCGTGGCTGCAGCCGTTGCTGTACTACGCCACCTTCAAATCGGCCCGCCGCGACATGGCCGCCGACGTCAAGCACCATTACGCGGCGGTGTTCAATTCCGACGCGGCCTATGGCAGCGAGAAAGCGCTACGCAATCCGTATCTCGCCTATCTGCCGCGCTATTACTGGGGCTCGACCAAGGAAATTTCGCGTCAGGGCTTTTTCTTCCTTTATCCCCAGCAGATCGGAATCGAAGGCACGCCCGGCGATGCCGGCACCTTTGCCGCGCATTATCTGCATTACCTGCACGGTGTGAATCCGATGGCCAAGGTCTATCTGTCGAATATGGGCGCGTTCGGTGCGGCGAACTCGGCGGATTCGTTTTTCCATGCCTGGTTCTTCAAAGGCACACCATGGTCGAGTGTGAAAGACTCCAAATACGGACCGCCACCGGGCTATCTCGTCGGTGGACCAAACCCCGATTACAATTGGGAGCCCGCGTGCCCGGCCCTCAGTCCGGCGTGTGGGAAAGCACCGCCGTCGCCGCCGTTCGGGCAACCGGCGCAGAAATCCTATGCCGATATCAATGACGGCTATCCGATCGATTCCTGGCAGACGACGGAGCCATCCGCCGGCTATCAGGTCGAGTACATCCGGTTGCTTGCTCACTTTGTCGCCGCGGCAAAAAAGTAGAGTGCACGCTTTAGACCGGCAACCTGATCGTCGCCCGCAAGCCACCGCGCGGACTGTCGGATAGGAGAAGATCGCCGCCGTGGGCGCGTGCGATATCGCGCGCAATCGAGAGGCCAAGGCCGACGCCGCCGGTTTGCAGGTTGCGGCCTTCGTCGAGGCGGCGGAACGGGCGGAACGCCTCTTCGCGCTGATCGGGGGAAATGCCGGGACCGTCGTCGTCGATATGGATGTCGGCAAAACGGGCTTCGAGATCGAGCGACACGGTCGCCAGACTGCCGTGCTTGAGCGCATTGTCGATCAGGTTGGTGACGCAGCGCCGAAGCGCATTTTTCTTCACCGACAACAGCACACCTTCCGGCACCAGTAGCTCAAGTTTGCCTTGGCGGGCGCGCCGGGCCGCTTCCGCCGCATCACGCACTAGGGTTCCGAGATCGGCCAGCTCGCTTTTCTCACCGCCTTCGCCGCGGGCAAAGGCGAGGTAGTCGTTGAGCATGCCTTCCATCTCGATGATGTCGGCGCTGAGCGCCTCGACGTCCGGGCTTTGGTCCATCATCGCGAGTTGCAAACGGATGCGTGTCAGCGGCGTTTTCAGATCGTGGCTGACACCCGCCAGCATCTCGGTGCGCTGCTGGACGTGGCGATTGATGCGCTCGCGCATGGTGAGGAAGGCTTGGGCGGCGCGGCGCACTTCGGTGGCGCCATAGGGCTTGAAGTCGGGCACATCGCGGCCCTTGCCGAAGGCGTCGGCGGCG
>DBUB01000018.1:0-307664 GCA_002307725.1 Alphaproteobacteria bacterium UBA1301 | reverse complement strand
CTGACACCCGCCAGCATCTCGGTGCGCTGCTGGACGTGGCGATTGATGCGCTCGCGCATGGTGAGGAAGGCCTGAGCGGCGCGGCGCACTTCGGTGGCGCCATAGGGCTTGAAGTCCGGCACATCGCGGCCTTTGCCGAAGGCGTCGGCGGCGCGCGCCAGCCGTTCGATCGGGCGCACCTGGTTGCGCAGGAACAGGATCGCGACGGTCAGCAGGATCAGCGACGACAATGTCATCAACAGAATGAAGATGTCGGGGCTCGACACCGTGATCCGGTCGCGCGGCACCACGGCATGCAGCACGCCGTCATGCACTTCGACGCTGATCAGAAATTTCTGTTTGCCGGGCAGGGTCGAAATCACGAAGTGGCGCTTCTCGCCGATTTGCTCAGCGATGACTTTATCGAGCGCCTTGTCGATGGTGCGGTTGTGGATATGGGTCGGTGGCGGAATATGTACGCCGGGCTCGAAACGCAGCTCGTAATTGAGCTGCCGGGCGGCCATATCGCGATATTTTTCGCGCCAGGGACTCTTGCGGGCGTCTTCCTGGGCGATCAATAGGGCGATATCGGAGGCGGCCGCCTGCGCCATGCGCCGCGTGGTGGTTTCGAGGTCGCGTTCAAAGAAGACATAGGAGACGATCGCCTGTAGGATCACCATCGGCGCCACGATGATGATCAGCGAGCGCGGGAAGAGGCCGCGGGGCATCGCCCGTTTCATCAAACGGCCAGGCCTGAGCTGCGACCAGTTGAAGGTTTTAGTCGACGCGGTCTGGGACGAGGACATAGCCCACCCCTCTGACGGTTTGCAGATAGAGCGGCAGCTTGGGGTCTTCTTCGATCTTCTTGCGCAGGCGCGTCACTTGCACGTCGATCGAGCGTTCGAGGGCGACGCCCAGCCGGGAGCATAGATCGGCGCGGGAAAAGCTGCGGCCCGCATTGGCGGCGAAAAGTTGCAGCAGCGCGTTTTCCGAACTCGTCAGCTTGATCGGCCGGCCCTTCTTCTTGAGCTGTTTGCGCTCGGAATCGTAGACGCAATCGCCCATTTGCACCTCGCCGGTGGCCGAGCGGGCGGGCGGGGCGGCGCGGCGCAGCAGCGAGGCGATGCGGAGCAACAATTCGCGTGGCTCAAACGGCTTGGTCAGATAATCGTCGGCGCCTTTTTCCAAGCCGGTAATGCGGTCTTCGGCCTCACTTTTGGCGGTCAGCATCAGGATCGGGATGTCGGAGGAGCCGCGCACGCTTTGGGCAAGATCGAATCCGGATTCACCCGGCATCATCACATCCAGGATCAGAAGATCGAACGCCATCGACTTCATCAACGCCCGTGCATCGGCGGCATTGGCGGCGGCGCTGACGCGATACCCATTGGAGGACAGGTATTTCTGTAACAACGCCCGCAGGCGCTCGTCGTCATCGACGACCAGAAGATGCGGATCTTGTACGGTGCCATTCATGAATTTTTCCTCCAGCGCTCGGGATCGCCGGCCATGCCGATCAAAACTTTGCGATAGCCGCCCACCGCCTCTTGGCCAGCGGCCTTGAAAGCGGCCGCGATCATCGGACGCTGGGCGCTCCATACCGCATCAGCCAGCACCTTGCCGGCCGGCGTGAGCTGTAGCGAGCGGGTACGACGATCCTGCATACCTGTCTTGCGTTCCACGAAGCCGCCAGCCAAGAGGTCGCCCATCACGCGATTGAGGCTCTGCTTGGTGATCTTGAGGAAGCCCAGCAATTCGGCGACGGAAAGTCCCGGATACCGCGCAATGAAGTGCAAAGCCCGGGCATGGGCGCGCCCTAAACCTGCTTGGGCCAAGACGACGGCGCTTTTGCCCGCAACGTCGCGTGCGGCGACGAAGAGCAAATCCAATCCTTGCTTTAGCGCCTCATCGCTAAGGTATAATGCACGGGTATCAGGCGGCGCATTGCCGCTTTTTACGTCAGACATGCTGACATAAATAGGCCCCACTTGGCGTCAAGGCAAGGGGCGCCAGGAAGCGAAAGGAAAAAGAGAATGGCCGATGTGATCCCCTTCGACATGCGTGACGGTTCGCTGTGGTTTGACGGCAAGCTGGTCCCCTGGAAGGACGCCAAGATTCACGTACTCACCCACGGCCTGCATTACGCCTCCTGCGTGTTCGAAGGCGAGCGGATGTATTCGGGGCGCATCTACAAGCTGAAGGAGCACACCGAGCGCTTGTTCGAAAGCGCCCGCATCCTCGGCATCAAAATTCCGTACACCATCGACGAGATCAACAAGGCCTGCATGGACGCCTGCGCGGTGCAGAAGTACACCGACGCCTATATCCGCCCGGTGGTGTGGCGCGGCAGCGAAATGATGGCGGTCAGCGCCCAGCAGACCAAGACGCATGTGGCGGTCGCCACCTGGTCGTGGCCGTCCTATTTCGATCCCGAAACCAAGATGAAGGGCATCCGGCTCGACATTTCGCAGTGGAAGCGTCCGGCGCCCGATACTGCGCCGACGGCGGCCAAGGCGGCCGGTCTCTATATGATCTGCACCATGTCCAAGCACGCTGCCGAGGACAAAGGCTACACCGATGCGCTGATGCTGGATTATCGCGGCTATGTCGCTGAATCGACCGGCGCCAATATCATCTTCGTTAAGGATGGCGTTTTGCATACGCCGACGCCCGATTGCTTCCTCAACGGCATCACGCGGCGCTCGGTCGAGGCGTTGGCGCGCATCCGCCAGCTGCAAGTGATCGAACGCCACATCAAGCCGGAAGAGATGGCGGACTTCTCCGAAGCCTTCCTCTGTGGGACGGCGGCGGAAGTGACGCCGGTGTCGGAGATAGGGCCTTACAAATTCACCCCGGGCGACATTTCGCGGGGCCTGCTGAACGACTATTCGGCCGACGTGCGGCGGGAAAAGTCGGTGGTGGTCCTCTAACCCCAGCGCGCGGCGGCATCGTCGTCGCTCGCTTTGGCGTCGACCCAATGCGATCCAGAAACGAGGCGCTCTTCTTTCCAGAAGGGCGCCTTGGTTTTGAGGTGGTCGATCAGGAATTCGCAGGCGGCAAAGGCTTCGTGGCGGTGCTCGGCCGCGGCGGCCACCAGCACGATTGGCTCCCCGGGTTTGAGTTCGCCGACGCGGTGGAGGATCGCCGCGCCGGTCAGGGGCCAGCGCTGGCCGGCCTCGGCCACCGCCCGCTCGATTTCGGCCTCGGTCATGCCGGGATAATGTTCGAGCCGCAGCGCCTGAAGCCCCGGCTCGGCCCGGACGCGGCCGATGAAACTCACCACCGCACCGGCCGCAAAGCGTTCCAGCACCGCGGCGGCGTCGAACGGCTCGGTTTGGATGCGGATCAAGATGTCCATGATCAGCCGCCTGTCACCGGGGGAAAAAACGCCACTTCGTCGCCGTCGCCGACCGGATCCTCGAAGCGGGCATGGGTCTGGTTGACGGCGGCGCGCAAGGGGCGGAGGTCGGTGAACACTGCGGCGTAAGATGGTCCCCGCGCGGCCAAAAAGGCGGCCAGCGCCCCGACGGTCGTCACATCGCCGGGCAGGGCCAGGGTCTCTTCGCCCCACCCGAGCTTCTGGCGCACGGACGCGAAGTAGAGGAGCCTCAAGCCGCCGTCTCGCGGCGGCGGGTATGGATGAGGCCGGCGCGCAGATAGACGTAACCGGTCGCCACCGTCAGGCCCGCGGCCACCCACAGGGCGACATAGGCGAAGGCGAGGGCGCCGGGCACGATCTGGTCGGCGATGGGCCCCAGAATCATGGCGCCGATAGCGAACATCTGCACCACGGTCTTGATCTTGGCGAGGAAGGTTACCGGCACGCTGACGTTGGCGCCCGCCAGAAATTCGCGCAAGCCGGAAACCAGGAACTCGCGGGAGAGAATCACCAGCGCCGGCACCAGCTTGAGCAGGCCGCGCAACCCTTCGGGATCGAGGGTGAACTGAATAATGCCGCCTTCCGCCACCAGCAGCATCAACGCCACCCCGACCAGGATTTTGTCGGCGATGGGGTCGAGCATGCGGCCGAAATCGCTGCCAGCATTCAGCTTGCGAGCGGCCAGCCCGTCGAGCGCGTCGCTGATCCCGGCCAGGCAGAAGATGCCGAGCGCAATCAGCCGGGCGTTATCGCCAGGCATCACGAAGGCGACGGCAAACACCGGTACCAGTGCGATACGGAACAGCGTCAGAATATTGGGTAAGCGCAGCATAACCCGACCATAGACCATTTTCGCCATGGTGGGGACAAGAGCTTCGCCTCAGGCGCCGCCGCCGGGGTGGAAGAAGTCATAGATTTTCTTGGCCAGAGTGGCCGAAACCCCGGAAACGCTCTCGATGTCGGCCAGATTGGCCGCGGAGATCGCCTTGGCTGAGCCGAAATGCTGCAGCAGCGCCCGCTTGCGCCCAGCCCCGACCCCGGCGATTTCGTCCAGCGGATTGGCGCCGATCGCCTTGGAGCGCTTCTTGCGATGGGTGCCGATGGCAAAGCGATGGGCCTCGTCACGCAACCGTTGCAGGTAATAGAGCACCGGATTTTTCTGATCGAGGCGGAAGGGCGCCTTGCCGGGCATGTGGAAATGCTCGTAACCAGCGTCGCGCTCGGCGCCTTTGGAGATCGCCACCAAGCTCACGCCCTCGACGCCGAGATCGGCGAACACCTGGCTCGCGATGGCAAGCTGCCCCGGCCCGCCGTCGATCAGGGCGACATCCGGGCGCCGCGCCTTGGCATCTTCGTCGTCTTTGACCAGCCGGGCGAAGCGGCGCGTCAGCACTTCGCGCATCATACCGTAATCGTCGCCCGGCGTCAGGTCGGCCGATTTGATGTTGTACTTGCGGTATTCGCCTTTTTCGAAGCCTTCCGGCCCGGCGACGATCATGCCGCCGACCGCATTGGTGCCGGCAATGTGGCTGTTGTCGTAGACCTCGATCCGCCGCACATTTTCCAAACCAAAGAGATCGGCGACGCCCTCCAAGAGTTCGCGCTGGGCCGAGTTCTCCGCCATCCGCCGCGCCAGTTGTTCGCGCGCATTGGTGCGGGCCATGGCGACCAAATCATGTTTCTCGCCGCGCTCGGGCACCAAAATCTGCACCTTACGCTCGGACCGCAGCGACAGGGCTTCGCTGAGCAGCGTGCGGGTGGGAATGGCATCGGAGAGCAGCAGCAGCGCAGGTGCCGGACGTTCGTCATAGAACTGGCCGATGAAGGCCTCCAGAATTTCCCCTGGCGAAAGATCGGCGGTCTGGCGCGGGAAATAGGGCTTGTTGCCCCAGTTCTGCCCGGCGCGGAAGAAGAACACCTGAATGCAAACCTCGCTGCCTTCCTGATGCAGCGCGAAGAGATCGGCTTCGGCAAAGGTGGAAGGATTGATGCCTTGGGTTTGCTGCACATGGCTCATGGCGCGCAGCCGGTCGCGCAGCTTGGCAGCGCCTTCGAAATCGAGGCTGGTGGCGGAGGCTTCCATTTCCTTGACCAGCTTGGCTTGCAGGTCGCGGCTTTTGCCGTCGAGGAACCGCATCGCTTCCGTGACCAGTTCGCCATAAGCGGGCGCATCGATCCGTCCGACACACGGCGCCGAGCAACGCTTGATCTGGTAGAGCAGGCACGGCCGCGAACGGGTCTCGAACACCGAATCCGAACAGGAGCGCAACAGGAACGCGCGCTGCAACGTATTCAGGGTGCGGCCCACGGCACCGGCGTTGGCGAAGGGGCCGAAGTAGACGCCTTTGGTCGAACGCGCGCCGCGATGCTTGAGGAGTTGCGCGAAGGCGTGGTCCTGGCGCAGCAAGATGAAGGGAAACGATTTGTCGTCGCGATAGGAAACGTTATAGCGCGGCTTGAGCCGCTTGATCAGATTGGATTCGAGCAGCAGCGCTTCGGTTTCCGACGCCGTGGTGACGAACAGCATCTCGCAGGTTTCGGAAATCATCCGCGCGATGCGCATCGTGTGCCCGCCCGACTTGGCGTAGCTCGACACCCGCTTCTTGAGCGACTTGGCCTTGCCGACATAGAGCACCGCGCCGTCGGCGCCGAGCATGCGATAGACGCCCGGCGCATCCGGCAGCGTCTTCAGATACGCCTCGATCCGGGCGACGCCTTTGAGCGGCGGGTCTGGGGGCGTTTCAGGGCTGGTCGGCGCGTCGGTCATCGGCGGGGTTCAAAGTCTCCTAAGGTCTATATCTCGTACTCCTTTGCGCCGTTCCACAAAATCTTGATCATTGCTTTGCGGAAATTCCCGCCCGAGAGGGGGTGGGAGGAGGCGGCCAAGGCGGTCTTGCCCCGTCCCGGCGGGCCGAACCCGCCAATCCTGCCATCCCTCTCCCCTTGTGGGAGAGGAAGAAAAATCACGGGGTTAGCGGTGCTCCATCACAATCGTCGCGCTTCGCAAAAAGGAGCGCCGCTAACCCCGATGATTTTTCAGGTGAGGGGTAACGGGGCACGCCCCCCTCACCAGCAAAATCTAGCACTTAGCTTCGCATCGGTGCGGCCTCGCCGGGGGTGCTCAGCTAAGTGCAAGATTTTGCGTCCTCTCCCACAAGGGGAGAGGGAAAGACAAACAATGTGAATCCCGTAGCCCTCAAGGGGAGGGTGATGGCGCTTGCATAGTTGTATCCAATCAGATACAGTCACGCCGTGAACACCTTCCTGCGGTCGCCGGAATTTGATGTGTGGCTCAAGGCGCTCGCCGACCTCAAGGCGAAGGCCAGAATATTGGCGCGCGACTTGCGGACATACCCCTTCTTGTCATCACCCGCGACTGCGGGTGATCCAGTTGGGTTCTCCGCGGTCTTTGGATTTGTGCCAGATGTGATCTGGATGGCCCGCAGTCGCGGGCCATGACAATTGGGGCGTAGAAATCCATCATCCTCGAAAACTTGGCGCGCGAATGGAAGGAACAATAACCGTGAAGAAGACCTACGCCGCTTTCGATCCCGCCGATTATCTCGACGATGACGAGACGATGGCCGAATATCTTTCGGCGGCGGCAGAGGATGCCAACCCGGATGTTCTTCTCGCCGCCATCGGCGATGTTGCCAAGGCGCGCGGCATGGCACAGATCGCCAAGGACACAGGCCTCGGCCGCGAGAGCCTTTACAAAGCGCTTAGCGCCGGCGCGCATCCGCGGTTCGAGACGGTGAATGCAGTGCTGCGCGCGCTCGGCCTGAAGCTGACCATTGTCGCTACGCGGCCGTAGAGAGGGGAGAGGGCGCTTCGGGAATGGTGCACCTGTCACCGGATTCGTCGCAAGCCCACAACCAGATGTAGTATAAGACGTCGGAGGGGGAATCGGACATGGGAACGGCGATGTACATCTCGGCAGCGTCACTTGCATTCGGGATTCTTGTGCAAGTTGCCAATGCCTTAGGCCTGAAAATGCCTAAGCCAGTCCATTGGGGCGTTCTAATCGTTGCAGGGTTGGTTTTTGTAGGAAGCATTAGCATGGCTATTAAGACAGCAATGTGGCCTCCGGTTCAAACCAACAATGTTCACCCCGTTTCGCCTTTCAGTGTTGTTTCGTCTGCGAAGCTTTTCTCCAAAACATTCCCAGCCTCTCCAAGTCTTGAACTACCAATATTTGCATACGCTCTTCGCCACGGCACGCTGATCGCTGCTACGCCTAGCTCCCAATATCTCGGAGGCCAGGAAATTAATCTTCTGATTTACGTCGTTATGACTAACCGAAGCGAGTCCCCGCGACGCATAACGGAATATGGCCTCGAAGTGGCCCAATCACGTAACGGCCCATGGACCGCACTGTGCCCTATCAATTTCAAATATAGCCGAATGTACTTTGTTGCAGACCCCAAGAAGGCATTTCAATGGCCGGCAGAAGAAATGCTAGATAGTAAACTAAACGAGCATGCTTTGCAGCGTGGCGATACCGTTGGGGGGTGGACGGGGTGGATTTGTCCACTTCAAGACCAATACGAGTGCCGACCAACATTTCTGCGATATACGATCACTGACTCGCTAGATGTGCGGAGTCAGTATGTTGAAAGTAACGCCCAGACAGACACAAAGCCGAGCCATGACTGGATGGCAGCTGCCAGTATCAAATCAATGAAGGCTGATAAGGACTTTTCCGATGGGTTTTTTGTAAGGGGAAACTGCCCCGATGGGCAACCCGGAGAAATTCGGAAATTCCAGAACTTACTGGCGCAAGATCAACTAGACCTCAACTCCGTTTTTCAGACAATGAACGCGACCCGGTAGGCTTATTTGAAGTCAGGGAATTTGGTGCACATAATATCCAATTAGCAACCCTGCCCTTACCTTCTCCTCCGCTCAATCTCGATCCCGGCGCTTTCGGCATTCTTCAGCGCTTCGAGTTTTTCCACCCTTACCCGCACCATTCGCACCCGCGCATCTTCGAAGCAGATTTCGGCGACCTTTTCGGCCAGCGTTTCGGCCAGCGCGACGTGGCCGCCCGCCACCAGCTTCCTCACCTTGCGGGTGATGTCGGCGTAATCGACCACCGATTCCAGCCGGTCTTCCGTCACCGGGGTGTCGTCCACCGCCATGTCGACGTTGAGACGCACCTTTTGCGTCTTGCCGTGTTCGTGGCTGTAGATGCCGATCTCGATATCGAGTTCCAAATTGCGAATGAAGACATGCCGGATGCCAGCTTCGACATCGGCGATCCGCAAGGGATCGGATGAGACAGTCATTTTTGTTTATTCCTTCACCGCCACATCCGGGGTTTGCCAGATGAGATGCTGGCCGCCATCGACGGCGATCATCTGTCCGGTCACGGCGCTGGCACTGAGTAGATAGCGCACCGCTTCGGTGACGTCGTGAGGCTCGGCGCCGCGGCCGAGAACGGTCGCTTCGCGCTGGCGGGTGAAATCGGCCTCGGATTGGCGGGCGTTGATCATGGTCGGCCCCGGTCCCACCGCGTTGACCCGCACCTTGGGCGCGAGCGCCTGGGCGAGCGTGATGGTCAGCCACTTCAGGCCCGCTTTGCTGAGGCTGTAAGAGAGGAACTGCGGCGTCGGCTTCAAGACGCGCTGGTCGATGATGTTGACGATAGCGCCTTGACCGTCGCGCGGCACTTGGTGCGCGAAGGTCTGGCTCAGCACGAATGGCGCCCGCAGATTGGTCTCCAGATGATGGTCCCAACTGGCGCGGCTGACACTGTACCAAGCGTCGTTTTCGAACACCGAAGCCGAATTGATCAGCCCGGTCAACGGCCCCAGCTCGGCCACGGCGCGGCTGACCAGGGTCGAGGTTTCGGCTTCTTTGCTGAGGTCGGCTTTGAGCAGCGCCACCTTGACGCCGTTGGTCATCGCATCGGCGGCGGTGGCGCGCGCTTCCTTTTCCGAGGAATTGTAGTGCAAGGCGATGTCATAGCCGTGGCGGGCCAGATCGAGCACGAGGGCGCGCCCAAGCCGTTTGCCGCCGCCGGTGACGAGGATGGTTCCTGTGGTCATGGCCCGGAGTTTAGCCGGTCAGGCTGCCCCGTGCACCAGTTCCAGATGGGGTTCGGGTTCGCGGCGATGGACGAATTTGAGCTGGGAGTCCAGTTCGCGAAGCTGCCGCAGCTGCGCCCGCCGGGTGCCGATAAAGCGGTAAAGCTCGGCCGGTACGCCGCGTTTGACGGCAATGCCCATCGCCGCGGCGGTGGCAAAGCGGATCAGCTCGGCGTGATAGGAGCGCCCGCTGGTCAGCCGCCGGGCCAGCGAAACCCGCCCTTTGCCGGTCTTGTGGTTCGGATGGATCAGGCTATCGACGGTCTTGGCCTCGTCCTTCAGCGCCCGTTCGGCGATCTTGGCCGAAAGGCGCAAGGATTCGGACGCGCGCGGTCCCGCCTTGCGCGCCAGCTCCACCAGATCGCGGGCCGGGGCGCCTTCGATTTGGATGTCGATCGGGGTCAGATTGGCGTCGTTGCCGAGGAAAATTTCCGCGCACGCCAGCGCCACTTCGGTACCGGCGGATTCGGCATAAAACGGCACGAAGGCGGCGGTGTTTGGCCGCGCCACCAGCGCCGCGGCGATACGATTGGCAGCAGTGGCGCTGCCGCCATGGGTATGCAGGATGACATCGACCGGATCGTCCGGCGTCAGCATCGCCAGCACGGTGAGAAGATCGGTGGCGTCTTCGGCGGTGAGGCCGTCATCGCCTTCATGGATCAGCGCCAGCACCGTGCGCCCAGCTCGCGGCCAAATGGTCTGCAGCGCGTTTTGGGTGCGGCTCCAGTCGTTCGCGATCGACGACCGCCGGGCGCTGGCGGCCGCCAGAAAGCGCACCGCCCCGTCACTGGTAAAACGCAAATCCTTCGTGGCCATGATCATCCTTTGCAGCATCGCGTCGCTGGCAATCGGCGTGAAGAGGGAGCTCAAGGTCATCTTAAGCGAATGCGGCAAACTCCATTCCTGATATCCACAATTACTCTATTTATAAGGGATGGCAACGTCTTTAGTCGCGACTAATATGTAGTCGCAACAACAACTTAGGCGAGACGCTCTAACCTGCTGGCGGCGCAGCGGAAAGGCACACGAATGTTTAGGCGTGGAAGCCGACCAGCCGCTTGGTCTCGCGGAGGATGGGCGCCGCCAGCGCCGCCGCCTGCTCGGCCCCGTCCGCCAGAATGCGATCCAGTTCGGCGGGATCGGCCAGCAGCCTGCGCATCTTCTCGGCGATGGGCGCGATTTCGGCCACCGCAAGGTCCGCCAGCTCGTTCTTGAAGCCGGAGAATTGCTGCCCGGCAAAACGCGCGATCACGTCGCTGCGCGGCGTGCCCGCCAGGGCGGCGAAGATGTTGATCAGGTTTTCGGCTTCGGGGCGGCCCTCCAGGCCTTTTTCGTCGTCCGGCAGCGGATTGGGATCGGTGCGGGCTTTGCGGATTTTCTGCGCCACCATGTCGGCGTCGTCGGTCAAATTGATGCGGCTCATGTCGCTGTCGTCCGACTTCGACATTTTTTTGGAGCCATCGCGCAGGCTCATCACCCGCGTCGCCGTGCCCAGCACCACCGCTTCCGGCAGCGGGAAGAAATCTTCGGCGCCGTAGTCGTTGTTGAACTTCTGGGCGACGTCGCGGGTGAGTTCCAGGTGCTGCTTCTGATCCTCGCCGACCGGAACATGGGTCGCCTTGTAAACCAGAATGTCGGCCGCCATCAGGGTCGGATAGGTGTAGAGCCCGACCGAGGCGCGTTCCTTGTGCTTGCCGGTTTTTTCCTTGAACTGGGTCATGCGATCCATCCAGCCCAGCCGTGCCACGCAATTGAAAATCCACGCCAACTCGGCATGGGCCGGCACCGCCGATTGCTGGAACAGGATCGAGCGCTTGGGGTCAACGCCGGCCGCGATATACGCCGCCGCCACTTCGCGCACCGCGGTCCTGAGATCATCCGGCTTGGCATACGCGACCGCGGTGATGGCATGCATGTCCACCACGCAATAGATGCAGGGCATCTGATCCTGCAGCTTTACCCAATTCTTGAGCGCGCCAAGATAATTGCCCAGATGCAGCGTGTTGGTCGGCTGCATACCGGAAAAGACGAGGGGCTGGTGCTTGGCGGGCGCGTCGGACATGGAGAAAACCTCAGTTCGTGCGCGGGGTTATGACCCTTCAGACCAGGCGGGGCAAGGGAAATGGACTGCCACAGGGGGCGTGCATGCGGTGAATAAAGAGCATATTCGCCGCTATATATGCGGTGATTGTGCTTGCCATTTGCGGCGAATAGAGGCCATAATGGCCGCAAGATATGCGGTGAATATGGTGTCTTACATCCACGAACTCTCCGGTTGGCCCCACTTCCGATGGGACCATCAGCGGCTTGTTGGGTACCTTGCCGCTGTCCGGCACCATCAAGGCCGCTTGATCGGACGGATGGATGCACTGGGCTTCGATTTGCGTCGCGAGGCGACGTTGGAAACGCTTGCCGAGGAGGTCATCAAATCCGGCGAGATTGAGGGCGAGATGCTCGACCGCGATCAGGTTCGCTCCTCGCTGGCGCGTCGCCTGGGCATGGACATCGGGGCGCTGACACCGGCGGACCGACACGTCGAAGGTGTCGTCGAGATGATGCTCGATGCGACGCAGAACTTCGACCGGCCGCTGACCGCCGACCGCTTGTTTGGTTGGCACGCCGCCCTCTTTCCCACCGGCCGCAGCGGCCTGCGAAGAATTGCCGTCGGCGCCTGGCGAAGCGAAGCCCTGGAGGTTGTGTCCGGTCCGCTTGGGCATGAACGCGTCCATTACGAGGCTCCGGACGCGCGCCGCCTCGATGCCGAGATGGCGGCCTTCATCGGTTGGTTCAACCAAGACGATCCGGGCGATCCGGTCGTTAAGGCCGCCATCGCCCATTTGTGGTTCGTGACCATTCATCCTTTCGAGGACGGCAACGGACGCATGGCGCGGGCCATTGCCGATCTTCTGCTGGCGCGCTCGGAAGCCATGAGCCAACGCTTCTATAGTATGTCGGCCCAAATCCGCGAACAGCGAAAGGCTTACTACGACATTCTCGAAGCGACGCAGAAAGGCGATCTTGACATCACCGCGTGGCTGGAGTGGTTCCTCGGTTGTCTCGATCAGGCGTTTGACGGAGCGGAGACGATTCTTTCCGCTGTGCTAACGAAGGCGCGTTTTTGGGACAAGCACCGGGGCCAGTCGTTCAACGAACGGCAGAGTCTGGTCATCAACCGGCTGCTCGATGGCTTCGAAGGCAAACTCACCAACGCCAAGTACACCAAGCTGGCAAAATGCTCGCCCGATACGGCGCTGCGCGACATCGACGATCTGGTCCGCCGAGGTGTTCTCAGCAAGGATCCTGCCGGCGGCCGCAGCACGCGTTATTCGCTGATGGCGTGATGCCCCTTACTCGCCGCCCAGCTTGCCTGCGACGGCCCTGAGCAGGATTTCCTCGATGGCTGCGAGCCGTTCGGGGTGGACGATCTTGTGGCCGTAGCCGTCGCGCACATAGAACACGTCGACCACGCGCTCGCCGTAGGTGGCGATCATTGCCGAAGAGATGGTGAGGCCGCTCTCGAACAGTGCCGTTGACACGTCGTAGAGGAAGCCGACACGGTCGCGGCCGCGCACTTCCACCACAGTGGCGCTGTTCGAGGCTTCGTTGTCGAAGGTGATGCGGCTCGGCACGTTGAAGGCGCTGGCGCGGCTCTTGGGCGGGCGCTTGGCGAACAGGGCGCGCGGTACCGCTTCGCCGCGCACGATCTTTAGAATCATCTGCTTCAAGCGCTCGGCGCGGGAGGCGTCGCCGAACGGTCCGCCCTCGGCATCCTGCACCGAGAACAGGTCGAGCGCGAAGCCGTCGGAGGTGGTGAATACCTTGGCATCGACGATCGAGCCGCCGGCGATCGCGATGGCGCCGGTCACTTGCGCGAACAGGCCAGGATGGTCGGGGGTGTAGACGGTGATATCGGTCACCGCGCGGGATACGTTCGACACCGCATCGAGCGCCAGCATTTCGCCTTTGGCATCGGCCGCGGCCATCAACCGGGCATGGCGGACATGGGTCTCGGTGTCGAGCGTCAGCCAATAGGTGTCGTAATGGCGGCCGATCAGGCGTTGGCGTTCGCTCTCGGCAATGTCGCTGATCTGCTGTTCCAGTGCCGCCTTAGCGTCTTCCACCCGGGCTGAATGCGACCGCGTCTGGTCGCCGCCCGAGATTTGTGACTCGGTTTCGTAGAACAGTTCGCGTAGGAGCTGGCCCTTCCAGCCGTTCCACACGCCGGGTCCGACGGCGCGGATGTCGGCGACGGTGAGAACCAGCAGCATGCGCAAATATTCCGGCGACTGCACGATCTCGACAAAATCGCGCACCGTCTTGGGATCGGCGATGTCGCGGCGCTGGGCGACGTCGCTCATGACGAGGTGATGCTCGACCAGCCAGCACACGGTGGCGGTGTCGTCTTCGGATAGGCCCCAGCGCAGGCAGCAATGACGGGCGATTTCGGCGCCGACCTTGGAATGGTCGCCGGGCAGGCCCTTGGCGATGTCGTGCAGCAGCATGGCGCAATAGAGCACTTCGCGCTGGCCGACGCGCTTCATGATATCATGGGCGATCGGATGATCGTCCTTCATGTCGCCGTGTTCGATGGCGGCGACATTGCCGACGGCACGGATGAGATGCTCGTCCACCGTATAGTGGTGGTACATGTTGAACTGCATCAGCGCCACGACGCGGCCGAACTCCGGCACGAAGCGCCCGAGCACACCGGATTCGTTCATGCGCTTGAGCGCTTTTTCCGGATCGTTGCGGCTCGATAGGCATTCCAGGAACAGCTTGTTGGCTCTCGGATCGGCTCTCAGCTTGTCGTCGATCAGATCGAGCGAACGGGTGATGGTGCGCAACGCATCGGGATGCACCGGAATGCCCTTGATATCGGCAGTGTGGTAGATGCGCAAAAGGTTGACCGGGTCCTTGGTAAAGGCATCGGGTTTGGCGTTGATACGTCCAGCTTCGACGAAAAAGTCGTCGTCGTTCGACTTGTGGCGCAAAAATCCCGGCATCATCGAAGTGATCGAGCGGTGCTTCTTGCGGTTTTGCACTTCCAGCGCTTTGCAGAAGATGCGCGTCAGGCCGCCGACATCCTTGGCCACCAGAAAGTAGGCGCGCATGAAGTTTTCCACAGCCTCGCGCGGGTTCTCACTCGTGTAGCCCATGGCGCTCGCAACCCCCGGCTGAGCATCGAACGATAGGCGCTCCTCGGCGCGGCCCATCAGGTAATGCAGGCGCACCCGCACGTCCCACAAAAAGCTTTCCGCTTTCTGGAAGGTCTTGAACTCTTCCTTGGTGAAAACGTCGTGTTTGACCAGCTGGGCGGCGTCATAGACGTGATAAAGATACTTGCCGATCCAGAACAGCGTCTGCAGATCGCGCAGGCCGCCTTTGCCTTCCTTGATGTTGGGTTCGACCAGAAAACGGCTTTCGCCTTGCAGGCGGTGGCGATCTTCGCGTTCGGCGAGCTTGGCCTCGACGAAATCCTGGCCCGAGCCGGCGGCGATATCGCTCCAGAAGATCTTGCGCAGCTGGTCGTAGAGTGTGAGGTCGCCCCACAGATAACGCGCCTCTAACAGCGCAGTGCAGATGGTGACGTCCTGCTTGGCCAGGCGCACGCATTCGGGCAGCGAGCGGGTGGCGTGACCGACCTTCAGCCCTAGGTCCCACAGCATGTAGAGGATGAACTCGATGACGTGTTCGTCCCACTCGGTCGGCTTGTTGGGGCGGATGAAGAGCAGATCGACGTCGGAGCCCGGCGCCAGTTCGCCGCGGCCATAGCCGCCGGTCGCCACCACCGTCAGGTGTTGCGAGCTGTCCTTTTTGGATTGCGGAAAAAACTCTTTGATCGCGAAATCGTAGAGGACCTGGATCACCGCATCCTGGATCGCCGAGAGCTGGCGCGCCGCCTGCTGGCCGTGCAGCTTGCCGGTGACGACCTGATCCTTGACCCGGCCGCGGGCGTTCTGAAACGCGCCCTTGATGAGCTGGAGCGCTTCCTTGCGCAACTCGTCTTTCACGGCGATGCGCTGGCCGAGATTGGCAAGGTCCTGGCGCAGCACCTCGCCATCGAGCGGCAGGGTGCGTGGGATTTTCTTGGCGGCGCTCAAAGTTGGGATTCCCTGAATTCGGGCAACATCAAAGGGTGCGTCGAGCCTAAAGGCAAGGCGTCAAGAGTGACCGCCCAAAGTTTGGGCACGGACCCAGTTAAGATAGTCCTCAGAACCGCCGTCCACCGGCAAAATCACCAAGCAAGGCAGTTGATAGGGATGTAGCGGCCGGATGGCGGCAATGACCTTTTCGCTCAACGCGCGGCGGGTTTTGATCAAGACGGCGATCTCCGGCTCGACTTGGAGTTTGCCCTCCCATTCGTAAACGCTGGTCATCAGCGCCGAAATGTTGACGCACGCCGCCAGTTTGGCGGTGACCAGGGCTTCCGCCACATCGGTGGCCGATTGCCGGTCGGGGAAGGTCGAGTAGACGAAGACGAATTCGGTGTCGCTCATGGCGCGAGTATAGCGGAAGCTGGCGGAACACGAACCTGCCAAAGCCCCCACTTCCCTTTGCCCATTTGGATGGCGGACAAGGGGCTGCGAGCAGCATCAAACCGACTGGCGCGGTTTGAGCAGAGTCTCCAGGCCGACATTGCGGTACAACTCGCGGCGCATCCGATCGGCGACACCATTGACGCACTCTGCTCCGTCTTGCGATGGATCGACGTGAACGCGGAACGGGCGCTTGCCGAAGGGGAGCCCGACGACTTGGACAATCTGGCGTGCGACTTCTGCCGGATCGGCATTGGCGGGCTCCATCTCGGCCAGCCCCTTGAGCGCTTTATCAGCGATACCGGCATAGGGGCCGGATTCATATTCGGCGGCACGTGTGGTATCTGCGGGTTTGCCAGAATGGGCGAAGTGGTTGGTCCCCTTGGTGAAGGCACCGGGCACCATGATGGTGGTCTCGATTCCCCACAGTGCCAGCTCGGTTGAATAGGATACAGCAAGCGCGTCCATCGCCGCTTTCGCCGCAAAATAGGGCGCCAAGAAGGGTGGCGTGCCGCCACGCGTCGACGACGATCCGATCCAGATCAAGAGGCCTTTGCCTTGGCGGCGCATCTGCGGCAGCGCCGCGCGGTTGACGCGCTGGGTGCCGAGCACGTTCACATCGTATTGTTGCATGAATTGCTCTGGCGTGAAGGCCTCGGCCGGACCGAAGACCATGTGCCCGGCGTTGTGGACAATGGTATCGAGACGGCCTGCGTCCTTCAGAACGCAAGCGACACCAGCCTCGGCGGAACTGTCGGATTGAACGTCCAGCTCCGCGGTCCTCAGAGCGACGCCTTCGGCCTTGGCCCAAGCAGCGATTTCGACAACGCGCGGGGCGTTTTTGCCTGCTGTTTCACGCATGGTTGCGTAGACGGTATGACCGGCCTGGGCCAGCGCCTTGGCTGTCATCAGGCCGAAACCGGAAGATGCGCCGGTCACAAGTACAACGTGCGTGGACATCGGGATGTCCCTTTCGATGGGGTTGGTTGGGTTGGGATATGCCGGGGCGGATCAGATGATGCCGCCATTGGCCCGCAGTGTCTGGCCGTTGATCCAGGCGCCGTCGGGGCCTGCCAGAAAGGCAACAGCGGAGGCGATGTCCTCGGGTCGGCCGAGGCGCTCGAGCGGCGCCATCTTCGCAAGACGGTCGATAAGCTCCTGCGGCTTGCCGTCGAGAAAGAGCTTTGTCGCCGTCGGTCCTGGCGCGATGGCATTGACGGTGATGTTACGGCCGCGCAGCTCTTTGGCAAGGATGCTGGTCATGGCTTCGACGGCCGCCTTGGTGGCGGCATAGACGCCATATGTCGGCTGCAGCAGTCCGGTCACGCTGGACGAGATGTTGATGATCCGCCCATCGTTGCGCAGGCGTTTGGCGGCCTCGCGGAGCGTGTTGAAGGTTCCGGTCAGGTTCACCGCGATCTGGCGATGGAACATAGCATCGTCGCTATCGGCGATCGTTGCCAGGCGCATGATGCCGGCGTTGTTGACGAGCACGTCGACGCCACCGAACGCCGCCTCGGCCGAGGCGAACATACGGGCGACCTGGGCCGAATCCGAAATATCCGCCTGCGCGGCAACGGCGCGGCCGCCAGCGCTTTCGATCTGCCGCACCAAGGCATCGGCAGCAGGCGCCGAGGCCGCATAGTTGACGACAATCACGAAGCCGTCGCGGGCCAAGCGTGTCGAAACCGCCGCGCCGATGCCGCCCGCGGCGCCGGTCACGAGGGCAACCTTGTTGCTGATTTTGGTCATTGTCTTTCTCCTTTTTGCACCCTCAAAAGGTGTTGGGCGACAATGACTGTTTGAATTACTGTGATAATCATGCGTAAACTGGCATGACTATTCGACAGGCCGAACAATGGATCGCTTCGACGCCATGCGCGTCTTCACCCGCATTGTTGAGCGCGCGAGCTTTACCAAAGCAGCCGATGATCTTGGCTTGCCGCGTTCGTCGGTCACGGACGCTGTGAAAGGCTTAGAGGCAAGGCTCGGCGTGCGCCTGCTCGCCAGAACAACGCGCCAAGTGGCCCCGACGTTGGATGGGCAAGCCTATTACCGGCGTTGTGTCGCCCTGATCGCCGATCTTGAGGATTCGGAGAGCGCTTTCGCCGGTAAAAAACCCAGCGGGCTCGTTCGCATTGACGTCCATGGCACCCAGGCCCGGCATTTTTTGCTGCCGGACCTTCCGCGCTTTCTCGATACCTATCCCGGCATCAGCCTCCATATCGCGGAAGTGCATCAGGCGCTCGACATGTTGCGCGAAGGCTTCGATTGCATATTGCGAGCAGGCCGGCTGACCGACACGCACACACCTCTTATCCGGCGCAAGCTAGCCGAATTGAAGTGTGGCGCCTTCGCCAGCCCTTCTTATATCGCGCGCTTCGGCGTGCCGCGCACGTTGGACGATCTCGACAAACACCGGATTATCGGTCTGTTTGCGCCAGATGCCGCTATCGTCAGCCCCTTTGTCTTCCTCGAGAGCGGCAGCGCCGAACGGGAGATCACGCCGCCCTCGGTGGTCACCGTCACGGGAGCCGAGACCAATGTCGCTTGCGCCTGCTTGGGTTTGGGTCTCATTCAAGTGCCGCGCTACCGCGTAGCGCCAGAGCTTGCCGCCGGAACACTGGTCGAGGTTCTGGCAGACTATCCTTCGGCCCCACTTCCCGTTCACGTTCTTTATTCCCATGCGCGCCAGCTCTCGCCGCGTGTCCGCGTCGTCATCGAATGGATGGCGGAGCGATTTCGCATCGTTACCGACGGCTGAGATGACTGCTGTCCGAAAATATCCCTGGACACGAATTGTAATATATTCAACGCTTATATCCGGCCGGGGATTTCCCCCTCGGCATTGGAGATGACAGATGAAGCTCTTGCACGTCGATTCCAGCATTACCGGCAGCCAATCCGTCAGTCGCCGGATCACTGCCAGCATCGTCGCGCATCTGAAGCTGAAGGCACCGGACCTTGTGGTAACCTATCGGGATATTGCCGCGAGGCCGATCCCGCATCTATCGGAAGTCTTGTTTGTTGCGAAGGCTACGGGAAACGCAAGCGGTGAAATTCAACACGATCTCGCGGTAACCGAAGCGGCGCTGGACGAATTTCTAACCGCCGATACCGTTGTGCTCGGCGCGCCAATGTACAATTTTGGTATTCCGAGCCAACTGAAAACCTGGATTGACAGCCTTGCCATTGCCGGAAAGACCTTTCGTTATTCGGAGAACGGTCCCGAAGGTTTATGCGGCGGCAAGCGTGTGATTATCGCTTCGGCGCGCGGGGGCATCTACACACCGCCGTCTCCTATGGCGAGCCTCGATCATCAAGAGACATATTTGCGAAGTTTATTCGGCTTCATAGGTATTTCCGATATCGCGGTCGTGCGCGCCGAAGGCGTCGCCATCGGTCCCGAGCAGCGGCAGCAAGCGCTTGAAGCCGCCTTGGCCGCGGTAGCCGCCCTTTAAAAATTGCGCACCGGCGAAACCGGGAATCTGCACTGTAAAAGGTTTCTGTCCTCGCCGAAGCGCAGGCGAGGGGGATGGGATACGGCACTCGCCGTTTGCAGGCGATTGCAGCAGCCCTCCTTCAAAAACGGGAAACGGCATAAGGATTACTCCCTACACCGCTTATTGCCCTATTTGAAGGCAGCGTAGCCTACCGAACATCGCGCGTCTCCTGGATGAGTAGTTTCCGGGTCTATCGAACGGCAGTGAATTGTAAGATTGTAGACATAAGCGGGAGAGAAAATTGAGTATGTTATGCATACATTTCTGGCGCCCTTTGTTGCCATCTTCTCGACACTAACCAGCTTCTGCTCGGCGCTGTCCGCACAATTCGATCAATTGACCGGCCAATCGCTGGGAACGTTCGGGATCGCCGCCATCGTGGTGACGTCGCTCGCCCTGGCCGCCGCTTGCGGCGCCTGGGCGCTCTTCGAGCGGGCGCGTCGCGGCAATTATCGCGAGCGCGTGCAGGCGGTGCTGCGCCGGTCGCAGGTGGCGCGCCATTTTCGCGATTCGATCCTGGAATCGCTTCCTGAAACCGTCGTCGTGCTGCGGTCCAAATCGCAACAGGCGCTCAGTTATGGCGGCGGCAGCGCGCTGCTAAAAAAATGCCTCGACGGCCCCGATGCCGCGCCCCTGGCCGTCGCCATCAACGACCTTCTGAAGCGGGCCGCGGGGTTCTCGCTTTCGGTGCGCTTGTCCGGTTTGCGGCAGGTCTTTGTTCGCGGCCGTCGCATCGGCAATGGCGCCGCGCTTTTCCTTCGTTCGCAGGAGAGCTATCGCGTCAAGGAGACGGTCGGCAGCGGACCACCAACGGTTGTCTCCCTTCCCGCCACCATCGCCTTGGGCGGAGCGCCCGGCCCAGATCCTAGAGAAGGTGTCGGAAAAGTACTGCAGCTCAGAGCGTCGCGCGACGGCGAGATTGTCGTCGGAGCCGATGGCCGCCTGAAGCAATACAATCGGGCGTTCGCGCTACAGTGGTCGCTCGACGACGACGAGTTGTGCGGCGAGCCGCTGTGGGCCACGGTTGTCGAACGCTGCATCGCGCGCAACGGCCGCGATGCCATCTGGGATATCGTTTCCTGCGCCGCGACCACGGCCGAACCCGAGCGCCTGAACGTCTGGGGCGCCATGATACGCAAAGGCGGCACGCGGATTTCGCTGTCGGTCGCGCGCCTCGCGGACGGTGCGACGCGGATGACGTTCATCGCCGCCGTTCTGCCATCGGAGACGCCCCCTTACGACTCAACGGCAATGGCGGCGTGATGTTCGGCGAACTCGCCCATATGCGTTTGCCTTGGCACAGCCATCCGCTGCCGGTGAAACGTGTGCTCGTCATCAACGGCCATCCCGATCCGGGGCCGGAACGGTACTGTGCCGCCCTGTGCGCGGCCTACGCCGAAGGGGCGCAAGCGAGCGGCTGCATAACGCAACGCCTTGATGTCGGCGCCGTGACGGTGCCGGGCGCCGAGAGCGGCCGTCCCTCCTGGCGGCGCAACGGAGCGGCCGAAATTGTCGAGCGCATCTGGCAGGCCGATCGGCTTTTTATCGCCTTTCCGATGTGGCTTGGCGGGCCACCGCCCGCGCTCCAACTCATCTTGGAGGAATTCACGCGCTGGCAGGACGCCGAAGCCGAGCACAGCGGCGAACCGGTCGAGGCAAAGGACGCGCACATCGTCGTGACGGCGAGTTTTCCGAGCCTTTTTTATCGCGCGCGCCGCGGCGCTCCCGCCGGAGAATGGGAGGCGTCCCTGTCGGGTTTGCGCATTGCCCAAGCCATTCTGATTGGAAGTATGGAAACAACGTCACTGGAAGACCGGAAGCGATGGTTGATCGAAGTACGCCACCTCGGGTCGTCACTCCTCGGGTGCGTTCCAGGAAAGGCGGTTTTGCGATGTTCAAGGCACTTTTCCGGGTAGCAATTGCGTTTGCTGTCGTCTGGATGCTGGTTCCGCACGGGGCGGCCGTCGAGTTCTCCCGCCCCGGTTTCGCCGCCGTGGCGCACCATTTTGGCTGGCTGCACACGCCCGCTGATTTCCAGCGCCCAGTAACCCTCAAGCAGAGCCCAAGCGCCAAAGGGCCGTCGGCAGCGCGCGCCTGCGCCGTGGCACCGAAACGGCATGGCGCGAAAGGGTCTGCCGCGACGCCGGCATGCCCCGGTCAGGGCGCGCAACGGCACGTCGCCGCGTCCAAATAAAGCCGCTGCAAAAGCGAAACGGCGCAAGGATCGCTCCTCACGCCGCTCGTTTAGGCTCAAGTTCTTCGGCTCAGACGAGCTTCAGATTAACCGCCTTGGGGCCGCGCTTGTCGGCTTCGACGTCGAAGCTGACCTTCTGGCCCTCGTTGAGACCGCGCAGACCCGCCGCTTGCACGGCGGTCATGTGGACGAACACGTCCTTACCGCCGCCATCCGGCGCGATGAATCCAAAGCCTTTGGTGGTGTTGAAGAACTTGACTAGACCGATGGTCATGACGGCTTTCTCCTGAAAGCAAGTGTAGTGTCTGCCGCGAACACCATGTTCGTTGCAGTCGTCAAAGTCGCACCAGTAGTTTCAGGAAAAGCGTCGTCGTCGTCACTCCAGGCCAGTCCCCCCCTCGGGCTACTACGTCCCGAGACGAGCCGGTTGGGCGCGCTTGAAACTTGTCTCTGTGGCTTGCGCGGCCTCGACTGTGGAATCCTTATCCGAGGCACACCTTTTAGGCAAGCCGGAGCCGGAAAGGGGCGGATTTTAGTGTGCTTCCAAGGTGATGTGGCCGGGAACGCCAAGAGTTCGAAGCCGCCATCCGCGGCGGGATGGGACTCGGCGTAAAGCCGGGTCTCACTTGCGCTTGCGCGTGGGTTTGCCGGGATTTTTCAAAATGGTGCCGCAGACCAGGCGGGCGCCGGCGTGGCCGTCGGGCTGGCTCTGATAGTCGTCGCTGCCGGCATGGACGATGATCGAAACACCCTCTTTGCCGAAGAGCGAGCGCCGTCCGTCGCCGAGCGACACGGCGGTGGTGAAGAAGCTGGCGTGCAAGATGCCGTCGCTGGCGGCGAACTGGAGCGGCAGGTCGCCCGGTTTGGGGCCGCCACGGGCGAAGTAGCCGTGGCTGCGCGGCAGCTCGAAGTCGAACACCGGCCCGGCCGAGGCGAACCCCGTTTTGGGATCGCAGGCGCCTTTGGCGTGCAGTAGAACCGCGTGCGGGCCGGGGGGGAGGCCTTTGACCTCCAGCTCGATCAGGACCCCGTGCGGCGCCGCCCTAAAATTGGCTTGGCCGGCGGCGTGTCCGCTGGCGTCAACCATCCGGGCCGAGGCCGTGCCCCCAGCCGCCGCCGGAACCAGGCTCAAAACGGCTGCCAAGCCGATGCCGAGACTGCGCATGACCACCCCCCGCAAGACGCGTCATTCTGGCCCCGGCCGGGCGAGGGCGGAGGCGGACAGAAGGTCGCGTCTGGCGGGGGGGCTGTCGGGGACAGGAGGCGCTGACGGACGCCGCCGTTATGCTACACTGGCGTCCAGGCTGGCCGCCCATCGGTAAGATGCGGCCTCGAACGTGCGCTTTTCGTGAAGGGGGTTACGATGAAAAAGGTGTTGTTGGCTTTTGCCGCAATGGCCGCCATGTTCGCCGCGGCGCCCGCCGAGGACTTGCCCAAACTGTCCGATTTCCTCACCAGTTGCTATCGCGACAACGGGGCGTGCACCCAGAAGATCAAGTCCTATGTCGATGCCGCCAAGCGGCAGAACTTCATCTGCGTGCCAGGTGACGTCTCGACCCGGGAAGCCGCTAGCGCGACGCTGCATTGGCTGCGCACCGACGGCAATTATCCGGCCTCGCTCAGCGAGCAGCCGTTCGACGATGGCCTCTATGAGGCCACCACCAAGCTCTATCCCTGCAAGACCGAAGCGACTCCGCCGCCGCCGCCGGTGCCGCCGCCCGCCGAACCGCCAGCGGAACCCACGCCGCCCGCGACGCCGCCGCAGCAATAGCGCTTGCCGCAACGTGGGAACCGGTAGCCGGACCCGAAGCACGACCGGTCGTAACCCGTTCTGTTTTCCCGGTTTTCCACAAGCTGTTGGCGCGGCGGTCCGGACAGGGGCGGATCGAATCGTGTTTAAGTCCGGCCGCATCAGAGCGGCGGGCGCAAAAGGGTGTGCGGTTTTGCGCGAAAACGCCGCGACCATCAAAGAACGAGAGTCGGGGCCTGTTTATGACGTCGCGTTTGGAAGTCATCGTCGGGCCGATGTTCTCGGGCAAAACCGAGCGCCTGATCGCCAGGCTCCACCGCGCCCAATACGCCAAGAAGCGGGTGCGCATCCTCAAGCCCGCCCATGACACCCGCACCCAGGGCTATATCGCCAGCCGCGCGGTGCTGCCCGATGGCACCACCGAGGTCACCGACCAGCTTTCCGCCGTGATGGTGCACGACGAAGCGAGCTTCTGGAATATTGTGAACCTCAACCAGTTTGATGTGCTGGCGATCGACGAGGCGCAGTTCTTTCCGCTCGACACCCCGCTGCGCGATAGCCTCGGCTGGTTCGGCCGCGCCATCCGCAAACTCTTGCGCGACCGCCGCGACACCAATCTGCGCATCATCGTCGCCGGCCTCGACATGGATTTCGCCGAAGAGCCGTTCGGGCCGATTCCGGGCCTGCTCGCCATCGCCGACAGTGTCGAGAAGCTGACCGGCGTTTGCATGGTGTGTGGCTCCGACGCCGGGTACATCTCCTACCGGATGATTTCCGACGACAAGCAGCTGGTGGTCGGCGACATCGGCGAATACCAAGTCCGCTGCCGCTCCTGTTACCAGCCGCCGAAAAAGCCGCTTTAGCAGTGTTGCTCCGCTCCACCTTTTCTGCCCCAGCAGGAGCGGCAGGGCCATCGCAGATGCGCAATTTCCTATGGTGTCATGGCCCGCGACTGCGGGCCATCCAGATGGTGTTGCTCCATTGTCAGTCCAGTAATTCAGATTCTTCCTGATGCGGTCCGTGCCGCGAAAACTGGATGGCCCGCAGTCGCGGGCCATGACAAGTGAAGTGCGAAATCCATATACAATTCTCTTGCGCTAAGCGGGGGAGCGACAGCGTCGTCCCGCGAACGCCGCGGAGCGCCAAGACGAAGGGGGCACTTTGGCGCCGCGCCGCTGCTCTAAGCCGCATCCTTCAGCGAGATCGAAAGCTCCTTGCCCAGCACCGCCGCGGCGCGGGAAAGGTGTTCCTGGGATGTATTTTTATTCCGACACCGCGCGTCTTTAACCGCCTGAGTGCCATCAGCTCCTGGCGCTCAGAAATTCCGACAGGCATCTAGGTCGACTTCGATGGGCAATTGGCATTCTCCCTCGGTGAGACATAAGCCTCCAATCAAGTTTCGGATTTCAACGTCTTTTTGGGCGGCCCTCTTAACGGCGATGGAGGGGTAGATAATGAGGCACAAATGATAACCCAGTGGCAGCAGATATTTCAGCTTCGCCTTCTGGCCTTTATCAAGCCCCTCAAAATATGCCGTACCTCGTGGGTCCTCTGCCTTGTCTTGCCCCGTATAGATGATCCGCCATTCCGATTCTGAATACAGATCATAGTTGAAAATATACTGCTTTGTTTTTGGATCTATCGTGCTGTGCATCGGCTTGAAAAAATTCAATATTTTTCCGTCGATGTGACCCTTATTGTAGGCATCTCGGCATGTATCGAGAAGTGTATCATTCACCGGCTTCCCGTCCTTGAAGGTCCCATAATACGCCAGCGGCCGTCCACCGCGATTGAACACGAAGAAACGCTTAACTCCGATTCCAAGACGGCCAAATTTTCGGGCATGCCTGCGGGCCAGCGATAGCCTAAGCTCGGTAAAACAAGTTCGTGGGACTTTGGGGGCGTTAAGGTGGGGGTTGTCATCCTCCTCCTCGGTCATCCATAACCCGAATTTCAAGATATTCCTGAGCCGCTCTACATATTGCTCAGTCTCGACTTGGTTGGTTGTTGAATAAAGACCGTCATCCCAGTTTCGAGGATCAATATCTTTGCCCGTCCAATGAACGAGAAAATCGGAATGGATTGCGTAGTCAAATCCAATATCATTTCGATAACTGCTCATTTCATCGTTCGTCATCCCCCGCCCCCTCACCCCGCCTTGAGTTTGATCTGCACTTTATGCCCCACCGCTTTGGCGTATTTCACTAGCGATGTCGTTGACGGCAGGGTGCGGCCGCTTTCCATGCGAGCAACGGCGCTTTGTGATGTGCCCATCCGGCGCGCGACTTCTTCTTGGCTGAGTTTGGCGCGGCTGCGGGCGCCGATCAGTTCGCGGGCCAGTGCGAATTCCTCTTCCAAGGCGTCGTAGGCAGCCTTGAATTCGGGATTCTTCAACTGCTTGCGCTTCCAGTCCTCGAAACTTCTCATGGTTTGATCTCCTTCATCCGCGCAAAAGCAATATCAAGTTCGCGCTGCGGCGTTTCCTGTGACTTTTTCACAAAGGTCCGCAGCACGACAACACGTTGCCCGGACGCCGCCACATAGATCGAGCGAGCAATACCATCGGCTCCCTTTAGCCGCATCTCCCACAGCTTGCCGTCGAGATGCTTGACGTACGGCTCGTGTACGCCCTGCAATCCGAACAGCACGATCAGATCGGCGATCCGGGTAAAACGCGACCGCATATCGAGTGGCAGTGCTGTCAGTTCGGCTTCGGCTGTGCGGCTCACAAATTCGATTGTCCAACTCATTTTTGATATACCTCAGAAATGAGATAATTGCAAGCGTGAAGTATACCTGCACGCTATGCGTGTGTCGCTGCGACGGGTTGTCGATTACTTACTCCGGCTCCCAAACGTCTTCGGCACATTTGGCCTTGATTGCCGTTTCATCCTTGTGCGCGAGCCTTTGGTGCCTTTGCCGGGTTTGTCGGGGGCGGTGGCCTTCACGCCATCGCGCACGGCATTGAGAAACGCCTGATCCACCGCATCTTCCACCGCGCTCTGGCGCGCGAAGGGATCGTCGGCGACCGCCATCTCCACCGTCGTTAGCCGTTTGATTTCGTCGCGCAGGCGGGCGGCTTCTTCGAATTCGAGATCGGCGGCGGCGTCCTTCATCTTCTTTTCGAGATCGGCGATGTGGCCCTTGATGTTGTGGCCGATGAATTCCTTGCCGTCTTCGGCGAAGCCGAGCTCGCCTTGCCCGACCACGACATGATCGCGCTCGTACATACTGCCCATGATGTCGGCGATGTTCTTCTTAATGGACGTCGGGGTGATGCCATGGGCGGCGTTGTAAGCCGATTGCTTGGCGCGGCGCCGGGTGGTTTCGTCCATGGCGCGCTGCATCGAGCCGGTGATATGATCCGCGTACAGAATAACATTGGCGTCCACGTTGCGCGCCGCTCGCCCGATGGTCTGAATCAGGCTGGTCTCGCTGCGCAAGAATCCTTCCTTGTCGGCGTCGAGAATTGCCACCAGGGCGCATTCGGGAATGTCGAGGCCTTCACGCAAGAGGTTGATGCCGATCAAAACGTCGAACGCCCCCAGCCGCAAATCGCGGATGATCTCGATGCGCTCGATGGTTTCCACATCCGAATGCATATAGCGCACGCGGATGCCTTGCTCGTGCATGTATTCGGTGAGGTCTTCCGCCATTTTCTTGGTCAGGGTGGTGACCAAGGCGCGATAGCCGCGCTTGGCGATTTTGCGGCATTCGCTGATCAGATCATCGACCTGGCTTTCCACCGGGCGGATTTCCACCGGCGGATCAATCAGACCGGTCGGGCGGATGACCTGCTCGGTGAAGACGCCGCCGGTGCGTTCCATCTCCCAAGTACCGGGCGTGGCGGAGACGTACACCGTTTGCGGCCGCATCGCGTCCCATTCCTCGAATTTCAGTGGCCGGTTGTCGAGGCAAGAGGGCAGGCGGAAACCGTATTCCGACAGCGTCGTTTTGCGCCGGTAATCGCCTTTATACATGGCGCCGATTTGCGGCACGCTGACATGGCTTTCGTCGCAGAACACCAGCGCGTCGTCGGGCAGATATTCGAACAAGGTCGGCGGCGGCTCGCCCGGTTTGCGCCCGGTCAGCCAGCGCGAATAGTTTTCGATGCCGGCGCAAGAGCCGGTGGCTTCGATCATTTCCATGTCGAAGGTGGTGCGCTGCTCCAACCGCTGCGCTTCCAGCAGTTTGCCTTCCTGGCGGAACTGCTCCAGCCGCACGACCAGCTCGGCCTTGATGCCTTTGATCGCTTGCGCCAGGGTCGGGCGCGGCGTCACATAGTGCGAATTGGCATAGACCTTGATCTGGTCCAAGACGCCCGCGGAACGCCCGGTCAGCGGATCGAATTCGGAAATCTGTTCGACTTCGTCGCCGAACAGTTCCACCCGCCAAGCGCGGTCTTCGTAATGGGCCGGGAAAATGTCGATCACGTCGCCGCGCACGCGAAAAGCGCCGCGGACGAAATTGCCGTCGTTGCGCCGGTATTGCAGCGCCGACAGCTCGCGCATCAAATCGGTGCGGTCGATGCGGCTGCCCTTTTTGATCGTCAGCGCCGTGCCGGAATAGGTTTCCACCGCGCCGATGCCGTAAATGCACGACACCGAAGCGACGATGATGACGTCGTCGCGTTCCAGGATCGCGCGCGTCGCCGAATGGCGCATGCGGTCGATCTCTTCGTTGATCGACGAATCCTTCTCGATATAGGTGTCGGTGCGCGGGATGTAAGCTTCCGGCTGGTAATAATCGTAATAGGAAACGAAATACTCCACCGCGTTTTCCGGGAAGAAGCTTTTCATCTCGGCGTAAAGCTGCGCCGCCAAGGTCTTGTTCGGCGCCAGGATCAGCGCCGGGCGCTGCACGATCTGGATCACCTTGGCCATGGTGAAGGTCTTGCCCGAACCAGTGACGCCGAGCAGCACTTGGTCACGCTCATTGGCATTGGCGCCGCGCACCAGATCGGCGATCGCGGTCGGCTGGTCGCCCGCAGGTTCGTATTCGCTCACCAGCTTGAAGCGCTTGCCGCCCTCAGATTTCTCCGGCCGCGACGGGCGATGCGGCACGAATCCCGCAATCTCCGCCCCGGTCATATCGCCGAAGCCGCGCAACTCCCCCGGCCCCCGGGGTACCATGCCGTTGTTATGCATGCGGGGGAATATAGGGGCTCGTTCGCGGTTTGTGCAGGGGCTTTATGCTAGATTCTGCTTATTGAATTACGGGGCGCTTTTCCGGGGGAGAGCCATGCGAAATTGGATAGGGCTCGCGTTTCTAATTGCCGCAGCGGTTCCGGCCACGGCCGGATTGGTGCCGCTGTCGGATAGTGCACAAAAACTCGTTCTGCTGGGATTCGAGGTCGCTTCGCCCGGCTCGTCGTGGTTTGCGGAAACCTCCTTTCCGCGCGAGACACGAGACGGCAGCTCTTCGGGAGCATTCCGGATGCGGCTTTATCAAGCGCCGGGCATGAACACGCCGGTGCTCTCGATGCTGGGGCTGGGCAAGACGTCGACGGCCGTGATTGACATCGCCGGTGCCGTGGTGCCGATCGCGTCAAACGATCCCAAGGCGATCGCAGCGCTGCTCATGGCCTATATGAAGAAGGGTGCCGAAACAGAAGCCGCAGATAACGCGCACCACACCTATTTGAAGTCGGAGTTTTCCGAAACGACGGTGAACGGTGCGGTTTGCGTGCGCTGGGATGCCGTGTCGGAAGATCGCGGCGTGGCGGGCCATGAGGGCCAAGCGTATACACTCGCGCTGCATCGTTTGATGTGTTCCGATCCGGAATTTCCCGCCTATACGGCACGCGTCGATTACAGTCTCCGGCTCGAACCCGGTGAAAAGCGTTTCAATCCCGATGCAGTGGGTTTGGCGGTCGTCAACAGCATCGCGTTCCGCAAGTTGGGTTATCGCGCCCGCCTGATTCCCGTTGGCCCTCAGCCGCTTGCACTTGCTGACGCAAACGGCACAGTTTGGGTCGCTTATGGCGGCAAAGACGGGCGGATCGTCCCGATAGACCCAAAGTCGAACGTGACGGGCAAGCCCATTCCTGTTGGCGAAAACCCGAGAAACATCGTTGCGGCTGGACCAACCCTGTGGGTATCGCTGCGCGGCGGAAAGGCTCTGGTAGAGATCGATGCGGTCAGGCGAGCGGTTCTTCGCACAGTTCCACTTCCGAGCGGACCTGGGGCATTGGCAAGCGGTTTCGGCGCATTATGGGTCACACTGACGGAAAAGCACGCCGTACTGCGCTTCGATCCGGTAAGTGGAAGCATGATCGAAATCGCGAACGTGGGCCAATCGCCATTTGCCCTCACGTGCACCAGCGAAGCTGTGTTTGTCACCGATTACGCAAGCGATAAGGTCTATCGTATCGATCCCGTCGCCAATACCGTAACCGGTTCGCAGCGCGGTGGCGAGAGCGCGAGTTTCATCATCGCCGATGGCACGTGGCTCTGGGTGAACAGCCAGAGCGACGAACCGGCCGTTCTGCGGCTCGATCCCGCCCGTCCGGGTACCGATCCTGTACCCTATAAGGGCATCGACTATCGCCCTCGGGGCTTGGCCGCATGGCAAGGTAAGATATGGGTTGCCAACGGCGCGGGCGCATCCGTGAGCCCGCTTGATCCGAACCGTCCGGACGCTCCTGTGGTCTTCGAAGTGGTTGGTGAACAGCCTTGGTCGCTATTGGCCGCGCAAGGATCGCTTTGGGTTTCGCTTCCGGCGCTGGACGCCATCGTGCGCATGGAACCAGACTAGCCGTACCGCTTGTTCACGTCGATATGAAGTGACAACCGCCCGCAGCATTGTGGCTTCCGGGGCGCCCCGGTCATATCGCCGAAGCCGCGCAACTCCCCCGGCCCCCGGGGCACCATGCCGTTGTTATGCATGCGGGGGAATATAGGGGCTCGTTCGCGGTTTGTGCAGGGTGGACGTGCGGGAATTTATCAGGGGGCGAGGTGCACCTGGGGGCACACCTCGCCAAAGCGCCTAATCTTCGCGGTTATTTTTTGCAGAAAGTCGTCGGATAGGGCACGACGGCGCCCGGTATGACCGTCACCACCACGGCCGCCTTGGACTCGCCCGGGTTCGGCACAAACATGATTTCGCCGCTGCCGCCCGCCGTGGTGGCACAGATGTCGAACTCTTCGCTGTAGCCCTTCGCCACCACGCCGGTGCGGATCTTGGTCATGAAGACCGCCGTGTCGATCGCTTTCAGGCAGACATTGTCGGCCACGGCGCCATAGGCGGCACCCGCGCAGCTGTTCTTGAGGGTAAACCACAGACCGGGGCTGGTGATTTCATTGGCGCTGGCCGCCTTTGCGGCGGGTTTCTTGAACGCATCCTGTGGTCCGGCAACGGCCAGCGAAGGGGTCAGTAACAACGCAGCAACGAACGCAACAGGTTTGGCAAACGACATCATGATGCTCTCCCATGTTGGTGTTGATGTGCAATCCAGCCGCAAAAGTTTGCGTTGGTGGAATACAAGTTAAAGTAGGTTCGAAATTTTTGATACACCCATGAGTGCCAAATTGTACGAGTTGCGCCCCGCCCCCGCGGCTACTTTCGTTGTGGTCCAGCCTCTGCCGCGATATGGTAAGGAGGTAAGGAGGCCTTTCATGAATGCGGTTTTCGGCAAGGTGACGTCCAAGGCGCAAACCACCCTGCCCAAGGAAGTGCGCGAGGCGCTGGGCGTAAAACCCGGCGATATGCTGGTCTACCGCATCGCCAAGGGAAAGGTGACGCTGGCGCGCGCCGAGCCGATGGACCGGGCTTACCTCAAGGCGGTGGAATCGACTCTGTCCGAATGGGCCAGCCCGGAAGACGCCGCGGCGTACGACAAGCTATGACGGTGATCTGCGAAGCGGGGGATGTTGCCATTGTGCCGTTTCCCTTCACCGACATGGCGGTTGCCAAACCGAGGCCGGCGCTGGCGCTGTCATCGCAAAAGGCCAATGGGGAGTCCGGCAATACGATCTTCGCCATGATCACCACGGCGGCGAAAAGTCATTGGCCGACGGATGTGCCGCTGAGCGATGCTGCCGACGCCGGCCTGACCGCGGCCTCGCTGGTGCGCCTGAAACTCTTCACCCTCGACAATCGTCTGGTCGCCCGTAAGATCGGCGCGCTGTCCCCGCGCGACCGCAAAACGGTGCGCGAGGTGCTGAAGGGCGTGGTGGGGGTGTAACCTCCTATTCCGCCGCTTGTCGCACCGCGATGGCGGAAAGTTCCTTGGCGATCTCGCGCTTCTTCACCCGCAGATCGCAATCGGTTTGCAGGTCCAAGAAATATCCTTCCGATAGACCAAAATACTTGGTCAGCCGCAAATCGGTATCGGCAGTGATGGCGCGCTGGCCGAGGACGATTTCATTGATGCGCCGCGGCGGCACGCGCAGCGCGCGGGCGAGCGCGTTCTGGCTAAGGCCGAAGGGCTTCAAAAATTCTTCCGCCAGGATTTCGCCGGGCGTCGGGACCGGCAGCAGGCCCGCCACCTTTGGCCGTGGTGATCTCCCAGGCTTTCTTTTTCGTTCAGTCATTGCATGCGTTCCTTGTGGCCGATGTTGCACTGTATTGCGTTGATTGAAAAGGGATTCACGCGGAGACGCGGAGACGCGGAGGCGCGGAGCGAGCGTGCGTTCTGGTCGGAACATCGCGTGTGCCGTCACAAAAAACGGTATCTCCGCGCCTCCGCGTGAAATTTTCCCTTACGCCGTTTTCACGGATGCGTGAATTGACAGCTGCCCGCTAAGGTGCCAAAAATTTGGCATGATAAACCGCACGCCTAAACCTGACACGACCGACACTTTCTCCCGCCGCGAGCGCGAGATCATGGAGGCGCTTTACAAGCTCGGCAAAGCCACCGCGGCGCAGATCGTGGCGGCGATCCCCGATCCGCCGTCTAACACCGCCGTGCGCACCCTGCTCACCATTCTGGAAAAGAAAGGCCACGTCCGTCACCGCCTCGATGGCGTGCGCTATGTCTACGCGCCGAAAGTGGCGCGCGAGAAGATGGCGCAAAAGGCTGTCAAATCGGTGCTGTCCACCTTCTTCGACAATTCGGTGGAAGGCGTCGTCGCGGCGCTGCTCAATCAGCAAGACACCAAACTCAGCTCCGCCGAACTCGACCGCCTCACCGCGTTGATCGAAAAAGCCAAGGAGGAAGGGCGATGATCGTCCTCAACACTGTGCTCTTCGCGCTTGCCGCCTTGTTGGGATCGTTGCTGTTGCCCGCTCTGGCGTGGGTGTTGGGGCGGGGCAAAGCCGCGGCGCTGCGCCACTTGCTGTGGACCGGCGCGTTTGCGGCGCTGCTGGCCTTGCCCGTGGTGGCGCTTTTGCTGCCGTCGCAGCTCACTTTTCTGCTCGCAACGCCAGCGGCTGCGCCGGTGACCACCGTTACCGCGCCCGCACCAGTTCCCGCATTTGGCACTGTCGATTTCATTATCACCATCGCCGCACTGTGGCTTGCCGGTTTGGCGTTCCATCTGGTCAAGCTCGCCATCGGCGGCGTCGGATTGATTTGTCTTTATCGCAAATCCGTGGCGCACATTCCGCACGGCATCGATGCGGCGCCATTCCGCGGTCTTGGTTGGCAGCTTCGCGTGCGCACGTCACCCGGCGAAGCGGGACCGCTGACCTGGGGCGTCGTGCGGCCGGTGGTGCTGCTGCCGAAAGCGTCGGTCACCTGGCCGCGCGAACGGCTCACCAGCGTGCTCTTACACGAAGCCGCGCATGTCCGCCGCCAGGATTGCCTTTGCCGCCTGATCGCGCTCGCCGCCTGCGCGCTTTATTGGCCCAATCCGCTGATGTGGCTGGCTGCCCGCGCCATGCGCCGCGATGGCGAAAGCGCCGCCGACGACGCGGTGATCGCCGCCGGTGTCCGCCCGACCCGCTATGCCGAACATTTGGTCGGTTTGGCGCGCGAGTTTTCCGGCACCTCGCGCGCGCTGACTTTGGCGATGGCCGAGCATCGCATGCTCGATGCCCGCGTGAAGTCCATTCTCGATCCTGCCCAATCTCGTTCCGGAGTGACCAAAATGGATGTGTGGAAGATCGGCATTTCGTGTCTGGCCCTGACGGCCGGTTTGGCTTTGGTGCGTCCGTCGCTGGCCGAAGCCCCGGCGCCGAAGCCGGAATCGGTGACGGCCGAAGCCGACGAGGTCGTCTTCCACAACGCCGATAAGACGGGTGCGTTCAAGACGCCGAAGCACATGATGATCCGCGCCGTGGCGGATGCGGGAACCCCCGGCCACGTCGTCATGCACATTTCCGACGCCGATGTACCGGCGCCGCCCGAGCCACCTGTTCCCCCAGCACCGCAAGCCGTGCCAGAGCCGCCCGCGCCGCCGGTTCGTGCGTTGACCGAGCCCGAGAAGGCCGCCATCCGCCGCGCCGCCAGCGCCGATGCCGCGCGCGCCATCGCCGAAGCCCGTCGCACCATCGCCGACGCGCATATCGACGAGACCATCGCGCGCGCGATGCGGCAAGCCGAACAGTCGTTGCGTCAAGCCAAGGTCAGCGAGGCGCAAGCCCATCAGGCAGTGGCCAATATGCACATCGACCGCATTGTTGCCGATGCCATGAAACAGGCCGCAAGGGAGTTGCGTAAGGCGCAAGCCGCGCCGGGGCGCGCTGCAACGCATTCCGATGATGAAAATTCCGGCAACGAGGAATAAGGCCCTCTGCACCGGCTTCAGGCGGCTCCGCGCCATGCGCAGGGCCGCCATTTTTATGCCGCCCGCCGGGCCGCGAACGCCGGGTAGTAGTCACGCATCAGCCGGTCGCGGTAGCGGATCAGGTTGGGCCTTTCTTCCGCGAAGGTGCGCAAGCTCGAGACGAACACCGGGGCGGTCGCCGCGGCGATCATGGCGAAGGCCGTGGCATCTACCGCCGACGGCGCCGGTCCCATCAGATAAGCTTTGTTGCCGAGCAGTGTCGCCAGCGCCGCCAAGCTGCGGCAACCGAGATCGGCGATTTCCTCGCGGCTGTGACGGCCGAGGCCGTGACCGCGAAGGTTGTCCGCCACGGTGCGGCGTGCGGTGTCGCGCGCCGCCTCGCGCACGCCGGAGGGCAGCGTGTCGAAGAAATGCGCCGGACCAGCGGCAAAATTCTCGTCGATCATCCAGCGCTCGTACACGATGGCCCAATAAAGATGATCTTCCAGCATGCGCTCGATTGCCCAACTGTGTGCCCGCATGTCCGGCGTCAGGCCGCGATCGAGATCGACGCCGTAAGCCTTTTCGATATGGTCGCGGATGAAGGTGGAATCGCCGATCATTTGGTTGGCCTCCACGATATAAGGGATTTTCTTTTTCGGACCGTCGGCAGGAAACCCGCGCGCGAGGCAATAGGGGATTTCGGCCATCTTGAGCTGGACTTCGGTTTTCAGCACGAAGGGGCTGGCGTGGGGCAGTCCGAAAGCAGGAAACGAACCGTAGAGCGTTATCATCGATCTCTCCATTAGCAATGGCCTTGTCATAACCAGCCCCTCCTGACAACATGCTGTCAGCAGCGTGGCAGTAGGCTGTCAGTGAGGAGGAAATTTCTGATGCGGCGGGCCGATCGTCTGTTCCGGATCATCCAGGTGCTCCGCCGCCGGCGCCGGCCGGTGACCGCGAATGAAATCGCCGAGGAACTCGAAACCTCGGTGCGCACGATCTATCGCGACATTGCCCAACTGATGGCCGACCGCGTGCCGATCCGCGGCGAAGCGGGCATCGGCTATGTGCTCGACGGCGGTTTCGACATGCCGCCCTTGATGCTGACGGCCGACGAAATCGAAGCGGTGATGTTAGGAGCCCAATGGGTGATGGGCCGCGGCGATGCGGCGTTGCAGCGGGCGGCGTCCGATCTCGTCGCCAAAATCGGCGCGGTGATTCCCGAACATTTGCGGCCCGTGCTGTTGGAGCCGTCGGGATCCGCGTCGCCGATGTTGCCCGATGCGCCGGCCGACGTGATCGACATGGCGCGGGTGCGCACGGCCATCCGCACCCAAGGCAAAATTCGTCTCACCTATCGCGACGAAAAAGGGGTGGAGACATTGCGCATCGTCTGGCCGATCGCCGTCAGCTATTGGGAACGCGTCCGCCTGATCGTTGCTTGGTGCGAATTGCGGCAAGGGTTCCGCCATTTCCGCACCGATCGTATCGCGGCGTACGAATTTCTCGAGACGCGGTATACGGTGCCGCGCGCCCGGCTCAAGGCGCGGTGGCAAAAACAATTGTTGGTCCAACAAACAACCAACCAGAGCGTGCAATTACACACGTAAGCATTCGTAGCGACCCGACGCCCTATTGACCACAAGGAGTCTTATACGCACTCTCACGTGGCATAATAAGAAGCGCAATGGGGAGCGGGGATGACCTTCAACTTTGGCGCCGTTTTGGCGGTGTTCCTGGCTGGTTCGACGCCGGGAACCGATGGTTCTGCGACATCTCAATCCGTGGTGCAGGTGGCGCCGGTGATTGCGCCGGCCGCGCTCAGGGCGATGCTGGTTGCGCAGACCAAACTCGTGCTGGTGGATGTCCGCCGGCCAGAGGAATTCGCCGCCGGTCATATCGACGGCGCGATCCTGATACCGCTCGAGACAATCGCGGCGGCCTACCGTAACCTGCCGAAGGACACCCGGCTTGTCGTTTATTGCCGCTCCGGCCAGCGCAGTGCGCAGGCGGTTACGTTCTTGCTCGCGCACGGCTATGGCAATGTGGTGAGCCTCGACGGCGGTTTCGTGGCGTGGGGTGCCCTGCCGCAATAACGGTAAGGTTCCCGCATCGCGCGTGGTGTTTACCAAAATTTCTCTCGCTTTTTGCGCGGCGTGACGCCACCGCTGCGAATTGGTGCAGCTAAGCGCTTCGCGTTGCGTTGCCGTGCTCAAGAAACGGGCACGGATGATATTTGTGCGCAACGCCGTTTTGTGGTCTCCTATCGCGATAAAATGGTCGGGGGACTATCACGTGGTGACGATCGATGTGCGGCATGACGGCTTAGGCCGTTTGGAACGAGTGTTTGCGCCGACGGAGTTGCTGGCACAGCAGCGGGCGGAGGCGCTCCGGGCGCGTTGGGACAATGTCTTCAAACGCCGTCAAGCGCTGATCGGCGATGGCGCCGATATCCTCGGCAAGTTCGAAGCTGATGAACGCACGGCCGATGCCGAACGCGCCGCTTCGGCGCTGACTGGGATCCTGATCCATGCGCTGCCTGCCGAACCGGGGTCGGATTGGGCGGCGCTCTACGATACCTCCGCCTACGGAGAATCGGCGCCGGCCGAGCCGAAGCCGCCGCTGACCGAGACCGAACCGCAGCCGGAGAATTTCCCTCGCGCGTCGCTGACGCTGGCGACGGTTCTCAGCCCGGGCGCGCTACGCCGCCGCCGCGAAGCCGCCACAACGAAATTCAAAGCTGCCCATGACGGCTGGCTCTATCTCAAGCGCTGGCGTGAGAGCGAATACGACAAGACGCTGGCGATCCATCGCGAGGCGTTGAGCGAATGGCAGCAGCGTCAGGCCGCCTACCTCGACCGGCAAGCGCGCGCCAATGCCCGGCTGGATGCTCTGGTGCAAGGCTATAGCAAAGGCGATCCCGACGCGGTGATCGGCCATTGCGACCTGGGTCTCTTGGCGCTCGATCGTCCGTCCGGCTTCCCGCGTTTCTGGACCATGAATTATGCCGGTGGGGCGCTGCAGATCGACTACGACCTGCCGAGCATGGATGTGGTGCCGCTGGTCAAGGCCGTAAAATATGTGCCATCGCGCGGCGCCTTCGCTGTCAGTGCGCTGTCCGAAAGCGAGCGCGAACGGCTTTACGGCGAGGCCGTGTTCCAGACGGCACTGGCCGTGCTGCACTCGCTGTTCGCAGGCGACGCGGCCGATGTCCTCCGCGCCATTTCGTTCAACGGCTGGGCCAACTACATCGATGGCGGCGCGGGACGGCCGGGGCGGGCCTGCATCCTGTCGGTTACCGCCGACAAGCGCCTGTTCCAGGGCATCGATCTCGGCAGTGTCGATCCGCAAGCCTGTTTCCGCGCGCTCAACGGATCGATAAGTCCCAAGCTGGCGGCGCTGGTAACAAAGCGCGCGTGACGCTAGTGCCGAAATAAATTAGCTGGCGCGCGCGTAGCGTTCCGGGCGCTCGTACACCAGCGTCGGGCCGTCCCACACTTCGATGCGTTTGGCACCGGCGGTCTTCATCGCGTGGGCCAGAACTTTTGCCTGAATGTCATTGGCGCATTCGTAAGCGATCTTGGCTTTCACGCTACCGTCTTCGTCGAGATAGCGGATATCATAGTTCGGCATGGGTCCATCCTACGTGGTTCCCCCACTCCAGATATGGGCCTCAAGCACGACAGAACAAGGTCGAAGTCCCTCACTTTGCATGACAATTTCGAAGGGTTCGTCGCGTGATGTTTCCCCTTGTTGCAACGGAGTTGAAAAAACGCAGGGTCACCCCCATGTGTTACACGAGCGTCAGGAGGGATGCCCCGTGAACGACACACTACAAACCGCCGATACCGGTTCCAGCCGCACCATGGCGATTGTGACGTATGTTCTGTTTCTGGTGGGTTGGCCGACCTTTCACTTGGCGACCGTCGCCGGTGTGATCCTGGCGTATGTCCAGCGCGATGAGGCTCGCGGCACGGTGTGGGAATCGCATTTCGAGAATGTCATCTCGACGTTCTGGATTGCGTTGGTGTGCGGGATCGCCGCCGCCATCCTTTGCATCGTCGGCATCGGTTTTCTCTTGCTTGGCATTCTGGCGATTTGGTTCCTGTACCGGACCATCCGCGGCCTGGTGCATGCAATCGATTCAAGGCCGTACTGAACCTGAAAGCTATTCGAGCCGGTCGTCTTCGCCGAGGCTGTGGCGCATCTTGGCCATCGGATGCGACTGGGGCGGCGCTTTCGGCCGCGCGAAGAAGAAGCCGAGCACGCCCAGCATCACGGTGAGGGCGAAGGTATAGGGCACGATGCCGAAAACCGTGTCGCGGGCGATGGCGGCGTTGTGGAAGGCCATGCCCATCGCGGCGCCCCACAATTCGCAACTGCCGATGCCGTCGGGCGAGACCGCGCAGCCGTTATAGCGCGCCGATAGCACCGCCAGGATCGGCAGCATCGGCGTCAGGATCGGCAGCGCCAGCAACGACAGCGTGCCGGTGAGTGGGCGGCAGGCGCGGAAGGCAAACAACGTCGCGGCCAGCGACAGCCCGACCAAGAGCAGCGAGCTGGTCGACACAACCCAGGCAAGATTAAGTGAATCGCGTAAGCCGGCCCCCAGCGGCACGTTGTGGCAGAGACCTGGTCCAGGTGCGCAAGCGGCAAACAGGGCGCTGAGCCGCACCGTCCATACCAGCAGCGACGGTCCGATCATCACCGCAACGCACAGCGCCCACGGCCGCAAGCTTGGCCCGTGTGAGGGATGGGTCTCCTCCATCCGTTCACTTTAGGCGCGTTCTTGTGTCGGCGTTGGAAAATAGTGACCCGATGCTTAATCCCCGCCTTGCCGAAGTGCAAAGCCACTGCGTAAACTCACGGCGGGGTTGAAAGGGGCGGGGGGAATCATGCGTGAAGAATTCACGACCGGCGAAATCCTACGCATCTGGTGGTGCTTCATCTGGCGCTTCGTTGTCGGCAGCTTTGCCATCAGCTTTGTGCTTGGCTTTGTGCTCGGCTTGGTCGGCGCGGCGACGCAGTTTGCCCCGATGGACCAGATCAAGCTTTACGCCCAGTTGGGCGGCTTCGGCGTCAGCTTGATCTGGAGCGTGTTTGCGGTGGTGATGATCCTGCACAAGCAGTACCGGGGCTTCCGCACTGTGGCGGTCCGGGGTGATCTACCGCTCTGCCGCATGGAGTAGTTGCCGAGCAGGCCTAGTGCCCGTCTTCGCGGGCCAGGAAATCGCGCACCAGTCCGGCATTGCGGCCGGCATCGGAAATGCCGGTGCGGCTCTTGGCGCGGATGTCGATGCGCACGCCGATCTTGCCGGCTGGTTTAACGCGGATGACGATATCCGACACGGCGCCGAACCACAGCGTTGTCGACGTCGCTTCGATGCGCCCGCTCTTGAGGTCGAAGGCCACCACTTTCCAGCCCAGCCCGTTGACCACATTCAGCGCCCGCCAGAAATATTTGCCGACGAATTCGTGCTGCGGAGTGGTTCCGGCCAGCCGCTCCAGCGGCTTGATGTCCTGCCAGGTGTTCTTCTGCGCCAGCGCCGTCGTCAGCTTTTCGCCGCCATAGGTGACGACCACCCGCCCGTCATAGCTCGGCGGATTGGGCGCCCCGTCGCGCGCGGCGAGGAGGGCGACGAACTGCGGCGCGTCGCCGATGTCGGTGGAGACATCGTGGATCGGCGGCAGAGTATAAACATGCCAGATGTAGTTGGCGGGAATGCCGATCAGAATCGCCGATCCGATCAGACCGATGGTACCGAACCGCCAGCTCATGGAGTTGTTCATGGCGAGTGCGCGCCAGACCCACGCCGCCCCAAAGATCAGTCCGGTAAGGCCGATGGCGAGGCCCGGAACCAGCACCTTGAGGCCGGTATCGACGGTCCACATACCAAGCCGCATTCCGGTGCAGGCGGTGAGCGCCACCAGCGCGCCGGCGACGAAGGTGCCGAACGAGATCTTGGCCAACAGCGGCTGATGACTCATGTCAGCCTCCGTCCAGCTAACGGCAATCTAAAAGATGACAGCGGGCACACTGCTGGCGCAGGCCCAGTTTCTGGACCTTTCCCGTTGCGGAATGCGGGATCGCATCCACCAACACCATGCCGTCCGGCGTTCACCACTTGGCAATCTTCCCCAAAAGAGCCGCAAGTATACCCCTTTTGTCCGGGGCTTGACCCGATCTGAGGCCCTCAACCGGCAGCGGCCGTTCGTCCCATTGGGGCTGGGGAACGCCGATCACAGGCCGCTTCAGATGCCGTGCGTTTCGTGTCATCGGCGTCGCCGGGCAGGATTTGAAGAACACGGCAGAGGCTTCGGGGGATTGGCGATTTCAACGCGATCCCTCGCGCCGGTCACAATTCCGCGCCACCGGACAAAAAAACGCGTGGCGGTCAGCGGCGCCACTGCCCGCGCGGGCCGCAGCCACCATAATGAGATTAGGGGGCATTTAAGGCGCCGTAAGTGCCCGAAATACTTAATAGATTGGTTCTAAACTGGACTTAATATCCTACTGCAACGCGCATAATATATTTAGAAATGCCTTATTTTTCCACGAATAAAAATACACCTAAACAGTATGGAATAGTCTTGACGCTACTGGAGCGGGATACGTAGAGTTCCCCAACGGATGAGAAGTCAGCACGATGAAATCAGCGAGCCGTGAGGGGGACGAACGCATCTGGGCCTACCAAAATGGAGCGATGGGAACCAAAATGAACAGAACCTTTACGATACGACAGCTCACCAAGGAGTTTTCGGTCACCGCGCGGACGTTGCGCTTCTACGAGGATGAAGCCCTGATCGGGCCCGAACGGCGCGGTCAGACTCGCATCTATTCGGTAAAGGACCGGGCGCGGATCATACTCATTCTTCGTGGCCGGCGACTGGGATTTTCGCTGGCCGAGATCCGGGATTACCTTGAGATGTACAACCCGGAGAACAACACCCATCAACTTGAGCATGCGCGCAAGAAGTTTGCAGAGCGCATCACCCTTTTCGAGAAGCAGAAGGTCGAGATCGATGTTGCGATCAGCGAACTGAAGCGCTCGATTGTCGAAGTCGATCAGCATCTGGCCGACGCCGCCGCGGGGACGGCGGAATCCGGGCCTGACTCGGAAGCGGTTGCCGCCGCTTAATCGCACGGCGGATCCGGGCCGGTGTCGTTCGCCGGTCCGGACGTTCGCCTTTTTCCCGCCCAGCTTGCAGGACTAAACTCTCCTCATGGCTGGGGAGGCTTTTTTTTCATGCGGTACGTGATCGTGGCGCTGGCCGCTGCGGTGGTGATCGGTACACTGGCTGAGGCTGACGACAGCTCGGCTATGCTGAGTGCGGGCAGCATCGTCTTCACCAAATCGACGCCGGTGCGTATGGCGGCCGAAGACCTTTACGTCAGCCCCAATGCGGTGCGCATCCGCTTTGCCTTCGAGAATCCGACAGCGAAGGATGTTGAGACCATCGTCGCCTTCCCGCTGCCCGACATCGCGACCTGGGATTTTGCCGAAAGCGCCATCGGCACGGTGACCGGCGATTCCAAGAACTTCATCGGCTTCAAGGCGGTGATCGACGGCAAGCCGGTTGCGGTGACCGTCGAGCAGCGCGCCTTTTCCAAGGGCAAAGACGTTACGGCGCAGCTTGTTGCGGCCGGTGCGGTGATCAATCCGGTGACCGACGGCGGCTATGAGAAACTCGGCAAACTTCCCAAAGAGAAGAAGAAAGCGTTGATCGCGGCCGGGCTCGCCCAAGGCGACGGCGCCGACGAATTCTATCCGCAATGGATCGTGAAGACGAAGTTCTATTGGACTCAGAAATTCCCGGCCAAAAAGACGGTGGTGATCGAGCACGCCTATCAGCCGGTAACCGGCCAGTCGTTCTTCACCACCGCGTATCACAAACACGCCGACAAGGACCTGTTTGGCGATCTCAATTACTGCATCGACGCGCGCACCTGGGCGAGCCTCGCGGCCCGCACCGGCGCCAACCAGAATCCGTCCGAAGGCACGCGGCTGATGAACACTTTTGAGACCAGCTACATCCTTGCCACGGCCGGCAATTGGCAAGGACCGATTGGCAAGTTCCACCTCACCCTTGATAAGCTGAAACCCGACAACATCCTCAGCCTGTGCTGGGACGGCGAGTTGAAGAAGACCGGCGCCACCACCTTCGAGTTTTCGAAGGACAATTTTGCCCCCAAGCGCGACATTCACTTGGCCGTGTTCGAAAACGCCGGGCCGCAATGACGGGCGCGGCAATCAGCGACCGAGGAACCAGTCCATCAGGCGGCGCCAGAAGCGGGGCCGCGGCAAATACGGGACCGTTCCGTCGGCGAAGGCATGACTGCCCGTAACATACAATCCGATCATGGTCTGCCCCATCAGCGTTTCGTGACAGGCGACTGATAATACACGCAACATACAAACAGTCCACAATTTATCCACAGGCCAGCGCCATATTGTGGAAACTTCACAGTGTTTAACGCATAGTTACAAAGGCGCTGTCACAAACGCGCTGGCGTTAATCGGCGATGCGGTCCCGCCAGGACACGATGAGCGACTTGGTGCAGGCAAGGCGGTTCATGCGCGCCGTGGCGATTGTGGACCACACTTCGGCGACCGCTGTCGGCACCGGCGCGTGGCGCGCTTTCTCCACCGCCAAGGCGTGGCAGGGATCGATTTCGTCGTAGGCGAGGTAAAGCCCGGTGAAGAATACGCCGAACAGCAGCAGCAGGAAGACGATGGTGTTGCGGATCATCGTGTCTTCCTCGCGATCCTTCTAATACGGATGGGCACCCGGCTGGTTGTCCGGAATGGGACCGCTGTTGGGTGTGCTCACCGGATGAGCCAGATTGGTGCGGCAGTTGTAGAAGCCGCTGGCCCAGCCGGAGCGGTAATGCTTGTCGGTCTTGTAGAGGTTCTCATCGCGCACTTGATCGGCGCGATAGTTGGTGTCCTGCACGGTCGCCGAGGCGCAGCCGTCGGAATAGCCGGACTTGAAGCCGGGCGTGTTTTTGGCGGCGCGGTCGCGTTGCGACGGCAAGAGAATGCCGCAGCCGGCGAGGCTGACGGCGGCGATAAGGGCGATCGACAGAGCGATGATGCGGCGCAGGTTCATGGCCAGAGACTAGCAGGCGGCAGCGCCGCGCAATAGTTACAGATAGAAGCATCCCAGCGGCAGCTGCGGCCGTGAAAATCGCCTGACGGCCGGATTGGCACCGGCCGTGGTGGCCTTTGGCAATCCTTGTCGCGCCGGACGACATCCTGGGTGCGGTGAAGGCACACTAACTTCGCCACGGATTCAGAGCGCGCGCGGCTGTCTAAGCGCATGCTCTCGACGCTGCCGCAACCGCACGACGAGTCGGCCAAGCCGCGCAAGGGCAAAAAAAAGTGTATTAGGGAATGGACGAACGGTAGTCAGCCGTCGTGTCGTTAGCCGGACGGGCGGTCTTTCAAGAGAACCAGAGCGGAGAATGCACGCCTGTCTTTCGGTTTGGCCGTCGCGAATATTTCAATGGCCGACTTGGTCGCGGCGATGTCATTCTTCACCGAGGACTTATAGAGTTTTTTGGCATGCGGATCGTAATCCGCCTCGTGGCGTTTTGTTTGCATCGTAACAAAATGCACGGCAAATGATCGAATAGGGGTCGGAAACTTCTTTATTGTCTCACTATTTTTGCATTTATCGCAGGCATACCCATGCTGCAAAGCCCTGTAGACTTGTCGCCACGCAGGGATGCTGCGTTTGGAGCCCGGGCCACCAACAACAGAATCTGCGCAGCACGCCGCCATGCAATGAAACATGGCATAATAGGCCGTACTTATCGCGCGCCTTAAGTCAGCCTGAGATGGCTTTGCGTGCGATGCGTCTACCAGACGCTCAGCTGTTCCGATTAAGTCAAGCGGCTTCAGGTTTTTTCTTCCCCAATTCTGATTTCGCTATGAACGACAGAACAGGGAAAGGCGCATCTTTTTCTGAGAGCTCATCAATAATGTCGCTCATGCAGAGAGGAATTTTGGAAGGATCAAAATCATGCTTCTGCTTTACTTCAATAACGACAGAGACATCGATCATGTCCCTGCCGTCATCGCAATCCGCTTTGCGAAGATTGATGGACAAGACATGGAGCTTCGGGAAGCGACGTGATAACACCGCCCCGATGACATCCTTGATTTCTTCCATGTCCATAAACACGTCCATCTCTGCCAGCCCCTCCAGAGATTAACGATTTTCCCTGAAGGGAGATTGTTACAACCCGATGTAGGTGTCAAATCGGGCAATTTTTAGTGCTGAATTCTGCATATCTGATTAAACCCAGAAACCTGCGGCTTACCCGCGTCAAAAAACCATGAAGCGCTAGCAACTTTCGTAGGTCGTCTATTCCCTACAGGAAGGTGCGGCGGTCTTTAGTCGATCAGCTTACCTGTTGATAGGTGAGCCGCTTGCCTTCGGCACCCGGCAAGATGCGAGCAGCGCGCTCGGTGTTTTCAATGCTGGTCGGGCCGCGTCCGAACACGCTGAAATAGCTCCCTGCTGAATTGGCCGTCGCCTCGCCGCGGGCGGTCTTGCTCTCTTGAGCGCAGGCCTGCCGGGCCGTCATTTTGCCTCTGCAACCTAGTTGCGGCACCAAATTATAAGACCTCAGTCATACAACTTTTAGAATGTGTTTGGGGTGTGGCTGTTCAGGCTGTTTTTCTGTCTATCCCACACTTTGGAATAATATTTCTCGTCACCTAACGCTAGGTAATGGCTTCAATTTTCGCCTTCGGTTACCATTTTAAGTTGTTTATCTATCCCCCTCTGCCAAATATGTAGGATAATGTTCCTTGCGCGGACTGCTTCGCGCTTGGAAACCTTCAGTGGGGTCTCAGGGGCAATGGCAATAGGCAAGTGGGTACCGGCGGTTCAGATGCCGGAGGTTTCGGTGGCCTGCCAGCGGGCTTTGCTGGTTCAGATCGCGGTGGCCGAGGTGACCGGGGTCCACCTCACCGCCTTGTGTGCCGGGGGGCGCGGTGACGCCCGCTCCGCCTTCGCGCGCCAGATGGCGATGTATCTTTGCCGTCTGGTGTACGACATGAGCCTTGGCGACATTGCGCTCGCCTTCGGCCGTGACCGCTCGACGGCGGCCCATGCGATCCGGCGCATCGAAGAGGCGCGCGAACAGCCCGAGATCGACCGCTGCGCCGCTTGGATGGAAGCGACGTTGCGCCGGGCGGGAGGCGTCTATGACTGAGTCCCCTTTCAGCGATGCGATGCGGCGGCTGGTTGCCCGGCTCAAGCACGGCGCCCGCTTGCGCCGCGCCGGTGGGGCGTTTCTGTTGTCGGGGCGGCGCGGCCCCAAGACGACCGTGGCGTGCGACGTCGTCGAAGCACTTCTGGCCGAAGGGCTGGTGGAAGAAACGCCCGACGGTGTCGCCGTCACCGCGGCCGGCGACCGCTGGCTGATCGGCGGTGATCCGCAAGGCGCGCAGCATCTGGAGCTCGAAACCCGTCTCATCAAGGACGAAGCGGGACGCGAGCACTATGTGGTGGTAAACGCGGCAGAGTCGCCGCTGGCGCTGCTGCGGCGGCGCCAGATGATCGGTGTGGTCCAATTTGAGGCGGGTGACAGGTTGCGCCGCGATTACACCATCGGCCAGCTCACCCCGCGTATGGGGGTCGATTATGCGGCGCCGGTGGGCGGCCGTTCGTTCCGGCCCGATTTGGCCGAGACCGTGCTGGCGGCGCGCCAGCGCTTCAACCGCGCGCTCTGCGCGGCGGGGCCTGGGCTTGCCGAGGTGCTGTTCGACGTCTGTTGTTATCTGATGACGCTGGAAGAGTGCGAGAAGAACCACGCTTGGCCACGCAGCAGCGCCCGCGTCGTGCTCAGCCTCGCGCTCGATCGCCTCGCCAGCCATTACGGCATGATGGCGCCGTCCGCGGCGCGGATGCGGTCATGGTCGAAGGAGGATTGATTCAAGAACCAACCCCCGCTCTTTCTCCGGGGGGAAGAAAGAGCGGGGCATTGGGCTAGTACGGCGGATGCATGCGCGAGAGATTTGGGGGGGAACTCGCTTTCAGCTCCACCTTGGCACGCTCCAGACGTTCGCGAACCGCTTGGCGGAAGTCGGGCGCGAACGGCAAATCGGCGACGCACTGCACATGCTCGGCACAGGGGGGGACCTTGAGCAACTGTGCGATGAACGCGACCGCCTTAGGGGGTGCCACGCTTGGGGCGTCGGGACGGCCGTATCCGACATCCGGCTCGTGCGGGATAAAAACCGCTACCACGGTCATCCAAAATGCAGCGCGCAGGATCATCAGAACCAACACCATCGCCAAACGCAGGCGTGAGTATGGTGATGGGATTTTGCCAACGGCATAAGCGATTTCGTAAACTTTGATGCGTTTCGGTTAATTTCGCCGCTTCCGCCAAGTAATGAAAACAAGGGTTTGCTGAAATCGCTCTGTCTCGATTCAAGAAAGTCTCAAATACGCCGACATCTTTAGACGGCGTTGATTCGAATTTGAGACAAAAGGGAAGGGGGGCGAATAGCGAATAGCGAATAGCGAATAGGGTCTTTGCTGCGCGCGTGATCCCGTGCGCCCCCTACTCGCTATTCGCTGTTTGCTTGTTGCTTATTTCCCTACCGGCAACGCGATGGTCGCCGTGAAGCCTTTGCAGGTCCCGCTTTTCAATGTCAGCGTACCGTTGTGCAGCTCGCAATAGGCTTTGACCAGCGTCAGGCCGAGGCCGGCACCCGCCGGATGATCGGCCGTGCCGCGTCCGCCCTGTTCGAACGGCTCGAGGATGCGGGCGAGGTCTTCTTCGGGAACGCCCGGTCCGTTGTCGGTGACCGTGAGGAGCACCGCATCGCCGGCGCTTGCCGCATTGAGGCGTACCGTGCCGCCCGGCTGCGTGAAGTTCACCGCGTTCTCGACCAGATTGCCGAGCATGGCATTGTAGGCGGTCTCGTCGGCATCGACCATCAGGCCGGGGCCGCCGTTCTCGATGATGATCTCGACGTTTTTGTCCAGCGCCGCGCCGTCGAAACGATCCTTCAGGTGCCACAGCGCCAGACCGGCATCGAGCGGCTGGCGGTTGAGCTCGTAACGCCCGGCCGAGATTTTGGTAAGGTCGAGGATCTGGTTGAGCATGCGCAAAAGGTTGTTGCCGCCCATGTGAATCAGCCCGGCATATTCGCGGATCTGATCGGGGCCAGCGCTGTCGGCCAGGGTGCCAAGCAGATCGGAAAATCCGATAATGGCGTTGAGCGGCGTTTTGAGCTCGTGGCTCATGGTCCTCAGCAGCGTCTTCTTGGTGGTGTCGGCGGATGCTGCGGTCTGGTCGAGCTTGGTCGTCAGATCGGCGAGATAATTCGCCTGCACATCCGATTGCGCCTTGGAGGCCGCCAGCGCCTTCTTGGTGTCGGCGAGCGCCCGGGTCTGCTCATTGAGCACCTTTTCGGCGCGATGATGTTCGGTGACGTCGGTGAACACGACGATACGTCCGCCGTCGCTCGCTGCGCGGTCGCGCATCAGATAGGCGATGCCGTTGACGGTCTCGATGGTCATGGCCCCGGCCGGTACACGATGCAGTTCGTGGCGCTTTTCGATCCAGGCGGCGCGTTCGTTTTCCGCGATCGCGTGCGCCGCGATGCGTTCCACTACCTCATTGAAACCGGAGCCTTTGAGCGCGCTTGGCGTGATGTCGCCGTTCAGCGCGGCGTATTCATCATTGCATAGCGTCAGCCGGTCGTAGCGGTCGTAAAATGCGAAGGCATCGGCCGACAGTGCAATCGCGGCGTTCAGCCGTTCGAAATTGTGGCGCGCTTGGGTGGCGTCGGTCCACAGGATGATCCAGCCGCCGCTTGGGGTCTTGCGCGTTTTGACTTCGATGATGCGTCCGTCGGCCAGCGGCAGATCGCGCGGAGCATAGTCGCCATGAAACAGGCTGGTGCGCCGCATAGCGATGAGATCGTCAATATCCTGGCGCCCCGGACCGTTGGCGATTTCGCCACCGGCGACCTCCAGGCGGATGATGTCTTCGTAGCGGCGCCCGACCAGTTCGTCGCTGGAGGGCAGCGAGCGGAACATGTAGCCGAAATGCTGATTGGCGAAGATCAGCCGTTCGTCGGCATCGAACACCGTAATAGCCACGCGCAAAACATGCAGCGCTTCCATCACGGAGGGTGCAACGACATCGTCGAGGCTGACCGGAGTTCTCCGGCCGGTCCGCTGGAGTGCGGCGTTCATGGGCAACAATCTGGCTTGCAATCTTCTAGCGGCGAATATTCACGCCCGCGCCCTTGCAGATTCCTTTCGCGGTTGGTCGAGGTTGGCGGAAATGCCCCGAATCGCGCCACCATCGTTAATGAAGGGTAAACAAATGGATTCACAAACCTTGTGAATTTACCAACGAATCGGCGTGGCGTTCAGATCTTGTTAAACAGAAGTGGGCGACGATCCCCGGCGTGCGAATCGTCCGGTGGCTAGGGGTGATGGATATTCACAGACAAAATGGGCTTTCCCGCGGCACCGCTCCGCGCCGTCAGTTCATGGCGGTGCAGGCGCTCAAAGCGGTCCTCGGGGCGGTTTTGAGCGGTGGTTACATCGCCCTGATCGGGCGGCCCGGTCCGCTTGAGTTGATCGCCATGGCGGGATTGATCGCGCCGCTGATTCTGACGCTGGTGGCGTTTACCAAGGTAAAAATTGAAGCACTGGAGCAAGTATCGCTGGTGCTGTTCGCCGCGCTGATCGGCTATCTCGTCGCGCTCACCGGCGGGGTGCATTCCCCGCTCTTGGTGTGGTTCGCGCTGGTTCCGGCCGAAGCCGCACTGGCGGGCGAGCGCCCCGCCGTGCTCCGCGCCACTGCGGCCGCCGCGCTTTCGCTCGCCGTGGTGGTGGTGCTCGGAGCGCTGCAGCTGTTGCCGGGCTCGCGCCTCGCTTTGCCAGCGTGGGAAATTTATGCCGTCAGCATCCTGATCGCCATCGTCCATGCCGGCCTGGTCGCCGCCGCCGCGCAGGACCGCCAGCGTACTGCCGATGCCGCCGCCGCTGCGGGCGCCGCGATGTACCGCTTCCTCGCCGACAACGCGATGGACCTGATCACGCGCCATTCCTCTGATGGCCGCATCGCTTACGCCAGTCCGTCCGCATTGGCGTTGCTGGGTATGGCGCCCGAAAGTCTCGTCGGTCTGGCGCCGTCGGCGCTGTGCCATGCCGACGATCTGAAGGCGATGCAGGTCGCGTTTATGGACGCCGCCTATTTCGGCCGTCCAGCCTCAGCCGAGGTGCGGATGAAGAAAGCGGGCGGGTCCTATGTCTGGGCCGAAATCCGCTGCCGTCCGGCGCCTCATCCCGACGGTTTGGGGTCGGACATCGTGGCGGTGACGCGCGACATCTCCGAGCGCAAGGCCTATGAGCGCCAGCTCATCGAAGCGCGCGATCTTGCCGAAGAAGCCAATCGTGCCAAATCGCGCTTCCTCGCCAACATGAGCCATGAACTGCGCACGCCCTTGAACGCCATCATCGGTTTCTCGGAAGTGATGATGCAGGAGATGTTCGGCAGTCTCGGCACCCCGCGCTACGTCGAATATTCCGGTCTGATCCACGAATCGGGAAACCATCTGCTCGAACTCATCAACGGCATCCTCGACATGTCGAAGATCGAGGCGGGCAAGTTTGAGCTTTCGGAAGAAGTGTTCGATCTGTCGGCCGTCGCCGAAGCCTCGGTGCGCTTCATCAAGCTCGCTGCCGAGCGTTCCGGCGTGGCACTGAAGACCGCGGTGTCGCCGCCTGCAGGGTTCATCTTCGCCGACAAGCGGGCGGTCAAGCAGATCCTGGTCAATCTCTTGTCCAACGGCGTCAAGTTCACGCCCAAGGGCGGCGAGGTGACCATCTTCGCCGGGCTTGACGCCAAAGGCATCGAGATCGCCGTCACCGACACCGGCGTCGGCATTCCGGAAAAGGACCTCCTCCGTCTCGGCCAGCCGTTTGAGCAGGTCGAAGGCGAGCATGTGAAGAAGAAGGAAGGCACTGGCCTCGGCCTGTCGCTGGTGAAAGCCCTGACGGCGATGCATGGCGGCGAGGCGGTGATCGAATCTACCCTCGGCATCGGCACCACGGTGCGCGTGCGTCTGCCTTACGCCGCCGTCGGCGAAAACGGTGAACGCGTGCAACCCGAAGACGGCAAGATCGTTCCGTTCCGCGCGGCGTGAAGTGAGCGTCTCGAAGGGCGCTATTCGCACTTCGCCCTTTCTGCTACACCGCCCCCATGCCACCTCGCCTCAAAGCCGGGATATTCGTTCGCGCCTTGATCCGCCGCGCCGAGGTGGCGGGGGCGCAAGGCTTTGTCGTCAAAAAGGGGTCCGAGGAAGCCGGTGCGGTATTCCTGAAAATCTCGCGTCTCGATGGCACCTGTTTGGTGCTCAATCAGTCGGTGGCGGGCGACGGGGCGCGCGTTTGGGCCCGTCCGTTGGGGGAGGTTTGCGACGAGGCCAAGGCGTCAGCCTATTTCGAGCGGCAGCGGAAATACGATCCCGATCTTTGGATCGTGGAAATTGAAGACCGCGAGGGCCGCGCCTTCGTCGACGAGAAAATCGTGTAAAACCCGCCGGGGATGACATTTCTGGCTCGGTCTGCTAACTCCCCGCCCGCCATGACCTTAGCCACTGAAGAATCAAATTTGACTCCGCTTGCGGCGCAAGCGCGGCGGCGCCGCACCTTCGCGATCATTTCGCACCCCGACGCCGGTAAGACCACGTTGACCGAACATCTGCTGCTCCTCGGCGGTGCCATTCACGAAGCCGGCCGCGTCAAGGCGCGCGGCGAGGCGCGGCGGGCGCGCTCCGACTGGATGAAGATCGAGCAGGAGCGCGGCATCTCGGTGACCAGCGCCGTCATGACCTTCGAATACGAAGGCGCGATCTTCAATTTGCTCGACACCCCCGGCCACGAAGACTTTTCCGAAGACACCTATCGCACGCTCACCGCGGCCGACAGCGCCGTGATGGTGATCGACGCCGCCAAGGGCATCGAAAGCCAGACCCGCAAGCTGTTCGAGGTTTGCCGCTTGCGCGACATCCCGATCATGACCTTCATCAACAAGATGGACCGCGAAGCGCGCGATCCCTTCGAACTGGTGGACGAGATTTCCGATCAGCTTCAGCTCGATGTCGCGCCGATGAGCTGGCCGGTCGGTCAAGGCCTCAATTTTCGCGGCGTCTATGATCTTTATGCGGACGAATTCTCGGTGTTCGGCGGCAGCCGCCTGGGCGGACCGGCGGTGGAAGCCCATCTCTCCGTCGACGAAAAGCTCAAGCTGATGGAAGAGGTCGATCTCGTCACCGCCGGGCTCGCCCGTTTCGATGAAGCCGAATACCGCGCCGGCCGCCTGACGCCGATCTTTTTCGGCTCGGCGCTGAAGAAATTCGCGGTGCAGGATCTGCTGGCGCATCTGGCCAGATATGCTCCCAGCCCGCGCGCGCAAACCGCCAAAGATCGCATCGTCAAACCCGCCGATGAGGAAGTGTCCGGTTTCGTGTTCAAGGTTCAAGCCAACATGGACCCCAATCATCGCGACCGCGTCGCTTTCGTGCGGCTGGCGTCGGGCGAGTTCAAGCGCGGCATGAAGCTGACGCAAAGCGGTACCGGCAAGCAGATCGGCATCTACAATCCGATCCTGTTCTTCGCCCAGCAGCGCGAAACGGTGGACGAGGCCTATCCCGGCGACATCATCGGCATTCCCAACCACGGCGTCTTGCGCGTTGGCGATACGCTGTCGGAATCGGGCAAGATCGTTTTCACCGGCATTCCCAACTTCGCCCCCGAAATCCTGCGCCGGGTGAAGCTGTTCGATCCGATGCGGCAGAAGCATCTGGCCCGCGCCCTCACCAGCCTTGCCGAAGAAGGCGTGACCCAGGTGTTCAAGCCCGCCATCGGTTCGCAATGGATCGTCGGCGTTGTCGGCCCGTTGCAGCTCGATGTTTTGAAGTCGCGTCTCAAGGCCGAATACAGCCTCGATGCCGATCTCGAAACCAGCCCTTACGACACCGCCCGCTGGATCAGTGGTGAGCCCGCCGATGTGGAAAAATTCCTCGACGGCAATCGCGGCGGCATGGCGTCCGACCGCGACGGCGCCCCGGTGTTCCTGGCCAAAAGCCAATGGGAACTCGGCTACGTGGTGGAAAAATTCCCCAAAATCAAATTCGCCAAAACCCGCGAACGCGCCGACGTGCAAGCGGAAGGGTAACTACTCCGCCGCCACGACGTGTTCGGGGGCGGTGTCGGCCATCGCTTTGCGCCAATCGGCGACCAAGAGGGCGGCGGCTTTGGGGGCGACGGTGTCGAACACCGCGAGTGGAATTCCTTCCGCCCCGCGCAGCAGCGCGATGCCTGAGAAGGTGGCGCGGTCGAGGCTGACGCCGCGGCACAGCACGGCCAGCGCTTCGCCGCTGGTATCCGCCAAAATCGCGGCGGCCATCCGGCGCGGCACACCTGCGAGACGCGCCAACGCGCCGGTGAAATCGCAGCTTTTGTTGCGGGCGGCAGCAAGGATCGCGGTCCCATCGGCGAACAGCGGTGCCGGTTCGGCGCCTTCGAGTTCGTTGCGCATCAGGATTTCGCGGCGCTGCGGCGCGGTGGCGGCGAGATAAAGCGCGTTTAACAGGCGCAGCGGGATTTCGGCTTTGCCCGCCATCCGGTCGGCCATCAGGAGTTGGGTTTCGGCGTCGGCTTCGCGCAACGTGGTTTCGAACAGCGCCACCACCGGCGGATGCATGGCGTCGGGCCAGTCAGCCGGCCAGTAGAGGACAAGATCACCGAGCTCGCGCGCCAGTGGCGACCACCGCCGCTCCGCCGCCAATGCCAGCAACTGGCTTAGCCGGTCTTTTGCCGCAAGCATCTCTCACCCCTTACCCGGGTGAGAATATAGCATCAGGCGTTAAGGTTTTGTTTGCGAAATGCGAATGGCCCCCTAGGGCAAATCCCCTATTCGCCCAGTTGCACCCAGGTATCGGGATAGAACCCGTTGAAAGTGGTTCGCACCGCCACCGTATAGGCGCCCATGGCGTCGAACACGATGAAGTCGCCCGGGCTGATGCCTTCCGGTAACATTTGCGGCCGCGGCAACACATCGAGGGTGTCGCAGGTCGGCCCATAGACGCGGAACGGTTTGGCAGTTCCCGCCAGCCCTCGCACATGGCCGCGCGCGTCCAAGGTAAACACCCGATTGGGATAATCGACGTCGAAGCCGGGCAGGGTCAGCTCGTCGAATGAGCCATAGGTGCCGTCGTTGAGATAAAGCCGGTCGTGTTTGCGCGACACCACCTGGGTGATCAGGGACAGGCCTTCGGCCACCAGCGCGCGCCCCGGCTCGCAAAGCAGCGGCAGGCCCGGGATTTCCAGGGTTTCGATCGATTCGCGGATGGTGTCGAAATACCAGAGATAGGGCGGTATTTCGCTGTTGATGTAAGGCGCCGGAAAGCCGCCGCCGATGTCGAGGGCGGTGATCTTGACGCCGGATTTGTCGAGCGTGCGGCGCGCGATCTCGACCGCCTGGGCATAGGAGAACGCCGACAGGCACTGGCTGCCGACGTGAAAGGTGATGGCGGGTTTGGCACCGGCCATGACGACGCGCTTCAAGAGCCGGGCGCCTTCGTCGGGATTGGTGCCGAACTTGCTCGACAGTTCCAAGAGCGCGCCGCCGAGTGCCGCCGCCAGCCGCACGAAGATGCGGATTTTCGCAGGATCGGAAATTTCTTTCAGCAGCTTGTCGAGTTCGTAATCGGAATCGACCACGTAATCGGTCACGCCGAAGTCTTCGAATGCCGCTTTGGCGTGGCCGGTCAGGCGCACCGGCGCCATGAAATGGCAGATCGCGCCCGGATAGCGCGTCTTGATCATCCGTACTTCGCCGAGCGACGCGGTGTCGAAATGACGGATGCCCGACTCCCAGACGAGATCGACCACCAGCGGCGCCGGATTGGCTTTCACCGCATACATGGGATCGCCGGGAAAACCGTCGAGAAAGCGCTTGGCCGCGGCTCTGAACTTGGCGGGTTGCAGCACATAAACCGGCTCGATCGGCTTCAGCTCGGCAATGACATCTTCGACGCAGGAAAAGCACCGGATCGGCGCATCCATCGGCACGGCCCTATAAAATCAACCGTTACATGGGACAGAGGGGGGGAGGGGTCAAGTGATGTTTGGTAAGGGGGGGGGCCCGGGATGGGTACGGGGGGGAAGATGTCGTGCCATTCCCCCAGGTCCCCGCCTGCTCGCTGCGCGGGGGGGTGAAGCGAGCAGGATCCACGTGCGCGACCCGCAATCGATCGCGTGCGGATTCGTTATTTCACTGGCGCTTGATCGCGCATCTCCATGCGGTGCGGCGCCATCGGGCCGCCGCGGCCGTCTTCAAAGCGATGCATCATCATCATGCGGTCGCCCATCGCTTCATGGGCGGCGCGTTTCAGGACCTCCTGCTGCTGCGGGGTCAGCACTTTGACCAACGCCACAAGGGCAGGCTCTTCGGCCTTCAAATTGTCGAGGCGCGTCTGAAGCTGGGCAATTTGGCGCTCGCGGCGGTCGATGATCGAGGCATCGCGGCCGAGCGGGGCGAAATCGGCGCATTTGGCACTTTGCGCCTTGGCGTGACGGAGTTTGATCTCTTTCCAGCGCTCGAACGGCGCTTTCTGGGCCGGGGTCAGGGCGAAACGGACTTCGATCTCCGCCATCTCGCCGACGGCATGGGCATAGTGATTGGTGCACATTTCGGAATGGTGCTTGGCCATCATGGCGGCGCGATCCGGTGGCGGGGCTTCTTGCTGGGCCAGAGCCGGCGCGGTCAGGGCCAAAGCGGCCAGAACTGGCAGGGCAGCGATGAACTTCATGGGGTTCTCCCGAGGTGTTGTCGGAAGATTCAACGACCCCGATCTGGGGTTCCGTCTCGGCGGCGTCTGAATTCGGCGTAATGGCGTGACGCGACCCCGCAAGGGGCAGGTTATCCGCGCAATTGGCGGATCGTCGTCTTGCCGTCGGCGCTCGGTTGATAAACGTTGGTCATCTCGCCAAGGGCGCGCTGGAACAGCTTCGGCGTGATCGCGGGCGGCAGCGCGAAGGCGTCGAAACCGACGCGCACTAGGAAGGCAATCTGGTCGTAGAGAAAATCGCCGCTGGCGCGGATTTCGCCAGCGAACGTCAGCCGGGTGCGGAGCAGGCGCGCCCAGGAGAACGGCCGCCCGTCGCGAAACTTGGCAAATTCCAGCACCACCAGCGCGAGGCGGCCCTGGTCGCCCGCCAGCGCTTCGGGGGATTGGTCCGGTGCCAGCCGCACACCGACCGGCGTATTGCGCGCCAACAGCCCGTCGCGATCAACACGAAAGCGTTGCAGCGATACGATCACCGGTCCGTCCGGCAGCACTGCGTCATCGGCCACGTCGGTATAGGGATCGTCGGCGACGGCGCCGTTCTTAATCAGCGCCATGGCGTTGCTCCTCGTAAGCGGCGCTCCGGAACGGCTCCAGTCCCAGGCGCCTTGTGGTGGCGAGGAAGCGTTCGCCGGGCTGGCGCAATGTCAGATAGGCTTCCACCACGCGCTCGACGGCATCGACGATTTCGTGTTCGCCGAACCCGGGGCCGAGGATCTCGCCGATGGAGGCATCTTCCGCTGCCGAACCGCCGAGCAAAAGCTGGTAGTATTCGACGCCCTTCTTATCGACGCCGAGAATGCCGATGTGCCCGGCGTGATGATGGCCGCAAGCATTGATGCAGCCGCTGATCTTGATCTTGAGGTCGCCGATGTCGTGCTGGCGCGCCAGATCGGCAAAGCGCTTGGAAATCTCCTGCGCAATCGTGATCGAGCGCGCATTGGCAAGATCGCAATAATCGAGTCCCGGGCAGCAGATCAGGTCGGTGATCAGCCCCGCGTTGGGTGTTGCCAGCCCCAGCACCGTCAACCGTTCGAAGATCGCTGGCAGGTCTTCGATTCGCACATGCGGCAGCACCAGATTCTGTTCGTGGCTGGCGCGCAGTTCGTCCAAGGCAAAATCATCGAGCAACTCCGCGACGCCGTCGAGCTGTTCGTGGCTGATATCGCCCGGTACGCCACCGATCGGCTTCAGCGAAATCGTGACAATGCGATAACCGCGGACGCGATGGGGGTGGGTGTTGGATGTCACCCAGTCGCCGAGCGCGCCGCCCTGTGGCAGCGCCATATCGGGCAAATCCTCGAACGCAGGCGGGGCGAAATAGGCTTCGATGCGGGCGCGTTCTGTTTCCGGCACATCAAGGGAACCTGCCGCTTTGATCTCCCCAAACTCGCGCTCGATACGTTCGCGCATCGCGGTTGCGCCCAGGGTATGCGCCAGGATTTTGATGCGGGCCTTATAGATGTTGTCGCGCCGGCCGCTTTCGTTGAAAACGCGCAAGATCGCTTCGAGATACGCCAGCAGGTCCGGCTTTTCGATAAACTCGGCCACCACATAGCTGAGATAGGGCGTGCGCCCCATGCCGCCGCCGACGGAAATGCGATAACCGATGCGGCCGTCGCCGTTCTGCACGATCTCGACCCCGGCATCGTGATAGCGCAGCGCGGTGCGGTCGTGCGGGCTGGCCGTCACCGCGATCTTGAACTTGCGGCCCAGGAAGCTGAATTCGGGATGCAGGCTCGACCATTGCCGGATCAATTCGGCGACCGGGCGCGGGTCTTCCACTTCTTCGGCGGCGGCACCGGCAAAATGGTCGGACGTGACGTTGCGGATGCAGTTGCCGCTGGTTTGAATGGCATGCATTTCCACCGTCGCCAGCTCGGCGAGGATGTCGGGCACATCCTTCAGCTTCGGCCAGTTGTATTGGATGTTCTGGCGGGTGGTGAAATGGCCGTAGCCCTTATCATATTTGCGCGCGATATGCGCCAGCATGCGAAGCTGGGGCGCCGACAAGGTTCCATACGGCACCGCGACGCGCAGCATGTAGGCGTGCAGCTGCAGATAAAGTCCGTTCATCAGCCGGAACGGCTTGAACTGATCTTCGTTGAGTTCGCCCTTCAGCCGCCGTTCGACCTGGAAGCGGAATTGCTCGGTGCGTTCCCGCACGAACGCCGCGTCGAACTCGTCGTATCTATACATCGGCCTGCTTTCCGACATCCTGGCGCACGCTCGGGCCGGCGGCGCGGATGATCTCGCGCTCGCTCACCGGGCGGCCGTCCTTGACCTCGAACAGATAGGGATTGACCACCACATTGCGCGCCACGAAATCTTTGGCGGCGGCGAACGCAGCGTCGGCCGTTTGGGGCTCGGCGAAGACGTCGGCTTCGGCGAGAGTTTCCACCCAGTCACCGCCGCGCCAATACAGCACGACACCGTCGATCAAGCGGTTTGCAGTAAGCGATTGTGCCATGGGGGTAAGCTCCCATCTCTGCTCCACCAAAGCAAGTCTTTACAGAATGTTTTGTGTAAATAATTTCAAACAACTTAATTTCCACGTAAAATACTAGAGGGCAAAGTCCAAGCGTACCTTCGCCTCTTGCGTGTGATTTCACGAAACGGTGTGTTGCAGCGGAATAGAAGGAGGATATGGTAGCGTTATCAGGGAGAGAACGCATGCCGCACAAAACAATAGCAAGCGGCATCGTCGCATTGTGTCTGACGATGCCGTGCATGGCCGCCGGATTAACACTCGGTGCTAACGACACGCTGGAGGAACAAGGCCTCAGTGTCTTTGTTCACCAGAACACATTTCATCCGATCTTCTTCGACGAAAAAAATGCTGCTCTTCAGCTCGTCTTGCATGGCGAACGCATTGCCACCGATGGTGAAGTGCGCCTCAATCCGACGCCGGAGCAGTGGAACCCGATTCCGGTCTTCGTCTCGCGGACACGGGGCAAAGCACCCAATCAGCTTGTGGTGAAATCGGGCTATGCCGACAAAGGTCTGACCTATAAGACCGAAGTGACCGCCGAAGAGGGCGGCTTCCGCATCACGGTCAATCTCGACAAGCCTTTGCCCAAAGCGCTGGAAGGCAAGGCAGGATTCAATCTCGATTTTCTGCCCACCAGCTATTTCGGCAAAACCTATGTGATGAACGGCGCGCCCGGGCTGTTCCCGCGCGCGCCCGCCGGGCCCATGGCCAAAGACGGCTCGGGTGATCCTTTGCCCTTGGCGCAAGGAGGCAAGACCCTCACGCTGGCACCGGAAGATGCACGGACTCGTGTCTCCATCACCTCCGATAGCGCGCCGCTCGCCCTCTATGATGCGCGGAACCGGGCGCAGAATGGCTGGTTCGTGGTGCGGGCTTTGATCCCTGCCGGGGTCACCAAGAACGCGGTGGTCTGGCATGTGAAGCCCAATGTGATTCCAGGTTGGACACGATCGCCCGTCGTCTCCTTCAACCAAGCGGGTTATACGCCCGGGCGCGAGAAGGTGGCGCTGATCGAACTCGATCCGCTCGCTAAGGCGCCCGCTGAGGCGGTGCTGGTCAAGATCGGCAATGATGGCGTGGCGCAGCCGGTGCTCTCTGCCAAGATCAAACCTTGGGGCAAATGGACTCGCTATACTTACGCCAGCTTCGATTTCTCGTCCGTGCGCGAACCTGGTATCTATGCGATCTCCTATGCGGGACATACGACCAATCCGTTCCGCATCGCCGCCGATGCCTATGACCACATCTGGCAGGCTTCGCTCGACACCTATATCCCCGAGCAGATGGATCACATGACAATCCGCGAGCAGTATCGGGTGTGGTCGGGGCTTTCGCATATGGACGACGCCCGTCAGGCGCCGCCCAACATCACCCATTTCGACGGCTACAAGATGGGGCCCCATCTGGATTCGCCGTTCAAGCCGGGGGAGCACATTCCGGGCCTGAATATCGGCGGCTGGCAGGATGCGGGCGATTACGACATCCAGACGCCGCAAAATGCCGAAGTGGTGCGCGATCTGACCTGGGCGCGCGAACTCTTCGGGCTCGACTGGGACGAAACCAGCATCAACGAAAAAGCGCGGACTGTCGAAATCCGCAAACCCGATGGTGTGTCGGACGCCCTCCAGCAGATCCGTCACGGCACCTTCCAATTGCTCGCCCAATACAAGGCCTTCGGCCATGCCATTGTCGGCATCATCGATCCGACGCTAAAGCAATACACCCATCTCGGCGATGCCGGCTCGCAGACCGACCGGATGCTTTACGATCCGTCATTGGCGCCTTACGAAATCAAGGACGGCCGCTCGGGCACGCCAGATGACCGCTGGGCCTTCACCACCGATGTTCCGGCCAATGATTATGCCGTGGCGGGCGGTCTGGCGGCGGCCTCGCGCGCGTTGAAAGACTCCGATCCGGCGCTGGCGGCTGAGGCTTTGGCGGCGGCCAAGGTGTTATGGGCCAATCAACAAAATATCGGTGACCGTGGGCGCCGCCCTGGCCGCGATGATATGCCCGATTGGCTTGATGCGGCGGCGGTCGGTGCCACCGCGGAGATGATCCTCGCCACCAAGGGTGATCCTCTGTACACGGCAAAACTGCAAAGCCTGCTGCCGGTGATCAAGGAGCATTTCGCCTTTATGGGCGGCGCGGCGGTGGTGGCCATTCCTTATATGGATGCGGCCTATCGCGAGACCCTGGCCGCCCTGGTGAAGCAGGCCAAAGCCAAGCTCGATGCCGATCTGGCCAAGACGCCCTTTGGTGTTCCGGTTGGGCTCGGGACCTGGGCGGGATCGGGTCAGGTCGCCATGTTCGGCAGCACCATGTATCTGTTGCACAAGACCTTCCCGGAGATCATCGGCAAGCAATACACGCTTGCCGCCATCGATTATCTTTTGGGCCGCCATCCGGTGCACAATCTGTCGCTGGTGACGGGCGTCGGCGCGCGTTCGAAGCAGATCATGTACGGCCACAACCGCGCCGATTTCTCGTTCGTTCCAGGCGCGCTGACGCCGGGCGTTCTGGTCATCAAGCCGGATTATCCCGAGCAGATGGATGCCTGGCCGTTCTTGTGGTTCGAGAACGAAGCCACGGTGGCGGGTGCGTCTGGTTATATCCTTGCGGCGCAATCCGCGATCGCAGCGGCGAAGGAATAATCCAAATCATCATGGCCGGGCTTGATGTTCAGCCCGGCCATGACCGAATTGGTTACGCCACTCGCGCCAGGCACTCAGCGATGTCGGCTTTGGCGTCTTCGCCGACCGGGGCGATGCCGAATTTCTCCACCAGCACGTTGACCAGTGCAGGCGTCAGGAATGCCGGTAACGTCGGGCCGAGTTTGATGTGGCGCACGCCGAGCGCCAAGAGCGTGCACAGGATCGCCGCCGCTTTCTGCTCGAACCACGATACGATCAGGCTCAGCGGCAGTTCGTTGACGCCGCAACCGAAGGCTTCCGCCAGTTTGGTGGCGATGATCAGCGCCGAATAAGCGTCGTTGCATTGGCCGATGTCGAGCAGGCGCGGCAGCCCGCCGATGGTGCCGAAATCGTGTTTGTTGAAACGGTATTTGCCGCAACCAAGGGTCATGATGACCGTGTCTTTGGGGGCGTTGTCGGCGAAGTCGGTGAAATAGTTGCGGCCCGATTTGGCGCCGTCGCAGCCACCGACCAGGAAGAAGTGCTTGATGGCGCCGCTCTTGACCGCGCCGATCACCTTGTCGGCAACCCCGAGCACGGCTTCGCGGCCGAAGCCGACCAGGATGGTTTTGTCGTCACCGTCTTCTTCGAAGCCCGGCAGTGCCAGTGCTTGTTCGACGATCGGCGAAAAATCGTCACCTTCCAGATGGCGAATGCCCGGCCAGCCCACCGGTCCCAGCGTCCACAGCCGCTCGCTGTAGCTCTTCTGCGGCTTGATCAGGCAATTCGACGTCAACACCACCGGTCCGGGGAATTCGGCGAATTCGATTTGCTGATCCTGCCAAGCGCCGCCGTAATTGCCGGCAAGATGCGCAAACGCCTTGAGCCCGGGATACCCGTGACCGGGCAGCATTTCGCCATGGGTATAAACATTGATGCCTTTGCCTTCGGTCGCCTTGAGGATGGCGAGCAGGTCTTTCAAGTCGTGGCCGGAAACCAGGATGGCTTTGCCCTTGACCGGCGTGATGCGAACCGCGGTCGGCGTCGGTGTGCCGAAGGTGGTGACGTTGCCTTTGTCGAGCGCTTCCATGGCGGCGAAATTCACCCGGCCGAGTTCGAGCACTTCTTCCAGCAGCGCGCCAAGATCGGCGTCGCTGTCCGCCAGTCTGTCGAGGGCGCGTTCGATACCGGCAAATACCGCCTCGCGTTCTTCGCCGAGCACGCTGGCATGATGACCGTATGCGGCGGCGCCTTTCACGGCATAAAGCAACAGCGCGCGCAGACCGGTGGCATCTTCGCCCAGCGTCTCGACGCCGAACTTGACGCCCGCTTCCTTGGCTTGCGCCAGAATGCCGGTCTGGTCGGCGGCGGGCGAGAACACGGCGGGGCCGCTCAGCACCTCGGGCGTTTGGCCCTTCGCGCGCGCCGCAGTTTCGTACAGCATCTTCATTTTCACGCGAAGGCGCACCGCGTCGCCGATCCAGGTGACGAATTTGGCGGCGTCGAAATTCACATTGGTTAGCGTCGTGAACACGGCGAACAGCACGAAGCGGTCGGCTTCCACGTCGCTGGCGCCCAGCGCCCGCGCCTTGACGGCATATTGGGCGATGCCTTTGCACAGATGGATCAGCACATCTTGCAAGTCGGACGTCGGCGCGTCCTTGCCGCAAGCACCGCGAGTGCCGGAGCAGCCGAACTTGCCGTCGTCGAATTGGGTTTGCTCACATTGATAGCAGAACATGGTCGTCTCCCTGAGGTAATGTAGTATTGTCCGTACTTCTTTTAAGGAAATATACGCCCGTTAAATGATGCACACGAAATGACGGATTGACGCAGGGGAAGTGAGTTAGGAATGAATCGCAAAAGAAGTATTTTTTGTGCATGTTGTTACGCCGCGCAGGGTGCGAGTCGCCGGCACAACCGTTGCCGCATTTCTTCACCATCCGAAACGGGGAGACGATCGCGATGTCCCAACCCTTGGCCGAAGTCGAACAACTCTCGCCGTGGTGGGGCCGCGCCGTCGGCGTCACCTTCGTACTGGGATTCGCCGTTCTTATTCTTCTGACCGTCAAGGCCTATCAGAATGCGCCGCCGGTGGCGGCAAGCGTGGTCGATCCGTCCGGAACTGTCGTCTACACCGGCGACGATGTGCGCCGCGGCCAGGAGGTGTTCCTCAAGTACGGCCTGATGGACAACGGCACCATTTGGGGCCATGGCGGTTATCTCGGGCCCGATTTCGGCGCGGCGGTGTTGCACAACTGGGCCTTGGATGTGGCGGGGCGCACCGCCGAAACGCGTTTTTCGAAACCCTATGCCGATCTCGATTCTGGCGAACGGGCGAGCGTAGACGGCGAAGTCGGCGCACTGCTCAAGACCAATCGCTATGACGCGGCCAGTGATACGCTGACCTTGTTACCAGCCGGCGCCGAGACCTTTAAAAACGAGATTGGCGTTTGGCAGCGCTATTTCGAAAATCCCGCCCTCAATGGCGGCTTGCCGGTGCGCGCAGTGCGTGACCCGCAAGAGCTGCACGACCTTACCGCCTTTTTTGCCTGGGCGGCCTGGAGTTCGGTCGCCGCGCGCCCCGGCACCACCCACTCCTATACCAACAATTTTCCCTATGACCCCTTGGCGGGCAATCATCCCAGCAGCGCAGCCCTCATCTGGAGCGCCGCCAGCTTGATCGCGCTTCTCGGCGGCACCGCGCTGGTGCTGCTTGCCTTCGGCAAGTTCGATTATCTCGGCTGGCATGGCTTGCCGTCGGGGCGCGAACGTTGGACGCTGAGCGGCGCGCAAGTGGCCACCTTGAAATTCATGGCGGTGGCGGTGCTGTTGTTCCTGGCTCAAACGCTGGTCGGTGCCGGGGTGGCCCATTATCGCGCCGAGCCGGGATCGTTTTACGGCCTCGATCTGTCGGCGATCTTTCCCAGCAATCTGTTGCGGGCCTGGCATCTGCAGACGGCGATTTTCTGGATCGCAACTTCCTATGTTGCGGGCGCCTTGTTCGTCGCCGAACTCTTGGGCGGCGTCAGTCCGCGCCACCAGCGCCTCGGAATCCATCTCCTCTTCGGGGCCATTCTGGTGGTGGCGGTCGGCAGCTTGATGGGAGAATGGGCCAGCTTGATGGGCTGGTTACCGAAATCCTGGTTCTGGCTCGGCGATCAAGGCTGGGAGTATCTCGAGATTGGCCGCTTCTGGCAGATCCTGTTGGCCATCGGTCTGCTCTTCTGGTTCTTCCTGGTGTGGCGCGCGGTAGCACCCGCCCGGCACGATCCCGCCAAGCGCGGCTTCGCCAACTTCTTCCTGATCGCAGCCTTCGCCATTCCCTTGTTCTATCTGCCGGCGCTCTTTTTCGGCGCCCATACCAATTACACCATTGTCGATGCCTGGCGTTTCTGGATCATTCATCTGTGGGTCGAAGGTTTTTTTGAGTTCTTCGTCACTGTTATCGTCGCGATCATTTTCTACGAGATGGGGCTGGTGAAGCGCATCTCGGCCCTGCGCACGATCTATCTCGACGCCATCCTCTATTTCGGCGGTGGGCTGATCGGTACCGGCCATCATTGGTATTGGACGGGACAGACCGAATTGAACATGGCGGTCTCCGCCGTGTTTTCGGCGCTGGAAGTGGTGCCGCTGACATTGATCACGCTCGATGCTTGGGATTTCGTCAAGGTGACACGCGGCGACGCGAGTATCGTGCACCGTCACCGCTGGACCTTCTTCTTTCTGATGGCGGTGGGATTTTGGAACTTCCTGGGCGCCGGGGTTTTTGGCTTCCTCATCAACATGCCGATCGTCAGCTATTACGAAATCGGAACCATTCTCACGCCCAATCACGGCCATGCTGCGATGATGGGCGTGTTCGGCATGCTGGGCGTGGCGCTGATGGTGTTCGTGCTGCGCGAGGCAGTGTCCGAACCCATGTGGCCAAAACTTGAGAGGCTCGTCCGCGTCGGCTTCTGGGGCCTCAATGGGGGCCTTGCGATGATGGTGGCGCTCAGCCTTTTCCCCGGCGGCGTCATGCAGGTGGCCGACGTGATCGCCAACGGCTACTGGCACGCGCGCAGTCTGGCCTACACCGCCTCGCCTCTGGCGCGCACGCTGGAATGGATGCGGATGCCGGGCGATCTGGTGTTCATTTTCGCCGGGGCGGTCCCCATCGCGGCGGCGGTGGTGCTGGGATATCTGTCGTTGTGGCGAAAGCCGCGTTCGGTGTGATCGCGCAGTGCAACGCTACTGCCCGTTCTCGCCCGGCGGCGATGCGTTCTTGGGCGGCTTTTCGTCGTCGCTGCCGAACAGCCAGTTGAGGAAGCCGCCGACCGGGTTCTTCTTCTTTTCCTGACGCTGTTCTTGCTGCTCGAGGTGCGGGGTATTGTTGATCGCCGCTTCGTCGTCGGCAGAAAGTCCGCCGGTGCCGGACGATAAGAGCTGGTCTTCGTCGATGGCTTCCTCTGGCGGCGAGCGGTCGAGACCGCGCGCGGGCAAGTCCTTTTCCGCCGCCTTCATCACCGTCTTCCAGATGGTTGCCGGAAGCGTGCCGCCGGTGACGCCTTTCATCGGCGCGGAATCATCGTTGCCGACCCAAACCCCGGTGACGTAATCGGCGGTAAAGCCGACGAACCAGGCGTCGTGATAATCCTGAGTGGTGCCGGTTTTACCGGCTGCTTCGCGATCGTAGAGATTGGCCGAAAAACCGGTGCCGTGGCTGACGACGCCGAACAGCATGGCGGTGAGGTCGCGGTTGACGTGGCTCGCCACCACGCGTTCGGGTTCGCGCGTTTTCCTCTGATAAAGAATACGGCCGTCGGCACCATCCACTTCGGTCACCAGGAAAGGAGTGACTTTGAGGCCGCCCGAAGCGAACACGGCGTAAGCACTGGTCAGTTCGAGCGGCGTCACTTCGCTGGTGCCCAGCGCCAGCGAAGCATTGGGCACCAGTTTGGAGGTGATGCCGCAGCGCTTGGCTGCTTCCACCACGGCGTCGATGCCGACTTCCTGCGCCACTTGCACCGCGATGGTGTTGACCGAATGGGCCATGGCGTCGGCCAGCGTGATCGTGCCATAGGAACGGCCGCCGAAATTGGTTGGCGCCCAGCCATTGATCCATACCGGCTGATCTTCGCGAGTCTCCCAAGGCGTCAGGCCGGATTCCAGCGCCGCCAGATAAACGAACGGCTTGAACGCCGAGCCCGGCTGACGATGGGCCTGGATGGCGCGGTTGAAGGTGGATTCGGTGTAGTCGGTGCCGCCGATCATGGCGACCACGGCGCCGTCCGGTTTCATCACCACCACCGCGGCTTCGTGGACATTGGCCTTGACCGCTTGTTTGGACGCGATCACGTCGCGCGCCGTCTTGCGGGCGGTTTCCTGCAGCTTGGGTTCCAGCGTGGTATGCACGGTCATGTCGCCGGAGAGCGGACGCTGGCCGTTGCTAGAGGCCAATCGCAGCGCCTCGTCGCGGGCCGCATCGAGATAATAGTTGCGGGCATCGACGGCAGCGCGGTCAATCACCTTGGCGGGATGATCGTGGGCGTCTTTGGCTTCCGCCGTGGTGATTGCGCCGGTCTCGACCATGGTCGCCAGCACCACGTCGGCGCGCTGCTGCGCCGCCGCCAAATCACGCCGCGGCGAGAACACGCTGGGCGCGCGGGTCAAGGTCGCCAGCATCGCGGCTTCGCCGAGCGTCAGCTCGCGCGCCGACTTGCCGAAATAGACGCGCGCCGCGCCGTCGACGCCGTACGCGGCAGAGCCGAGATAGATGCGGTTGAGATAAAGTTCGAGGATCTGTTTCTTCGACAGCGATTTTTCCAGCACCGCCGCATCCATCTCGGTTTTGAGGCGCCGGGTGAAGGTGCGTTCCTGGTTGGTGAAGAGAATTTTTGCCGTCTGTTCGGTGATGGTGGAGCCGCCGGCGACCGTGTGGCGGGCGCGCAAGTTTGCTGCCATCGCGCGCAAAATACCGCGCGGATCGACACCGTGATGATCGTAGAAGCGCCGGTCCTCCATGGCGATGAAGGCGGCCGGCAGATACACGGGCATCTCGCTGAGGCTGAGGCGGTCGCCAACCGAGGCGCCGCGCCGTCCGACCACGGCCCCCTTGGCGTCGAGGAAGGTGAAGGCCACCGGCCGGTTGAGGGCGTAAAGGTCCTGCTTCAAATCGAGCGGCGGGGCGATCAGCGCCAGAAAACTCGGCAAGATGAAGAGGCCGAGCAGCGGTACCGTGATAAGACCGACCGCCCAGACGCCAATCTTCAACAGGAGCTTGTTATGAGCGATGATCCAGCCTCCAAAGGCGTCAACACCGCGCAGGAACCCATCCCATATCCGGCCCATGCGTTTTCCCCCTGAGAGCCGCTTACGTGGCGCATCTTTAGGGCGGATTCAAGACTTCTCAGGTTAACCCAATTTCACGTAGCGGCACGCCCCGCCAGAAACCGCGCCAGAGCTGGTCCGGTGACCAGCACGACCAGGAAGCGTGTCATCTGCATCGTCATGACGAAGGGCACATCCACTTTCGACGAGGCGGCGATGATGGCGACTGAATCCGCGCCGCCCGGCGAGGTGGCGAGATAGGCCGTGAGCGGATCGACGCCCACCGCCCACGACAGTATCATGCCAAAGCCGCCACAGATCGCAATCAACGTGATGATGGACGCGAGCAGGCGCGGCGTGGCGCGGGCGGCGTAAAGGAACGTCTCGCGCGTGAACTTGAGGCCGATGCTCCAACCGAACAGCGCATAGGAAATCGCCAGCAGCCAGGACGGCAATTGGATCGCGACGGCGCCGGTCCAGGTCAAAACGCTGGTCGCCACCAGCGGCACCAGCAAGGCCCCGGCGGGCACCCGGAGCACTTTGCCGAGCAATGCACCTACCAACGCAATGGCGAGTGTGGCCGCGAGCGCGGCGGGCTTGATCGCGGGAAACCAGTCGACCGGTGGCAACGGATGACCGGCGCCCGTCATCACCACACTGGCGATGATGCTCGCCGCGCCTGCCACGCACATCACCCTGAGGTATTGCATGAAGGCAACCAGCCGCACGTCGGCACCGAAGGCTTCCGCCATCACCGTCATGGTCGAAGCGGCGCCGGGCGACGAGCCCCAAATCGCCGTGGTGCCTGGAAGCACGCGCCAGCGGGTAAGCAGCCAGCCGAGCAGGGCTGCTGTCACCACCGTCGAGCCGACGCCGCCGAGGAATACCGGCCAATCGCGTACCGCCTCGGTGAGGTTCGACAGCGGCAGGCTTTTGGCGATCATGACGCCAACCACGCCTTGCGCCCCGGCGTAGAAGAAGTCCGGCACCTTCACCGTGCCGCCTGCCGCCGAAAACAGAATCCCCGCAATCATCGGCGCGAGCAGCAGTGCCGCCGGCAGCCGGAACGCTTCCAGCACTGTGAGAAAGACGAGCGACAGCACCAGCACCACGCCCCATTGGGCGAAGATGCGGTTGTGCAAACGCTGCATCAGCCGGTCGAGCGAAGCCACCATGACGGCGCTGTGGTGACGGTCTTTGCCGCTGATTGCAAGGTGCCCATTCCTCCCGCGCGACCACCCGCCGCTTGCACTTTTCCTGGCAGCAAGGCCATCTCCCCTTATGGAAGCCTTTCTTGTCACCTTTGGCGCCGTCGCCATCGCCGAAATCGGCGATCGCACCCAGCTTCTGGCGCTGATGCTGGCGGCCTGTTACCGCAAGCCGTGGCCGATCCTGGCCGGGATCGTGGCGGCGACGCTGGTCAACCATCTGGCGGCGGGTGCCGTCGGCATCCTGCTCGCTGATTGGCTGAAGCCACGTGTGCTCGACACGGTTGTGGCGGTGAGCCTTCTCGTCATGGCGGGCTGGACGCTGATCCCCGACAAGGATGGCGGCAAGCCCGATTGCTCGGCGCGCAACGTCTTTCTGGCGACGCTGTGGATTTTCTTCATGACCGAGATCGGCGACAAGACTCAGATCGTCACCACCACGCTGGCGGCCGGCTATCACAGCCTCGTTGCCGTGGTGGCGGGTTCGACGCTGGGCCTGCTCATCGCCGATGCGCCGGTGGTGTTCCTCGGCAACGCCTTTGCCGGCCGCCTGCCGCTGAAGACGATCCGCTACGTCGCCGCCGCGATCTTTGCCGGGCTCGGCATCGTGTTTGCGGTGCGGGCGTCTATGGCTTGGTCCGGCTGACGTAGACGGCGCACGCCAGCACCGCCAGAAGACAAGGCACCGCTGCCAGGATTGCAAAACGCGCCGGTCCCAGCGGTAGGTTCAGAAAGATCGGCGCCAGGAACGCACCCAATCCGGTTGCGGTGACCAGCACGCCGGATGCGAGCTTGGCGGTCGCGCCCAGATCACCGACCGCAAGCCCGAAAAGCGTGGGATAGGTTATTGCCATGAACAGGCTCATGGCGACCAGGCAACCGAGGCCGGTGGTCCCGCCCAACGCCGCAGCCGATATCAGGACGATTGCGATGGCCAGCGATGCGGCGAGCAGCTTGGCGGGCGCGATGCGTGGCATCAGGGCCGCGCCACCGAACCGGCCGAGCGCATAGAGCAATCCGCAGACCACCAGCATCTTCGTGCCAAAGCCCGGGGTCGTGCCGGGCAGTTCCTGCATCGAATAGGCGACGGTCACGCTCCAGACGATGGACTGCGCCAGCTGAAACAGGAATATGGCAAGAACGAAGAGCCGGAAGAACCGGTCGCGCCAAAGTGCCGAAATCTCGTCGCGCAGGCGCCCATGCACGGGGTTTGCCGGGAACGGGACTTTGTCGATCAGGAACGCGAGGACCAAAATCGCCAAGCCCACCGCAACGAACGGAAGCGCGGTCGACGTCGCCAGAGTCTTGATGGACCATTCGAAATGGGCCGGGATCAGCCATTCACCGACAAAATAACCTGCCGCCAGGCCGACGGAACTGAACGCCTGCACCAGATTGACCCGGCGCACGGCCGTCCGGCGCGGACCTACGGCGGCGGCCAGCGGATTGAGACTGGTTTCGAGCAAGGGCCAACTCACGCCCATCACGGCGACCGCGCCGAGGAAATATCCGCAGCCATGTTCGGTGATCGAGGGATAGATCAGGAAGGGGCCGAGCGCGGAGACCGACAGGGCAAAGATGACGCCGAGCTTGAAGCCGAAACGCCGGTGAAGCAGCGACGCCGGAATCGCCAGCGCGAAATAGGTAATGCTGAATACGGCGCCGATCAGCGACGACTGCCACGGGGTCAGACCGAAAAACGCGGCGAAGCGGAACAGCAAAATGCCGAAATCCCACTGCATCAGTCCCCAGAGAGCGAAAAGGCCCGCGATGGCGGCATAGGCTAAGGTATAGCAACGGCCTTCGCTGTCCGGCACGGCCAGATTTGCTCTGCGAGTTGTTTGCATCCGCGCCCCCAAGACGTTGACGGTTTTCGGCTCCGTACCCTACCCGCAAAAGTTTAACCGGCGCGAAAGCCCCGCTTTTTACCTTCGGTTTACTTTTGCCCTGCACGTCCAGCGACCTTCGCCGCTTTGGGTATTGACGCCGCCGTCAAAGTCTTCGCGGGCTGGCTATTTGATCCCTGGCACCAGCGTCTGGCTGTCGCCGTTGTCGAAGGTTTGGTGTTCGCCGAGCGTATGCACCAGCATCGGGCCGCAGTCGGGATTTTTCACCCGCGGCAGCGGCGGATCGAAGACGCGGCAGATGGTGCCGTCCGGCATTTCGTGCCAGCGTCCTTTGAGGTCAAAATGGTATTGCGGCACGCTGCCGGTGAAGCTGTGATCGGACTTGTAATAGAAGTGGCTCTCGATGCCGCCGTCGGTGGTGATCAGGGTGTTGCCGTAGAACGCGGCCATATTGCCGTTGCCTCCCTCCACCGTCGCCACCAATGCCACGACCAATGCCAGCATGACAGAACGCTCCAACTCCGCAGTATTTAAGCGCACAAACTAAAGGATTTCCGTTCTGTTTCCGGATTAAAAGGGGGAAAGAAAATCGCCGACGCTGGGTCAAGATGCTAACCTGCCGGAGTCGATTGCGAGCGCTATTCGGGAATAGCGGAAGCCAAGCTGATCCCACGCTGGCCGGTCAGCGGACGTTCGAGTCTTCGTCCGCCGGTCGGCTGATGCTTTTTTCGATCCGGCCTGCCACCACCAGAAGCAACAGCACCAGAGCGCTGCCGATGATCACCGGTTGCCACGCGCCCAAGCCGCACGCCGCGCCCAAGGCTGCGGCCGTCCAGATGGATGCTGCGGTGGTCAGCCCTTCGATCGAGCGACCGTGATGCATGATCACGCCGGCACCGAGAAAACCGATACCGGCCAGGGTGCCTTGCAATACGCGCGACGCCGCCGCCAGGTCCCCAGCGGTCCCGCTGACCGTCATCACCGCCAGTGCCGCGCCGAGCGTGACAAGGCCGATGGTGCGCACGCCAGCCGATTTGTGACGCAGTTCACGATCCAGTCCGATCGCGGCGCCGAGCACCACCGCCACGCCCAGCTTCAGCGCCACTTCGGCCCAGTCCCCAGAGACCATGTTCATGCCGTGCCGTCCTCGATTCGCACCTCACACTATAATCGTCGCGCTTGCGGCGGAGGAGGGGTGACGGATTGTCATCAATCTGGCAACTTTGCGGAGGACAAAGTTCGTGGTTGCGAAGACGAGGGGGATCATGTTGAACAGGATGACGCTGGCGCTGGCGTACGCCGTAGTCGCGGCGGGGGCCGCTTATGCCGATACCGACACCAAGCCGGTGCTGACCGGTCTCAAGGAATGCGATCCGCCGCGCGTACCCGAGACCGGGCGGGTAAAGCTTGCTTTCAAGGTCACCGAAACCGGTGCGGTGGTGGATGTGAAAATTGCCGAGTCGAGCGGCGATGCCGGCTCCGACGAACGCGCCGCCAAATGCGTGGCGAAGTACACTTACACGCCGGCCACCCATAACGGCGTGGCGGTCGCGGCTTTCACCACCTTTGATTATCACTGGGGCCGCTTGGCCGACATGGCCGGCGAGCGCAAGGCCTTTGCGCTGCTCGAACGCGATGCCGACCGGCGCTGCCAGAGGCTCTATCCGATCGACAAGAATTTTGATCTCCCCGGTCAGCCGATCACGCTGGTTGCGGTGGCACGTCTGTCCTCAGGCGAGGTTCAAACCAAGATCATACAGTCGGCTGGTTCCAAGGCCGATGCCAACGCCACCAAATGCGTGGTCCATCTAGTCGCCGATCACGACGATCTTCCCGCCGTCTTCACCCGTACCATCTCGGTGAACTGGTCGCATATGGTGCGATAAATTCTGCCTGTCGTTCCGGGCGCGCCGCATCGACCGACCGGCGCACAATTGCAGTTCGTCGCGCAGCGCTGGTTTTGCGCGTCCGGAATGACGGCGATCCTTAGCGCACGGCGGCCGGTGCCGCGACCGGCACCAGCACGAGCTGGAACGCCGAGAGGTCGATGGTGAGATTCTCGCGGGCCGCTTCCGAGATCTGGATGAAGACGCGGTCGCCGTATTTGCGCAGCCGGGTCAGCAGCTTTTCGAGGTCGTCGAGGCATTCCACCGGCAGCGTATCGGCAGCGAGCAGGATGCGGGTCTGCGACTGCCGCATCAGCTTTTTCAACTGCGGCGCCGCCTTGGCGATGGCGGTAAAGCTGAGGGCGTCGCCGAGGCGGATATTGAGGCTGGGAAGTCCGGCATATTGGCGGCCGATCCACACTTCGCCGTGGCGCAAGGTGCGGGCGATGGCGGCGCGCGCGTTCTCGATCAATTTCAAATCATCGCCGAAGGTGCACCACAGGTTTTCGGCGGCGTACTTGCGCATTGATAGACCGGCGATCCAATCGGCGACCATGATCGCCACCAGATCTGGGCGCGTGACCGGCCAGGTGCGCAGGAAATGCCAGATGCGGCTGGGGCCGCCGGGAAGCAGGCCTTGGGTGATCAGCCGCCCGAACACGCCCAAGGTCTCGGTCACCGTATAGCCGCCGCGATAGCCGGTCTTGCCCATGTATTTGAGCTTGTTGGCGATGCGGGTGGCGATGCCGTTGTCGGTCAAGAGACGCCGGTAGACGTCGGCGTAAAGCCGCGCGATGGTCTCGTCGCTCATCGTCTTGTGGATGACGTTGCTGGAGACGCTGGTGTTGTCGGTATCGTCCGCCACTTGGCGCAGCCGCCCTTCGCGTTGCAGCCGCGCATACAGCGGCGTCTTGGGCAGCGCTGCCAGCCGGCCGATCATCGCGGTCTGAATGCCGGACTCGGTGATGAAGCGATATTGCAGTTCAAAGGTTTCCGGGGTGTCGTTGTCGAAGCCGATGATGAACCCGGCCAAGACCTCGATGCCGCGCGAATAGATGCGCTGCACGCTGGTCAGCAGGTCTTCGCGCAAATTCTGCGACTTGCCGGTTTCTTTCAAGGATGCCGGATCGGGCGATTCGATGCCGATGAACACCCAGTTGAAATTGGCGGCATGCATCAGGCTCATCAGTTCTTCGTCTTGGCTGAGGTTGATCGACACCTCGGTGCCGAACGAGAACGGGCTGCCGTTCCTGGCCTGCCAATCGGCGATATAGGCAAACAGTTTCTTGGCCGCCTTCTTGTTGCCGATCATGTTGTCGTCGACGAAGAAGATCGAGGTGATGCCGAGGCCCTTGAGCACATCAAGCTCGCGCCCGATCTGTTCCGGCGCTTTCATCCGCGGCTTGCGGCCGAACATCACGATGATGTCGCAAAATTCGCAGGTGAAGGGGCAGCCGCGCGAATACTGCATCGTCGCGTTGGCGTAATAGTGCAGCTTGAGGAGATCGAAGCGCGGTACCGGCGAATCCGCCAGGTCCACCGTGCCGGTTTCCTTGTAGAGCGGCCTCGCGTGGCCCGCTTCAAAATCGCGGCAGAATTCCGGCCAGATGTATTCGGCTTCGCCCGACACCACACTGTCGACCAAGCCGGCGTAATTCTCCGGGCACAGCGAGGCCGCGGCGCCGCCGATTACGACGTAAAAACCTTGGCTGCGGTAGTAAGCGATCAATTCCTTCTGGCGTACGATCTGTACGCCCATGCCGCCGATACCGATGATGTCGGCCACGGGGTTGAGCGGAACCGTTTCGACGTTCTCATCGACGATCTCGACATCCCAATGCTTCGGGGTCAGCGCCGCCAGTGTCGCCAGCCCCAGCGGTGGGTTCAGCGCGCGCTTGCCGGGCAGGATGGTGTTCACCGCCCATTTGAAGCTCCAGAAACTCTCGGGGACTTTGGGATTGATCAACAGAAGACGCATAACGACACCTCATATTGATCTTAGCACGGAAGAACGTGCGCCCGGGATGTGTCAAGTGTAAGAAAACTCCGCAATTCCTCAGGAAAACACTGGGTCTTGCGTTGGCCGCAGGACGGGCCGCTTTCCGGTTGGTCGTTAACCGTACGGTTAAGTGCTATTTTATTGCCGAAATGTGGCGGCGCGCCTAACCTGTCCGGCAACAATCAGGCAGGGGGCAGGCGCCATGAAGGCTGTAGCAGTGATCGGGTTGGTCATGATGGCGGGGGCCGCCTTTGCCGGCGCGCCGCTCAATGTACCGCCGCCGGTTGCGGGGGCTGCCCCGGTGCTCGTCGAGCGCGTCAAAGTCCATAGCGTTTCGCTCGAAGGCAATCTCGAAGGCGACAGCGCCGATCGCGGCGTCATCGTCTATCTGCCGCCCGATTACGCCGCCCATCCGAACCGGCGCTATCCCGTGGTTTATGCGCTGCATGGCTATTCGATCTCGAACGAGAAATGGACCGGCGAAATCCACACGCCGCAGACCATCGAGGGCGCCTTCGCGCTGGGTACGCCCGGCATGATCGTGGTGCTGGCCGACGCTCAGACGCTGCACAATGGTTCGATGTATTCGAACTCGGCGACCACGGGCAATTGGGAAGGCTTCATCGCCCATGATCTCGTCGCCTATATCGACGCGCATTACCGCACGCTCCCCGATCGCCTCAGCCGCGGGCTCGCCGGTCATTCGATGGGCGGCTACGGCACCACCCGTATCGGCATGAAATATCCGGATGTGTTCGGCGCGCTCTACATCATGAGTCCGTGCTGCCTGTCGGCGCGCACCGCCCCGCCGGCCGAGATGATGAAGGCGCTTGAGGCCGTCACCTCGCCCGCCGACAGCGCCAAGCTCGATTTCTTCAGCCGCGCCACGCTGGCTTCCGCCGCCGCTTGGTCGCCCAATCCGAAGAACCCGCCGCTCTATCTCGATCTGCCGGTCAAGGACGGCGTGGCGCAGCCTGCCGTGCTGGCGCGCTGGGCCGCCAATGCGCCGCTTGCCATGATCGACCAATACATCACCAATCTGCGCCAGTATCGCGCCATCGCGCTCGATGTCGGCGATCAGGATGGCCTGAAGACCGACACCGCCGAACTGCATCGCATTCTCGACAGCTATGGCATTGCCAACAGTTTCGAGCTTTACAGCGGCGATCACGTCAGCGCGGTGTCCGACCGTTTCCAGAACCATGTGCTGCCGTTCTTCGGCCGGGTTCTGCGCTTTGCGCCGCCGGAGAAATAGAGCGCCCAGCGACCGCACCGTGTGACCGGCGCCCTGCTGTGGGAAGCGCGCTTCGACCGTCTCGAAGACGATTTGGCTGCGCGCCAGGCCAAGGCGAAAAACGCGGCTGCCGAAAATAATTTTTGCCCCGTTTTGCCTTCCTGCGAATCATTCTGAGCGATTTTTGGCGTCGGTTGCCCGCGTGACGCGAAACACGTTTTTGAATTTCCAAGAAAATTTTCGCCCGTGTCGCAGGCCGCATATTTTTTTGAAAACCCCCTTGAAGAATGCAGGAGGTTTCCCCATTTCAGCTATATCCCCAAAAAAGTAAGCCAATGCCAACAACGAGCCAGGAACAAACCGGCTCGGCCTATTCGCGTACGAATCCGAAACATTGGATCGGCGTCGAGGCCGAGGACATTCCACAAGGATGGATGGACGACATGGCGAAACGCATATTCGTGGTGATGAACCGAAACCTGATCCGCCTCGAAACGGCGCAAAGCAAGGTGAACGACGAAGACAAGACCTCGGAACAAATCATCAAAGAAACCGCACAACATCAGCGCTTAGCGTCGCAAATTCGCGCCGATATGCAACGCCTGCGCAAACTCGAAATGAAGCGGCAATCGAACAAACCTCAGGTGACGGTGAGCGATGACGAAGCCCGTGACGAACTTAAGCGCGAGATCGATCGCATCATTGCCGCCGAAACTTCGGAAGGCAGTACTTCAGAACATAACCGCTAATTCCGCCCGCTTCGCAGTGGGCGATTGGCCCTTCCGTGCCCATCCCGAACAGCTACCGCCGCCGGGCGACTGGCGTATCTGGTTGTTCCTCGGCGGCCGCGGGTCAGGCAAGACGCGGGCCGGTGCCGAGTGGGTTGCGGACGGAGTCAAAAATCGCGGCCTGCGCCGTATCGGTATCGTCGGCGCCACTTGGCATGACGTGCGCAGTGTGATGATCGAAGGCGAATCCGGCCTGATGAAGGCGACCAAGGCGCGCTTCGAGCCCGCCAACCGGCGCCTCAAATGGTCGAACGGGGCCATTGCCGATGTGGTATCGGCCGAAGAACCCGATTCCGTGCGCGGCCATCAGTTCGATGCCGTCTGGGCCGACGAGTTCTGCAAATGGAGCGATCCGCAAGGCGCGCTCGACATGGTGCTGATGGCGCTGCGATTGGGAGATGACCCGCGCATGCTGATCACCACCACGCCGCGCAACATCAAGCCGCTCAAGGATTTGCTGGCGATGCCCGATGTGGTGCAGACCAAATCGTCGACCCGGGAGAACGCTGCCAATCTGGCCGCGACGTTCCTTACCGGCCTGGCGCTGCGTTATGGCGGCACCCGTCTCGGCCGTCAGGAATTGGAGGCCGAACTGATCGAGGACAACGACGCGGCACTATGGAAGCGCATCTGGATCGAAAACGCGCGGGTTCGCGTCGCGCCCGCCTTGGTTCGCATCGTCGTGGCAGTCGATCCGCCGGCTTCGGTGGCGGGCGATGAATGCGGCATCGTCGCCGCCGGTCTCGGCGAAGACGGCGTCGGTTACGTGCTGGCCGATTGTTCGGTCGCGGGTCTGACCGCAGCCGCGTGGGCGGCCTGTGTCGCCGAAGCCTTTGAGACGTATAAGGCCGATTGCATCGTGGCCGAAGCCAATCAAGGCGGCGACATGGTGCGGCAAGTGCTGGTCGATGCGCTGCCCAATGCGCCGGTTCGCTTGGTCCATGCAACGCGCGACAAGCGTACCCGCGCCACGCCCGCCGCGGCGCTCTACGAGCAAGGCCGCGTCCACCATATCGGCGCTTTTGCGGAGTTGGAGGATCAGATGGTGAGTTACGACGGTAGCGGCAAAAGCCCTGACCGCATGGATGCTTTGGTCTGGGCGCTGGCGTATCTGTTTCCGGTGCGGCGCAGCAAACCGGGGGTGCGCAAACTCTAGACCGGTGTGAAGTCAGCCAGCCAAGTGAAGCTCGCACGCCCGCGGATCTGCGGCGTGCCCGGGCAGCGGAAATTGAACTGACCGAAGCTATCGCTGCCGACTCCCTTGCAGATAAGTTCAAATTGTTCGGGAATGGCGGCGGGTCGTCCGGTGCGAACGGTATGGCATTTGAAGGTGACCCTGCCGGTCAGATTGTTGCCGCGCTGGCGGTAGTCGCCGAACATGAAATGGAAGCGGTCGCAGCCGTTGAGCTCACCGTTATTCAGCACGATCACACCGGTCGCGCACAAAGTCGCCGTTTCGTACTGCACACGGTAGATGCCGTCGCGCATCGCTAAACCTCGCTGCACCAGATGTATTCGGCGTCTGTCATGAAGCCCGGCTTCTCGGGAACGGTACAGCGGCCGGCAATGATTTCTCCGGCCGAACGGCCTTCGATATTCATATGGAATTGGTCGAGATCAGGCTGGTTGGTGACCTGCGGACGTATGGTGTGGCGGCGGACCTCGACGGAAGCCGTGAAGTTCCCGTTCTCTTCGGTGTAGGAGCCAAGATAGGTATGGGTGCGGTCGCAGGCTATGAACTGGCCGTCCACCAAGAGCGGCGCGGCAGTGCCGTAAACACCCGAACCCTTGAACCAGACGCGGTAGATACCGTTGCGCATGCGCTTCCTCCACGACGCGAGTGTGTCGGTGAAGGGTTAAGGCGTTGTTCCCGTGAGGAGGAAAATCGCAGAAATACGTATATATGCTTACAATGTAGACCGCCTGGGCGAAGGCGGCAAATCTGCTAGAACTCGCACATCCATTGGAAGGTGGCTTTCACCGGCAGATCGGGTCTCTCGACCAGCTTGGCATCGAACTGGCCGAAACTGTCGCCGCAGATGCCGGAGAAATTCACCGTGATGACATCGAGATTGGCCATTTCGATGAAACCTTCGGGCCGCGCATGGCGGCGCAGCACCATTGTGCCTTTGAGATGGCTGCCTTGCTGGCTGACGTCGCCGGTGACGTGATGGGACTGATCGCAGCCGGTCACCAGGCCCTCGTGCAAGGTTCCGATGATTAGGCCTTTCATGGTGCCGGACGTAAGGATGACTTTGTAAATTCCGTCGCGCATCAGACCTCGCCGAGAAAGGCTATTTCGTAGGACAGGACGACGCCTGGCATATTGTCGATGGTGCCTTTCAACTGGGCGATCTCGCCGTTTGCGGCGCCCGTTACCTTGATGGTGATGGTGTCCATGTCGGGCAGGTTGATCGCCAGTTGGTCGGCCAGAAGCCGGGTGCAGGTGACTTCGGCCGTCAGCCGTCCAGCGCACTCTTGGTAGGTTCCGTTATAGGCATAGACCCGGTCGGCGGCGAAGATGACGCCGTCTTTGAAAACCATTGCGCCGGTTTCCCGCCCCTGAGGGCCGCTGAGCCAGACGCGGTAGAGACCGTTACGCATTCGTGAATCCATTCCTGCCGGCGCCATTGTGCCGGGCAGGCGTTAATCCCGTGTTGCCGTTCGCCGCGGCGCTCTACGAGCGAACCCGCAGGTGCGCAGGTGTTAGCGCCCGGTGCTTCAGAGATCGCACACCCACTGGAAGGTTGCGATGATGTCGATGTCGGAGCGGCCGACCACCCGGGCGTCGAACTCGCCGAAGCCGAGGCTGCAAATGCCGGACATCTTGATGTCGATCTCGTCCTGATCGGTGATCTCGATGAGATCGTCGCGCTTGCTGTGGCGCGTCAAATGAAGACGGGCCTTAAACTGGTTGTCATCGATTTTATAGGTGCCCGTTGTGAAATGGGTATGGCCGCAGCCGGCGATGACACCGTCACTGGCGGCGACGATGTTGAAGCCCGTGCGGCCGTGCGACTCGAAGAGAATTTTATAGATTCCGTCACGCATTGCTGTACCAAGTTATCTCAAATTCCATCCGGAATCCGGGGCTTTCTGGCGCGGTGCAGGTGAGGACCGCGAATTCGTCGCCCGTCTGGCCTTCAACGTGGATCTGGAAATCGTCGAGGTCGGGCATGTTGACCGTTTTAGCCCGGTTGTTGAGCCGCTTGCAGCGCACGTCGGCGGTCAGACGTTCGAACTGTATTGCATAGCGCCCCACGAAAGCATGGCTGCGATGACAGGCAAGGACGTCACCGTCTTTAAGAACGACGGCACCGGCCGTGGCGCCTTGGGCTCCTTTGAGCCAGATCCGATAAATGCCGTTGCGCATGCTGTCCCTTTGCGGGCTGCATTTAGACCGGCACCGGTTAACCGCAGGTTCTTTTGTGTACGTCCAACGTGCTGCTGATCGTAGCAACCGCATTAACGCGCGAGAAACCTATGTTCGAAATCCTGAAGCGTCGCCACAACGTGGCACCCGAAACCAAGACCAGTTCGCCACCTTTGATTGCGTTGTCGCTGATGGGCGCGCCGCGTTGGAGTGGCCGCGATTTTTTCACCGCGGCGCGCGAAGGTGTGATGAAGAACGCGGTCGCCTATCGTTGTGTCAGGATGATCGCCGAAAGTGCGAGCGCGGTGCCGTGGCTCATTTATGACGGCCGTAAGGAATTGGAGACCCACCCGCTGCTGGCGCTGCTGGCCCGGCCCAATCCGGAAGAAGAGGGTTCGGTGCTGTTCGAGCGCTGGTACGCCTATCTGCAATGCGCCGGCGATGCCTATCTCGAAGCGGTCAGCGCCTCCGACGCGGTGCGCGAGCTTTATGTCCTGCGCCCTGACCGGGTTGCAGTGGTGTCCGATTCCCGCGGCTGGCCGGTCGCGTACGATTACAAGGTCGACGGCCGCACCACGCGGCTGCTGCGCGAGGCGTCCGGTTTCCTGCCGGTGCTGCACGGCCGCTTGTTTCATCCGCTCGACGATCATTACGGCTTGTCGCCGATGTCCGCTGCCGGTACCGCGCTCGACGTTCACAATGCCGGGGCAGGCTGGGTCAAAGCGCTGCTCGACAATGCGGCAAGGCCGTCTGGGGCGCTGGTCTACAAAGGTCCCGATGGCGGCACCCTGACCGATGAACAGTTCAACCGCCTCAAGCGCGAATTGGAAGACTCCTATCAAGGTGCTGCCAATGCCGGCCGGCCAATGGTGCTGGAAGGCGGCCTCGAATGGCGTAGCATGAGCTACACGCCGTCGGAACTCGATTTCGCCAATTCGCGGGCGGTGGCGGCGCGCGAAATCGCGCTGGCCTTCGGGGTGCCGCCGATGCTGCTCGGCATTCCCGGCGACAACACTTATGCGAACTATCGCGAAGCCAATCTGGTGTTCTGGCGCCAGACGGTGTTGCCCTTGGTGGCCCGCACCGCGCGCGCCCTGACGACCTGGCTGGCACCGCGTTTCGGCGAGAGTTTGCGCATCGGTTACGACGCTGATGCCGTCGATGCGCTGGCGCTGGAACGCGAAGCGGTGTGGGACCGTCTTTCCACGGCGAGTTTCCTCACCCTCAACGAACGCCGCGCTGCCGCCGGGTATTCGCCGGTGGAGGGAGGTGACAGCCTATGATCGTCTCTTTCTCCTTTGGCTCGTCCGCGCTAGGACTGCGTCATGATCCTCGTCCCAAAAAGCTGCGGCGCCTGTTCGGTGTGCTGCAAGGAGCTGATGCTCGATCTCGCCGGATCGTTGAAGCTGGCGGGTGTGCTGTGTCCGCATGCGGTGCCGCCGTTCGGATGCGGGATTTACGACACCCGGCCCGAGGTGTGCCGCAGCTATTTCTGCGGTTGGCATCATCTGCCCAGCCTCGGCGCGGAGTGGCGGCCCGACGCTTGCGAGGTCTTGATAGCGTTCCGCACCGGCCCCGCGCCCGACGGCAAGAAGGACGGAATCGAGTTCATGCTGACCGGCGCGCGCGCGAAGATTTCCTGGCTGCCGCTGGTGGAATACATCGCCACGCTGATCGTGGACAACGATCCGGTCTATCTTTCGCTGCCGGGTGAGCCTGGTTACCAGTCGCCGGGGGTGTATCTGAACGACATTGCGCCGCTCACGGATGCCATCGCGCGTCGTGATTTCGCCGCGACCACGGCAGCGCTTACCCAAGCGCTGCAAGTCTGCAGCGATTATCCCAAGACGCCGTTGCCGCAAGCACTGGCGTGATCCTGCTCCCCTCTTGTGGGGACGATATTCACCCATCATGCCGTCCCTCTCCCCTTGAGGGAGAGGAAGAAAAATCACGGGGTTAGTGGCGCTTCGCCACAATCTTTGCGCATCGCAAAGCAGGAGCGACGCTAACCCCGATGATTTTTCCGGTGAGGGGGAACGAGACACGTACCCCTCACCAGCAAAATCTAGCACTTAGCTTCGCAGCGGTGCGGCCTCGCCGGGTGTGCTCAGCTAAGTGCAAGATTTTGCGTCCTCTCCCACAAGGGGAGAGGGAAAAGCGTGAAGCCCGTAGCCCTCAAGGGGAGGGTTGGAATTCTGAAACCCCGAGACGGGGACCCAGGTGGAGGCTGTCGCTTCCCCCCGGCGAAGATGCGCGTCCGCCCTGCCGCGCATCCGGCCCGCCTGGGTCCCCACCCATTGGGAGGAGATATTTATGCCGCGATCGCAACTGGGCCAGTTCAGACCCATGCGCCGCAGCAACAGGCTGCGGTAAATTTTCTCAAAAAGGCCCATAAGTGGAATTTCTATAAACTTAATGTTAGAAAATATCGTTACATTTCAATTGGTTGATCTGAATTCTGTGTTAATCGTTTCTCAAACCCCTTGAAGCAATATCCGTTGACTAACATATCATGGTGATACATTACCAAGTGCCGTGACCGAAGCCATTCCGAAACTGGTCCCCGTGCCAGAGCCGTGGACGCCCACGCAGGCGACTGAGCGAATTAGACGGATCGCTCAGGAGGACTCGTTTGACTTGACGTTGACGGATCATGCCCAAGACCAGATGCGAGAGCGAGGTATCACCAGCCTTGATGTCATGTACGTGCTGAAAAGCGGGTTTGTTTACGACACGCCAGAAAAGGCGACCAGACCCGGATTGTATAAATACCTGATGTTGAACTCGACACCGAACTCAAACCGCCGAGAAGTGCGGATTGCTCTTATTCCGTCAATGCAGTCAACGCAGGCAAAAATTGTCACGGTGATGTGGGCCGACGAGCCAGTCGCTGGAGGATGAAAATGGAGAAAGAATATCGTTACACGGCCAGCGGGCTGGATAACGTCATCCTGGTGGGGTTGGAAGAGTGCGTCGACGATCACGGCGAAAAGTGCGTCACGATCCCTCGCATCAATAAACTACATGAGGCGATTGCGATGACCATACTCACGCGGCGTGGCGGGATGACCGGGCCCGAGCTCAAATTCCTGCGTACCCTCATGGGCTTCACCCAGGCGGAGTTAGGCAAAATTGTCAATCGTGAAGCACTGACGATTGGCCGTTGGGAGCGCGGAGAGTTCGAGAACGATCCAAACGCGGAAGCAATCATTCGGCTTGTGGCGGCGGAACGCCTGCAACTCAAGTTGGATGCACCGATTGAGGATGTTACGGGGTGGTGCTTCCAAACGGCCGACAAACCTGCAATCCGCATTGACGCCAGTGATCCTGACAACTATCGGCCGATAGCGGCGTAACGCCGATACCACATAGTTCATTAGGGCACCCAAGATCGGGTGCCTTTTTGTTTTGGAGGTGGTTTCCCATGACCTTGACCGAAATCGTCCAGCCGGTGCTGGACAGGAAACTCCCGGCCGCCCTTGTGGCGGCTTTTTTGTTGCAGACGGCTGGCGCCCTCTTCTGGGCCGGATCGGCGGCCGAGCGCATCGCCAGCTTGGAGCGCACCGCGGCGTCGGAACAAGACGCCATCGCCCGCGTCGCCGTCTTGGAAAGCCAAATTGCCACCATCCGCGCCAGCCTCGATCGCATCGAGAACAAGCTGGATCGCAAACAGAACGAAAGGGGCGAATAGCGAATGGCGAGTAGCGAGTAGGGATGCTTCGGTTTTCTTCCCCTATTCGCTATTCGCTACTCCCTATTCGCTTTTCCCCCATGCCCCTTATCCGCACCAATCGGCGGCCGCTCAGCCGCCGCAATGCTCCGGCGCGTCTTGCCAGTCTCGGCCCCGACGAATTCGAAGGTTATGCCTCGCTCTTCGGCGTGCCCGACGGCGCTGGCGATATCGTCCAGCGCGGTGCCTTTGCCGCCAGTCTGCGCCGCCGCCCACCGTCCGAAGTGCGCATGCTGTATCAGCATTCGGCCTCCGACCCGCTCGGTGTCTGGGACGCGATCAAGGAAGATTCGCGCGGGCTTTATGTCCGCGGCCGTCTGGTTCTGGGCGTCCAGCGCGCCCGCGAAGTCTGTTCGCTATTTGCCGAAGGCGCGCTCGATGGCCTGTCGATCGGCTTTCGCACCGTGCGCGCCAGGAAAGCGGGCACCGGGCGCCTGCTCAGTGAAATCGAGCTTTGGGAAATTTCGGTCGTGACCTTCCCGTTGCTCGCCGGTTCCGCGGTCACGGCCGTCGGACGTGAGTAGCGAATGGCGAAGTGCGAATAGGGACAACCGCTCACTTTCCCTACTCGCTATTCGCTACTCGCTATTCGCCCCTTTTTTGGAGTCCCCTCATGGATCTTGAAACCAAAGCCATCACCCCTGACATCAAGAACGTCTTCGACGATTTTCTTGCCGCCTTCGAAGCCTTCAAACAGGCCAATGACGAGCGCCTTGCTGAGCTCGAAACCCGTTCGGCCCCCCATTCGGCCGATGTGGTCACCGAAGAAAAGGTCGATCGCATCAACCGCGCCCTTGATGAGCACAAGCGCGTGCTCGACGACCTCGCGCTCAATGCCGCCCGTCCCGCGGTTGGCGGCGAAAAGAAGGCTGCGCCCCAGGCCCGCGAGCAGAAAGCCGCGTTCGAGCGTTACGTGCGCGCCGGTGATGCGTCCGGTCTCTTCGAACTGAAGGCGATGAGCGTCGGCTCCAACGCCGATGGCGGCTACACTGTGCCGCTCGAAATCGAACAGACCATCGACCGCGTGCTGCAGAAAGTCTCGCCGATGCGCGCCATCGCTGGCGTGCGCCAGATCGGCGGCAACACCTATCGCAAGCCGATCAATACGTCGGGCGCGGCCTCCGGTTGGCTGGCGTCCGAAACCACCACCCCGGCGCAGACCAACACACCGACCCTGGCGGCGATCGATTTTCCGACCATGGAACTTTACGCCATGCCGGCCGCCACCCAAGCGCTGCTCGACGATAGCCAAGTCGATCTCGAATCCTGGCTGGCCGAGGAAGTGCAGACCGTGTTCGCCGAACAGGAAGGCGCCGCCTTTGTTTCCGGCTTATGGCGGCACGCCGTCCGACGATAGTGTCAAAGCGGCGCTCGCCGATCTCAAGGCGCGCGGGATTGCCGTCACCTTCTATCCCTTCGTGTTCATGGACATCGCGTCCGGCAACAGCCTGCCCAATCCCTATTCGAGCAATGCCGCCACCAGTGGTCAGCCCACGTATCCCTGGCGCGGCCGCATCACCGTCAGTCCGGCGGCGGGATATGCCGGGACCGTCGATCAAACCGCCGCCGCCGCCAGCCAGGTGAACGCTTTCTTTAACAACGGCTACCGCCGCATGGTGCTGCATTACGCTGAGCTTTGCGCCGATGCGGGTGGTGTGGAAGCCTTCCTGATCGGCTCGGAGCTTCGCGGTCTGACCCAATCGCGCAGCGATGCCGCGACCTATCCTGCGGTTGCCGCCTTGCAGCAGCTTGCCGCTGACGTGCGCGCGCTCCTGCCATCGGCGAAGATCGGTTACGCCGCCGATTGGAGCGAGTTTCCGCCGCACCAGCTTGGCAGCAGCGCCTTACGCTTCAACCTCGATCCCTTGTGGTCCGATGCCAACATCGATTTTCTCGGCATCGACAATTACCTGCCGTTGTCGGATTGGCGCGACGGCAGCGGCCACCGCGATGCGGCCCACGCCGCCTCGATTTACGACCGCGATTATCTTGCCGCCAATATTCGCGGCGGCGAGGATTACGATTGGTATTACGCCAGCGATAGCGACCGTAATGCGCAACTTCGCACGCAAATCACCGACGGTCTCGGCAAGCCCTGGGTGTGGCGCGCCAAGGACATCTGGTCATGGTGGTCCTCACCGCATTTCGATCGCCCGAACGGAAGCGAAAGCGCCACCGCTACCGGGTGGGTGCCGCAAGGAAAGCCGATCCGTTTCACCGAACTCGGTTGCCCCGCCGTCGACAAAGGCGCCAACCAACCGAACGTGTTCCACGATCCCAAATCGGCCGAGAGCGCCTATCCGTATTTTTCGAGCGGCGAACGCGACGATCTCATCCAGCGCCGCTTTCTCGAAGCGCATCTGAATTTTTGGCGCGATACCGCCAACAATCCGGTCTCCAGCGTTTATCACGGCCCGATGCTGGACAGCGACCGCATCGCGGTGTGGTGCTGGGATGCACGGCCCTATCCGTTCTTCCCGTCGCGCGATGACGTCTGGGGCGACACCGATGATTATCCCACCGGCCATTGGCTGAACGGGCGGCTTGGTGACGTGCCGCTTGCCGAATTGGTCACGGCGTTGTGCGGCGAAGCGGGTTTCACCGCTTGTGATGTCAGCGCGCTGGCCGGCGCCGTCACCGGTTTTGCGATCACTGATACGACCTCGGTGCGCGAGGCGCTTGGCACCCTGATGGCGGCTTATTTCTTTGACGCCGTCGAAACCGAAGGTGTGCTCCGTTTCGTGCCGCGCGGACGGCCCGATCCGCTCGGTCTCAGCGAAGACGCTCTGGTGCTGAGCGGTGACGCGGTGTGCGGCTTCACCCTGACGCGGGCGCAGGAGAGCGATCTGCCCGCCGCCTCGCGCCTGACTTATGTCGATGCCGACACCTACGAGCAGGCGGTCGTCGAAGCCCGCCGTCTGGTGACGGTATCGGATCGCATCGCTTCGTCGTCATTGTCGCTGGTGATGAGCGCGGCCGAGGCGGACGCCATCGGCGAACGGTTGCTGCAAGACGCCTGGGTCATGCGCGAGGAGGCGAAGTTCGCGTTGCCGCCGTCGCTTTTGGCGCTCGATCCCACCGACGAGGTGCTGCTCTCCGCTGGCGGTCGGGTGCGCCGTTTGCGTCTCACCGCGATCGAGGAGTCGGGCGCGCGCAGCGTCTCGGCGACCATGACCGATCCGTCGCTCTATGACGCGCTCACCGGATGCGCGCGTTCGGTCACGGCGCCCGCAGTGCTCCGCCAGTCCGGCAAACCGCTGGTGGTGTTTCTTGACCTGCCGTTGATCGATGATGACCAGAATCCGAATGCGCCTTATGCCACCGCTTTCGCCGATCCCTGGCCGGGCACGGTTCTGATCTACAAGGACTACGGCGCCGCGCCGTGTGTCAGTCTCACCTCGGCGGCGACCATCGGCGAGACGCTTTACGATTTCTGGTCCGGGCCGCCGAATCGCTGGGACCTCGGCAACAGTCTTTATGTCACGCTTTATCGCGGCACGCTGGCGTCGGCCTCCGATGGTCAAGTGTTTGCCGGCGCCAATGCGCTCGCGGTTCAGAATACCGATGGTGAATGGGAAATCGTGCAGTTTGCCACGGCCGAACTGGTCGCCGCGAGCCAATGGAAACTGACGCGTCTGTTGCGTGGCCGCCAAGGTTCGGAACAAGCGATGCAAAGCCCGGTCGTAGCAGGCGCCCGCGTCGTCGTGCTCGATAGCGCGCTCAAGCAAGTGCCACTCGGACAGGGCGAAGCGCGGCTGCCGCATGACTTTACCTATGGCCCCGCCGGTAAAGCGGTGACGGATGTTAGCTTCACCACCGTCAGCCAAACCTTCACCGCCGCCGGTCTCATCCCGCCAGCGCCATGTCACGTCCGCCATGGGTGGAGCGCAAACGGCGATTTGATCCTCTCGTGGCGGCGCCGCGACCGCGCGCCCGCCGCCAACCAGATCACGCTGGCTGAAACGCCGCTTAGCGATCTTTATCAGTTCGATTTGGAAATTCTTTCGAACGGCACGGTGGTGCGCACGTTCGCCGCCATCGCCGAGAATTCGCAAGTCTACACCGCGGCGCAGCAGGCGGCCGATTTCGCGTCTGGTCTGCCCAATCCGCTGATCGTTCGCGTGTTTCAACGTTCGTCCGTGATCGGTCGCGGACGGCCCAAGACGGAATCCCTTTATGTCCGATGAAACCACCCGTTTGCACCTGGCGCAACTTGTCAGCTTGCAGGAACTCAACGCCGTCACCTGGAACGAGGCGCTGGCCGGGATCGATACGTTGGTCGACCTCTGCTTGCTCGGAACCTCGGTCAACACCCCACCCGCGTCGCCAGCGGATGGCGATGCCTATCTGGTCGGTGCCAACCCCACCGGCGCTTGGCTGGGTTCCGCTTACAAGATCGCCGCTTGTAGCGATGGCACGTGGCGGTTCCTAGTGCCGTTCAAAGGGCTGATCGCGTTCGTCCCATCAACACCGGATTTCCTGGTCTTCAACGGTGCGGCTTGGGTGAGCATGGCATCGCTGCTGCTATTGCAGAATCTCGCCGCGCTCGGGATCAATTGTTCGGCTGATGCCACCAACAAGCTCGCGGTCGCCGCATCCTCGGTGCTGTTCAACAACGCCGGAAACGGCGTTCAGATGAAACTGAACAAGAATGCGGCCGCCGATACGGCCTCCTTGCTCTACCAAACGGGCTGGTCCGGCCGGGCCGAGGTCGGGCTGTGCGGCAATGACGATTTCCATTTCAAGACATCGCCGGATGGGGCGGTGTGGCGCGAGGCGCTTGTCCTAAAAGCCGATAGCGGCAGACTGGGCTTGAACACCGCCGCGCCGTCGGCGCCGCTGGAACTGCATGTCGATGGCGCGAGCCCGACGGCGTCGGCTTTGGCCGGTGCCAACGATGTCATTGTGACCAAGCAAAGCGCCTCGGCCGCGTTTGGTGGCATCGTTGCCGCCAACACCTCGAGCGACCGCATGGTGTTCTCCGGCATTCGCGCGCGCGGAACGCTCGCGGCTCCGGCCGCTGTGGCGGCGGGGGATGGGATTTTCTCGCTATTGGGCGCTGGCTATGATGGTGCCACGCCGCGCGAGACGGCCGCGATCAGTTTCACCATTGATGGCGCTGTTTCGGCGGGCACTGTTCCGCAGCGCATCACGTTTGAAACCGGAACGGGCAGCACGCGCAGCGAGCGGGTGCGGATCAACGCCACGGGTGAATTGGGCGTCGGCAAGACTGCGACGGCGGGCGTGATGCTCGATGTTGCGGGGCCGGTCGGGCACCAAACCTACACTGTCGCGGCGCTGCCAAACGCGGCGCAGCCAGGGCAAGTCATTTTTGTCGGCAATGAAAGTGGCGGTGCGGTGCTGGCGTTTTCCGATGGCACCAACTGGCGTCGCGTCACCGATCGCGCGGTGGTGAGCTGATCGGAACACTGCGATCGCGCGCGCCAAGCAGGAGAAACACGATGACCACCACGATTGGGGTTGCACCGCCGTGGGACGCGGCGCGCTGGCCGCATTTTTCCCTGCGCGAGATTGCTTGTCCGTGCTGTGGTGAGACTTTTGTTTGGCCGGCAGCGCTCGATGCATTGGAAGCTTTGCGCGCGGATCTGGCCGCGCCGCTGCAGGTCAATTCCGGTCACCGCTGCGCCCTGCACAACGCTCGCGTCGGCGGCGCGCCGCTGTCGCTGCATAAGCGGCTCGCGTTTGACATCGCGCTCGCCGGTCACGATCTCGCCTGGTTACTCGCGGCCGCCCGCGCCAGCGGCTTCACCGGGTTTGGCTTCGGCCAGACGTTTCTGCATCTCGATACGCGGGCGCGTCCCGCCCATTGGTTCTATGGACAAAGGAGCAAACAGCGATGGACATCGGTTCTGTGATTTCGTCGGGGCTTTCCGGCGGATTGTTCGGCCTCGTCGGCAATGTCGCCGGCAAGGTGCTTGGCATTTTCGAAACCCGCGAGGCCTTCGCGCAGAAGAAGGAAGAGTGGGGCCACGAGGAACGCCTGCTCGACATGCAGATGAAGGCCAAGGCCGCCGAAACCGAACAGGAGTTGGCGGTCACCGCGTCGTCGGGTTCGTGGACCGGGCTTGGCGAGAGCCTGAAGGCCGAAACGGCGATCGGATCGACCTATTCGTGGGTGAATGCGGTGCGGGCGCTGGTGCGTCCCGCGCTTACGCTCGGCCTCGGCGGGTTTCTCTGCGCCGCCTTTTTTGCGACCAGCGGAACCGCGCGCGCCACCATCTCGGATTCGCTGGTCTTCGCCGCCGTCACCGCTATCGTCTGGTGGTTCGGCGATAGGGCGCCGAAGAAGTCATGATCCGCACCAACGAAAAGACCCGCGAGGTTTTCCCCGCGGGCCTTCGCGTTTGGCTTTTTTCGGCGTGATCAGAAGCGGACGATGCCGATGAACGCGCCGGTATAGGGATTGAGTTCGACGGTTACCGGACGGCCCCGGCGATCGAAGGTGCGGACCACGAAGCGGCCGTTGAACCAGTACGGATCGCCGTCAAAGCGATTGTACTGGTGTTGCCGCAGGACGGAGAAGAGGCGATCGCGCGCCGCGAAGCCACCGCGGAAATCCTGCCGCCAATAGCGGTCATGATCGCGATGCCAACTGCCGCGGCTATCTTGCCAGTTCCTGTCGCCGACACCTTTCTGCCCGCCTTGAAACGCTTGGCCGCCTTGCGGGCCGCTCTGGACGCCGGCTTGCGGGTTATGCGAGCTGCCTTGCGGGCTGCTCTGTTGGCCGCCTTGCTGCGGACCACCTTGTTGGCCTTGCGGACCGCTCTGTTGGCCGCGTTTCTGGCCGCTCGGCTGGGCACCTTGATTGCCACCCTGCTGGTCTTGGACGCAATTCTGCTGTCCGGGCGGGCACTTAGGGCTATGTTGCGGTTCGGCCGACGCACTCGTCAGGACCAGCGCAGCCGCGCCGGCTAGAAGCATTAATCTCGATGTCATTGGATTGATCCCCAAAGAATCCTCTCCTGGACTAGGTTACACTCGGAGCGAGAAATCCCGATGTGAAACATTGTATCGAACTTTGTCAAAGCCGAAGGCCCGCAGTGGAATGTCCACGGGCCTTCGCTTGATCGCTGTGCGGGTTCTACAGGGAGGGGCAAACTGCGAACCGCACAGCTCAAGTACTAAGCGCTGCCAGGAAAAGTGGATACCGGTTTTCCGTCCGGCAGCGCGAAGCAAAAAACTGCCCTAAAAGCGAACGATGCCGATGAAGCTGCCGGTATAGGGATTCATCTCGACGATCACCGGCCGACCCCGGCGGTCATAGCTGCGGATCACATAACGGCCCTGGAACCAATAGGGGGCACCGTCCCAGCGCTTGAAGTGGTTGCGGCGCAATTCGAAGAAGACCCGGTCGCGTCCGACATAGTGGCCGTAACCATGGCGCCAGTAGCGGTCGCGATCGCCATGCCAAGCGCCGCGATCATCGCGCCAATGCCAGGCTTCGCGTCCGTGCCAGTCGCCGCGATCACGGCCGCGCGCACCGTCGCGATCATGGCCGCGCGCATCGTCGCGGTCATGGCGATCGGACCAGCCGGGGCCGCGATCGTGATGATCGGTGGGATCGGCCGCGGCACCGGTAGTGGCCAAAATGGCGGCAGCGGCGGCCGTCAAAAGAAACTGTTTGATCGTCATTGTCGTCTCCTTTTCTTCCGGGCCGTCGTGGCCCCCAAGAACCGTTGGCGAGATTTCCCCGCCGGTTTGATGGTAGAAGGCTAGGATTCCCTGCCTGAACGGGTCGTGGATGGGGTGTTCATGGCGGGTTCATGTTCAGGCGGGTACGAAAGGAAACATGCGCGCGCGGCTGTTAGGTTCCTTTGTGTTGATGTTCGCGCTCGCAGCTCCGGCCCTGGCACAGGACCGGCGCGGCGGGGCGTCGCTCGACCGTGTTCTGCCGCATGTCCGTCAAACGGTTCCCGGCAGGTTTTATGATGCGGAAGGTCCGTTTTTCGGATCCAACGGCCACCCGACCTATCGCCTCAAATGGATGACTCCCGACGGGCGTATCATCTGGTTCAGCGTTGATGCGCAGACCGGACAGGTGCTCGGTGGTATGCCACGCTATCGCGCCGACGATCGCGGTCCAAGCGGTTGGGGCAACGGATCGCGCAACAACTGGCAGAACAACGACGGTGACGGTTGGGGCGATGGTGGTGGCTGGGGGGGACGTGGCGGCGATGATCGCAGCGGCCAAGGTGACTGGGGCGGACGTGGTGGTGATCGCGGCCAAAGCGGCGGTCAAGGTAATGGCCAAGGCGGCCAAAGCGGCGGTTGGGGCGGACGCAGCGGCCAGAACAGCGGCCAGAACAGCAGCCAAAACAGCGACCGGAGCAGCAGTCGGGGTGATAGCCAACGTGGCCAAAGTGGCGGTTGGGGCAAACGCGGCAGTCAGAGCAGTGGTCACCGCGATGGCCAAGGCAGCGGCAATGGCGGTAGCCATGATGGTAATGATCGTGGCGGGCGCCATCGCCCCAATGGTGGATGATTGATGCGAATTCTATTGGTCGAAGACGATGCCGATTTGCAGCGCCTGCTCAAGAAGGCGTTGACCGATGCTGGGTATGTGGTGGATCAGGCTTTCGACGGCGAGGAAGGCTATTTTCTCGGCGATACCGAACCTTATGATGCCGTAATCCTCGATCTCGGCCTGCCCAAGATGGATGGCGTTACGGTGCTGCAGCAATGGCGCAAGACCCATCACACCATGCCGGTGTTGATCCTGACGGCCCGCGACCGCTGGAGTGACAAGGTCGCCGGGTTCGATGCGGGTGCTGACGATTATCTCGCCAAGCCGTTTTATACCGAGGAATTGCTGGCGCGGGTGCGGGCCTTGATCCGCCGTGCCGCGGGGTTCGCCACCTCCGAGATCGAGATCGGGCCGCTCACCATCGATACGCGCGCCAGCCGCGTCATGCTCGACGGCAATCCGGTGAAACTGACGAGTCTCGAATACCGCCTCTTGGCCTATCTCGCGCATCACAAGGGGCGGGTGGTATCGCGCACCGAACTGGTCGAGCATCTCTACGATCAGGATTTCGATCGCGACTCGAATACAATCGAAGTGTTTGTCGGCCGCTTGCGCAAGAAGCTCGAGGCCGACCTCATCCAAACGGTGCGTGGCCTTGGCTATTGCCTCGACGATCCGAATGCTCCCCGGAAAGTTTAAGCTCGCAAGGCTTAGACCCGACTCGCTGGCCGGTCGCCTGATCCTGGCGGCGGCGGTGTGGGCGGCGCTCGGGCTGGCCATCGGCGGCTGGGTGTTGTCGGAAACGTTCAGCTCGGCGATGCGGGACAATTTCGACACGTCGCTGCAGGTCGATCTCGATGGCTTGATCGCGGCGGCCGAATCCGACGCCTACGGCGGCCTCAATCTGCGCGCGCAGTATCTCAATCGCCGTTTCGAGCGCGCCTATTCGGGTCTTTATTGGCAGATCGAGCCGCAAGGCCTGCCGGTGATGTTCTCGCGTTCGATCCTCGATCACACGCTTCACCCGGGCAACCTAAAGGCCGCGCAGGGCGCCTTATGGGGCACTGCCGAGGGCCCGCTCGATCAGCGCCTGCGCGTTTTGGTGAAGCATCTGAAGTTCCCGGTCACCGCCACCAAGACTCCAACAGACTACAAAGCCTACACCTTCATCGTCGCCGGCGACATGGCGAGCGTCGACGCCGCCATTGCCGAGTTCAACTCGACCATCTTCTGGTCGTTCACGGCGTTGTTCTTAGGCCTTGTCGCTGCGGTGTTCGTTCAGGTGCGGGTGGGCTTGCAGCCGCTCCGAATGGCGGAGCGGTCATTGGCGCGCATTCGCGACGGCTCTGCCCAGCGCCTTGAGGGCCATTTCCCGGCGGAGATCGCGCCGCTCGCCGCCGAGCTCAACAGCCTGATCGAACATTCGTCGGAAGTGGTGGGACGGGCGCGCGCCCATGTTTCCAATCTCGCCCACTTTCTCAAGACGCCGCTCACCGTTCTGGCGGCCGAAGCCGAAGCCGCGCCCGGTCCGCTCGCCGATGCGGTGCAGAAGCAGGTTGGCGTGATGCGCCGTCAGGTTGATCACTATCTCACCCGCGCCCGCACCGCCGGCGCCCTGAATGTGCTCGGCAACCGCACGCCGGTGTCGCCGGTGCTTGAGGATCTGGCACGGCTGTTGCGCCGCATGCACGCCGAACGTGGCATCGCGATCGCGGTCGTCTGTCCGGACGAACTCTATTTCCGTGGCGAGCGGCAGGATCTGGAAGAGATGGCCGGCAATCTGATGGACAACGCCTGCAAATGGGCGCGCTCGCGGATCACCGTCACCGCGATCCGGCTGGAGGGGCGGTCGCTTCGCCTGACGGTTGAGGACGACGGCGCCGGGTTGCCCCCCGAAGACCTCGGCCGGGTGCTGAGCCGGGGCGAGCGGCTGGACGAGTCCGTGCCCGGTTCGGGGCTCGGCCTGTCGATCGTGCGTGACATCTCCAAGTTGTACGGTGGGGGATTGGTTCTGGAAAAGGCCGGTTTAGGCGGGCTTGCGGCGGCTTTGACGCTACCGGCGCAGGGGTAAACCCGGCCGTAACGATGGGAAATTTCCCATTAACAATAAAGCGATAGTCTGAGAACCGGATATTTCTCGGTTTTTGAATGCTGTCGCCAGAGAAGACCACGCTGCTCCAGTCGTTTCTCGGCAGTATACCGAGGGACGTCGCGGCGCGTTTGGCGATGGCCGTTGAGCTTGACCGGTTGGCCGACGGCAAGGCGCTGCCGCACGATCTCATCCTCGAAGGCTTGCGTCCCATTCTGCGCGGTGACGATTCGCGGCGCCGTACGCCGACACCGCTGCGCGTATTCTGCCGGCCGTTCGAGGATTTGCTGGTCAACATTCCGCGGCCTGAAAAACAGAAGGGCCGCATTCTGCGCGCCCACGTGGTGCCGATCTGGCGCTGGGTGAGCCACACGCTTATTCCCGAGGCCGCGGCCGCCTATTCGACCGACATTCGTTCCTGTGCGCTCACGGCGCGGTACAGCCAGGCGCTGGAACGGGCCGAGAGCTTCTGGCCGATCGCCGGTGCGGCGATGGCTGCGGCGCTGCAGAAAAACCGCCAAGCTGTGGTTACGGCGCTGGGCGGCGCCCCGGCGGCCGACGATGCCGGTGACATTGCGCTGGTGCTGCCGTCGGGGATCCATATGTTGGCGGTGCAGGCGTTGCTGCCAAAGCCGACGCCGGTCCTCACCGAGGAGTTGTTGTGGGGTCTCAGGCGTATCTTCGATTCTGTCGTTGCGAGCAGTCTCGATGCGGCGCCATTCGTATCGGTGGTAGCGATGCGGCGTCTGGCGAGGCCGTGGGAGGCGCTCAAGCTCGCGATGCTGGTCGCGCGTCAGTCACATGATGCCATGATCTCTTCGACCGATATGGGTCTGGCCGGTGACGTGTTGTTTGCCGACATGGAAGATTCGCGCACGGCGATCATGAACACCCGCCACCCCAATTTTAACGCCAATGCGTTGATCGGTCATCTCTTGTCCTTCACCAACATCTCGAGCGCTATCGTCAAGGAAGTGGAGATCCTGCGCACCGGCCGCTGGGGTCAGCGCCTGCTCAAGGATCGCGCGGCTGTTGGCGAGATGATGGACACCTTCATGGAGCGGGCGCCGAAGGAGATTGCCGGTGCGCTGCCCACCCACAAGGCCGGATATTCCGGCGGTCCGCGCGTCCCCAATCTGAGCCGCCCCGTCGATCCCGATCGCGTCGAGCGGGCGCTGCGTTATGCGGCCGTATTGGCCGATACCAAATTGCTGGCGGTGCCCGGCTCGTTCGGCGCCAAGCATCAGGATGCGGTGGATGAGGCCCGTCTTTATGTCCGCAGCTACAGCGAAGATCTGTTGAAGGAGCTGCGGTGCGGAGAAGGCGCCACGCGCGAGGTCGCCGAACGCCAGTTCGCTCTGGCGCTCGAATTGACCTCCCGGCTGTTCGATGAATCCGAAACCGAGTTTCTGCGCCGCCGCGGCAAAGCGGCCGGCGCACAATACGTATAGAGATCAAGTCCGGTTCATTGCCGTCCGGTAATTCCGTCCTGAGCGCAGACGCGCGGCCCAATTGCGGGTGCGCGCGTTCGGGCATAATAATGCCTGACGGAGACCTCTATGACGCCGCAGGCTGCGTTCGAAGTTCTCAACCGGATCGCTGGGGTCGCGCCGCTGGCGATGCCGCAGTTCGACGGGCCCGAAGCCATCGTACCGACGCCGTTTCGCGTGGCGACCGCTGCCGCCGCGGCTTTGGGCTATGCCGGCGCTAACGCGGCCGAGATCTGGCGTTTTCGCGGTGGTGACGCGCAGCGGGTGGCGGTCGATTTGCGCGCCGCGGCCGCGACGCTGATCCCGCAATACCGCCTCAACGGAACGATGATCCGCCCGGGTTTGCCACCCAACGCGGCCACCGGTTTCTATCAAAGCGCCGACCGGCGCTGGCTTTATTTGCACGGCGGATTTCCGCATCTGGCGCACCGCACCTTTGATCTGCTCAATGCCCGTGACGAGCGCCTGTCGGTGTTGGAAGCGGTCGCCAAATGGAATGCCCTCGCGCTTGAGGAGGCGCTGGCCTACCTCGCGTTGAGCGGCGCGGTTGTTCGCAGCGAAGGCGAATGGACGCGTTCGCTTCCCGGCCGCTTGGCCGTGAGCCCCATCGTGCTGACCAAGGTCGCGTCCGGACCGCCGGTGCAATTACTGGAGAGTGCGGCGCCGCTGGGCGGCTTGAAGGTGCTCGATCTCACCCGTGTCGTCGCTGGGCCGGTGTGTACGGAGATTCTGGCGAGCCACGGCGCCGAGGTTCTCGCCATCACCGCCGAGCGTCTGCCCGCCGCTGGCGATCTTGAGCTACCTTACGCGGCCGGAAAGCGGCGGACCACTCTCGACCTGGCCCAGCCTTCCGCCGCGGAGACCTTACGGCGGCTCGCCCGCCATGCCGATGTGTTCGTCAATTCCTATCGCCCCGGGGCGCTGACGGGGCTGGGCTTCTCCCCCGCCTCGCTCGCCCATATCGCACCCGGCATGATCACGGTGTCGATCTCGGCCTATGGGCTGGAAGGGCCCTGGGCGGAGCGGCGCGGCTGGGAAGAAACGACGCAGGCGGCCACCGGTCTGGCGGCCGAGCAGGGGGCGTTCGCGGCAGCCCGCCGCGGGCCCAAGGCCGGGGCCCAGCCGGATCTGATCCCGGCGGCGGTCCTTAGTACGGTTACCGGCGTGCTTGGTGCGGCTGGCGCCATGGCGGCGATGCGCCGGCGCATCCGCGAGGGCGGCAGTTGGCACGTCCAGGTTTCGCTCGCCGCCACCGCCGCGTGGCTTTCGTCCCTGGGCCGGATTGACGCTGCCAGCGTACCAGAGGCCTGGGACCCGCTCGCCGGACTCGACCAATATCTGCAATCGTGCGAAACGAAGGATGGCTGGTTCGAATTCCTCGGACCGGTAGTCCGGATGCCGAAGACGCCGCCACGTGGCGGTCACTTGCCGGACGGAGTTGTTTCACCTCTTTGGGCGTCCGCGCACGAGGAAGCCAATGTCACCGAAATCCAATCCGCTCAAACTTAATCCGCTGCAGCTGCGTACCCTGACGGTTTTGCAGGGTCTGGCCAGCTTGCCCGACTCTGCCGCACGTGAGGCCAATGGCGAGATCACCATTACCCGCTTTCCGCAGCCGCACGGCGATCACTTCCACCTCGGGGGCGCCGTGGTGGCGACCAAGGATACCTCCGGCCTGTTCAACGAAGCGGTATGGCACGCCTTGACCCGCAAAGGTCTGGCACGCGCCGACTGGCCGCACCGGATCACGCTCACCGTCGACGGACTGCAATACAACACCGGCCTGGCGGAAGAGATCTTCCACGCTGGCGGGCACTGAGCCCTTCCGTTCATCAAGGAAGAAGATGCCGTCCCGCCAAATTGTTGCCGGGACATGGGCGGTTGCTAAATTGGTCGTTTATGATGCCTGAATGATAACTGTTATTACGAAGAGCTGAGGTAAGCGTAGGGAAATACTGTCTTTTTTTCGCTACAGTGCGATACGATACGATCGCCATGACCCTGCTGCGCAATTTCCGCGAGTTGACGGAACCGGGCAACGGTGTGCAGGTTAATCACATGATAGCCGTTTGCGGGGTAGCGTTCGCGAGCGCTGGAGGGGTTGGGACAAGCAACGGGAACGTCGCTCGCTTGTCTGTGTTACGCTCTTTGACGTTCAAAGGGAGCCAACGATGAATGGTACTCGCCCCAAAGGTGGATGCCGCCACGTTGCTGTTCGACCCGAAATTCCGGTTGCTGATTATCACGACGAAATCAGCGTGGAAGCTTTCGAGAAGCTGCGTGAAGAGGTCAAGGACCTCAATGAGCCAAACCACAAGCGGACTCGCATCAGCGGGTTCGAATGGCCTTTCACGGCCTGAGCCGTGGCGCCCCCAGCTGCGAAATGGAAATATTACCCCGTAACAACGCTTCCGGCAGCGCTGGACATTGTCTGGTGCCGGTTTCCCGAACATCTTGACCTTGGCAACCCCGGTCCAAAATCGCGGCCGGGGCTCATTGCTGAGACGGCTTTGTCCGAAGATGATCTACCGGAAGTGCATGTCATCTACGGCACATCCAAGCTCAAACACGACACCAGACCGCTCGATTTCTTCGTCGAAAATTACCAGGATATGGATGCGGCAGGTCTGTATCAGGCGACGCGGTTCGACATGGATCATCACCTATGGCTTCCCTGGGCACAGGAGTTCTTCGTTCCGCCGAGCACCAAGTATGCCAACCCAGCGATCGGCCATCTGTCTGCAAACTCTCTTGAATTACTCGGCATCATTTTGAAGATGCGAAAAAAAGCGGGTTTCAAATAGCGTTCTAGGAGCGGCTCCGCTTACTCCACCTTCTTCAGTACCAGCAGCACTTTGAAGAGCTTGGCCGCCGCAAGCGCCGCCACGGTCCGGAAAACCTTCATGCGAATTTCCCCTTTGCCCGCGTCCGCCTATTATCGAATGTGCTTGCAACAGAGTCCGCCATGAACGCCCGCAAACGCCGCCGCCTCTATTTCGTCCTGGCCCTATTGGCCGGAGGGGCTGGTGCGGCCGGATTGTCGCTCGCGGCGTTGAAGGACAACGTCCTCTATTTCTATGGTCCGTCCGACGTTTATGCGAAGCATGTGGCGCCGGGCGTGGCGTTCCGCATTGGCGGCATCGTCGCGCCGAAGTCGCTGCAGCGGGGACCGGGTGCCGTGGTCCGCTTCGTGGTCGGTGACGGCCGCGCCACCGTTCCGGTCCGTTATGCCGGGGATCTTCCGGCGTTGTTCCGCGAGGGGCAGGGCGTGGTGGCGGTTGGGAGCTTGGATGGTTCCGGAACGTTCGAGGCCAGCCAGGTGCTCGCCAAGCATGACGAGAAATACATGCCCCCGGAGGTCGTGGACGCGCTAAAGCGCACGGGGCGCTGGCAGGAAACGTCCGGCAAGCGTTGATCTATACGAAGAATTACTTGTAATTCACGTCCAAGCAATAATATAGCAATCTCTTGGTCGTATCTCAAGCATACTCCACAATCGATGGAGAGTGGGATCAATGAACAAAGAGCAGGTCATGGCATACGTAAAGCGCAACAAGGCGTTGCTGGCCGTCACGTCAGCCGCGGCAGTCGTCCTGGTGAGTTTTGGGGCTTACGCACTCCTGCCCGAACGATCGGCGGATGCCGGTTCGGCGGGTGTCGCCCGCTACGAGGCGCCGGATCGCGGCAGCCAAGGTGGCTCGCCAACGCGAATGATGGAAAACGGAACACCGTTCAGCTTTGCCGATCTGGTCGAGCGCGTCAGCCCGGCGGTGGTCAGCGTCACGGCGGAAGAAAAGGTCAGTCCGTCTGACGCCCAGGACGTGCCGGAGGGTTTCAAGGAGTTCTTCCGCCAGTTCGGCGGCCGCGGCATGCCGCAGATGAAGCCCCAGGCCCGCAAGGCAACCTCGATGGGGTCGGGCTTTATCATCGACAAGTCCGGCCTGATCGTGACCAACAATCACGTCGTCGATGGCGCCACCAAGATCAAGGTGAAGCTGCCGGATGGGCGCAGCTTTGACGCCAAACTGATCGGTACCGATCCGGCCACCGATGTGGCGCTGCTCAGGGTCAAGGCCGACAAGCCGCTGCCGACGGTCGAATTCGGCAACGACCGTGCGCTGCGCGTCGGCGATTGGGTTGTGGCGGTCGGAAATCCGTTCGGTCTGTCGAACACTGTTACGGCTGGTATTGTGTCGTCGATCGGCCGCGATATCGGCAATGCCGAGCAGCCCTACACCGACTTCATCCAGATCGACGCTCCGATCAACCGGGGCAATTCGGGTGGTCCGACCTTCGACCTGCGTGGTCAGGTGATCGGCATGAATTCGATGATCTTCTCGCCCACCGGCGGCAGCATCGGCATCGGCTTCGCCATTCCCTCGTCGACCATCAAGGACGTGGTGGCGGCGTTGCAGGCCCATGGCCGTGTCGCGCGCGGCTGGCTCGGTGTGCAGATCCAACCGGTGACGCCGGAGATCGCCGCCTCGCTCGGTGTGCAGGATCCCAAGGGTGCGCTGGTGGCCTCGGTGGTGCCCGACAGCCCGGCGGCCCGCGCCGGTCTGCGTCAGGGCGATTTGATCGTCGCCATCAACGGCAAAGACGTCAACGATGCGCACGACGTGACGCGTCGCGTGGCCTCCCTGCAAGCTGGCAAATCGGCGGTGTTCACCGTCCAGCGTGATGGTCAGCGCCAAGCGGTCAACGTCACCATCGGCGCCAAGAAAGATGTGCAGGTTGCGGCCAATTTCGATCCGCAGAGCGGCGCGCCGGCGGGAATTGCCCCCACCGGCAAGGCGATGGGGCTCGGCCTCACCGCTCTGACGCCGGAAGTACGCCGCGCCTACAATCTCGATGAAAGCGCCCAAGGCGTTTTGGTGACCCAGGTGGACCCCGACTCCAACGCCGCCGAACAGGGCTTGCAGCCCGGCGATGTCGTCGTCTCGGTCCGCAACAAGGCCGTGCATACACCGCAGGACGTCGAGAAAAGCGTTGCCGCGGCGCATTCGGCAGGCGTCAAGAGTGTGCTTCTTCTGGTGACCACGGAAGGGACCGCGCATTTCGTAGCGGTGCCGATCGATCGGACGTAAGTTCTCGTAACGGGCTTCATCCTGATGAAGGGTGAGGCCCGGCCCCCGCGCCGGTGGTGGCTGCCCCCAATCCCTCCGTTGCTGCCGCCGGTGCGGCCCCCGTAATTCGGTTTCATATGAAGTGGAGACAGGCATGCGCATCCTCGTCGTGGAAGACGATCTTGAGGCGCAGCGATATCTGGTGAATGGGCTGAAGGAAGCCGGTCATGTGGTTGATGATGCCGCCGATGGCGACACCGGTCTCACGCTGGCGCTGTCCCGTCCCTATGATTGCGCGATTATCGACCGGATGTTGCCGAAGATGGACGGCTTGAATGTGGTTGCCGAGATGCGCGAGCACGGCAACACCATGCCCGTCCTATTTCTGAGCGCGTTATCGGAAGTGGACGATCGCGTCAAAGGCCTCAAGGCCGGTGGCGATGATTATCTCACCAAGCCCTATGCCTTCGTCGAACTCCTCGCGCGCATCGATGCGTTGATGCGGCGGCGGGCCCCGGCGGCGGTGAAGACCAAGCTCGCGGTTGGCGACCTCGAACTCGATCTCTTGACTCGCACCGCCACGCGCGAGGCCCAGGCGATCGACCTTCAGCCGCGCGAATTCCGCCTGCTCGAATATCTCATGCGGCATGCCGGTCAGGTGGTGACGCGCACCATGCTGCTCGAAAGCGTGTGGGAATATCACTTCGATCCGCAAACCAACGTGATCGATGTGCACATCTCCCGTCTCAGGGCCAAGATCGACAAAGGCTTCCAGACGGCGCTTCTGCATACGGTCCGTGGCGCGGGTTACATGATCCGTGCGGCGAAATAGCGGCTTTTGGCACTGGGCGCAGCGGGTCCTGCAAACGCAGGCTTTCCGCATCACCCTCGTTTTTGTCTTTTTCTACGTGGTGTCGGCGACCGCGTTGGTGGCGTTCACTTGGTGGAACGCCCAGCGCGCGCTCGATGCCCAGACTGACGAGACCATTGAAGCCGAGGTCAGCGGTCTTAGGGAGCAGTACCAGCGTACCGGCGTCATTGGCCTGTCGGATGTCATCACGGCGCGGGTCGCCCAGCATGGCAATGGCCTTTATCTTCTGCAAAGTCCGACCAACAGCGTGCTTGCCGGCAATCTGGTCGAGCTGCCGACCTCGGCCAAGACGATCAACCGCTATGTGGTGGAGTTCGACTATCAGCGCAGCATGCAAGGCGAGGATGTCACGCGCATGGCGCGCGGCCAGGGCTTCTGGCTGCAAGGCGGATATTTCCTGCTGGTGGCGCGCGATATCACCGATCAGAAATCATCGCGCAAGAAGTTCCTCACCTCGATTCCATGGAGCGTCGGGCTGATGCTGTTGTTCGGCATCGCGGGCGGCGTCTCGATGAGCCGAAACCTGCTGCGCCGTCTCGATGCCATCACCCGCACCAGTTCCGAGATCGTGGCCGGCGATTTCTCGCGCCGTGTCCCTCTTACCGGCCGCCACGACGAATTCGATACGCTTGCCGAAAACCTGAACCTCATGCTGGATCGCACCGAACGGCTGATGAAGGGTATGCGCGAGGTGGTGGATTCGGTGGCGCACGATCTCAGGACGCCGCTCAACCGTTTGCGTAACCGCCTCGAAGACATGCAGCGCAAGCTGAACCCGGAAGATCCGCACCTCGACGACATCGATGCGGCCATCGCCGAAACCGATCGGCTGATCGGCACCTTCAATGCGCTGCTTCTCATCGCTGAGGCGGATTCCGGCATGACGCGCGGGTCGATGGCGCCGATCGATTTGTCGGTGATCGTCGCCGACGTTGCCGATCTCTACGCCCCGCTGGCCGAGGAAAAGGAAATCGCGCTCGATGTGGCGCCGTCGGGTGTCCTCACGGTCGAAGGCAACCGCAGCCTGGTCAGCCAGGCGCTCGCCAATCTGATCGACAACGCCATCAAATACACCCCAGCGGGCGGGCACGTGACGGTTTCCGCTGGTGAAACGCCGGCTGGCATCGATCTCACCGTCGCCGACTCTGGCGCCGGCATTCCGGCGGCGGATCGCACCCGGGTGCTGGAACGTTTTGTCCGCCTGGAGAAGAGCCGCAATTCGCCCGGCACGGGTCTCGGGCTCAGCCTGGTGGCGGCCGTCGCCCGCATGCACGAGGCCAAGCTGGTCCTCGGCGACAACGCTCCGGGTCTCAAAGCGACGATCTCGTTCCCGCGGACGTTCGTGAAAAAGGGTGCGAATAGGGAATAGCGTCGCTTGCGGCGCTCGCTCCCCGGGATGAGGTCCCTCACGCAGAGCCCGCGTAGGCGGACATCTCGAAGCGTGCTATTCGCTCGCCCCTATTCGCTCTAATATCCAACCATGTTTGCGCCCTCACCCGCCTCGTTGCCCACGCCGTTCGACCGCTCCCGGTCGCAGCGTACCTTCGAACAGCTCGCCGAAGTCGGCTTCGCGCCAGACGCTGCGGCGCGCCCACTGCTCGAGTCGGCCTTCGGCAACAGCGCTTATCTTTCCCGTTTGGCGGTGCGCGAGGTTGCGCTACTGCCGCGCCTGTTCGCCGAAGGTCCCTATGCGCTCTTGATCAAGGCCTGCGAAACCGCGCTTGCCGCTGCTGAGGCTGGCACGGAGATCGCGGCAATGCAGGCGCTGCGCCAAGCCAAGCGGCAGATGGCGCTGGTCGTAGCGCTGGCCGACATTGCGGGCGCCTTCACGCTGGACGACGTTACGCAGTCTTTGACCCGCTTTGCCGATGCCGCCGTCACGGGCGCCTTGCGCTTTGCTTTGAAACGCGCCGCGTTTGGGACGCCGTTCGAAAGCTGGCCCGCCGCCGACATCGAAGCCGCGACTGGGTTGGTGGTTCTCGCCATGGGCAAATACGGCGCCTTCGAGCTCAATTATTCGAGCGATATCGACCTTGTCGTCTTCTACGACGCGGGCAAGTTTCCGTTCCTGAAGCGTGAGGATCCGCGCGGCGCCGCCGTCGATATCATCAAGCACATCGTCAAGCTGATCGCCGACATCACGGTCGACGGTTATGTCTTCCGCGTCGATCTGCGCCTTCGCCCTGACGCCGGCGCCACCCAGATCGCGATCTCGACCGAAGCGGCGGAGAGCTATTACGAAGGCATGGGCCAGAATTGGGAGCGTGCCGCGTTCATCAAAGCACGCGCTTGCGCTGGCGATCTCGCGGCCGCCGCCGCCTTCCTCAAACAGGTGATCGGTCCCTTCATCTGGCGCCGCAATCTCGATTTTGCGGCGATCGAAGATATCCAGTCGATCAAACGGCAGATTCACGCTTATCACGGCCATTCGGAAATTGCGGTGGCCGGCCACAACATCAAGCTCGGCCGCGGCGGCATTCGCGAAATCGAGTTCTTCGTACAGACCCAGCAGCTCATTCTCGGCGGCCGCGATCCCTCGCTTAGGGTTCCGTCCACCTTGGGTGCGATGGAAGTGCTCAGGCGGCGCGGGGCGGTCAGCGATGGCGCGGCGCGCGAACTCACCGAATGCTATCGCTTCCTGCGCACCCTGGAGCATCGTCTGCAGATGATGGACGACGAGCAGACCCACATGGTTCCAAAAGACCCGCAGGAAGTGGCACATACCGCTTGCTTCATGGGGTTTGCCGGCACCGCGTCCTTCAGCGAAGCGCTGCTCCAGCGGCTCGCCACCGTTCAGGGCCATTACGCCCATCTGTTCGAACGCGCGGCGCCGCTGGCGGGCGAGGGCGGCAGCCTCGTCTTCACCGGTGTGGAAGATGATCCCGAAACCCTGGAAACGCTCGAGCGCATGGGGTTTCGCGATCCGGCGCATGTCTCAGGTGCAATCCGCGGCTGGCATCACGGCCGCATCCGCGCCACGCGTTCGGAGCGGTCGCGCGAACTGCTTACCAAATTGATCCCGGCGCTGCTCACCGCGCTCGCCGCCACCGCCGATCCCGATGCCGCCTTTGCCCAGTTCGACCGCTTCCTCACCAATTTGCCGTCGGGCGTGCAGGTGTTTTCGTTGTTGCTCGCCCATTCGGAGCTGCTGCATCTGCTCGCCTCGATCGTCGGATCGGCGCCGCGGCTGGCGCAGCACCTGTCGCATGCCCCTGCCACGCTTGACGCGTTGCTCGATCCTGGTTTCCTGATGGCCCTGCCGGTGCGGGCCGAACTCGACGAAACCTTCGGTGATCTTCTGACGCGCGTTGCGGGTTATGAGCCGGCGCTGGATACCGCCCGCCGCTTTGCCCACGAGCAGATCTTCCGCGTCGGGGTACAAGTCATCGAAGGGCTGGCCAAGCCCAATGCCGCCGGACCCGCGTTTGCCGCGATCGCCGAAACCGTCATCAACGGGCTCATCACGCGAACCGAAGACGAACTCGCTGAAACCGCCGGGCGCGTGCCGGGCGGGGCGTTTGCCGTCATCGCCATGGGCAAGCTCGGCGGCGCCGAGATGACGGCGGGCAGCGATCTCGATCTCATCTTCGTCTACGAGGCGCCCGCCGGCGTGGAGGCTTCGGACGGCAACAAGCCTCTGGCGGTCAGCCAGTACTACGGCCGCTTGGCGCAACGGTTCATCGCCGCGCTGACGGTGGCGACGGCGGAAGGCGAGCTTTACGAAGTCGACATGCAGCTGCGCCCCACCGGCAACAAGGGGCCGGCCGCAGTCAGCCTGGAGTCCTTCACCCGTTATCACGCCACCGAGTCTTGGACCTGGGAGCACCTCGCCTTGACGCGGGCGCGTGTGGTTGCTGGGCCTGCGGCGCTTGCCGCCAAGATCGACGCCGTGGTGCACGAAACGCTCTGCCGGCCGATCCCGTGGCCGCAGCTTTCCGCCGATGCCGCTGGCATGCGCCGCAAAGTGGTGGAGAACATCCCGACCAAAGGCGCTTGGGATTTGAAATACGCCCGCGGCGGTCTGATGGACATCGAGTTCACCGCCCAGACCTTGCAACTGCGCTACGCCCCGGCCGATCCGTCGGTGCTGAACCAGGGCACGCTTGCCGCCTTGCACGCCTTGTCAACGGCCGGGGTTCTGACCGACGCCGATGCGGCCATTCTGAAAACCGCCGCCGAGTTGCAGCTCGCTCTGATGCAGGTGCTGCGGATTGCCCTCGACGGGGCGCTCGATCCGGATACCGCGACCTCCGGCCTCAAGGTTCTGCTCACCCGCGCTGCCGGGGTGGCGGATTTCGACAACCTGCAGCATCTCCTGGCCGACCGGCAGACCCGTGCTCACCAGGTCTTCGAGCGGCTGATCGCGGGGCGGGGATAACCCGCGAAAACTGGCAAACCAGGGCCTTGGACCTGGGGGCGGCAGTCCGCCGCGCGGCCTACCCGCCGTCCGGTTTACGGCCATTGGAAAAGCTGCTTGAATCCTACCCGAGGACAGGCCATAACCCGCCTCCCACTTGGATTGCGGGCGTAGCTCAGGGGTAGAGCATAACCTTGCCAAGGTTAGGGTCGGGCGTTCGATTCGCCTCGCCCGCTCCAAATGGAACAAAGAAATCAAATACTTATGCGGGGGCGCGATGAGCGCCCTTTTTGCTGTCCGGTCTGGGGTACCACAGGGGTACCAGTCGGCAGGCGTTGAATCCTGGCAACGTGAGTGCCTGCAATGCGGGAAGAGCGTGTTTGGAGCATGCAACCGGCACCGGTCCCCTCAATAGCCAGGCAGTATTGGGCGCACACGTCCCCAATTCTGATCCGCAGCGATCCTCCACCGTGCGAAGCCGCCAGCTACTTATCCTCGATGAGGTCGAAATTCTCGGCCACCTCTTTCCATGTGCCCACGCCAGAATAGGGCGAACACACCACACCAACGACAGCGTCTACCAAAATCGGTGAGATGGTTTCTTCGTTCAGGCCCGGAACGACAAACTTAGCCAGACCATCGCCCAGCCAGCGATACAGAAGCAACCCGGCTATCACTCCCAAGGGATCACCGCCGTTCTCGACCCGCCCAATCTCCTTTTGAAATTCCTCGCTGTAGCGCCTGACTTCTCGTTGTGCGTAATCGCCATACTTCTCTGAATGGCCCGCGGCATACACCTTCGTCTCAAGTCGGGCTGCCTGCTCCCTCGGAAAGAGACTTCTCACCACCTGCAAATCTACAGCCGAACAAGCCAGCATGAGATCAAAGACGGCCTGCTCTTCGTTGCGGATATACGCTCCAATCTTGCCGTCAGTGGCAAGCTGAATGTTCTGGAATACCCGTGGCCATGCCCGCATTGCTCCCGCAATCATCTGCTGAGTGACCAGCCTAACGGCCTCGCTCTCGTTCAGCTTCTTCTTGATCTTTACCATTTTCACCGCTCACGGAAGTCGATCCAACGCTTTGCTTTATATCACGTTTTGTTGCTTTAAAGCGGTTGCCGATTAAGCGACAACACCCCTCCCTTCCGGCATGGACCTCCGGGACGTTTTTGGTACGAATCTTCGGCGGCTGCGGCACCAGAAAGGTGTTTCGCAGGAGGAACTTGCGGACTTAGCCGGCATCAATCGGACCTACATATCCAAGCTAGAGACCGGCGCGACCTACGCCGGGCTGGAGATAATTGGCAGATTGGCCGATGTGTTTGCGATTGACGCGTCCGAATTTCTCAAGCGGCCTCCAAAACGTCGGCGCGTGAAGACGTGAATGGTGAGTTTCCTTGATTTGTGCGGCGTCAAATTTGAGCGCAAATTGTCCTCCGGCATGACGGTGCCCTGGATTGTGGGCTGACTACCGGCTAACCATCCCGCCTAAATCCCTTGCCTCCAGTGCTGGATAGGTGATTAGGCTAGGCCATTGGATGAGACAGAAGCGAGGGCCTTATGCAACGGCTCATCGGCGAAGTGAAACAAGCCGTAAGCCGTTGGCGGTGCGCACTGAGAAAAGTACGCCTGCGGCGACGCGCGCGCGCGAAGAGTGGGCAAAAAACCAGTTGACCATTACCGCTTACCATGAAGCCGGACATGCAGTCGTTCTCTGGCACCGGGCCAAATTTTATGGGTTGTCAATTCCAGATGCCGTTATTGGGGAAATTCGAATTTCTGTGCCGAGAAAGTACTTCGGCGAATGGGGACGCGTAGCGCTCAATAATATCGCTTTATGTGCAAATAAAGAGAGAGCCTACTCCTTGGCCTGTAGCGTGGCGGGAGGGCCGATAGCTGAACACCGTTTTCTGCGAAGGACGGGCCAAGATGCCAGACCATTAGAGGCATTCTTGGCGGACATTCCGAACAATACACCGCCGTCAGAGGCAATACCGAATGATCTAGACCGTCTCTCGCAGCACGCTTCCGCCGCGGACACGGCCGAAACCGAAATCATCCGCTACACCAGCGATCTTATTGGCATACCGTCCATCTGGAGAGCCGTTGAAGGGCTCGCCGCAGCGCTTCTCAGGAAACGCACGATATCCGGCAGGGAAGCATGCAAAATCATCGAATTTAGTATTTACGACGCTTAACGTCGCCAGTGCGGAAATAATATCGACTGCCTGCACTTGGCGTCGCCTGCGAGGCGTGTTGCTATGACCTAGGCAGTGCGAAGGGCTTCCCGAGCCCCGCGCACGCGGCTCACCTTTTGGTAAGGCCGCTCGGGTCGTAGAGATGCTTCTCGGTATGGCCGCACTTGTCGCACTTCAAAGTACGTTCGAGCACGCCCACACGGCCGAACGTGGGGTGTGGCCCGGATGCGGTGATCTTCATCCGACCTTCGTTGCATATTGGACATGCTTCGCCAGAAGTGAGCGCGGCAACCTTGTCCCCAAGCTCTTTGATCTTCCGTTCCTTTTCATGGATCGTCTCGCGAGCGTCTGACAGAGCGATCTTTACGTCTGCGAGCGTGCCGTAAAGTTCAGCCATCTGCGACTTCAGCAGGGCCACGTCGAAGCTCTTGTCGATCGCGCGAAGGTCCTTCACGATCCCTGTCGCCTGCGCAAGAAGTGCGAGACCGGCTGCAATATCCAAGGTGTTCCTCTGTCCACGACGCGCCCCAGGCTGATGCTGGGGCGGACTCACATTCATATGCTGAGTATAGCTTTTCTTTGGCCTGATCGCGAGTAAGTCCCGAACTAGGCTGCCAACGGTCGGCAAAGCTGCACAATTGGCGGTAGAACGTAAATGCCATACCATGGCAACTGACAGACTCAGGGGGGTGGGGATCAGAATGCGACTAAGTTCTGCCAAAGGGACGTTCTCGTTCGTTCTGTTGGTTTGCATCGGGAGCGCTGGGGCTGCGCCCACATGCACAGCGCCGAAGTACAAAGCGGCAGAGCGCGAGATGAACAAGATGCTTAGCGTTCTTGTCGAGAACGCGCCGATTGAATGCCTGATGCTCCCCGCAGGCGATGGAAAGCGCTGTGGCGTTATTTGCGTCACGGAATACGCTACGACGGATGAACAGAGAGCGGCCACGATGGTGTGGATTGTCGGCGCGAGCGGAAAGCAGTTCAACAAGTTGGGCGTCGCCAACTTCTCTTCTGTCATGTACGTCGATAGGACAACCGGCGTGAAGGGATACGGCTACGAAATTGATGCCCAGGAAGCCGCGAGAATACAATCACTCGCCTACGCAGATAAAATGAACGCCGAAGAAATTTTGGCGGCAGTGAAGCGCGCGACAAAGGTGAAGCCAGCAAAGAAGCACTAGGAGGCGGCCAATGCCTAAGAAGCCTCACACGCACTACATGGTGGATTGTTTTGTGCCTGACAGCGCCCATGTGGACGGCTATCGAACGATTCCTTTGCATATCATCGCAACAAGTGATTTGCAGGCGATCAGCGAAGCAAAGAATGGCGCCCTTCAGTACAACCCGCACCACATCCATATTCGTGCTGTCACCCGACAAGGTGACAGGATTTTCTACAGGTCTGAAGACGACGATTAGCGGCCGCACCAGTGGAGGAAGCACCGCGCGTTCTGCGGCCGACTGTGTCGTTTCATGGAGTCGCATCATGCCGCTCACGGATTGGGCAAACCTTGGTACTGTCGTTTTAGGCATTACTGGAGTTCTCGCGCTTGTGTTCGCCTATTGGCAGGCCCGTGCAATTCGATGGCAGACTGCGCAGGCGCGACGCCAGCAGCTAGAAATGCTGGCGCGCGGTCATTATCAAAGATTTGTGGAACTCTGCGTGCAATATCCTGAATATACGATGGCCAGCGTGCTCGAAGAGGCTTTGGACCTAGAAGCCGAGACATTCAAAGGCGACAGAATGAAGTTCTACCAATACGAATGGTTTTTCGCTGCTATGGGAAATTCGTTTGAAACAATGTTCGAAACAGTCGGGCGACGGGGCGAGTGGAGGCAGACGATGGTAATAATAATGCGAGAACACGAAAAGTACGTTCGGTCGAAAAGGTTTGACGATACCCAACGTCCAACGGTGATGCCAGAGTTCCAGCGCTTCGTGGATGAAGAAGTGTTCAAGCCGCTGGCACCTTCTGTGCGACCCGAAAGCGTGGACGCAGTGCCGTCAACGAGTACTGAGGATTAGCGTTCGCCAAACACCTAAATGCGCGTCCCATCCACGTCGCGTCGGTTTTCAGACTCCTGCCGTCACTCCCTTCCGGTCGCCTGAAGATGTTGGGCCTGTTGGATCAACTGAAGTGCGACGGCCGCGCCGTTAGATGCCACGATCTTATGCAGGTTCATCTCGCGTCGGCTGACTTTGCGTAGCGTCGTTTCCGCCACTTTGATTTGGGCGTCTGCGTCCGAACCCAGCGCGCTTTCGAGGATGCCGGTCTGTTCGCGCGCCCACGCCTCCAGCTCAATGTCGCTCATGTGCCCGGTCTTCTCTACGGCGTCGAGGTGCGCGTGGACAAGTGATTGCGCATGAGCCGGCGGCAACTTCAGTTCCGCGGACAGCGCCGCAAATTCAGAACGGAACCCTTCCACAGAGGCGGTCGGCGCATTGCCGGGGAGCCGGTAGTCGATAGAGTGCAGGTCATAGTCGGCTGCTTTTGGGTCCACGTCCGTCAGCTTGCCGCCGCCCTTCGTGATGCGAAGGTCCAGCGCCGTCACCTCCGCAACTGCGCCGGGGTCGCCCTTGAGATAGCGGTCCACGAATGAGGGGTCGCCTAACAGGCGCTCTTTCGCGGCCTCCGCCATTTCGAGACTATCGTGCACGAGGGGCGCGGCATTGCGGGCGGCCAAGTGCTTGTTCGCGTCGTCAACGGACAGGCCGTTGCGCACAAGCGCGGCGGCGTATTCGCGCACAGAGGTTTCCGGCGCATCGGCCGGGATGGTCGCCAAAGGATCGCTGCCAAAGGTGTCTTCACTCATTGTCGTCACTCCACATAGTCTCAGGGCCGGGTTGTTGCCGTCACCGCGATTGGCCCAAAGCCGCGGCGCCGCTTAGTCAATCCCAAGGGTCGATTTCAACGTCCCGCGCAACTTGCGCACTGTCGCCCACCCGATAGCCGGGTCGGTGCGGATCGAACAGGACGGGGCGCGCGTGCCGCAGTGCCATCACGCCGACGCGCGTGGCGGACATGAGGTCGTCGCGGATTTTCACAATCTGGCCGTCCTTGCGGTAGTATTGGCGGTATTCCTCAAACCACTCGGTGCAACTGGCGAACACCTTCAGGCGAGCGGACGCGAACCGCTCTTGCATCTGGAGAATGCCTAGCTCGGTACTGTTCGACCCGTCCGCGAATGTCGCGTGATGCGACGCCATGTTGAGGCCGTGCGCTTTGTAGACTTTCGCCAAAGGCTCAAGCCTGCCTTCGAACTCACGGCGCTGTGTGGCGTCCTGCGGCCAAGCAACTGGGATTTTGCGGCCCCACCCGTTGAGCACGGCCTTCATCGCGGCGGCGTGCTGAAGCGGCAGCGCGTCCGCCATACGGATGCCAAGCACGACGTACACCGCGTCGCTATCTTTATCCCACGCCAACAGAGCCGCGGCGAAGGGATGCCCGACACCCGGATCAATCCCCCACAACAGCGCGTAGTGCGCGGGAATTGCAAAAGGTTGAGCAGTGATTTCCGTTTCGGGGGCGTTGAACACCCGCCCGGAGCCCAACAGCGGAACGCCGCGGGCGCGGGCGTCGCGCTCATGGGGCAGGTAGCTATCAATGATGCGCTGCCGCTCTTCGGCCGGAATGTGCAGAGCGTCGTCAATGGTCATCGTCACGGTCGCGCGGTCAGGCGAGTTTTCGTACAGGAAGCGCCGGACAACATCCGATATGCCGTGCAACGGGGTGAACGTCATATAGACGATGCCGCCCGTGGCGACGACGCGTGCAAGGCATTCCTGGTAGATGCCCATGTCGGGCTCTTCGTCTAGCCAAACAACATCACAGGTGACGCCCTGAAGCTTTTCACGCCCTTGCTCGTAAGTCTTCCACTGGACAACGGACACGCCGCCGCTCTTGTGGCGAATGCGGGCCGTATCGAAGAAATCGCTGACACCGTGGCCAACAGAGGGCGTCCCAATAAAGCTGGCCTGCGGTAACATTCCTGTTCCGAGCAATTCGTCGCCGCGCCCACCGCAGAGCTTTGCCATCGCGCCATCACGGACCTGTTGCGACGACTCGCCTATGCACCATGCCCGAACGGGTCTGTTGAACCGGCGACCCGTCCACCATTCGGGATACTCGCCCGTCAGGTGACAGGCCATTTCGAATGCGCCCGCCAACGTCTTGCCTTGCTGGTTTCCGGCGAACAGAAGCCGCTCGTGATGCGTGGCACCAAGGGCAAAGAACTCCCTTTGCTTCGCATACGGCACAAAAGAGCGCATGCGATTGAACCGCTTGGCTTGCGTTTGCGCTTCTAACAGCCGGATAAGTTCGTCTTTGCGTGCCATTGGCTATTTCCACTCTTCCGGCACAGGCCACAAACCAGCTTCCGCACCGAGCAACACCTTCTCGATTGCGAGCAAGCGGTCGCGCTCCGTCGCGTCCGCGGCGTGGACCTTCTGCATTAGGGCGTTCAGGATCGGTTGCGAATTTGCGCGAACGAGGGCTTGCACGGCGCATGTCACGTCCGGGGATTGTGATGCTGACGCGCTGGGGAACAGGTTCCGGGCGAGCCGGATCGTATTGGGCTGCGGTTTCCAGAAACCTTGCTCAACGCTGTACAGGTAGACCCGTGCCGCTTGGGAGCGCTCTTCGGCGGAACGTGATTTTGCCATTAACTCATAGAGGACCACTTCTATCTCGTGCGCCGTAAAGCGCAGGAACTCCCGGAGGTAGCGTTGCCGGAACGCGGCGTCCTCTTCCGCGTTGCCGTCCGGGTCACGGTTGCAGGCGAAGGCCGCTAGTCTTTCGGCGTGTTCGGCGCGAACCGACTGGAAGCCGTCTAATAGCTTCGTGACGAAGCCATCAGATATGGTCTGAACGTCAGTCATGTAAGTTCTCCGCTATCTGCAATTGGCGACGGCCCCATTAAATCGGAGAGGTTGTCTCTCTCTTTGGCTTCTTGCGCGGCGGCGTACTTGGCCCTCTGTCCGGCGATGCGCCGGGCGTTGGCTTCCGCCTTCAGGCGCCCACGTTCCTCTGGGGAGGCAGCCCGTAGCTGGCGACGCCGGTCGTTTTGGCGGTCGCGTTCGGCGTCGCGCTCGGCATCGTCGGGCGTTGCCGGCCCGCCGGGCGGAACCTCGGAATACTCCGCGTCGATGATTTCCGGCGCCAGAAGCATCTTACGGGCCTCCGTATCGGCAATGCCAAGCTCACGGCATAGGGCCAATATGCGCTGGTCCTTCTGTGTGTCCGTCAGGTGCTCAACGGTGACGTGGTGCTCGCTCACGGCGTTAAGGCCACCGCGGTTGAGTAACTCGACAGCAGCCTTGAGCCGGTCCCTATTCTCAGCCTTCTTGTCGTCGCGGATTTCTACCAACGTCCTGACGGAACGCGGACCCTCTGAGGACATTACGCGGCGTGTCTCTTCGATGATCGCCACGATAACGTCGCCACGGTGCGCTAGTGCGTAGCCAGAGACTTTCGCGTTGTCCGGTTTGTCGCGCGAGTACCCGGCGGCGCGCGCTGCCTTAGCATTCGAGAAACCGAGATGGGCCTTGAAGTGAACAAAGGCGCGCATCGGCGGCGATAGCGCCAACATGCACGGGCCAAGCCCTTCATCGGGGATGGCAACCGCGGGCACGAGAGGATGACCGATGACAGTCATGCTGCGGCCCTCCATTGGTTAACGCGGGTTTTGTCTGTGCGCCTCGTCATTTTTGACTGCCCCGCTTTTGGAGTGGCGAGGCGCAGTCGGACCCCCACCGCCACCCCACCCCGGTCTTTTTGCATCCCAGCGCCCATATGGGGGCGCGCGATGCGTGACGAATGCAGGTGCGAGGGTTGGTCAGTTCGCACGGAAGGGGCTGTAAGAGCGCCACCGCATGCACCTGCGTAGGTGCGGGAAGGCGAACAGGGCGCCATTGATCGTATGTTAGACGTACAAGTGTGACATGTTGACTCACTTGCACGCTGAGGTGACCAAAGGGCTATGCAGAAAACCTGGGAAAATCCGGTGCTCGAAAAGCCGCGGAATGGCAGCATTTCGGTAACGGCGATTTGTATATGCAGAAAACAGTTGAATATTGCATAGCCCATCCCCATCTTAGGTGCGGGTTTTGGTATTGGGAGTAAGTAATGGGCGAGAAAAAGCAGGCCGCTTTGTACGTGCGTGTTAGCACTGACCGTCAGAGCGTTGAGAACCAGATTGCGGACCTCACGGCCGTCGCTAAGCGGCGCGGCTGGGAAATCGTGCAGGTCTACCGCGACGAAGGTATCAGCGGCGCAAAGGGGCGCGAAGATCGCCCCGGCCTTGACGCGATGCTGAAGGACGCGGGCCGCGGCAAGTTCGATGTTCTCATGGCGTGGGCGATTGACCGGCTGGGCCGCTCCCTGAGTGATCTTCTGCGGACAATGCAGGAGCTTGAAGCCTGCAATGTAGACATGTTCGTGGACCAACAGGGGCTCGATACGACAACGCCGATGGGCCGATTGGTATTCCAGGTCACAGGGGCATTTGCCGAATTCGAGCGGGCGATGATCCGGCAGCGTGTCCGTGCTGGCCTGAAGCGCGCCGTTGCATCCGGGAAGGCGCTGGGGCGCCCGCGGATTGACCAGAAGACCGAGAAGGCTATCGCTGCCGCGTTGGGGCATGGCGACAAGGGCATTCTCAAGATTGCTGGCGAGTTTGGCGTCGGGTCCGGCACCGTACAGCGGATCAAGGCCGGTATGTGACTTGGCAGAGGCCATTAAACCGGCTCCTTGTCGCCAGTCAGTTCACGGATCGTGTGCGCGCTTGCGCGCCGCACACGGTCAACAAGCGGAGGGATGGCTTCCGGCTGGTGCTGGAAGTTCATGGACGGAAGACGTGAGCCCAATAGCGCGCGGCCTTCGCCGCCAAGATCGCCCGCCGCTGCCGACACGCGGTGAAGCTCATAGCCAACAAGGCTCCGCAGCACGTCGCGAGACGTGAGCGCCGCTTCGGCGGGGCAATCGCCCATTCCAACTGGCCACGCCGCCTGAGCCTTCCCGCTCCGGTCCAAAAGCTCGTGATATGCAGTGGCAGCGTCGGCAATGGCAGCGGATAGCCGCTCGGCTGCCTTGTCGCGTGCGGCAAGGTGTTGGCGCACGGCATTGATTTGTGTCTTTTGGAGCGAGGCGCGGTAGGCACGGGCTGCCGCTTCGTCGCGCGCTACGGCAGCGGCATGTGCGGAGCGGAAGGTCGCCGCTTTGTCACGCGCGGCGGCAAGCTGGCGATTGAGTGTCGCGAGGCGATCCGCACCGCCGGTCGTGCCCAACACGCTGTCAAGTGCGGCGTCGCTGTGTTGGCGTTCAAGCTCTGCAAGCTCGGCTTCTGCCGCCCGCAGCTTTTCCGCGATGGCGGGTGCCTGCGGGGAATTGAACTGTGGCGGCTTCGTACCCCCGCCTTTGAGGTTGTCGATTAGCGACATGGTTTTGTTCCAAGGCCACGGTTGACGGCGACGCGGCTGGGCCACGGCGTGCGACGCTGAAGAGGGAGGAGGGTGGGGGCTGGCAACCGCGGAAACGGACAACCGCGGTTGCCAGCGGCGACCACGCTGAGGGCAGGCAGCGGATCGCCAAGACAAAAAAGGGGGAAATTGGGTCGTAAAGAGCCCAGAGGAATAGGTGAGCACCATTCGTGGGAGCGAAGAGCACGCGGCGTTGATCCGGCCTCAACGGCTCCTTTGTTAACCGAGGCCATCAAGACGCACTTCGAAGGGGTAGGTTTTGGCGGCCAAGGATTTTGATTGGGACCTTGCCGACACATTGGCGCTCTTCTAGAGAGCGCCCAATCTGTCGTCAGCATAGGCGACAGAGTGTTTGTCGCTGTCGGCAGATTGTCGGCAGCGCCGTAACCGCTTGTTGTGACTCTGATTTCCTGCCGACACTTTGCTGACGACACTTTTCTATATGTGTCGAAAGTCTGCCGACACTCTGACGACAACCTCATTGGAGCCCCCCGTCGTCAGGAAGGTCCGGCATGGACCACATAGTCGGTTGCCCGCGCCCCTCGCCAAGCCGCGTGACGTAGGCCCGCAAGCGGTCCTTCGCGTGTCGCTGAAGGGACCGCTCTTTGGCCTCAACGGCACTGGCGGGCGCGTCCGGGCCTACCATTTCCATGGCGAGCACGTGCGTCGTCACCGTCTTGCCGCTCACGGCCGTCAGGGTCTTCAGAGCCTTCGTCACGTCGCTGTTGTGGGTGCTGGTATTGGACCGTGTGAGGGCGGCGTATTCGGCTTCGCGGAGCAGGTCGAAAACGACGGACCCGTAAGCTCGCATCCCCTGGAGCCGGATCGGCAGCGGCGGGTCCGCGTCCTTCATCTTCTCGCAACGAAGGCTGACGGCCAGGACGTTTGTTTCCGCCTTTATCTCGTAGGCGAAGTCTACGCCGGCAAGAAGAGCAGAGCTTCCGCGGGCGCCGCGGCTTTCGTCCTTTCCGGTGTGGTGGATCAACAGGACGCTGCAATCGAACGTGTCGCGCAAGCGCTCTGCGGCGGCCAACAGAAGACCGGCGTCCTTCGCTGAATTTTCGTCCAGTCCGCCAAGCGCCCGCGCAACCGTGTCGAACACGATAAGGGCGAAGCGGAAGCCCGTTGCCTTCAGCGCTGCGGTCAACGCCTCTACTTCGGCGGGCGTCGAGACAAGCGGGACCGCCGGAACCAGCGCGAGCGGAACGTCGTCGGGCTCACATACCTTGCGGTGCTGCATCAACGCCGGGATGCGCGTGCGGCCGATGCCGACAGGGGCTTCGCCAGCGCAGAACGCGACGGCGCCTTGAGCCGCTATCCTGCCCCAAAGTTGCTTGGCCGCCGCTATCGCCAGCGCGAGTTCTAGTGCAAGGAACGTCTTGTACGACCCGCTCTGCCCGTAGAACATGCCGACTGCATTGGCGGGAATGAGGTCAGCCACTAGCCACGACGGCGGCGGCAGCGAGCGCATGTCGCGAGGCAACAGCACACAGAACTTGCCGCGCTTCTCATTCTTGGCGGGAGCATCGGCGTCCTTGGCAACTTCGGCGAAGATTTCTTGTGCGGGTGGTGCCGCCCATGCGCCGGGTTCGTTCTGTGCGTACTGACTGGCGTTGCACAACTTCGTCAGAAGATCGTCGGGCGTCCACGGTGGGGCGCAGTGGTCATTCCATTCGTGCAACAGAAGCTCATGCGCTTTCTCGACGGAAAGCCCCAAATTCAGAACTTCAGCGGCGACGGCATAGGTTCTGTTGTCCCCGCCGCCGCCCTCAATCGCGACATGCCCTGTGGCGGCGTAGCGCTGCAAGAGTTCACGGGCGCGCGCAATCGCGGCGGCAGTGTCGAGCTTAATCCCTCCGGTTGCGGCGACGCCGTCGCGTGTGCTGTCAGCTAGACACTGCGCAATCCACTCAGGGCCGGGGGCGATGGTGTTTGTGTCGCTGGCGTAGTCGTAGGCTTTGCCATTCACGACAGACGGGTAAACGAGCACGTACCCGCCAATGCCGCGCGTATCCAGCTTTGGCCCAAGCTTGCCGACTGTGGACGGCACGGAACCCTTGAACCAATAGTGTGTGCCGTGAGGCGTTCGGATGGTCAGCGTGTCGGGCAGCGGGCCGCGCTGTTCGATCAACCGCGTGAGTGTCTCCGCACCAAGTGAACCGTCCACGTCTAGCACGAACATGTCGGATCGGGCAGGAACAACGGCGACATTGTAATCGGGATTTTCAGTCCACCATTTCCGAATTCTCTCAGGATCAATGGTGGCGTCGTTCAATCCGTTTGCCGTCGCTGGTGTCTTCAAGCCGCGTGCGCATGGGAAGACAAAGAAACCCGCGTCAGCCCATGCGAGCGCCGCTTCGCCATTGGTTGACAAAGGGTCCGTCATTGACGGCCTCGCCGCAATTGGGCCTCAAGCAGTTCATATTCCCGACGCGGTATCCGCCCCGCAGCGTCAAGCGGCAGAACCCCGGCGCGGATCATCGCGTACACCGTTGGTCTGGAAATGCCGTGGCACCGGGCGACTTCGGAAACCGAAACGAAGGGCTTTACAGTTTTCATGGAAAGCAACGTGACACCGCATGGGACACGGAAAAACGGGCCGCCGATTATTCGTGGCTCTATTCGCGAATGTCAGAAGTGCTGGCGCGGGTACTACGCTCAATGAATCGCCGAAGGTCGCTCGGTTTGTACTTCACGGATCGGCCGATCTTCACGAACGGGATGCGCGCCGTGCCCACGCGGTCCTTTGCCAGGAACCCATGGTGCACGTTCAAGAGCACCTCAGCTTCGTCGCTGGTCAGAAGGCGCTCGATTGTCTCGTGAGGCGAATCCGTACTCATGGTGGCGATGCTCCGGTTAGCCCGGCCGATTGCCGAGCATCCCGAAGTAAGATCGCACTCAAGCCACGCTGAAACGGTCGCTCAATTAATCGTGGGGAAATTTCATGCGGACGAGATAATCGAGAGCGACGCGCCGCTGCCCGGGGTTGTCGGAGCCGGGCAGCGTGCGAAGCGCTTCATAATAGCGATTGGCTAGGCTATCGATTGCACTCTTGGAAGTAGCTTCATTTTGTCCCAGCGAAGCGCGCATCAACTCCCAAATTGCCTTGCGGTCTGAGCACCCCTTTTTCCGTTTTATTTTCTCGACGTTCGCGACAAAGCGCAGGCCTTGGATGAAACTCCACTTCATCGTGGTGCCTTTCGGCCGCCCACCTTTGCCTGAAGGTGGGAAGCATACCCGCATACAAAGTTTGATTGCGGCGTCGTGGTCTACAAGCGGGTCGTTTAAGCCATACATCTTCGCGAGGATCGTGAGCTTCCGTTTTTCGAACTCCGCCCGCGCCACTGGCAGCAAATCAAGTGTAGTTCCCATGAGCGGCGGAGTTTGTACGGGGGAAGTCAGCTTGATTGCTGGCACAGTCTTACGCTTGCTCATGCTGGCCTCCAGGGAACGTCAGGACGTTTGCGACAGGGCCACCGTCCAGGACTTCGGCAATGCGCTGTGACACACGATCCGCGGCAGCCAACAGTGCGCTGTCCGGCGCAGTGGCATACCGTGCAGTCACGCCCTTGACCGTGTGACCGAGCAATCCAGCGATGGTCAGTTCCGAGTAGTTCATTTCGGTTGCCGCACTGGCGAACCAATGGCGCAAGCCGTGAATGGAAACGTCGGCCACTTTGGCGCGCTTTGCGACGCGCGCCCACACCTTCGGCAGCCCGACGAAATAGCCTGCCTTGCCCGGTCCTGGAAACACGTACGCGTCGCCGGTCGCGTCCTTGGGTTCAAAGCTGGCAAGAAAGGCGAGGGCACTTCGGCCAATCGGCCGGATTTGCTTCCCGGTCTTTGTGTCCTCAAAACGCAGGCAGCGGGCCGTCCGGTCCACGGTTTTCCAATTCAACGTCAAGGCTTCCATGCGGCGGCAGCCCGTGAGCATGAGAAACCGAATTGCCCGTAGCCCCGCGACGTTCTCGCCTTCCGGTTCCATCTCGCGCATGGCTTTACCGACTGCCGAGACAGCTTGAAACGAGAACGCGGGCTTGTACGGGCTCTCTTTTGGCCGTGCGATGCCGCGCGCCGGGTTGCGTTCGATCACGCCATGATTGACGGCGCGCTGAAGGATCGTGCCCAGCATCCCTAATGTGCGCGAGGCCACGCTAGGGCCGCCCCGCGTTCGGCCGCCCCGTGGGAACTGGCTATTCCTTCCTTTCGGGCCTTCCTTCGGCATTGTTTTGCCGGTCATTACGTCCCGAAGAAACTTCTCCATATCGGCTCGGGTGAGGCTGGCGACGGCCCGCGTCCCAAGTAGCGGTTTCACATGGCGCTCGATACGGCTCGTGTCCACGATTAGCGTTGAGCCCTTGAAGCGGGTCTTACCTTCCTCCAGGTATTCGTCGCATAACTCTGCGACGGTAATGGCGCTCCGCATGGCCTTGCGCTCGCCTGCCGGGTCGGCGCCGTCCAAAATCCCCGCCCGGAGCTTCTCCGCCTTCTCCCGTGCCTTTTCCGGGGTGAGGCCGTCGCCCACGCGGCCGATGGTGTATTTCCGTTGCTGGCCAAACTTGTTGCGGTACTTGAGGACGTAGGCTTTGGCCCCCGAAGGTTTGACCCGCACGCCGAACCCCCGGAGTTCGGTGTCGAAATAGGTCACGTCGCGCCCGCCCTTGTCGGGCTCCAGGGAATCGATTGTCCGCTTTGTGAGCTTCCGGTTTGCCCCTGCCATATGACCCTAACCTCTTCGTCCTTCGTCGGGGTACCAGCGGGGTACCATCGCTCTTCGGGGTACCGCTGGGGTACCACGAGGGTACCATTTCGGGGTATCTTGAAGAACGAACCTAACCTCAGAGTGGTAAATAAAATTATGCTATTTCAGTATATTAGAGTCTACACGAATTGTGGGGAACCAGCAAGAATATTGCCGTATTATAATTGCCAAGGTTAGGGTCGGGCGTTCGATTCGCCTCGCCCGCTCCAAATGGATCAAGAAAATCAAAGACTTGTGACGGGCCGCGAAAGCGGCCTTTTGCATTTCTAGCCAAGTCTACCACCGGTCTACCACCGAAATGTCGGGATCAGGGAGTCCACATAACAGTTGGGCCTCTGAGAAGTGATCGCGACAGCGGGACCAAGTCCAGCATTTCATAAATCTAATCCGCGAGCACGCACACCACGCTGGAGCCTTGGCCGCTGTATTGGTGGGTGCGGCTTTTGTCTTTTTGCTTGATCCTCACTGGGGTCGGGACCCATACGCTGAGGAAGCACATGCAGTGATTGTCCTGCGTGTGTTGCACGCTGCACGACAATGGCCGCCTTGATAATGCGAGGCTCCGCTCCGTTTACACAATGTTCCACATACTCCAAATTTCTATCAATCAAAGTGGTATCAAAGAGGTGGGCGAAGTGGATTCAAAACCCGGCGCCAGCAAAGGCAGGCCGGTTCGATTCCGACCTCGGGCACCACTCAACCCAGATATGGGCGTTCGACACCAGCCAAGGCCGCGCCATGAGTGACGAAGTCCGCACCGGGCGCCCAATGCTGCCGTTTTCCACGACACGCGCAGCACATGCTGTTGCCCAGGCGGCTGAATCCTTGGGGTGGGATTTTTCCGATCCCGACGCCTTTCTGAAGCGCATTCAACATGTCGAATATGGTCTGTCCGCCGAAATCGAATTTGCCGCGATCTTGCGATGGCTCGGCCTTTGCAAATTCGTCCACCGGCTGAACGACGACGCCTTGACCGATCCCCAGTTCGGTGAGTTGGAGGTGCCGGATTTGTTCGCCGTATTCACGCATGGAGAGGAGCGCCGAAGTGTCCTCATCGAAGTGAAGACGACCGAGGGCATGTCGCTGCACTTCACAAAGCCCTATATCGAAAGGCTTCGGGCTTACGCCGCATTGCTGTCTCAGCCACTGTTGATTGCCTGGCGACCGCGTAACATCGGGTTTTGGATATTGCTCGATGCCGATCTTGTGGTGGCCGGCGACGAAGGCTGTACCGTTAGGTTTGATGATGCAATCAAGAACGATCTCATGTGTCTGCTGGCAGGTGACTATTCCATCATCCCGATGCAGGGTGCTGGGTTGCGCTTCGTGGCCGATCGTATTGGCGAAAAGGAGCCTACGGAGGACGGTTTTCAAGCGGTTTTCCAGATCACGGAAGCGACCTTTCATGACGCCACTGGAAACAGGATGTCGGATGTTTCCAACGAGTTGTCGGCTCTTATCCTGTCCACGCTGACCCATGATGAGGAAGTGACCGACGACCGGATGGTGAAATCCTTCACCACGCATGGAGGTCTCACGCGGGCACAGTTGGTTCTACGCACGGCGATCACCTTTTCGATGGACGAAGGAGAGCGCATCCATTGGAAAGCGGTCTCAGCCTCCCTGGGATCGATCATCAAAGCGGCCGACCTACTGGCCGAGGCCCAAGGTGCCTTTGGCACCTGCGTCGAGTATGTAATTTATCAACAGCCCCAGGTGCTACCGGCGTTCTTGGTTACCGGATGGACTGGGCCGTTCGGTGTCCGCCATCGTGTTCCCGCCGATGATACCGGCGAGCGGGGTGCATAACTCCCCCTTGCCTGGTACATCGACTATCCACTATTGCCTGGCTTTTTGTTAAGATTCGCTGCTTCGACTTCCTCGCCGCCACCGGCAAACAAATCTCAAGAACGCGACCTGGGCATCATGGACGATTTCTCGGATATTGCCCCGCCGCCGCCGCCAACTACGCTGTTGACGGCGGCTCAGTTCCAAAGCGGCCCCACCCTGGACCCGCTCGCGCGCATACTTACCTACACGGCGGATGAGTGGGAAAAGTTCATTGACGAATGGGCGACGGACGGCCTGAAGAAGCCGAAGTACAAGTCTGTCAAGCGATTTTCCGGTTCCAATGATCGCGGGATCGATATCGCCGGCTTCATGCACAAGAGCATGCTGACGGGCGTATGGGACAATTACCAGTGCAAGCACTATGACCATCCGCTCCATCCCAGCGACGCTTGGCCCGAAATTGGCAAGATCTTGTGGCATTCCTTCTGCGGCCACTATGTTTCGCCCCGCGCTTACTATTTCGTGGCGCCCAGAGAGTGCGGCACTACCCTGAGCCAGTACCTTGCCAACACGGCCGTGCTCAAGGCGAAGGTCTTGGAGGTCTGGGAGGGCAATATCCGCGACGCTATCACCAAGACGCAGCCCGTTCTGCTGGAAGGCGCGTTCGCGACCTATGTTGATGCGTTCGACTTTTCGATCTTCCAGGCCAAGACCGTCCGGGAGATCATCGAACAGCATAAACAGACGCCCTATTTTATTTCGCGGTTCGGTGGCGGTCTTCCATCCAGGCCGAAACCCGACGCGCCGCCTGACGAGATCGATGTGTGCGAAAGCGGCTATATCACCAAGCTGCTGGCAGCCTATTCCGATCACCTGAAGAAACCGATCAGTGCGGCGAGCGAACTGACGCGCAAACTAGTCCAGCATTACCATCGGCAACGTGAGGCGTTTTACCACGCCGAGTCGCTGCGTGTGTTTGTCCGCGACAAGGTCGAACCCGGCACCTTCGAAAGTCTGCAGGATGAAATCTATAAGGGCGTCATCGACACTTGTGAGGCGACGCATCCGGACGGCTATCAGCGGTTAGTAGCGGTCACCGACAGGGCGCAAATCCTGCCGCTCACAGCCCACCCCTTGGTGCACAGCACCTTTCCTGATGACAAGCATGGCATCTGCCACCAGCTTGCCAATGACGAGCGGCTCACATGGACGGAGTGACCACCGAAAAACGCGCCCTGACCTTCAACGGCCCGCTGGAAGCGGGCGTGCGGGCAGTCGCCGTGCTGGAAGCTGCATTTCCGCGCGCGTTTGATCTTCAGCGTCTTACGGCATTCGATTATTTGTTGGTCAGAACAGAACAATTAGGCGGGCCGGAAGACCTCCATCCGTCGGCACCGATCAAGACGCCTGCAACTGAAGTTCGCCGCAAGTTGGTCCAGCAGGCGCTATTCTTGATGATGGCACGCGACCTGGTCGTGCGTGAACCGCACGCGCACGGCATCTGCTATCACGCCGGCGAGACCGCGACATTCTTCCTGAACTCTCTCCAAACCCCTTACATGAAGGCATTGCGGGAACGCGCTGCCTGGCTGGTTTCCTATCTCGCCAGCTATACCGACAACGAATTCGACGCGCTGATGCGCCGTTTCTTCGATAGCTGGGTCATGGAATTCCAGGCCGTCGAAAACAGCTTGGGGACCGAGTAATGGCTCTCGGCCTACGCATCCGTCATCTGACTTTCCTTGGTCCGGTGCGGCCACCGGCCACGATGGAGTTCGGCGCCGGCCTCAATGTAGTGTTCGGCGCCTCGGACACTGGCAAGTCCTTCATTGTCGACAGCATCGACTTCATGTTGGGCGGCAAGGGGCCGCTACGGCATTTTGTTGAGCGCGACGGATACGATCGCATCCTACTGGCGATTGAAACCTTGGATGGCTATCAGTTCACCTTGCATCGCAGTGTTGATGGTGGTGCGTTCCTGCTGTTTGATGGCCTCCATTTTGAGAAGACGCCGGAAGGCCAGGGAACGCCTCTGTCCGAAACACATAATGAAAAGCGCACCGACAGCCTGTCTATGTTTCTGCTTGATAAAATTGGCTTGGCGGGAAAGCGTATCCGCAAGAATGCCAGGCTGGAAACGCAAAGCCTTAGCTTCCGCAATCTTGCCAGGCTGGTCATTGTCGACGAAGAGGAGATTATTCAGAAGCGCTCTCCGTTGTCCGATGGCAATGTCGTGGCGGACACAGCCAACACTTCTGCGTTCAAGCTGCTTATTACCGGGATTGACGACTCCGCATTGACGACGACCCGCCCTGCCAGCGCCGAGGAAAATTCGCGCGAGGGCCAGCTCGAATTGCTGGATCAGCTCATCACCGACATGAAGCGCCAGGTGAAGGAGCTTGCCGGGGCGCCGTCCGAACTGGAAGTACAACTCGAAAAGCTTGATGCATCCATCGCCGAGCGCGGACAGCAGCTTGCCGATTCCGAAGCGCAGTATCGCACCGCCTCCGCCCGACGCCGTGAACTTCTTAACCGCCTTGATGAAGGCAACAACCGACTGACGGAGATCACAAATCTGCTCGAACGGTTCTCTTTGCTCGACGCGCACTACGATTCCGATTTGCAGCGCCTGAAGGGTATTGAGGAAGCTGGCAGCCTGTTTGCCGCGCTGTCCGAGGCGCCTTGCCCGCTCTGCGGCGCGCTCCCTGAGCACCACCGTCTCAAGGATGATTGTGATGGTAACGTCGAGGCGGTAGCCGCCGCTGCCAGGGCGGAAGCCGGCAAGATCCAGATTCGTCAGTCCGAGTTGGCGGAGACGATTTCAGGGCTGGAAAACGAGCAGCGCTCATTCGAGCGCCGCTTGCCCAAGATCGATGAAGAATATCGTGCCGTCGCCCGTCAGATCGAGACGTTGTTGTCACCGGGCTTGCGGCAACTTCGCACCAGCTATGGCCAGATCGCGGATAAGAAGGGCGAGGTCCGCGAAGCGCTTGGATTCCATAAGACCCTGAAGGATTTGGAAGACCGCAAGGTCAGGCTACTTGCCGAAGAAAGCGCGAATGGTGGCTCCAGTGCGGCTGAAATCGGGCTTCCGTCGACGGCGGTCGATGCATTCGCCACAGAAGTACTGTCTATCTTGAGGGACTGGCATTTCCCCAATGCCGATCGTGTGCATTTCGACACGAAGGCGAAAGATCTTGTCATTAACGGCAAGGATCGCATCGCGTTCGGCAAAGGTATGCGCGCCATCACGCAAACTGCGTTCACTATCGCATTGATGGAGTTCTGTCGGAAGAACGACAAATCCCATCCAGGTTTCGTAATCCTGGACTCTCCGCTTTTGTCCTATCGCAAACCGGACAATCAGGACGATGACCTGCGCGGCACTGACCTGAATACGCAATTCTATGTCTATCTCCAGGCGCTGCAGCCTGACAGACAGGTAATCATTATCGAGAATACCGATCCACCGGCTATGGTACAGGCCCTCCCGCAGTCAACTAAATTCACGGGCAAGGATGGGGTACCGCGCGTCGGGTTCTTCGAACGCCAGGCACTATCTCCGCTGCTTGCTCCTGCCGAGGAAGCGTAAGCCACGCGTTGGGTCGAGGGCAGGCTTGGCGCCATTAACAAGGGGATATTCTGAAGGGCATTTGCGTTCCGGCTTTTGAATCGCTCCATTTAATAGTCGCCGTTCAGGGATGCTCTATAATCGACAAGATATTGGCGTTGCACCGAGGACAGGCAAGGCTCAATTCGCCGAAACTCCCAATCCTTGAGTGCCACCAACTGATCCTTTTCACGGTTTCTTCTAATCGTCAGCTTGAAATCCTTTGGATTGTATTGAACGCGAAATTTGTCCATTCGCTACGGCGATCATCCCAGTTCATAGCCCCTCCGATAGAAATTTGATCTTGGCGACTATTTGCGCACCTGGCCAGGAACGGGTCACCGTCGTGCTCTTCACTGAGGGTGACCCACGCCGACCTGTCTTTTTTTTCGATAACAAATTCGGTGCTATTCCCAAAGATGCACCAGGGAGCGCTTCGTACTTCGAATGAGGTGTCAGGTATTATCACCGCAGCAGGTTGTTTAGTAAGCATCGCGCTGCACGCCAAATGGAGTGGCCTCCGAAATCGCAGCTTTAATGGGAAGTATGGCTAGGCAGGCAGAAGACAAAGTGGCCATATCCAACTTGTTCGCTATGGTTGCTTTCCTGAGTAGTTCTTTTGGCAACAAGTAGTCGTACTTCGCCGAACACAAATTGTCGTCCATCGCGGCCAGGATCTGTGGGTTCGGTGGTGATTGGACAAGATCTTCCAGCGCGGCGAAGACACGCTCCACATCGGCCGTATCCACAACCACACAGCAACGCTGCATGGTGACGTCCAGGCGCCATCGCCGTAGCGCCAGTCTCAGTGCATCGAGCAGGCGTGTTCCTTTCCATGGGAACAAATAGATCTGTGATCCCGTCGCGATCCAGGATTGCCGGTCAAGCCCAAGCTCGCGAAACGCGGCCCGCCCCTCCGCAAGGTGTCGTTTGGCCACGACGTCTAGATAAACCGGTTCATCCTTGTCCAGATAGACGCGACGCATCTCCTCAACGATGAGATCATGCAGCGGGGCCGGGTCGCCGCCGAATAGCGGCACGCGCCCGGCTGGGGCTGGTTCGACGAAGACCTTCCTGGTCTGGCTGTCAACTTCCCTCACGCGCCAGCGGCGTCCGCCAAAGATGATGAAGTCGCCGGGGCCCAGCGCATTCAATATGGAAAGGGTCCCCAGCGTCTTGCCGTTGTGGATGATCGCGAACTCATCGGCAGTGATAAACACCGAATAGAAATCGTAGTTGCTTGCAATCCGTTCACCCAGTGGCCCGAGCATTAGGGTGCCGTCGGGAGCCTGTTCGATCAGTGGCGGATCGGTCGCGCGCATCGCCCGCAAGACGTCAACATAGAGGTGCTCATCGACCACCTCGAATGGTCCGGCACCTGACAGCAGGGCAAAGGCATCGTTTGGCCGAACGCCACCGCGCTGAAGAATAATGGACAAAGTCTGATGCAGCAGCGTCGACAGATGCAGCGCAGTGCGATTTGGCGGCTCCATCTTTTTCGCAAGAAGCAAGCGGATGACGGCGATCGCTTGGATTGTCTCCAGCCTCAGGCGGTCCTCGATGGCCGAGCGAGCATGCAGCGGTGCTTCCGTAACATACATTCGAAGAATGGCGGGCTCACCCTCGCGCCGGCCGGATCGTCCCAGCCGTTGCCGGAGCGATGACACAGACGCCGGCGCGCCGATCTGGGCGATGCTTTTGACCGACCCTATATCGATGCCCAGTTCCAGCGTAGTCGTGGCGATGGCAGTGGTCGGCAGGTTTCCGTCTTTCAGCCGGCCCTCCAGCGCCTCCCGCATGTCGCGGGACAGGCTGCCGTGATGGGGAAAGAACTCGTTCGGTACGCCCGCCTTCTCGCTCAATACCCGCAACCGGTCGGCCAGGGTCTCGGTCAGCCCCCGGCTTCCCGCAAAGACAAGGTGGTTTCCTTGGGCGCGCAAGACCTTGAACAGGTGTTCGGCGATCAGCGTGGCCGATGTTGGCGCATCGCCTTCTTCTTCCCCATCCGCCTCGGTATCGTCCTTCTCGTCTGGCTTGGCGACGGAGGGACGCACAATCCCTCGAAGCTGCAGCTTCAACTCCGCGCCGGTTGCCGTGCTTTCCAGCGTCGATACCGTTTTCGGTGCATCCGGCCGGAGCCACTCGGCGGCGAGGTTCAGGTCCGCGATGGTCGCCGACAGTCCGATCCGGCGTGGATGTACGCCGCAGGATGCATCGATCCGTTTCAGGAGCGAGGCAAGTTGCACGCCGCGCTCGGTATCCAGGAAAGCGTGAAGCTCGTCGATGACCACAAAGCGCAAGCTCTCGAACATCGTCTTCACGGTGCCGGGGCGCCGGACGAATAGCGCTTCGATGGATTCCGGCGTAATCAGCAAGACACCATCCGGCTTCTCGCGCGCCCGCCGTTTCATGGATTGCGATGCGTCGCCGTGCCATTTGGCGACGGGAATGTGGAGTGTGGCGCACAGCTCTTCCAGCCGCAGGAACTGGTCGTTGATCAGTGCCTTCAGCGGGCCGACATACATCGCCTTGATTCCCGGCCCAGGGATGTTGGCGATTTCCGTGAGAATCGGCAGAAATGCCGCCTCCGTCTTTCCGGCCGCGGTCGAGGCGGTGATCAGTACATCGTGCTTCGACCCCAAGATGGCGGCGATGGCGCGCGCCTGGATGTTGCGCAACGACGTCCAGCCTTTCGCCCAGACCCACCGCTGCACTTCGGGATGCAGCAGATCGAACGTCTGGCAGTCCGGTTCAGAGTTTGAGGGAACTGAGGGCGTCGTCATCCGGCTCCTCTGCATCCACCGCACCGACCATCGTGTTATCTGCTTCCACTGTTGCTTCGCCGATCAGTGAGCGCCAGTCCGTGCCGGGATTTTGTTCCAGGACAGAAAGCAACTGCACGAACGCCTTCACGGTGTTCCGTGGGGTGCGGAAATAGGCGTCGCCGACATGCTTCGAGCAATGCTCCATGAACGCCGCCAGCGCCTCATCCGGCACGAGGTGGCGCGAAGGATCGCCACTTGCGAACACGTTGCGGAGACGTTCCAGCAGCACATGCACATCCTCCGGCGTCAGGTTCGACAGCCGGATCACCGGGCCGGACATGTCAACGAGATCGCCCTTGGCAAAGGTGTTCTCGGCCAAGCGCGATTGCAGGGCCGCGTAGCTATAAAGCCCGCGCCGCGTGTCCATCAAGAACTCCGGCGTTCCGCCGAAGATGAAGCCCAGCCCGGCCACACTACCTTGCAGAACGTCGTTCACGATCCGCAGGATCTGTTCATAGTTCGCGCTACGGGCTTGGCTGCTCTGGAGTTTGTACAGGTTGACCATCTCGTCGAGCGTCACCAAGAGGCCGGCATATCCCGCCGTGCGCACGAAGGTCGCGAGCAATTTCCAGTGATCGTAGATGGTTGTGTCATCGACGATGACGCGCACGCCCAGCGCCTGCCGAGCCTCGGTCTTGGTCGAAAACTCGCCGCGCAGCCATTGCAATGCTGCCGTCTTGCGCGCGTCGTTGCCTTCTTCGGCGGCATGCCAATAGGCCGCCAGGACCTGTGCGAAGTCGTAGCCGCCGACCAGTTCGCGCATGTCGGCCAACTGCCGCATGACGACGTCTTCAACCGTCGTGCCGGCACTCTTTGCTTCGTCGGCCGCATTGGAGACGAATCGCTCCACCACGCCGCTGAGCCCGCCGCCTTCCGGCTTGGTGCGTGTCGCAAGGTTACGAACCGTTTCCGCGTACAAGCTTCGCGCTTGGCCACCGGACGCTTGCAAGCGTCTGTCCGGTGCCAAGTCGGCGCCGATGGTGACCAGCCGTTTTTCCAGGGCAATCAGGCGGACGAGGTTGAGGAAGAAGGTCTTTCCAGCGCCGTATTCCCCGATGATAAACCGGACGGCGCTACCGCCGTCGGCAATGCGTTCCACATCCTTGAGGAGTGCCTCAACTTCGCGCGCCCGGCCTACCTGGATGTATTTCAGTCCCGAGCGCGGCACGACGCCGGCGCTCAAGGCCTGGATGATCGTATCCCGCTCGCGCGGTTTGATGACCCGTAGTGTCTCCCCTGTCATGCTGCGTCCTGTTTGTTTTCGGTGAGAAGATGAAATGCAATTTCGATGGGGTCGCCCTCGTCGATGAGTAGTTCATCGAAGTTCTCGAGCGCCCAATCGTTGATTGTCTCAATGGCGCCGCCGGCAAGCAGATTTTCTTTCTGCGCGGCTTGGGCAAATTCAGCCTCAGATATGGAGTCGAATCCTTTCAGCGCGTTCAGCAAACGCGCGTATGGAGCGGCCAAACCGGAAAGATTCCATCCGGCGGGCGCGACAACCGGTTCTTCATCATTGGCGGGTACCGCCGCGCTTAATGTGGCTTCCGTTACCTCGATGCCTCCATCCTCGGTGAATACCTCGCTTAGGATGGCCGATACTTTGGCGGTGTCTGTTCGTGTCCTGGCCAAACGGGCCGGATCCAAGCGGATGGCTTTGGTCTCGGCTTTTGCGCCGGGTCTGGGAATGGCCACGGAGGGTTCGCGGTCGGCGGTGGCAACCGTCGGCAGGTCGTCATCAGACGCTGCGAACGACTGCAAGTCGGAATAGAGGGAGCCTTCGGCAAGCCCCAGCGTGCGATAGACCTTTTCCAGCAGTTTGACTTCTTCTGGTGCCAATCGGCCGTCTGCTGCGGCAACGGCCACGGCGAGTTGCGCCAGCGCTTGGCGCTTTTCCGGGGGCTGATCCTTGAACCGTGTGAGGATACGGGTGGATGGCGGGTTCTTGGACAGGAAGGCAAGGTAGGCGAGGAGCCTGGTCCTTTCGGTCGCGTTCAAGTCGGGATCGCGGGCGATCTCGCTTTCGATGGCGTGGACTTCGTCCTCCGAGAACACACCGTCGGCCGTCGCGACCAGCGCGCCGATATCGATGAGGGTCCGCGCAGCCATATAGCTGGGTTTGGCGACGTCCACTTTGGCGCCCCCTTGAGCCTTGAACAGGACGACTTTGTCCGCGCCGTTCAGGGCATTTCCGGCCGAAAGGGGATATGGCTCGATGGCAAAGCCGCACCGCGCCAGGGCATCCGACATCATGACCAGATCGGCTTTGGCGATGCGCCCTTTCTCGGTCGTCTTCACATCCAGCTTGGCAAGAAGCGCATCGAGCGCGAGCGTCGTTGCTGGGCTACGCGCAGCATTCTCCAGAAATGCCGACAGATCGGCCATGGGGGCGGCCGTACCTTCTCCGTCCAGGTCCGGCGGCAACAAGGCTGCGGCGCGCACGGTATTCCTGCTTTCCGGATCGCGGCCGATAAGCCGGGAATAGGGTGCGAGGTCGTCGGTGCAGGAAGTGACCAGCGGGTCGAGTGCCGTCAGCGGTGCCGATAGCGCTACAATATCCGGCAGGTCCGTCATCGCGCTTTGTATGGCGACGGAAAACGTCGCACTTGCCGCTTGGTAGCCACAGGAAAGGCGCCGCCTGGGCGCGGTGATCTTCATCCCGTCGGGGTACTTGGCCGCAAAGCGTCTGCGGAACAGGGCAACGAATTCCTTCTCGCATCGCGTTGCCGCTGTGCGCAGATACCGTTCCGGCGAGGCGGCATACCAAGCCAGCATCCAATCCGCGTTGATGGTCTTGCCTTCAGCCAGTTGACGACCAATTCCGGCCCGTATGGAGAGTGGCAGCTCGTTTTCCCTGCGTCCCAATACAGGTTCCGCTTCGGTCACATCTCCGCCAAATTTGAATCTGGCCGCTTCGATGAGCCGGAGTGCGTATCCCCGGAAGGAGTGGTTGTCGCCGTAGATGCCGAGGAGCCGTTCCACCTCGGCGATCAAGGCCGCCGCTTCTTCGCCGGGATTGTCCAGTATCAGCCGCCGTTCCAGCCCATAGAAGTAGAGGAACACATAACCAACACAGGCACCTGGATCACGCTTGCCGTTTGCAAGCCATTCCAGGTAGGCGAGGCGGCACTGCGGGGAAATGCTCGAATAGGATGGCCAGTAGGGCATTGTTTGCCCGGCTGTGTCCGGATTGCTGCTGGCGACATATTGCGTGGGATCAATCAGGCAGTTCTCGACCGAACCGTTCTGCGTCCGCAGCTTCGTTCCGACATAGAGCATTCCGTTCGGGATTTGGAATGCACCGATGGTTACTGCTTGGCTGGCGGGGATCCAGAAATAATCGCTGCCACCCATTTTCAATTGGGTGCGTGGCTGCTCCACAATATGCGGCATCATCGATGCCACTTCTGCTTTCACCGCCGCTTCAAGCTCAGGAGATGGCGCATGCCCGGCAACCCACGCCGAGACGTCTTTGTTGTGCTTTTCAAGCGAACGCCCTTTGATCGACTCTGCAACTTCTTTGTTGTGCTCTGCGATGGACCGCGCGGTATCGGCGCTAAGTTCCGGCTTTGAAGGCAGAGGAGCGGGTGCGTTCTCGGTAGTTTTGATTGGCGGTACCGCCACTGGCCGGTCAGCGACTGCCCGCGCTACCGCCTTGTTGTGTTCGGCAATCGACGCAGTGGTGTCCGCACTCAGTTGAGGGGCTGGACGGACTGCTGAAGAGACATAGACATTCATGCTCGCATTTGTGGGTGCCTGAGCCGTTGCGTATGGTTTGGGGGCGCTTCTCGGGGTGGGACTGGGTGTCCACGTGGTATTCGCCGGGACTTGGGGCTTGCTTTTGCCGGCTTTGACAAGCGCAAACACCACGACAGCGCCCACCAGCACGACGAAAAACAAAAAGCCGCCGCCGGATCCGGAGTTCTTGTTGTCTGCCGCAGGCTCCGGCGCTGCAGGTGCAGTAGTGTCAGGGAATCCCAAGGCATGCATCGTTGCCTGATCCAGTTCCCCGGTGACCGGCAGTCCTTCTTTTTGTTGAAACTTCTTGAAAGCCGCTTTGGTGCGGGCGCCCATCATGCCGTCGGCTTTGCCCGGGCTGTATCCAAGCGACTGCAAGGCCTGTTGGGACGTGCGTATGTCTTCTGTCGTTGGCTCGGCCGTGGCAGGGAAAAAAAATAAGAGAGCAGACAGGATGGCGCCAAGGGCGAGCCAATTGGCCAGCGGGCGATTATGTAACCCCAACAGGTACTTTCGCATCAATGACCTGCCCCCCAGGAGGTCGGCGCGAGCAATCTCAGCAGCGCCGCCTAGAGAGACTAAGACTGTCCTAAGGTGTTGTGCAACCACAGATTTAGCGCCTAGTCGGCTCACGCAGGCAAAACACATCTGTTGAACTCCATGCGGAGGTCTCGAAGGGCGAATGGGAGCTAACTTCTTCCGGCGCAGCTAGGCGCCGTCCAAAGAGTGAGAGTGCGGGTGTGGTTTTGTGACGGGTTGGAAGGCTGAGAGAGAGGCTTTCGGCCGCCCGTCGCGAAAGAAGACGCCATGTCCAAGTCTGTTCAGAAGATCGCGCTCAGCGCTTCGCGCGATATTCCGTTCAACCAGCTTGTTTTGTCCCAATCGAACGTCCGGCAGGTGAAGGCCGGCGTTTCAATCGAAGAGCTTGCCGAGGACATTGCCCGGCGCACGCTTCTTCAGAGCATCACCGTTCGTCCTGTTCTGGATGAGAGCGGTGCCGAGACCGGCAAATACGAAATCCCCGCCGGCGGCCGGCGCTTCCGGGCGTTGGAACTGCTGGTCAAGCAGAAGCGACTCTCCAAGACCGCGCCGGTCCCGTGCATTGTCCGCACCGAGGGGATCGCCGAAGAGGACAGCCTTGCCGAGAACATCCAGAGGGCGCCGCTCCATCCACTCGATCAATTCCGTGCCTTTCAGGCCTTGCGCGAAAAAGGTCAAAGCGAGGAAGAGACCGCGGCGGCGTTCTTCGTGTCGGTCGCCGTCGTAAAACAACGCCTTCGCCTGGCCGCCGTGTCGCCCAAATTGCTGGATGTTTATGGCGAAGACGAAATGACGCTCGACCAGTTGATGGCTTTCACCGTCAACCCTGACCACGAGCGCCAGGAACAGGTCTGGGAGGTCATCCAGCGCGGCCATAATCGGCAGCCGCAGAAAATCCGCCACTTTCTGACGGAAGATGCGGTGCGCGTTTCCGACAAGCGGGCGCTCTATGCCGGGGCTGCCTATATCAACGCCGGTGGTACCATCATGCGGGACTTGTTTCAGCAAGATGACGGTGGCTGGTTGCAGGATGTCGGATTGCTGGACCGTCTCGTCAGCGAAAAACTCGAACAAGACGCCGAAACGATCCGCGCCGAAGGCTGGAAGTGGGTCGAGGTCGCCATCGATTTTCCCTATGGGCATACCTATGGCCTCCGTCAGATTGCGGGCCAACAACCTCTGCTCAGTGAAGAAGATGCGGCAAAGATCGTTGCGCTTCAGGCCGAAGCGGACGAGATCGAAGCGAAATACGCGGCGGACGAAGAACTCCCGGAGGAAGTCGACCAACGCATGGGCGAGATCGAGGCGGCGCTCGCGGCGATTGAAGACCGCCCAGCGGTCTATGACCCTGCCGACGTGTGCCGGTCTGGGGCCTTCATCAGTATCGACGGCCAGGGCAAATTGCGCGTCGAGCGCGGCTTTGTCCGGCCGGAGAATGAACTGCCGGTGTCCGACCCGGGCGGGGCCGAAGACGGTGGTGATCCGGTGGAAACGTCAGCGGCCGAGGGTGGTGGCAGCGAGAGCCCATCCGGCGACGCCGACGAAGAAGACGGCACCCACCCGCTCCCCGACAGGCTGATGACGGAACTCACCGCCTATCGCACGCTGGCGCTGCGCGATGCGGTAGGCAGCGATCCGGCAGTGGCGTTCCTTGCCCTGCTGCACGTGCTCTGTCTCAAGATCTTCTACCGCTATGGGCTCGATTCTTGCCTGGAGGTCGAAGCCAAGACGGTGGCATTCGGCAACCGGGTTGCCGGTCTTGCCGATACAGCACTCGCCTCCCGGATCGATGCGCGGCATCAATACTGGTCGGAACGGCTGCCCAAGGATACGGCCGATCTGTGGGAGATGCTGGCAGGTCTCGACACCGGCAGCCGTCAAGGCCTGTTTGCCCATTGCGTCTCGCTCACCGTCAACGCAGTCTATGAGGCGGTCAACCGTCGGCCGAAAGCCTTGGCGCATACCGATAAGCTCGCGGAAGCCGTTTGCCTCAACATGGCAGGCTCGTGGTCGCCGACGGCAGACAACTACTTCGGCCGGGTGACCAAGGCCCGCATCGTCGACGCCGTGCGCGAAGCACAAGGGGAAGACGCCGCGCGCCGTATCGAACATCTTAAAAAGTCCGACATGGCCGCCGAGGCTGAACGGCTGCTAACCGATAGCGGCTGGCTGCCCGAACCGCTGCGCACGGCCAAACTTTCCGTGCCCGCGGAAGTGGAAACCCTCGAAGCCGACGCTCCCAACAGCACGGTCGTAGAAACGGCGGTTGCCGGACAAACAATGGCCATCGACGCTGAGGCCGGTCAAATCGATAGTTCCGCCCGGCCAGACGCCCCCCACGCACTGGCCGCCGAATAGGCCTTCCCACCCCTAGGCCTATCGCGGAGGAACCCGCCGGCAACGGCGGGTTCCAGCCCGCGAGAATGGGGCAGGACTATGCTGCAATCTGCATCCCAATTGGCGCACCGGCTCGCGCGCAATGCCGAGGCGGTGTGCCGCTATTATCTCTCCAATGGCCGCTGCCAGGGCCGGTACTGGCTGGTTGGCGATGTGTTCAATACGCCAGGGCGCAGCTTATTCGTTCGCTTGCGCGGACCGGAGAGTGGCAAAGGCGCTGCTGGCAAATGGACAGACGCATCCACCGGCGAACATGGCGATCTGCTGGACCTGATCGCCAAGACCCGCGGCCTTTCTCGTCTTTGCGATGTTCTGGACGAAGCGCGGACGTTTCTCAGTCTTCCGACACTGAGTTCAGATTCCTGTGCGCGGCAGGATCAAGTCCCGGACCCACACGGCTCATCGCAATCCGCTCGCCGTCTATATGCCATGTCGCAGCCGATCCACGGCACGTTTGCTGAAGGCTATCTCGCAGGGCGCAAGATCACGGCACCGTCCGACGGGCCATTGCGGTTTCACCCGCGCTGTTATTATCGGCCGGATGCCAATTCTCCCACAGAGACGTGGCCGGCGATGATAGCCGCCGTCAGTGATCTTTCTGGCAAAATCACGGGCGTTCATCGCACCTGGCTTGATCCATCCAGTAGCGGGAAAGCCCCGATCGCCACGCCCCGGCGTGCTATGGGCCATCTCATCGGACACGGCGTTCGCTTCGGCACGGTCGACGATGTGCTCGCGGTGGGCGAGGGCATCGAGACTATGCTGTCATTGCGCAGTATCGCGCCCGCGTTGCCGATTCAAGCTGCGCTTTCGGCGAACCATCTATCCGCCATCCTGTTTCCGGCCACTCTCCGCCGTTTATACATTGCCCGCGACAATGATCCGTCCGGCGATGCCGCCGCATCGCGACTACGCACACGCGCCGAGACGGTTGGCATCGAAGTTCTTGTCCTCTCGCCGGCATTTAATGACTTCAACGAAGACCTCTGCCGTATCGGCGCCGAGGATCTACAGCATGGGGTCCGGCTACAACTTGCCCCAGAAGATGCTGTGCGCTTTTTGAGCGAATATCGGCCGTAACGGGATGCGAGCGGGACAGTCGCTGAGCCACGGCCCGCCTGCCATTGGAACTGGCCGCGTCGGCCTTCAAAAGGGCGATCGGACGGCAGGCGGCCCGGCCTTGCAACGGCGGCTTCTCATTTTCTTCCCCTGCCGGCGATGCCGGCATTCCTCGCGAGACAAGAAAGCCTCGAAGCCGCCGTCCTCCGCTGGCGCTCCGGCCGCGGAAGGGTGGTGCAAGGCCGGTCCGCCCGCCGTGGGGTGACCGCCATGAAGGCCGCGATCGGCGCGGCCAAACCGAAAGGCGATTTCCATGTCTAGCGACGATGACTTCGAGCCCCCGCACACCGCATCTTCGACCGACTATCTTCTCACTGAGCTGCAACTTTACGGCTATCGTCCCTTCGACGACGAGCCAGACCAAAGGCTGCTGCCGGAGGCCGACGCCGTTGCAGGTGCTGTCTCCGACATCTTCGATGCCCTGATCTCCGCGCTTACCAATACGCGGCTCGAACCGGATTTGCGGGAGCTGCTCTGGTCCGCCGTCAATCTCTTCCAGCGCGCTGCCGAACGCGTCGAGCGTCAACTTGACGATAACGAGCAAGCGCAACGGCGCAGCCAAAAGGAACAGGACGGATCGGAACTGCGCTCTGTCGAATTGGAACGGCTGATTGCCGAAGGCCTGACGCTGATCGAGCGGCGTAATGCCATGGAGTGCTTTCGTGATCTGGCCGCTGAACGCTTCGAAGCCTATACTGGCTCGCTGTGGCAGCCGCGCTCAGGTTCCCTCGTCAATCACCGCACGCTGACGGCGACGATGATCGACAGCCGCGATTTCCTCACCGCCAAACGCCGCGCCGAAATCGCGCCGCTGATGCCGAATGGGCCCAAGATTGCATTTACCGGCGGGCTCGACTGTAACGACACTAGGGCGATCTGGGCCAGCCTCGACAAGGTCCATGGCAAGCATCCGGACATGGTGCTGCTCCATGGCGGCAGCCCCAAAGGTGCCGAGCATATCGCAGCGCTTTGGGCCAAGAACCGCAATGTCCCGCAAATTGCCTTCAAGCCGGATTGGACCCGTCACGCCAAAGCGGCGCCGTTTAAGCGCAACGACGCCATGCTGGATGCACTGCCAGTCGGCGTCATCGTGTTCCCGGGCTCCGGCATCCAGGACAATCTCGCCGACAAGGCCAAGAGGCTTGGTATTCCGGTCTGGCGCCACAACAGCGGCGGCGCATAAGCGCCGCCCCACATCCATCAACTTCCTCCGGTTGTCCGCCGCCCTGCCGGCGGAGCACGAAAGCCCTGCCCGGAAATCAACAGGTTGGCTGCGGCACCAGCTTCAGTCGCGGCTTTGCCGGCGGCACCAGACGGCGGAATCCCAATCCGATTGTCGTGAGGTTTGCAACGGCGCGGTGAAGGATCGTAACTGACCGAAACGTGCGAGCCCCACGGACGCTTCGCGGAACACTCCCGGATTGGGCGCGCTCAAATACCCGATGTGCTGCAGCTGGGCTGCGTCAGTGGGTTCTCGTCGTCCGCATCCTTTTCCTACGCTATAGGCATTTTCTCTCCTATCGCCTTGTCCGGTCTCTTGTCTGCCGCAATCGTGTTGGCCACGGTTTCTCAAATGCTGTACCAGCACGCGAACCACTTGCCTCTTTCTGGCTTGATCTGGCCGGAGACCGGCTTTGCCTCGACCGGCTGTGCCGCAATGGCGCCGGCGCGACTTTCTTCCCCTGGTCATTCCACCCCACGGGACGTGTCCCGTGGGGACCCCGGACTCGCCCATTCCTCGCGAGACAAGAAAGTCTTGCGGCTGCCATCCTCCGCTTCGCTGCGGCCCGAAAACACTGGTGCGTCGCCGGTCGTCCCCGGCCCACCGATCGCCATCGAGGCCGCGGTGGTCGCGGGCTCAAACAGCCAAGGAGAAAAATCATGGCTAACATCGGTTCCTTCAAGAAGTCCGGCAATGAGTTCATGGGCGAGATCGTGACCTTGAACGTGCAGGCCAAAGGCGTCCGCATCGTTCCCGAAGAAACCCGCGCCAACGACAACGCCCCCAGCCATCGGGTCTACATTGGTCGCGTCGAGGTCGGAGCCGCGTGGTCGAAGCGCTCGGGCGAGGGCCGCGACTATCTCTCGGTCAAGCTGGACGATCCTTCGTTCACCGCGCCGATCTATGCAAACCTCTTCAACGACGAAGACGGCGAAGGTTACAGCCTCATCTGGTCCCGCGGCCGCAAGGCCAACGGCGACTAAAGCCGGCACCTCTTCAGAGCCCTGTCTGGTCATTCCGGGCAGGGCTTTGTCGTACGTCAATCCTTGTTGCCGTCGGGCTTGACCAGATCGATGTGATTGACACCCAGGGCTTGGGCGAGTTCATAGAGCGTGATCACGGTGGGGTTACGGCGGCCACGTTCGAGGCTGCTCAGATATTGCTGACTGAAGCCGGAGCGAGCCTCCAGCTCTTCCTGTGTGAGACCTTTTGCCCGGCGAATCCGAGCAAAGTTCCGGCCCACGAGTTTGCGCATATCCATACGCAACAGGTGGCCATTTTACATACTTGGAGTTTATCAACTATAGTGTGTAATCGAGGTTTGATCGCAGGCTCGTTTGGCGCAAGATTGATCCGCTCAAAACACCCGCCTATCATATCCGCCTCAAATTCGAGATAACGTTTATGCAGCGACCCCAACTCAACCCGTCCGTTGACGATTCCGCACCAGTCGATGACGCGCTGACCGAATACGACGAGCTGCACCTGATCACCTATCTGCGCCTGCTCGATGCGGAAAAGGCAGGAGCCAACTGGCAGGAAGTGGCCAAGATCGTCCTGCATATCGATCCGTCCGGTGAGTTCGAACGTGCCAAGCGCGCGTGGGAAAGCCACTTGGCGCGCGCAAAATGGATGACAGAGCGCGGTTACCAGCACCTGCTCAACAGCGCTGCATCTTAAATCGAACTCTAATTTTTGCGTCGGCGACAACGCCCATTGCGGTTTGTCTGTGTTGCGAGCTGCCATCTGTGCGTGCATCAGTTCTTCAAGCTACGTGTTAGACGTGTTGCGTGTTTGGAGGGTGCCGCTATGAGGTCGGCGGATTGGCGATCGCCAGACGAATATAAAGGGGTATTGCAGTTCGGTGCTCCCGGATTTGCTTGGGAGTTCCTTCGTCGCAACCCAGAATTCCTCCAAGATCACGCACACCTCTCACAGGTGGTCAGCAAAAGCAGGGGCACCCCCGAAGAGCATGATGCGTTTGCTCTTCGCTGGGGAATACGATTTCGCGGAGGATATCGAGCGAGCCCCGACATGGACGCCCTCCGCGCTACCAAGCATCGTTTGCCTTACCGAGCTTCCAGCCAAGCTGGCCAATCCGTCGTTCCGGTTGCCGCCCAAAGCCATGCGCGCATTGTCGGCACTTCCGGTTGGCAATCATGTCCTCGACATTTCAGGCACCGTGTTGCGGCTGCAAATCCCGGGTTCCAGAAACAAATCGTATGCCGTGCTCCTGCCACTCGATCAGCTTTTTGATCTTCGCATCGCCGCCGCACTTGGTGTTTGGCATTGGTTGAATGGCGGGCTGCCCACTGCAATCCAGATGATGCCGCTCAGTCAACGAAAACGGCTCATGTTGGCACTGCGAGCACTCGACGGACGCCTTGCCAAGGCCAGCTATCGCGAAATCGCCCGCGTCCTGTTTGGCCTTGGCGACGCCACCGGCAGCGCCTGGAAAGGCCATGATCTGCGCGACCGTACCATTCGCCTGGTCCGTCTTGGCACCAGTTTAATGCGCGGCGGCTATAAGCGGCTCTTGCTCTATCCCTACCGCCGCAAGCTCCCTTAGCAGCCCACACTTTGCACTCGACCTGCCGCTGCGCAGCATCCGTGACGCTCGGATTTTCCTAACATTGTGACCTTTCGCAGCCGCACGAAACGGCCTCGATATGTGCGAAGTCCTGGGGCGCACCCCGTCGCTTCAGGACAAGGGCTTCGCCTTCGCCGCGGGGTTCCCCGGCTTTCGGGGCTGATGCCCCTGCCAAGCCGGGAGATACCCCTCCCGCGTCTCATCCTTCCGCCGCCGAGGCCCCGCGCCCCTTTGGCCTCGCATCGAGGCCGCAATGGTGCGGCTCAGTGCGAAAGGATTACCACGATGTCTTCGGACAAAGCCGATCTCTATACACGGATCACGAGCCGCATTGTTCAGGCCTTGGAGCAGGGCGTTCGGCCATGGCTGCAGCCTTGGAACAGCGAGCATGCAGCAGGACCAATCACGCGGCCATTGCGTCACGGCGGCGAGCCCTATCGCGGCATCAATGTCGTGATGCTGTGGGGCGAGGCGATGGAGCGCGGGTTTTCCTGCCCGATCTGGATGACCTTTAAGCAGGCACTAACGCTCGGCGGCAATGTCCGCAAAGGCCAGCACGGCACGCAGGTCGTCTATGCCAATCGCATCCGCCGCACCGAAACCGGTGACAACGGCGAGGACGTCGAGCGCGAAATTCCCTTTCTTAAGGGCTACACCGTGTTTAACTGCGAGCAGATCGATGGGCTGCCCTCCCATTACCTCGCTCCCGCCACGCCGCCGCTCAACCCAGATCAACGCATCGCCACTGCCGAGACGTTCTTCGGCAATACGGGCGCTGACATCCGTCACGGAGGCGCACACGCCTACTACAATATCGCTGCCGACTTCGTGGCTATGCCGTGCTTCGAAACCTTTCATGATGCCGAGAGCTTTTACGCAACCCTCGGACATGAGATTTGCCACTGGACTCGCCACGGCAAAAGACTCAACCGCGACTTCGGACGTAAGCGCTGGGGCGATCAAGGTTATGCTGCCGAAGAGTTGGTCGCTGAGATCGGAAGCGCTTTCCTTTCCGCCGATTTGGGTCTGGCGCTCGAACCACGCGCCGACCACGCCAGCTATGTCGCCAACTGGATCGCCGTTATGAAGAACGACAAGCGCGCCATCTTTACTGCCGCTGCGCATGCCGAGCGCGCCGTCGGCTATCTGCATAGCCTGCAGCCCAAGCTCGCCACCATCGAGGAGGCCGGATAACCGGTTTTCCCTAGAAAACCAGACAATTTCTGGGCGTTTGATCTCGTAAGGGGTGGTGATCTCGCACCATCGCGACATCACCATCCCTCTATCTGGTCACCATGCGCCAACGTGATCTCTGCTAGCCGCTGATCTTCGGCGGTTACCCAAGACTACGGAGGTGACCATGTCCGCCAATTTTGCCGATTTGCCGCCGCGCTATTTGCGCACCCCGGAAGCCGCCCGTATGGTCGGGCTTTCCATCCGCACCCTCGAAAAGCACCGCATCTATGGCACCGGCCCGCGCTATTCCAAGCTCGGTGGGCGTGTCGTTTACAGTGTCGAAGATTTGCAGGCTTGGGTCTCGCGAGGGACCAAAAGCTCGACCTCAGACCCCGGTGAGGGGACCGTGTTGCCCGCCAAACGACAGCTATCGCCGTCTCCGGCTGCCTCCAAATCTTCGCGCCGCTGAGGCCCGCCATGACGGTCTCAAACGACACTGGCGCTGCATCCGGCGTGCTCGATCTCTTCCACGCCTTGCCCGGCTCTTTTGCACCGCGCGATGCGCAGGACCTGATGACCTATCCCTTCTTCAGCCTCGCCAAATCACCACGAATTCAGCCGATCGACTACCGCCAGTACGACATCGCCATCCGCGTCGAAGCGGTGCCAGAGCACGGCATGGCGACCATTTGGGACGCCGATATCCTGATCTGGATTGCGAGCCAGATCGTCCAGGCACGCGATGCCGGCTTTCCAACATCGCGCCTTCTGGTCGCCACGCCATACGAGATTTTGACGTTCATCGGCCGCGGCACCAGTGCACGTGATTATCTGCGCCTGAAGGCGGCCATGGACCGCCTGCAATCTACGTCCGTGGCAACAACGCTGCGCCACATCGGCGAGCGGCGGATGCACCGCTTCTCCTGGCTAAACGAGTGGGTGGAGCGCACGGACAGCCGCGGGAATCCTGACGGCGTCGCCCTCATTATCCCAGATTGGTTTTATCGCACGGTGCTGGATGAGACGCTGGTTCTTACGATTGATCGGGCGTATTTCGCACTGACGGGTGGGCTCGAGCGCTGGCTATACCGTTTGGTGCGCAAACATGCGGGACGGCAGAAGAGCGGCTGGCGGTTCGATTTCCGGCACCTCTACGCCAAATCGGCGGTGCTTTCGCCGTTCAAACGTTTTGCCTTCGAACTGCGCGCCATCGCCCGCCGGCAGGCTTTGCCCAACTGCCGCCTCCGCATCGAACGTAATCGCGATGGCCGGGACTTACTGGCCTTCACCTATGAGGGGTATACGCCAAGCTGTGGACAGGCTGTGGATGGCGTCGTGCTATCGGGAACCGCCGGACGCGCGCCATCAGGAACCGAACTCTCGTGCTATCGGGAACCCAGACGTAGCAAATCTTCTTACCACTCAAGCGGTTCTCCAGCGTCTAACTTAGACTCTAACCCAACAGATTCTAACGTTGGTGATGGACGGTGCACAAACCCGTCCATGACGGCAGCAAATGATGTGGGAGAGCGCTCCCATGACTGATAGGCTGGCCAACACCCTGACCGAAGTCGAACTGATCTGGCTGGAGAAGCGGATCGAATACTGGCTTCGCTTCGGTCATGCAGCACAAGAACAAATCACTGATCGCAGCCGCCGTATTCTCACGTTTCGACCAAACTCTTTCCTCGCATATGTCCGCTGGGTGTCGAACGCTTTCGGGACCATCGTCTCGCGGATCGACATTTTGCGCACCGTGGCGCCTGGCGAGGCCTACACGACGTTACCGTTCGTGCGGCCCGGCGGGGAGATATTTTTGCACATCTCCGGCTGGCCCAAAGTCGAACAGGTGCTGCAGGTGATCGACGCCATCGAAAAGATCGGCATCGACCCGGTAAATGTCGCGCCGGACTATTGGCGCCATGTCCACAACCGGTTTGTTGCAGGTGAGCCTCCCAGGCCTTACACCCGCGAGCAGCATCTGGCCTGGCTCCAACGCAAGGCGTTCGGCCAATGACCCGCTTCGGTTACGCGATGACGACGTACTTTACGGCACTTGTGTTTACGGTCTTGGGCGTCGTTTCGCCGGGCCCAAAGTTCATCTGGAATGCCAGCGGCAGTGTGCCGGTTGGCCTTTATGTCCTTAGTCCGGCGGACAAGCTGCACATTGGCGATTTGCTGGTTGTCAAACCGCCCAAGGCCCTGGCCGCATTCCTCGACCAACGCCGGTATCTGCCCATCGGCGTGCCGATGCTGAAACACGTCGCTGCTCTTCCTGGCCAGAACGTCTGCCGCCTCGGGCACAAAGTCACGGTCGATGGTAAAGCGGTCGCCGAGGCACTCGACCGCGACCGGCTCGGCCGTCCGTTGCCGGTCTGGCAGGGTTGCCGTGTCATCACTTCTGGCGAAGTGTTTCTGCTGAACGCGCGTTGGGATTCACTTGACGGACGATATTTTGGCCTCTTGCCGATCACAGCCGTCATGGGAAGTGCGGACGCGTGGTCTGATGACCGCGGAAGTCAACCACTCCAACCAGTTTTTTCGAAGACGTGCCCGCGATGACGGCGACCGCAAGTTCTGTCGCGCGCCGGGCCGCACGGGCACTTCTTGCCGCCATTGCCGTCGTTGCGCTGGTAGCAGTTGGTGCTCATGCCGCGGACGCACCGCTGCCAGTCGGTACTTCGCCAAGTGCGTCGGCTGGAGCTGGCCGCTATGCCGACTTTGTCACCGAGGCGGCATCCCGCTTTGGCATTCCCGCGCGCTGGATTGAATCTGTGATGCGGGCCGAGAGTCTCGGAGATGCCACCGCCACATCGCCCAAAGGCGCCATGGGGTTGACGCAGATCATGCCGCAGACTTGGGCCGATTTGCGGGGCCGTTACGCCTTAGGTGCCAATCCTTATGATCCGCACAACAATATTCTGGCTGGCGCTGCTTATCTACGAGAGCTGTATGACCGCTATGGGCCGGACGGGTTCCTAGCGGCCTACAATGCCGGTCCTGGCCGCTACGAGGAGTTTCTCGCAACCGGCCGGACGTTGCCACTCGAAACGCTGACCTACATTGCGCATGTCACCAGTTTGATCGGCGAAGGTAGTTCCCACGGTGTCGGACTCGCCACGTCCTCATCCTCATTCTGGGCAACCTCACGTCTCTTCATCGTGCGCGGTGAGAGCAAAGCGGTTGTCGCCCAAACCACTACCGCTGTGCCTGTTGATCGCACGCCTTCTGTGCAACGGCCGCAACTTTCATTCCGTCTTGTACCCCAATCGGCGGGGCTCTTTGTGCCGCTGTCACGCAAAGGTGCTCAGCCATGATCCATCGCGGGCAGATGAATGCTCTGGGATGCTCTGGTGGGCAGGAGGAGGTGAGGGGCAGGAAGCGCAGGAAGGTGCGGAAGGGATGGCGAGATAAAAGGGGCGCCGTCGGTTCGACGCTTGTGGTTGGTTGGATTGAAGAATTTTGTGCCCGAGGCACCAAGGTGTGCCAGCCCTTTGCGGAAATTTCTGAGCCTTTACAACGCCAAGAGCGCCATCGCTCACTTTATATATGCGTGGTGTAGCGATGGCCACGCACGACGATAATTTTCGCATTCGTCCTGGCCGCATCAAACATGGCAACAAGGGCGCGCGACGGGCCAAGAGTTTTGTCGGGGAAGTCATGCGGGCCGCGCGCAAGGCTGGGCTGACTGGCAAACGGCTCGGCCCCGCATCTGGCGTCAAGGGGCGCTCGACGTTCGGGCGTGGTAGGCGAGCCGTTCTGTCATTTGGCGCACGATCCACTGCTAGGCGGGTTGTTGTGAAGGCTCGGGTGGTGCGTCATGCGGGCAAACGCTTCACTGCGGCGCCGCTTGCCCGTCACATCACCTATCTAAAGCGCGATGGTGTAACCCGTGACGGTACGGATGCGCGTCTATTCGATACCTCTTCAGATAATGCCGATGCCAGGGACTTTGCGCAGCGCTGCGAAGAGGATCGTCATCACTTCCGCTTCATCATCTCGCCGGAAGATGCCGCCGAGATGGACGACCTCAAAGGCTTCACCCGCGATCTGATGCGGGACATGGAGCATGACCTTGGCACCAAGCTCGACTGGGTGGGCGTCGATCACTGGAACACCGACAATCCTCATATCCATGTGCTGGTGCGGGGGCGTGCCAATGACGGCGAAGATCTGGTCATCAGCCGCGATTACATCAGTAGGGGGCTGCGCCAGCGGGCTGCCGCGCGCGTCACCTTGGAGTTAGGGCCCCGCAGTGAACAGGAAATTCGCGCCTCCCTTGTGAAGGAAGTAGAGGCCGAGCGTTGGACCAGTCTCGATCATGGGCTGCGCCAGATCGCCGACGACCATGCGGGAATCGTCGATCTCAGACCGGGAGAAATGGGCGCGCGCGATTACAGCCAACTCCTTATCGGGCGGGCAGCTAAGCTGGAACGGTTGGGGCTTACTGAAGCTTTGGGACCGGCGCAATGGAATCTGAAGCCCGGTCTGGAACAGGCTCTGCGAGAACTCGGTATCCGCGGCGACATCATCAAGACCATGCACCGGGCGATGACGGAGGGTGGGCGCGAAGCCGATGTATCCGGGTTTGCCCTCCATGATGGCGAGCCACAAGAGCCCGTTCTTGGGCGGCTGGTCGACCGCGGGTTGCAGGACGAACTCAAAGGGACTGCTTACGTCATCATCGCCGGGGTGGACGGCCGCACCCATCATCTGCAGTTTGCCAATCTTGAGGTGACGGGCGATGCGGGTCCCGGGGCGATCGTCGAGACCAGGATCTATGAAGACGGCAAAGGTGTGCAGCGGCTGTCGCTGGCGGTGCGGTCCGATATTTCCATTGAGGCGCAGGTCTCAGCCAGTGGTGCGACTTGGCTCGACCGGCAACTCTTGACCAAAGAGCCGGCGCTCAGCCGCGGCGGTTTTGGCGCCGAGGTCCGCGAAGCGATGGAGCTGCGGATCGACCACTTGGCCGAGATAGGCTTGGCCGAACGCAAAGGGCAGGGTGTCTCGTTCTCCCCCGATCTTTTAGCGACGTTGCGCCGCCGCGAACTGGACGATGTCGCTGCCAAGCTCGCCAAAAAGAGTGGGCTTGCGTATCACCCTTCCGCCGAAGGTGAACACGTCACTGGCATCTACCGCCAGCGCGTCATCCTGGTTTCGGGGCGCTTTGCCATGATCGATGACGGCCTCGGCTTTCAACTTGTCCCCTGGCGGCCAGCGCTGGAGCAGCGGCTCGGCCAGCATGTCACCGGCACGATGACACCCGGCGGCGGCATCGATTGGTCGTTCGGCCGGTCCAAGGGGGTGGGGTTGTGAGGCGTCTTATACCGCCGACACTCATGCCCGTTTGGCATAAATCAAGGAAATACAAACCATTAGCCCAGAGTACCTCGGGGTTCGGTGCGTTCTTTGAGCTTGAAACTGTCAGAAATAGTTATATATTATCTGACACAATGAGGGTGCGATGGAAAGATTGACGGCAAAAATCCTGGAGCACTTGGCGCAATTACCGGAAGGTGTTCCGGTTTCTGCGAAGGAGCTTCTACACCTGGGATCGCGTGCGGCGATCGATCAGTCGCTCTCGCGGCTGGTCCGCCGTGGGCAGATTCTGCGCGCCGGTCGCGGTCGCTATGTGCGCCCCATCGAGACCCGCTTCGGCAAACGACCGCCGTCAGTCGAAGCCACCGCTCAGGCTCTTGCCAGCACACGCGGCGAGACCATCGCGCCCAGCGGAGCTGCTTCGGCTAACGCTTTGGGGCTGACCACGCAGGTACCGGTACAGGCGATTTATTTGACATCCGGAAAAAGCCGGCGGGTCACGCTCGAAAAGCAGATGATCGAGTTCCGCCATGCGCCGGGCTGGCAACTGATGCCTGGGCCTGCCGGCAACGCCATTCGTGCGTTGAACTGGATTGGACCCAATCGTGTCCACGAGGCCGTGCCGCTGTTGCGACGATTACCACCAAGCACGGCCCAGGAAATTGCCAGTGTCCGGTCCCGCATGCCAACCTGGATGGCGCAAACGGTGAGTCGAGTACTCGTAAATGGCTGACGACTTCCTCAAACTTTCCGCGACAGATCGGAGAGATGCACTGGAAGTCGCCGCCAATGCTTCGGGCAGACCTGCCCATCTTCTGGAAAAAGATGTCTGGGTGGTCTGGTCTCTTCAGACGCTGTTCAGCTCACCTGTTGCCGCCCATCTTGTTTTCAAGGGCGGCACGTCGCTATCAAAGGCCTATGGCGCCATCCGGCGGTTTTCCGAAGACGTCGATTTGACCTATGACATACGTACCATTGCCGGTGACCTGACCGCCGGTAGCTCCGATGCTCTGCCGCCCAACCGGAGCCAGGAGAAGAAGTGGACCAAAGCGATCAAGGAGCGTTTGGCGGATTGGGCGAGCGGTGAAGCCCTGGGGATCATCCAGTCGGCCTTGGACAGCGTCAAGCTGCCAGCAAAAGCCGAAGCAGACGCAGACAAAATCCATATCCACTATGAGCCATCGGCTTCCGGCACCGGTTATGTCCGCCCCGCGGTTCTTCTGGAATTTGGCGCGCGTTCGACCGGCGAGCCATGGGAGCTAAAACACATTCAGTGTGATGCCGCAGTCCATGTGCAAGGAGTTACTTTTCCAGAGGCCACACCGCGCACCATGTGTGTGGAGCGCACCTTCTGGGAAAAGGCCACGGCCATACATGTGTTTTGCGCGCAAGGGACCTATCGTGGTGCGGAGCGCTTTGCCCGGCACTGGTACGACTTGGTTCGTTTGGACGAGGCGGGGTATGCCGAGCGTGCCGTTGCAGCTCGCGCCATCGCAGCAGCCGTTGCCAAACACAAAGCGATCTTCTTTGTCGAAAAAGGCGCAGACGGCCAAATCATCGACTATGAAGCGGCTATCGGTGGCCAGCTTTGCCTCGTACCGGAAGGTTCAGCTCTTGAGCGTTTGGCCGAAGATTACGCCGCCATGGTGCGGGACGGTCTCCTTCTCGATGATGCCGATCCGTTTGACACGATTATGGACCGCTGCCGGGGCATTCAAGAACGGGCCAACAACGCGGTCGCCTTGTAACCGACCATGTCGTGCCGGTAATACCGAATCAGAACCGCGTTAGGCCAGTGGTGAATCGATCGAGCTGACGATCGCTCCGATCTCTGCGCTGCAGCATTCTTGTCTACGCTCCTGATCTTTTCCTGCTTGCATCATGGTACCTGAGTTCCCTGATCATCTGCCGCTATGAGTGCGACGAAGATTTTATGGGGGCAGGTAATTGCGGTCTGCGCTGTTGTGCTTGCCTTCGTCTGGGCGGCAACGCAGTGGACGGCCTGGCAGCTGGGGTATCAGCCAGAGTTGGGACAGCCGTGGTTTTATCTGTTTGGGTGGCCCCTTTACCACCCGCCGGCCTTCTTCTGGTGGTGGTACGCCTATGACGCCTATGCACCGAATGTGTTCAATCGGGCGGCGTTCATTTCCGCCGCCGGCGGGATCGTGGCCTTCGCAGTCGCTGTGGTCATGTCGGTGTGGCGGGCCCGCGAGCAGAAGTTGATCACGACCTATGGCTCGGCGCGCTGGGCTAATATCCGCGAGATCGGAAAAGCTGGGCTTTTCGGGAACGACGGCGTTGTGTTGGGACAGCTCGGCGGTCACTACTTGCGCCATAACGGACCCGAGCATGTGCTGTGCTTTGCCCCGACCAGAAGCGGCAAGGGTGTTGGCTTGGTGGTGCCGACGCTGCTGACCTGGCCGGGATCGGCTATTGTGCACGACATCAAGGGCGAGAACTGGTCGCTGACCGCCGGCTGGCGGGCCCGCTTCGGCCGGGTTCTGTTGTTTGATCCCACCAACGCGCAAAGTGCCGCCTACAACCCGCTTCTGGAAGTGCGGCGCAGCGAATGGGAAGTGCGCGATGTCCAGAACATCGCCGATGTATTGGTCGATCCCGAAGGCGCCCTCGAAAAACGCAACCATTGGGAAAAGACCAGCCATTCGCTGCTCGTGGGTACCATCCTGCATGTGCTCTATGCCGAAAAGGACAAGACGCTGGCAGGCGTTGCCAACTTCCTCTCCGATCCCAAACGCCCGATCGAGACGACGCTACGCGCCATGATGACGACACCGCATCTGGGCAAGGGCGGCGTTCATCCCGTGGTGGCCAGTGCCGCCCGCGAGCTGTTGAACAAAAGCGAGAACGAACGCTCCGGCGTACTGTCGACCGCCATGTCGTTTCTGGGGCTGTACCGCGATCCGGTGGTAGCCACGGTCACGCGGCGTTGCGATTGGCGCATTCACGAATTTGTCGAAGGCGATTGTCCTATCACACTTTACCTCGTAGTTCCCCCTTCCGATATCAGCCGCACCAAGCCGCTGATCCGGCTGATCCTCAACCAGATCGGCCGCCGGCTGACCGAGAAGCTGGAGACGGGACCGAACCGTCATCGGCTGCTGATGATGCTCGATGAGTTTCCAGCACTTGGGCGGCTCGATTTCTTCGAGAGCGCGTTGGCTTTTATGGCGGGCTATGGCCTCAAGAGCTTTCTTATTGCCCAATCGCTGAACCAGATTGAGAAAGCCTATGGCATCAACAACGCCATCCTCGACAATTGCCATGTGCGGGTGAGCTTTGCCACCAATGATGAGCGCACCGCAAAGCGCGTTTCCGATTCGCTTGGCACCGCCACCGAGATGCGGGCGATGAAGAACTATGCCGGTCACCGTTTAAGTCCCTGGCTTGGCCATTTGATGGTCTCGCGCCAGGAAACGGCGCGGCCGCTGCTGACGCCGGGCGAGGTGATGCAACTGCCGCCCAATGACGAGATCGTCATGCTAGCAGGGATCAACCCGGTTCGCGCCAATAAGGTACGCTATTACGAAGACAGGAAACTACAGAGTCGGATTCTGCCGCCGCCAGAACTGGCGCCAATTGCCGCCGATGGACAAAAGCCACCTGACCCATCGTCTGGCAATAGCTGGACCGAGATGATTGCCGCGCCCAAAGAGGAGGGCGATGCCGATCCTGCCAATAGCGGTATTCGCCGGGAGCCGGAACTGCCCGAGCACGAAGAGGTCGCCGCCAAACCGCCCGATCCGGCGAATGAGTTTGAGTTGAGCACCGACGAGCCCGATGACGAGGCCCCAAGGCTCAAGGTGATGCACGATCAAGTCCGCGATCTGGCGCGCCAGACCTCGCTTGATCCCGCTGATCGCATGGGGCTTTGATCGTGCGGACCAAACACACCTTCCGCTTGCCGCCGGATTTGGCCGGACGGCTGGCCGACTACGCGAACCGAAAACGGGTCTCGCAGGCCGTCGTGGTCGAAGCTGCGCTCGCTTCGCATCTTTCCGCCGATGGCGCCGACCGGCTAGAAGCGGCGCTTGCCAAACGCCTCGATCGGATGAGCCGGCAGATCGAACGGCTGGAGCGCCATATCACCATCTCAAACGAGACCATGGCGTTGTTCGTGCGCTTCTGGCTCACCACCACGCCGCCCTTGCCCGACAGTGCAAAGACGACAGCCCAAGCCAAGGGCCGCGAACGCTATGAAGGTTTTGTCGAAGCCTTGGGGCGGCGGATTGCCAAAGGGCGATCCTTTGCCGACGATGTGATCAAGGACATCGATCCGGCTATGCCATTCGCTTCGCAAAACGACGGCGAGCCGTAGGCCGTTATTCCAGCCGCAAGTCATTCTACGCCAGAGCCCGATCGCCATAAGATCGTTGTTGCCGAACGCCCCATCAGCCTCTTTCTAATCGACCCCGCAAAACGCGCCTGTCGCCAGGCGCATTCACGGGGCAGGCCAGTGGGCAGTGAGGATTACCGGTCAGAAGCATTTGCACGCGGCGCCCGCATGCTGCGCACCGCGCTGGGACCAGCTATCGCGGGCTATCTCGATGATCCGGCTATCGGCGAGGTGATGCTCAACCCCGACGGCAAGCTCTGGATCGACCGGCTTGCCGGTGGATTGGAAGACACGGGGCTCTGCGTCTCGCCAGAAGATGGCGAACGGATTGTGCGCCTCGTCGCTCACCATGTCGGCGTGGAAGTCCATGGAGGAGCCCCACGGGTCTCGGCAGAGTTGCCGGAATCGGGCGAGCGCTTCGAAGGCTTGATCCCGCCGGTGGTGACAGCACCTTGCTTTGCCATCCGCCGTCCAGCCGTGGCAGTCTTCACGCTCGCTGATTACGTCAACACTGGCATCATGACGGCTGACGCGGCCGCGTTGCTCCGCGATGCCGTTGCCGGTCATAAAAACATCCTGGTGGTCGGCGGCACCTCCACCGGCAAGACGACACTCGTCAATGCGCTGCTGGCGGAAGTCGCCAAGACCACCGACCGGGTGGTGCTGATCGAAGACACAAGAGAACTGCAATGCGCCGCGCCCAATCTGGTGGCGCTGCGCACCAAGGACGGCGCTGCTTCGCTTTCGGATTTGGTACGTTCGGCACTTCGGCTGCGTCCCGACCGCATTCCGGTCGGCGAAGTGCGCGGCGCCGAAGCGCTCGATCTGCTCAAGGCCTGGGGTACGGGCCATCCCGGCGGTATCGGCACGCTACATGCCGGTTCCGCCATCGGAGCGCTCAGGCGGCTCGAGCAGCTCATCCAGGAAGCAGTCGTCACCGTGCCTCGCGCCCTCATTGCCGAGACCATCGACGTCATCGCCGTGCTCGCCGGGCGTGGGACCAACCGCCGGCTCGCCGAGCTGGCGACCGTCAACGGCCTTGATCCTTCCGGCAATTACATCCTCGAACCACTAGGAGAACCTTGATGCGTCCCATCCTGCGCCGTTCCGCGGCGTTTTTGTCCGCAGCCTCGCTGTTTCTGTTCACCGCCAGTGCTGCATTTGCGTCCGGCTCCTCCATGCCCTGGGAAGAGCCGCTCAATCAGATTCTCGAATCTGTCCAAGGCCCGGTCGCCAAGGTCGTGTCGGTGATCATCATCATCGTCACCGGCCTGACGCTGGCGTTCGGCGATAGCTCCGGGGGCTTCCGGCGGCTGATCCAGATCGTGTTTGGGCTCTCGATCGCCTTTGCCGCCTCCAGTTTTTTCCTTTCCTTCTTCTCCTTCGGTGGCGGAGTGCTGATCTGATGGAGGAGAACGAGATCTTGGGTTTCTATGCCCCGGTTCATCGCTCTTTGAGCGAGCCGATCCTCCTCGGCGGTGCGCCGCGATCGGTTGCCATCATCAATGGCACCCTCGCGGCCGCCATCGGCCTTGGCCTCCAGCTGTGGCTGGTGGGGGCCGGTCTCTTTTTGGTCGGCCATCTCCTAGCGGCATGGGCGGCCAAGCATGACGCCGCCTTTGTCGACGTCCTGCGCCGGGCCCTTCGCTATCCCAGCCATCTGGTCGCGTGAGGTCACTATGCTGAATCTCACCGAGTACAGGAAACGAGCCCAGCGTTTGGCGGATTTTCTGCCATGGGCGGCGCTGGTCGCCAAAGGCGTCATCCTCAACAAGGATGGCTCGTTTCAACGCACCGCCAAGTTCCGGGGGCCCGATTTGGACTCCGCCACGGCCACCGAGCTTGTCGCCATCACCAGTCGGCTCAACAGCGCGCTTCGGCGGCTCGGTTCCGGCTGGGCGATCTTCATCGAAGCCCAACGCCGCAGCGCCAATCACTATCCGAAGAATGCGTTTCCCGATCCGGCGTCGGTACTGCTCAACGAAGAGCGCCGGGCGCAGTTCGAAGAGGAAAGTACTCATTTTGAAAGCCGGTATTTTATAACACTGCTTTGGCTGCCGCCGGCCGATGAAGCCGCCCATGCCACCTCCTGGCTTTATGAGGGCAGGGCGCAAAGTGATACCGATTGGCGCGCCGCGCTCACCGGCTTTATCTATCGCAGCGACCGGGTTCTGGCGCTCCTCGACGGCTTCATGCCGGAAGTCGATTGGCTCGATGACGGCGAGACGCTCACTTACCTTCACTCCTGCATCTCGACCAAAGAGCAGTATGTCCGTGTTCCAGACGTGCCGATGTATCTCGATGCATTCCTTCCCGACGAAGACCTGACCTGCGGCTTGGAGCCTAAGCTCGGGGCGTCGTACCTGCGCACTCTCACCATTACGGGGCTATCGTCGCAGACTTGGCCTGGTGTGCTCGATGATCTCAACCGGCTTGCCTTTCCCTATCGTTGGTGTACCCGCGCCATCACCCTCGATAAGACTGACGCCACCAAGGTCCTCTCCCGCATCCGCCGCCAATGGTTTGCCAAGCGCAAATCGGTGATGGCGATCCTCAAAGAAGTGATGACCAACGAGGCCTCCGCCTTGATGGACAGCGACGCGGCCAACAAGGCGGCCGATGCCGATACAGCGCTGCAGGAGTTGGGCTCCGATCTGGTCGGCACCGCTTATGTCACCGCCACCATCACAGTCTGGGACGGGGACCGCCGTATCGCCGACGACCGGCTACAACTGGTCGAGAAGGCCATCCAGAGTCGCGACTTTACCGCCATCCGCGAAAGCGTGAATGCCGTGGAAGCCTGGCTCGGGAGCCTGCCCGGGCAGGTTTATGCCAATGTGCGCCAGCCTCCCGTATCAACCCTCAACCTTGCCCATATGATGCCGTTCTCGGCAGTGTGGGCGGGACCTGATCGTGATGAGCACCTCAAGGCGCCGCCGCTCTTTTATGCCCGCACGCAAGGGGCAACCCCGTTTCGTTTCTCACTCCATGTCGGCGATGTCGGCCACACTTTGATTGTCGGGCCGACCGGCGCCGGCAAGAGTGTGCTTCTGGCTTTGATGGCGATGCAATTCCGCCGCTACGCCGGTGCCCAAGTCTTCGCCTTCGATTTTGGCGGCTCCATCCGGGCCGCCACCCTTGCCATGGGTGGGGACTGGCAGGATCTGGGCGGGGCTTTGGGGGAGACCCAAGACACCGCCGTTGCGCTCCAACCGCTCGCCGAGATCGATGAACCCAGTGAGCGCGCCTGGGCCGCCGAATGGGTGGCAAATCTTCTGGCTCGCGAACAGGTCACCATTACGCCTGATCTGAAAGAACATCTCTGGTCGGCACTAACCTCGCTGGCCTCTGCCCCCGAGATTGAGCGCACCCTGACTGGCCTCGCTGTGCTTCTGCAGTCGAACGCCCTCAAACAGGCTCTGCAGCCTTACACTGTGGCCGGCCCTTGGGGACGATTGCTCGACGCCGAGACGGAGCGCTTGGGTTTCGCCGATGTTCAGGCTTTTGAGACCGAAGGGCTTATTGGGGCAGGGGCGGCATCCGCCGTGCTCACTTATCTCTTCCATCGCATCGAGCAGCGTTTCGATGGCCGCCCGACGATGCTCATCATCGACGAAGGCTGGCTCGCCTTGGGCGATTCCGGCTTTGCCGGGCAACTACGCGAATGGCTGAAGACGCTACGTAAGAAGAATGCGAGCGTGATTTTCGCCACCCAGTCACTTGCCGATATCGACGGCAGCGATATCGCCGCCGCCATCATCGAGAGCTGCCCGACGCGGCTGTTTCTACCCAATGAGCGGGCGCTAGAACCGCAGATCACTGCTGTTTATCGCCGCTTCGGGCTTAACGATCGCCAGATCGAGATTTTGAGCCGGGCCACACCAAAGCGTGACTACTACTGCCAGTCGCGCCGCGGCAACCGCCTCTTCGAACTTGGTCTCTCCGAAGTGGCGCTCGCCTTCACCGCCGCTTCTTCCAAAACCGATCAAACCGCCATCACCGAGATTGTGGCCGCGCACGGCCAGGACGGTTTTGCTAGCGCCTGGCTCCGCCACAAGGGCCTTGATTGGGCCGCTGAGCTACTCGCCACCAATAAGGAGACTTCACCATGATACATCGCCGTCTTCGTGCCGTGCTGTCTGCCGGCATCGCCGTCATCACCATTGTTGCCACGAGCGTTTCGGCAGAGGCGCAATGGGCGGTATTTGACGGCGCCAATTTCGTCCAGAACGTGATGACCGCTGCGCGTATGCTGCAGCAGGTCAATAACGAGATCAAAAGCCTGGAGAATGAGGCAGCCTCGCTCACCAACGAAGCAAAAAATCTGGCGAGCTTGCCGTACTCGTCGCTCGCCACATTACGGGCCTCGATTGCGCAGACGCAGCAACTCCTCACCAACGCCCAGCGTATTGCCTACGATGTCACCACTATCGATAAGGCTTTCACCACACTCTATCCGCAGGGGTATTCGAGTTCGACGTCGTCGACGCAGATGATCGCCGATGCCAAGACCCGCTGGCAAAACGCGCTCGCCGGGTTCCAGGATGCCATGCGCACGCAGGCTGGTGTGGTGCAGAACCTCGATAGCACGCGAACTGAGATCGAGGCGCTGGTCTCCGCCTCCCAGTCCGCATCCGGCGCACTACAGGCCACCCAGTCCGGCAACCAGCTCATTGCGCTGCAAACCAAGCAGCTTGCCGACCTCACCGCCATCATGGCCTCGATCGCGCGGGCCCAGAGTCTGGAAAGCGCCCGCACCATCGAAAGCCAAGCCCAGGCCGAGCAGCAGCGCAAGAACTTCCTCAATTACGGTAACGGCTATGAAGCTCAATCCGTAGAGATGTTTCACTGATGCGTAGGCCAAGTCTTCAGACCATCGGGCTGATCAGTGTCGCGATCCTTACAGTGCTGACGCTGGCGGTCGATTTCCACGATGATCACGCGACCAAACCGCCACCGGCGCCGCTGCCCCACGCCGCCGATACATTACGGGCCGAACTTTTGCGTTGTCAGTTGCTCGGCAAAGCGGCCCTCGATGACGCCACCTGCACCGCAGCCTGGGCGGGGAATCGCAGGCGGTTCTTCGGCTCTCAGCTCGGCACTACCACCCAGCACAACACGGTAGCGAAAGAGAAGGCGAAGAACCCATGAACGGCACCGGCGTCGTCGATCGCTTCCTCGGCATCTTCACCCAATACATCGATTCCGGCTTTGGCCTGTTGCAAGGTGAAGTGCGCTGGGTGGCGGGCGTGTTGATTGTCATCGACATCACACTGGCCGGTCTCTTCTGGGCCATGGCGCCGGGCGAAGACGTGATTGCCCGCCTCATCAAAAAGACCCTTTATATCGGGGTCTTTGCCTACATCATCGGCAACTTCAACAGCCTCGCTAAAATCATCTTCAACTCGTTCGCCGGGCTTGGCATCAAAGCCTCCGGCGGCACTATCACCACCGATCAGCTGTTGCAGCCCGGTCGTCTGGCACAGGTTGGCATCGACGCGGGCAAACCCATCCTGGACTCCGTTTCCAATCTGATGGGGTTTGTGAGCTTTTTCGACAACTTCCTGCAGATCGCAATTTTGATGCTTGCCTGGCTGATCGTCCTCATCAGCTTTTTCATCATGGCCATCCAGTTCTTCGTCAGCCTGATCGAGTTCAAGCTGACGACATTGGCCGGTTTTGTTCTCGTTCCCTTCGGGCTTTTCGGCCGCACGGCGTTTCTTGCCGAACGTGTCCTCGGCAATGTTGTCTCGTCCGGTATCAAGATCCTGGTTCTGGCCGTCATCATCGGCATCGGCTCGACGATATTCAGCGAGTTCACCAGCGGCATGGCCGATCCCCCGACCATCGACGACGCGCTGACAATCATCTTGGCGGCGCTGTCGCTCTTGGGTTTGTCGATATTTGGGCCAGGCATCGCCAATGGTCTCATCGCCGGCGGGCCGCAATTGGGTGCTGGCGCCGCGGTCGGCACAGGTCTCGCCGTCGCCGGTACCGGTGTGGCGGGCGCGGCGCTCGCCTCTGGCGGCATCGCCATGGCGGGCGGTGCGTTTTCAAAACTCGCCCACGGCGGAGCCAGTGTCGCTGGCGCCGCGACTGCTGCTTACCGCGCCGGCGGTCTTGCTGGCGTGGCCGAAGCCGGTATGTCGGCTGCCACCAGTCCGCTGCGGCGCGCGGTGACATCTCTGAAAGAAAGCTTTGTGAACGGCGGTGCTGGTGCAACCGGTGCAGCCGCTTCTGCGGCCGGGCAGGGCGCGGCGCAGCCTGATGGCCCCCCGGGATGGGCTAGGCGGATGCAACAAAAGCAAGCCGTCAGCCATGGCGCCAGCCTCGCCGCTCACACCGTGCGCTCCGGCGATCATCCCGCCAGCGGCAGTTCTATTGATCTCAAAGAGGGAGACAAATGATGTTCCGACGGCCGACAGTACGTTATGGCCATACGCCAGAGCCGGAGACACCTTATCAGAAGGCAGGCCAAGCCTGGGACGAGAGGATCGGTTCGGCCCGCGTTCAAGCCAAGAACTGGCGCCTCGCCTTCTTCGGTTCTTTGGGTCTGAGCTTTCTTCTCACGGCCGGTCTCATCTGGCGATCCACGCAAGGCACCATCACCCCGTGGGTGGTCGAGGTCGATAAGTTGGGACAGGCGACCGCTGTAGCTCCGGCCACCACCGGCTATCACCCGTCCGATCCGCAAATCGCTTGGTATCTCGCTCACTTTATTGAAGCGGTGCGCAGTGTTCCGGCTGATCCGGTTATCCTGCGCAAAAATTGGCTGGAAGCCTACAACTACGTGACCGACAAGGGCGCGCTCGCGCTCAACGATTATGCCCGCACCAACGATCCCTTCGCTGAACTCGGCAAAGCCCAAGTCTCGGTCGATGTCGCCAGTGTGATCCGCGCTTCCGACAACAGCTTTCGGGTCGAATGGGTGGAACGGCGTTATGTCGACAACGCGCTCGCCGCCACCGAGCGCTGGAGCGCCATCCTCACCATCACGATTCAGACGCCAACTGATGCGGATCGCCTTAAGAAGAATCCGCTCGGCATCTACGTCCATGCCCTCAACTGGTCCAAGGAACTCGGCTGATGCATAAAATCATTCCGCTTATTGCTGCCTCACTACTGCTCGGCGCTTGCACCACCTTCAAGCCGCCGGAGATCGCCTATGACGATCTGAAACCCGCCGTCTTGCAGGCTGATCCGCCGAAAGCCGTGCAGGTGGTCGAACTACCCAAACCCTTGCCGTTGCCGGGACAGCTCAAGCCAATAGCCGAAGAGCAGGTGGCAAAGCCGGAACCGGCAAGCCCGCAAGTTCGGATCGCACGCGCCAACAAGTCGGCCCGTTTGCAGCCCAAGAGCGCCGATTACCTCAACGCCATTCAAGTGTACCCGTATTCGGAAGGGGCTCTCTATCAAGTCTATGCCGCACCCGGCGAGATCACCGACATTGCGCTTGAGCCCGGCGAACAGTTGGTCGGTACCGGCCCCGTGGCCGCGGGCGACACGGGGCGCTGGATCATCGGCGATACCGAAAGTGGTTCCGGTGCTTCCAAGCGCATCCATATTCTCGTCAAACCAACGCGCGCCAAACTCGCCACCAATCTGGTTATCAACACCGACCGGCGCACCTATCATATGGAGCTGCGCTCTGCCGAAACAACCTACATGGCCTCGGTCTCCTGGACCTATCCGCAAGACCAGTTGATAGCCTTGCGCAGAGCCAATGCCGTTGCCGAATCTAACGCCCCGGTTGCTTCCGGCATCGACCTCAGTGCCTTGCAGTTCCGTTATCGCATCAATGGCGACACACCGCCTTGGCGGCCTATTCGCGCCTTCGATGATAGCCGGCAGGTGTTCATTGAGTTTCCAAGCGGAATTGTTCAAGGCGAGATGCCGCCTTTGTGGGTGTTGGGTTTGGGCGGTAGCGCGGAGCTGGTCAATTACCGCGTCAAGGGACGCTTCATGATCGTCGATCAGCTCTTTGCCGCCGCCGAATTGCGTCTGGGCGGGGAGACGCAGCAGAAGGTCCAAATCCTGCGCACCGACGGGAGGACCAAGTGAGCGATCATCACGGGGCCCATCCCGAACAGCAACCGGAACAATCGCAGTCATTCCGCCCCAAGGAGGAAATGCGCCTGCGTGCCTCCCGACCACCCGTCATGCGGCTCTCGCGCAAAGTCCTCGTTGGGGGCGGGATTGTTGCATCAAGTGTGATCGTTGGTGTGTTGTTCTTCGCGTTGCATTCCGCACCAAAGCAGGCGGACACGCCTGAGGCTTACAACACCACCAGCCGCAACACACCCGATGGACTTGCCGAATTGCCGAAGGACTATGCGACAACGCCCAAGACCGTGCCGCCGCTTGGCCCACCACTGCCAGGCGATCTCGGCCGGCCAATTCTAAAAGCCGGAGCGCCGGCGCCGGGGATCGGGGGGACGATTCCGGCAAATCCGGAGGCCCAGAAGCAGCTTCAGGAAACCGATGCGGCGCGAGCGGGCAAGCTCTTCACCGCGACGAATTTCAACGCCCAACCAGCGGTGTCTCTGCCATCGCCTTCTGCGGCTGCACTACCCGCAACGCCGACAGTCGCGGTGGAATCGGCCGCTCAGGATCACAAGCTGGCCTTCTTGAACGGTCCCACCGAGCACAATTTCGTCGGTACCAGTCGCGTTGAACCACCAGCCAGTCAATATGTCGTGCAGGCAGGGGCGGTTATTCCGGCGGCGCTGATCACGGGCCTCCGCTCCGATCTTCCGGGGCAGGTCACGGCGCAGGTCACTGCTAATGTATTTGATAGTCCGACGGGGAAGGTGTTGCTCATCCCGCAAGGAGCGCGTCTTGTTGGTCAATACGATGCGCAAGTTTCCTTTGGTCAATCACGCGCACTTCTGGTCTGGACCCGTCTCATCCTGCCCAACGGCCACTCCGTCATCCTGGAACGTCAGCCAGGCGCCGATACCGAAGGTTATGCCGGCCTTGAAGATGAAGTCGACAATCATTGGGGCATGCTGTTCAAAGCCGCCATTCTGTCGACGCTTCTTAGCGTCGGTTCCGAAGCTGGGACTAGCAACAACGAAAATAGCTTGGTTCAGTCATTGCGCCAAGGCGCATCTACCAGCTTTTCGCGGATTGGCGAGCAGGTCGTGGGCCGTTCGTTAAACGTGCAACCCACCATAACCATTCGGCCAGGGTTTCCAGTACGGGTGATGGTGACCAAAGACCTCGTGCTTGAACCCTATGCCGGCTGAGGAGGTAATGATGCCAAAGCTCAAACTCGGTGTCGTTTTGGATGATCATCCGGTCAAGCTCACGATAGAACTCTCGGCCGTCACACATCGCGATCTTGTCCGTTACGGCCAAGTTCTCGCCGAAGAAACCGGCCAGAAGCCTGTCGAAACGGCCAAGCTCATCGAGCCCATGATCGCCCGATTCATGGCAACGGATCGTGCGTTTGCACGGCTTAAGAAGCCCGCGACGAAGTCAAGGCGATCGGAGTGAACGGGCTTCGTCGCGAAAAAACGCAATGAAGCGACCAACCGCCGGATCTTCGCTCTGTGGCGTCCACGCCAGCACAACATTAATAGAGGCATTCTCCTCCGCGATAGGGACAAACGTGACACCAGGGAAACCTGCGCGAGCTTGGGATTCCGTCGCCAGCGTAATGCCAAATCCCGCGGCAACCAAAGACAACAGAGATTGTTTGCTTACAGCATGGGACTGAAACGGAGTGCCATGACCAAGAAGTGCCCCATAGAAGCTTCGCGTTACATGGCTCTGCGGCCAATCCTGGACGAGCACGATCTGTTTCCCAAGTGCTGCCCAGGAGGTTGCGGTCTCTTGGGTTAGAGGCGAACGGTTGGGTACGCCAGCGAGCAACCGCTCTTTGTATATTAGCTCAGAAACAAGCTCCGGCCCAAGTGCGTGCTCTGCGATTAGCGCAGCATCAAGATGCCTATCCCTCACGACCCTGCAGAGTTCGCCGTCCGGAAACTCATGGAGTGACAGTTCGACTTCAGAATGAAAATGATGCCATCGGAATAGCAACTCTGTGAGAGTACTGCCTATAGGAGGCATGTGAACGCCGAGACGAACACGGCCATGTTTGCCAATGCCGCCCGAGCGACCGATTTTTGTGAGGGCGTCCAAGTCAGCGAGGGTTTGCCTGACATAAATGAGAACGGTGTGCCCGCTCGAAGTGAGGCGAACGCCCGAGTGCTCCCGCTCAAATATGGTTGTTCCAAGTTCTTCTTCGATCGAGAAGATGTGCCGGCTGAGCGTTGATGTATGCAGATTGAGAAGACGCGCCGCCGCGGCGAAACTGCCAGCTTCAGCAACGGCTAGAAGATATCGTAGGCTGGTGATTTCCATCAAAATTTGCTGCCGGAGAATACCAGCTTACGCGTTGCCACTCCGAACGCCTGCCATTGCGCGGCGCACCACGTCCCACCGTAATCCGTTCATAGCAGTCTATACGATTGCATCTCCGATTCTGTCACGCATCTGACAGACGGTCGGATGATGCACGCCTAGCCTTCAATCTCCAAAAGCAAAAAATCCAGGGAGATATCTATGAAGGGGCATGTGGCACTTACAGTTGCACTGAGTGCGTTGACATTAGGCGGCCCGGCGCTCGCCGCCGAGAACTGGACGACGCGTCTGCCGGGCGTCACCGAAGGGTTGACGTCAGGCGCTTTGCCGCCGACCGGTCTCTATTTCGTCAACGAAACGTTGTTTACACCAACGAAGCTGTATTCGCCGGGCGCCAACAAATCCGCGGTTCAGCTCGACGCTTTCGTCGATGTACCGATTCTGGAATGGGTGCCGGGCGTGCAGTTCGCAGGCGCCGATTACGGCATGGTTCTGGCGCAACCATTCGACAGCATCACGACCACCGTTGGTCCCATCACCAATGGTACCAATATTGGCTCAGGAGTTGGCCTGTACGACACGCTGTTTGAGCCTGTGGTGCTGTCATGGTCGCTGCCCAACGACTTCCATGTCGCGGCTCAGCTCGGCATTTGGATTCCGGTCGGCGACAAGGATTCGCGCATGGCGGTCAAGAATTCGAACCGCTATTGGGCGCTGGAGCCGGGTCTCGGCATCAGCTGGTTACATGACGGTTGGGCGGCCAACGTTCTACTCACGTATGATCACAATTTCGAGAAGAGCGCCGATTCAACGGTATACCAGGATTACCGCTCCGGTGATCAGTTTATTGCCGAATACAGCATCACCAAGACGATCGGGAACTGGACCGTTGGCCTCGGCGGCTTCGCGCTGACCCAGGTCGAGAAGGACCAGGCTTCGCCGGCCGGCGGTGGCGCGATGGTCGATATTGCCAACACCGACGCGGCTAAATATGCGATTGGCCCGATGGTTGGCTACAATTTCGGCCCGGTTATCGTTCAGGCCTATTACCACGAAAACATCCGGACGGAGAACTATGTCGGCGGGCACGAAATCTGGACCCGCGTGCTCGTTCCCTTGCACTAGATCGGCGCGGCGCGGACCCTGAGGCATGGCTGTTTGCTTGCGCCTTGCGGTCGGTGTTCGCGCCCCCACCTATTTTTGGTATCGACGTAAGGATTGGATTATGTCGTCGAATCTCGCGTTCCGTAGACCCGCGCACTTCCCTCAGACCCTGGGGGAGTTCCGTCGGCTATTCACGGATGATGATGCATGCGCCGCTTTCCTAGAAAAAGTGAAGTGGCCTGCTGGTTTCGTTTGTCAGCATTGCGGACAGCGCAGTGATCCCATGCGGCTCAGTCAGCGTCCCGAACTGCTGCATTGCAGCCGCTGCGGTGGAAACGTCCTCACGACCGCCGGATCGGTGATGACCGACCGGGTTATTCCTCTGTTGGTCTGGTTTTTGGCAGCATACTTGCTGGCCAATAGTCTCCGGGACGTCGGTTCTCAGCAGCTTTGCCAGCCCCTCCAGGGGGATCACCACGAAGTGCTGTACCAGGCACTAGCACTTCTGCGTCGCCGGTTGCGGGATACCAACTGCCTGCCTTTGGGGAGTACCCGCAGTTGCGGTCACGTCGAGGTCAGCGCTACGGCCGTACAATATGACGCCGGAGGCGGTTGTGATCGCATCTTTGTGGCTGCGGCGGTGGAGGTTATGCGCGACAAATCGGGTGATTTGTCGTCTCCGTGGAGCGCCCGTTGTGCGGGACAACTACGGCTAAGCACGGTGCCCGACCTGAGCGCGGAGTCGGTGTGCAGCTTCCTTGACGCCAATGTAGATTCGAACGCCATCGCCTTTACCAAAGCTGGCGGAAGCGACAAGGGCGTTGGCGGTTCCGGAATCGGCAATAGCACGGTCGGTGCTGAGTTCGGCGCAAACCTTGAGGTTGTGCGACTCGTGCTTGACAGTCTCGAATGTTGGTGCGGTGATTATGCGGATACCGCAGGGCTGCCGAGCATTCGCGAGCGACTTGACGAATTTGCCTTCCGCTTCAATTGTGGCTTCGATACCTTCGCAATATTCCGTTCGCTGCTCGGAATTGAATGCAATTCGCAAGTACCCCTTTATCGGGAGATTGCCTTGAACGAATGGAAGCGCTCTGTGGTCGGTGCGAGCGTTTGAATCGGGGGACGTCAGGATGCTGCCACCGAAAACGCATCCTCGCTGGAAAGCACTCGTGCTTGGCAAAGTGAAAGGCCCATTTTCACTTTTGGCCACACAATTTTTCATCACACGTGTTACGACGCGCGCGCGGATCGATTCGTCGGCGGAGAACATTGAGCAATTGATCGACCAGGCGTATTCGTTCTTCTCCAAGAACGAAGCGCTGGCCCGGAACGATATTCGCGCGATTTTCGAGCCGGAGGTTAGGTGATGAGAGGGCTGCTTTCAGTCGAGGAAACTGTTGCTCGGATCAAAGCTGGTGACCGCGTGGTGGTGGCCGGTGAAGAGGCTCTGCTGCGGCGACTGCCGAAAGGCGACTGGGTTGGCGGGACGATCCCGTATTTCGTCGGAACCGAAGGCGGGTTGATGTCGAAGGAGAAGCTGTTCGTCAGCTCTCTGCCTTCCGAGGTTGTTGATTTCGTCACGCATTTCTACAGCGAATCGCAACTTGACGCTCTCGTTGCCGACGAACCGCAGCACGGCTTTTCCTATTTGATTCTTCCGGCGTTTACGGCGATTCACAAAACGTTTGCCAAGACGATATCGTCGATTCCCGCCGTCTATGAGCGACCGCTTATGGGCTGGATTGCCGGTGTCGAAATCGACGAGATCGGCGTGCGCCAGCCCAAGGTGGTGGACGGCAGGAGCGGGCGTTGGTCTTTGACGCAAGGCCTCTGCCTACATGCCAAGCTGGTAAAGGATGTGGTCGCTGAAATCGGCATCGTCAATCCGTTCCATCAGGGAACCGGCGACGTCATCACGGTCGATCGGACCGCGTTCCATACCCGCAAGGTATTCGTGAACGGCCGCGAGGAAATTTTCGCCGACTACCTGGTGAAGCAGAACGTCGATTTGCGTTTGCCGCTGGTGGCGAACTACTCCGGCGCCATGATCAACGTTTCGATCAAATCGGTCGACTTGAGCACGAAGCGGGTCGATTTCTATGCCCCATTGTTCCCGGATGTGGAGTACCGGCTGGCGGCACCGATCGAGGATTACGAGGCCGCGTTTGCCCACGACATCACCAAGATGGACGGGGAGCCGACGCTGTCGGTGAATTGCATATTGAATTACAAATACGGTTGCCTGAAAGGACACGCCATGGGCGAGTTTATCGGGCCGATCACCTTCGGCGAAATCGCGTACGGCCTGCTCAACCAGACGTTGGTCTATATGATTTTGCGCAGCTCATAATGGCGTCGTTTGTCGGCGAGGCCGCGGCCACGGCGTCAGGTCGTTACTGCCCACCAAGGATTTGAATTTGGTGAGGTCGTGAATGATGAGCTGAGTCCGGCTGATGCGCGCGAGCTCGCCGCCCCGGATCAACTCGTTCAGCATTAGCGACGTGGACTGACGGCTTGAGCCAATCACGGTGGCGATGTCCTCGGTGTTGTAATCGAGCGTGATGGAAATGCCGTCCTGAACTTTGCAGCCGCGTTCGTTGGCCATTTCGAGCAGGAAGCAAATCAATCTCTGCCGTACGTCGAGGAACACCAGTTCTTCGATGATATGGAGTGTGGTCTCAAGGCCGCGCCCCATGCTTTGGAAAATGGCGCGCGAAAGTTCCGGGACCTCAAACATGGCGCGCTGAAACAGCCGAATGTCAGCCACCAGTATCTCTGATGGCCGTTTCGCAGCGACGTTCATTTTCGAGTGAGTCGTGAAGACGGATTCGGGCTCGAGCGTGAAAACCGTGAATTCGCGTCCTTCGAAGGAAAGATAGGCGCGCAGTTCGCCGGATAGAACGATGAAAACGTTGTTCTCGCGGGTTTCGGCATCGCAGACCAATTCCTGTGTTGCCAATTTTCTTAGCGTAAAGGTCTTGAGAAGGCTGTCATGTTTGGGATCTTCGAGGATATCGATGATGCTGAAACACTGGAACATTGCGGCCCTCCCGGAAGCTGCCCCCACGGCAATGCCGCAAGGTAACATAGTTGCAGCGTCAAGAGCAGGGGCAGTAAGCAATGCGAACTCAATTTTTGTCGCTATGCTGACAGACGGCCTTGCAGGGCAGGTTTAACGTGCACCTCACCTGATAGACCAGAGCGACGCCCGATCTGGATATTGGCGACTAAAGGTGTGACGACCCTGCTCTTGGACTGGCGGAATATATCACCGCTGTCCTCCCTTTGATCGCTAGTTCCCAACGGCTGCCGCCTCCGAGAAGGAAGCAATTGCGAGGTCGTGGTCGGGCGGCAAAGCCGTCTCACGCGCGTGCTGACGCGCGGGCGTGAAGAACGGCGAACAAAAGAGAACTGAGGAGGAAAGTTATGGCACTTGCAGAACAGACATTTGGGTTCTTTACCCCGACTGTGGCGTTGATGGGTGTTGGCTGCGCCAAAGAGGCCGGACCGCAGGCGCGTGCGCTCGGCGCCAAGCGTGTCCTACTCGGCACCGACAAAGGCATGGTCGAACTCGGCATCGCCGATCGGGTCAAAGCGATGATCGAAGAGGCTGGTGTGGAAGTTGTGATTTACGCCGGCGCCGAACCGAATCCGACCGACAAGAACGTCCACGATGGCGTGCTCGTTTATAAGACGTACGCCTGCGACGGTATCGTTTCGCTCGGTGGCGGCAGCGCCCATGATTGTGCCAAGGGCATCGGCATGGTGATCGGCAATGGGGGGAATATCCGCGATTACGAAGGCCTCGATAAGACGAAGAAGCCGATGCCGCCGTTTTTGGCGATCAATACGACCGCCGGCACCGCCAGTGAGATGACGCGTTTTTGCATCATCACCAACACCGACACGCATGTGAAAATGGCGCTGGTCGATTGGCGCTGCACGCCGAACGTTGCCATCAACGATCCGCTGTTGATGGTCGGCATGCCGCCGGCGCTGACGGCCGCCACTGGCATGGATGCATTAACGCACGCTGTGGAAGCCTATGTTTCCATCATCGCCACCGATATCACCGATGCGTGCGCCTTGAAGGCGATAGCACTGATCGCCAAGTCGCTGCGTTCGGCGGTCGCCAACGGCTCGAACATCGAGGCACGGGACAAGATGGCCTATGCCGAATACCTCGCCGGGATGGCGTTCAACAATGCCAGCCTCGGCTATGTGCATGCGATGGCGCATCAACTCGGCGGCTTCTACAACCTACCGCACGGTGTCTGTAATGCGATTCTGCTGCCGGAAGTGTGCGAGTTCAACTTGATCGCCTGCCCGGAGCGCTTCCGCGACATCGCCGTTGCACTAGGCGAAGATGTCACCGGCCTTTCTGTCGTGGCGGCAGGCGAAAGGGCAATCTCTGCGATCCGGCGCCTGGCAAAGGACGTTAGCATCCCGAATAATCTTGCCGCTCTGGGAGTCAAGGAACAGGACCTCGAAACCATGGCTGGTAACGCCAAGAAAGACGCGTGCCAGCTAACCAATCCGCGCACGGCAACGTTAGAACAGGTCGTGGCGATCTACAAGGCAGCTCTTGTCCGCGACGTCGCAACGACGGCGATGCGTCAAGTTGCCTGAGTCTCAAACAGACACGTCTCAATAAAAGAAATCAGGAGAGGAAAATGACGGAACACATCGATCGTGAATATGGACTCTTTATCAACGGAAAGTGGAGAAAGAGCACATCTGGAAAAACGTTCGACAGTATCAGCCCGGCAACCGGCGAAGTGCTGGCGACCTGCGCCAATGCCGACAAGCAAGACGTCGACGACGCCGTGGCCGCGGCCTGGAAGGCGCAGGAAAAGTGGAAAAACACCAGCGTCGCCGAACGCGCCAAGTACCTCAACAAGGTCGCCGATGCGATCGAGGCCAAGCTCGACCATTATGCGATGGTCGAAACCCTCGACAACGGCAAGCCGATCCGCGAGACGACATTGGTGGACGTGCCGTGGAGCATCGACCACTTCCGCTATTTTGCTTCGGCGGCCCGCACCGAAGAAGGCTCCGCGACCAAGATCGACAAGGACACGCTCAGCCTCATTCTGCGCGAACCGATCGGGGTCGTCGGCCAGATCATTCCGTGGAACTTCCCGTTCCTGATGGCGGCGTGGAAAGTGTCGCCGGCGTTGGCGGCTGGCAACTGCGTCGTGATTAAGCCGTCGTCCGACACCTCGCTCAGCCTGCTCGAATTGGCCAAGGACATCGCCGAAATTCTGCCGCCGGGCGTGGTCAACGTCGTCACCGGTAAGGGATCGACCACCGGAAACTACATGTTGGAGAGCGAGGGCTTCCGCAAGCTCGCGTTCACCGGTTCGACCGACATCGGCTACACGGTTTCGGAGGCCGCGGCTAAGAAGTTGATTCCGGCGACTCTCGAACTGGGCGGCAAGTCGGCCAACATCATCATGCCCGACGCACCATGGGAAAAGATGATCGAAGGCGTGCAACTCGGCATTTTGTTCAATCAGGGTCAGGTGTGCTGCGCCGGTTCGCGCATCTTCGTGCATGAATCGATCTACGACCGCTTTGTTGCCGAAGCCACCAAGGCGTTTGACGCCATCAACGTCAATTTGCCGTGGCTCATGGATACGCAGATGGGGCCGATCGTCAATCGGCACCAGCTCGAATCGATCCTGTCCTATGTCGACATCGGCAAGACCGAAGGGACGTTGCTGTGTGGCGGCCGGGCGATCACCGAAGGCAAGCTGGCGAAGGGTTGCTTCATGCGTCCGACGTTGATTGCGTGCGACAACGACGCCCGCGTAGCGCAGGAAGAGATCTTCGGGCCGGTTGGCGTCGTGATCAAGTTCAAGACCGTCGACGAAGTGATCGCGATGGCCAATGACAGCATCTTCGGCCTCGGCGGTGCCGTCTGGACAAAGGACCTCAACACCGCGCTCAAGGTGGCGCAGGGCGTCGAAACCGGTCGCATGTGGGTCAACACCTACAACCAGCTTCCGGCGCATGCGCCGTTCGGCGGTTACAAGAAGTCCGGCATCGGCCGCGAGAACCACAAGATGATGCTTGCCCACTATTCGCAGTGCAAGAACATCTTCATCTCGACGACCGAAACCAAGCTGGGTTTCTACTGATCGCAAGCCGGCGACCTTCCTGGAACTAGCCGGCCTTAGCGACCCTCCGCCCGCCATGCTGTCGCCCCCCCAATCCCCGTAGCGCAGCATGGCGGGGGAGGGATCCTTTTGTTCTCAAAATCAAAGCGTGAACCATGCCTCAAAGAATCGGAATTCCGAAAGAAACGTATGCCGGCGAGAAGCGAGTCGCGATATCGCCGGACGTCGTCGAAAAACTGATCAAGCTCGGATTTGCAGTGCAGGTCGAAAGCGGTGCCGGTGAAGGCGCCAGCTTTTTCGATGAAGCGCTTGCGGCGGCCGGAGCGAAAGTCCTCAGTGGCGCCGACATCTACGCGACGAGCGACATCATCTTCAAAGTCCGCGAGCCGGACATGGCTGAAGTCGCCAAGTTGAAACAAGGCACGACGCTGATCAGCTTTATCTGGCCAGCCCAGAATCCCGACCTCATGAAGGCATTGGCCGCCAAGAAGGTCACGGTCTTGGCCATGGATTGCGTGCCGCGCCTATTGTCGCGCGCCCAAAAAATGGATGCGCTGACCTCGATGGCGGGCATCGGCGGGTATCGCGCGGTGATCGAAGCGGCCAACGCGTTCGGCCGCTACTTTAACGGCCAGATCACGGCCGCGGGTAAGATTCCGCCCGCCAAGGTGTTCATCGCTGGCGCCGGCGTCGCTGGTCTAGCAGCGATCGGAACCGCCGCCGGCCTCGGTGCCATCGTGCGCGCCAACGATACGCGCGGCGAAGTCGCCGATCAGGTCAAGTCGCTCGGTGGCGAGTTCGTCAAGGTCGATTACGAGGAAGAAGGCTCGGGCGGCGGCGGTTATGCCAAGGTGATGAGCGAAGGCTTCCAGAAGGCCCAGCGCGAGATGTACGCGAAACAGGCCAAGGACGTCGACATCATCATCACGACAGCCCTCATTCCGGGCAAACCCGCCCCGCGGCTGATTACGGCCGAGATGGTCAAATCGATGAAGCCGGGTTCGGTGATCGTCGACATGGCGGCCGAGCGCGGCGGCAACTGCGAATTGACCGAACCCGACAAGGCGGTGGTCAAGCACGGTGTCACCATCATCGGCTATACCGATCTGGCTTCGCGTCTCGCCAAGCAGTCCTCGACGCTCTTTGCAACCAACCTGTGGCGCCTTACCGAAGAGCTGTGCGAGGCCAAAGACGGCCAGATCGTCGTCAATATGGAAGACGATGCGATCCGCGGCTTCACCGTGATCAAGGACGGTGAGATCACCTGGCCGCCGCCGCCGCTAAAACTGCCCGCGCCGCCCGCCCCCAAGGCGGCTGCTGCTCCGGTGGTCAAGGAAGAGAAGAAGACGTCCGGGGGCGGCTCCGCCATCATGGTGTTGGTTGCTGCCGGGCTGTTTGCGCTGATCGGCCTGACCGCGCCGGCCGCCTTCATCGGACACTTCACGGTGTTTGTGCTGGCGGTGTTCGTTGGCTATATGGTGGTTTGGAACGTCACACCGGCGTTGCACACTCCGCTGATGAGCGTGACCAACGCAATCTCCTCGATCATCACCATCGGTGCGTTGCTTCAGGTGGCACCGCCGCATGTTGCGGGCAGGTTGGACTTCCCCATCCTCATCATTGCCGTGGTGGGCATTGCGCTCACTTCGATCAACACCTTCGGCGGCTTCGCGGTGACGCGGCGCATGCTGATGATGTTCCGTAAATAAGGGGGACCGCTCAAATGACTTTTGCAATTCCTGCAACGTTGACGACGGTCGCCTATATCGGGGCCATCATCCTGTTCATCATGAGCCTCGGCGGACTTTCCAATCCGGAAACCAGCCGCCGCGGCAACTGGTTCGGCATCATCGGCATGACGATCGCGATCCTGGCGACCGTGTTCGGCATGCGCGGGAGCCAGGCCGGCGACGTACAGATCGTCGCCATGCACGGGCTGCCGTGGATTGTCGGCGCCATGGCGCTCGGCGGCACCATCGGTCTGATCGCGGCGAAGGTCGTGAAGATGACCCAGATGCCCGAGCTGGTCGCCATCATGCACAGTCTGGTGGGTCTGGCGGCCTGCACCATCGGCTTCGCCAGCTTCATCGACACCACGCCGCTCGACGTTCCGGCGCGGGACCTGATGGCCTCCGAAAACATTCACCTGATCGAGATCTATGTCGGCATTCTGATCGGCGCCGTCACCTTCTCGGGTTCGGTGATTGCCTTCGGCAAGCTGTCGGGCAACATCACCGGCGAGCCGGTGATCATCCCCGGCCGTAATCTCATCAACCTCCTCGGTCTCCTCATGGTGATCTGCTACGGCTATGTCTTCGTCGCCGCCGGCGGTCTGCACGAACAGGCTCCGACCGTACAGATCTTGATCCCACTGATCGTGATGACGGTGATTTCGCTGTTGTTCGGCATCCATATGGTGATGGCGATCGGTGGCGCGGACATGCCGGTGGTGGTGTCGATGCTCAACTCCTATTCGGGTTGGGCGGCGGCAGCGACCGGCTTCATGCTGGGCAACGACCTTCTGATCGTGGTCGGCGCGCTGGTCGGCTCGTCGGGCGCGATCCTCAGCTACATCATGTGCCGTGCCATGAACCGCAAGTTCCTGGCGGTGATCTCCGGCGGTTTCGGCACCGGCGGCGGCGCCGCGGCCAAGAAGAAAGACGACGGCGAACCGCAGGGTGAAGTGACGCCGATCAGCGCCACCGATACCGCCGAACTCTTGAAAGAAGCCAAGAGCGTCATCATCGTGCCGGGCTACGGCATGGCGGTCGCGCAGGCGCAGCACACGGTGTACGAAATCACCAAGTTCCTACGTGAAAAGGGTGTCAACGTGCGTTTCGGTATCCACCCGGTTGCGGGCCGTATGCCGGGCCATATGAACGTGTTGCTCGCCGAAGCCAAGGTCCCCTACGACATCGTCATGGAAATGGACGAGCTGAATGAGGACTTCCCGGATACCGACGTGTCGATGGTCATCGGGGCCAACGACATCGTCAATCCGGCGGCGGAGGATGACCCCTCCAGCCCGATCGCCGGCATGCCGGTGCTGCAGGTGTGGAAGGCCAAGACCTCCATCGTGATGAAGCGCTCGATGGCGTCCGGCTATGCCGGTGTCGACAATCCGCTGTTCTACAAAGAGAACAACCGGATGCTGTTCGGCGACGCCAAAAAGATGCTCGACGAAGTGCTTACCAATCTTAACAGCTGACCAAAGCTTGCCGTTCTCTCTCTGCCCGGCCTGTGGCGCTTCTCTTTCGGCAAGGGAGAGAAGCGCCGACTTTTTACCCGAGACCAACACGCCGGCGTAGGCGAACCGCAAGGGAGGCGCTCTCCAATCCAGGCGGTATTCACATGATGCAGGATACGCAAACGGCCGTGAAAACGGCTGCCGGTGTTATCAAAGTCATAAAAACCAATGCTGAACTGGAAGGCCTGGAATCCGGGCACTTCTTCAGTCAGGGTGCTCCGTCTCCGCTGGCGCTCGCCTACGTCTCGCCGCATGTGAATTTTGAGCGGGTGACGTCGGAGTTGACGCGAATAGCAGGCGTGACGCCGGTCGTCGCGACGACAACCGCTGGCGAGTTGTGCGACGCGGAATCCTTCGGATCGCTCTACGGTGCGACCGGTAGCGCCTGGAACGGTGTCGTTGTCCAGATATTTCCGGCGGACCTTCTGGAACATGTAAGCATACAAAACATTCTGTTGCCTGACGACGATATCCGCAATGCCGTATCGGCCTACTCCCACCGGGTCCGGGTGGGGCTGATCGAGGATGCGCTTAAGGGGCTGACTATTCCGTTTCCGATCGACGCCAAAGGCACGGTCGCCTTGACCTTCGTCGATGGACTGTCGGCCTGCGAGAACTATTTCATGGAAGCGGTCTACCGCAGCGAACGGTTTCCGTGCCATTTCATTGGCGGATCGGCCGGGTGTGTGCCGGGAGCGAAGGCGACCTACCTTTACGATTCCCAGCAGATTCTCGAAGATCACGCCGTCTGCATTTTTCTGAAACTGCGACCGGGCCGCGGATACGGCGTGCTGAAGAGCCAGAATTTTGTATCGACCTCACGCGCTTTCATCGTCATCGAGGCCGATCCCGAACGGCGTATCGTCAAGAGCGTGATCCACCCCAAGACCGGCCGGGTGGAGCCCTTTCTCAAGGTACTCTCCGACGTTTTGCGCGTTTCGCCGGCGCTGGTGCCGCGACGGATGGAGAAATACACGTTCGGCGTTGAAATCGAGAACGAGGTGTTCGTTCGTTCCATCGCGGCATGCGATGAGGCAGACGGCAGCGTTTCCTTCTATTGCGACGTCAATCCCGGCGACCGGCTGCTCGTTCTGAAGGCGACGGACTTCGCGACCCAGACCGCTACCGACGTGGGCACTTACCTGCAGGGACAGCCTCCGCCGCTTGGTGCGGTATTGAATGATTGCGTCCTGAGGCGCTTGCACAACCAAGGGGACCTGGCGGACCTGGCCGGGACGTGGCCGATGCCGGTTGCGGGATTTTCGACCTTCGGAGAATTGTTCGGCATCAATGTCAATGAAACCCTGTCGGCGCTGGTCTTCTTCGATACGCGGCGGCAGGCGGTGCGGGATGAGAGGGTATCCAACTTTGCGGTGCATTATGCGCGTTTCGGAAACTATTTCACCCGCACCCGGCTCAATCGCCTGGAAGTGCTCAACGACCTCCGCCGCAAGGTCAACGACCGGTTGGTGCGGTATGTCGAGACCAGCAGCGTCTGGGGCGATCAGATCGAGCACGTGCTTCTGAAGATGGTGGATGTGCGCGGCGTGATTGAAAGCGTGCGTGCGGCCATCGATCAGGGCGTCAAGGATGCCGCAAACGCCGCCGATGCGTCCGCCCTGGCCGCCGAGTTTGATGCGCTGTCGCGTAGCATGAAAAAGATGCGAGATGTCGTCGAGAGCATCGATGCCATCGCCAGCGAGACCAATCTCTTGGCGCTGAATGCCACGATCGAAGCGGCGCATGCGGGGCAGGAGGGGCGCGGCTTCGCTGTCGTCGCCCAGGAAGTGCGCGGCCTAGCTCAAAACACGAAGACCAGTCTGGTCGCGATCAACCGGTCCATCGGTGAAATCGAAAATTCGACCACGGTCATGGGTGTCGGCATTGCCGCGACGCGGGGGAAATACCTCAAATCACAGAACAGCATTCAGGCGACGGTTGGCAGTGTTGCCACGATGATCGAAAGCGCCCGCACCATCGAAAGCGTGTTGCGCTCCTTAGAGGATGTCGCGCGCGAACAGCGCGGTACCCTGCAGGAGGTTTCGGAGGACTTGAGCGTTTTGAAGCGCCTCGGTTGATCCGTGGGCTTGACCCGACATGAAGGTGCACGGCGAAATCGGAGAGGGTGCGCCTTTGATGTCGTTGTTCTTGCCGTCCGCGATTGAGCTAATCTCCCAGCATCCCGGCGCGTACCGTAAACGTCCGGGCTATGTCTCTGCATCGCTTGAGTTTTGACTATTGCGGCACCCCTGCTGGTTTATGCAAGAATCACCAATTTCCGCGTGTCACCACCACCGCGCTGCCGGTCGCTGGCGTCGGGAGGTCGGCCAAAACTGCGTACCTGAAGGCTCAGTGTCACGCACTCTTCGATACCGCGCCCCCACCATATAACGGGTGTTTTTTGAGAGATGTTGGGTTATTGGGCGCAAGAACAAGCTCCCGGTGGCCTCGCTCCAGAAAGTGCTACGACGGTCGTGGCGGCCGCCCGATTGCCGGATGCGGGTGGGAACGGATGCTACAAGACCGCATACCTCCGAAGGCTGTTTCACCGATGGAAATGGCATCTCTGGGGGGTTCGAAAGCGAGTCCCCCGGCCTTGCTCCGTCAGCCGCGGTAGAGCTGGCGTTTTGCCTCCGTATCGTCAGGCCTTGAGTCATCAGCTTCCGAGAAAATCGGGGCAGGAGAGAAGAAAGTCGGCACTTTCGGGTGCTGCCGAGTGATGAGGCCGGTCGCGAGATGTGTCGATTGTTGGGGTTTTGTGGGGCGCGACTCAATCCGGAGAGTGAATTTCTCAAAGGAAATGGCGGAGGATAGGGGACTGTATACGAACTGTCTCTGCCAGCAATTCCATATCTGTACGAAACAACCGTGCTTTTGCTTACCCGTAGTGCCAGGAAGCTGGCGGTTTTATCCCTCTTCCGGATCAAGCGCGCGAAAGGGCAAATTCGATTGGCACCACAAAGGACAGCGTCACAGAATCGATGTCGGCGGGAACTGGGGGGAAGAATACGCGGTCGGCCATGGCGCGCACTTCGCTGTCCAGGACGGACGAGCCGGAGCCTTGTTGCACATCCCAGCGCAGCACTTGGCCGTTCCGGCTGATGGCAAAACCAAGCCATACGATGCCCTCGATCCTGGCAGTACGCGCTTCCGGCGGATAACGTTTGGCACGCTCCAGGCAGGCACGGATGGCAGCGAAGTAATTCTCGGTGGTTTTCCCCGTGGGTGGTGGCAGCGGATCAACCGAAATGGCGTTGTCGGCCGGCGCGCGCTTTTGTGCAGCCGACGTAGTGTCATTTTCGACCGGCGCATGATCCTCTACCACTTCGCCTAAGATGGGCGTGGAGGCCGGCACCGTTTTGGGTTCGACCCTTTGCGGCAATGATGGCACCTCGCGTGTGACCGCGGGCTGGTCCAAGGCCACGAAGGTCAATACTTCGGTTTTGTCCATCACAACGATATCGGGCTGCTGCCACAGGATCGCCGCCAGCAGCACCACATGTAGCGCCGAGACGAAAAGCACTGCAGGCAGGCGACGGACCCAGCGATACAGACCGGCCATCATGGCGGGCTGTCGTAGCAGTTTGCGCCATAGACAGGCGAAAACGTCACCTGCGTTTCCCCTTCGTGCTCGAAGGGTACGCGGCGGATCGCAACGCCGTAGAGGCGGCTCAGGCTTTCCTCGCACAAAACGTCCGGCGCTCTGCCGGACGCGTATTCGCACTTGCCCAGCATCAGCAGCACGTCGTCGGCGGCGGCGAGAGCCTGGGCTGGGTTGTGGGTGGTGAAGATCACTGTATAGCCGAGGTCTCCCGAAAGGCGGCCAATCCATTCCAGGATCAGCGACTGGTTTTTCATGTCGAGCGCCGATGTCGGCTCGTCCATCACGATGACATCGGCTTTGGCCACCAGGGCGCGGGCGAGGATCACCAACTGGCGCTGGCCGCCGGACAATTCGCCGAACGGACGTTCGGCAAAATCGGCCATGCCGAGGTGATCGAGCGCTGCCAGTGCTTCGGCGATATCGTGTTTGACGGGTTGCGAGAAAAAGCTGATCGATTTGGCCCGCCCCATCAGAACCATATCGAGCACGCTATAGTCGAACGCGACCTGGAAGATCTGCGGCACGAACGCGATCTGTCCCTTGCACTGCACGCTGCCCGCGGCCGGATGCAATGTGCCGAGGAGGCATTTCAGCAGCGTCGTCTTCCCGCAGCCATTGGGGCCGAGGATGGCAAACACGCTGCCCGCAGCGATGGCGACATCGTAGTCGCGGAAGATCCAGTTGCGACCGTCATAGCTGTGGCCAAGTCCGGACAAGGCGATGCCGTCAGTCATTGCTCCACCCTTTGCCTTTCAGCTTCCAGAAGATTGCCGCGAAGGCGGGTGTGCCGATGATGGCGGTCAGAAGCCCGATGGGGATTTCGTCGACTGCCACCGTACGGGCGATGTCGTCCATGACGAGCAGGTAAAGCCCACCCAGCAGGGCAGAGGCTGGCAGCAGTTTGGCGTGATTGGGGCCGACGGCCATACGGGCGATGTGGGGAACGACCAGGCCCACCCAGCCGACACCGCCACTGACCGAAACCTGTGCTGCCACCAACAGCGACACCAGCGCGACCACGGTCCAGCGCAGGCGCTCGATATGAATTCCCAGCGCCTCGGCGTCGGTATCGCCGAGCGACAGCAGGTTGATCCGCCAGCGCAAGGCCAGCAGCGCTGTACCTGCCAAAAGAAAATTCACGGCAACGATGCCGACCTTGTTGGCGTTGGCGTCGGCAAAGCTGCCCAGCAGCCAATAAATGATCGACGGCAGCTTGGTCTGCGGATCGGCGAAGTACTGGGCCGTGCCGACCAGGGCGCTGAAGAAGGAACCGATGATAATTCCCGCCAGCACCAGGGCGACGACGGCGCGGTTCTGCGCTAGCCGAGTCAATAGGAATGCGGCGGCGAGCGCCGCGACGCCAAAGGCAAACGCCATGGCGACCATGCCGGTAATCGACCATCCCTGGATGATCGCCAATACGCCGCCGAACGAAGCGCCCGCCGAAACGCCGCAGACCTCGGGTCCGACTAGCGGATTGCGGAAAACCCCCTGCAACGCGGCTCCGGCCATGGCCAGACTCATGCCGCAAAGGATCACCAGGAGCACCCGCGGCAGACGTACGATCTCGACGATGACCAACGGAACGTTGTCGTAGTCGATGGAATCGAGAAATGGGCAATGCGAAAAAAGAATCTGCAGGATCTGCGTTGTCGGTACGGGATAACGCCCGATCGTCAGCGACCATAAAGCTGCGGCAGCGAGCGCCAGTGACAAGCCGGGAATGAGAAGGTTCCGGCGATACGGCCGCAAGGCATGTGCTTCAACAGAAGGCATCGGTTCCGCGGCAAACGTTACGCCGGGGGCGGAGCAACTAACATGCCACCGTGCTTAGGGCACAAACACCGAAGAAAGTACGAACTCGTACAGTAACGCGGGCGGAATCGTACGCTTACGAACGAAAGTGCGGTGAATCCGGTGGCACACGCCTTGCTACTCGTTACCTGAAGGAAGAATTGCTTCGGAGAACTATTGTGGTCAGGTTGCGTGCGCGGTTGATGCAGCATGGAGTTGTTCCTTGCCTCTTGTGCGGTCTATCGTTGGTCGGCGTGCAACCCGCATCGGCTGAGGACGCACCGGGGTCTTCAGCAACGATCGAGCTTCAGAAAGTGCGTGTTAATGCGACGACGAACTACGACGGCGCTGCGGCCGATGGCTATCGCGCCTCGACAGCGTCGGTCGGTCCTTTGGGCAGCCTCGACGTCAAGGACGCGCCCTATTCGATCACGGTAACCTCGGGTGAACTGATCGAGAATGCCAATGCCCACAATCTCGTGGAAAGCCTCGAAACCAATCCCACCGTCTATGTGCGCCAGTCGCCGTTCAGTGATGCCAGCGGCGCTACTGATGCTCTGATCCGCGGGTTCAAGCCGCAGTTCCTGCGCGACGGTCTCTATGTCAATTCGCGCAATATGCCGTCGGTGGAAAATCTCGAGCGGATTGAAGTGATCAACGGGCAGTCCGGCTTTCTCTATGGCTATACGCTGCCGGGCGGAATGATCAATTACGTCACCAAGGAACCGACCGCGACCGCCATCTATTCGGTGAAGCTGGGCGAATACGGCAACGGCCAGCGCTTTCTCAGCGGCGATGTCGCCGGCGCGCTCGACGACGCCAAAAAGCTCAACGTGCGTCTCAATGCCTATGGCGGCAACGGCGATACCTATATCGATGGCCAGACGTTTCACAACGCGCTGATTTCGCTGAAGGCGAACTATGCCGTGTTTCCGGGCACGGTGATCAAGGCGCATTACTACCATAACGAATACCGCGAAGACGGCGCCCAGATGCAGTTCACGCTGGACGCCTCGAAAATCACCGTGCCGAAAGCACCAGATCCGGCCACGCTCTACGGCCAGAAATGGGCTTTCAGCCGTATCGTCAGCAATCAAGTCGGCGGCGACGTGATCTCGGAGATCGGCTCGATTTTCACCTGGCGGTCCAGCTTCAATTATTCGAAGTTCAATTGGGGCAAGGCTCAGATCGTCGGCACGCTGACTGATAATCTCGGTAACTACACCGAGAAATACACCGCCTATACGCCGACCAATTATTTCACCTACACAGGCTACAGCCTGCTGGATGCCAAGTTCTCCACCGGCCCGCTCGATCATGTGGTGACCTTCGGCTACTGGGGCCGCAACGAAAAATACAAGGGCGGCGCATCGGCGAGTGTCGTGACGCTCGGCACTTTCAGCCTTTCGGCACCGAGTGATGTCGTTCAACCAACGGTAACCAGCTTCGGTAACACCAATTCCGCCGGCTGGTACTATAACAACATCGTCTTGGGCGACCGCGTCGCGCTCGGCGAGGAGTGGTCGTTCATCCTGGGTGCCAATCTCGCCCACTATTCTACCCGCACGACGAACCTGACCACCGGCGCCGTGTCGTCGAAATACACACAGAGCCATCTGTCGCCGACGGCATCTGTGCTCTATAGGCCAACTCCTTGGGCCACGCTTTATGCGACTTATATCGAAGGCGTGGAAATGGCGACGGTGGCGCCATCGACATCGAACGGCGTGACGGTAAGCAATGCCGGAACCGTGCTGCCGCCGACCGGTAGCCGCCAGTACGAAGTCGGCGCCAAGCTGACGCTGTGGCGCATCGATCTCGCCGCGGCACTGTTCTACATCAACAAGTCCAATGCCATCGTCGATAACGCCGATTTGGCCTACAAATACAACGGCCGCGAAACCCATCGCGGAATAGAGTTGACGGCAACCGGCAAACTCTCCGACGATCTCACCGTCACCGGCGGCTTCACCGTGCTCGATGCCTATGTCAGCCACGCCTACGATAAGCTGACTGAAAACAAGACACCGCAGGATGTGCCGGAAAGCACCGTCAGCGCCCGGCTGGAATATGCCGTGCCGTACGTCTCCGGTTTCGCTCTGTCCGGTGCGGCGCACTATGTCGGCATGCGCCCGGTCGACAATTACGACCGCGGCTATCTCAAGGACAATGCGATCTTCGACCTCGGGGCGCGCTACGGCTTTACCGCCGATGGGCACGACATATCGCTCAACCTTAACGTGACCAACATTTTCGACACATACTATTGGGCGTCGTATTCCGGCTCGGGCCTGCAGTTCGGCGCGCCGCGGCTGGTGTCGTTCACCGTGAAGTCCGGTCTGTGATGCGGTGGCGGCAGTCGCTCTGTCTGCTGGCCGTCGTGCTGCAGATAACGGGCTGCCGTCCTTCGCCCACGCCTCCCGCGGATGAACATCTCGTGACCGATTTGGTAGGGCGGACGGTGGCGGTCAAGAAAAGTCCGGGCCGTTTTGCTTGCATTTCCGGAACCGCGACGGAGCGGGTGCTATCGCTGGGGCGGGGGCAGGATATCGTTGTGGCCGGACCGACCAACCGGGGCTGGAGCGCTATCGTTGACCGCACGCCGCACGACATCATACTGGCCGATTCCGGACATGCGCCCAATATCGAAGTTCTTCTCGGTAAGCGCATCGGCCTGATTTTCCATCGCAACGATCCGAATGCGCTGGCCAAGTTGAACGAAGCCGGATTGAAAGCGGTGGTATCGCAAGGCTTCGGCGGCAAACGCAACCGCATCGTCGACAGTCCGGAGGCTTTCACCACCATCGTGGACGACGAGGTGCGGCTCTATGGTGCGCTGCTCGGCGGCGCAGCAGCGAAGACCGCTGCGGAGTGGCTCTCGTTCACCCACGCGCGAACGGCTCTTATCCAGAAGCGTCTTGCGGCGTTGCCGGCGGGGCAGCGGCCGAAGGTCTATGGCATAGTCGGTCCGTCGTCGACCAAAACCTATGGCCACGACGAAAACCTGCTCTGGTATGTCGAAATGGCGGGCGGTCGGATGGTTTCGATGGAACTTCCAGCCCACGGTGGCATCACGGTATCGATGGAACAGGTCTATCTCTGGAATCCCGAAATCGTTTTCGTGCGTCAACCTTATGCCCGTGAAAAGCGCTCGCCGTATTCGGTCGCGTCGGTCTATCGCGATCCGGTCTGGAAAGCAGTTTCGGCCATCCGTAGCAAAAGGGTTTTTCCCATTCCGAACGGTGTCGATTACTGGGACCGCGACAGCGAAGGCGTTCTGCTACTGGAGTATCTCGCCAAGAAGATCCATCCGGCGCTGTTCGCCGATATCGATTTGAAGGCCGACGTCAAAGCCTATTATGCGAAATTCTATCGCACCGTTCTCGGTGACCGCGATGTCAAAGCCATGTTGGGAGACTGACTCATGGCTCTGATCGACAGCGGCAGCAATATGACCGGCCGCCGTGCCGCCGACAAGCTGCATCGCAAGCCGTTCTGCTATCCGCCGCTGGCGCCCGAAGCCCCGGCGGTTCAAACCCCGGCCTGGAATTATGACTGGAACCGTATGCAGCTTGGGCGGACGTCTATCGGCGGCTGCGCTTATGGCGGCCAGTCGATCACCTATCTGGCACCGGTGCGCGATCTGTTGCGAATCACCAACGGTCCGGTGGGTTGTAGCCTTTATGTGCATGACAACGCGCCGCGTCCCGGCGGCGCCGATGGTGCTGATCTCTTTTCCAATCTCAATCTGAATTCGAATTTTCGCGAATGCGATATCGTCTTCGGCGGCGAACGAAGGCTGGCGCAGGCCATCGACGAGGCGGACGCGCTGTTTCCGCTGCACGCCGGCATTGCGGTGATGAACGTCTGCCCCGTGGCGCTGATCGGAGACGATACCGAAGCGGTTGCAAAAAGTGCCGCCCGCAGGCTCGGCAAGCCAGTGACCTCGGTGGGCTGCTCCGGTTATCGCCGTGGCGACGGAGTTGGCGACACCATGCGTGCCATCGCCGAAACCTGGCGCGTCAATCTGGCGCCGTCGCGCGCGCTGGAGCCCTGTGACGTGACGTTTCTGAGCCGCGAGATGCACGGCGCTTGGCGCCACGTCGCTGATCTCTTGACCAAGATCGGGCTGCACGTTGTGGCGCGCTGGCCGGCAGGAAGCCGCCGCGGCGATCACGCCGATCTGGCCAACAGCCGCCTGACAGTTGCCGTCGGTATGGACGATTGGGCGAAGCGGCTCGAACTCGAATACGGCATTCCCTGGATCGATGCCGATTTTCTCGGGCTGACGGCGACTTGCGACACCTTGCGCGAGATCGCGAGGCATTTCGACGGGGTGGTGGCGGACAAGGTCGAGGATTTGATCGCAGCGGAAACACCCAAAGCGCAAACCGTCATCGCGGCGTTCCGGCCGCACCTTGCCGGTAAGCTGTATTTCTCGTTCGGCGCGGTCCAGAAGGACAATACTCGCGGCTATACCGATTTTGGTATTCGCGTCGGGTCTTCGTTGCAGGGCTGGCAAGGCGAGGACGGAACCTGGCGGATGCCGCCGCGCACGGCTCGCTATCAGGAACTCTCGCTTGCCGAACTCGACGAACTGCTCGCGTTGGTCAAACCCGATCTGGTCGACGGCTGGGGACAGGATGGTGGCTGGCTGCTCAAGCGGTTTTGCACCGCACCCGACGAGCGCAGCCGCGCCGCCCTGGAGCGGGCATCCATCGGCTTTGGCGGGATTCGTGCGCAGGCGATGGAATACTGCAATCTGTTCGATCCGCCGTTCCGGCGTTTTCGCTATGCGCTGCGCTAGCATCGCGGCTGCGGCTGGTTTGATGTTCGTTGCGGCGGGCTGCTCCGATCCGGCACCGGCTCGCGCTGGGTATGTACGGACCGTCACTGACATGGCCGGGCACCGCGTCCGCCTGCCGCCGCCGGAGAAAATCAAACGGATCGCCTGTCTCGATGTGCTTTGCTATGAGCGCCTGTTTCTGCTCGGTGCTTCGGACAGGATCGTTGTGATGATGAAGACAGATCCACCCTGGATGCGGACGATCGATCCGACTTCGGCGCGCATTCCGCAGATTTCCGCAACCGTCAATGTCGAGGAATTGCTGCGTCTTCATGCTGATGTGGCGTTTCGCGTTTCCGGCTATCCACCCGATGCGGTGGTACACAAGCTTGCGGCGGCCGGAATCCCAGTACTCGATTCCCAGGTTGGAAAATACGGCGCCATCCATACCCTCGACGAATTCGTCGCTTCGCGAAATCGCATGATGCGGCTCTACGGCCAGGTTCTTGGGGGCCCATATGCCACGCGGGCCGAAGCGTGGTGCGCCTACCACGACGCCATGGTCGCCATGGTGCGCGCGCGCGTGCAGGCCATTCCACGGGACCGACGCCTCCGCTTGTTCCATCGGCGCGGCGGGCTCGGCAGCTATACCCAAGGTGATCTGACGGCCAACACATACGGCTATGGCGCGTTGGCGGGGGCCGATATGGAGGTGAAAGGCGAGAGCCGCATCGCCCAAGGTGCGGTGACCGTCGAAGAAATTCTCAAGTGGAATCCCGATGTGGTGAATGTCGGGCGTGGCTATCCGGCCGGTTTGGTCAAAAGCGATCCGCTGTGGAAATCCGTCGCTGCGCTACGCCATGGTCGCATAGCCGAAACGCCGGACGGTGTTTTCTACTGGGACGGATCGAGCGAGGGCGTGTTGCTGATGCTCTATGTCGCCAAAGAGCTCTACCCGGAAAGATTCTCCGACTTCGACTTGGCGGCGGCGGTGCGAGATTACTATAGCCGCTTTTACCATTATAAGCTCGATCGGCGGCAATTGGCCTTGCTCCTGGGCGGTAAGGCCCCCGACGGCAAACGCCGTTGAAACAAAAAGGCAATCGACAAGCGCCCACATCCTGTGTTGAATGTCGTTGCTAAACGTCAATGTCGTGCAAAAACGACCTCGCTTTCGCGGTTGCCGGAATGAATAATCCCATCAAGAACGCCGTACAGGCCGTCCGTCGGAATCAAGGCGTTAGCGCATCGAAAGTCGCGAATTTGGTGGGTGTGGCGCGGCAAACAATCTATGCCATCGAGGCGGGAAAATACGTTCCCAATACCGAGGTCGCTCTGCGTTTGGCGGCGGTATTGGGCACGACGGTCGAACAGTTGTTTTGGCTGGAGCGGGTGTTAACGCCGCCCGCCAAGAGCAGGAAGACACGCTCCTAGAACGGCAAAACCAAAGCGCACCCCGGCGGCCGTTTCTCCATATGATGGCAAGCCGCGTCAATTTATCCGCCGCTTCGCGTGTTCAAAACTTGGGCGCCAGAAGCGGCGCGGAAGGGTGGTTTGCGCAAACGCATGGCAAGCAATGGCGGATGCCTGGGCAGGCGCGGAAGTCTGCTGCCGGGATCACCAATTGACAAACGCCGTGCTTCGCCAAATTCTCCTAGCGATCGGGAACGGCATGCTTGTTCTTGATCGTGTTGCCAAGGCGCTGCGGCGCTGGCGGCAACGGAAATCGGCCTGAGCCGGTGCATCTGACAGCGTCCTCGCAATGAGGGCGGTCGGGCGACACTGGCGGCTTTCATCCCAATGCTCGTGTTTGCCCTTTGCCGGATGCGTTTTGCAGCATCGTTGGCAAGAGGGGTATCATGGCCAATTCAATTGCACGCTGGTTCGCAAACGTATCCATCGCCGCACTCGCGGTTTCGGCGGCACAGGCCGAAGAGGCAAAACCGGTGGAAACCGTGGTGGTAACCGGCACCGCCGCCAGCGGCTACCGCCAGCCGCAAGCTGACCTCGGTCCGCTGGGCGACAAATCCGTGCTCGACGTTCCCTACACGGTGCAATCGCTGTCGTCGGATTTTATCCGCAATCAGGATATTGAAACTTTTCCCGATCTGGCCAAATACATCCCATCCTTGCAGCAGCAGGGCCATCCGGCGCTGGAGTTCGGGCCGCCGGTGGTGCGCGGCATGCTCGCCGACGATACCTCCGCCAACACCCGCATCGACGGCATGAACGTGCGCGGCGACACCACGCTGCCGATCGAGCTTTACGACAGCTTCGAGGTCCTCACCGGTCCGTCGGGGGCGCTTTACGGCATGTCGTATCCGGCCGGTATGGTCAATGGCGTGTTGAAGCATCCGCTGGACAAGCCGTTCGAGCAGCTAACGCTGGGCTACAGCTCAGGCTCGCTGTTTACCGCTGGTACCGACGTCAACGGCCATGTCGATAACGCCCATCGCATCGGCTATCGCGCCACGCTGCTCTATTCCGACGGCGATGGCTACGTCGATAACAGCCACCGCAATCGCAAGGTCGGCGGACTGGCGCTGGGTTTCAAGCCTTTCGACTCTACGCTGATCGAACTTAAGGCGAACTCGTTCTACTTCCGCCAGCGCGGCTTTCCCGGCGGTTTTGCCTATTCTGGTGCAGTCTTGTTGCCCGATGCGCCCGACCCGACTACGACCGGTCTCGGCCAGTCGTTCGGCGGCATCGCGGCACAGACCGACATTTACGACGCCAAGCTTACCCAGAACCTCGGCGGGTCCTGGACGCTGACATTCGGCGGTCTCCATCAGATGTCTGTGCGCGATTTCAACCAGCGCATCACTAACACCTTCACCAACAATCTCGGTGCCTACAAGGTCGGTTATTCTACTTCGATCAGTCAGAGCAAGGTCAACAGCAACCTGGCCTATCTCAACGGGGTCTTTGAGACCGGATCGGTCAAGCACGAGATTGCGCTCGGAACCAATGGGTTTGATCTAGCGGCGTTCGGCGTCAAAACCAGTTCGTCGGGAACGCTCGGCACCAGTACTCTGTCGGCGCCAACGTCTTTCGCGGCGCCAGCGTTCGTGGTGTCCGGAGCGCTTTACAAGTCGAGCCACAGCCAGGAACAGTCTCTGGTGCAGGTCGATACACTGACCTATCAGGATTGGTCGCTGCTGCTCGGCCTGTCGGAAAGCTGGCTCTGGACCAAGAACTTCAACGCTGCTGGCGCGACGACGTCCGTCTACAAGAAGAACGCTGCGGTCAGCGAGACGGTGGGCCTCACTTACAAGCTGCGGTCCGACATGTCGGTTTATGCGAGCTACGGCTCGTCGATCCAATCCGGCGGTACGGCCGGAACCGCGGCGGCCAATGCGGGGCAGGCGCTGGCGCCCTACCGCAGCGAGCAATACGAAGCCGGCTATAAGGCGTCGCTGACCAATATCGACGTCACCGCGGCCGTGTTCTACGTCGAGCGGCCCTATGCGGCGATCGATGCCACCGACAACGTCTATAAGGTCGTCGGTAATCAGGACGATTGGGGTATCGAACTCAATGCCAAAGGCAAGCTGAACGATGAACTGGTGGTGTTCGGCGGTATCACTTGGCTCGATCCCAGGCTGAAAGATCTTGGCGGCACCAATTACGCTGCGTCCGACGGCAATCAGGTGATCGGCGTGCCGGTGTGGCGCACCAATATACTCGCCGAATATTCACCGGCCGCGCTGTCCGGCCTGACCCTCAGCCTCAATGTGCACTACACCGGAAAGCGTCCCGCCAGCGCCGAGAACACCAGCTGGGCTGCCGGGTTCGCGACGGTCGATCTCGGGGCGCGCTACCGCACCACGTTGGCCGATCAGCCTGTTGTGCTCAGGTTCGGTGTCGATAACCTGTTCGACGAGCATTACTGGCTGTCGATCAACGGCAACATGGATGGGCAAGTGGGGGCGTCCAACACGGCTTATCTCGGAACGCCGCGTACCTTCCGTCTGTCGCTGTCGGTGGAGAATTAGCGGATGAAGATACTACTGCGGCCGGTCCTGGCGGGGCTGCTGTTGCTGGTACCGGCTTCGGCGCGCGACATCGTCGATATGTCCGGCCGCCACGTTACGGTGCCGGACACCGTCCATCGCGCTTATGCGATGACGCACGCCTTTCCGCTGATTACAGCGATCGCACCGGATTTGGTGGCCGGGTTCGCTTCGCCGATGCCGCCCAAGCCGGAGATGATGGAGTTTCTTCCTTCGGGCATGGCGGGCCTGCCCAATCTCGGCGGCGGCAGCGATGCCAATATCGAGAAGCTGAAAGCCTCCGGTATCGACATCGCTTTCGGCTGGACCTCCAAGGGCGAGCAATACCCAGTCAAGAACCTCGAGCGAATCGCTGTGCCGGTGGTGTTCATCGATGTCGACCGGCTGGCACAATATCCCGGTACGTTCCGGTTTTTGGGTAAGCTGTTCCATCGTGAGGCGCGCGGCGAGGAATTGGCCAAAACGCTGGACGACATCACGGCGCGTCTCAAGAAGTCCGCCGCCGCCGCAAAAGACAAACCGCGCGTCTATTACGCCGAAAGCATCGATGGTCTCACCTCGCAATGCGAAGGCACCGACCGCTCGGAGGTGATCGCGCTGGCAGGCGGGCGCAACGCTTTGCCGTGTAACGCGACGGCGCTTTCGGCCGATCATTACGTGATCGATCTTGAAACGCTCCTCGCCATCGATCCGGAGGTGATTGTGACGCGCTTTGCGGCCACCGCCGCAACCATCAAATCCGATCCGCGCTGGGCGCGGCTGAGGGCAGTCAAGATCGGCAAGGTGTTCGTGGTTCCCTCTTATCCGTTCAATTGGTTCGACCGGCCGCCGTCGTTCCTGCGCGCGCTGGGGGCCGAGTGGCTGGCGACCAAACTACATCCGGGTCTTTATCGCATTGATCTGAAGGCGGAGGTACGCCGCTTTCACCACGTCTTTTTCGGCACCAACCTGACCGACGCTCAGGTCGACAAGCTGCTTTCGCCATGAGTTGTTCGCTGTCAGCGGAAATTGAGATGAAACAAGTCCGTCGCCGCGCCTTATGGCAGATGATCGCGGCGGCGGGGCCGCCTTGGGAATTGGTCCTTGGGGCAGGGCTGGTGCTGGCCATGATCCTGGCGCTCAGCGTCGGCAAATATCCCATTGCGGTGGCCGAAATCCCGCAGTTTTTTTTGGCCTCGGTCGGGCTTGGCAGCGTAGCGGCAGACCGCTATGCCGCGCTGGCCAATGTTATCATCGACATCCGCTTGCCGCGCGTGCTGGCTGCCGTACTCGTGGGATCAGCGCTGGCCAGTTCCGGGGCGGCGTTCCAGGCAGTGTTCCGCAACCCGCTGGTCTCGCCTGGGCTGCTTGGCGTGTTGAGCGGGGCCTCGTTCGGAGCCGCCCTCGGAATCGTCTTGGGCGTGAGCTGGTATTTCGTTCAAGCGCTTGCCTTCGTGATGGGCCTTGGCGCCGTCGTGTTCGGCGTGGCGGTGGCGCGCCTGTTCGGCAATTCCTCCACCTTGACGCTGGTGCTCGGAGGCATCGTCAGCGGGGCGCTGTTTTCCTCATTATTGTCGATCATCAAATACGTCGCTGATCCGATGAACGCGCTGCCCAACATCGTCTATTGGCTGATGGGTAATCTGGCGCAATCGAACCTCACCCAGATCGCTTGGCTTGCGATTCCGATGGTCGGCGGCGTGGTACTCCTCGGTGTGCTCGGCCGGGCGCTTGATGCGCTCGCTATGGGCGACGACGAAGCCCGCTCGCTCGGCGTTCCGGTGGGTGTGATCCGCTTTGCCGTCATCGCCACCGCAACGCTGGTATCCTCGCTCACGGTTTCGATTGCCGGTATGATCGGCTGGATTGGTCTCATCGTACCCCATGTCGTGCGGTTGGCGCTCGGCGCGTCCAATACCCGGCTGATGCCGTCCGCCGCCATCTTCGGTGCGATGTTTCTACTCGGCGCCGATTATCTCGCCCGCACGATGGCCAACACCGAAATTCCCATCGGCATCGTCACCGAATTGCTCGGCATTCCGATATTCCTGCTGGTACTCAGCCGCACCAACCGGGGTTGGAATGAGCACTGAAACGCTTGCCGCCGAGGCCGTCCATTTCTCACGCGGTAACCGCGCCGTGCTGGCGGGGGCCTCTTTGTCGCTGGCGCCCAAGGAAATCGTCTGCCTCTTGGGCCGCAACGGCGCCGGCAAAACGACGCTGCTGAGGATCATGCTCAGCTTTCTTCGTCCCGATCATGGCACCGTCCGGCTCGATGGCCGAGCCCTTTCCGGCGTCTCGCGTCGCGTGCTAGCGCAGCGCGTCGCGTATGTGCCGCAACTGCACCACCCGCCATTTCCGTATCTGGTGCGCGAGGTGGTGGGCATGGGCCGCCTGCCGTCCACCGGTCTGTTCGGTCAGACCTCGCGTAGCGACCGCGATGCGGTAGAGGAGGTGATGGCCAGTCTTGACATCGCACCGTTGGCCGACCGCCGTTACACGCAGCTTTCCGCCGGCGAACGTCAACTCGTCATGATCGGCCGGGCCTTGGCACAAGGCGCGCGGCTGTTGGTGATGGACGAGCCTTTCACCGGCCTCGATTATGGTCATCAGATGGAATTGATGGATCGCCTACGCAGCCTGAAGGACCAGGGCTATGGCATCTTGATGACGACGCATCAGCCAGATCATGCGGCGATGATCGCCACTCGCGTCACCACCTTGGTTGCAGGGCAGATCGCCGATGACGGGCCGCCGGAAAATGTCATTGTTCCGGCCACCATCCGCCGTCTTTATGGTGTTGAGATGCACAGTTTCGGTTGCGCTCAATCCTCGTAAGGCACCACCAGCACAGGCCGGTCGAGTAGTGGCAGCAATTGCCGCCGGATGCCGCCTAGCGTTTGCATCGCCAGAGCACAGCCGAGACAGCGCCCGCTCAGCCGCACCCGCACGCGGTCGTTATCGAACGTAACGAACTCGATATCGCCGCCATCGGCCTGTATCGCGGGGCGCGCCGCCGCGAGCGTGTCGGTGATGTTTTTCAGGCGTTCGTCGTCGGTCATAGTTCGTCAGCGTCGGCGATCAGCGTGTAGGTATCGCCCAAGGCCTCGATTGGTGGCGGCGGCGACTTTTCGGAGAGCTTTTTGGCATTCTCGATCCACGACAGACCGCCATAAACGATGCCAAGACTCACTTCGTTGAGCAGGTCGACAATATCATGGCCCTCATCGACAATGATCGGTTGCACCCCTAACGCCATCAGCCTTCGGATGGACGAAGCGCCGATCGAGGCCGCATAAACCGCATGGCAGTGCTTGACGAAATCGAGCTTGACCAGAACCTTGTCATGCACCGTGCCGGTCAGTCCCTTGCGCAGAGCGTCGCCTTGCGGCTCGGCCTTGGCGAACTTGGCAAATGCCACCAGATCGGCGCGCCCCGGCTCGACGTCGTAGATGGCGAGACTTTCGGCTCCGCCGAAGTGCAGGTTCACCGTCTTCTTGTCGGTGGAAGCAAACGCAATTCTCAGCATGGTGGCGTCTCGCGATCGCGCGGCGTTCCTTGCCAATAGATCGAACGATAAGGGCGGATTTCCTGGTACTGCGCCGCCACCAGATTGGCGAGTTCGAACAGGGTCTGCCGCGCGCCGCCATATCCGGTCCAAGTCTTCAGATGGGCGCCATAGCTGTCGTAGATCGGAAATCCGGCGCGCAAATGCGCCGCGCCCAGGCGCCGGGCGATGTCGGCACCGTGCGAATTGGTGACGAGCACTTCGGCGTCACGTTCGCGGGCGAGGGTTTCGAAATCCTCAAGATCTCCGACAACTACATCGAGTGCGCGCAGGCCCGCCCGCGGCGGCGCGGAGATCACTTTGCCCACGACTTCCGCTCCCATGGCGGTGAAAAAATCCGATAACATCGCGGTCAGATCAGCATCGGCGGCGACGGCAATGCGCGCACCGCCGACCTGGAACTGGCAATCGACCATGGCGTCGAGGAGGCGATCGCGTTCGCGTACGATCCGCGGCGGCGCCGGGCGTCCGGAAATCGCGATCAGCGCTTCGGTGAAGGCATCGCAGCCTTCAAGGCTCATCAGATCGGCGAAGAGATAGTCCGGTACCCCGGTGTTGATTTTCAGAAGTTCGGCGGCGCGAAACACCGAAGGCCCGACTGCCAGCGTGGCTTGCGACCGCCGCATTGCGGTAATGGCGTCAAGCTTGGTTCCGCCGTAACTGAGCGGCGAAAAGCCATCGTCGGTCAGATGGCCGTCGAGGGAATCGCCGATGTCCGGCAGTACGATGGGCGTGAGGCCGAATGCCTCCACCCACTGCTTGATCGCATCAATATCGCCCGGCGTCAGCATCGCTGAGGTGAGCACGTTGACCTGGCCGGGTTGTGGCAGCAGGTGCGGGGCGGGTGGCAACAAGGTCGCGATAGCCGCTTCCAGCGCGAGTGCGAATCCGGATTCGAGATTGCCGCGCACGTCCCCCGCTGCCACCGGCACCACGGGAACAGCGGCAAATTCGGGATAATCGGTCCGGAACGCAGCAATGGTGCGCGGAATATCCGCCCCTTGCATCTCCGACAGTCCCGTCGTGATGAGGCCAATTACCGCCGGCTCGTTCTTGGTACAAATGGTGGCGAGCGCCTGGACCACATTGTCGTCGGCGCCGAGCACGGCTGTCAGCGCTTCCATCGCCGTCGTCTGCAGAGCAATCGGCTCGTGGAAGTGGCGCATGAAAAACAGCTTGTCGAAAGAGGTGCAGCCCCGGGCGCTGTGTTCCAGAGGCATGGCACGCGCCAGGCCCAGGATAGCCAAAGAGGCCCCAATGGCCTGACTTGCCTTCAGCGGGTTGACGGAGAGTGCCTTGGGTTCGGTCATAAGCCGCTCCGTTTGCGCCCAGGGCTGCACCAGCTCGGCGCATTAACCTGCCGCCAGACAGGGGAATGCACCGCGCGTTCGAGATTCTTGGCCAGTTCGATCATGCCGTCATAGCCCGCATAGCCGATGCGGCGGACGTGATCGACGTCGAGCAGGGGAATGCGCGATTTCCACGCCGGATAGATGTAACGGTCGCCCGCCACCAAAATGTCGGCCTGGTAGTCGCGATAGGCCGCAATCAGCGCGAGCTGGTCGTTGTTCGCGATCAGCCGCGCCTTCGGGCCCATGAGGTCGTGGATGCGGGCCTTGTCCTCTTCGGTCGATTTTTCGATGCCGGTGGCGACCACGTTGACGCCGAGGTCCTGCATCGCCGAAACCAGCGACCAGGATTTGTAGCCGCCAGAGAAGATCAATGCCCGCGTCCCGGTCAGGCGCGCGCGATAAGGTGCGATGGCGGCACGCACGCGCGCTTCTTCGCGGGCGATCATGCTTTCCGTCCGTCGCGCCAGATCGGCATCGCCGAGCAGCCGCGCCAAGCCGCGGAAGGCGGCCGAGGTATCGGCCATGCCATAAAAGCTGCCTTCGAAGAAGGGTGTGCCGTAGTCCTCTTTCAGCTTCCGCGCGACGTGCAACATGGCTTTGGAGCACACCACCATATTGGCCTCGGCCCGGTGCATGGTTTGCACTTCGCGAAAGCGGGCGTCGCCCGAAAAGGTACAGAGAATGCGCAGGCCAAGTTCGTCGAACAGCGGGGCGACATTCCAGAATTCGCCGCCGACATTCCATTCGCCGATCAGGTTGGTGTCATGGGTTCGTCCGCCCGCGGGTGCGGTACCGGGCGGCGGCGGATCGGGCTCGCGGGTGCCGATCACGTATTTGTAGATGGCATCGCCGGCGATGCGGTTGCCCAGATTTTTGTTGCCGTAGAAGCCGGCGGCGTCTACCGGAATGACCGGTGTGCCGAATGCGGCTTCCGCTGCTTTGCAGATGGCTTCGAAATCGCTTCCTTGCATCGCCGGAATGCAGGTGCTGTAAACGAATACTGCGGCTGGATGAAACTTTGAAACGGCCTCGCCGATGGCGTCGAACAGCTTTCGTTCGCCGCGTCCCAGGATCACATCCATCTCGGTGAGATCGGTGGTGAGCCCGAGTCGGTAAGTTGTGGCGCCGTTGGAACGCGTGCCGCGATTATCCCACGAGGTTCCGGTGCAGCCGATCGGGCCATGCACCAGATGTGCGACGTCGGCAATCGGCAAGAGCGCATTGCGCGCGCCATCATAGCAGCAGCCGCCTTGCGTCGCGCCGGGGGTCGGCCGGGCACAGCCGGACTTGGTCTTGCGGTTATGAGCGCAAGCCGGCTCGTTGGTTAAAACGGCAAGATCATGGCGCGTGGGCGGGGCCTTTCGGCTTTGGTTGCGAGGATATCCTAGCAAACACCGGGCCAAGAACTGTCATCTATGAACGACAGTGTCGTGTCGGAAAGACGACAGCCAATTCTTGTACGGAATCGAACAAATCATACGTGCCCTAAGGGCGAAGAGCGGAGTTTCTGGTCCACGGTTCAAGAAAAAGCGCAAAATGCCGGATCGAGCCGCCGGCCGGCGCCGGCAAATTCGACAAATCCGAACATATCTTGCTGGCCTTGAACTTGCACCATCTTCCCCAGGAGCTTTGAATATGGGCATCGTCAACCCGCTGGTCATCGACGTCGATGAGTTCGCCGACGAAGCCGTTGCGGACTTCACCCACTGCTTTACCGGCGAATGCCGGGTCGGGGTGCTGCCGATCCTGTTCCAGATCAGCCAGATCATCATGGAAAGCGAGGATCTGGTAGCCTCGCTGGCCGTCATTTTCAAGGTCATGCAAGAGCGCCTTCGCATCCAGCGCGGCATGATGACCTTGTTCGATTACCGCTCCGAAACCAATTTCGTGCATGAGAGCTTCGGCCTGTCGGATGAACAAGCGGCGGCCGACGTCTATTCTTTGGAAAAGGGGCTGCCCGCCAAAGTCATTGAAACCGGCAAGGCTGCCATCATTCCGCCCCGGCGCGTCGCCGCCGACCAAACCGATCGAGAAGAATTCGCCCAAAGCGGCGCCGCGACCAATCTCACCTATTTCGGCGTTCCGATCATTCATGCCCGCAAGGTGCTCGGCACCATTACGGCGGAGCGCGTCTATCACAACCGGCGCCTGCTCAAGCAGGATGTTCAGCTTCTCACCACCATCGCGGCGATGATTGCCCCGGCGGTCGACCTCTATCTGATGGAGAATGTCGAAAAGGTCCGGCTGGAGAACGAGAACAACCGCCTCAAGGGCGAATTGAAAGCCAAGTTCAAGCCGTCCAACATCATCGGCAATGCCAAGGTGATGAAGTCGGTCTACGACCTTATATATAAGGTGGCGTCGACCAAGGCGACGGTGCTCATCCTGGGCGAAAGCGGTGTCGGCAAGGAATTGGTGGCCAGCGCCATCCATTACAACAGTCCGAATTCCACTGGTCCCTTCATCAAATTCAACTGCGCCGCGCTTCCCGAAGGCTTGGTCGAAAGCGAGCTATTCGGCCACGAAAAAGGCGCGTTCACCGGCGCGACGGGCCCGCGGGCCGGACGGTTCGAGCAGGCTAACGGCGGCACCATTTTTCTGGACGAAGTAGGTGAACTCAGCCTGCCGGTTCAGGCCAAGCTCTTGCGCATCTTGCAGGAACGCAACTTTGAGCGGGTCGGCGGCAACAAACCGGTGAAGGTCGATATCCGCATTATCGCCGCGACCAACCGCAACCTGCTCGAGCTGATCGACAAGGGCCAGTTTCGCGAGGACCTCTATTATCGGCTGAATGTCTTCCCGATGACGATTCCGCCTCTCAGGGAGCGCGGCAGCGACGTGGTCCTGCTGGCCGAGCATTTCGCAGCGCAGTACGGCAAGCAGATCGGCAAGGAAATAACCTGTATTTCGACACCGGCGCTCAACATGCTGCTTGCCTATTCCTGGCCCGGCAATGTCCGCGAGTTGGAGAACGTCATCGAACGCTCGGTGATCTTGTCGGAAGACGGGGTAATCCACGGCTATAACCTGCCGCCGTCGCTGCAAACGCCGGGCGAGGCGGGTGGCGGTTTCGGCGCTGGGCTCGATGCGCGGCTGGCGGCGGTGGAATACGAGATGATCGTCGAAGCCCTGAAGACCCATCGCGGTAACATGACGGAAACCGCGAAAGAGCTGAACCTCACCCGGCGCGTCCTGGGACTGCGCATGGACCGTCACAACATCAGTTATAGGGCGTTCCGGCGCGGCGAGCGGGTCGAACGGGAGGCTGCGGAATGAAAGATCACCAGACTTATGTCGCCGTCCTGACCGATCTGGGCTTGGCGGCGGCGCTTTCGGTGCTCGATAGGGGCTACCGCATGACGCCGGGCAAAGGCGGTCATATGTGGGGAACGCTCAGCGGCGACTGGTTTGCCCAGCGGACCGATCAAGAGTTACGTGATCGGGTCTCGGGCATGGCATCGGCAGCGGCAACGGCTTTGACCCGGCTTCCGGCCGACGATCTCTATGAGGCTGCACAAACATACGGTTTGCCAATTCCCTTGGGTTTGGCAAAGGAAATCGCCGGACATTTTTCGATCCGGCGCGACGAAGTTCTCACCTACCGCCGTTAAGCGGCGCACGCCCGGCTGGCATAGGCATCGGCAAGCGACGTCAGAACCTCCTTGTGGGCATATTTGTCGACGGGCTCGATTCCGGCCTTGGCAAGCATGGGGCGCGGGCCGGTGCCAATCTTCTCGGCCAGCAGCAATTTGCAGTCGGCCAGCATCCGGATGATGGTTTCGCGCACGCCTTCGCCCGCCAGAGCATTCTCGGCTACAACGCGGCGCCCAACCTCTTTGGCTCCATCACCTCCGACGTCATACACATAGAAGACTTCAGCCTGGCCGAAATGCTGGTCGATTTTGGCCCCGTTGGTGCTGGCAACAGCCATGCGGATCGCGCTAGTCACGGCAAACCTCCAAAATGATCTTTCGCTTTGGTCCTCTGCAAATCGCAAAGGTCGTGCCAGCGCCAAGTTGAACCGATCGGTGCAATTTTCAGCGTAATGTACGCGCCCGAACGTCCCGGTCGTTTCCGGTATGAACGAGGCGGTACGTCTGCCTCCCATTCCGTACATTCCGGAACGAATGCTTCCCAGGCACGGCCGTTTCGCGTCGCACCGCCGCTTGCCATGTACTGGCACGCTTTCTGCTAACCAGGAAACCAACAGTTCTTGAGGAGCACGCCGCATGCCTTTGGTCTTGTTGGAATGCGATAAGGTCATTCCGGAGCGCGAAAAGCACGTCTACCTGAAAGTCGAAGGCGAAGACACCCGCGACTACCTGCCTGTCGCCAATGCCCCGACCATTCCGGGCAGCTTGTCGGAACGCGGTTGTTCGTTCTGCGGCGCCAAACTGGTGATCGGTGGTGTCTTGAAAGACACCATTCAGATGATCCACGGGCCGATCGGCTGTGCCTACAATACCTGGCACACCAAGCGCTATCCGTCGGATGGCGACAACTTCCAGCTCAAATACGTCATGTCATCCGACATGAAAGAAGGCCATGTCGTGTTCGGCGGCGACAAGCGCCTCTATGAAGCGATGAACGATGCTTTCAACGAATTCCCGCACATCAAGCGGATGATCGTCTACACGACCTGTCCGACCGCGCTGATCGGCGACGACATCAAGTCCACCGTAAAGAGGGTTACGCAGGAGCGCGCCGACGTCGACATCTTCACCGTCGAATGCCCCGGCTTTGCCGGCGTATCGCAGTCCAAGGGCCACCATGTGCTGAACATCGGTTGGGTCAACGACAAGGTGGGGCAGGTCGAGCCGGAAATCACGAGCGAGTACACCATCAACGTCATCGGTGATTATAATATCCAGGGCGACACCTTCATGCTCCAGCAGTACTGGGACAAGCTCGGTATCCAAGTCATCGCCCACTTCACCGGCAATGCCAAATACGACGACTGCCGGGCCATGCACCGCGCCAAGCTCAACGTCGTGAACTGCGCCCGGTCCGCCGGCTATATCGCCAACGAATTGATGAAGCGCTATGGCATTCCACGCCTCGACGTCGATACCTGGGGCTTCAACTACATGGCGGAGGCGATCCGCAAGATCTGCACGTTCTTCGGCATTGAAGAACGGGGAGAAGCGCTGATCGCCGAGGAATATGCCAAATGGGAAGGCAAGCTCAACTGGTACAAGGAACGGCTCGCCGGCAAGAAAATGGCAGTGTGGACCGGCGGCCCGCGCCTGTGGCACTGGACCAAGGCGGTGGAAGACGATCTCGGCATCAATGTTGTGGCGATGTCGTCCAAGTTCGGCCATCAGGAGGACTTCGAGAAGATTATCGCCCGCGGCCGCGCCGGTACGTTCTACATTGACGACGCCAACGAGCTTGAGTTCTACGAAGTGCTGGCGCGCACTAAGCCGGACGTCATCTTCACCGGCCCGCGCGTCGGCGACCTCGTGAAGAAACTGCACATCCCCTACATCAACGGTCACGGTTACCACAACGGGCCCTATATGGGCTTTGAAGGCTTCGTCAATTTGGCGCGCGATTTCTATAACGCGACGCGCAACCCGCTGCTTGGGTTAGCCGCGAAGGATATTCGCGCGCCTCGCCGCAGCGCCGTGCTGGAGGCAGCAGAATGATCAAGACACAGAACGAAAAGGTGAGGGAGCTGTTCCTTTACGTTCAGGAGCGCTGCCTGTGGCAGTTTTTCTCCCGCGCCCGGGACCGCGAGACCAACATCAACGCCATCACGCGCATGGCCGGCGAACTTCTCACCGGCACCAGGCCCAAGATCGAAACGCCGATCGAAAAGCAATGCTTCGCCGACGCGGTCGAACTGGTCGTGGGCATCAAGTCCCATCAGTCGTGGATTCTCGAGGAATCGCCAGAGGCCATTAGCGGCCTGATGGACGAACTCAAGGACGAACTGCTCGACCTGGCGGTCAAGAGCGCCAAAAATGGCGAACTGACCTGGCAGGCCTACTGACCCACCAACCGGTCCCGGAAAGGACGACGATATCATGGGCTGCGAAATTTCCACCCGCAAACGCACCGGGCTCATCAATCCGATCTTCGATTGTCAGCCGGCAGGCGCCCAGTTTGCCGGTATCGGCATCAAAGACAGCATCCCGCTGGTGCATGGCGGCCAGGGCTGCGTGATGTTCGTGCGCCTGTTGCTGGCGCAGCACTACAAGGAGAACTTCGATCTCGCGTCGACCTCGCTGCATGAGGATTCGGCGGTGTTCGGCGGCAGGAAGCGCCTGGAAGAGGGCGTGATGACTCTGGCGCGGCGGTATCCCAATCTGCGCGTCATCCCGGTCATCACCACGTGCTCGACCGAGGTGATCGGCGACGACATCGAAGGCTCGATCAACCTCTGCAACAAGGCACTGAAAGAGGAGTTTCCGGACCGCAAGATCTATTTGGTGCCGGTGCACACGCCGAGTTTCAAATCGAGCCAGGTCGGCGGTTATGCGACGTGTCTGCAATCGGTCATCAAGTCGATGTGTAACGCCAAAGTGGCGCCCTCTGGCAAGCTCAATGTGTTTCCCGGCTGGGTCAATCCGGGCGATCTCGATCTCTTGAAGCACTACGTTTCCGCGATAGGAATCGACGCGACCTATTTCTTCGACACCTCGGACTTCGACTCGCCGATCATGCCGGATAAGTCGATCCACACTCACGGCCGCACCACGGTGGAGGACATCCAGCGCGCTTCCGGCGCTTTCGGATCGCTGTCGTTATCGCGTTACGAAAGTTTTTCCGCCTCGACCTATTTGCAAAGCGAGTTTGAAGTCCCGGCGCATAACATCAACACGCCCTACGGTATCGCCAACACCGACGCGATGCTGGAAACCCTCAGCGACATTTCCGGAAGACCGATCCCGGACAGTCTGGTCGTCGAGCGCGGCAAAGCGATCGATGCGTTGCAGGACTTGGCGCATATGTGGCTCGCCGACAAGACGGTGGCGCTTTACGGCCATCCGGACCTCGTGATCGGTCTCGCCGAGTTCTGTATTGAAGTCGAGATGAAGCCGAAACTCCTTCTGCTCGGCGACGACAACGGTAAATACAAGCGCGATCCGCGGCTCAAGGCGCTACAGGAAAAAGTGGATTGGGACATGGAGGTGGTCTGCAACGCCGACCTCTGGGAGCTGGAAAAGCGGGTGAAAGACCCTGCCTACAAGCTCGATCTCATCCTCGGCCATTCCAAGGGCCGTTACGTTTCCATCGAACACGGCATTCCGATGGTGCGGGTCGGATTCCCTAGCTTCGACCGCGCCGGTCTCTATCGTCACCCGACGATGGGCTACCAAGGCGCCGTGCATCTGGCCGAAAACATCGTGAATACCTTCTTCACCCATATGGAGATCAAGAAGGATCGCGAGTGGATGATGAACGTCTGGTGAGGTGAGATGGAAACGGCGCACTTGCGGATAGCAATCACCACCAACAGCCTGTTGCACATGGATGCCAATTTCGCGGCAGCCAAGCAGATGGTGGTTTACGACGTCGACCGCGAGCGCTCGGAATTCGTCGATGTTGTGCCGTTTATGCGCGGCGCCCGAAAGGGGCCGGGCGGCGGGCCCGATGCGGACGGCAAATGCCCGATGATGGATATGGAGGACGATGACGGCACCGGTGTCGATCCCACCATCGAACGGGTGGAAGCCCTGAAGGGCTGCTCGGTGCTGTTCACCATGGAAATGAGCGACCTCGCCGCCATGCGGGTGCATCAGGCGAAGGTGTTCCCGGTGAAAAGCTATCAGCAGCGTTCGATCGACGAGATCATCGGTCAGTTGCAGGAGCTGCTCAACACCTCGCCGCCGTTGTGGTTGCGCCGCGTCATGTGCGACGGCAAAGGGGCGCGGTTGCCGCTAGAAGACCAGGAGTTATGAACTCCGCGGTGCGCTCAGATGCACGTAGCGCCCGAATTCGGCGAAGTCCTTGGCGCCGGCACCGGCGCGGATCGCCTGCGCCAGAGCGGACGGTGAACGGACGATGAAACCCCCAAGCAAAGTGGGCCCATAGTCCCACAGCCGGGCGCTCATCGGTGTCGCCGGTCCGATGATGCCGAGCGGACGGCCCTGCGCCAATGTCAGAATCCGCGGCAGGCTGCGGTTGATGAGGGTGGAGGCACTGACGATGGCGCCGCTGCAACCGGCAAGCAGCGCGTCCATGGCAACCGTTGGATATTCGCCGGGGCGTGGGTCGGCTTCGATGACGCTCGCCCCTGGCAATATATTTTTGACGCCGGGAAACGCGCCGATCACCACGACGCTTTTTGACCCGGTTCGGAATGTCTTGGCGCCATTGCCGGAAAGGCCCTCCAGATCGTAGCGGTTATAATGGGCGTTGATGGCGGCCAGCCCGATCGCCGTTTTGAGCGGATCCCACGACCCCGCCAGCAGCGCCAGTTCGGCAAGACTTTGTTTGGCCAAGTCCGGCAGCTTCGGCAGCATCGCCTTGAGTGAACACGGCAGATTGGTCAGCCCGGTGCCGTGCGGGCCTTCCACCATGATCCAGCGGTTGCCACAGACGATCCGGTGCACCTCATCGGCGGGTACGCCCAGCGCCAGGTCGCGATAAAGCTGCTCGGTGCCCCACCAGGTCCATAGCGCTTTCAAGTCCGGCGTCAGCATCGATCCTTGGTAATGGGCGTAATCGAACCACTTCTGAATGCACTGCCCGGCGATGGAGGTTAGGAGCGGCAGGCTGTCCTTGCCGGCAATGGCAGGTGCATCGTTATCGGCGAGGTAACCGGCAAAGCGGCTGACCACCAGCAGATCGGCTTTCCGCCGCATCGCCTGCTGCAAATACGAACGGGCCGCGGTGCGCTCGACCGAGATCGTGCGATTGGTGGCGAGGTCGAAATATTCGCGATTGTTTTCACAGCCGTGGCCGGAACCGTTGCAGCCTCGGGCAGAGCGCTGGGTGTATCCCACCACCGAAAAGCCGCGGGCTTTCAAGGTAACGGCAAATTGCTCCAGAAGATTGTCGACCGTTGCCGCCGAGTGATGCACCACGACGCCGGGCCGGATACGCGGCGCCGGAGTGTTCATCTCGCTCAATCCGTCAGCAAAGGCCGGAGCCTCGAAATAAGCGAGCGCGGAAGTAGCCGTCTGCATGCAAGTCCTGCAGCAAAAGGCGGGCCAAAGCGAAATCGGCTGTAGCGGTGCGCAGTGTGCACGCTTGCGAACAAACCGGATGGCGCGAACTTACCAATCGGTACGAAATCTGCGACGTGGCGAAGCCGCGAAAGCCGCGTAAAGTTGGCGCGCCATTTGCTAGGCAATAAGGCTGAGATGGTCACACAACATTTATCCGCGTCTGATTGGTTGCTTCGTCCGCCGCAAGGCGCCAAGGCACATATCTTGTTCCTGGCACGTCACGCGCCCGACGCGCCGGCCTATCTCTGCAAGGCGTATCCAGGCGATGGCGGCTATCCGCAATATTATCACCGCGTCTACACGTCACTGACCAATCTCGGCTACCGGGTTTCAACTGCCAGCCACCCGCTGGCACTGCTCTCCGGCGACCGTGATATCGACATCGTCTTCTCGCTGATGAACCGGATGCCTTTTGCCAATCCCGAAGTGCTCGTACCGTCGCTGGCGTCCTACCTCCATCTGCCGATCATCGGCGCCCCGGCCAACACGCGGGCGCTGGCCGAAGACAAATGGTATGCCAAGCTGGCGGCCCGCGCGGTGGGTATTCCGGTTTCGGATGGTGCGGTCTATGGCACGCGCGAGGCGCTGGCGGCCGCGCCGGCATTTACCGGTCCCTATTTCATCAAGAACCGCTTCGGCGCGGCGTCGGAAGGTATTTCGGCGGATTCCATCCAGGATGATTGGCCTGGCGCCCGCCGCGTGGCCGAGCGGCTGCTTGATCGCGGCATGCAAGTGCTGATCGAGCGTTACGCACCCGGCATCGACATTACCGTGCCGGCGCTGGGCGGTCCGGTGATGCTGGGCGTGGTGCGGCCCAATTCCGACAAAACGGGCGGCATCATCACCGAGGATTTGAAGCGCGACGATCCGCTCGGCTACGGCCTGATCGATGTCGGCAAGACGGAAAGCCTGCTGGCGGCCGACGTTCGCGCGTTGTGGCAGGCGGCCGGGCCGATGGACTATTTCCGTATGGACTATCGCTTCGATCCCGACACCGGCAAGCGAACTTTCCTCGAATTCAACATCTGCTGCCATATCGGGCGCAGTGGCGCGATTTGTCTGGCCGCCTCGCGCTTCGGCCTTTCGCAGGAAGACGTGCTCGGTCACGTTATCGAATACAGCCTGAAACGCCAGGGGAGGGGTTCATGACCTCGCCGCTGATCCGCTGGGCCGACGATTTGGCGCTCGCCGAGGAACTGCCGCTGTCGCCCGGTGCCGAGAGCCCGCGCGGCTGGGATTTCCTCGGCCATGTGCCGGTGCCGGTGCGCCAGCGGGTCCGCGATGGCGTCGCCGATGTCGTCTCATGCCAGGCCGCCCAACGCGGCGAGGGGCTGAAGTGCTGTTTTCCGATGGGGCAAGGCGGCATCGGTCCGCTGAAGCGCCTGCGCTTCATCCGCCAGTTCGAAGCCTTTCCCAATATGCTGGTCTCGGCCGAAGACGGCGGCGCCTTCAATCAAAGTTTCTATGAGCGGCACGTCGCAACCGGCGCCTTCGCGTCGTGCCAGCCCGATGTGCTGCCTCCGGCCTTTGCTGCTGCCGGTCTCGCCGATCCGCAAGGTTGGATCGGCGTTTTTGCCGTGGCGCCGTTTGTGTTTCTGATTGACCGTCAGAAATTGACCGGTCTGCCGGTGCCGCGCCGCTGGTCCGATTTGCTTGAGCCGGAATACCGCGGCCAGATCGTTTTCGGCGGCTGGCGCCCGCCCGGTGCACCGCACGTGCAAACCTATAACGTCCATTTCCTGCTTTCGATGGAACGTCTGTTCGGCCGCAGCGGTCTGGAAAAACTGCTCGCCAACATCGGTGGTTTTATGCATTCGGCCGAGATGCCGCGGCGCGCCGGTTCCAACCGTTCGCTTGGCGGGATTTATGTTCTGCCGTGGTCGCTCGCGGATCTGTGCCCGCGCCGCGTCGTGACGGAAGTTGTTTGGCCCGATGATGGTGCGCTGGCCTATCCCTTGTGGCTTACGGTCAAAGCGGCCGAGCGCCAGCGCCTCAGCCCGCTGATCGATTACTTCTTCGGCGACACGCTGGCCCGTTATCTCGACCACAACCATTATCCGGCAGCGCGCCGCGCCACCTTGCCGCCGGATGCGAAGCTCGCTTGGCTCGGCTGGGATTATGTCCGTCATCCGTCATTGCCGGGCGACGTCAAGCGCATCCGCGCCCTGGTGCGCGCCAGCGAACCGTTTGCGAGGGGCGGCCGGCCATGCGCGTAGTCACGGTCGCCGGTCCCCCGTCGGTAGGTAAGACCTCCGTTATTCTCAAAACGGCAGCAACGTTGGCGGCGAGTGGAACCCGCATCGGTATCGTCAAGTTCGATGCGCTGTCCAGCAGCGATGCCGCGCGCTACGAAGGGGCCGGGCTGCCGGTTGTGGTTGGTCTTTCCGGGTCCGTCTGTCCCGACCATTTCTTCATTTCCAACATCGACGATTGTCTGCAATGGGGCGCCGCCGCCGGGCTCGATACGCTGGTGGTGGAAAGTGCCGGCCTTTGCAATCGTTGCGCACCGCACATCGCGGGCGTGCTGGCGGTCTGTGTGGTGGACAATCTTTCCGGTATCCATACGCCGCGGAAGATCGGGCCGATGCTGAAACTCGCCGATGTGGTGGTGGTGACCAAGGGCGACATCGTCTCGCAAGCCGAACGTGAAGTGTTTGCCTACAATGTCGCTCTCGCCAATCCGCGGGCGGCCATCTTGTTCTTCAACGGCATCACGGGGCAGGGCGCCTTCGAACTCAGCCACTACTTCGGCGAGGCGCCAGAGGTTGAAAGTCTGGAAGGCCGCCGCTTGCGCTTTCCGATGCCGTCGGCGGTCTGTCCTTATTGCATCGGCGAGACGGCGATCGGGCGCGAGCATCAGCGCGGCAACGTCCGCAAGATGGATTTCAAGGTGCCGGCATGAACATTGCTGTAACGACGCCGCAGCCGAAACCGGATACCGAGACGGTCGTCCGCTCGCTGACGATTCTTGGTGGCCGCGACAAGACGGGGAACCCGGAAAAACTCGATCTCAAAGTCGAACCCGGCGATGTGTTGTGTCTGGTTGGGCCAACTGGTTCCGGCAAAAGCTGTCTTCTGGCCGACATCGAATGCTTGGCCCAAGGCGACACGCCTTCCGGCCGCCGCATTCTGATCAACGGCGCCGTACCGCCGCTCACCTGGCGATATGCCACCGGCCGCAAGATGATCGCCCAGATTTCCCAGACCATGAGTTTCGTGGTCGATCTGACGGTTGCGGCGTTTCTGGAATTGCATGCCGATTGCCGCCACCTGGAAAACCAGGCGCAGATTGTGCGGCAGACCATCACCTGCGCCAACCAGCTTTGTGGCGAGCCGGTCAAGGCCGGTATGGCGTTGGCGCAGCTCTCGGGCGGCCAGTCGCGGGCGTTGATGATCGCCGATACCGCCGTTCTGTCGGCGTCACCGATCGTTCTCATCGACGAAATCGAAAACGCTGGCATTGACCGCAAGCGCTCGCTCGATCTGTTGATCGCCAACGAGAAGATCGTGCTGATCTCGACCCATGATCCCATCCTGGCGCTGGCAGGTAAGAAACGGTTGGTGATTAAGAACGGCGCCGTGACCGACGTGATCGAGACCTCGTTCGCCGAAATCCGCAACCTTGCGGTCCTGCAACGCTATGATTACGCGCTAGGCGCCTTGCGTCATCGCTTGCGCGGCGGCGAACGCATCGAGTCGCCGCTCGATTGGGGCTGCGTGTGATGGATGCGCTAACCCTTCTCAAAGAGCGCCGCTCATCGGTAGACCTCGGGGCCCCTGGACCGGTCGGTACCGTACTGGAGAACATCTTGCGTGCCGGCTTGCGGGTTCCAGATTTCCAATATCTGCGACCCTATCGATTCATCATCGCCGCTGGGGAGGGGCTCGACCGGCTCGGCGCCCTGTTCGCCAATGCTGCGCGGATGTCTGGCAAGCCGGATTCGGTGATCAATCGTGCCAAGTCGATGCCGCATCGGGCACCGATGGTGATCGTCGTGGTGGCCAAAGCCCGTCACTCCGACATCGTCAATCTCTACGAGCAGCAGCTTTCGGCCGGATGCGCCGTGATGGCAATGCAGATGGCAGCGGTGGCGCAGGGCTATGGCGGCATCTGGCGCTCGGGATGGCTGATGTATGATCGAACCTTGCAGGAAAGCCTCGGGCTTGCGGCAAACGACCGGATTGTCGGGTTCCTCTACCTCGGAACGCCGCAGTCGGGCCCCAAAGAACCGCCGCCGCAAGACAAACTCGAAGATTTTGTGGAGTGGCTATGAAGGTTGGATTTGCGACCCACGATTTGCGCTCGGTCAACGCCGGGTTTCACGACGCCAATTTCTTCTTGATCTACGACGTCGATGCCCAGCGCTCCGAATGCCTGCAGGCGGTCCCGGTCGATGACGGCTGGGCGGACGGCGACATGGCGGCCATCGACGGCCGGGTGGCGGCGGTAAGCGAGTGCGCCATTCTCTGCATGCGCTATTTCGAGGAGCCGAGCACCGCACGTCTGGTCGGCGCCAACGTCAATCCGGTGGTGATCAGCGGCCAAACGTGCTTGATCCAGGATGTATTGCGCCGCCTGCAAGTCGTCTTGCGAGGGCATGCTGCGCCGTGGCTGAAGAAGATCTATGCCGCCAGCAACCCGCCGCCGATCGCGTCAAACATCGTCTATCTGCCTAGCCGTAAAGCGGAGCATGCGGACCAACCAAATGATGGTGACGGCCGATTTCACAACGGCGCAGGCGGGTGAAGTAATTCAGAACCGCCGGCCCCAACTGGGCGCTTTTGTCAACCCTGTTCCCGCTCTTGATTTCGAGCCCTGATGCAGAGCCGGACGGTCGCCACGTCGTATCGATATATAACAAATGGGTTGGAAAAAGTGCACAGTACGGACTGAGGCTTTTCAGGTGGTCTTCTGTGCCCGTTTGCGCCGTGGGCTTGGCCGGATCGGGGTGGCAAGCGTCCCCATAACCCAGCTTGAGATCGCTAAATATTCGCGCGATGACAGGCGCAGCCACTGTGCTTGAGGCGGCTGTTTGGTATCTTCACGACCGCGGGATAGGGGCGTCGGCCAAACGTCTGCGCGCGCGCTTTGGTGTAGTATCGCAACTCGACAAGAATGATTTGAAGCGACTGATCTCCTGACCGCCCGCGTCGGTTAGAACAATCGGAGCATTGTCGTGTCCAATCCGGTCGTCCGTTTCCGCCTGCACGGCCTGAGAAAGCTGAACTGGGCGGTGCGATCTGGATAAATCTATGAGGCCCATCTAGCAGCCCTGGGCCTGCTGCCTTGCCGCCAACAGCCGGATATGGCTTGTTACCGTCTCGGATAAAGCGGCTGAGAAGAAATTCTGCAGTACGCGATCCTTCGTTTGGCGATGAAGAATCGCTTTTCTGAATCAACTCAGCCCCTTATCCAACTGTGTCCAGTACGATGACACCGCCCACTCCATCAATGGGCAGCAAACTGTTTGCAGCGTGATCTAGAATTTGTGATCGGATAATGCTCGATGAATCTTCTCCGCTGCAGGCCCACCAGCTGCGAGGCATTGCTGCAAGGCTCGCACCAATTCGTCAGTGTTTTGGTCCGATGGAACCATCTTTTTCTTGCTGTGTTTATTCTCATTGGTCGAATTATCACCAATCAGAGCAGCTGCGATTTTCTTACTTACGCGGTTTGCAGCGCGTTTGGACGGATCACGTTGGACGTGAGCATAGATGGCCGTCGAGCGAGGATTGGCATGTCCCAAGATTGCGCCGGTCAATGCAAGCGGTTCGCCGGTTGAAGTCGCTGTTGAGCCCATCGTGTGACGAAGCGTGTGTGGAGTCACACCGTGCAGTTCGGCCTTTTTGATGGCCCGCACCCAGTATCTCTTTGTTCCCTGAAAATACCCATTGCCCCGTTCTGCTGGAAATACGTATGACGAGCGCGGATCTTTGGCTTTTGCCAATTCTGCGAGCAGCGTCTGCGCGGCGATGCCGAGGGGACGGACAGAGCGTCCAGTTTTGCTGTCATCGAGTTCTAGAAGGCCCTCTTCGAGATTGACCTCGGACCATTTGAGTGTGGCGACCTCCATATGACGGCAACCGGTCAAGGCCCAGAGGCGGGCTATATTGAGGGCTTTTTTGTTGGCGCCTTCCTGTTCAAGCTCATCCAACGCTCCACCGAGGCGTTTTAGTTCATCAAGGGACAAAGCGCGGGTTCTCTGATTGGCGGTACGGCGGACGGCTGCAGTCTGGCAAGGATTGTCATCGACCAGCCTTCTGCGTTTGGCGAAGCTGAACACTGCGGAGAGGTCCTGAAGTACCTTGCGTGCTCCGCCAGCGCCACCGCGTACAATAATGCGCGTGCGCGGACCACGCTTTTCGTCCATTTTTGTCTTGCCGGTGGCGACATCTTGAAAAAAGCGTTCGATGTCGCCGGCGTTGATTTCCGTAACGCGCTTGTTACCGAGAAGCGGCACGACGTGATTGCGTAGCCGCGCCAGCGTGTTCTTCTTGGTCCGTGGCTTCATCGGATCGCCCTGGCGTGTGCCGCGCTGAATGAAGCAGCCCTCCTTCTCGTAAAGGTCAATCAAGGCCGCCATTTTGAGTTCACGGCGCTTGGCCTGGAGTTCGGCCGCCCGGTCTGTGCCAGCCACGGCACCTCCGAGTATGGTCTTGGCTTGGCGCCGGGCGAGTTCGGCGGTCAGAGGTCCAAAGCGCCCGATGGTCATCATCCGCTGCGGCGCCGAGCGGCCGCCACCATCGGCGCGATACTTAACGACGAAGCTCTTGACGCCGGTGGGCTCGACCCGAAGGCCAAAGCCCGGAAGATCGCGGTCCCATATGTAAAGTCGCTCGGCGCCCGGTTTGGCGTTGGTGACACAGGTTTTTGTCAGAAGAACGCTGTCGTGTTTGGTCATGGGTTAGGGTCGCAAAGTGGACCATCAGAAACGGTCGGTTAGGGTCATCAGTTAGGGTTGTTCAGTCTACCACCGGTCTACCACCGTGAACGGAAATTCGCGGATAGCGTAGGACACAATGTACGAATAACCGATAATAAATACAAGCAAACTCAATGAGTTATAGTACAATAAGATGCTCTGGCATGTTGCCGGATAGTCACACGATACCTTTGCCAAGGTTAGGGTCGGGCGTTCGATTCGCCTCGCCCGCTCCAAATGGAACAAAGAAATCAAATACTTGCACAAGGGCGCCGTCAGCGCCCTTTTTGCTGTCTGACCTGGGGAAGCACTGGGGAAGCAACCGGAGCGCAATCGCCGTGGCACGAACGTGCCGCGGGGCCAATAATTCCGCTGCGGAGTGAGTCCTCAGGCGACGGCAGTGTGGAGCGCGGCTCGAGACAATGGATGAGCTTCGGGGCTCAGGTCACTATCCGCCGTTGAGCGCATAGAGGGCGCATTTCGATTCTTGGCGTCCGGATCAAGATAAGCCGATCCTTGGCCTATGACTTTTTGCGCGCCAAGCTGCGCGCAACCAAGTTGGGTTTGTAGTTCAATGTTTCAATCGCTTCGTTCACGGCGGCACGCGTTCGCGCGCTAACACTGCGGTGCTTGTTCAACACAAACGATACCGTCTTTATGGAAACACCGGCTTGGCGTGCCACGTCGTATATGTTTGCATGTTTCTGTTTTTGCGACGCGTGTTTCAGTCGTGATCTTCGATGTGCTAGGCCCAAATCGCTGACGGATGCTGGCGTATTAAGGGACCTTACTTTATCCGATTCTTCGATAATTCTTCTCAGATCGGCACTGGCAATCCTGGGTGAGAGGCGCATCAGGATGGGATCGAACGGCGCCCCATGCTGCAATTCATTAAACCCGCAAAAAAATTGAAAATATGGATTTTCTGGCCACTGGTGATACAACTGTTCTTCGCTGAGGTCGTAGAGTTCACGCAGCAGCATCAATCCTACAAATACGCGGCACGGCAACTCTGCCGCGCCAAATGTGCGCTTGTGGGCGGCATCAAAGCGGCCAATGACGCGTTCCCAATCCAGCATTGTGGCAAGCTGCACCAGCGGATGCGATGCATCCAACAAAGACGAAAGAAAAATCACGCGCGAAGGCCGATCCAATTCGCGGTTCCTGTGCTGGGAATTGAACTTGGTCTCAACAATGATGGTTTGCGACAACCAACAATCTGGTAGCGCTACCTGTCGGGTTGCGCCGGTTCGTAAGTGCGATCTATTGATCCGGATTTCCGATTATCTATGACATTGTTGCCTCACTAAGGACGCGAATTCGACCTCTTCTCCACGAATTCCTGGTCAGCATACCGAAATCGCGCTAATGAGACAACGGTGTCTTGCTCATATAGTGTGGGCTGCACTGCGGCACAAGCCGCCAGGAGACTCGTAAGGAAACGCTTCGTCGCGAAAAAAAACAGCCTGCGGAATGCCAGGTTCACAAAGCGGCGTCAGACAACGACAGAGCTCAGCTCGATATATGGAGGGAAGGGAATAATGACTTTAAAAAATAAGTTCGGCTTCTTTTTGAGGTCGACATCGGTCACCGCATTGGCGGCGGCTTGTTGTGCGTTTGGCGGGCAGGCTCTCGCGCAAGACAACTCGGAGCTTGAGACCGTTGTTGTGACGGGAACGGCCGTCGGGACCAACATCGCCGACGTGGCCCCGGTTGGGACGGAGTCGATCGTTCTGGATCGTGAAAAACTCACCGCGACGGGTCTGACCAGTGTGACGGACATCACCCGTACGCTGCCTCAGGTTCAGACAACGGAAAGCCTCGGTCGCGAGGGCGGTACACAGAATACCGGCGGTAACCCCACCCAGGGTACGTCCATCAACCTACGTGGCCTCGGTTCAGGCGCAACGCTCGTGTTGGTCAACGGCCGTCGTACGGCGCCGACCGGAACCGCTACGACGTTCACCGAGGCCAGCCAGGTGCCGCTCGCAATGCTCGAGCGAATTGAAGTTTTGGTTGATGGCGCATCGGCGATCTACGGCTCGGATGCGGTTGGCGGCGTGGTCAATTATGTCACCCGCCGCGATCTTGAAGGACTGCAGGCCTCATCGCGTTACTCCTCCAATCACGGTTATTCGGAATGGGGCGCAACGGCGACCGGTGGCCTTTCCTGGAATTCGATTGGCGCGCTCGGCAAAGGCAATTTTATCCTCAGCTACGATTACGATCAGCGCACCAGCATGAAGTCCGGTTCGCAACCCTTCCTGCGGCAGGACTTGAGAGCGTACGGCGGCGAGGACAACCGGGTATCGGGCACCAGTATGACCCCGAAATACGGCACGGTGTACCTGATCGCCCAGAACGGCACCAGCTACTCCTACTATAAGGTCGCTTCCGGCGTTACCGGCTCGTCGGTTCCGACGTTGTCGCAATTGACGCTGCAGACCGACAAGGACGACATGTCGATCATCGACACGTCGGATTACAGCGATTATCTCGGACGGATGTCGCGCCACCAGGTGGTCGCACAGTTCAACCAGGACATCTTCCCGTGGCTGAACATGTTCTACGAAGGGTACTACACCAACCGCCGAACCATTTCGACGACGGAAACGTCGACAAATCCGGTCAGTTTTGAATCCTATAATACATACACGGCAGTCGATATTGCGGGATTTTTGCGTTATCCCACAACGACCACGCCTTGGTCTGTTGCGGGACTGCTGCCATCTACGATCGGCAGCGGAACGACGGTGGCCCAGTATCTAGCGATCAATTTCGGTCCGGCAACGACAACCTCGACCAACGAAACCTTTACGCAAACCATCGGCTACAACGCGAAGTTACCTCACGATTGGAATAGCACCGGGTACTTCATCTGGGGTCTGGATGTTTCGTGCGGCTATTGCCAGTTCGGCACCAATGTGGATACCGGGGCGTTCAACGCACTGGCCACGGCGGGAACGATCAACCCTTACGATGGCGATGTATTGACGTCTTCGGTCATGAAGCAGATCACAGGCGACAACGTGCAGTTCGCCCGCAATATGGTCAATGACTTCGTCACGAAGTTTGACGGCCCGCTGTTCGACCTTCCCGGCGGCACGGTGAAGGCGGCCGTCGGCGGAGAGTACTCCTACAACACCGAGCACCTGCGTAACGGCGCCAATCGCACGCATGGTGAGGAGTCGGAATATTCGCCCACCCGCACCGAGATCAACCAGTTTGCTTGGGATTCGGTTTCTGGTCTCAACCGTTCGATCGAGTCCGCCTTCGTCGAGTTGTATGTGCCGCTCATCGGCGAAGACATGAAACTTCCGCTGATCAAGAGTTTCAATGTTGACGCGGCAGTTCGTTACGATTCCTATTCCGATGTCGGTGACACCACCAACCCGAAGGTCGGAGCAACCTGGGAAGTGAATGACGATCTGCAGTTCCGCGGATCCTGGGGCACGTCGTTCCGTGCGCCAACTCTGACCGACAAAAACCCCTACGTGCAGTCGTTCCACATGATCTTCCCGGCCAGCTGGGGCACGTTTACCAACGGCACCGGCGATTCGAGCCTAGACGATCCGACGGTTCTGTGGATCACCGGCAACAACGCAAATGTCAAACCGGAGACCTCCGAGAACTGGTCCCTCGGCTTCGACTACAAGCCGAGCTGGTTGCGTGGATTCGATCTTGGGCTGACCTATTACAGCATTGCCTACAGCAACAAAATTGATTCCATGGCCAACTACTCGTTCACGATGCTGTCGAGCGCGCAGAACTATGCGACCTACGCCGCCTACATCCACAAGATCAGCACGCCGTCCGGCTGCAGTGGAACGGACAGCAGCACCTGGGGATCTGATCTGCAGTATTGGGCGAAATCGGTCCCTGCGATCTACGGCTCGCTCGATTCCAGCTATGTCTGCAGTGTGAACGTCGTTCTAGATGGCCGCACGGCGAATGTCGCCGCGCAGCGTCAGCGTGGCCTCGATGCCAATATCCGGTACACTTTGCCGACCGACAATTACGGCATGTTCCTGTTCAACCTCTACGCCACAACCCTGCTCGACAACAAAGTCCAGACCGTTAGCGGTGCCGACTTCAGCGAGCAGATCGGCGGCATGTACAAGCCGGTGCGTTGGCGCGGGCGGATGGGCGTCAACTGGATGATGGATCAGGTGTCGGTCAACGTGTTCGTGAACTACGTCGGCCCGGGCATCAACGACGCCAAACTCTACGACACGCTTCGCACCAAGACGCCATCATACACCACTCTCGATCTCGGATTCAGCTACCGCTTCAAAGAGGAACTGGGATGGAAAGGGTTTAGCGGTACGACCTTGTCGATCAACGCGCAGAATGCGTTCGACCAGAATCCTCCGGTCATTTTGACGACGTACGACAGCTCTTACGATCCGTCGAAGTACTCCGCTATAGGGCGCGTTATTACTCTGCAATTGACAAAAGACTTCTAGTAATCCGCACGGTGGCCGGGCTTTCGTCCGGCCACCGGTTTGTCTGTGTTGCTCGTCGTAAGCGAGCATTATCGCGACAGTTGCGCTCGGTTACCGTTCCGAAAAAAAACAGGGGTATGCGAGAGTGAAAAAGTTCGTATGGGCGATCACCACGATTTTGTTCGGATTGAATGTCGCGGCCGCGGCGCCTCAGGCGCGTGTGAGTGATGGGCAGTTGGAAGGGCGGGACGTAGGAGTAGTCAACGCCTTCCTGGGCATTCCTTTCGCGGCGCCGCCGGTGGGAGATTTGCGATGGCGGGCGCCGGTGGCGGCCACGCCCTGGAAAGGTGTGCGCCAGGCAACCAGCTATTCGGCAAGCTGCATGCAGACGTTCGATCCGAACGGCTCGGAGCCATGGACACACGAATACGTGATCAAGGGGCCGGTTAGCGAGGATTGCCTCTATCTCAATGTTTGGGTGCCGAAGCAGGCCGCGCAGAAGAAACTGCCGGTGATGGTTTGGATTCACGGCGGCGCCTTCACGTCCGGCGCGTCTTCGGTTCCGATCTACGATGGCACCAAGCTTGCGGCCAAGGGCATTATCGTGGTGAGTATCAATTACCGCCTCGGCCCGTTCGGCTTCCTGGCCCATCCGGAGCTGTCGGCAGAAACGCCACAGCATGTGTCGGGAAATTACGGTCTGCTTGACCAGATCGCGGCGCTGCGCTGGGTCAAAGAGAATATCACCGCGTTTGGCGGCGATCCCGATCATGTCATCATTGCCGGTCAATCGGCGGGCGCCATGGCGGTTGTCGATCTGATGGCGACGCCGCTGGCGAAGGGGCTTTTTTCGGGGGCTATCGCCCAGAGCGGCGTTGCTCTTGCTGGCGACCTGTTGAGCCTCAGCGCCGCGGAAAAGACCGGAACCGATTTTGCCAAATCGGCTGGCGCGACCTCGTTGAAGGATCTTCGCGCACTGTCCGCCGAAGCGATATTGAACACCAGATTGCCGATGGCGCCGGGATTTGGCTTGCGCTTCGTGCCCAATTTGGATGGTTGGATTTTTCCCGATACGCTTTCGAAGCTGTTTGCCAAAGGCGAGTATAACGATACGCCGCTTCTGACCGGGCAGACTGCCGATGAGATGCGTGGCCTTAACCCGAAGTACAACACGATGACGCCAGCCGAGTGTGCCGGAATGATCGCGATGGCGGCGGGAAAGGCAGCCGGAGCCGCCAGCGAAGCGTATCTCGGCAAAACCACCAACTGCAGCGACGGTGTTACCAGGTTCAGTCGTGACCGCGGACAGGCGGCGACCTATCATTGGGTGTTGACGCGGCTCAAAACGTCGCGACATCGGGTCTTCGTCTATTACTACTCGCATCCGGAGCCGGGGCCGAATGCGGCGCGGTACGGCGCGTTCCATTCGTCGGAGATTCCTTACGTTTTTCAGACGCTCGATGCCTCGCCCGAACGGCCGTTCACGGCCCAGGACCGCAAGATTTCGGCAACGATCTCGTCATATTGGGTCAACTTCGTGAAAACCTTTGATCCCAACGGCGCAGATCTGGCGAAATGGCCGGCGATGGATCCGACGAGCAAAGCGGTGCTGGAAATCGGCGACGTCAGCCATTCGCGCCCGGTGCTCGATGCGGCGACGCTGGATTTGATGGAGAGCATCGACAAGAACGGTGGCAGTCTTAGCCTATTCTGACTCTAGAGCGCTTCACCGAAAAGTGGAATCCGATTTTCGGTCATAAAGCTCGATCATTTCTCTCCCTCCGGATAGGGAAGAGTGCGCGAAAACAGCTTCTCACCGTAATTCAGCAAAGCCTGCACGCGTTGATGCAGGTGGACGGCGGTCGACCATGCCAGGATCACGCGGAGAGGCGGTATCTTATCGGCAAGCGGCCGCATGACGAGTGGCAATCCTTCATAGGTCACGTTCGTCACCGGTCTTTGCACCAGAACGGCGTAACCGACATTCCGGGCCACCAGCGAGCGGACCAGTTCGAAGTTCGTCGTCCGGTGGATCGGTCGCGGCGTAACGCCGGCATACGAAAACACGAAGTCCGGCTTTCCCGGCATTGCTTCCATCAGGATTAGCGGCTCTTCGGCAAGTTCGGCCAATGCGATCGGGTCGGCGGACTGCGCAAGATGGTGGTCTTTCGATAACAGCACGTAAGGCGTCGATTCGAATAAGATCCGTTTATCGATGCCGGATGTGAGATCCGCATCATAGAGTATCGCCACCTCGATCGAACCTTCGAGCAGCGCCCGTTCCAGTTCCGTCTGCGAGTTTTCGACGAAATGCAGATCGATGCCGGGGTGCAGCGAATGGAACCCGGCGACCAGTGGCGGTCCGACGAAGGGCAGCAGCGTGGGGAAGCTGCCGATGGCGATGCTGCCGGTGAGGTCCGCGTTCGGCTGGCGCGCCAACGATTCGAACGCCTCGGCGTGGCGGATCAGGTCCCTCGCCTCCGCCAGCAATTGTTGCCCTGAATGCGTCAATGTTACGCCGCGGGCCTTGTGGCGTACGAACAGATCCATGCCGATATCACGTTCGAGGTCGATCAGGGTTTCGGACAGGCGTGCTTGTGACATCGACAATTGTTTGGCTGCGGCACTCACCGTGCCGGCGTCCGCGGTGGCCACGAAGCAGGCGATTTTTCTCATCGACAGACGCGGCAAGGAGATTTTCGGTCTTGGCGGAGTCGCGTTGGGCATTTGGGGCCTCCCTGTTCTTTTTTTCTCCGGCGTCCCGGCATGACCGTGGCATCGGGATTTGCGATTCTATTATGGGAATTTCCACAGTTTTCAAATGGCTATTGGCGTGATTGCCTGCCTGTCGTATTGGCGGCGCCGTTTGAATTTCAACCAGAAGTCGGCGCTTTGGAGGTGAGCTGTGGTCGCGAATATCACCGAACTTACCACAATCATTGCCGAGGACCGTTTCCTTGATGACCCGCCACTTCTGAAGTCTTTCGCTCAAGATGCGAGTTTGGTCGCGCCGCTAAGGCCGCGCTATGTCACCAGACCCGAAACGGTCGAACAGGTGCAGGCCCTCGTTCAGTGGGCGATGCGGACCAAAACGCCGCTCGTACCGGTCAGTTCCAAGGGTCCGCACCGGTATGGCGATACGGTGCCGAGTGTGGCCGAGGCGGTGATCGTCGATCTGACGGGTATGAATGCGATCAAGCGGATCGATCGCAGAAACCGGATTGCGGTCATCGAACCGGGCGTCACTTACGCGGAACTGATCCCGGCGCTGGCCGGTGAGGGCTTGAAGATTTCGCACCCGCTGCAGCCGCGCGCCAACAAGTCGGTGGTGGCGAGCCTGCTCGAGCGGCAGCCGACGCTGATCCCGCGGTTGAACTATTCGCTCCCCGAACCGCTGCGCAACTGCGGTGTGGTTTGGGGCACGGGGGAGGTCGCCTTCACCGGCGAAGCGGGCAACGGCCCGTTGTCGCTCGACGAGCAATGGACGCGCGGACAGTCGCAACTGGCGGCCTGGGGTCCCAACGCGACCGATCTGATGCGGCTTGTCACCGGGGCACAAGGCACGATGGGCATCGTCGTATGGGCGTCAGTGAAGCTTGATCTGCTTCCGGTCGTCCGCAAGGTCTTCACGATAGCGGCAGCCGACATCGCCCAAGTGACCGATTGCGTCTACAAGCTGACCAAAGTCGGCCTAGGCGATGAGGTGTTTGTCCTCAACCGCGCCCGGCTTTCGCAAATGGTCGAGGCGCAGGCGGGGCGGCGGGCGGCGTTGGCAGCAGCATTGCCGGAATGGACGCTCGTTGTTGGCCTTTCCGGAGCGGCGTTGCTGCCGCAGCAACGTCTCGCAGTGCAGGAAAAGGAACTGCGCGCTCTGGCGCAGGAATTCTCGCTGACCGTGGGCGAAGGCTATCCCGGCGTATCGCGGACCGATCTTACTGCGATGCTCGACGGGTTCTGCCGGCCGGACGAAAGGGCCCATCAGGACATCTTCTTTCTTTCCACCCTCGACAAGGTGGCCGGACACGTCGCGTCGGTGCAGTCCGTCGCGTTGCGGTATGGCTATCCGGTGGCGGACATGGAGATCTATGTCCAGCCGCAGCATCAGGGCGTGTCCCATCACGTGGAATTTCGCCTGCCATATGATGCGGCGGACGCGCGCCAAGCCGCCATGATGGAGGTGGTCTATCACACCGCCAGCGACAAGCTGATCGAGGAGGGGGCGTATTTTTCGCGGCCTTACGGCTATTGGTCCGAACTCGTCTATGGGCGCGACCGCAACTCGGCCGAGATCCTTAGGACCGTAAAGGGCATTCTCGATCCCGAAAATATTCTCAACCCCGGCAAACTCTGCTTCTAGGCGGGAGAAACGACGATGAGCATCGAAGATTTCCGCGCCGACGCCATGCGCTGCAGCCGCTGCGCCTACTGCAAATGGATGCCGCTCGATTTGATGAAGAGCTGGCGCTTTTCCAAGGGCTGTCCCAGCATCGAATACGGCAATTTCCACTCCTACTCGGCGGGTGGGCGGCTGATTACTGCGCTGTCGCTGATGGACGGCCGTTCCACCGTCACCGACAAGGTCCGCGACACCGTCTTCATGTGCAATATGTGCGGTTCGTGCGACGTCTCCTGCAAGATCTGCCGCTATGACATGGAGCCGCTGCAGGCGATGCGCGAGCTTCGTGTCAAACTGGTCGAGGAGGGCCATCTGCCGGCGGCGCTCGCCAAATGTGTCGAGTCTCTCAAGACCAATCACAACATGCTTGGCGCTCCCAAGGAGCGCCGCGGCGACTGGGCCAAGACGCTCGGCATCAAGGATCTCTCCCGCGAAAAAGCGAAAGTCGTCTTCCATGCCGGCTGCCGCTATTCCTTCGACGGCGAGCAGAGCGGTGTCGCCCGGACGGCCGTTGCCATCCTGAAGAAGGCGGGTGTCGATTTCGGTATTTTCGGAGCTACCGAGAGCTGCTGCGGTGGCCGTTCGTATGGCATGGGCCTCAACGATCCCGTCAAGCACTGCGCCGAAACCAATCTCGCCAAGTGGCACGCCGCTGGCGTCGAAACCGTCGTGACGCCGTGCGCCGATTGCTACTACGCCTTCAAGCGGCTCTATCCCCAGGTCGCGGGATCGCAGATCAAGGTCTTGCACATGGTCGAACTCGTCGAGCAGTTGGTGCGCGACGGCCAGTTGAAGCTGACCAAGCCGGTGACCATGAAGGTTACCTATCACGACCCCTGCCATCTCGGCCGCCAAGGCGAAGATTACGTGCCGTGGAACGGCAAGGAGAAGAAGATCTTCGGCCAGGCCGTCTGCTATGATCCGCCGCGGCCGCGCTACAACGGAGCGTTCGGTGTTTATGAGGCGCCGCGCAGTTTGCTGCAATCCATTCCCGGTGTTGAACTCGTTGAAATGGAGCGCAACCGGGAGGCGGCTTGGTGCTGTGGCGCCGGCGGCGGCGCCCGCGAGGCTTATCCGAAGTTCTCGCAATGGACGGCAGGTGAACGCATCGAAGAGGCCGAAGCCACCGGCGCCGATGCGTTGGTTTCGGCCTGTCCGTGGTGCGAGAAGAACTTCTCCGACTCCGTCCGTCACGGCGGCCACAAACTCAAGGTTTTTGACATTCTGCAGCTCGTCGAACAGGCACTTTAGGGAGCCCGATTTATGGAAATCTCAAGAGACGCCTACCGCGCGATCGAAGACATCGTCGGACCCGAATTCGTCACCGACGATCCCGCGCTGCTCGACTCTTACGCCTTCCAGTATCTCGCCGAACTGATCCGGCCGGAGCACAGCCATTTCATGCCGCGGCCATGGGCGGTTGTCATGCCGCGCACCACCAAGGAAGTGCAGGCGGTCACCAGGCTCGCCAACAAATACAAGATCAAGATCAAGCCGATCTCGACCGGCTGGTATCACTGGGCGGCGCCGCTGAAGGACAACGAGCCCACCCTTCAGCTCGACCTGCGGCGGATGAATCGCATCCTCGACTTCGACGAGAAGAACCGCTTTGCTGTGGTTGAGCCCTATGTGATCTGTGCCCAGCTCCAGGCCGAAGTGATGAAGCACGGTCTCAACATCAACATCACCGGGGCGGGCAGTTCCTGTTCGATTGTGGCGAGCGCATGCGCCTATTTCGGCGCCGGCCCGTCGAGCTTTTCGATGGGGAACAATTCCGACAACTTGCTCGGCCAGGAGTGGGTGACACCGGCCGGCGAGATCGTACGCACCGGCTCGGTCAGTTCGGGCGCTGGCTGGTTTTGTTCGGAAGGGCCGGGGCCGAGCGTGCGCGGCATCACCCGCGGGTATCTTGGATCGCGCGGCGGGCTCGGTACCTACACCAAATGCGCCATCAAGCTGGCCGACTGGCCCGGCCCGGCCAGTCTAGAGGTGAAAGGACGGCCGCCAGGATACCGCCTGCCGGTGCCGGAGAATTTCCGCGTCTATACCATCGGCGCGCCGGATTGGGATTCGTTTGCCGAATGCTATTACGGCATTTACGACAATACGCTTGGCTACATCTTCCACCGCCAGTTCAATTTGGCCGGCGCCGATCTCGCGACCGCCTTGTGGCTGACCTATATCGATCCGACGAAGACGCTGAACGACGTCGAGACCGCGGCCGCCGATCCCGAGATCAAGGCGATCAACGAAAAGGCGCGAATTTCGTTTCAGCTCATCCTGGCGGCGCATTCGTCCGACGGCATCGAACTGCAGGACAAGATTCTCGACGAAATCCTCACAGCGACCGGCTGCTACAAGGTCGAGCGCTATTGCGACAAGGACATGGCCGAGTTCACCAACATGTACCTGCAGCGCATGGGCCATAAGCACTGCAACTTTATTTGGGCCGGCGGCTACATGGGAAGCTGGATGCAGGCCGGCAAGCCCGACTGGGTCAAGACTTACGTTCCGACGGCGATCGAAACCTTCAAGAACGACCAGGACAGCGGCCTGCTGGTGCAATGCGGCGGCGATGCCTTGATGGGCTGCGGCTCGACCCTGGCCGGCGGCGGCTATTACGGGTTTGAACAGTTCGTGTCTTACGATCCGGCCGACATCAAATCGGTGAAGGCTTGCGTCAAGCATATGGAAGATGCGGTGGTGACCTGCCGCGAAAAGGGCATCCCATACGGCAAAGAGTATTTGTATCTCCAGGTCGCCTGGCCTGACGAGGCGGTGTGGAACGCGCTGGCGCGCGCGCCGCAGACCTTCGTGTTCGATTTCCAGCGCAAGATCAAGGAAGCGTTCGATCCAAACGGATTGGGCGATCGCAATTATCCGTGGCTGCCGGAGGGCTGGGGCAAGTCCGCGGCGTCCGCCCAGAAGGAATAAGGGGAAGAAAATGGTTTCGCGATATTTCACGCACGAGGCGGACGGTAAGGCGCCGGTGGCATTGCTCTACTGTGCCGGCGGGCAATGGAAACGTTCGGTCACCGCGAAGTACATGCCGTGCTACGATTCCTCGACCGGCGCCGTCATCGCGATGGCGCCACAATGCACCGCGGGCGAGGTGGAAGAAGCGATCGCGGCCGCATCCGCCGCCTATCCGTCCTGGCGCGATACCCCCGTCGCCAAACGGACGCAGATCCTGTTCCGCATGAAGGTCCTGCTGGAGCAGAATCTCGACGAACTGACCCATCTCTGTGCCCAAGAAAATGGCAAGAAGTGGGACGAGGCGATGGGCGACGTGCTCAAGGTCATCGAAGTGGTCGAATTCGCCTGTGGCGCGCCGCACCTGATGAAGGGCGAGTCGCTGTTCAACGTTTCTTCCGGCTACGACACGGTGCGTTACAACGAGCCGATGGGCGTGTTCGCCGGCATTGCCCCGTGGAACTTCCCGGCCATGATTCCGCAGGGCTGGATGGCGCCGATCTGTATCGTCACCGGCAACACACTGGTGCTGAAGGCGGCGAGTTTTGCGCCGCAATGCGCCATGCGCATCACCGAGCTGTGGTACGAAGCCGGTCTGCCGCCGGGCGTGCTCAATCTCGTCACCACCAGCCGTGCCGAGGCGGAGATTTTCCTTAAGCATCCCGCCATCAGGGGCGTCAGCTTCGTGGGCTCGACCAGCGTGGGCAAGCACATCTATGGCGTCGCCGCCTCCAACGGCAAGCGCGTGCAGGCGCTCACCGAAGCCAAGAACCACGCCCTGGTGCTCTCTGACTGTGTTTTGGAGCGCGTTGTTCCGTCGATCATCAACTCGTTCTGCGGCTGCGCTGGCGAGCGCTGCATGGCGCTACCGGTGGTGGTGGTGGAGAACGCTATCGCTGACAAATTCGTTGCGGCGATCACCGAGGCAGCCAAGAAGGTCAATCTTGGTCTGGCCTATGACAAGGCGACGGGCATGGGGCCGGTGGTCAACCAAGGCCATAAGGATTTTGTGCTGGGCTGGATCGAGACCGGTATCAAAGAAGGCGCCAAGCTGGTGCTCGACGGGCGCAAGCCGGTGATTCCAGAGGCATGCAAGAACGGCTTCTTCGTCGGCCCGACCATCTTCGATTACGTCACCGAAGAGATGAGCGTCGGCCGCCAGGAAATCTTCGGGCCGGTTTTGTGCATCAAGCGCGTGAACAGCTTCGAAGAAGGCCTCAAGATCATGAACGCCAACCCCTTCGCCAACGGCTCGGTGATCTATACCGAAAGCGGGGCCAAGGCGCGCGCGTTTGCTTATCGCACCGACGGCGGCATGGTCGGCATCAACGTTGGCATCCCTGTGCCACTCGGCATCTTCGGTTTCACCGGCCACAAGCAGTCGTTCTTCGGCGACCTGCACTGCATGGGCCGCGACGGCTTCATTTTTTTCACCGAAAGCAAAAACGTCACCACCACCTGGTTCGCCGGAAAATCGACGCCGGTGACCACAAGTACCTGGGACGGAACGATGGCGCGCTGAAGAGCCCGCAAGGCTTTCGGAACGGGCGATTTGGGACAGGAAGCCGTGGCGTTTCGTTGCCGCCGGTCAGTAAGGCCGGCGGCAATATTTAGAGCGGCAGCTGGGGGGTGAAGGCTGCAGTTAGTAGACAAAACCAGTATGCTATGCTATTAGGACAACGTTGTCCTATGAGCCGGCCGAAGACCGGTGCTTCTTCCACCGCTCAGGCACGGGAAGGTGGGGCAAAAAAATAATCAGCCTTTCCCGCCAATGCAGCGGAAAGGAACAAGCAACAGGGATGGAAAAGGTGCAGGCGCCACAAGCAAAAACCCCCACAGCCGCTGCTGGCGGTGCAGGTGTCATGATACCGCTGGTGATCTTCCTGTTTTTCGCGTGGGGTTTCACCACATCTCTGAACGATCCGCTGATCGCCAAGCTGAAGGGCCTTTTTTCTCTCAGCTACACCGAGGTGATGCTGACTCAATTCGCGTTTTTCCTTGGTTACTTCGTATTTTCCATTCCGGCGGGGATCGTTCTCAACAAGCTCGGTTACATCAAGACCATCGCGGCCGGTTTGACGGTCATGGCCTGTGGCTGCCTTTTGTTCGCGCCGGCAGCCAAGGTCGGCATCTATCCCGGGTTTCTTGGCGCTTTGTTCATCGTCGCCGCCGGCATGGCGCTGTTGCAGGTGGCCGCCAATCCCTACATCGCCGTACTCGGCAGTGCCAAGAACGCGTCGAGCCGTTTGACCTTCGCGCAGTCGTTCAATTCGCTCGGAACGTTCTTTGGCCCGCTGGTTGGCTCCTTGGTGCTCTTGAGCCGTGGGGTTGGAGCGCCAAAAGGCAATGACGAAGCGGCCCTCCAGGCTGCGCGGATTGCCGAATCCTCTTTCGTGCAGACGCCGTTTTTGGTCATTGCCGCGGTGCTTCTTGTCGTGGCGTTGATTTTCCTCGCCTTGCGCCGGACGCCGACGCCGCCCACCGACGCGGCCGATATCAATCCGTTCAGCCGCCGCATTCTCTCCAGTCCCCGTCTGTTGTTTGGCGTGCTGGCGATATTTCTGTATGTCGGCGCAGAAGTCGCGATCGGCAGCGGGTTGACGAGCTATCTCATGCAGCCCTCCGTTATCGGTGGCGACACGGCGAGGATTGGCGCCAGCGCTGCCGCAATGATGGCGGCGGCCTTTCATCATCCGGTTTCGTTCAATGCCGCACAGGTCGCCGGGGCCATGGTGAGCCTTTATTGGGGCCTTGCCATGATCGGCCGTTTCATCGGTTCGGGCGTGCTGGCGATGGTCAAGCCAGGTAAGGTTCTGGCGTTCAATGCGCTTCTTGCCTGTCTTCTGGCCCTGGTATCGTCTCAGAGCACGGGACTGGTCGCAGCGACCTCTGTACTGGCCATCGGATTGGCCAATTCCATCATGTTTCCCACGATCTTTACCTTGGCCTTGGAAGGGCTCGGGGAAGAAACCTCGAAAGGTTCGGCGCTGTTGTGCACGGCAATTGTCGGCGGTGCGCTGATCCCGGTCGGGTATGGGGCGGTAGCCGATCACACCGGTCTGGCTGCCGCATTATTCGTTCCAGCCGTTTGTTATGCCCTGATCGCCTCGTATGGGTGGTTGGCGGCACGTTTGACCAACAACACAGCCGCATAAGCGGTGCACGACAAAACACGTGTAGGGAGACGGATTATGAATAGAGTTGCAAAGCTGCTCGCAAGCGGAGCCGCGGGCGTTCTTCTGACGGCCTGTGCCACGACGGAGGCGACCACCGTGGCACCTCCGGCTGTACCACCGGCCGGTCCACAAGTGACCGTCAATACAGGTACGCTGGAAGGCGTGCGCCAGGAGGCTATCGAAGCCTTCAAGGGTATTCCCTATGCCGCGCCGCCGGTCGGTCCGTTGCGTTGGGCGCCGCCGAAGTCGGCAGCCGCGTGGGCGGGCGTTCGCGTGGCGAAAGAGGTAGCCAATGATTGCATGCAAACGCCGTTCCCGGGCGATATGGCCCCGCTGCGTACCAAACCAAGCGAAGATTGCCTGTATCTGAACGTCTGGCGTCCGGCTGGCAGCGGCGCCAAATTGCCGGTTATGGTCTGGATTCACGGCGGTGGATTCGTCAACGGCGGGGGGTCGCCAGCGGTTTATGACGGTAGCAATTTCGCGCGCGACGGCGTCATCCTGGTTTCGATCAACTATCGCCTCGGCCGCTTTGGTTTCTTCGGCTTCCCGGCGCTGACCGCCAATGCCAAGGACGAGCCGGTGGTCAATTACGGTTACATGGACCAGATCGCGGCGCTGAAGTGGGTGAAAGCGAACATCGCAGCGTTCGGCGGCGATCCTGACAACGTGACGATCTTCGGCGAGTCCGCGGGTGGCGGCTCGGTTCACACGCTTCTGGCATCACCACTGGCGAAAGGACTCTTTGCAAAAGCGATCGTCGAATCTGGTGGTGGCCGCGGCAATCTCATGGGCGACCGGCAGGCTTCGAAGGACCTGCCAAATCTTCCGTCGGCGGACACGATCGGCGTGAATTTCGCCAAGGCAAGCGGGATTGAAGGCACCGACGATGCGGCGCTTGCGGCTCTGCGTGCGTTACCGGCCGAGAAGGTCTGTGACGGTCTGTCGATGATGGCTCGCAACAATGCCGGACCGGTCACCTATGGCGGCCCAGTGATGGACGGCAAAGTGGTCGTGATGTCGCCCGAGAAGGCCTACACCTCCGGCCAATTCAACAAGGTGCCGTTCATGGCGGGTGCGAACTCCGCTGACATCGGCTTCGGTATGGCCAAGACGATGGATGAAGCCTTGGCGCCGTTCGGTGCAAAAAACAAAGCCAAGGCCCTGGCGGCCTATGACGCCAAAGGCACCGGCAACGTCGCGCTGGCAGCGATGAAGATCGCCATGGACCGCATGATGATCGAACCGGCGCGGTTTGCGGTGCGCGCCTTCGAGGCCAACGGCCTGCCGTCCTTCGAGTATCGCTTCTCTTATGTCGCGCCGGCGGCAGCGGAAGCCATGGCCAAGAATCCCATGATGGCCATGATGAAGGACAATGCCGAGCTGATGGATTTCGTGATCCACAATGCCCAACACGCCAGCGAAATTCCCTATGTCTTCGAAACCGTGACGGCAGCCTACGGTGCCGCAACCTCGGACAAGGACATCGCCGTCGCCAGGAGCGCGCATCGCTATTGGGTGAACTTCGCCAAGACGGGCAACCCCAGCGAGCCGGCGCTCCTAGGGGGGGATCCGAATTGGCCGGTCTACAACACCAAACAGGATGTGTTGCTGGACTTCACGCAGGATGGAGCCAAGGCGGTAACCGACCCAATGAAGGCGCGCATGGACCTTACCGCAGGCCGCAAGAACTGACGGAATCGGAGGAAAGATAATGAATAAGCGAAGTGCATTCATTGCGGGTTTCGGGTTTTTGGCGGTTTGCGTCGCCGCTTCGGCAGCTCAAGGTCCCGAGGTGACGGTCGGAACCGGCACGGTTCTCGGCGCATCGGCTGCCGGCGTGGAGTACTTCAAGGGTATTCCGTATGCCAAGCCGCCGGTCGGTGATCTGCGCTGGCGTCCGACCGAGCCAGCAGAGGCCTGGAAAGGTATTAAGGATGCCACCAAATTGGGGCCGGACTGCATGCAGTCGCCGTCGCCCTATGACGCTACGCCATCGACCATGCCGATGAGCGAGAACTGCTTGTTCGTCAACGTTTGGCGTCCGGCCGGCGCCACCGCCAAACTGCCGGTGATGGTCTGGATCCACGGCGGCGGTCTGGTCAATGGCGCCGCGTCGGGGCCGGTACATGACGGTGCCAAGCTCGCCAAGCAGGGCGTGATCCTGGTTTCGTTCAACTACCGTCTTGGCCGCTTCGGCTTCTTCGGTTTTCCGGCATTGACCGCGGAAGACCCCACGGGGCTCAAAGGCAATTACGGTTTCATGGACCAGATCACCGCGTTGAAATGGGTGAAGGCGAACATCGCGGCTTTCGGTGGTGATCCGGAGAACGTCACGATCTTCGGCGAATCCGCTGGCGGCGGATCGGTGCATACCATGCTGGCCACGCCTTTGGCGTCAGGTTTGTTTCACAAGGCGATCATCGAGTCCGGCGGCGGCCGTGGCATGCTTTTGGGTAAGGGGCAGGTGACCGGCGATCTTCCCAATGCGCCATCGCTCGAAACCTTCGGCGTGAATTTTGCCAAAGCCAACGGCATCGATGGTTCGGATGCTGCAGCTTTGAAGGCGCTCAGGGCGCTCCCTGCCGACAAGGTGGTCGCCGGTCTCAACATGATGACGATGGGCCAGCAGACGGCAGCCGGGACCTACAACGGCCCCGCCATCGATGGGCAGATCGTGATCCAGGCGCCTAACGAGGCCTATGCATCCGGCAAGTTCAACAAGGTTCCGGTTATGATCGGCGCCACCAGTGCCGATCTCGGCTTTTCGACGGCGCACACCATCGACGAAGCATTGGCGCCGTTTGGCGCGGCGAACAAGGCCAAGGCTTTGGCCGCCTACGATCCCGACAAGAAGGGCGTGCTGAAGGACATCGCCTGGTCGGTTGGCATGGACAAAGTTATGGTCGAGCCGTCGCGTCTGACGGTGCAACTGTTCTCGAAGCAGGGCCTGCCGGCTTATGAATTCCGCTTCTCTCATGTCGCGGCAGCGGCCGCGGCGGCGTTCGAGAAGAGCCCGATGGCGCAGTTCATGATGAAAGGCGCTCAGCACGCCAGCGAAGTTCCGTATGTGTTCGATACGGTCGGCGAAGTGATACCTGGTGCCATGCCGGCCGATGTGGCTGTTGGAAAAGTCATGAGCGCGTATTGGGTGAATTTCGCCAAAACCAGCGATCCCAATAAGCCATCGCTCGAGGCCAGTGCGCCGCAATGGCCCAGCTACAATCCCGACAGCGACATCATTCTGGATTTCGCTCAAGAAGGTCCCAAAGCCGTTCCCGATCCGTGGCGCGCGCGTTTGGACCTCACGGCCGCACGTACCGACTGAGACCTGTCGTACGCCCCCCGTTGCCGGCTCTGTGTTCTCCCCACTCCGGCAACGGGGCAATCCTTAAACTTCTTTCCTGTGGGGACGACGTCGCCACCGGCGTCAGGCGTCTTCCTTTCTGCTCGCGTCATCCCTAACGCCATCGCAGAACGGATTTGGACTCGGCTTCGGGAAACGCTGTCATTCTGTGCCTGGAGGCATAATGCAACGATGCAGGCTCTTGCGAGAGCTATGCACAAACGGAGGGTAGCTCATGAAACGTGTGTTTGCATTGGCGGTCGCGGGAGCGCTGGTGGCGATAACGGCGGGTTGCGCCGAAACGATTAAGGATCACAGCGCAATGGCGCCGAAAAGCGCGAGCGCGTTTGTCGGCCTGGATCCGTATGCGCAGGTGGCCGAGATGGGCCGCGGCGTCAACGTCTTGAGCGAGGATCCCGGTTGGTCCGATCCGGCCCTGGCCCGCTTCAAACCCGAGCATTTCAAGAAAATCTATGATGCAGGCTTCCGCACTGTGCGCGTCGTTCTGTACTCGTTTGATCGCATGGATCAGTACTATCAGCTCGATGCGGGATGGCTGCGTCGTCTCGATACGATGGTTGATGCGGCCCTCGCAGCCGGCCTCACCGTCATTCTCGACGAACACGACTATCTCATCTGTGCCAAGGATGCGGGTACCTGCGGGCAGAAGCTCAATGCGTTCTGGGCGCAGGTTGCGCCGCGCTATAAGGACAAGTCTAACAAGCTCGTCTTCGAGATGCTCAACGAGCCGCATGACGCTCTGACACCGGAATTATGGAACGCGCAGATCAAGCAGACGCTCCCGATCATGCGCGCCAGCAATCCGTTGCGGAACGTCATCGTCGGTCCGGCGATGTACAATTCCATTCCGCTTTTGACCAAACTGGAATTGCCGGTCATCGATCGCCACATCATCACGACGGTGCATTACTACATGCCGATCGATTTCACGCACCAGGGCGCGCCCTGGACGCCGCAGATCAAATATACCGGCCGCAATTGGGGTTCCGACGCCGATCTGGCACAGCTCAACAAGGACTTCGATACGGCAAAGGCGTGGTCGGTCGAATGGAACCGTCCCATCCTGGTCGGCGAATTCGGAGCGTTCGAAGCCGCGCCGATGGATGGCCGGGTGCGCTATACGGCAGCGGTGGCGCGTGCCGCGGAGGCGCGTGGTTTTGCCTGGTCCTATTGGCAGTTCGACAAGGATTTCATTGTCTATGATTTTGCCAAGGACGCCTGGGTGGAGCCGATCCTCAAGGCCCTAGTCCCTGATGGCGGCGCCTCGAAATAAGCGAATGTTGTTTGTAGGGGTGTGGCGGGTCGGTTTCGGTCCCGCCACATTTTTTTTGTAAACCAGGACGGCTCGGTTTACGCCTTGCGCAGGCCCGATTTCCAGGGACGCGGCCGCGGTGGCCCGGCCGACTCTCGCACGACGATTTCGCAATCGAGCTTTTCGATCCGGTGTTCGCTCGCCGTTTCGATCTCGGCAATCAGGATTTCCGTGGCAACCCGGCCGAGATCCGTGATCGGTTGACGGATTGTTGTCAGGCTGGGCCAGAAGGACGATGCGATCGGGGCATCGTCGATTCCGACAATAGACACGTCCCGCGGAATGGTGGCGCCCCAACTGTAGGCGGCAGCCATGACGCCGATCGCCGTTTCGTCGTTCGAACCAACGACGGCCGTCGGTCGCTTGCGCCGGGAAAACAGGGCCTGTCCCGCCTGCATGCCGGATTTCACGTCGAACTCCCCCCGCACGATCCAATCCTCGGGAATCGGCAGTGCGTTCTCCCGCATCGCGGCTTCGAATCCGTTACGACGCTGGCTGGCTGCGGCATGCAATTCGGGGCCGCCGACAAAGGCAATGTCCTGGTGCCCCAGTCCGATCAAGTAGCACGTGATATCATGGGCGATCCGAAAGTCATCGATGTAAACATAGGAGCCGTTTTCGAGATGCTTGCTCGGCGATATACGAACGAAGGGCAGCGAGGCCTCGCTGAGCGCCTTCATCAAGACGAGATTATCCGACGCCGGCGGGACCAGTATGGCGCCGTCAAGGTGGATCGCGGCAATCATTTCCTTGACCGCTCGCGCCAGACTTCGTTCGCTATCCGGTACAATCTCCGACATCAGATGGTAGCCGGCCTCCCGGCACACCGATGTGGCCGCCAATTGGATTCGACTGACGTAGGGAATGGTCAAATCGTACGAAAACAGCGCCAACAGGTGCGAGCGGGAACTGCGCAGCGAACGTGCCCAGACGTTCGGCTGATAATCCAGCTTGGCAATGACGGCTTCCACCTTCTCACGGATCTCTTTGGCGACCGTGGGTTGCTTGTTGAGAACCCTGGAAACTGTCTTGATCGAATAGCCCGAGAGGCGGGCTACATCCCTAATCGTGACGTCTGCCATCAGAGGCGGTCTATCCGGTATTGAGGCGCGTCTCCGCTCAAGCTGTGACCGGAACGATCACGGTGCCTCAGTTTGCTAGAAACAATATTACTAATCCAGGATCGCTGCGCGAGAAACGCCTTTTTCACAATAATTTGAGCGCGGCCGTCGCGCTCAGGAAAACGTTGTCTCAAATCCGACGCCACGGCATACTGGGCTGCGATTGCAGGCTCCGTTCCCAGCCAATAGGGACGCCAGAAATCGAAACGGCAATCGAAGGGAAGGAAAATGCAGACAACCAAGCGCTTCGGACGAGCCGGAAGGTTGCTCGTCTCGACGGCAACCGTGATGATTTTTGCCTTACTCGCTGGCAGTGTCCAGGCAGCCGACGTGAAAGCCTTGCTCGGGCAGATGACGCTCGAGGAAAAGATGGCTCTGATCCGCGGCGAATACGAACCGATGGCGACGAACCAAGGCCAAGCCGGCTTTCTGCCCGGTGTGCCGCGCCTGAACATTCCATCCTTGCGCTTTGCCGACGGGCCTCCGGGTCTGTTGACGAAGATCCCCTCGCCAGCGTTGACGGCGACCATGGGTTTGGCAGCGACCTTCAGCAAGGAAGATGCCCGGCAGAATGGTGTGATCGTCGGCGACGAATCGATCCGGCTCGGGATCGACGTGGCACTGCAGCCATTCGTCAACATTGACCGCGATATCTCGTTTTCCCGCGCCTACAACACCTATGGCGAAGATCCGGTACTCTCGGGCGTAATGGGCGCCGGTCTGATCGAGGGCATCCAGTCGCGCGATGTGATGGCCCAGGTGAAACACTACATCGGCTACGACACCAACGGCTCCGATGTGACCATCGACATGCAAACGCTGCATGAAGTCTATCTGGCGCCGTTTGATGATGCGATCAAGGCGAACGTGTCGTCGATCATGTGTTCCTACAACCGCATCAACGGTCCCTATGCGTGCGATAGCAAGGAACTGCTGGTCGATGTGTTGCGCGGCGAGCTGGGCTTCAAGGGCTTTGTCACTTCCGATTGGGGAGCGATCCACGATTACGATTACCTCGCCCACGGACTCGATATGGAAATGCCAGGCTTGGTGCCGAAGGAAAATCCCCAGGCATTGTTTTCGCGATCCTATTTCGCGACCGCCAAGCAGCAGCCGCTTCCTCTCCCGAAATTTGATGTCGATATGGCAAGCGTCTTCACCGGCGGCATTCCGGAGGAGGCGGTGCTGCGTCAACCCTTTGGCGGCGCGTTTCCCATGCCATCGCCCGACTACAAGATTATGGCCGATGCGTTGAAAGAAGGCGTCGTCACTGAGACGATGATCGACCGGGCGGCCGCGCGCGTGTTGGGCGAGATGGACCGCTTCGGCTATCTCGACGGTAGCCGGACGAAGGTGATTGGAACCCGCTCCGGTCTGGATGCCGCTTCGGTGATCCTTAAAACGAGCGAAGACGCTGCGGTGCTACTCAAGAACGAAGGCAATCTCCTGCCGCTGGCACCAGGCAAATCGGGATCGATCGCGTTGATTGGTCCGGGGGCGGCGCAGGTCGCGTCGATCGGCAAGTCCGGCGAGCGATCGGTCGGTCTGCCCGAGCGCCAAGTTGGCCCCTTCGATGCGCTGAAGAAGGTTCTTTCGAATGCCGATCTCCGGCTGGCCGTCGCCAACGACATGACCGGGCAGCCGGTTCCAGCGGCCGTCCTGACGCAAGACAGCAAGACGCCGGGCCTTGTTCACACCGTCGACGGCAAACCAGCCGGTATCGATGCGGCGGTGGATTTCACCCATCAGAAAGCGCTAGCGCCAAAATCCAGTCACGTCTGGGAGGGGGTGCTGACGGTATCGTCGTCGGGGCGTTACATTCTGGCGATCCAGACACTGGGCACGCGCGGCAATATCTATATCGATGGCAAGAAGGTGACCGGAACCAGCGGCTTCACGGGCGGCTGGCATGGCGACATCGTGCAGGCCGGTCAGGACGGCGTCTTCCCGACTCCGGACCATCTGAACAACAGTCGCGCGGCGGTGGAGTTGTCGGCTGGTGCGCACAAGCTCAAGATCACGGCCGTTCCCGATATCTCGGATGCGCCGGTGCAAGTCCGCTTCAACTGGGCCACGCCGGAACAGCAAACGGCCACGCGGGCCGCAGCCATCGCCGCCGCCAAGGAGGCCAAGACGGCGGTGGTTTTCGTTTGGAGCCGCGACATTCCTGCCTTCGGGTTGCCGGGTGACCAAGACAAGCTGGTGGAAGAAGTTGCCGCGGTCAATCCCAACACCATCGTCGTGCTGAATGTCTCACAGCCAATCGCCATGCCATGGATCGACAAGGTGAAGGGTGTGGTCCAGATGTGGTGGCCGGGCGACGAGGGCGGCTGGGCGACGGCGAATGTTCTGGCCGGCAAGAAAAACCCGGCCGGGCGGTTGCCGTTCACCTGGGCCAAGCGGCTGGAAGACTATGCTTCCCATGATCCGGCGCATCCCGAACGCGCCGCGCAAGGGTTCGGCGCCAAGGTTCGGTTCAGCGAAGGCGTGGATGTCGGCTATCGCTGGTTCGACAAAAAGAGCATTGCACCGCTCTATCCCTTCGGTTACGGCCTCAGCTATTCGTCGTTCGCTTATTCGGGATTGAAGGTGGCGCCGGCCAAAGATGGTGGTTTCGATATCCGGTTCACCGTCAAGAACACTGGCGGCGTCGATGGCGAGGAGGTGCCGCAGGTCTATGTGTCGGCGCCGGCCAAACCGGTGACCGGTGCTCAGTTCGCAGTCAATGCGCTGGCCGGGTTCGACCGGGTCTACCTTAAGGCTGGCGAGGCCAAACCGGTCTCGATCCATATCGACCGGCGCCGTACACAGTACTGGTCGGTCGCTGCCAAGAAGTGGGTCGATAGTGCCGCGACGCGTCAGGTTTCGGTCGGTGCATCGTCGCGGGATCTACGCCTGAAAGCAGCGTTGCCGCGGACCCATACCAAGGCATGATCCGCGGCATGTGATGCCTAGGGTCGGATGAAGGAACCTTCGACGGCGGCCGCGCCCTCCAGCGTGGTCGCCGTTGCTGCATGGGCGACCACGATCTTGAACTGCCCGGCTTTCACGCGCCAGCCATGGCTCGCCACGTCGTAGTCGGCGAGCAGGCGCGGATCGGCCGTCACCGTCACCTCTTTGGTTTCGCCGGGTTTCAGCTCGATGCGGTTGAAGCCGATCAGGCGTTGCACGGCCTTGTCTGGTGTGCCCGTGAGATAGACCTGCGGCACGTCCGCGCCCGCAACCGCGCTGGTATTGGTAACGTCAAAGTTGATCATCAGTGTTTTGCCGCCGCAGACCTTCAGGTTCTTGTAGTCGAAGGTCGAATAGCTGAGCCCATAGCCAAACGGAAACAACGGCACCATCTTCTTTTTGCCGAAAAGTCGGTAGCCGACGTCGGCGCCTTCCGAATAGACGACATCGATTGGTTTAACCGTCGGAGCATCTGCACCGAGCGGCATGCCCGGTTCGGGCTGATCGCTGCCAGGAATGACCGGCCGCGGATTCTGGTCGATGCTCTTGGGAAATGTGATCGGCAGACGGCCCGACGGGTTGACCTTGCCAAACAGGACGTTCGCGATCGCTTCGCCACCGCGGGCACCGGGATACCACGCTTCCAACACCGCCGCGGTCTTACCCAGCCACGGCATCAGCACCGGGCCGCCAGTTTCCAGAACGACGATGGTCTTGTGGTTGGCCGCGGCGACAGCGTCGATCAAAACATCCTGGCGATCGGGCAGGGAGAGGTCTGGCGCATCGGCGCCTTCGGTCATCCACTGCACGCCGAACACGATGACCACATCGGCCCAGGCGGCAAGCTTTTGGGCCGAACCGGTGTGGCGGCCATCATCGAAGCGGACCTCGGCACCGGCCGCCAGTTTCTTGATGGCGTCGAGAGGCGAGGAGGGATGCAGGATCATCGAACGCGGCATGAATCCGCCGCCGCCCAACGCAACATCGAGATAGCGGCCTTCTGGAAGGACCTGGGAGGAACCACCGCCGGAAATCACGCCATCGGCCGCATAGCCGCCGATCACCGCGATCTTCTTGGCCGAAGCGGCCAGCGGCAGAGCGCCGACGTCATTTTTCAACAGCACGATGCCCTGTTCGGCGATGCGCCGTGCGACATCGGCATGAGCCTTGAAATCGATCTGGGAACGGACTGGCGGATTGTCAAGCACCCCGGCGTCGAACATCGCATACAGAATTCGCCCGGCCATGTCCTTCAAGCGTTCGGCCGTGAAAGACCTTTTGGCGAGATCCGCCCTCAACGGTTCGCGGAAGTACGGCTTTTTGTCGAAGGCGGCCGCGGATTGCTGATCCAGGCCTGCATTGGCGTAAGAGGAATCATGGACGGCGCCCCAATCCGACATGACGAAGCCCGGCCATTTCCAATCGCCTTTCAGCACCTCATTAAGAAGGTGATTGTTGCTGCAACCGTACACACCGTTGATAAGGTTGTAGGAACACATCACTGAGCCCGGCCGACCCTTCTCTATCGCAATCTGGAAGGCCAGGAGATCGGATTCCCGCATCGCCGCTTCGTCGATCACCGAATTGGCCCAGAAACGCTTAGTCTCCTGGTCATTAATCGCGAAATGCTTGACGGTGGAGATGACGTTCTGTTCCTGGATACCGGCAATCGCCGCGCCGGCGAGTGTGCCGCCGAGCAGCGGATCTTCGCCGAGATATTCGAAATTGCGCCCATTGCGCGGATCGCGGGCGAGATTGACGCCACCCGCCAGTAGGACATTAAAGCCCTGCCGCCAAGCTTCCTGGCCGATCATGGCGCCGCCGTCATGGGCTGCCTCAGGATTGAAACTGGCCGCGGTCGCCAGACCGGAAGGTAGCGGGGTAGCGAAATCGTTCGGCCGTACCTTCATCGGATTGGCAATGCCGAGGCTGGCGTCGGTTTCTTGCAATGCGGGAACGCCGAGGCGCGGAATGCCGGACACATAACCCGCCGAGCCGATGGCTTCCTTGGGAACGGATGCGCCCAAGAACGCGAATCCAGGATCGCCGCTGACCAATGTGAACATCTCGTCCTGGGTCATTTCCTTCAGCAGAAGCGCTGTCCGCCCGGCCGCTGAAAGCGTCTTGTTCATCCACGGCTTTGCGGCAGCTTGCGGCAACAGTGCCGTTTTTCCCGCCGGCGTCTTGTCGGCCGCGGCCGGGCTTGTCGAGAGCATCAAGGCTGCGGCGAGGGCCGCTCCTGCTGCTCCTAGAGTTCTACGGTCCTTCATGGTGTATCCCTGTCTTGCTGTTGTGGAGGGGTACGCGAGCTACAGTACGCAGGCCGTGACAAAACGATCCCTCTTGTGTTTCTACTACCAGAAAACGCGCCATCAGTACAACGTTGTCTCACAGACTTCTCGGCCCGGTATCGTCCATCCAATGGGGCTAGATTAGTCCCGTTTTCTTTGCTAAAGACAACGATATCTTCATCGTATATATAGGGATGGGGAAGGCAGCGAGAAATAAGAATGCGCGCGCGAAAGGTTCGGCGGATGGCAGGTCCGTTTTGGTCGCGGTCCGGAGATGAGAGACGACGTTATTTGCAATAAGAAGCTGGCGGAAACTCTCTGAAAAGCGCTCGAAACCCCGTCGCCTGGACCCGACAGAAAGCACTGATATGGATCTGAAAGCAAAGCCGTTCAATTTAGACGATGCCGGCGTGGCATGGGTGGAAGCCACGCTCGCTTCCATGACGATGGAAGACAAGATCGGGCAACTCTTTTGCCTCGCCGTCGGTAGTCCCGACGAAGTCGAACTGACGAACTTCCTCAAGACCCGGCCGGGTGGTGCGATGTGCCGGCCTATGGAAGCGGCCAGCACCGTTAAGGCGGTCGGGTTTCTACAGAAGAACTCCCGCATTCCAATGCTCATCGCCGCCAATCTGGAAAAAGGCGGTACGGGCGCCGCCCACGAAGGCACGACGATCGGGTCTGAGCTGCAAGTTGCGGCGACCAACGATCCGGCCATAGCGGGAAGACTCGGCACAGTGTGCGGGCGCGAAGGGGGGGCCGTCGGTATCAACTGGTCATTCTCGCCGATCATCGACATCGACCGGAATTTCCGCAATCCCATCACCAATACCCGCACCTTCGGGGCCGATCCCAAACGGGTTCTCCAGATGGGCATCCAATATGTCGAGGCCCTTCAGGCCGAGGGCTTGGCCGCCAGCATCAAACATTTCCCGGGCGACGGCATGGACGAGCGCGACCAGCATCTGGTGTCGAGCATCAACAGCACGACTTGTGAGGAATGGGACGCAACCTACGGTGCGGCCTACAAGGCCTGTATCGAGGCAGGAGCTCTGACAGTCATGGTCGGGCACATCCTGCACCCCGCCTATTCGCGCAAGCTCAACCCAAACCTTGCGGATGAAGACATCTTGCCCGCAACGCTGTCCTACGAGCTTTGTACCGGCTTGCTGCGCCAGCAGCTAGGCTTCAACGGCCTTATCGTCAGCGATGCCTCGACCATGGCCGGAATGATGATATCCATGCCGCGCGGGAAGGCCGTGCCGCAGGTGATCGCCGCCGGCTGCGATATGTTCTTGTTTACGCGCTGCCTCGAGGAAGACGTCGAGTTCATGCGCCAAGGCATCAAAAGCGGCATCGTCACCGCGGCAAGGCTGGAAGAGGCACTCAAGCGGATTCTGGGGCTCAAGGCAGCGCTCGGCCTGCACAAGAAGAACGCGGATCGTCTGGCTCCGAAGCTGGATGAAGCCTTGAAGGTTCTCGGCAATCCCGAACACGTCGCTTGGGCACGGGACTGTGCAGACAAGGCGATCACGCTGGTGAAGGAAGAAAAAGGCGTCCTGCCGCTGAGCCCTAGCCGTTACCGGAAAGTCCTATTCTATCCCATCGAGAGCGAGCAGGGGATCGCCTATTCCGTTCGCGCCGGGGTTGTCGACGAGTTCGAACGGCGTCTCGTTCAGGAAGGTTTCGAGGTCGAGCAATTCGTGCCGAAGCCCGGTTTCGAAGGTATGATGGACCGGTTCACGGCCATCGCGGGCAAATACGATCTGATCGTCTATCTGGCCAACATCTCCACCAAGAGCAATCAGACCACCGTCCGGATCGAATGGCAGCAGCCGATGGGCGCCAATGTTCCTGCCTATATGACGTCTGTGCCCACGATCTTTATTTCAGTCGAGAATCCCTATCACCTGTTGGACGCGCCGCGCGTGCGAACCTACATCAACACCTACTGCTCGACGGATGTGGTGCTGGATGCGTTGGTGGACAAGCTCATGGGCCGTTCGGCGTTCAAGGGCATCAACCCGGTCGATCCGTTCTGCGGCAAGTGGGATACGCGGCTGGGCTGAGACAACGCGATAATAAAACATAAAAGTCCGTAAAACCGGATTTGGGGAGAAGGCAATGCTAGACGATACGACCGCAAACAGGCCGCCCGCTCCGGCAAAGAAAGCCGGGGCCGGTTTTATTGCGGCTTATTCCTTCGCCTATCTGGGCGTCTGGATGGCGGCCTTGACGCCGATCATCGTGACCCTGCCGATGCGCGTCCGCCAGATCGATCCGCAGAACTATGTTGCCGACCTGTCGGGTATTCTGGCAGCCGGAGCCTTGCTGGCGATGCTGGCCAATCCATTCTTCGGCCGCCTCAGCGACCGCACCACCTCCCGTTTCGGCATGCGGCGTCCTTGGCTACTGGTGGGGGCCGGTGCGGGATTCATAGGCTTCGGAATCATCGCCTTTGTTCCGACCATTCCCGCCATCGCGTTGGGATGGTGCCTGGCACAGATCTCGGTCAACATCCTGCTTGCCATCACCACCGCCCTTTTGCCCGATCAAATTCCGGCGGAGCAGCGCGGCCGGGTCTCCGGCTATCTGTCGATGTGCATGACGGTGGCCCCGACGGTAGGAGCCTTTCTTGCCAAGCGCTTTGTCGAAACCCCGGCCTTGATGTTTTTCGCCCCGGCCATCGTCATGGCGTTGGGTGCGGTGATCTTGGCGCTGGTCATGAAGGACCGCCACCAGTCCCCCGGCTCGGTGCCGCCCTATAGCGTCAACGATTTTTTCCGCAGCTTTTGGGTCGATTGGCTAAAGCACACCGATTTCAGCTGGATCTGGCTCAGCCGGTTCCTGCGCTTCTTCAGCCTGGCCCTCTTGATGAGCTATCAGGCCTATTTCGTCAGCGATCACCTCGGCATGAACCGGGAGCAGACTTCGGCCATTATCGTCATGTCGACGATCATCAACGCCGTGATGGGCGTCATCGGCGCCAACGCCGCTGGAATGCTTTCAGATTTCTTCAAGCGACGCAAAACCCTGCTCACTCTGGCATCGCTCACCTATGCCACCGGACTCGTCACGCTCGCCTTTGCCAATTCCGAGTTGCTGTTCTACATCGCCATCGGGTTCACCGGCATCGGTCATGGCGCCTTCATTGCGCTCGACTTTGCGGTGGTGTCCGAAGTTCTGCCCGATGCCGAAACCTCCTCGGCCAAGAATCTCGGTGTCTTCAACATGGCCAACGCACTGCCGCAGTCGATTGCGCCGGCCTTGGCGCCCATGCTGCTCGGTCTCAGTGGCGGCAACAACTATACCGCCCTCTTCCTTGCGGCAGGCATGACCTCCGTTGTGGCGGGGTTTCTCGTTCAGCTCATAAAGAAAGTCCGTTAAGCACGCGCCGGATTGGAATGTTCCTATGCAGCAGACACCGTTTCGTGCCGCGATTTTCGATCTCGACGGCGTGTTGGTCGATACGGCCAAATATCACTATCGGGCATGGAAGCGGTTGGCCGATCAGCTCGGATTCGATTTCAGCGAGCACGACAACGAACGTCTGAAGGGCGTCAGCCGTATGCGGTCGCTGGAAATCCTTCTCGAAATCGGCAACGTCACGGTTCTGGAATCGGAAAAGCCCGTTTTGGCCGATCGCAAGAACCGCTGGTATGTCGAGCTTCTGGGAACACTCGATCCGTCGGCATTGCTTCCCGGAGCGCTGGCCTGTCTGGGGGCCCTGGGCGACGGCGGGATTCCGGTGGCGCTCGCCTCGGCCAGCAAAAACGCCGGCATGGTGATCGAGAAACTGAAGATTGCGCCGTTGTTTCGGTACGTCGTCGATGCTGCAACGATTGCCAACGCCAAGCCCAGTCCGGACATCTTTCTAGACGCCGCGCGGGGCTTGGGCGTGGATCCGCAATCGGCTGTGGTGTTCGAGGACGCCCCCGCCGGGATCGACGCCGCGCATGCCGCAGGAATGATCGCTGTGGGGATCGGAACCGCCGAGGCCTTGCCGGCCGCTGACATGATCGCGGCGGACTTATCCCGGCTCGACTTTAGATGCGCTGGCGGAACCTTGGTGCTCGGCTTGCTTTAACCACTATGCGTTCGGGGTGATCTCGGTGTTCATGTATCGGCGGCTGGCAGGAATCGACCAGGACGCTCCTGGCTTTGCGAAACTCGGTATACGGCCCAGTCTCAACGGAGTGGCGCCGGGACGGCGGATTGTTGACGCTGAATATCTCGGTCCCAGCCAACACTGAGGCGACCATCCACCTTCCTGCCGCGGGAACGCAAACCATCCGGGAAAGCGGACGGCTTTTAAGCAAGCGCGGCAGCGTTCATCTTGCCGCGCGCGACGATCATCGCGCCGTGGTGTTGGTTGGCTCCAGTCAATACCAATTTTCGGTGACATAAAGGTGCGGTGATTGGGTAGCTGTGAATCGGCAGACATTGCCCGCCAATAGCGCGGTATGCACGTCGATTGCCAGCCGTCCGCTCTCGCCTCGGGAATGTTCGCCGACGAAATCGGACCTTCTCACCGGAACAAGCGTTGATCGCGTGGCATTGGGCGTGCCGCATTTGCATGCGCCAGCATGTCCGTCCACCAAGCGCGATAGGCTGCATCGGAGGCGAAGTCCTCACCTTCGTAATCGCGCGCAACGGCGATTTCGAGATAGCGGTCGAGGTTGGTGAGATCGGGTTCGGGACGATGTCCGGACTCGAAGTCGCGCCACATGTCGGCGTACAGGCCTTCGAGCCCACGCACCAAACCGCGCGTATCAAAAAGCGTGCAGGTGTCGCGCTGCGCCCGAAGCTGGCTCTTAAGGCGATCCCGCTCCGCTTTGTCTTGGCCGAGCGCTACGGCGCGTTCGACGTATTCGGCGGCCGAGCTGCAACACAACTCTTCGATTCCGGCGGACTTGACCAAGCTGCCGCAAACGCGTGCGGCGAAGCAGCGGCCGACCTGGGTCAGAACGGGAACGCCCATCCATAAGGCGTCGGACGCTGTCGTGTGGGCGCCATAGGGCAGACAATCGAGGAACAAATCCGCCAGCGGATAACGCGCCAGATGGTTCGGATTGGCGATCTTTTCGGCGAAGATCAGGCGTTCCGGCGCGATGCTGGCGGTGGCCGCCGCGGTGCGCAAGCGATCTTCGACCGCCGGGCTCGTCGACAACAGCCACAGTACGCTGCCAGGCACACGGCCAAGGATAGCAAGCCAGCGCTCGAAGGTTGCGCGCGTGATCTTGTGCGTGCCGTTGAAGCAGCAATAGACCATCGCCTGTTCCGGCAATTGGCACGCGGCGCGCGAGGGCGTTTGTGCGGCAACAATCCGGTTCCGGTTGTTGGGCTGATAGCAGGGCAGACGCAGCACTTTTTCCGAATAGAAGATTTCGTGTTCTTCCGGAATGATGGTCTCGTCGGCAATGATGTAGTGATGATAGGGACTCGCCATTGTGCCGGGATACCCGAGCCAATTGACGATGACCGGCGCCGGGCGCATCGCCACCAGCTTGGTCCGCGCTTCGCGGGTGTAGCCATTGACATCGACCAAAATCCGAATGCCATCGGCCGCTATGCGGCGCGCGGCTTCGGCATCGTCGAGAGCTGTGACGTCGGTCCAGTGCTCTGCCGATTGCCGGAATTGGTGGTGCAAAGGATCGTCGGCCTTGGGCCCGCAGTAATAGGCAAAAACCTCCACGGCCTTGCGGTCGTGCAAGCCAAAGACTTCCGCCATCAGATGTCCGACGGCATGTTCGCGCAAATCGGATGACAGATAACCGATGCGCAGAGGAGCACCAGAGTTGTGTGGGGCTGAAAGCGGCAACGGCGCCAGAGTTCCGACGTCGGTGAGGTTGTAATGCCAGCTCAGTGCCAACTGGAACATCGGATCGTCCGAATAGGCCGCCGCCGACAGCGGCGACAGGCCCATCATCAGCGTCTGGCGGTTGACGCGGTCCCATGGCGCTACGATCGGCCATTCGCATTGGCGCTGCCGTCCGGCGAGGAAATGCTGGATGGGTTCGCGCTGGCGGGGGTCGATCTCGATGCTTTGCCGCAGCATGTTTTCGGCCGCATCGTCTTGTCCCGTCGCTTCCAGCACCCGCGCCATTTGGTTGAGCGCGGTCGTCTTGTTGGCAATCGCCGCACCATTCAGTTGCACGAGGCCGTCGACGACCTTCGCCCACTGCTCCACCGCCTTCAGCGCGCTGCCTTTGCGTTCGTGGATGCGGCCGAGATTGATGCGGGCCGGGTAAAAATCGCTTTTCAAGGCAAGCGCGTGTTCGAGCGCTTCCTGGGCGTCGTCCAAAGCACCGGCGTCGGACAGCAAAACGGAATAGTTGAACTGGACCGCATAAAGCAGCGGATCGCTTTGGTTGTGCCGTATCCACGTCGCATAGAGCGTACGGACGGCTTCCAGCCCCGATGGCTTGAACGATTCAGCAGCTTGGACCAGTTCCAGAACAGTCAAATTTCGATCGGCTGCTTTCTGTAGCGCCGAGGCAAGCAACGCCGACTGCACGTTGTCCTCCTTTTCAGGATTGTCTTAGTTCAGGGCCGCGGTCAGGGCGGCTTGGGTGTCCGAAGACAGATTCGCATATACCGTTGCAGAGATCGCGTCGATCTGATCGGCGGTCAAGCCATCAATCTGATCTGAGGAGAGCGAATCCAACATAGTTGTCCCAAGTTCTGACATTGTCGTCGTCGTAATGTAATTGAGCTGCGCACCGGAGAGTTCTTCGTATTCGGCCGTAGACAGACTGTCGAGCTGCGTCGCCGAAAAGCCGCTGAACTGCTCCGCCGACAGTGATTCGAACTGCGTCTCGTCCAGCGACTGCAACTGGCTGACCGACAGAGCGCCGATCTGAGTCGATGTCATATCGTCGATCTGGGTCACCGAGAGCGCATCGAGCTGATTGGTAGTAAGGGCGCGCAACTGCACGCGCACCAGTGCGGCGAGCTGGACGGCACTCAGCGCGGCGATTTGGGTAGTGGTGAGGTCGGCGATTTCGCTGGAGCTCAGGGAGCCCATCTGGGTCGCGGTGAGGCCGGCCATCTGGGTGAGTGTCATGACACTGATCTGGGACTCCGTCAGCCCGGTAATTGCGCTTTTCGACAGGGCCCCGATTTGTGTTGCTGTCAGTTTGGCGAATTGCGTGGTCGCCAGTTCCGAAACCTGCACCGCCGACAGGCCGCTAATCTCGGTCGTCGAAAGTGCGACGATCTGGGTCGTGTCGAGGCTTTCGACCTGGGTTTCGGTCAGTCCGGCGACGGCGGTTTTTGACAGGGAGCCGAGCTGGGTTGTGGTGAGTGCGTCAAGATCGTCGGCGGTCAGACCGGACACCGCGGTCGATGTGATCGCGCCGATCTGGGTTTGCGTCAGCGTGCCAAGCTGCGTCTTGGTCAAGGCCTCGATGTCGGTGGCGGACAGTCCAGCAATCGCGCTGGTCGACAAGGCGACGACCTGCGCGGTGGAGAGCGCGCGGATCTGCGTGGTCGAGAGTGCGGCGATCTGCGTGGAGGTCAGACCGTCCACTTCGGTCGTGGTCAGGGCACCGATCTGGCTGGTGGTCAAGCCGGCGATCTGGGTCGTGCTCAAGCCTGAAATGGAGTCGGCCGACAGGCTAGATATCTGGGTTGTGGTGAGGCCGGAGACTTGCGTCCCCGTCAGTCCGCCTAGAGCGGTGGACGAAAGCGCCGCCAATTGCGTCACGCTCAAAGCGGAGAGTTGATTGGTGGTCAAGCTGGCGATCTGGGTATCGGAAATTCCGGAGATGCCGTCGACGCCGATCGCTGCGAGCTGGTACTTCGACAGCGAGTCGATCTGGTCGAGCGACAAGGCGGAAACTTGCGTGGCCGTGAGGCCGGCCAGCGCTGTGGTGGTCAGCGCATCGAGTTGGGTGGTGGTCAGCGTGGCAAGCTGGGTTTCGGTCAACGCGCTGAGGCCCGTAGACGTCAGCGTGCTGATTTGCGTCGTCGAGAGGGCTGCGATCTGTGTCGCCGTCAGGCCGCTGAGCGCAGTGTGGCTCAAAGCTGCCGTCTGCGATGTCGACAGTGCCGCGATCTGCGTTGAACTCATCGCCGCGATCTGCGTGTCGGTGAGGTAGCCGAACTCGGTGGCCGTCAGGTGCTGCAGCTCGGTGGTGGTCAGACCGGCGATCTGCGTGATGCTCAGCGATTCGATTCCGGTTTCCGACAGGCTCTGCAACTGGGTTGTGCTCATGCTGGCGATTTCTGTCGCCGTGAGCGAGGACACCTGCGTATCGGCGAGGCCCGCGATCTGCGTCGCTGTCAGCGCGGCAAACTGGGTGGACGACAGGTTTGCGATGTCGGAAGTCGATAGGCCGTGGATGGCGGTGGCAGTGATGGCAGCGATCTGGGTCGCTTTCAACGTTGCCAGTTGCGTGTCGCTAAGGGCTGAGATCGAGGTTTCGCCCAAGGCGGCGATCTGGGTGGCCGTCAGCGCCGCAACCTGACTGGTGGTCAGCGTCGCGATCTGAGTGCTTTCCAGAGCCTGCATCTGGCTTGTGGTGAGGGCACGGATCTGGCTGGTGCTCAGCGATGCGAGCCGGTCGGCAGACAGCCCTTCGATTGCCGTCACCGAGAGCCCGGCGACTTGTGTCGTCGTCAGGCTGTCCAACGCTGTTGACGAGAGTGCGGCGATCTGAAGATCGCTCAAGGCGCCGAACTGCGTTGCGGTTAGCGCGGCAAGCTGCGTCGAGGTTAGCGCCGCCATTTCGCTGACGGTGAGACCGCCCAGTGCCGAGGTCGACAATGCGCTGATCTGCGTGGTCGTGAGCGCGGCCAGTTGGGTGCCCGACAGCGACGAAAGCTGAGCTGCGGTCAGGCCGGCAACTTCTGTCGCCGACAGCAGCGTTAGTTGCGAGGTCGTTAACGCCGCCAACTGGGTGGTGCTGAGACCGGAGACGGCCGTCGAACTGAAGGCCTTCATCTGGGTGCTGGTGAGTTCGGACAGTTCCGTGGCAGTCAGCGCGGCGGCCTGGGTGGTGGAAAGAACGGCAATCTGGGTCGAGGTCAGCGCGCCAAGGCTTGTCGCATCGAGATTGGCGATCTGCGATTCCGTGAGGCCTGCAATCGCGGTCGACGACAGCGCGGCGACCTGCGTTGTCGCCAAGCCGTTCAGTTGTGTGCTGGTCAGCGCCGACGCGGCGGTCGCCGTCAGGGCGGCGATCTGCGTTGTCTTCAGCGCCGCAAGCTGGGTCACCGCCAAAGCTTCCACTTGATCCTGGTCGAGGGCCGCAATCTGCGTCGTGGTCAGGGACGCGAGTTGCGTTGTGGTCAAGGATGCCAAATCGCTGGTCGTCAATTGATCGATCGAGCTGGCGCTGATCGCGGCCACTTGGCGCGTCGACAAGGCGGCGAGTTGGGCGGTGCTCATGGCATCGACCTGGGTGTCGCCGAAGCCGGCCAATTGCGTCGTGGTCAGACCCGCGATCTGCGTTGTGGTCAGGGCGGCGACTTGCGTGTCCTCCAAGGCGCCCATTTCGGTGGCGGAGAGACCGGCCAGTTGCGTTCCCGTGAGTTCGGCGATTTGGGTCGTCGTCAATCCGCTGATTGCGGTGGTGGTGAGCGCCGTCAATTGGGTCGAGCTTAGTGCCGCCAGCTGGTCGTCGGTCAGAGCGCTCGTTTCGGTTGCCGTCAGACCCTGAACCTGCGTAGAGGTCATAGCGGCGATTTGTGTTGTCGTCAGGCCGGCAAGCTGGGTGGTGGTTAGCGACGCAATCTGGGTGGCGCTGAGTCCTTTGATCTGGGTGGTGCTGAGACCGGCGAGTTGGCTGACCGACAGGATGCCGAGCTGCGCGTCGGTCAGCGCACCGATTTCCGTTGCCGTCAAAGCGTTGAGCTGGGTGGCGTCGAGAGCGGCAAATTGCTCGGTGCTGAGCCCGGCCACTTCGGTGGCGGTGAACGCTGAAAGCTGGGTTGTGCTCAAGTTCGCGATTTGGGTGGCCGTCAAGGCACTGATGCCGGTCGCGCTGATGCCGCGGATTTGCGTCGTGGTCAGGTTGGCGATGTCGGTCGTGGTGAGCGACGCCACCTGATCGCCTATCAAGGCGCCGATTTGGGTTGCGGTGAGGCCGCGCAGTTGCGTGGTAGTGAGCGCTGCCAATTCGGTCGTGGTCAGGCCGGCGATGGCTGTGGTCGAAAGCCCGGACAGCTGGGTCGACGTCAGTGTTTCGATCTGATCGGTCGATAACGCCTGCACGTCGTCGTCGCTGAGGCCCGCCAGTTGCGTTGTCGACAGGGAGGTGATTTGCGTCGTGGTCAGGGCGGCAATCTGGCTGGTGTCGAACTCGGCGAATTGTGTCGCGCTGAGGCCGCTGAGCTGGGTGGTGGTCAACGCGGCGATCTGGGTTTTGGTCAGCGCTTCGAGTTGAGCCGCCGACAACGCGCCGATCTGCGTCGCGGTCAGGGCCGCCGCTTGGGTTGCCGACAACGCCTGCAATTCGGTCTGGGTGAATCCGGCAAGCTCGGTCGTGGTCATCGCCGCGATCTGCGTGGTGCTCAAGAGCGTGACCTGGGTGGAGGTCAGAGCGGAGACTTGATTCGCCGTCAACCCCTTGATCTGGGCGGTCGAAAGTGCAGCAAGTTCGGTCGCGGTCAAGGCCTGCACTTGGGTATCGGCCAGCGACTCGATTTGCGTCGTGGTGAGCCCGCCAAGCTGTGTCGTTGTGAGGGCAGCGATTTGGCTGGTCGACAATCCGCCGAGGGCGGTCGTGGAGAGCGCGCCGACTTGCGCGTCGCTCATGGCGGCGATCTGCGTTGCCGTGAGATTGCCGATTTCGTCGGCCGTCAGGCCTGCGATCTGGGTCGTGGTGAGCGCGTCGATCTGCGTTGCCGACAGGGCGTTGACCTGGGTCGTTTTGAGCGCGCCGATTTCGTCGGCTGACAGGCCGGCGATCTGGGTTGTGGTGAGCGCGGCGATTTGCGTTGAGGTGAGCTGCCCGATTTGCTCCGTCGTCAGTCCAGAGACCTGCGTCGACGACATTGCGGCCATCTGCGTTGCCGTCAGGGCGGCGATCTGCGTATCGGCCAGTGCCCCGACCTGCGCGGTGGAGAAGGCGCTTAGTTGCGTGACCGAAAGCGCGGCGAGCTGCGTTGCTGTCAAGGCCGCGACATCGGTGGTCGACAGCTTGCTCACTTGCGTCGTGTTAAGACTACCGATCTGAGTCACGGTGAGTGACTGCACCTGGGTTTCGTCCAATGCAGCCATCTGGGTGGCGGTGAGGGCGCCGATCTGCGTTGTGTTGAGTGCCGCCATTTCGGATTTGGTCAATCCGCCGATCGCCGTCGTGGTGAGACCTGCGATCTGGGTCGCATTCAGCACGGCGAGTTGGGTCAACGACAAGGCGGACACGTCGTCGGCTGTCAGTCCGGCGATCTGCGTCGCGGCGAGCACACTGAGTTGACTGGTGGTCAGGGCCGCCACCTGCGTCGTGCTGAGCGCGGCGACCTGGGTTGCGGTGAGACCCTTTGTCTGGGCTGTCGAAAACAGCGCGATCTGGCTCGCCGACAGGCTGCCAAGCTGGTCGCTCGTCAAAGCCGCGATCTCGGTGGCAGAGAAGGCGGCGATCTGGCTGGTGGTTAAGCCCGAAAACTGCGTTGCTGTTAAGGCTGCGACTTCCGTAGCGGTCAACGCGGCGGTTTGTGTCGAGGACAACACCGACAATTGGGTGGAGCTCAAGGCCGCCACATCGGTGGTCGAAAGGGCACTGATCTGAGTCGTCGCAAGGGCTGTGATCTGGGTGGTGGTTAGCGCGCTCGCCTGGGTCGAGGTGAGGGCGGCGATCTGCGTCGTCTTCAAGCCGGCGATCTGGCTCGACGTGAGGTCTGCGACCTGCTCCACGGACAGCGCCGCGACCGCCGTGGTCGTCAATCCGGAGATTTGGGTTGCGGTCAATACCGACAGCTGGGTGGTGGTGAGCGCGCTGATCTCATCGGCGGTGAGGCCGCCGAGTTGCGTCTTGGTGAGGGACGTCATTTGCGTCGCGGACAGTGCCGCAATCTGCGTTTGGTCCAGACCCGACAGGGCCGTTACGCTGAGGCCGCGGATTTGCGTCGTGGTCAGAGCGGAGATCTCGGTGTCTGACAACGCCGCCAGTTGAGTCTTGTTCAAGGCGGCGATTTTGGTGCTGGTCAGAGTCGCGAATTGCGACGTGCTGAGCGCGGCGATCTGGGTGTCGGCCAGCGCAGCGATCTGCGTGGTATTCAGCCCCGTAACCTGGGTTGTGGTGAGCGCCTCGATTTGAGTTTGGCTGAGGCCCGACACGCCCGTCGCCGTCAGCTTGCTGATTTGATTTGCCGACAGTTTCGCCAATTGCGTCGTGGTCAGGGCGCCGACGTCGTCGGCGGTGAGACTGGCCAATTGCGGCGTCGTCAAGGCCGCAATTTGGGTCACGCTGAGGGCAGCGACCTGCGTCGTCGCGAGCGCTGCGATTGCGGTGGCGGTTAGGCCTTTAATCTGGGTCGCGCTGAGCGAAGCGATCTGCGTGGTGGTGAGTTCGGCGACCTGGGTTTTGGTGAGCGCCGCCATTTCGGTGGCGTTGAGGGTTGCAAGTTGCGTGATGGCGAGACTTGCGATCTGCGTATCCGCCATACCGGCGACTTGCGTCGCGGTCAGCGCGGTGGCTTGGGTCGTCGTCAGCGCGGCAAGCTGGGTCGTCGTCAGTCCGGCCACAGCCGTACGGCTCATCGCAGCGATTTGAGCGGTCGACAGCGCGGCAAGCTGCGTCGTCGACAACACCGAAGTGTCGTCGCTGGTTAGCGCCGCCATCTGCGTCGTCGTCAGTCGCGACACCTGAGTGGTGGTCAACGATTCGACCTGTACCGTGTCCAGCGAGGTGACTTGCGCAGCCGTCATCGCCCGCAGTTGGGCGGTGGTGAGCGCGTTGAACTGCGTCGCCGTTATGCCGTCGATCTGCGTGGTGGTCAGCGCGGCGATTTGCGTGGTCGAGAGCGCGGCAATCCGGGTCGCGTCCAAAAGGTCGATTTCGGTATCGGCGAGGTTGGCAGCCTGGGTCGCCGTCAAGGCTGACAGTTGCGTCGTCGACAAGGCCGAGAACTGATCGCTGCTGAGTTCGTCGATTTCCGTCGTCGTCATGCCGCGGATCTGCGTCGTGGTGAGGCCGGCGATCTGGGTCGTCGTGAGGCTCGCGATCTGATCGTCGCCAAGCGATGCGATCTGGGTCGTGGTCAGTCCATGGATTTGCGTGGTGGTGAGCGACGCAATCTGGGTCATGGTCAGACCGCCGAGACCCGTCGTCGATAATCCACTGACTTGTGACAGCGTGAGCGCGGCCAGTTGTGTCGAACTCAATGCGGCAACGCTATCCGCCGTCAATCCATACATCTGAGTGGAGGTCAGGTAGGAAAGCTGGGTCACGCTGAGCGCGGCGATCTGCGTCGTCGCGAGAGCTGCGGTTTCGGTCTTCGTAAGGCTGCGGATTTGCGCTGCCGTGAGCGACGAAATCTGAGTGGTGGTCAGCGCCGAGATTTCCGTCGTGGTCATTCCGGCCATGGCGGTGGCGGTCACGCCCGAAAGCTGGGTCGTTGTGAGCGACTGGATCTGGGCTTCGGAAAGGCCGTTGAGCTGCGTCGCTGTCAGCTGGCCCATCTGGGTGCGCGACAGTGTGGCAAGTTGCGTGGCCGTCAGCGCATCCAAATCGGTCGCGCTGAAACCTGCCAGTTGCGTGGCGGTCAGCTTGGCAACTTGGGTCGTGGTCAGGGCAGCAATCTGATCGGCGGTGAAATCGCCGACATCGGTGGAGTTGAGGCCGATCAGTTGGGTGGTACTGAAGCTGGCGATCTGACTGTTGCTGAGGCCGGCAAACGCCGTTGAGGTGAAGGCGGCCAATTGAGCCGAGGACAACTTGGCAAGCTGCGTGGATGTCAAGCCGCCGACATCGTCGGCCGAGAGACCCTTGATCTGCGTCGTGGTAAGGGCGGCGATCTGTGTTTCCGTCAGCACGGCGAGCTGCGTGGCGCGCAGCGCTCCCACCGCTGTCGAGGTGAGGCCGACGATCTGCGCCGTCGAAAGGTTTGTCACCTGCGTGGTCGACAGGCTGGCGATCTGGGTGCTCGTCAATCCGCTGAGAGCAGTCGAGGTCAAGGCCGCCAGTTGCGTCAGGCTGAGACTGTCGATCTGGCCGTCGTTCAGTCCGGAGACTTGGGTTGAGGTCAGACTTTTGATCTGGGTTGTGGTGAGGGCCGCGACGTCGGTGGTGGTCAGCGCGTCGATATCAAGCGAACTGAGTCCGGAGATCTGCTTTGTTGTCAGTTCGGATATTTGGCTCGACGTCAGGGCGCCCAATTGATCGGCGGAGAGCACGCCAACCTGGGTTGAGGAAAGGCCCTTCAATTGCGTAGTCGTGAGTTCGGCCACTTCGGAATCGGTAAGCCCGGAGACGGCCGTTGTCGTCAGCGCCGAGATTTGTTTGACCGTGAGTGCCGCCAACTGGGTCGCAGTGAGCACACTGACATCGGCATCGTCCATACCCTTCATCTGCGTCGTGGTGAGGGCGGCAATCTGCGTCGTGGTGAGGGCGGCAATCTGCGACGTGCTCATAACGCCGATCTGGGTCGACGTTAATCCTTTCAGTTGTTCGGTCGAAAGTTGCGGGATACGCGTGGTGGTGAGACTCTCGATCTGCGTCGTGCTGAGGCTGCCAATCTGGTCGGCACTGAGGCAGGCGAGTTGCGTGACGGTCAGACCGAGGAACTGGTCGTCGGTGAGGGCGCGAAGCTGGGTGGCCGTCAGCGCCGAGAATTGCTGCGTGGTGAGGGCAGAAAACTGTTCCGACGACAGCGAAGCCACGTCGGTGGTCGAGAGGCTCTTGATCTGGGTGGTGGAGAGCGACGCAATCTGTGTGTTCGAAAGGGCGCCGGTCTGGGTCTCGGTCAGAGCCGCGATCTGGGTTTGTGTCAGTCCTGCGAGCTGTGTGGTGGTCAGCCCGGCGATTTCGTCTTCGTCGAGGCCGTGGAGCGCGGTCGTGGTCAAGGCCGAAATCTGCGAACTTGAAAGGGCAGCGATCTGCGTCGCGTTGAGCGCGCTCAGGTCGTCGGCGCCAAGGCCTTTGATCTGCGTGGAGGTGAGGGCCGCCAGTTGCGTGGTGGTCAGCGCGCTGACCTGCGTGCTCGAAAGGGCGGCGATATCGTTCGAACTGATCTTCTGCAGTTGCGTGGTTGTGAGCGCGGCGAGTTCCGTCGGTGTCAACGTGGCTAACTGCGTGGTGCCGATGGCGCCCATTTGCGTGGCGGAAAACACGGCAAATTGCGTCTCCGTCAACACTTCGATCTGCGTGTCGTCCATGGCGCTGATCTGGGTTGCGGCCAACGCGGCAGCCTGCGTGGTGTTGAGGGCGGCCACGGCCGAGGTGGTCAGGGCCTTGATCTGGCTCACCGTCAAGGCCGCGATCTGCGAGTCAGAAAATCCGGCGATTTGCGTTGCCGTCAGTTCGCTGATTTCGGTCGTGGAAAAGCCGCGTATCTGGGTCGTGTTGAGGCCGCTAAACTGGGTGCTGCTCAGGCTCGCAAATTGCGCGTCGGTCAAGGACCCCAGTTCCGACGGCGTGAACGTGGCAAGTTGGGTCGGCGTCAGCGCGGCGATTTCGTCGGTGCCCAAAGCGTCGATCTGGGCGCTGATCAAGACGGTCATCTGCGCGGCACTGAAGGCAGTAATCTGATCGGTCGAGATGACGCTCAGTTGTGTCGTCAAAAGGCTAGCAACTTGCGAGGTGGTAAGGGCCGTGATTTGTGTTGTCGTGAGCCCTTCGATATCGGTGATGGTGAAGAGTTCAGTTTGGGTCGTGGACAACGACGCAATCTGGGTCGTGGTCAGCCCGACGGCAGAAACGTAGGACACAGACACACCCATCTTCGAGCCTTTCACTCGTGGCGCCGGTCCGTTGGAATGGAAACGGTGACGCGAGCTAAATTGCCAAAGCCCCGCCGCGATCCCAACGAGGCAGAGCATTCTCGCTCCAGACCAGTAAGAAGCAGGGGCCGTGCCAGATGGGAGGTGCTGAAAATTCAAGGCCTTAGGTATGGCCCGTCAGGTCGAACCGGCAGAATTTGCCGCGTCGCTTCTGTCTTTTGCCGGGCTTGTTCCGGCCGGTTTGCGAGACCAAAGGTGTTGCCAGTGAGCTGGTCCGCTCCAAAGCATGGGCGTGCGAGCGATTGGCTTTGTGGGTCCGGCATCGGCATCTTCGCAATGCGCGTGGCGAAAGGCTTATGCCACGGGAATGATCTCCGACCGCTGCCCGTTGTTTCCGTAACGTTGACATCGGACGCGAGGCACGCGCAAAGTCCGACTTGCCCGGGGATAACAATAGGGAGGGGTCATATGCGAATTCTGTCCGCTATTGCTGTGTGCACGCTTGTCTGCTTGCTGCCGACCAGAGCCAGTGGCGAGACGTTCACGTCCGACCTATACGGATTTACCGCGGAATTTCCGTCCGAAGTGACTGTCGGCAGTCCGCAGGGGTCTGAGCGCGACGCCAAAGGCAATTACATTGCGAAGTCCGTGATCATTCAATCACGGGTTATGGGGGTTTGGACCGCTATGGTCACGGTCGATACCTACACGACGCCACACAAGATCGAGGCTAACTCGACGCTGACGATGATGCCCAAGATGTTCACCGCGCAGCTTGATGCGACCATCACGTCAAGCAAGCCGGGTATGGTCGGTCCCTACAAGGCGCGCTTCTTCTCCTTTCAGGCCAACGATAAAAGCACCTCCGGCAAAGGTATCATGATCGTTGTGCCAACCGCCAAGCCGCGGACCTATCAGGTACTGACCTCGCATACGAGTTTGGCATCGCCTGAGAACATCGCTGATCTCGAGAAGTTCTTGACGTCGTTCCAGCCCAACTGATGGCCGGACAAGTCGGCAAACGCCTCTTTGGCGCCGGCTCGTACGACGCCAAAAAAACGGCAAAGAGCCTCGTTATTGCGCCCAAACGGGTTGCAGCCGGCGGCTGAGTTGAATTGTCAGATAATCGAACTTGCCTCAATTCGCCGCCGTTTTGTGACTTACCTAATTGTTCTCAAACATGAATTTTTAAACATCCCGGCTGTTCACGCATTATCCAAGTTGAGATTTGAAGCGGGCAAAAAACCTGTATTCTCCCGCCGAGACAAATCGCCTTGTGGAGTCTTGCGCCCGTTACGTCATGAACTCCCTCCCAGCAAACGCCTGATTCCTGGAGCATCGCCACGCCGACCGATCCGCCCGAGAAAGACCACAGCCACAAACGGTCGACCATCAATGATATCGCGCGCCTGGCCGATGTCTCCAAAAAGACAGTCTCGCGCGTGATCAACGATTCGCCCTTCGTGAAGGAGGAGACGCGGCTCAAAGTCAACGCGATCATCCGTGAAGTCGGGTTTGAGCCCGATCCGCAGGCGCGCGGTCTGGCGTTCCGCCGGTCGTTCCTGATCGGCATGATCTACGACAACCCGACGCCGCAATACGTCGTGAACATGCAGCAGGGCATCCTTGATGCCATGCGCGGCACGAGCTACGGCCTGTTGGTGCATCCGTGCGAGCGCAGCAGCCTGACATATCTCGCCGATTTGCGCAGCTTCATCGAACGCCAGAAACTGTTCGGAGTCATCCTGACGCCCTCGATTTCCGAGGACGAGCGGATGGTCAAGATGTTGCGCGAATTTGAGTGTCCCTACGTTCGGGTTGCGTCGGTGATGCTCGATAAGCCGAGCTCGATGGTGGTCACTCACGACGCCGACGGCGCCATGGAGGCAGCCCAGCATCTGGCGGATCTCGGTCACGAACGGATCGCACACATCTCCGGCCCGCCGTCCTTCCGCTCCGCGCATGAACGCCGCCGCGGGTTTCGCGAGGCGTTGGCGCAGCGCGGCGTGAAGCTTCGTCCCAGTTTCGACCGCGAAGGCGATTATACCTTCGACAGCGGCATTGCGGTGGCCCGCGAACTTCTTGCCTTGAAACCGCGGCCCACTGCGATCTTTGCCGGCAACGACGAAATGGCGGCCGGCGTCTTTAAGGTGGCGCACGAGTTGGGTCTTGAAATCCCGCGCGATCTCTCGGTGGTCGGATTTGACGATAGTGCGACAGCCCTAAGGCTTTGGCCGGTCTTGACCTCGGTGCGCTTACCGGTTCGTGATATGGGCACGATTGCGACCGATAAGTTGTTCGGCCGCCTGTCAAAAAAGAACTCGCCCGTGTCCGAGGAGACAGACATCATTCCCAAGCTGATCATCCGGGAATCGACGGCCGCACCGCCCAAATAATTTTGCCTGTGAAGCCGTTGCGTGATGCCGCCAAGGGCGTTATGACACCGGTTACCAAAGCCCGGCCACCGTCTAGGCCCGAACCGAGCCCGAATCGAGGAAGCGCCATGTCCATCTATAAAAAGACCCTCTACGCGACTGATCCCGCCAGCATTATCGGCGCGACCAATCAGCAGCTTCGCGACAGCTATTTGATTGATGGGATTTTCGTTCCTGACGAGATCTCGCTCACCTACACCCACATCGAGCGCCTGGTTGCCGGCGGGGCTTTCCCGGTCAACAAGCCGGTCGCACTTCCGGCCCAGGAAGAGCCGGCGTCGGCCAAAGGCAAGCCCTATCTGGAACGGCGCGAACTTGGCGTCGTCAATGTTGGCGAAGGCGCCGGCACGGTGACGGTCGACGGCAAGAAATACGACATGATCCCGGAAGACGGGCTGTATGTGCCGATGGGCACCGCCACCGTGGTGTTTGCCTCCAACGATCCGAAAAAGCCTGCCAAGTTCTATCTCGCCTCGACTCCGGCCCATACCCGCTACGAGACCGTGAAGATTTCGGTCGAACAATCGGTGCCGCTCGAACGCGGCGCGCTGGCGACCTCCAACGAGCGCACCATTCGCCAGTACATCGTGCCGACCACGGCGAAGTCCTGCCAACTGCTTCTGGGCGTCACCACGCTCAAGACCGGCAGCGTCTGGAACACCATGCCGCCGCACACCCACGAGCGCCGTTCCGAGGTCTATTTCTATTTCAACGTCAACCCGAACGACCGCGTATTCCATTTCATGGGCCAGGCCGACGGTCTGCGCCACATCCTTCTCAAGAACGAGGAAGCTGTGGTGTCGCCGCCGTGGTCGGTCCACATGGCTGCCGGCACAGCTGCCTATACCTTCATCTGGGCCATGGGCGGTGAAAACCTCGATTACACCGACATGCAGGCCCTCGACATTTCGCAGCTTAAGTAGAGCGCGATCGGAAAAGTGTGCGCGGTTTTCCGACAAATCGCGCGACCATTCAAAAGTAGAGCGCGATCGGAAAAGTGTGCGCGGTTTTCCGACAAATCGCGCGGCCATTTAAAGAATAGGAACCTGATATGACCAATCCGTTCAGCCTGGAAGGCAAAGTCGCTCTCGTCACCGGCGCCAATACCGGCCTCGGTCAGGGCATCGCCGTGGCACTTGCCGAAGCGGGCGCCGACGTCGCGGTGGCTGGGTTCGTCCCGCCGACCGAAACCGAAGCGATCATCAAGAAGCTCGGCCGCAAGTTCGTCAACATCGACGCGAATTTGATGACCATCGAGCCGGTCGGGCGCATCGTCGCCGAAGCCGTTGCTGGTCTCGGCCGGGTCGACATCCTGGTCAACAACGCCGGTATGATCCGTCGCGCCGACGCGCTCGAGTTCTCGGAGAAGGATTGGGACGACGTGATGAACGTCAACATCAAGTCGGCCTTTTTCCTGAGCCAAGCGGCCGGTCGCCAGTTCGTCAAGCAGGGCGGCGGCAAGATCATCAACATCGCTTCGATGCTGTCGTTCCAGGGCGGCATCCGGGTGCCAAGCTACACCGCTTCCAAGAGCGGCATCGCTGGTATCACGCGTCTTCTCGCCAACGAGTGGGCGTCGAAGAACATCAACGTCAACGCCATCGCTCCCGGCTATATGGCGACCGACAACACCGCCCAACTCCGCTCTGATGCGCAGCGTTCGGAAGAAATTTTGGGCCGCATTCCGGCTGGCCGTTGGGGTACGCCCAAGGACGTCGGCGGCACGGCCGTGTTCCTGGCTTCTTCGGCGGCCGATTATCTCAATGGTGCCATCATTCCCGTCGACGGCGGCTGGCTGGCACGCTGAGCAACGATTGCTTCCTACCTGCTAACTGGCCCTCGCTCGCAAGGCGGGGGTCTTTTGTTGGTGTGCAGGTCAGATGTGCACGTACTTGGCGCGGGCGCGTACGTCGTCGAGGCTTAGTTCCTTCTTCTTCACCACATAGGAGCAGAAGGCGTTGAGCCCCTTCAGCATCGCCGCGCGGTTCATGCCGGTGAAGGCGCTGCTCGGGTCGGTGCTGGAAGACGGGCCGATGCCAAGGCTTGTGCCGCCGCCGATGAAGAGATTGGCATCGGCATTGCCGAAACCCATGGCGGCATCGGTCACCGGCATGCCGGGCCGGCCGGGCAGTTCGAGTTCGCCGAACACGTAATTGACGGGGTCTTCGACTTTCTGCTTCCAGCCGTTGCCGTCGATTTTCTGCAAGTGATCTGGTGCGAAGGCGAGGGTGAGGAGCAGAAAACGCATCGCGCCGATGGCGTGATGGACCGCCAAGCCTTGCGCGCGTTCGCCCACCGCTGCACTGCCGAAGCCGAAGGTCATCCAATAGGTCGGGCCTTCCCATAGCGTCAGAAAGGCGCCTTTGGATAGCGGCACCTTCACGCCGTCGCCGAAATCCAGATAGGGCGGTTTGCCGGGCACCGACTTAGCCGTCGGCATGTCGCTCTCGGCTGCGAACGCCGCCCGCGCTGTGCCGGCCACCAGGGCTGCACCCGCCAGACTTGTCATCATCCTGCGCCGTGTTTGCATTGTTGTTTTCTCCCGCGCTTGTGCCGTCATGATAGCGCCTTGGCGTTGTCGCGGAGCATCCTAATTCCGCACGCGCGCCCCGCGGAACGATGCCGCAGTGGCACCCGTGCCAGGCGCAGTAAGCGCTTGCGGATACGCAAAAGCGGGCCCGAAATCACGTCCCTTGCTGAATGAAGGGTACTTTCTCGAACAGCTTGCGCTCGCGGCCGCGCGGATCGTTTTCGAGATGGGGCGGCAGGTCGAAGAGCATCGTCTCGCGCTTCTCCAGGCTATAAGGCGTCCAAGCGGGCAACAGTCTGTTGTTGGGATTGCCGGTTTTGGCGAAGGCGATGAAGGTTTCGCTGACGACTGCCGCCATGGCGCGGGCGCGCGCGTCGTTACCGGTGATGGCGCCTTGCTTGTCGGTGTTGTCGAAAGCGAGCGGGATGTCGGTCATGTGCTGGGCGCGGCGGTGATCGTCCGGGCACGGAAAATCGAGTTGATAGGCAAACGCCGGGGTGCCGGCCGCAGCGCGCAACTCGGCCTCAATGATGGCGGCGCGCCAGGAGCGTCCCGCGGTGGTGGCGAGGAAGAAAAGATCAGTCGGCGCAATGCCGGGAAACCACGATTTATATTGCTCAATGACGAGCGACGGCAGGATGTCGACGCGCAGATTTTTGGCCAAGCGCTCGGGCAATGCCTCCCAGGTTAGCTTGTAGACGCCCGGATCGGTGATGAAGGCGCGGGTTTCGTCATGGGTGTTGCCGATCATCATCGGGATCGCAGCGCTTTGCGCCGGTGCATCGGGATAGAACGGATGACGCGGCAGGACGCGCATATCCAGAACTGGGCCGAAATACAGGCCGCCAGAGCCGATGATGGGATCGACAGTGGCAAGTGCGGCGACCAGCTTGGCGGTGGCGATCGTCTGCAAATCGTCGAGTTTCGTGATGCCCAGCGCCTTCAGATATTTTTCGGTACGCTCCCGCGCATGCAAGGGACCAGAGGCGGTAACCTGCTGGCCGCTCATGGTGGTGGCGCGATGAAACAGGCCGCGGGCACCCGGCGTTGCCATCAGCGTGGCGATCTTGGCGCCGCCGCCGGATTGGCCGAACACCATCACCGTATTGGGATCACCGCCGAATTCGGCAATGTTCTCCTGCACCCACTTAAGGGCAAGAAGGATGTCGAGTTGACCGGTATTGCCGGAATCGGCGAAGCGCTCACTGAGCAAACCAAGCGACAGATAGCCAAAAGCGTTGAGGCGATGATTGATCGTCACCACCACGACATTACCGCGCTTGCACAGATTGACGCCGTCGGTGATCGCGGCCGAGCCCGAGCCGTTCGAATAGGCACCGCCATGGATGTAGAACATCACGGCCCGCTTGCCGCCGTCGCGCAAGGCCGGCGTCCAAACGTTGAGGACCAAACAATCTTCGCTCTGGTTCGGCTCTTCGGACCCTTGCGGGCAGGCCGGGCCGTAAGCCAGCACCTTCTTCACCCCGCGCCAGGGCTTAGGAGACGCCGGCGGCATGAAGCGGGTGCGGCGGGTGTCGGCGCCGTAAGGGATACCCTTGAAGGCATGGATGCCATCCGCGGTCACACCTTCTACCCGACCGGCGTTAGTGCGGGCGATGGGTGCGGCTTTAGGCGTCAGGGCTGCGGTAGGGGTCGCCAGAGCGGCAACCCCAGCCAGTCCTTGTAAAACGCCGCGCCGATTTGACACCGTTGTCATTCCTTCAACCCTCCCGTTTCAAACCAGGTTTCCAAACGCCATTGACGTTAATTGATGAGGCGCAGAACGCCATGCGAGCATGTTCACAACTGCGCCCCAACGGCAATATTGGGCCGACAAAAGTTAGTGTGCTCAGGGAGTTAAGGTTTACTTGGGGCTATTTTTACGCGACTTCGACGATTGCCGGAATGTGAGACGGCCCAACGGGCGTGGCTTTTCGGACGCCACTTCAGCAGGTTGCTCCGCGGTAACGCTATCAGTAAGTGTTTGAAGGTGTTGCTCTGTTACATCGCGTCGCCACTATTGCCGTATTTTGGCCATAACCCACCTTGTGGCTGTGACCTGGAAGATCGTATGTTCGGGGTGCTACCGGTGTCAAAGAGGTTTGACACCGGTGTCAGCGCCGGTGGTGTTTTTCCGGCGTCTTAATTAGGGGAAACATCGAAGCCGACGCTGTCGAAAAGCGGATAACAAAGCCGTCGTCACGACAGCAGCGAGGGAGGGAATACGTGTTGAACAAAAATTTGACTGCGAGCTTTAAGCTCGGCGCGTCCGCGGTTGCACTGATGGCCGTGGTCGGCGCGAGTGGCGCCGCTTTCGCACAGGACCTGGAAACGGTTGTCGTTACCGGCTACCGGGCCAGCCTCGAAAAGGCGATGGACATGAAGCGTAGTGCGCTCGGTGCTACCGACTCGATCATGGCCGAGGACATTGCGAAGTTCCCGGATATGAACGTCTCTGAATCGCTGCAGCGTATCCCGGGTGTTGCGATCAACCGCGATGCGGGCGAAGGCCGCCAGATCACCGTTCGTGGCCTTGGCCCACTGTTCTCTCGCGTTCGCATCAACGGCCTGGAAGCAATGTCGACGGCTGGTGGTTCCGACGCATCGGGCGGTACCAACCGCGGTCGCTCCTTCGACTTCAACGTGTTCGGTTCGGAACTGTTCAGCGGTTTGACGGTGTCGAAGTCTGCATCAGCTTCGATGGAAGAAGGCTCGCTCGGCGCCACCGTCGACATGCGTACAGCGCGGCCGTTCGACTACAACCGCTTTGTCTTCTCGGCTGCGGCTCAGGAAGGCTATAACGACTTTGCTGGCTCGGCCAATCCGAAGGTGTCGATGCTGGTTTCTGATACCTTCTTTGGCGGCCATTTCGGCGCTCTGTTCTCGGTTGCCTATACTGTTCGCCATACCCTGGAAGCCGGTGCCTCGACGGTGCGCAGCTCGGCCAGCGGTAACTCCACCGTAACGGTTGACTCAACAGGCACCACGGGCACACCGATCCGTCCGCGCATGCCGCGTTATGAACTGTACCGCGCCGGCGAAAAGCGCCTCGGCATGTCGGGCTCATTGCAGTGGGAGCCGGACGACAACACACTGTTCACGCTCTCCAGCCTGTTCTCGGACTTCGCTTCGCAGCGCGAAGAGACACAGCTCGAGATGCAGACCAATTCCTATGGCACGCTGAGCGCGCTTTCCAATCAGCAATACGTAAAAGCGGGTGCCTATTACTGGCAGCCGGTGTTGAAGAGCGCGAGCGGCGCCAAAATTCGCACCGAGCACCGCATGGACCAACTCGATACGCGGTTCATGCAGGTGACCCTGGATGGCACGCACCAATTCAGCGAAAGCTTCAAGACCAACGTCAAGCTGGGCTGGTCGGAATCGCATCATCGTAATCCGGTTCAGGATTACATCATGCTCGATTTGTACAACGTCAGCGGTTACGGCTACGACTTCGCCAACAACGGCAACAACTGGCTGCCGGAACTGAACTACGGCAGCGCCGATTTCAAGACTGCCGATCTTCCGACGACTTCGCCGTCCGCCAATTCCTGCACGGCGGGCACCAATTGCTGGTTTGTGTCGAGCTTCCGCCGCCGTCCGCAGCAGAACTACAACAGCTTCCGTGCGGCGTCGTGGAATTTTGAGTACAAACCAACCAACTATTTGACCGTGCAAGCCGGGCTCGACTTCAAGAACTTCGGATTCCGCACCGTGTCCTATCGCCTGACGACCGGTGAGGGCTCGACCACGGCCACGACGAACTACGAGACTTTTGCGTCCGCCTACGGCACGTCGACGAGTGCGGCATTCTACGGCTCGGGTACGACCGCTGGCACGTTTGCCAACACGGTCCTGACCACCAAGATCTCCGACGTCACCAAGACGATCTCGCTGCCGGGCGGTGTTTCGGGCGTTACGCCGACGTCGTGGCTAGTGGTCGATTTCGACAAGGCCCAGAAGGCGTGGGATTATCAGAACACACTTAAGGTCGGCCCTGGCCCGGATATCGGCAACAACCGCTCCGTCACGGAAAACGACTACGGTGGCTGGCTGCAGGTGGGTTGGGATACCGATGTCTACGGTATTCCGTTCCGCGGTGATATCGGCGGCCGTTACGTTGATACGCAGGTCCGTGCGCTGGGTTATGGCGCTACGTCGTCTGGTACTTTCGAGGCGACGGTCTCCAACACGGGCTATCACGACTTCCTGCCGACATTGAACGCCGTTGTTGAGCCGGTGGAAGACGTCCTGGTTCGTCTAAACATGTCGCAGGTGATGAGCCGTCCAGACCTCGGTTCACTCGCTGGCGACTACATCAGCGTTTCCGGTTCGTCGCATTCCATCAACATCGCCAACTCCAGCCTGAAGCCGTTCCGTGCCAACGCCGTCGATCTAGCGTTCGAATGGTACTACGGCAAAGGCGCAATGCTGTCGGTGGCTGGCTTCTACAAGAAGCTCGGGTCCTTCGTTTCGTCCTACAAGTCGACGATTACACCGAACTCGGCGGGGGACGTCGTGTACAATCTCCCGTCTTATGTGGCGGGCGTATCGAAGACGATTGGCGCAGCCGGTCTTCAGGCCGCTTGCGGATCGACACCGAGTTGCGCAACGTCGAACTGGGCGGTTACCGAGGCAATCAACACCCCCGGCGGCACGCTTGACGGCATCGAAATCAACTGGCAACAGCCGCTTACGTTCTTGCCCAGTATGTTCAAGGACTTCGGCGTCACAGCAAATGCCACGATCGTGGAATCGCATGTGTGCTACATCGTCGGTACGGCTTGCACCTACCACGCGCTAACCAACCAGTCGCGTAACAGCTACAACACCACCGTCTACTACGACGACACGGTGTTCCAGGCGCGTATGTCGGTGGCCTATCGCAGCCACTACTTCATGACTCTGCCGGGTTCGTACAACGACTACGAGGCGGGCAACGACACGTTCAACGTCGATGCGTCTGCAAGCTATAAGTTCAGCGAAAATCTCATGATCACCTTTGATGCGTTGAACATCACCAACCAGCGCCAGCAGCAGTACACTGGCTATTATGACAGCAGCAACAAGTACATGTACGTCAACCATCAGACGGGCACGGACTTCTACATCGGTGTCAAGTACGATTATTAATCCTCTCTCCACTTAAGCAACATTGCGCCGGGGATTACCTCCCCGGCGCATTTTTTTAATGCCCTTGGACGCGGCATGAATCAAAATTGGTGCGGCGCAAAGCACACGAAACATCCACGCGAAACGGCGCATCCGACGATATATGACGTATACTGACGAGTTCCGGGAAGCGGGGCCCGCGGAGACAAACAGCAAGCCGCCGTACAGAAATCGTTCGCACGTTTTGTGGCCGTTTTGGCCCAGCCTTATTTTCGCTCAGCGCGGCACGCTGTTCTTCCGTTATCGTGGGTGGTGCCGTTGGGCGAGATGCAGTTCTCGCTGTGGTACGTGTCGTCTGCCGGCCATACCTCATGGGACATGGACTTTTTGCGCATCGACAGGAATGGCCATGGTGGCGGCAAAGGACGTTGAGGTCGTTTGCGAGTCAGCCGCAATAACTTTCTCGGTGGGCTTGGCGTTTTTGGGGGGGGCGGCGCCCGCCGGCCAAGGGCGCAAAAGCTGTCCGTGGATAGCGCGCCCGACAGGCGCGCAAGTCCGGTCATGAAGGCCGCCGGAAAGGCTGGCTGGTGGCGGTAACCATGATGATTTTACCGGTGCTTACCGTCGCAGCGTCTGTCTCTTTGTTGATAATGACACCGGTTTCCTTTAAACCGGTCTCCTGTGCTCCGGAAGGGGCATTTGTTACGGCATTAACACCCGTTCGTAGAGTGGAGCACGTTATGGAGGCAGTCCGGAAACCGCATTCGGCCGCTGCAGAAGCTATTGCACAAGAGTTTGTTTCAGCGCGCCTGAAAGCCACGGCTTTATCCGATTTTCCCGGCACGTTGCCGCCTGATCTGGGCGCGGCCTATGCCGTGCAGGATGCGGCCATCGACATCTTCCCGGATGAAGTCGCCGGTTGGAAGATCGGTAAGATGCCTCCCCACCTCATTTCGGTTCTGGGTTACAAGGCGATTTCCGGCCCAGTGTTCCGCAAGGATGTGCACTATGCGGCGCCCGGCGGCACGGTGGAATACGGCATGTTCGTCGGCGGTTTCGCGGCCGTCGAAGCCGAATACATGTTCGAAATCGGCGAGGATGCGCCCGCCGGCAAGACCACTTGGTCGACCGCCGATGCCATTGCCGCGGTCAAGCGGATGATTTACGGCGTCGAGATGGCCGGCAGCCCGCTGGCCACCATCAACAAAATCGGCCCGCTCTGCGTCGTTTCAGACTTCGGCAACAACAATGGGATTATCGTTGGGTCTGAAATCCCCAATTGGCGTGAGCGCGTCCTTACCGAACTCACGTGCGAAACGTTTATCGACGGTAAATCGGTCGGAACCGGCATGGCGGCCAATGTTCCGGGCGGCCCGCTCGAGTCCTTGCGTTTCGTCGCCGAAGTTTGCGCCAAGTGGGGGCGTCCGTTGAAGGCGGGTCAGTTTATCACCACCGGTGCCATCACGGGCATCCATGACGTGCTTCCAGGGGAAGTGGCGCGGGTGGAATTCAAGGGTCTCGGTGCGATCCAGTGCGTCGCGACACCGCTGAAGCCGCGCATCTAGCGACGACAGAGCCTCGATACTCTGTCGTGACAGAGGGGGTATCAGGTATGGGTAGCACGGATCGCTCGTCCGTGGGGTTGCTGTCGTCCCCAGGGCAGGTCAAGCGCGTCGGTTGGCACCGTTGGCTGATTTGCGCATTGTTGTTCTGCGCCACAGCCTTCAATTACGTCGATCGCCAGACCATCGCGCTGATGCAGCCGACGCTGTCGGGCGCGTTCCACTGGAACCGCCAAGATTACGCCGACATCGTGCGCTGGTTCATGACGGCCTACGCGATCGGCTATGTCGTGTTCGGCCATTTGATCGATCGGATTGGCGCCAAGTTCGGCTATTCCATCGCGGTTCTGATCTGGAGCTGCGCCCATCTTTCCTGCTCTCTGGTCGGGTCACTGACCGGATTCAAATTTGCGCAAGCCGCTCTTGGTTTCGGTGAAAGCGGCAATTTCCCCGCTGCGCTGAAGGCGGTCGCCGAATGGTTTCCGCAGAAGGAACGCGCGCTCGCCGTGGGTCTGTTCAACGCCGGTACCAATGTCGGGGTTATCCTGACGCCAGTGATCGTACCGTTGGTGATGTTGACCCTGGGCTGGCGCTGGGCCTTCGTGGCGACCGCCGCCTTGAGCGTGATTTGGCTCGGTATTTGGGCGATCAGCTATCATAGCCCGCACGAGACAACCCGTGTTTCCGCCGAGGAACTCGCTTATATTGAAAGCGACCGGCCGCCGCCGATGGCGCGCGTGCCTTGGCTGAAGCTGATCTTCTTCAAGGAAACCTGGGCGTTTGCGCTCGGCAAGTTCCTCACCGATCCGGTGTGGTACTTTTATACCTTCTGGCTGCCGTCCTATTTTGTCGAGACCTACCACCTCAAGGTTCAGTACATCGCCGCGCCGATCATCATCATCTATATCATCTCCGACATGGGCTCGATCGCAGGTGGCTGGTTGTCGTCGTCGATGATCGCGCGCGGTGCCACGGCGAACATGGCGCGCAAGCTCACCATGCTCTTATGCGCCTTCTGCGTGCTGCCAGTGGCGTTTGCAACACTCTATGTCCATGACATGTGGGCGACGGCAATCATCATCGGCTTTGCCACCGCGGCGCATCAGGCGTTCTCGGCCAACCTCTACACCATTCCGTCCGACACTTTTCCGGCAGAGGCGGTGGGCTCGGTTTCGGGTATCGGCGGCACCGCGGGCGCGCTCGGCGGGGTCGCTATGGCGTTCGGTGTTGGCGAGGTGTTGAAGGCGACAGGCGCCTATACGCCGGTCTTCATCGTCGCCGGATCGATCTATTTCCTGGCGGTCATTGCCATCCACGGGCTGACGCCGCGCCTCACCATGGTAAAAATAGCCTGATTCTTGAGGACCTTGGGCGAAAGCACCGCGCGCGACGCGGGGTCACCTTCGCGCGACGATGCGATGCGCTTATCACGGCCAGCAACCCGATCTACGCTGCCCCCCATGTTCAAGCCGCCGATTCAACTCTGGATGACCACGCTCAAGACCTATGAGCGCCATCTTTCGGCGGCGGCCATGGCCGGCGGTTTCGGATTCGACTTCTTCACCTATGGGCGCGTCGACCATCCGGTGACCCAGACGCTGCTGATCGTTTATTTGAGCGTGGCGGCGATTTCGATCGCGCTGTTGCATTGGCTCGAAGCGCATCAGGAGTGGGAGGCGAAATTCGTCGTCAAGTTGCGTTCCTATCTTCCCGCGCTGACGCAGTTTGTGCTTGGCAGTCTGTGGAGCGCCTTTCTGGTGTTCTACGCCCGCAGCGGCGTGCTCGCCGGATCGTGGCCGTTCCTCCTGGTACTGGGCGCCATCTTCATCGGCAACGAGGTGTTCAAGCAGTATCACGCGCGCCTGATCTTCACGACGACGCTGTTCTTCTTCGCGCTGTTTTCCTATTGCGCCTTCATGCTGCCGGTCTTCACCCATTCCATCGGCCAGGCGATGTTCCTGACCAGCGGCATCGTGGCGGTGCTGATTTTTGCGGGCTTTTTGTGGCTGCTCGGAAAACTCAGCGTTGCCCAGCTTGGCGAGGTGAAATGGAAAATCGCTGGCGGTGGGGTTGCGGTTTATGCGCTCGTCACCGGGCTCTATTTTCTCGACTTGCTGCCGCCACTGCCGCTCGCGATGCAGCAGACCGGCGTCTATCATTCGATCTGCCGTGTGCCCGTGAAGGGCGTTATCCGCTGCGTCGGAACCAAGCCGGATGCGAGCCTTCTGCGCGCCAAGAGCACCTATTATCAAGCGGTTGAAGAGCCGCAAGCGTGGCTGTCCAATTTCGGTTCGCCGCGGGCCATTCATATCGACGCTGGCAAGCCGGTGATCGTCTTTGGCGCGGTGTTCGCACCGGTCGATCTCAACACCACCACCTATTACGTCTGGAAGCATTACGACGAGCGTGCTGGCGCTTGGCAAACGGTGCAGCGCCTTACCAACACGCTGCATGGCGGCCGTGACAAGGGCTATCGCGGCTATACCTACAAGTCCAATGTCGGTGCCGGCTTGTGGCGGGTGGATGTCGTGTCCATCGATGGCCGCCTGATCGGCCGCTCCGATTTTAAGGTGGTGAATGGGCCCGCCTCCGGGGCGATGAAAGTGGTTCGCCTCTAAATCACCCTTGCCAAGGCCCGGCCCAGTCCCCACATAATCAACCAGCGGGGACTGGAGGAGCGCTTGACGCGACGCCAACTGTTAGCGACCGCAACAATAGCCACAACATCTATATGGCCATCCCGGGCCGCGGCGACGGTCGTGATCACGGAATTCTCGTCTTCCGGCCAGCGGCTGGGTGAGAAACGCCTGCCCAAGGTGGAACGCAGCGACGCAGACTGGCGTAAGCTGCTTCCGCCGCTGTCTTATGACGTGACACGGCACGCCGGTACCGAACGCGCCTTCACCGGTCCGGGCTGGGATAATCATGGTGATGGGCTTTACCGCTGCGTCGGCTGCGGCATGGCACTGTTCGATTCCAAAACCAAATACGACTCCGGTACCGGCTGGCCGAGTTTCTTCCAACCCATCGCCAAAACGAACGTGCGCGAGACCCGTGACACATCCCTGTTCGAAGGGCGCACGGCGGTGTCGTGTGCGTTGTGCGATGCCCATCTCGGTCACGTTTTCGGCGACGGACCGCGCCCGACGGGCCTTCGCTACTGCATGAATGCTGCCGCGTTGCACTTCATCCCGCGTGCCTGAAGGAGGATTCGATGCTGAAATCTTTGCTCATCGCCGCCACCATTCTTTCGGTTCCGGCCTTGGCCGAAGAAACCGCGCGTCCTTTGCCGGTGCCGCAGCAGGATGTTCCGGCCACGGACGGCATCCAAACCGCGGTGCTGGCGGGCGGCTGCTTCTGGGGCATCGCGGGCGTGTTCCAGCACGTCAAAGGGGTACGCGCGGTGACCGCCGGTTATTCCGGTGGTGCGGCGACCACGGCGCGTTACCGCGCTGTCGAAGGCGGCAACACCGGTCACGCCGAAGCCGTGCAGGTGCGGTTCGCTCCGCATCAGGTTTCCTACGGCCGTTTGTTGCAGGTCTATTTCTCGGTGATGGATCCAACGACCGTGAACCGCCAGGGTCCCGACCAAGGCCCACAATACCGTTCCGAGATTTTCGCCGCCGATCCGGCGCAGCGCCGTGTTGCAGAAGCCTATATCATTCAGCTTGGCGCGGCCCATGCGTTCTCGCAGCCAATCGCAACGCGCCTGTCGAACCTCAGCGGATTTTATCCGGCGGAAGCCTATCACCAGGATTATCTGATCCGTAATCCCAGCGCGCCCTATATCGTGGTCAACGATCTGCCCAAACTCGAGAAGCTGAAGCGGCTTTATCCCGATCTCTACCGGGCAGAGCCGGTCACGCTGGCCGCGCGTTGATTACTCGACCCAGGAATAGCCCTGGCGTTCGGTGAGGGCGAAGGAACTCGATGGTCCCCAAGTGCCTGCGGTATAGGGCAGGGGGCGCATGTCGCGTTCCTTCCAGCCGGCGGCAATGCGGTCGATCCAGCTCCACGCCGTTTCAACTTCGTCGCGCCGCACGAACAGAAACGCCGAGCCCTTCAGCGCATCGAAGATAAGCCGCTCATAGGCGATGCGCCGCCGCGTGGTGCGAAAGGCATCGATCAAATTGAGGTCGAGTGTCACCGGGGCCAGCCGCACCGCTTCCAGCTCCGGCGTCTTGTTCATGATTTGAAGTGCAATCTCTTCCTGTGGTTGCAGGCGGATGAGGAGCCGGTTGGGCACGTTCATGGTGCGGTGGAAGATCGAATGCGGCACCGGTTTGAACTGCACCACGATCTGGGTCGCGCGTTGCGGCAGGCGTTTGCCGGTGCGCAGGAAAAACGGCACGCCCGCCCAGCGCCAGTTGTCGATATGGGCGCGCAAGGCGACGAAGGTTTCGGTGTCCGACACTCCGCCGCCGGTCTCTTCGGTATAGCCGGGTACCGCGCCGCTTTCGGTGTAGCCCTTGCGATATTGCCCGCGTACAGTCTCGCGCTCAACTTCGGCAGCTCCGATCGGCCGCAGCGAACGCAGCACCTTGACCTTTTCGGCATGTACGGATTCGGCTTCGAGGTCGGGCGGCGGTTCCATCGCGATGAGGCAGAGAAGCTGCAGCATGTGGTTCTGCACGATGTCGCGCAGCGCGCCGTAGGAATCATAATAAGACCAGCGCCGCTCGACGCCAACGGTCTCGGCAACGCTGATCTGGACGTGCTCGATCGAATCCTTGTTCCATAACGGTTCGAACAGCGTGTTGGCGAAGCGCAGGGCGATCAGGTTCTGCACCGTGTCCTTGCCGAGATAGTGATCGACGCGGAGGATGCGATCGGTGGGAAACGACTCTTCCAGCGCAGCCTCGATGTCACGTGAGCTTTGCAGGTCGTGGCCGATCGGCTTTTCCACTGCGATGCGGGTTTCGGCATGGACGAGGCCACTGGTCTTCAAGTGCCGGGCGATAGGTCCGAAGAAATCGGGCGAGGTGGAAAGGTAGCAGAGCGGAATAGCGCAGTCCTTCAGCCGCTCGGCGAGTTTGCGATAAGGTGCGTCGTCGGTCACATCGCCGGCGCAATAGGACAGGCGCCCGGCGAAACGCGACCAGACCTCCTCGTTAAAATCAGCTCCGGCGTGCCGGGCGACGCTGTCGCGTACTTTGGCGGCAAAGGCGGCGTCATCCATCACGCTTCGCGCCACGCCGACGATGATGAGATCGTCCGGCAGGTGGTGTTCCATGTCGAGAAAATAGAGCGAAGGGGTAATCATTTTCAGCGCAAGGTCGCCGGTGGCGCCGAAGATCACGAGAGCTTGTTTGTCCGCCATCAATCCAATCCAAATGCAAACAGGCCGGAGTTTTCCCCGGCCTGCAGCAAATCGCAATCGAACAAACGCATTCCCTTACGGGAACAAGTACGCCTTTAAGCCGTTTTGATGCTGAAATCGGCCGGCTTGAGGCGTGGTGAAATGAGGTGAATGACCAAGAGGCCGACAAGGTAGATCACGCCTGCGACGACGAAGATGATTGTGTATCCACCGTGCGAAGTCAGCGCCGTACCGACGCCCCTGGCCATGATGATGCCGCCGATCGCACCCATGGTCCCGCCGATGCCGGCGCAGCGCCCGACAGCGCTCTTGGGCAGGAGGTCCGAGGTCAAGGTCATTAGGTTGGCCGAGAAGGCTTGGTGCGCCGCAGCGGCAAGGCCGATGATGGCGACCCAAGCCCACATGTTGTGCGTCAGGTTGATGAAGGCAGCCATCGGCAGCACCATAGCGGCGCAGATCAGCATCGAGAACTTGCGCGCCTTGTTGACCGTAAGGCCGGCCTTGATCATCGCCGAACTCATCCATCCGCCGAACACTGAGCCGACGTCCGAAACCAGGAAGATGATGATGATCGGCAAGGCCGTGCCGGCGATGTTGCCGACCTGATCCTTGAAGGTCTTCATGAAATAGTCGGGCAGCCAAAAGGAATAGAAGAACCACACCGGATCGGTTAGCAGCTTGCCGAGGCCGTAGGCCCAGGTTTCTTTCTTGAGCAGCACCGTGAGCCAGGGAAGCTGTCGCACCGGAACGAAGGGATCGCTTTCGATATAAGCAAGCTCAGACTTTTTGACGAATTTGCTTTCCGCCGGCTTGGAATAGAACGGCAGCCAGAAGAACAGCCACATGATCGACAGGCCCGCGGTGGCGACGATCGCCCATTGCCAGCCGTAATAGATGAGCACGAAAGGCACGATCAGCGGCGTCAGGATGGCACCGAGATTGGTTCCGGCATTGAAGATGCCGATCGCTAGCGACCGTTCGCGCTGCGGGAACCATTCGGCCACCGTCTTGAGCGCGGCTGGGAAGTTGCCGCCCTGACCGAGACCGAGCACGGTGTAGCTGATCGTAAAGCTGATCAGCACCCACGACGCGGGAAGAAGGCCGACCACGGCACAAGCCAGATGGGCCACCGTCCAAACCGCGACGGCGATCATGTAGCCGCGCTTGGCACCGAACTTGTCGATCAACTGACCGAACAAAAGGAAGCCGACCGCATACGCGAACATGAACCACTGCACCACGCCGGCGTAATCGGCGTCGGTCCAATTGTATTGTTCCTGCAGCGAGCCCTTTAGATAGCCGAGGGTCAGGCGATCAACATAGAGAAGGCTGGTGGCGCCAAAGATCAGCGCGCAGATCACCCAGCGATACCCCCCTCCCGCCTTCATAATGGCCAGCGGCGCTTTGTTTCCGCCAAGGTCGGTCTGACTCATTGTATATTCTCCCTGGGGCGGGATCGCCGCCGCGAAATCTTGATGACCGGTTCTGCTGCCGGGATGTGGTCCTGTCTATTCGATAGCACGAGCTGTTACCGGTAACGATAGTGCTATTGCCGCTCCCCCACTGGGACAGAAGGGGATTGGACACGGCACGATTTTGGGATCATTTAGCGTCCAGCCCGGGCCAGTACAAACGCAGTATGACGGAATTGACACCGGTGGACAAGGAGGGAGTATGGCGGGGGGGCTCGCGGCACCTTTTGTGGTATTTGGACCATCGCACCGGCTCGTGCTTGAACTGATTGTGATCGTTCCGCTGCTGCTGGCGGCGCTGGTGCGGTTGACCAAGTCCGTCACTTTGTCGCGGGTGATTGCGTGGACCTTCGCCGCTGTGATCGTCGGGGTCTGGATCGCGTGGTACATCGTTTTTTCCCGCCAGGGGTGGCTCGACATCGGCAACGCGCTGCCGCTCGATCTGTGCAGTTGGGCGGCCATTGCCACCGTCATTGCGCTGATCACGGGCAGCCAGAAGGCCTATGAGCTGGCTTGGTTCTGGGCCATGGCCGGAACGGTGCAGGGCATTGTCACGCCGGACATTCCCGACGACTTCCCCGCCTTCCGCTTCATCGAGTTTTCGACCTTCCATGGCGGTATCATCGCGGCCGTACTGTTCTTAACCCTCGGCTGCGGCATGCGCGCGACGCCGAAGTCGCTTCCGCGGGTGATCGGCTGGTCGCTGCTCTACATGGTGATCGCGGGCGTCGCCGATTGGCTGCTCAAGGTCAATTACGGCTTCCTGCGCGCCAAGCCGGGCCATGCCTCGCTCTACGATTTGATGCCGGCGTGGCCGTGGTACATCCCTTATGTCGTGGTGCTGGCGCTGATCGCGGTGCTCGTCTGCTACCTGCCGTTTTTCCTCGTCGATGTGGTGGCGTGGGTGCGCAAGAAACGCTGATTACCAGCCGATTTCTTTGCCGGCATAGTCAATGAAACGGCCGCTGGTACGGGTCGAAAGTTCGGCGATGCGGGCGCAGAGGCCGTTGATCGACGCCTCCGCATCGAGCGGCGCCTGGGGGCCGCCCATGTCGGTCTGGACCCAGCCGGGATGGAAGATGCCGACCTTCAGTCCGTCGCGCGCCCACTCTTTGGCGACCGCATGCATAATCATGTTGAGCGCGGCTTTCGACGCGCGATAGGCGATCGAACCGCCTGAGGAATCCGAGATCGATCCCATCTTTGAGGTGATCACCACCAGCTTCTTGTCGTAACCGGCAACCAGGTTTGCCTTGAGGGCGCGCGCCACGCGCCAGGGGCCGACGCTGTTGACGGTAAGAACTTCGAGGATGCGATCGAAGTCGCAATCGTCGGCGCCTTGACGCTCGGGCCCCCAGATGCCGGCGCTGGCGATCAGGATGTCGATCGGTGTGCCTTTGAGGGCGGCGGCGAGGGTGTTGATGCTCGCCGAATCGGTGACGTCGAGTTCCAGTACCTTCACGGCGAGGGCGTTCAGCAAATCGGCTTTTGCCGGAGCGCGGCAGCAAGCGATGACATCGGCGCCATTGGCCCGGTATTGGCGGGCGAATTCGAGCCCAAGTCCGCGATTGGCTCCAGTAATCAGCACGGTCGTCATCTCACACCTCGCCTACGGTTGTAATTTCGCCGAGTTTGCCGTTTAGCTTGGCCTCATGTCCATCTGGGGAAAAATCGGCGGTGGAGCGGCCGGCTTGCTCGTGGGCGGTCCGTTGGGCGCGGCCCTCGGGCTGGTGGCGGGTCATTACCTGTTCGACCGCGGCGTTGAGGCGCTGGGCGGTGGCGATCCTGGCATCGCCTTCACCATCGCGATGATCGGACTGGCCGCCAAGATGGCCAAGGCTGACGGTGTTGTCACCGAAGAGGAGATCGGCGCGTTCGAGCGCATCTTCCGCGTCCCGCCGGAGGAACAGGTGACCGTGCGCCGCTTCTTCGATCTGGCGCGTCAGGATACCGCCGGCTTTGAGGCCTATGCCCAACAGATCGCACGGATGTATGCCGCCCAGCCCGCCGTGTTGGAAGACATCCTCGATGGGTTGTTCGAGATCGCCGCTGCTGACGCCGTGTTACACCCCGACGAGGAAGCGTTCCTCGAACACGTGGCCGAGATTTTCGGATTTTCACCCGGCGAGTTCCGCCGCATCCGCGCCTCGCATTTTGCGCCCGATGCCGCCGATCCCTATATGGTGCTCGGTGTCGGCTACGAAGCGGACAACGACGAGATCAGGCGCAGCTATTACCGGCTGGTGCGCGAGAACCATCCCGACAGCCTGATTGCGCGCGGCGTGCCGGAAGAGTTCGTGAAGATCGCCACCGACAAACTGGCGGCGATCAATGGCGCCTATGAGAAAATTCTGAAAGAACGCGGCGTCAACTGAGGCCGGGCTTAAATCGAGCAGCGCGGACTGAGTTGATCAGCGACGGCCGTCCAGAACGCGGCCTGTTCGCCATTGCCCGCCGCTGTCGCTTCTTTGGCAAGCTGGCGCGCGTGGCGGTGGGCGCCGAGGCCAAGTTCGGCCGACAATTCATTGGCCTTGCGGCCGACGTCGTTGCGGTCCGGCGTCTCGGTCATGCGCGTTCCTTTGCGGTTACCTTCTTAGCCTGCGCTTCCCGTGGGGCGCTAGCAGGTTTGGCTTAAGCTTGCCCATGCGGTTTGCGCTTGACATTTGATGATATATTGATGATATAACACTCAACGGAACGCCTGAAATACAGCGTCCGGATACCACGATAGGAGGCTCTATGAGCAAAATTGGCGTCGGTGTGGGGGAAGATTTCCCGGTCGACGAAAAAAATCGCCCCGAAACCGAAACGCAGCCCGAAGCTGAAGATCTCGGCACCTGCCACAGCCGCAACGAGGCGCGGCGCGAGGCTTGGCGGCGTTTCCGCCATCAGATGCATGAGGAATGGCACGCCCGCCGCCGCGCTTGGCGCGATAGCCGGGGCGCACGCGACGGCGTGGAAGCGATTCACGATTTTCGCGAGAAGCATCTGCACCATCTGATTATCGGCGGGCTCGCCGTCTTGGGTCTGGCGGCGATCCTCGCCGGCCTGCGCCATCGCGATTGAAGGAGAGGGGCCATGCACGATCACAGTCACTATCGGCGCCGCTTCCGCGGCATGACGGCCGAAGCCATGCGTGCTGCCGCCGATGCGATGGAAACGGGCGGCGAAGAACCGTCGCGCGCCACCACACGGGTGCAGCTCGAACTACCGCCGCAAGCGATGGACCGGCTGCAGCGTCTCAAAGACCGCACCGAAGCGGCGTCCTATGCCGAAGTCATCCGCAATGCCCTGCGCCTGTTCGAGGCCCTGGTCGACGAACACGAAAAGGGTGCGGAGTTTTCCTTAAAACGCGCCAACGGCGAGACGGTGGCTTATAAGATCTTCGTATGATGCCGTTCCATTTTGTTGAATGCCCGTCGCCCAACCACGATGCGCGCCCCGATGGCGCCGCCATCGACATGCTGGTGCTGCACTACACCGGCATGAAGACCTCGGACGAGGCGCTGGCCCGTCTCACCGATCCCAAGGCCAAGGTCTCGGCGCATTACACGATCGATCGCGGCGGTTGCGTCTATCGCCATGTGCCGGAAGAGCGCCGCGCTTGGCACGCCGGCGTCTCGTTCTGGGCGGGCGAGAAGAACGTCAACGGCCGCTCGATCGGCATCGAGCTCGTCAATCCTGGTCACGAATTTGGCTATCAGCCGTTTGCCGAGCGCCAGATCGCCGCACTGATCGAGCTCTGTCACGGCATTCTCGCGCGTCACGCGATTTCGCCCCACCGCGTGCTCGGCCATTCCGATGTGGCACCGGCGCGCAAGACCGATCCCGGCGAACTGTTCCCTTGGCCCCTGCTGGCCGCGGATGGCATCGGGCTGTGGCCGAAACCTGCCGCGCCGATGGGTGCGTTCGCCGCCAGGCTGTCTGAGTTCGGCTACGGCGTTCCGCCGCATGTCGAGTGCTCTCTCAAATGCGTGATTACGGCGTTTCAGCGCCACTTCCGCCCGTCATGCATCGACGGCGTGGCCGATGCTCAGTGTGCGGCCATACTCGCCGGACTGTTGGCCGGATAGGTTCCCTTCCGTCAACGGAGGGAAGGATGAAGACAATCGGTCTGATCGGCGGGATGAGTTGGGAATCGACCGTCACCTATTACCGCCTGATCAACGAGGCCGTGCAGAAGCGGCTCGGCGGCGTGCATTCAGCACGCATCCTGATGCACTCGTTCGATTTCGAGGACATTGCGGCGCTGCAACGCGCCGGCAATTGGGCTGAATGCGACGCGACGATCGCGCGCGCCGGACAAGGTCTGGTAGAGGCTGGTGCCGATGTGCTTCTCATCTGCACCAACACCATGCACCTGTGCGTGTCCGCACTCGAGAAGGCGGTGCAGGTTCCGGTGCTGCACATCGCCGATCCGCTCGGTGAAGCGATTGTGGCCGAGGGTCTCAGTCGTGTCGGCCTGCTCGGCACCAAATTCACCATGGAGCGCCCAGAGGTGTTGAAGGGCCGGCTCACGTCGCGCTTCGATCTCGACATCCTGACGCCGGACGGCGATGACGCCGACGAAGTCCATCGCATCATCTTCGCGGAGTTGTGCTGTGGCCGCTTCCTTGAGCCGTCGCGGGCGCGGTTGGCCGCGATCATCGCCGGGCTCGCCGCCCAAGGCGCCCAAGGCGTTATTCTTGGCTGCACCGAGATCCCGCTGCTGGTGACGGCCGGCGATGCCGCGGTGCCGCTGTTCGACACCACCGCCTTGCACGCAGCGGCGGCCGCCGCCTTCGCGCTGGAGGAGGGGTAGCGCGATCGGAAAAGTGTGAAGCGGTTTTCCGGCAAATCGCGCGACAAAACAGAAAACGAGCCTGATCGGAGCTGGGATGCCAGGCGGTTAGCCGCGGGGCCTCCTCTCCGAGCTTGCCGCAAGATCATTGCGCGGATGGCGAAAGGCGCGGCAGGCGTGCTGGTGGTACCGCGCGGTCGCAGCCGAAGACGGTTAACGACAGCGTCCAAGTCGCAGTCGCTGTACCAGGGCAACGCGGCGCAATTTTGCAGGATAAGGCTTCTTCCCATCGTAAATAATGTGTTAAAATTCTCGCCGTAGATCGTACGGAGGGCGCCTATGCCCAATAAGGACAAAGAGCTCGTTCCCGGTTTCGACGTGCAGATCATTCCCGTCGGCGCGAGTGGAACAGCTGTGGGGACTGCTCCGGCGAACAATCCAACGGCACCGTCCAGCAACGGCTATGTGGTGACGTCTAATCCGAATACACCGATTTTCGTCTTGCCGGGAACGCCGCAGGCGCCGCAGCCGACGCAACCTTCGGTGGTTGTGATCACGCTGTCACCGAAGAAAGAAGATAAGAAAGAGAAAAAGTCGTCGAGTGTTTTCCAGAGGCTCTGAGGACGAACGGGGGCGGGGGCAATGCCATACTGGATAGTTTTTGTCGGTCTCGCGCTGGCGACGGTTCTGGTTTTGGGTGGGGGCTACATGTTTTTTTTCTGGCCTGGCGCTGGCGCGCGAAAATTGAGTGCGCCCAAGCGCGACATGCGCACGACGTGGAAAGTGGTCAAACTCGGCGAGCCGGTGCTCGAAGGCATGGGGCTGCCCGACAAGATTCAATACGGCGTGATCATTTCCTCCGACGAAATGCTGGCGCAAACCCAGACGCTGTTGTTCTGCCCGCTGATTAGCGGCATCGACGAGAACACCAGTTCGCCAACGGCGATCCTTCCCTGGCACGTCCAGGTCGAGATCCGGCAGGAAGCGGGCAAACCCATTGCCGAGCTCGATTTCGCGCGCAAATACGTGTCGACCAAGATCGTGTTGCCGATCGGCAGCAACGAAATCGACATGGATGGGCTGGAGCGCGGCTATCTCGACGAGCACAGCCGGGTGGCGGTGTCCAAGAAGCTGGCGGTGTGGCTGCCCCAGTTCGCGAGAATCGCGCATTACTGATCGTTTGGCCCAATCATTCGGCCCACTTCATTTGGCCCGACCGGCTGGTCTCTGGCGCTGCATCACTTTATAGTCACCCTCGCGTCAGATGGCTGGATGGCCGCTTGGCTTCGTGGCTGCGTGCAAACGCAAAGTGCGGGGCTGGGAGGAAAGTCCGGGCTCCACGGAAACACGGTGACGGATAACATCCGCCGGGGGCAACCCTAGGGATAGCGCCACAGAAAACATACCGCCGATCCGCCGCTCTTTCGGGGGCGCGGAGGTGAGGTTGAAATGGTGCGGTAAGAGCGCACCGCGGTCCTGGCAACAGGAACGGCACGGCAAGCCCCACCGGGAGCAAGACCAAATAGGGATGGCACGTAACCCGTTTCCGGGTAGCCGTCCGGGTAGGTCGCGAGAGGCGGCAGGCAACTGTCGTCCCAGAGGAATGGCCATACAGTCCACCAAAGCCTCGGCAGCGGTGGATGGACAAAACCCGGCTTATAGGCCGTCTGACGCAAATCGTCCCCTTCTGGTTGTATATTGTTTGTGTCATAGTTCTCGCCAGGGGGCGGCGCTTCAGTCGCGCAAAAATCCGGCAAACGACCGGAAAATGGGGGGGACATGCGGGAGAGCCTTGCTCGTCGCGAAGCTGTTGAGCTTTCAGCTGAATTAGAATTGGAAGTATCGGATTCCGATATTGATATGAATGACAAAACGGAGGGCGATGCCGCCGCGTTTGATCGAAAACGGGAATCCTCACTGATCAACCAACTTCGTACCGAAGGTAACGAATTGAAAGGGTGCTTTACGCGCCATTCGTTTCAAGCGATCAGTCTGTGCAGTATAGCCATCGCCGGTATTTTGCATTTCATGGTCCAGGAACCCATTGTTGCTTTGGGTGCCGTCGGCATTCTTCCGATCATCTTTTCGGTTTGCCAATTAGGCATCTACAAGTTCAGCGCCTCCAACCGGCATTTCGGGTACGAACTCTATCTCACGCGCACACGCAACGTCCCGCCCGAATTCCGTGGTCGCTGGAAGCCGGAATATCGCCAACTCGGCTGGGAAGAAGCCATGCAGGCTTGGCGCGTCGTTCACGCCACGCTTTTCGAAACGATTTACACCAAGGGTAGGATGTTTATTCCCGAACGCCTACGATCGCAGTTTCGGCCGAGACGTTATCAAACGCAATGGTTCGTGCAGCGTACGCTCTTCGGTCCGGGGGCGCGAGCCAAATGGCACGCTGGTACTTATCTCCGGAAGATGCTCTTCATGCTGCACTGCACAGCTTTTGGGGCCGCGGCATTGGTTCTGGTCAGCTTGTTGTTTATTTCGCGCATGGGTGGCGAGTTGCAGTGCCACTGGAGTGAGCACCTCGTCAGACTCTATCACCCCACCGTCATCTTCGGCTTGCAGACGACGAAGGAACTACTCGTTGTGGCTTCTATAGGCTGTGTGATGGTGCTGCTGATCTGGGCCCAGGGGATCGCCGATCGGCAGCGGAGCAAGATGCTGGAAGATGGCGGACTTTCCATACGGGCCTGTTCGATCATCTGGCAGGCGGCTGTCGTCGCCCATTTCACGGCGTTGGCGAACTCTCGGAAATTCAAACTCAATGCCCGCCAGTTGAATGCCATCGTGCGTAGCCTCAAAGGCAGGGAGCGCCGGGATGCGATGGCTGGCAACGCCGCCCAATATGTGGAACGTGTCCTGATGGAACGCACAATTACCACCTACCCCGAAGGAACCGGTCTGCCAGGGTTTCAATTTTGGCTCGGACAGGAGGCCGTATCATTGGCCCGCTGCGCCGCCGATATCGAAGCCTGGATCGGTATGCGGCAATTGCCTGATACCATCGAAAGAAACGAATAACTCGCGAAGTAACAAGGTCGGTCGGCTGGAGTTTTCGCTCCTCACCAATAACGAGAATACGGTGACAGGAGTATTCCCTCAAGAGGGCTGAAGGTCCGGATGTGGCAGCTGCGACCTTCTTGCAAAGGCGACTCTGGGGCCGGGCCTTCGCCGTTGGCGCGCACGGGACGTCCGCTGTGGGGCACATAATCCGTCTACGGACAAAATATATCCCACACTTTGCGCCGATTTCCGCAATGAAATCAGAGCGAAAATAAATCAATCCCCCTCACCGAAAGTGGCCGTATAATTCTCCCGTTGCAGCTCGATGAGGGGACAAACCGGTCGTCCGTTTCGGGAGTTGCAATCGGCGCCCGGCGCGGCAAGGACTAACGAGCCAAGCCAAGTCGGGGGTGTGCCTGGCTGCCCCGTCCGCTCACGAATGGAGACGGTCCAGAGAGCGGGGACGCGCGAGACGTCGCTAACCAGCCTTCCGGCTGGCGCAAACTTCAGCACGCGGATGCGCGCTTGTTCGGCGAGACCGGAAAGAAGATTGGTGTGTAGCGCGGCCGGAGCCACATCACAGAACGCCGGGTGCGGGACGCCGGATGGCGGATCACGCGAAAGGCTTGCCGGTCACCATGCCTGCAAGCGAGACCAACTGTGCTGCACGCCGCCACCGGCGCCCCGCACCGCCCCTCAGGGGCCGAGCCGATCCTCCGCGTCCAGCGCTGCGGAGCGTTTCGCGCTGCCGCAAGACTGCGTGCCTGGGAAACACCAACACGGCGACCTAGAGGATTACCAATAGTGCCGCATCAATTCCCCCGCCCAGCCCGGTTCGACAACATCGCCGCGGGGCAGGAAGGCTTTCAAAACCGGCTTGATGTCGAGCACCGGAGTGCCGTCGATGGCGTCGAGGCCGGCGACCTCCAATGTTGTTCCGTGTACCGACAAAACCCGGCAGAGCGTGGCACCGATGTGGTTGGGGCGATCCTTGGCGCGCTGGGCGAAGATACCGATCTTGGGCCAAGCGGGATTGTTCCGCGGCACGCGGGCGCCGGTTTCGCCCACCCCTGGCGCCGCGTGGAAGTGGAACAGCACCTCCACATGGGAGAAATCGTCAAGGCCCGCCAGGGCTTCGGGGCCGAACCGGGCCGGGTCGAGTTCGATGCGGGCGGGATAAGCGTCCCAGCCGTCGTCCTCGGCCTTGGCACGGGCGGAGCGAACATATCCGACTGGGTTCATCAGGATTGAAGCAGGCATAGCGGACCTTTCGAAGGACACGGCGAAAATTGTTTCACGGGCTGCTGTTAAGGGTTTGTTAACCGGATGTGACCATAGTCCCATGCGATGTTTGTTAAGAGTCTGTTTACCTCTCTTTTCAACCCGTTACTCCGTCTATGGTTTGTTCTATGATTCGCAAGTGCTAGACTCGTAATGTCTACCAGTTGATTCCAAGTCCCTCTATTTCCTAGGCTTTTTCATTGACTTCCCGTTTCCGCCCATGGTATCCCATGCTGTCCCAGGGATGGCGCGGGTAGGGTGCCCGTATTTTCGGCAATAGGCCAAGCTCCCTAGGGATTTACGGGGCGGAGCTCGTGTCGGACCGGCGTTTCATAGCGACATATGCTGGTACACTCGACAGCAAGGGCCGGGTCTGCATTCCCGCGGCTTGGCGGCAGGTTCTGGCCACCCAAAACACCAATGGCGTGTATGTCAGTCCGTCGCTCGACGAGACCTCCCTCACCGGCTTCGGCGAGGAGATGATGACGTCCGAGTTGAAGCGGCTGGAGGGGCTCGATCCCCTGTTTTCCGGCGCCTACAACGATCTCGCCGCCCCGCTGGTGTCGGGCGCGTCGTCGCTGCCGATCGATGAAAATGGCCGCGTTCGCCTGCCCGACGAATTGATCGAAGCCGCCGGCCTCAAAGACCGCGTTGTGTTCGTCGGCGTCGGGGCCAAGTTCGAAATCTGGAATCCGGAAACCTATGCGCCGGTGAAGGCGCAGCGCCTAGCCAATGCCAAGGCCGAGCGCGCCGCGCACATCGCCCAGGAAAATGCCGCCCGGGCGGCGATGCAAGCGGCGGCCGTTGTGGTTCCGGCCGAGCCTTCGGCTGAGGGCACGCCATGAGCCACGTTCCGGTCATGCTGGCCGAAGTTCTTACCGCGCTGAACCTGCGCGACGGCGGTCATTATGTCGACGGCACGTTCGGCGGTGGTGGTTACGCGCGCGCCATCCTGGAAGCTTGCGATTGCCGTGTGCTCGGCATCGACCGCGATCCTGAAGCGATTGCCCGCGGTCAAGCGCTGGTCGCCGCATATCCCGGCCGTCTCACCCTGATGCACGGCGCCTTCTCCGACATGGACCGTTTGCTGGCAGCGAGCGGCGAAACGTCCACCAATGGTGTGGTGCTCGATCTCGGCGTGTCCTCATTCCAGTTCGACGAACCGGCGCGCGGCTTCTCGTTCCGTGCCGACGGTCCGCTGGATATGCGCATGGCGGCCGAAGGGATGAGCGCGGCCGAATTTCTCAATACCGCCGACGAGCGCGAGATCGCTGATGTGCTGGTGCGTTACGGCGAAGAGCGCCAAGCCCGCCGCATCGCGCAGGCTATCGTCAAGGCGCGCCCGCTGTCGCGCACCCTGGAATTGGCGGAGTTGGTTGCTGGCGTGCTCGGCCCCGCCGCGCTGCGCCTGCCGATCCATCCGGCAACGCGTACCTTCCAGGCCTTGCGCATTCATGTGAACGACGAACTCGGCGAGCTTGCCCGCGCCCTCGACGCGGCGACGGCAATTCTGGCGCCCGAAGGCCGCCTCGCCGTGGTGGCGTTTCACAGCCTCGAAGACCGTATCGTCAAACGCTTCCTTGTCGAACGCGGCAAGCCTGCGATGCAGCCGTCGCGCCACGCGCCCGCAATGGCGCCTGCCGTCAAACCGCAATACCGCCTCGTCAGTCCCAAGCCGCTCACCCCCGGCGAGGCAGAAATTCATGCCAATCCCCGTGCCCGTTCCGCAAAGTTGCGTGCGGCCGAACGTCTGGCCGCTTAGGAGATCGCCATGATCCGTGTCGTGAGTACGTTCTGCATCGGTCTGATGGGATTCACCTGCATCGCCAATTATCACGTGTCGGAGCAGACCCGCATTGCACGTCAGGAGCTGACCCGCACCGAAAAAGAGATCAAGGCGGAAACGAGAGACATCAGTGTGCTCGAATTGCAGTGGCAGAAGGTCGCCAATCCCGAGGTGATCCAGAAGCTCGCCGAAGCCCAGCTCGGCATGCAGAACGCACCGTCGGTGCAGCTCGCATCGGTGCACGACCTGCCGCGCCGCGGCGATATGTTGAACAACGAAGACGTCCACTCCGCCAATGCGGAGGTTGAGGCCACGCCGACACCGGTCGTCAAGGCCGCAATGCGCAGCGGAATGTGATGGGCCTATGGCGGCAGAGCTCACCGTCTATCAGAGGAGGATCCTCTTCGGAGCGGCGTTTGCTTTCGTCGCTTTCCTGGGTGTGGGCGCTCGCCTCGTCGACGTCACGGCCTTCAACGAAAAACTGGCCGTCCCCCGCAAGGCCGAAACCGTCTTTGCCGCCCGCGCCGATCTCGTCGATCGCAACGGCGACCTGATCGCCCGTGACCAGCCGGCCGACGATCTCTACGCCCGCCCGCGACTTCTGAAAGACAAGCGCGCCGCCGCCGCCGCACTGGCCGCTGCTACCGGCGCCGATCTGACGCGCGTTCAAGCGGTGCTCAACGACAAATATTCCTCAGCGCTGATCGCCCGCCGCGTGGTGCCGGAAGTGCGCGTCAAGGTCGATGCGCTGAAGCTGCCCGGTCTCGAATACTTGCCCAATTCCAAGCGCGATTATCCCTTCGGGCGCACCACCGCACAGGTTGTCGGCGTCACCGATCTCGACGGCAAGGGTGTGTCGGGCCTGGAGCTTGGTCTCGAAAAGCAGGTTCGTAGCGGCCAGGGTCCGATTGCCACGTCGATCGACACGCGGGTGCAGTTCATCCTGGCGCACGAAACCGCGCTCAGCATGGCCGAGTTCCACGCCCACGCTGCTGGCGGTCTGGTGATGGACGTCAAGACCGGTGAGATACTGGCGCTGGTGTCGCTGCCGGATTTCGATCCCAATGCGCGCAATTTTCAGGAAGGCGATTCCGGCCGCAACATCATGGTGCAGGATGTCTACGAGCTCGGGTCGGTGTTCAAGATCCTGGCGTTTTCGCTCGCCATCCAAGACCACAAGATACGGCTCGACGAATCTTTGCCGATCGGCAACGGCTTCAAGATCGGCAAGTACACCATCCATGAAGCCGAGCACATGCCAGCCTACCTGTCGGCGCGCGACGTGCTGGCCCAGTCTTCCAACATTGGCACCGCCCAGATTGCGCTCCGGTCCGGCGCTGCGCGTCAGCGCGAATTCCTCACCAATCTTGGTTTGCTGCGGCCGTTGAAGAGCGAACTGCCGGAACGGGCCCGCCCGCTTTATCCTTCCAATTGGGGTATCGTCGAAACCGCCACCATCGGCTTCGGTCATGGCATTTCGGTGAGCCCGCTGTCTTTTGCCACGGCGGTTGCGTCCATCGTCAACGGCGGGCGGCGAATCGCGCCGACCCTCCTCAAGAATCCGGTGGACAGCCGCGGTGAACAGGTGGTGTCGCCGGAAACCAGCGCCACGATGCGCGATTTGCTCCGCTATATCGTCACCGACGGCACCGGCAGGAAGGCCGATGTTCCCGGCTACGACGTCGGCGGCAAGACGGGATCGGCAGAAAAACCCGGCCGTCATGGTTACCAGGCGCACAAACTGGTGACATCGTTCTGCGCCACATTCCCGATAGCAGACCCGCGCTATCTCGTATTCGTTGTGCTGGATGAGCCGCATGGAACCAAGGCCACTGGCGGGTTTGCCCTCGCTGGGTACACCGCGGCGCCGCTCGTCGGACACGTGATTGCGCGCATTGCTCCCTTGCTCGGGGTTCCGATCAATCCGATAACCCTCGCCAAAGAGAACCATAATGGTAGCGGGTAAAAAGGTGGTGGTTGGGCCCGAGACGGTGAAGAAATTCGCCGGCCTCGCCAGCGACAGCCGTGAAGTCAGAATCGGTTTTTTGTTTGCCGCCATCCCCGGAACCAAGGGCGATGGCGCCAGCTTTGTCGGCGATGCGGTGGCGCGCGGCGCCGTTGCCGTGCTCGGCAAGCCCGCAATCGCCGCCGCCGTGAAGGCCGTCGGCGTGGACTTTATTCCGGCGGAAAATCCGCGCTTGGCTTTGGCGCATGCGGCGGCGGCCTTCTACGGCGCTCAGCCGGCAACCATCGCCGCCGTCACTGGGACCAACGGCAAGACCTCGATCACGGTTTTCCTGCGCGAGATTTGGACGGCACTGGGCAAGCGGGCCGCAAGCATGGGCACCATCGGCGTCGTGACGCCGGAGCGCTCCATCACGCTCCATCACACCACGCCTGGGCCTATTGAAGTCCAAAAGATCCTTGCGGAAGTGAAAGCAGACGGCATCGACTATCTGGCTTTGGAAGCCTCCAGCCACGGGCTCGATCAGTACCGGCTCGACGGCGCCGATATCGCGGCGGTCGGCTTCACCAACATCACGCCGGATCATCGCGACTATCATCCGACCTTTGAGCATTATCTGAATGCCAAGCTGCGGCTGTTCCGCGATCTGGCGCGCGACGGCGCGGCGGCGGTGGTCAATGCCGATACCGAACAATCCCAGACCTTCATCGCGGCGGCGGCCGAACGCGGACTTCGGCTCATCACCGTCGGCGAGAATGGCGGCGGTCTGAAGCTGTTGTCGCGCGATCCGTCGCTCGACGGCCAGAAGCTTCAAATCCGATATGCCGGTAAGACGTACCGGATTGCGCTGCCGCTGGCGGGCGCTTTCCAGGCCTCCAATGCGTTGGTCGCTGCTGGCCTCGCGATCGGTTTGGGCGAACCCGCCGATGGCGTGTTTGCGGCGCTCGAACATCTGAAAGGCGCGCCGGGACGGCTGGAAAAAGTCGCCGTGGCAGCGGGCGGGGCGCCAGTGTTCGTCGATTACGCCCACACCCCCGATGGATTGGAAAATGTGCTCGCCGCCTTGCGTCCGCACACGGCGCGCAAGCTGGTGGTGGTGTTTGGCTGCGGCGGCGATCGCGACAAGGCCAAGCGCCCGCAAATGGGTGAGATCGCCGCGCGGTTAGCCGATTTTGTCATTGTCACCGATGACAATCCGCGCAGCGAAGAGGCCGCGATGATCCGCAAGGAAATCCTCGCTGGTTGTCGCGACGCGACCGAAATCGGCGATCGCGGTGAAGCGATCCGCACCGCCATTGCCGGTCTTGGCGATGGTGATGTGTTGGTGATCGCCGGCAAGGGCCACGAAAGCGGACAGATCGTTGGAACAGACGTGCATCCGTTCAACGATCGCGACGAAGCGGTTGCGGCGGCGGTGAAGCTGGGCGGGCGGGAATGGAACCGGGCATGAGCGTGTTGTGGACTTCGGAAGAAATCGAACGCGCCACGCTGGGCAAAGCCTCGGCGCCGTTCACGGTCTTGCGCCTGGTGCTGGATTCACGCAAAGCCAAGCCGGGCGACCTCTATCTCGCTGTCAAGGGCGACAGCAAAGACGGTCACGATTTCATCGCCCCGGCATTCGCGAACAAGGCCGCCGCCGTGCTGGTGTCGCGCCCCGTCGAGGCTGCGGGCCCGGTACTGATGGTGGCGCATACCCAGCGCGCCTTGGAAGACCTTGCCCGCGCCGCCAGGGCCCGCGCCAAGGCGAAGGTCGTCGCCGTCACCGGCAGTGCCGGCAAGACCACGACCAAGGAAATGCTGAAACTCGCCTTTGGGGCGTTGGGCAAGACCCATGTATCGGGCGCCTCGTTCAACAATCATTGGGGTGTGCCGTTCTCGGTCGCGTCGTTGCCGCGCGAAGCCGACTATGCCGTGTTCGAAATCGGCATGAACCACTTTGGCGAGATTCGCGGGCTGGTGCCGCTGGCCAAACCCAATATTGTGTTGATCACCACCATCGCGCCGGCGCATCTGGAATTCTTTGGCAATTGTGACGCCATCGCCGACGCCAAGTCGGAAATCTTCGAAGGTCTCGTGTCCGGCGGCCCGGCCCTGTTGCCGGTGGATAGTCCCTATTGCGAACGTTTGCGCACGCGCGCCAAACAGCTCGGCGTGACCAACATTCTCACCTTCGGTTCTGCCGCCTGCGCCGACGGCCGTCTCACCCATTATGAAGAGACGGCAGAGGGTGTGCGCATCCGGGCCGAAATCCTCGGCAAGTCCGTGGAGGCCGTGATCGGTGCGCCGGGCAAGCATATCGCCAGCAACGCGCTCGGGGCTTTGCTCACGGTGGGTGCGGCAGGCGGTGATGTCGCGACGGCGGCGGCGGCCCTGTCCAAGTTTACCGCTCTGAAAGGTCGCGGCGAACGCGTTCATGCGAACGGCGTTGAAATCATCGACGAGAGCTACAATGCCAATCCGGCATCGATGGCGGCGGCATTCAGCCTCCTCGCCAAGGCGCCAGGGCGCAAAATCGCCGTGCTCGGCGATATGCTGGAGATGGGCCCCGAAGGTCCGGCATTGCATGCGGGCCTGGCGCCGCATCTGGCATGCGCCGATCTCGTTTTTCTGTGCGGTCCGCTGATGCAGGCGCTTTACGAAGCGCTGCCGGCTGAGCGGCGCACCGCCTATGCCGCGAATTCGCATGAGCTTGCGCCCGTGGTGGCGGCGGCGGTGAAGGCGGGCGACACGGTGCTGGTGAAAGGTTCGAACAGCACCCGCATGGGTGTGGTCATCGAAGCGATCAAGGCGAGGGTTGGGGGATAAGCGATGTTCCACTTTTTGTTCTATCTGCCCCATGCCGATCAGCTCGCGTTCCTGCGTCTGTTCAAGTACCTGTCGTTCCGTTCCGGCGGCGCGATTCTCACCGCGTTGTTTATCGCCTTTTGGATCGGTCCCAGTCTGATCGCCTGGCTGAAGTTGAAGCAGGGCAAGGGCCAGCCGATCCGCGCCGACGGACCGCAGCGCCACATCGTCGAGAAGAAGGGTACGCCGACCATGGGCGGGCTGCTCATCCTGATCTCGGTGGTAGTTTCGACGCTGCTGTGGGCCGACCTTGCCAATCCTTACGTCTGGATCGTGCTGTTCGTGACGGTCGCTTACGGCTTCTTGGGGTTCGCCGACGATTACATGAAGATCACCAAGCACTCGTCCGATGGCATCAGCGGCAAGCTGCGGCTGCTGGTCGAATTCGGCGTCGGCTTCCTCGCCACTTGGTTCATCATGCAGGCGGAGCCGTCCAGCCTTAGCGGTACTCTGGCAGTGCCGTTCTTCAAGAACATCGTGCTTAGCCTCGGCCTCGGCTTCATTTTCGTCGGCGGCTTTTGGATCACCGGTTTTGCCAATGCGGTGAATTTCACCGACGGCCTTGACGGGCTCGCCATCATGCCGGTGATGATCGCGGCGGCCGCCTTTGTGCTGATCGCCTATCTCGTCGGCAACGAGAAATTCTCCAGCTACCTGCAGCTCGTCTATGTGCGCGACACCGGCGAGCTTGCGGTGTTCCTTTCCGCGCTGATCGGCGGTGGTCTCGGGTTTCTCTGGTACAACGCCCCACCCGCGTCCGTTTTTATGGGCGATACGGGATCGCTGCCGCTCGGCGGCGCGCTCGGCGCGGTAGCGGTGGCGGTCAAGCACGAGGTCGTGCTGGTGGTGATTGGCGGGCTCTTCGTGCTCGAGACCGTGTCGGTCATCGTGCAGGTGATTTCGTTCAAGCTGACGGGCAAGCGAGTGTTCCGCATGGCGCCCATCCATCATCATTTCGAACAGCTCGGCTGGCGCGAACCGACCATCGTAATCCGCTTCTGGATCATCGCGGTGGTGTTGGCGCTGATTGGTCTTTCGACGTTGAAGTTGAGGTAGTGTGGTGATCGCGGTCGAAACCTTTGCAGGCAAAACCGTCGCTGTCTTCGGACTGGCGCGATCGGGATTGGCGTCGGTGCGCGCGCTGAAAGCGGGCGGTGCCGAGGTGCTGGCCTGGGACGACAAGGAGCCCTTGCGCGACGCCGCGCGCGAAGCCGGTGCCAAAGCCATTCCGTGGACCGAATGGCCGTGGGATCGCCTCGCCGCCGTGATCCTGTCGCCTGGTATTCCGCTGACCCATCCCAAACCTCACGACGTCGTCGTCCGTGCCCGCGAATGGGATGTGGAAGTGATCGGCGACATCGAACTGTTCGCCCGCACCGTCACCAGGGTGCCGGTCATCGCCATCACCGGCACCAACGGCAAATCGACCACCACGGCGCTGATCGGCCATATCCTGACCCAGGCCGGATTCGATGCCCAGGTTGGCGGCAATATCGGTCAGCCGGCTCTGGCGCTCAGCGCCCCCGGTCCGAAGACGATCTACGTTCTCGAAATTTCCTCCTATCAGATTGATCTGTCGCCCGGCCTGGCCGCCGATGTGGCGGTGTTGTCGAACATCACGCCCGATCACATTGATCGTCATGGTTCGCTGGAGAATTACGCCGCGGTCAAGATGCGGCTCCTCAAGCAGACCAAGAAGGCCGGGCTTAATGTCGTCGGCGTCGACGATGCGCATTGCGCGTCGATCTTCACGCGGCTGTCCTCCAACGGCGGGGCGCCGAGCGTCGGCGTTTCGGTCGGCAAGGTTCTCGGCCGCGGCATCTTCGTGCTCGACGGTGTGCTTTATGATGCCGAGCACGAACGCACCACCAAGGTGATGGACCTCAAGACCGCGAGCCATCTGCCCGGCGCCCACAACTGGCAGAACGCGGCGCTCGCTTATGCCGCCGTGAAGCCGTTTGTGACGAACACCGGCACCATCGCCAGTGCTATCACCTCCTTTCCGGGGCTAGCCCATCGCATCGAGGATGTTGGCTGTATCGGCAAAGTGCGCTTCGTCAACGACTCGAAAGCGACCAATGCCGACGCGGCCGAACGGGCGCTGGTTTGCTTCGACGATATCTGGTGGATCGCCGGCGGCCGGCCCAAGGCGGGCGGCATTGTTCCGCTGGAGCCTTATTTTTCCCGCATCCGCAAGGCGTATTTGATCGGTGAGGCCGCCGAGGCATTCGCCGAAACCCTGCAGGGCAAAGCCGAGGTCGTGATCAGCGGCACCCTCGACGCCGCCGTCGCTGCTGCCGCTGCTGACGCTGCGAAATCCGAAAGCAATGCGCCGGTGGTGCTGTTGTCGCCTGCGTGTGCTTCGTTCGATCAGTTTCCGGATTTCGAGCGGCGCGGCGATGCGTTCCGCGAAATCGTTGCCAAATTGAGGCTGGAGACCGCATGAACCGCGCCAGCCGCAACGTCCTGTCCGACTGGTGGTGGACCATTGATCGTGCGTCCGCCATCACCGTGTTCTTGCTCCTCGGCATTGGTTTGATGCTGGCGGTGGCGGCGAGCCCGGCGGCGAGCGGCGGTCCGGCCACCGAAGGCAATTTCCATTTCGCGGCGAAGCAGGTGGTCTTTGCGGTCATCGCGATCGCGATTTTGTTCGGCACCTCGCTGCTGAAGCCCGCCGAAGTGATGCGGCTGGCGGTGGTCGTTTATGTGCTGTCGATTCTTGTTTCCGTACTGGTGCTGTTCGTCGGTACGACGACGCTGGGCGCCAAGCGCTGGCTCGATCTCGGCGTCGTCACCTTGCAGCCGTCTGAATTCCTCAAGCCCGCGTTCGCCGTGCTGGCCGCTGCCATTCTTGCAGATCAGGATCCGTGGCGGCTGCCCAAGCCCGCAATCGTGCTGCTTTTGCTGGCGCCGGCGCTGGTGGTGTTGATGTTGGAGCCGGACGTCGGCCAGACCTTCCTGCTGGTGCTGCTTTGCGTTGCGATGCTGTTCTTCGCCGGTCTGTCGGCGAAATGGATGGCAATGGTCGGCGGCGGCACCGCCTGTCTGGCGGTCATTGCATTCTGGAAATTCCAGCATGTGCAGCACCGCGTAATGCAGTTCATTCACCCGACCGATAAAGGCCATCAGGTAAACTTGTCGCTCAAGGCCTTCTCGCATGGCGGGCTATTCGGCGTTGGTCCAGGTGCCGGCACGGTGAAATACCACCTGCCCGATGTCCATTCCGACTTCATCTATGCGGTGGCAGGCGAAGAGTTCGGGCTCGTCGTGTGCGGCGTGATCGTGTTGCTGTTCATGTTTCTGACGGTACGTCTGCTCATCCGCGCGGCGTCGACGCGGGAAGCCTTCCTGCAACTTTCTGGTGCAGGCCTTGCGACGGTGCTGGCGTTGCAGGCGTTCATCAATATGGCGGTGGCGATGAACATGATGCCCGCCAAAGGCATGACACTGCCGTTCATTTCGGCGGGCGGTTCGTCGCTGTTCGCAGTGGCCTTGACGATGGGCTTTGTGCTGGCACTTGGCCGCGAGCGGCCCCAGATCGAACTGCGCGACGTTTCCCAGTTCGCCCTCAGAGGAGCGCGGCCATGACGGTTGTGCTAGCGGCCGGCGGCACCGGCGGACACCTCTTTCCGGCGCAGGCCCTGGCGGGCGAACTGATGGCGCGCGGTCATAAAATCGTGGTGATGACCGACAAGCGCGGCACCGGCTATGGCAACGTGTTTCCCGGCGCCGGTATTGTCATCGTGCCGTCGGCGGCGTTTTCCGACCGTTCGGTGATTGGCCTCATTTCGGCGCCGTTTGAGATCATCGCGGGTGTGGCCGTGTCGTTCTTCAAGCTGAAGGCGCTGAAGCCCGCCGCGGTGGTCGGTTTCGGTGGTTATCCAAGCGTGCCGGTGATGCTGGCGGCGTGCGTTGCGGGTTTGCCGACAGCGATTCTTTCACCCGACGCACTGCTCGGTCGTGCCAACCGGCTGTTGATGAATTACGTCAAGGTAATCGCCGCCAATTTCAAGCTGGTGCGGTTCCTGCCCAAGAACACCAAAAAGATCGTCTACACCGGCAATCCCTTGCGCCCCGATGTGATCGCGCTCGCCGCCGCGCCGTTTGCGGTGCCCGTCAGCGGCCCGATCCGCCTCTTGGTGTTCGGCGGCAGCCAGGGCGCGCGGGTGTTTTCCGAGCGCGTACCGGGTGCCATCGACAGTCTGCCGGACGCGATCAAGTCTCGCATCGAAATCGTGCAGCAGTGCCGCTCCGAAGACCTCGAAGGCGTTCGCCGCGTTTACGACCGGATGGGTGTCAAGTGCGATCTTGCCACCTTCTACAAAGACATGCCGGCCCAGATCGCCAAGGCGCATCTTGTCATCGCGCGCGCCGGGGCGGGAACGGTTTCGGAACTCGCCTGTATCGGGCGGCCCGCGATTCTGGTGCCGCTGCCGCACGCCCTCGACGACAATCAGACGCCCAATGCTGAGGCCTTGGTCGATGCCGGGGGCGGTTGGCGCCTACCGCAAAAGGATTTCACGCCAGAAAAGCTAGCGGCCATGTTGACCGGAGCCTTCAGCGATCCCGAAGGCCTCGCCAAGCGCGCCGCGGCGGCGCTCACGTTGGGCAGACCCGATGCGACATGCGCGCTGGCCGATCTTGTTGAAAAATTGGAGGTCACGCGATGACCGGACCCGTCGGCACCCGCGTTCCGCTTGATATCGGAGCCATTCACTTCATCGGCATCGGCGGTATCGGTATGAGCGGCATCGCCGAGATCATGCACAATCTTGGTTACAAGGTTCAGGGCTCGGACGCGGCCGACAACAACAATGTGAAGCGCCTCAAAGCCATGGGCATTCCGGTTCATGTCGGGCATTCGCCGGAGAACCTCACCGACGCCCATGTGGTGGTCTATTCCTCGGCCGTGAAGCCGGGCAATCCCGAATTCGACGCCGCGCGCCTCAAGGGTCTGCCGCTGGTCCGCCGCGCCGAGATGCTCGCCGAGATCATGCGGCTGAAATCCTGCATCGCCGTCGCCGGTACCAACGGCAAGACCACGACCACCACGATGGTGGCCGCGTTGCTGGATGCGGCGGGTCTCGACCCGACCGTCGTCAACGGCGGTATCATCAATGCTTACGGCACCAATGCGCGGCTTGGTCAGGGCGAGTGGGTGGTGGTGGAAGCTGACGAAAGTGACGGCACCTTCCTGCGCCTGCCGTCCACCATCGCGGTGGTGACCAATGTCGATCCCGATCACATCGATTTCTACAAGTCGTTCGATCATCTGCGCGACGCCTTCCAGCGTTTTGTTGAGAACGTTCCGTTCTACGGTTTTGCCGTGCTCTGCATCGATCATCCCGAAGTGCAGGCAATGGTCGGGCGCATCACCGACCGCCGCATCATCACCTATGGGCTCAGCCCGCAGGCCGACGTGCGCGCGCTCAACATCCGCTTTGCCGAGGGTACGAGCCTTTACGATGTGGTGTTCACCGATCGCCGTGCTGGGGCCGAGCGCCGCCTCGAAAACCTCAAATTGCCGATGCCGGGCGAACACAATGTGCAGAACTCGCTGGCGGCGATCGCGGTGGCGAGCGAGCTTGGTGCCTCCGACGCAACCATTGGGCACGCGCTGGCAACCTTTCGCGGGGTCGGGCGGCGCTTTACCAAAGTCGGCGAATGGAACGGCGTCGCGATCATCGACGATTACGCCCACAATCCATTCAAGATCGCTGCTGCCTTGAAGGCGGCACGCCAAGCTTATTCGGGGCCGGTCGTGGCCGTGGTGCAGCCGCACCGCTACACCCGTTTGCGCGACACCTTCGCGGAATTTTCCAAGTGCCTCAACGATGCCGATGTGGCAGTGATTGCGCCAGTCTATGCCGCGGGTGAGGCGCCGATCGAAGGTTTCGACCGCGATACCTATGCCGACGCCTTGCGCGCCCATGGCCATCGCCATGTCATGACGATCGACGGTGGCGACGATCTCGCGGCCGCGGTGGCGCCGTATCTGAAGCCGGGCGGGGTAGTGATCTGCCTTGGCGCCGGATCGATTTCCGCGTGGGCACATAAACTGCAAGCCGCTTTGGAGGCGCGAGGATGAACGGCGCCTGCGAAAGCCTGCCGCCCGTCCGGGGCACCTATCAATTCGGCGCGGCGCTGAAGGACTTGGTGTGGTTCCGCGCCGGCGGTGCGGCCGAAGTTCTCTATCGTCCGGCCGATGCCGACGATCTCGCCGAGTTTCTGGCCAAGCGGCATCCCGGAACGCCGGTGATGGTGGTTGGCGTCGGCTCGAATTTGCTGGTGCGCGACGGCGGCATTCCCGGTGTGGTGATCCGTTTACCTGCCGCCTTCGGCAAGGTGGAGATCGAAGGCCTTCGCCTCCGCGCCGGGGCGGCGGCACTCGATGCGGCGGTATCGCGGCGTGCGGCCGATGCCGGGATCGCGGGGCTCGAATTCCTGCGCGGCGTGCCGGGCACCATCGGCGGGGCCCTGCGGATGAATGCGGGCTGCTACGGCTCGGAGATCAACGATGTGTTCGTCGAAGCGACGGCAATCGACCTGCACGGCGTCAAGCACACCCTGAAGCCAGCCGAAATGGTTTTTTCGTATCGCAAGTCGAATGTGCCCGACGACCTCATCTTCGTCGAAGCGGTGTTGGAAGGCATCAAGGACGAACCGGCTGCCGTGCGCGCGCGCATGGACGAGTTGCTCGCCCGGCGTGAGGCAAGCCAGCCGATCAAATCGAAGACCGGCGGTTCGACCTTCAAGAATCCGCCGAACGCCAAAGCTTGGCAACTGATCGAAGACGCCGGCTGCCGCGGTTTGAAGGTCGGTGACGCGCAAGTGTCGGACGTGCACTGCAACTTCCTCATCAATCTTGGCGGTGCTAGCGCGGCCGAGATTGAGGCGCTGGGCGAACAGGTCCGTGCCCGCGTCAAGGAAAAATCCGGCATCGAGCTGGAATGGGAAATCAAAAGGGTGGGCGTACCATGACGAAGGTTGCAGTTCTGTTGGGCGGGCGTTCCTCCGAACGTGACGTGAGCCTCATTTCCGGCAGCAATTGCGCCAAGGCTCTGCGTGAGGAAGGCTTTGAGGTCGTCGAGATCGATCCCAGCGTCGGCGATTTCCCCGCTATTTTGCAGGCCGCCAAACCCGACGTTGTGTTCAACGCGCTGCACGGCCGTTTCGGCGAAGACGGCACCGTTCAAGGCCTGCTCGAACTGCTCTGCATCCCCTATACCCATTCGGGCGTGCTGGCCTCGGCGCTCGCCATGCACAAGCAGCGCAGCAAGGACATTTACGCAGCGGCGGGCGTGCCGATCGTCAAATCCATTGTGGTCGACCGCAAGGCCGCGGCAGCCGCGCACCTGATGGAACCGCCCTATGTCGTGAAGCCGGTCAACGAAGGCTCCTCGGTCGGTGTCTTCATCGTCAGGAAGGGCGACAACCGCCCGCCGGAAGCGCTCTCTGCCGACAAATGGTCCGACAGCGTTCTGTGGATGGTCGAAGAATATGTTCCGGGGCGCGAACTGACCGTCGCCGTGATGGGGGCTCAAGCGCTTGCTGTGACCGAGATCGTCACCAGCCTTGAATTTTATGACTACCAAGCCAAATACGCCGCGGGTGGCTCGCGCCATATTCTGCCGGCGCCAATTCCGGATCATGTCGCCAAAGAGGCGATGCAGCTTGCCGAACGCGCCCATGCCGCGCTGGGCTGCCGGGGCGTGTCGCGCACCGATTTCCGCTATGACGACACCGACGGGAAGCATCGCTTGGTTGCGCTCGAAACCAACACCCAACCGGGTATGACGCCGACCTCGCTGGTTCCCGAACAGGCGGCCCTCAAGGGCATCAGCTACCGCGCCTTGTGCCGATGGATCGTGGAGGACGCTTCGTGCGACCGGTAAGCAAGCAACGCCCTTCGGAACGGACCCGCGGCAAATCCAGCCGCAGTCCGGCGCGCGGCATCACCCGCGGGGCTGCCCCGCAGCCGCGCCGTTCGAAGCGCGCGAGCGGATTCTGGGCGGGCGTCGGTCGCGTTGTCGCCGCGATTTTCAGCCCGCGCCGTCCGATGGTGCTGCTCACGATCGTGGTCGTGATCCTCAGCGTCGCGGCTGCTATTGTGACGGGTGGTGTGATCCCTCGCACGCTCAATAAGACCGATGTGGCGGCGAATGCGCTGGTCAGCCACGCCGGTTTTGGCATCGCCCAAGTTCATCTTTACGGCAACGCCCGTACCGCACCAGCCGACATCATGGCTGCGCTTGGGGTCAAAGCGAACCAGTCGATTTTTGGCGTCAACCTGCGCCAAGCCCGCGCCCGCCTGATGACACTGCCCTGGGTTGCCGATGCCGATATCAAACGGCGCTATCCCGACGATCTTACTGTCAAGATCACCGAACGTGTGCCCTATGCGCACTGGCAGACGCCGAACGGCGTTTTGCTGGTCGAGCGCCAGGGCCGCGTCATCACCTCTGACAGCTCGGCCAGATTTGCCGGCTTGCCGCTGCTGCTCGGCGACGGCGCGCCCGAACATGCGCTCGGATTCATCGAGGCGGTCGCGCGTCACCGCGCCATCGTCAAGCGGGTCAAGGCCTATCAATACCAATCGGGCCGCCGCTGGAACCTGATCCTCGACAATGGCGTCATCGTCAAGCTGCCGGAGACTGACTGGGATGCCCAGATCAAGGAGCTCGACCGGCTGATTGTGGACGAGGGCATTCTGGAAACGAATATCCGCGAAATCGACTTGAGACCTACCTCACCCTTCTTCTTCGTTGTCGGCCGCGACGGCGTGCCATCGAAGGAGAAGAAGACCGAAACGGGGAGTGCGATCTGATGGGTGAATCGGTGCGATTGCGAGCCGTCGACGGTATTCCGGCCTACCGCACAGGTCTGGTGGCGGTGCTCGACATCGGCTCGACCAAGACGGTGTGCCTGATTGCTCGCTGCGATCCAGGGCAGGTCAAGGTCGTTGGCGCGTCCTTGCGCGAAAGCCGGGGCTTCAGGTCCGGTACGGTGGTGGAAATGACCGCCGCCGAGGAATCGATCAGCGAATGCGTGGCGGCGGCCGAAAACCTCGCCGATGCGCGCATCCAGAACGTCCTCATCTCGATCAATTGCGGCAATCCGGCCTCGATCACCTCGCGGGCGGTGATGGCGCTCGACGGCGCTGAGGTCACCGACGACATCCTGCGCCAGCTCTTGGCCGAAGGTCGCGCCCGCTGCCAGCTCGACGGCCATGTCGTGATCCAGCCGATGCCGACCTCTTACGTGGTCGACGAGTCCCTCGGCGTGCGCGATCCCTACGGCATGGTCGGCCAGCGGATCGGCGTCTCGATGCATGCCATCGCGGTGAAGCCGACGGCACTCGCCAATCTGCGCATCGCCGTGGAGCGCTGCCATCTGAATGTCGCGGCGGCGTTGTTCGCGCCGTATGCCTCGGGCCTGTCGGTGCTGTCGGACGACGAAAAGCAGCTTGGCGCCACCATCATCGACATGGGTGGCGGTTGCACCTCGATTGCCGTGTTCCTCGAAGGCCATCTCGTCCATGCCGACGTCGTGCCGATCGGCGGGGCGGCGGTCACCTCCGATCTCGCCCGCATGCTGGCGTCGCCGCTGGCGGCGGCCGAGCGGGCCAAGGTGCTCTACGGCGCCGCCCTCGGCGACATCGAATCCGGTGCCGACGTGGTCAGCGTGCCGCAGATGGGCGAGGAGACCGACGAAGGCGATTTGCGCGTTCCCCGCTCGATGCTGACGCGGATTATCCAGGCCCGTCTGGAAGAGACCTTCGGCGAGGTCCAGAAGCGCCTGCGCGACTCCGGTTACGACGTGGCCGCGGGCCGCCGTCTGGTTTTGACCGGTGGTGCCAGCCAGCTTGCCGGGGCGCGCGAACTCGCCGCCCGGGTTTTAAACAAACAAGTACGAATCGGCCGTCCGCGGCCGCAAAGCGGAATGCCTGCATCTTCAGCAGGACCTGATTACGCAACGGCCATCGGACTTCTGATGGCCGGCGCAACGATGCCGCCGGAGGTGCTCAATCCGGAACTCGCAGCCCAACACGAAGAAAATGGAAGCAAAGGATGGCTCTCACGGTTGACCAGAGGGCTCATCGGATGATTCAACGTTAAGGTTGTGATTCGCTTTGAGCTAATGGCGACAAAAAACGCGACAAGCCAAGGAGAGTAAAAACATGGCGATCAGTTTCAAGGCGCCTGAAGCGCAAGAGCTTCGTCCCCGCATTACTGTTCTCGGCGTCGGTGGCGCCGGTGGCAACGCGGTCAACAACATGATCGCCGCCAAGCTGGAAGGCGTCGAGTTCGTCGTCGCGAACACCGATGCCCAGGCGCTTGCCGGCTCCAAGGCCGAGCGGCGGGTCCAACTCGGCGCCCATGTCACCGAAGGCCAGGGCGCCGGCGCTCAGCCCGACATCGGCAAGGCGTCAGCCGAAGAGACGCTCGAAGAAATCATGGAGCATCTCAAGGACTCCCACATGGTGTTCATCACCGCCGGTATGGGCGGCGGCACCGGCACGGGGGCGGCTCCGGTTATCGCCCGGGCAGTGCGCGAGGCGGGGATTCTCACCGTCGGCGTCGTCACCAAGCCATTCGCTTTCGAAGGCGAACGCCGCATGCGGATTGCCGAAAAGGGCATCGCCGAGCTGCAGCAGTTCGTCCACACCCTGATCGTCATTCCCAACCAGAACCTGTTCCGCGTCGCCAACGACCGCACCACCTTCGCCCAGGCCTTTGCCATGGCCGATGATGTGCTGCATGCCGGCGTCCGCGGCGTCACCGACCTGATCGTCAGCCCCGGCCTGATCAACCTCGACTTTGCCGACATCAAGTCGGTGATCACCGAGATGGGCAAGGCGATGATGGGCACCGGCGAGGCCGAGGGCGAAGATCGCGCCCAGAAGGCCGCCGATATGGCCATTTCCAACCCGTTGCTCGACGATGTGTCGATGAAGGGCGCCCGCGGCGTGCTCATCAACATCACCGGCGGTCCCGACCTGGGACTGTTCGAAGTCGAAGCCGCGGCCAACCGCATCCGCGCCGAGGTCGATCCCGACGCCAATATCATTTTCGGCAACACCATCCTCGCCGATATGGAAGGCCGCATCCGCGTTTCGGTGGTTGCGACCGGCATCGAGGCGGCCGAAATGCGCGTCGGCAAGAACATCGAGCAGTTTCCGCGCAACAAGCAGCGGCCGATCGACATGCTGAAGGCGGCCGCCGCCAGCGTGCAGAAGCCGGTCACCCCGCTGCCGACGCCGCAGTCGGTCGTGGCCCAAGCGGCCGCGGCTCAGACGGTCGTGCCGAGCCCGGTGCACCGCCGCCTCGAAGATCTTGAAGCTAGCCTCAATTCCAGCCGTACCGCCACCGAAGCCATGATCCTCGGCGGCGCCGACCTGCCGTCGGCCGATCTGCCGTCGGCTCCGTTGCCGGAAGCTGGGCCGGTGATGCCGCATCCGATGCAGGACGAAGTTATTCCCGTGCGCCATGATCCGGAGAAGAAGCGCCGGGGCATTTTCGGCTGGGGCCGCAAGGAAGAGCCGCGCGTCGAACCGGCGCCACGGATGCAGCCGACGGCCCAGCATTCCATGCGTTCGTCGGCGCCGCAGCCGCGTGCCATGGCCCAGGCCGAGCCGCTGCGTGGGGCACCGACGCCAACCGCGCCGCAAGGCAGTGACCTGTTTGCCGACCAGAAGAGCGGCGACCAGTTCGAAATCCCGGCCTTCCTGCGCAAGCAGACGAACTGACGAGGTCTTAAAACACGCCAAAAGCGGGCTTGCGGGATGCCGCAAGTCCGCTTTTGGTTGGGATTTCCCCCGGAAGCCGGGGCGCCAGCGAACGCCGCCTTCAAGCAGCGAATGACTGGTCACAGTCCGCTTCCTCAACAGACCGCACGAAGCAGAGCCATTCTCGCGTATTTGCCGCCGCCGTGCGCCGCTGCCCGCAGGTCTCACGCGGTGATGCACGGTCTTACGTCGTCCTTTGCCAGGTTCTGCCCGTAACGCGCACGAGCGCGCATGCTGGTCCTATTATATGTCGTGCGTGCGAGGCAGGGCTTCGCTGGGACCCGTTCCCGCGTGTTTCGTCCGGCAATCCTCGTCAAAAACCGCAGACCGGACCATAAAGAACAAAAACAGAACAGTCAAGCGCGGTGCGCCAAACAGGAACCGTCACCTCCCTCGCGGCAGGGCAATCGCATATGAGTTTATTGTCATGGCCCGCGAGGGCGGCCATAACGGAATGTTATGCCGGTTGGTATTCAGTGCCGCTGTCCGAGGCCGGTTGCGGCCCAGTAGATGCCGCCTATGAGGTGGTCCAGATAGTGCTGGTCGCGGTACATTTCGACACTGTGCCCCAGCGTGGTGACGAACACGCGGCCGTTTTCATAAGTGTGATACCAAGCGACCGGATGATCCTTGCCCATTCCTTTTGCGACTTGGCCGGGCCAGATTTTGGTTGGATCGTAACTCGCCTCATCCACATTCAGCACCGGGTTGATGCTGACGTTGTAGGGGTTGGTCGTCGGGTAGAATTCATCGCTCCAAATCCAGCGTTCGGGAACGCCAAAGGTCGCGGGGAAGCTCTTATCCACCACCGTCACCACGCCGGTCTGCAGCATCGGATGGGTGCCGACGGTGCGCCCCACCAGCTTCTCGTACCAGACCCAACCGCCCGCGGGCAGATCGATGGCGGCGCGATGCACGACCACCGCATTACCGCCGTCGCGCATATAAGCCTCGAAATTGGCGCGCTCGGCCGCGGTCAACTCTTCGGTCGGCGTGTTCAGCAACATCACGGCCGCATACGGCTTCAGGTCCTGGTTCAACGCCTCGCCAGTGGTGGCAAAGGTGATCTCAAACGCCTGCAGCTTCGCCATCCGTTCCAGGCTGTCGCGCGCGATCGGAACAAATTCGTAGTGGTACTTGCTGGGCATGGCCACCACCAGCACCTTGTACTGGCCGTCGGCCCAACTGCTGGATGGGATCATCACTACGAGAGCGGCAGCCAGAACCAATGCAATGCGTTTCATCGACGTCCTCACCAAACCTGTGTTTCCGCTGCGCCGCAACAGGCTAGGGCGTGATCGCAGCCCCCGTCAATTGAAGGACCTGGCAACAATCTCGCGTTCCGCCGTGTGAAGGATAGTTACTGCGTGATGGCGCCGCTCGCAAACCGGTCATGCGCAAGCCTTACAATGGGAAGCTTCAGCCGAAGATCATGGCGCCGAGCACCAGGCTCATCACCACGATGATGGCGACCGACAGGATCGGGCGGGCATGCGCCGCGGACCATGCGACCGCCGCAACGCGGCAGCCGTTCTCTTCTTCAAGCTCCATCGCCAGCCAGTCCTCGGTTTCGGCCGCTGTGCAAACGGTGCTGGTGCTGTGGTCCTGCGACATGAATTTTGCCTTTACGCGGCCAATCTAGCGGAGGGGGCGTTAGCGTTCTGTTAGCGCAGCGACAGAATTTGTCCTGGCAGGGCCATTTTCCACGTAACATCCTGGTACGAACCGTGATGTGACGATACTTTTGACGCTTGTATGATCTCAGCTCTGTTTTTACGGGTAGCCTCGCCGCATGACCGCCAGACACACCATCGCCAAGGAAGTTGCCTGTGAAGGCATTGCGCTCCATGCCGGTACCCAGGTCCGCATGATTCTGGCGCCGGCGGCGGCAGGCACTGGCGTGGTCTTTCGGCGTCTGGACATGGACGGGATCGAGGTCCCGGCCCGGTATGATCTGGTCAGCGAAACCACCCTCGGCACCACCCTCGAGAGCGGCCGGGCCAGTGTGGCCGTGGTCGAGCACCTGATGGCGGCGATTTTTGGGGCCGGCATCGACGATCTGGTCGTGATGGTCGATGGCCCCGAGCCGCCGGTGCTGGATGGCGACGCCTTGTCCTTCCTGGAACTTCTCGATGCCGCCGGGGTTAAGGAGCACGACACCCCCCGCCAAGCGGTGAAGATTGTCCGCCGCGTGGAAGTGACGCACAAGGACGCCCATGCTGCTTTGGCCCCGGCGCCGGCCTTACAATTCACCTTCGAGATCGCGTTCGCCTCGACCGCCATCGGCCAGCAGCGCTTCGCCTTCGACTATTCGCCCGCGGCGTTCCGGGGTGAGATCGCGCCGGCGCGGACATTTGGCGACATTTCCCAGCTCGAGGCCTTGAAACAGATGGATCGGGGCCATGGCGCCTCGCTGCACAATACCCTGGCAATTGATGGCGATAAGGTGCTGAACGCCGACATCATGCGGTTTCCCGACGAGTTCGTGCGCCACAAGATCCTGGACGCCGTGGGCGATTTGGCGTTGGCCGGCATGCCCCTGATCGCCCGCTTCGAAGGGGTGCGCTCCGGCCATGCCCTCAATAATGCCTTGCTCCGGGCCTTGTTTTCCGACCCGGCCAATTACCGGTTGGTGGCGGCGCCGTGAACATCACCGCCAAATTACGTCGTCGTAACCGCTAACCGGTTAATACAAAGGCGGTTTTGCCCTCTGGACCGCACCTCACTCCAGATGCGATAAGGCGGACCAGCGCTCGAATGGGGGCGCCAGAACGGAAAACATTGTCCATGCAGCTTCTGTCGCGCGGTTTGGCCGCTGTGCTCGTCGTTAGCTTCGGGATGTCTTTGTCGGGTTGCGCTTGGTTCGATCGCCAGGTCGGCAAAGAAGAAAAGCGCGATGCCGATTACCAGGAACGCCCGATCGAGCAGATCTATGGCGATGCCTGGAAGAAGGTGCGCAACGGCGACTGGGCCGATGCCGCCAAGCAGTTTGCCGAAGTCGAACGCCAGCATCCCTATTCGGTGTGGGCGCGGCGCGCCACGTTGATGAGCGCCTACTGCTATTACCAGGCCAACAAATATACCGAGGCGGTCGGCACCGCCGACAGCTACATCTCGCTGCATCCGGGCTCGAAGGAAGTGGCTTACGCCTTCTATCTCAAGGCGGTGTCGCTTTATGAGCAGATCGTCGATGTCGAGCGCGACCAGTCCAACACCGAGCAGGCGCTGGTCGCCTTGCAGGACGTGGTGCAGCGCTTCCCCGATACCGAATACGCCCGCGACGCCACCCTGAAAATCGATCTCACGCTCGACCATCTGGCCGGCAAGCAGATGGAAATCGGCCGCTATTACCTGCACCAGCACGACTACATCGGCGCCATCAACCGCTTTCGCGTCGTGGTCGAGCAGTACCAGAAGACCACTCAGATCGGCGAAGCGCTGGAGCGCCTGACCGAGGCCTATTACGCCCTCGGGCTGACCCGTGAGGCGCAGACTGCCGCCGCCATCCTCGGCCATAACTATCCCGGCAGCCCCTGGTACGAAGACGCCTACAACCTGCTTCAGAAGAAGAACCTGAAGCCGGAAGAGGACAAGGGTTCCTGGATGTCGCGGGCGTTCAGCAATATTCTGTAGGGGACTTTCCTCTATTTTGTCAGGTGCGGGCTTGACCCGGCCATCCATCTGGACACCATTCGTTCCGAAAGATTCTAGAGTAGGGTGCGATGCTCGCTGCCCTGAGCGTGCGCGACATTGTTCTCATCGAAGCGGCGACCCTGGAATTCGCCGCCGGTTTGAACGTGCTCACTGGCGAGACCGGCGCCGGCAAGTCGATCCTGCTTGATGCGCTGGGATTGGCCACGGGCGGGCGCGGCGGTGGCCGGGCCAGTGTGCGGCCGGGCAGCAGCCAAGGTTCCGCCACGGCGCTGTTCGAGCCGCCCAAGAAACATCCGGCGCGGGCGCTGCTGGCCGATCAGTCGATCCCGGGCGAGGGTGAAATTGTCTTGCGCCGGACGCTGGCTGCTGACGGGCGCACGCGAGCCTTTGTTAACGACGAGCCGGTGGGCGTCGGTTTCCTCAAAGACCTCGGCGCCGCTCTCTTGGAAGTGCACGGCCAGTCGGACGACCGCGGCTTGTTCGATTCCGCCACCCATCGCCTCCTGCTTGATGCCTTCGGCGGCCTTGAAGCGTTGGCGGGCGAGGTGGCCGCGCTGTTCGCCGCTTATGATTCCGCCCGCATCGCGGCCGAGGATTTGAAACGCACCCGGGCGCAGGCCGCAGCCGATGCCGATTTCATCAAACAAGCGGTCGATGAACTGACGGCGCTCGACGCCGAAGCGGGCGAAGAAGAAACCTTGGCGTCCGAACGCGCGCTGCTCATGAACGCCGCCCGCATCGCCGAAGACATCTCTGCCGCCAGCGATCTGCTTTCGGGCGAACGCGGGGCGGAAAGCGCACTGGCCGGCGCTTTGAAACGGCTTAGCCGCATGAGCGAACAAGCCCGCAAAGCTGCCGCGGCCGCCGAAACCGCACTGGAGCAGGCCTTCACCCTCACCGAAGAAGGCCGGCGCGAGTTGGATGCGCTGCTGTCGCGGCTCGAGGTCGACGCCGGGGCGCTGGATAGGAAAGAGGAGCGCCTGTTCGCCATTCGCGCGGCCGCCCGCAAATATGCCGTGAAGCCCGACGGCCTGCCGATCGTGCTCGCCGGTTTCCGCGAAAAGTTGGACGCCCTCGATCTTTCCGGCGGCAAATTGAAAGAGGCCGAAACCGCTGCGGCGCACGCCCGCGCCCAATTTCTTGCCAGTGCGATGCGTCTCACCGAAGCGCGCAAAGCCGCCGCCAAGAATTTGGAAAAAGCCGTGGCCGGGGAATTGACGCCGCTGAAACTCGGCCATGCCCGCTTCCGCGTCGCGTTCGTCGAAGGCGAGCCGAGCGCGCAAGGCTTGGAACGTGTCGCCTTTGAAGTCGCTACCGTGGAAGGCGCCCCCTTCGGGCCGTTGACGAAAATCGCTTCGGGTGGCGAGTTGGCGCGCTTCTCTCTCGCCATCAAAGTGGTGCTGGCGCAAGCCGCGCCTCCCGCTGCACTGGTGTTCGACGAGGTCGATCGCGGCGTCGGTGGGGCGGTGGCTGATGCGGTGGGTCTGCGCTTGCAAAAGCTGGCCCAGACGACGCAAGTGCTGCTGGTCACCCATTCGCCGCAAGTTGCCGCCCGTGCCGAGCGCCATTTCCGCATTAGCCGCAAAGGCTCGAAGACCATCGTGGAACAGCTTGACGGCGACGAGCGTTTGGAAGAAGTCGCGCGCATGCTGTCGGGCGCCGAAGTGACGGCCGAGGCGCGCGCCGCCGCCAAACGGCTAATCGAAGAAGCCAAAGCGGCGCCCAAGAAATCGCGGAAAGCGCGAGTATGAAGAAGAGCGAAGTAAAGAAAAAAGAAACATCGACTCGCTCCAGAGCGGCGCTAGAGAGAGAGGCTAAGGCTCTCTCTGTTGAACTGCGTAGTATTCGCCTGCCATTTGCCTCCGAGGAGGTGGCGAGCAAATATCATGAGATTAATAGGCAGCTAATCGCGATCACAGATGAAATTCGGTCGCTGAAGGAAAAAAATAGAAAAAGGACCCGCGTTGTTCGAGGACTACGTAGCATACCGATCGATGAATTATCTGATACAGAGGCCCGGCTTGAACGCGATTCTCTGAGCGAGGAAATTGGCGAACACAACCGACGTTATCACGACGAAGACTCTCCAATTGTTAGTGACGCAGAATACGACGCTCTTCGCGTCCGGCTTAAGCAAATCGAGCAACGGTTTCCATTTACAAACGATTTGCTCACCCCGTCGCGATCTGTAGGTGCAAAATCTACGAAGGGTTTTGCGAAGGTAATTCACACTGTTCCAATGCTCTCTCTGGAAAACGCATTTACCCCAGTCGATGTTGAAGAGTTTGTTGCACGCATAACGCGCTTTCTTGGCTGGAACGAGCCAAATTTGACCTTTACGGCCGAGCCGAAAATTGACGGCCTGTCCGCATCCTTGAGATATGAGGATGGAGTATTCGTCAAAGGCGCTACACGTGGTGACGGAATCGAAGGTGAGGACGTAACCAAAAATCTCCAGATGATTTCCGATATTCCTCACCGTATAGAAGGGCGAGCCCCACGCGTAATTGAAGTGCGAGGCGAAGTTTACATGACGCTCGCCGGATTTTCTGCTCTCAATGCCGAGCAAGAACGGGCTGGTGCGAAACTCTTTGCCAATCCACGCAACGCTGCCGCTGGATCGGTTCGACAAAACGATCCAAGGGTGACTGCAAAAAGACACTTGTGCTTTTTTGCCTACACATGGGGAGAAGCGTCGGAGGTTCCCGCCGACAACCAGTGGGATATACTTCGCATATTTCGTGATTGGGGCTTTGGTGTAAGTGAATTGGTGGAGCGGTGCAGCACTGTCTCTCAAATGCTGGCCTATTACGCACGACTCGGTGAGTTGCGGCCAACGCTAAGACACGAGATTGATGGCGTAGTTTACAAGGTGGATCGTTTCGACCTTCAAAGGCGCCTGGGCGCGGTGTCTGACCATCCTCGCTGGGCCATCGCCCACAAATTCCCGGCGGAGCAGGCCGAGACGGTGGTGGAGGCGATCGACATCCAGGTCGGCCGCACCGGCAAGCTAACGCCGGTCGCCAAGCTTAGGCCGGTTACGGTCGGCGGCGTTGTCGTGTCGAACGCGACACTGCACAACGAGGATGAAATCGCCCGAAAAGATGTGCGTATCGGCGATACCGTCGTGGTGCAGCGCGCCGGCGATGTCATACCGCAGATAGTTCGCGTGGTGGAAACCAAAGCCAAGCGCGGTCCGACGTTCAAATTTCCCACCAAATGTCCCGTCTGCGGCAGCCATGCCGTGCGCGAAGTCGATGAAAAGACCGGCAAAGAAGATGTCGACCGCCGCTGCACCGGCGGCCTCATCTGCCCGGCGCAAGCGGTGGAGCGTCTTCGCCACTTCGTCAGCCGCAACGCTTTTGATATTGAAGGCATGGGCGAAAAGAACATTCAGGCCTTCTTCGACGACGGTTTGATCAAGGAACCGGCCGACATCTTCTTGCTGTCGGAGAAGCATGCGGACGCCATTCTCACGCGCGAAGGCTGGGGCGAACAAAGCGCCAAGAAGCTGTTTGAAGCGATCGATGCGCGCCGCCAGATTCCGCTTGACCGCTTCATCAATGCGCTTGGCATCCGCCATGTTGGCGAAACCACCGCCAAGCTCTTGGCGCGCCACTTCCACAGCTTGCTCGCCTTCTACGAAGCGTTGAACAGCAAAACCGCCGCCACGGACCTCCAGGCTATCGACGGTGTGGGAGAGACGGTTGCGGAAGCGATTAAGGACTTCTACGACGAGCCGCGCAATCTGGCGGCGCTTTTTCGTCTTGACTCGGAACTGACGGTGCTGGACGTCGCCGCGCCCGCAGCCTCAGGTTCGCCGGTGGAAGGCAAGACCGTCGTCTTCACCGGCAGCCTTGAAAAAATGACCCGTCAGGAGGCCAAGGCGCGCGCCGAAAGCCTGGGCGCCAAGGTGGCGAGTTCGGTGTCGAAGAAAACCGATCTCGTCATTGCCGGTCCCGGGGCGGGCTCCAAACGCGCCGAAGCGGAAAAACTCGGCGTCGAAATCATCGACGAAGACGGCTGGCTGACGCTGATCGGCGGGGCGGGTTGAAGGTCATCGCCATCGATTTCGAAACCGCCAACGAGCAGCGCGCCAGTGCCTGTTCGGTGGGCTTGGCGTGGATCGAAGGTGGCGCCGTAACGCGGGTCGAGGAACACTTGATCCGGCCGCGCGAGATGCGGTTTTCCGGCTTCAACATCGGCATTCACGGCATTCATCCCGAAGATGTCGAGGACGCCCCCGAATTTCCCGAAGTGATGGACGAATTCGCGAGTGATTTTGCTGGCGCTACGTTGATCGCGCACAACGCCGCCTTCGACATGAGCGTCTGGCGTGCGTCACTCGACCTTTATGGCCTGCCGTATCCGAGTTTCGATTATCTCTGCACCGTCAAAATGGCGCAACGCATCTGGCCCGATTTACCGTCGCACAAGCTGAACGAACTCGGCCGCCACCTTTGCATAAAGTTCAACCACCACAACGCGGCGGAGGATGCCAAGGTTTGCGGCGAGGTGGCGCTCGCCGTCGCGGCCGATCTCGGCGCGCCGCACATCACCGCGGTTCCCGCCCTGATCGACATGGTGCCGGGCAAGATGTACCGCGGCGGTTATCAGCCCTGCTCGTGCAGCGGCACGTCGTGGCGCCGGTCACACCGCTAAACCACCCATTCAACCGCGCTTGCGTCCATTTCCACCGGGACGACATCGTGTTTTTCCAACACCGGCATGAAGATGGCGCTGAGCGTGCCCGACCACGCCGCACCGCCGTAGAATTCATTGGTCATTTTCTGGCGCGCCGCCGCATCGGGAAAGCCGCGCATCCAGAAGATTTTCTGTTCGTCCTCGGTGGAAACCCACGGCCCGGCGCATTTGACGCCAATGCGCTTCAGCTCGGCGAAGGTCGGGCCTTTCAGCGCCTCCAGAATCGCGGCCCGGTGGCCGCGTTTGATGGTGTAGGTGCGCATTTCGACGATCATGGTGTGTTCCTCAACGTAAGGCGTTTGCCAGCAGCGGAAGGCTGCGGTCCATCCGGTAATCGACCGAGGAATGGTTGTCGGGAAATTCCTCATACACATGCGCCACGCCGAGCGTTTCCAAACGCTGGTGCATCCGCCGCGCGCCATAGACGAGATTGTACTGGTCCTCGTCGCCGCAATCGATGTAGAGGGCCTTCAATTGCTTCAGCCCCTCGCCGTGCGTCTCGACCAGCGTCAGCGGATCCCATTTGGCGAAGTTGGCCCAGCGCTCCGGGATGATCTCGCAGGTATCAAGCGTCACCGGCAAGCGGATGCCCATGTAGGCGCTCAAATCGGGATCGTAGGTCGCGCACATGGCGAGGACCATCAAGACATGAATGTCGTCGCCGCGCACCTTGGTTTCGGTGGTCGTGAAGAAGCGCTCCAGCCATTTCTGCACCGAGTTTCCGGTCGTCGCGATGGCGCGCAACGCTTTCGGAAAATCGCTCGCGAACAGCAATTCGAAGCCCTTGTCGCCGGAATGATCGGCCGCCGCCGCCCAGAAATCGGGATGCAGCAAGGCGTGCACCATGGCGCCGTAGCCGCCGGAGCTTTTGCCGAAAAGCCCGCGGTGTCCATCGCCGCCGCACGCCAATGTGCGCTCGACCAGCGGCACGGCTTCCTGGCGCAGAAAATCATCCCAACGGCCCATGGCAGCGGAATTGATGTACTGATTGCCGCCGAGCTTGGTGCAGCAATCGGGCAGGGCGACGACGACGGGCGCCATCGCACCACTGGCGATCAAGCGATCCAGCCGCTCCGGTAAATTCTCGCCGAAGTTTTTCCAGTTGGTGTGCGACGGCCCGCCGCCGGTGAAGCCGACGAGATCGACCAGCAGCGGCAAGCCGCGCCCGTCGTGCCCCGCCGGAACATAGACATCAATGCGCCGCTCGGTTGGTTCGCCGATGAAATTGCCTTGCAGCACGTCGCTCGCCAGCCACAAGGTCGAAACTGTGCCGCGCGGGGTGTTCGGATCGCGCTGCATCAGATCATCCGTGTCGCTTGATCGAGCCAGATGCGAGTTTCGTCGTCCACCAGCCGCGACAGGCTCTCGCGCACCCGCTTGTGATACGCGTTGAGCCAGTTGATTTCCGCTTCGGTCAGCAAGAGCGGTTCGATCAATTCGAGATCGATCGGCGCGAGCGTGATGGTTTCGAATTCCAGCATCTCGCGTTCGGCCTTCTCGGCGCAGTCCTGCACCACGACCAAATTCTCGATGCGGATGCCGTATTCGCCCGCTTTGTAATAGCCCGGCTCGTTGGAGATGATCATGCCAGGTTTCAGCACTTGCAGGATCGGGCGCTTACTGATGCTTTGCGGCCCTTCATGCACCGACAGATAGCTGCCGACGCCGTGGCCGGTGCCGTGATCGTAATCGAGCCCGGCCTCCCATAGCGGCCGCCGTGCAAAACTGTCGAGCGCTGCACCGGTGGTGCCTTCGGGAAAGCGCGCCGTGGCGAGCGCAATATGGCCTTTCAACACGCGGGTGAAGCGGTCTTTCATCTCGTTGGTCGGGGTACCGACAATCACCGTGCGAGTGATGTCGGTGGTGCCGTCGGGATACTGACCGCCGGAATCGATCAGATAGATCGAATCCAGCTTGATCGGCAGGTTGGAGGTGCGCGTCACGTGATAATGCGGAATCGCCGCATGCTCGCGCGTCGCCGAAATGGAATCGAACGACAGATCGGTGAGATGCTCCGACGCGCTGCGGAAGGCTTCCAACTTCTCCGCCGCGCCGATTTCATCCAGCCCGCCTTTGGGTGCTTCCTGCGCGAACCAGGCGAGGAATTTCGCCATCGCAATGCCGTCGCGCAGATGCGCCTTGCGCATGCCTTCGACTTCGATGGAATTCTTGCACGCCTTGGCGAGCTGGCAGGGATCGGCGATGCGGAGCGTGGTGGCTCCGGCCGTTTCCAGCGCGGCGAAGATCGCCGCCGCCGCGGTCCCCGGATCAACTGCCACCGTCTTGCCTGTCAAGGCGGCGAGCGACGGCGCGAAGTCGGCGGGCTGGCGGAGGCGCACCGCATTGCCGAGATGCTGAATCAATTCCGGCGAGGTCTTGCGTTGGTCGAGGAACCAGTCGGCGGTGCCGTCGCTGTGCAACACCGCAAAGCTGAGTGCAAACGGGGTGTGGGGAACATCGTCGCCGCGAATATTGAGCAGCCAGGCGAGCGAATCCGGCATGGTCAGTACCAGCGCGTCGGCGCCTTTGGCTTTGACCTCTTCGGCAATGCGGGTGCGTTTGGCCTCGGCGGCTTCACCGGCGAGATTGAAACGGTGCGGTACGGCTTTGGCGGTCGGAGCGCCGGGCTGATCCTGCCACACCGCATCGACGGGATTGGTGGTGCAGGCCACCAGCGTTGCGCCCGCTTTCTGGACGCTGTGCCCCAGCGCATCGATCGCCGCCGCCGTGTGCAGCCAGGGATCGAAGCCGATCTTGGCGCCCTTCGGCGCATTCTTTTCCAGCCACGCGCCCGGCCCTTCGGCGATCAGATCGCGCGGCTCGATCAGGGCGGTGTCGGTCTGGCCGCGCACCATCAGGGTGTAGCGGCCATCAACGAAGATCGCCGCCTTATCGGCCAGCACCACGGCAATACCCGCGGAACCGGTGAAGGCGGTCAGCCAGGCGAGCCGTTCGGCGCGCCTCGGCACATATTCGCCCTGGTGCTCATCGGCGCGCGGCACGATGAAACCATCGAGCCCGCGGCGGGAAAGCTCCTCGCGTAGGAGTTTGAGGCGCGGCGCACAAGTCGCCGGAGCGGAAATCTCGTCGAAGCTTTGGAATCTGGTCATGGCGCGAGAGGTTACTTTCCGCGGGCCGCGGAATCCACCCTCTTAAGCCTTCTTCAGCACCAGCGCGCTCCAGCTTCCGTCGCGCCAGATGTCCTTGAGGACAAGCCCATGCGGCCGGTAGAAACTGAGCACCAGATTCTCCTGCCAGCGCAAGAGGCCCGACAGCACCAGAACGCCGCCTTTGGCCGTGATCGCGGCCACGCTCGGCGCCAGCCGCGTCAATGGCGCGGCCAGGATGTTGGCGAGGATGAGGTCGAAGGGGGCGAGGCGGAACAGCGCCGGGTGGGTCGGCCCATCGGCCATGAAGGCGGCGACCAAAGGCCCGACGCTGTTGGCGACGGCATTCTCGCGGGTGATTTCGACGGCGACCGGATCGATGTCCGACGCCGTCACCTTTTGCCGCCAGATTTTCGCTGCACCGATGGCGAGAAGTCCGGTGCCGCAACCGAGGTCGAGCACGTTGCGGTAGTGCCGCCGCTTGGCGAGATCGGACAATACCGCCAGACACAGCGCCGTGGTCTCGTGATGGCCGGTGCCGAACGCCATGCCCGCCTCGATACGGATCGGAACCACGCAGTCCGGCACCTTGCCCGCGTCATGAGCACCATAAACGAAGAACCGTCCGGCGCGCACCGGCGGCAAGCCTTCCTGCGAAAGCTTGATCCAATCGGCATCGGGCAGAAGCTTAACGTGGACCTCTTTGCCGATGACGCGGGTGAGCAGATCGCCGTCTGGCATCACGTCGTACAGCGCTTCCACCGCGCCGTTGTCCTTGAACGGGTCTTCGACAATCAGCACCGCTTGCGGATGGGGCGGCACCAGCTCCACCGCCGCCATCACATTGGGCGCTTCGGATTTCTTGCACGGAACGGTGATTTTCCACAGCGGAGGATTGGGCATGTCTAGTGACCTCCCCCTTGTGGGGAGGTCGATCCGGCGCAGCGTAGCGCAGACGGATCGGGTGGGGGGAGGTGCTGGTGGCGGACGATGGCCCCCCACCCGGATCGCTTCGCTCTCCGGCCTCCCCACAAGGGGGAGGCGATGAACAGTGTGGCGTTCCAAAGACGGGTGCAGTTATTCACGATGTCGTTCCCAGAAGTGACTCATGCTGACCGATGAACGCGGGACTGCCGATGGGCGTGATCGGGTCCGTCGCCGCATCGTAACGCTGGGTGAAGATAAACGCATTGGGATCACCCCGTTCTCCGGCAATGACCAGGATGGCGTCGAACTCGGTGCCTTCGACGGTCACGAAGCCGTCATAGGCTAAGGCATAGGCCGAGGTCGAGTCCGTAACCTTGGCCAGAAACGCCTTGGCTTCGTCCACCGCCTGCTCGTCAGTTTCGGCCTCAAAGCGCTGAATATAACGCTGGCCATCGCTCTCCATCACCACAAATGGAACCAGCATGGGGCTGTCGCAGCGGCCCGCCATGCCGTAATCGAGCGCCGCCATGGCAAGAGCGGAGACCACTTGGCTGATCGCGATTTTGTTGTCGTCTTCCACCAACCGTAGCCCTATTTTTCGCACGAACCACTGAAACTGGAAAATTTGTAGATAGAGTGATCGGACTTGATGCGGCTTTTGCTAAATTCGAAGATCATGACCCTCGCTATTCCGACTGGGGTCGTCACGCAAGTATGGTGAGGCGCATTCGATCATTTGTTCGATTTTCTCGCGCTCTATCTTGGTCAAATGTTGCGCAGCGCCCAATGAAATGTATAGGGCGTTTAAAGTGTTTTTACGTGTTTCGCTAGAAATTGAAAACTCCCCGCGCGGTATCTCCGAAAGGCCGAATAGACAACGCGCGGCACTCTCGAGTTTGTATCCAAACATATAGCAGTACAGGCGTGTAGCTAGCGAGCTTTCGCGGCTATAGGCCAACAGGCTGTTGCCAATTTCATTCAATGAACTTAGTGCCGTATCGCGTAATTTATCACTCGACGAACCCGTCACGCCCGAATACCTCTGGGCTATTCTTAGCGCCTCGAACCTAGTGGCTCTGAGGGCCAAGATGGGCTTGCCCCAGAAGTTCAAAATGATCCACGCAACGAGTGCTAATATCGCTGGGAAGATAATATTGGAGGCAAGTGAGGACATGCACTTCTCCTAACGACTATAAGGAGCCAACGGCATCTGCACTATATCAAATTACGTCCTCATGTGGGGGCGATCAGGTGAATCATAGCGAAGGCGTGTCAGGTGGGGGCGGTGCCCGTCGCGAACGCTGGTCCCCCACCCAGATCGCTTCGCTCTCCGACCTCCCCGCAAAGGCTACGGCATTCACACATCTCTGTGCGCTTGCGGTGTGGTCAGGAGGCTGATTCCCTATCGGCGTGATTTGTGAGGTGGCTCTGGTCCTGTCGCTGGGGCATTTCGGGGTCG
>DBUB01000002.1:675154-677515 GCA_002307725.1 Alphaproteobacteria bacterium UBA1301 | reverse complement strand
TTTTGGGATCCTCACATCCTTTCACACTTAGCCACGAATTAGGGGCCTTAGCTGTAGGTCAGGGTTTTTTCCCTCTTCACGACGGACGTTAGCACCCGCCGTGTGTCTCCCGTGCTCAGCACTCATTGGTATTCGGAGTTTGGTTAGGTTTGGTAAGCGGTGAAGCCCCCTAGCCCATCCAGTGCTCTACCCCCAATGGTGATACACGAGGCGCTACCTAAATAGCTTTCGCAGAGAACCAGCTATCTGCAAGTTTGATTGGCCTTTCACCCCTAGCCACAACTCATCCCCGACTTTTTCAACAGGCGTGAGTTCGGTCCTCCAGTGCATGTTACTGCACCTTCAACCTGGTCATGGCTAGATCACTTGCTTTCGGGTCTAATCCGTCTAACTCAGTCGCCCTATTCAGACTCGCTTTCGCTACGCCTCCACCTGTCGGCTTAGGCTTGCTAGACAGACTAACTCGCTGACCCATTATACAAAAGGTACGAGGTCACCTTGCGGCTCCCTCTGTTTGTAGGCGTTCGGTTTCAGGTCTCTTTCACTCCCCTCGCCGGGGTGCTTTTCACCTTTCCCTCACGGTACTAGTTCGCTATCGGTCACACACGAGTACTTAGGCTTGGAACGTGGTCGTCCCATCTTCAGGCAGGATTTCACGTGTCCCGCCCTACTCAAGGAGCTTCATTCTTTCTACCCGTACGGGGCTATCACCCGCTATGGCCGTTCTTTCCAGAACGTTCCGGTTCTTAAACGAAGCCCACTGGCCTGATCCGCGTTCGCTCGCCACTACTAACGGAGTCTCTTTTGATGTCCTTTCCTACGGGTACTGAGATGTTTCAGTTCCCCGCGTTCGCCTCTTTCACCTATGTATTCAGTGAAAGATAATCCTTGCGGATTCGGTTTCCCGATTCGGAAATCTGCGGGTCAAAGAGTGCTCGCCTCTCGCCGCAGCTTATCGCAACGTGCTACGTCCTTCATCGCCTGTGTGTGCCAAGGCATCCCCCAAACGCCCTTGCTTTAACGCTTGATCGCTCAGCATTCGCTCCATGTCCAGAAAGAAACCCAGAAAGGAATCGTCTCCCCCTCTCGGCATATCTATCCGGAACACGGAATATTTATGCGATCAGTCTTGAGTGTCGTATGGATTAACCGGTTTGTGCAAACCGGCAAATCTCGCCTTCACAATGTCAATTGTTTTCCCGGAACGCGTTGGATAACGCGCGCCGAAACTGGTTGCCTATTCCGTTGAATTCATCTGCTGCTGCTTTGTCCGTACAGCCCGCCTACGCTCCTGAGGAGCTTCGGCGCGGCAGCCTTCGCGTACATGGCATGCCGAGCCGTAGCCAGCGGAGCTGGCGGAGGCTGGTGGAGCCGATCGGGATCGAACCGACGACCTCATGCTTGCAAAGCACGCGCTCTCCCAACTGAGCTACGGCCCCGTGTCAGGATCAACAAAGCTCGGATCAAGCGGTAGTATAGCGCCAGCTTTTCTAAGCTCGCTCACGCTCGCCAATAAAAGCTAGGCGTGGTGGGCCCGGAACGAGTTGAACGTTCGACCTCACGCTTATCAGGCGTGCGCTCTAACCACCTGAGCTACGAGCCCATAGAGGTGTCTTTCGACTTGGAGTCTCAATCACGCAGCATCCCCACGCAGTTCGGCTGCGCGGGATTCAACGGAAGGAAGGGAAACGAAGGGGGCGGCAAACTTGCCAATTATCTAGTGATTTCCGAGAAGTCACATGAGTGCGACTGATCAAGGAAAATCCTTAGAAAGGAGGTGATCCAGCCGCAGGTTCCCCTACGGCTACCTTGTTACGACTTCGGCCCAGTCGCTGATCCTACCGTGGCCGGCTGCCTCCTTGCGGTTAGCGCACCGTCTTCGGGTAAAACCAACTCCCATGCCGTGACGGGCGGTGTGTACAAGGCCCGGGAACGTATTCACCGCAGCCTGCTGTTCTGCGATTACTAGCGATTCCACCTTCATGTACCCGAGTTGCAGAGTACAATCTGAACTGGGACGGTTTTTTGGGATTAGCATCTTCTCGCGAAGTAGCTGCCCATTGTCACCGCCATTGTAGCACGTGTGTAGCCCAGGGTGTAAGGGCCATGAGGACTTGACGTCATCCCCACCTTCCTCCGGCTTGTCGCCGGCGGTCCCTCTAGAGTGCCCAACTTAATGATGGCAACTAAAGGCGAGGGTTGCGCTCGTTGCGGGACTTAACCCAACATCTCACGACACGAGCTGACGACAGCCATGCAGCACCTGTCTCTGCGCCCCTTGCGGGGAAGCTGGCTTTCACCAGTTAGCACAGGATGTCAAACCCTGGTAAGGTTCTGCGCGTTGCGTCGAATTAAACCACA
>DBUB01000002.1:333823-674836 GCA_002307725.1 Alphaproteobacteria bacterium UBA1301 | reverse complement strand
TGCGGCCGTACTCCCCAGGCGGGACGCTTAATGCGTTAGCTGCGCCACTGAATAGCAAGCTACCCAACGGCTAGCGTCCATAGTTTACAGCGTGGACTACCAGGGTATCTAATCCTGTTTGATCCCCACGCTATCGTGCATGAGCGTCAGAAACGGGCCAGTGAGCCGCCTTCGCCACCGGTGTTCTTCCCAATATCTACGAATTTCACCTCTACACTGGGAATTCCACTCACCTCTCCCGCACTCAAGCCAAACAGTTTCAAGGGCAGTTCCAGAGTTGAGCTCTGGGCTTTCACCCCTGACTTGAATGACCGCCTGCGCACGCTTTACGCCCAGTAATTCCGAACAACGCTAGCCCCCTTCGTATTACCGCGGCTGCTGGCACGAAGTTAGCCGGAGCTTATTCTCCCGGTACCGTCATTATCTTCCCGGGTAAAAGAGCTTTACAACCCTAAGGCCTTCATCACTCACGCGGCATGGCTGGATCAGGCTTTCGCCCATTGTCCAAGATTCCCAACTGCTGCCTCCCGTAGGAGTCTGGGCCGTGTCTCAGTCCCAGTGTGGCTGATCTTCCTCTCAGAACAGCTAAGGATCGTCGCCTTGGTAGGCCATTACCCTACCAACTAGCTAATCCTACGCGGGCTGATCTCATGGCGATAAATCTTTCCCCTTGCGGGCACATCCGGTATTAGCACTCGTTTCCAAGCGTTGTTCCGAACCATAAGGTACATTCCCACGTGTTACGCACCCGTCCGCCGGTGACGTATTGCTACGCCCCCTCGACTTGCATGTTTGAGGCCTGCCGCCAGCGTTCGTTCTGAGCCAGGATCAAACTCTCAAGTTATGATCCTAAGCAACGACGCTGATCGCTCTCGTTCACGTGTTCGCATTACACTTTGACGAGGTTTGATCAGATATCTGTCCCGTCACAGGCCAGACATCCAACCGAACATCTTAATGTGTATGCAATCAGAGAACGTAAGCGATCATAACGTGTTGCTTGATTTATTAACTCCAGACTTTCGTCCGGAGCGTGGCAAGCAAACCGCCGCCCACGTTCCCCTTCCTTCAATCACAATGTCAAAGAGCCCGACTGGTTCGAAAAAAACCGTTTCTTATCAGTCGTTTCGTCGGCGGCGGCGTCGCGCAGCGCGTCGGCGAGGGGGCGGTTTATAGGGGGGGGGCCTTCCCCTGTCAAACGCTAAAGCGCGGATTTTTTCGTTTTTTTCCTGGGTGGCTGTGGATAGAGCCAAGCCGCCGCAGGAGTCGCACGCTGAATCCCATTAGTAGAGGCACTAGACGCAATATGTTGCGATAATTACGCGCCAACGTGCACGAATCCGCCACGGCACGCATGACAGCCGGGCGTACCTGTCGCAGGCAGATAATCTGACAAACCGTGATTTCGCCGGTCCGGCGCCATTTATGCGTATATTTGGTGTGCTCGCGGGCCTGTGTTTGATGTCCGCCCGCGGCTGCTTGCCGAGGCGGCGAAAAAGACCGAGGCTCCCCCACGTCGTTTTCCATGCTTAACGAAGGAATTGTGCTGCCGTGTTGAACCGCCGTGAACTTCTGACGTCCGCCGCCGTCCTTGCCGTCATGCCTGCCGCCGCCGCCAACACCGCCACCGCCAATCAACAAGCCGATACGCTCTACGCGAGCTTTGTCGACGAGTTGATGGAAGCGTCACCGGAATTCGCCACCAGCCTGGGCCTCGATGCCGGCGCCAAGTCCACTTTGCGCCGCCGTCTTTCCTCGCGCTCGCTGCAAGCACGTAAAGAACGCAAAAGCCTCGGCGCCAGCATGCTGGCGCGACTGGAGAAAGTGGACCGCAAGGCGCTGGCCGGTCAGAGCGCTACCAATTACGACGCCGTTCTCTACGGCTTGCAGCAGGAAGACGCCATCGCCAAGCGCTTCGCGTACGGCGATTCCTGCAATCCGTACGTGGTGCATCAGCTCGGCGGCGCCTATCAGCAAGGTCCCGATTTTCTCGACAGCCAACACCCGGTCGAGACTGAGGCGGACGCCAACGCCTATCTGGCGCGTCTCGAAAGCTTCGCGACGGCACTCGACGAGGACAGCGAGGTCGTGCGTCATGATGCCGGGCTCGGCGTCATCCCGCCCGATTTCGCCATTGCCAGCGCGCTGACACAGATGACGGCGCTGCGATCTTATCCGGCGGAAAAATCGGTGCTGACGGCGTCGTTGGTGCGCCGCACCGCCAACAAACACATCAGCGGCGATTGGGGCGTCCAAGCGTCGGCACTCGTCAGCGGCAAAATCTATCCGGCACTCGACCGCCAGATTGCCTTGATGGAAAACCTGAAGACCAAAGCGAGCCATGACGCGGGCGTGTGGAAACTGCCCGACGGCGACGCGTTCTATGCCCTGGCGCTGGAAAACCAGACCACCACCAAAATGAGCCCGGCCGAGGTGCATCAGCTTGGCCTCGACGTGGTGGCGGAGTGCACGGCGCAAAGCGATACGATCATGAAGGCGGGCGGACTTTCACAAGGCACGGTCGGCGCGCGGTTGCGTGCGATGTTCCTCGATCCCAAGTTTCGTTATGCCAACACCGACGCGGCGAAGGAAACACTGATCACCGATCTGAACGCCAAGCTGGCGGAAGTGACGAAACTGCTGCCGCGCTACTTCCGCACCTTGCCGAAAGCCGGCGTGCAGGTGAAACGCGTGCCGAAATACATCGAGAGCGGCGCGCCCGGCGGCTATTATCAGAGCGCCACGCTCGACGGCAAACGCCCCGGCACCTACTACATCAATCTGCGCGATACCGCCGAAGTGCCAAGCTGGACGCTGCCCACCCTCACCTTCCACGAAGCCATTCCCGGTCACCATTTGCAGATCTCCATCGCCCAAGAGACCGATCTGCCGCTGCTGCGGCGCATCGGCGGTTACAACGCTTATGTCGAAGGCTGGGCGCTTTATGCCGAACAGCTGGCGGTCGAAATGGGGCTCTATGAGAACGATCCCTGGGGCCATATCGGCCAATTGCACGACGCCATGCTGCGCGGCGTGCGCCTGGTCATCGACACCGGCCTGCACCAGATGCGTTGGACCCGCGAACAGGCGATCAAATACTACGCCGATACCCTGGGCGATCCGGACAGCGGCGCGATCTCGGAGGTGGAACGCTATTGCGTCTGGCCAGGACAGGCGTGCGGCTACATGGTGGGTAAGCGCTTCATCCTCGCCCAGCGCGACCACGCCAAGGCGGCGCTGGGGCCGCGCTTCGACCTCAAGGCCTTTCATGATGCCGTGCTGAAACCGGGCGCCCTGCCGCTCGATGAACTGAGGACCGTCATCGACAGCTATATCGCGACGGCCAAGGCGTGAGCCGACTTATCCTGCAGCGCCGATGAACTCGCGCAGGTTGGACGCCTCGCGCGTGGTTTCCTCGACATGCGCCTTGACCACGTCGCCGATCGACACGATGCCGCAAAGCTGACTGGCATCGTCGACCACCGGCACGTGGCGGAAGCGGCGCTGGGTCATCATCTCCATCAGCGCTTCGACGGAATCGGTCTCGGTGCAGGTGGCAACGGCGCGCGTCATATAGGTGGCAACGGGAAGGACCAGTGCCCGCACGTTTTCGGTGGCCAGCGCCCGGATGACATCGCGCTCCGATAGAATGCCGGCAATGCCGCCGCTGGTATCCTTCACGACCACGGCCCCAATGCGCTTGGCGGCGAGTAGAACCACGGCATCAAGGATATTGGCGTCGGCCGGCAGGGACATCACGTCCCGGCCCTTGGCGCGAAGAATGTCGGTGACCTGCATGTGTTGCTCCCTGCCTGTTGGCGGCAACGCCGCTGGCGAAACCTGATAACCGACGGCGCCGCGGGGGCGTTCGACCGGCTTGGTCCCGATTGTTCTTGAGGCTGCCCAAGTTGCCGTACTAAGGCAAGAGTTAGGCTAATTCTAAATTTAATGCACTGATTGAATTGATGGTTTTGAGATCGCTTTGAGCGCCGCGGGGGACGGAGCGCCGCATTTTCGTACACTTCTGGTCTCGACGTCTCCACGCCACAATGGATGTGGACATTTTGCCCTTTTGCGGCAGCCGGGCGCCGGACGGCTCGCGGCGACCTTGACGCTCTGCGCCTCCTGGCCGAAAAGAGGCGCGCCGAAGCCGCGACAACCATCGACGCTCCCTTAATCAAAGGGGCGTAGAGGGATACCGGGGCGAGCGGCACCAGATGGGGGCCAAATTGCCGTTTTGCCGGCGCCTGGTTTGGTGCTAAGTGCCTGACTTAATTAGTGCGGAGCTGTGGCCGAGAGGCTGAAGGCGGCGGTTTGCTAAACCGTTGTAGGGTTGTAAAGCCCTACCGAGGGTTCGAATCCCTCCGGCTCCGCCAGTTTTCTTTCCCAGCACGTCCCACCACATCTCGAAAACCCTTCAAAAACCCAATAAAAACGGGCATATTATGCACCGTGCCATCCAAGGACGTTTCCCAGCATCCCGACCCGCTGGGGGTACTTTTGGGGGTACTTTTCGAAAATCGAGGTGCGGAGATACCCCCAATGCCTCTGACGGATACAGCCTGTAAAAGTGCCCGCCCCAAGGCCAAGTCCTATAAGAAGACAGATGGCCAGGGTCTGTATCTGCATATCGCGCCGAACGGCGGACGGTATTGGCGGCTGAAATACCGATTCCTCGGCAAAGAGAAGGTTCTCGCCCTGGGCGTCTACCCCGAGGTCTCCCTGGCAGATGCCCGAGAAAAGAGAACTGTCGCCCGCAAGTTGCTGGCTGACGGGATCGATCCCTCCTCTGCCAAACAGGATCGGAGACAGCTTGCTGAAATAAATGCCGCCAATACGTTCGAGGCTGTGGCCCGCGAATGGCATGAGCGAAACCGGGAAAAATGGACGCCAAATTATAGCCAGGACATTTTGCACCGGCTGGAAATGGACATCTTTCCTGTCATCGGCCAGCGCCCGGTCGCAGATATCTCGCCACTGGTGGTCCTGAACGCCCTTAAGAAGATCGAAAACCGCGGGGCGGGCGAAATGGCTCGCCGGGCGGGACAGTATTGCGGGCAGATATTTCGCTACGCCGTGGTGACGGGCCGGGTCGAACGCAACCCCACCACCGACCTGAAAGGCGCGCTCAAGCCGGTACGGCATGGCCACTTCTCATCAATTGAGCCGAAAGAGCTGCCGGAGTTCCTGCACGCCCTGGGCCGGAACGATGCGCGGCTATACATCCTCACCCGCCTCGCGATCCGGCTGATGCTGCTCACCTTCGTACGAACCGGAGAACTCATCAAAGCTACCTGGGACGAATTCAATTTCGAAGAGGCCGAGTGGTCGATCCCCGCAGAGCGCATGAAGATGCGCAAGCCCCATATTGTTCCCCTGTCGAGGCAGTCGCTAGCAATCCTTCGCGAACTGCAAGCGATGAACGGGAAATATCAATGGGTGTTTGCCAGCCCGACCAAACCGCGCCGTCATATGAGCAACAACACCATCCTGAAGGCGCTGGAACGGCTCGGCTACAAAGGCCGCATGACCGGCCATGGCTTCCGCTCACTGGCGATGACGACGATCAAAGAGAAACTGAAGTATCCTCACGAGGTCGTCGATCGCCAACTCGCACACGCACCACGCAACAAGGTCGACGCGGCCTATGACCGAACCAAATACCTAGATGACCGCCGCAAGATGATGCAAGCCTGGGCGAATTATCTCGATGACGTTGCCGATAGGGGCAAGGTGATCGTCGGGAATTTCAAGAAACCTGATTAGCGCTGCGACGTACGACAACACAACTATACGAGTTTTCCGTAAAGATCGGAGCACCTAACGCGGGATGGCCGTGCATGGTGGCGAGTTTAGTTTATCGGCGCAGAACTCAAGATTTTTGCACCACGCGGGACACCCAACGTTTGCAGGTCTTTCCTAACGTACCAAATAGAGAGCGCCACTTAGCCCTGGTTTCAAATAACTTGACCAATGAGTCAAAACATTTTCCCAGTCGCTTATCAGTCACGGAAGGATCAACGATCCGATCATCCTGGTTAAAAAAATGGAGGGCACTCCACAACACCGCTCGACTAAGCTCTTCAGATTCGGCCAATAGAATAAGGTACTTTTTGTCAGAGGGTGAGCTAGAGCCGTGTACGAAACGAGAGCGGGCTTCGTAAACTTTTGCAAATCGGCGCCGTTCGTCCAGCCTGTGATCTCTGTGCGGAAACGTCGTTAAGGCGCTCCCACGATCACAAAATGTTTTAGTTAGATCCTTTTCCTTGGCTGTCGTCAAAATCCTCTCCATGGCGATGACAAATTTCACCATTTGAGATGCGGGGAATTTCTCTCGTGATGCATCTCCGTACCAATGCGCCGCGTCTATTAGACGTCGAGCGAGCGGTGCCGGGGCCAGCGTCAAACTATTGTCAACTACCTTGCCAATGATAGGCAAAACGGCAGCGGCACCGATTTGACTCAAGTGTTGCCACCATCCCTCGCCAAGGCTCCGATCCTGCCATGAGCGATTAATTTCCACATCGCAAATCTTTCCATCGCAGACCGCGAAGTGGCCACGGTTTTCGACATTTGGGCTCGGCCCGCAAACCCTAAGGTGCTGTGAATACGTTGCGCCCAAGAGCATGTGCAAAAAATTGAGTGCCACTTCGACTGCACTCGCTGCAATTTTCCGGGAAGCGGCTGCATCGGCTTGGTCAATTGTGAGTTCGGCGATCCAATCAAACGATTTGTAATACTTGATCGTGTCATCTAGGAGGATGTCGTTGTTTCCATCCGTAGCTCGTATCTCGGACTGGTATTGCTCAAACAGCGGCAGCAATTCATCGAGACATACTTGGCAAGGACGAAAACGAATTTTGCCGATGTTAAATTCTGCGGGCTCTTTGTCGTCCGAAATCAGACATGGGATTAAGTGCGTAGTGGAACGAAGCGCCTTCGAGGCTGATTTCACTGAATCGGCAAACAACTTGTCAGCGCTCGACTGATTGATTAGCAGCCCCTGACGCAGGAAGCGTTCAACGATATTGTCTATAAGGATATCAAAGAGGTTCTCGACCGTCATCCTCTCCGAATACCCCTCTCTGAAAATTGCTGACTCTGCCGCCGTTCTGAGCCGCAAAAATGCGGCTGCTCCGCAGATGATCGAGCCATGCCCTTCGGGATGACAAATCGTCGAGAAGTTGTCCTGAACGGAGAGAGCCTGTAACTCAGGAAGGCCCATTTTAGCGAAGCGATCTATTTCGTCTTGTAAGAATCTGAGCGCTTTGAAATATTCCGACACCTGACGTCTCCATGGCTATTGGCGTACAGGCTTCATCAAAACATCCCATAGCCCCCATCTCAAAATATACATCTTTGAGCATCGCCTATCACCTCTATGGGACAGCGTTAGGCCAAAAGTAGCCTGCGGTGCACATCTCGATAATTACGCACAAGAATTAGGCCGGTGGCCCGATTGCGCTTTTCTGGTGCGTAAATCCGGTACGAAATAGGCCCATGATTTACGGCTAAGCGCGGTATCGATAGATGGCCAGAGCGTGGAGGCGCAAGTGCGCCAGCTCACCAAGGCAGGATGCAAGAAGGTATTCCGCGAAGTGGCAAGCGGCGCGAAGACGGACCGCGCCCAACTCCGTCGCACCCTTGCCCAGCTCGTCGCCGGCGATGTGCTGATGGTGACTAGGCTTGACCGGCTCGCGCGATCGACGCGCGATCTGCTCAACACTCTGGCGGCGATCGGAGACAAGAAAGCCGGATTTCGGTCGCTAGGCGACACATGGGCGGACACCACGACCGCACACGGCCGCCTGACGCTCACGGTGCTAGGCGGCCTTGCGGAGTTCGAGCGGGAGCTGATCCGCGCCCGCACCGGCGAAGGGCGCGCCCGCGCCGTAGCGCGTGGCGTGAAGATGGGCCGAAAGCCGAAACTCACTGCGCACCAGCAGCGCGAAGCGCCCCTGCGGCGCGAAAAGAGGGCACCGATGCGGGAGATTGCCCGCAGCTACAATGTCTCGCACAGCACGATTTTCAGGCTGTCAGGTTGAGGGTATTCGAAGGGTATCTATTTTACCGTTGGGTAAGATTTGTTCTTGCAATAGTTCAATTTTCTTGTGCCCGCATACGATTTTAAAAGTATCAAGTAGCGTGGTGTCCATGTAGTGCCCAACGATTACGCGTTGCACCGGACTTTTCAGCCCATACCATTCAGTATTACGGCTCAGCACTCTAATCTCTTTTTCGCACTGCCACGCTTCGTATTTTGACGATAGAACATAGCGAGCAGTTTCTTCTGCTGTGCTGAAAGGGCTGTTTTCAATCGCGGCGTATGCGTCTGGTCTATAATCGACCATGACCACATCTGGTGGGAAAATATCGATCTCAACCTCGACTGCAAGACCTTTAAAGCCACCCGCGTAGTGTCCCCAGAGCAAGTGCTGATTAAAAGTGGCAGAAAGTGAACAGACTTTGTACCTGTTTGTCTCTGCGCACACTTCGGAGAACATTTCCGTTGGACCTGGGACTCCGCAAGAAAGCTTTCCTTCCATCGGATCATTCAGCGTTTTCCAATCAGCGCAGTACAGTCTGTTGTTGAGGATTATGTCTAATGCATAAGCAGCTTGCTCTGGCGGCCGAAATTTGTATGCGAGCATGACGATTAGTATCCCAAAACATGATTGTTGGGCCGGACGGCGAGGAACTTGATCAGTAGAAACAGTCACGGTGTCGATGATCATAATCAGGTAACCGCCATGTTGGCGTCTGCATGGGTGCGAACTGGGGCATGATAAAGGTATCAACCTCGTGGGGCGCGAGCGCGGAAGCAGCCCTGCGTCTGCGGATTTCACAGCGAAATTTTCGCCAAGCCCAGCTGAGCGGATATGTCAGTAGCGCAATAACCGCGCTCAATACTGATGAGATTATATTCCACATACTTGAATCAAGGGTCGGCACAAAGTGCGGACCGAGAAACTTGATACCAATGAACGCGACACCAGCTACTAATCCGCCTGCGATCAGATTTCCACGAATGCCAAGGTCCCGATTGTGCTCTGGATTGCTTGCTACAATTGTACGATTCATATGCGTCCTCCTTGTGAAATGAAAAGCCAAGTCGGACGCCTATAGAATACACTTTTGGGGTGCGCGCACGTGAAAACTTCCCCGAAAGCCCCCTAGAATCAATAGGAATTATTTCGTAATCCACTACCGCCGCATTGGTAGGGCCATTGGTGGTGCGAGCCTAGAGCTAACTCACCGTTCAGAAAAAGTCCCGGTCGCCCACTTCCCATAATGGGGATTACAGGTGTCGAGCCGTCTAACGAACCATCCTAACGCGGCGTCCCCTCAGTGACTTCCGATTCTTTTGGCGGATTAGTCCGATTCCGTCCGTCCTCACGGTAATGCACAGGATCGTCTATCCAACGGTTGATCTCCGACTCGCGCCAGCCGCAGCAGTGTTCGCTGATGCGTACTTGGCTCGGAAACGTTCCATCCTTCATTTTGCGATAGATGGTGGAGCGGCTGAGGCCGGTGCGCGCCAGCACCGTTCGCATCCGTAAAATCTTGTCGGGTTCAGGCATGAGGTCATCCTCAATCGTGTGAGGATGATGTTTGTATGCAGGCCCTCGGAGTCAATGGCAGCGCGGATGCACCGTCTTGTGGTTTAAGCGTGCTCCAGCGTAGTTGCAGATACGAGAGTGGGTTTCAGCGTATTGAAGAGGTGTTCTGGAACTGGAAATTTTTTTCGCCGCCGATGCATTTTTGTCATTCGCATTCTTCCGATGCGGATAGTTATCGCTCCGTCTCCTTTCTGAAGCAGGCAGTTTCGGGGCTGGTGTTTCTCACAATCCGCATTTTGCCATCGATCCGATCCCAAGCCCCACTTCGGTTGACGGGGGCTGTCAAGGTCGGCGAAGCCGCCCGCGAAGCGGGGCATGCGCCTTGACAGGCCCCGCCAACCGAAGAACCTAACAGGATTGGATCGACGGATGCATACGCTTACGATCACGGCTGATTGGCGGGAATAATGATGACACAGCGTGCATTTTGTTTGCGGGTCTTGTTTCGGCAAACCTCCAGAGCCTGCCGGTTAGCGATGACGATGCGATCTCCAAGGACGAGGTCCTGCCATAGCTGCGGCGCCGCGGTTTGGAGCAAATGCTCTCCAGCGGCGACTTGATCCATGCCCAGTATCGCGGCGGCCTTCTCTTCCGGTGATCCGCGATGCTCGGGAGGATTTCGCGCCCATACGCCAGCGAGTGCGGCCCAGAGAACCATCCCGGCAACGAGACCGCCAACACCTGTTGCGATCAACCAATTGCGCTGCATTTTCGCAGAGCGCGCTGTGCGTAACTGAGCCTTCATCTCCTGCGCGGCGTTCCGCAAAACTGCGCTCGCTTCCGTCAGCGCCAATTGATCGCCGCGGCGGGCGGTTTCTCCTGCGGCGGCAATCTGCCGGGCTAGTTGGTCTGGCGTAGCGGACAGAGCGGGCATCTCCGCAATGGCTTTGAGACGCCGGGCTGTGACCGCACCAGCTTGCAGGATATTGGCGAGTGTCTCGCTGTAATCGGGAATTGTTATCGAGGCGCGGTCGGCAGCAAGACCGCCCACGGCGCGGCGAACGAGGGCCACTTCTTCGCGCAAGGCCTCGAAGGCAGCGGCGGCCGAATCGTCAGGCGGGGCCTGCGATGGTTCGCTATTGGCCGACGGCGGATGAATTTCGCCATCGCGTGGGCTCTGGATTTCGCTGTTCATGCCGTTCTCCCAGGTTCACAGGTTTCGCATTCACAAACCCAGTCCGCGTCCACGACCGAGCCCCAGATGATCCATCAGGTCTGCTCCAATGCTGCGGCCGGTGGACATCTGCAGCCCCAACTCGATTTTGCGGTTACGCAGAATCGATTCGACTTGCGGATCGCGCTCCAGAGATTTGGCCATCCCTGCCATGTCGGCGCGCATAGCTTTTGCGCCGTCGAAGTCGTAGGCTCGTTCCATCCGGCTGCGTGCCTTCGACAAGCCTTGCCATTCGGCGACAAACCGGTCGGCGCGAAGCGCAGGATTGGTACGGATTTCGGCTTCAACTTGCAGAGCCCGGATGACCCGATTTGTCCGCCCACTTGTTGCGTCCCGGATCAGCGAAGGATCGTTGGCGAGCGCACTTTCCATATCGGCCGCCATCTTGGGTCGCACCGCGTCGAGCGCAGCTCGCGCCTTTTCCAAGGCGCGTTCCTGTTCCGGCAGCACCGGCAGCTGTCTGGCGTGCATGCGGCCAATATCTGTGAGCGCGCGCCCGTACTGGCCAATCGCAGCATCGCGCTCAGCGACCCACTCGGGCGTACCTCGCGACAGCTTGGGAGCGGCATCGCGATCCGAGCTCTGCTGCCGGTCTGCCTTGTGATCTGGCACTGGCATTTGCGGCCTGAAGGTCGCGAACAGTCCGCGCTTTGTCTGGGTTTGCTGTTGCTCGGTAGGGGACGACCGATCCAGCCCCGGCGTTGCCCGAGGCTGTTGCTGGTCCGCGACAGAGGAGCTGTGCAATTGGCCCTGCCCAATTGCGCGAATTGGCTCATTGGGTTCTCGGCTATAGTCGCTGGCCATATCCTTGGCGCGTTCGCGCGACAGAACGCGTGCGAGTCTTGCATCATCGGTAAAGTCGTCGCGGCCAAAGTGGAGGTCTACGCGCTCGCGATGGCGCGAGAGGGCGACGTAGGCAGCGTGCCGGTCCAGACCCGGCGTGGCCAGCACATGCACCCGGTCCACCGTCACACCTTGGGCTTTGTGAATGGTGGCGGCATAGCCGTGGTCGACGTGGCTGTAATCTTTGAGGTCGAATCCAACTTTTTGGCCGTCATCCAGCCGGATATCCATGTGGATGGGACTGACCCGTTCGACCGTGGCAAGGGTGCCGTTCTTGATGCCGAGACCCCGGTCATTTTTGAGCATCATCACCCGGTCGCCGGGGGCAAAGGTTCGCTTGCCGCGTTCGACGGTAATGGCAACATCCTCGCCCAACTCTCCGGCCTCCCGGAGCTTGGTCCGGGCGAGCTGGTTGAGATTCTGAACCTCCTCATTGGTGTGGGTGAGGATAATACGGGTTTTGCCGGGAGTGGCTTGGCGGTCGCTATCCCAGCTGTCGACCAGTTGTTCCCGCGCCTCTTCCCGGGATGGCTCGGCATGGACCATGCCGTGGTCACGATAGCCGTCGAGGCCTTCGTCGGTCCGTCCGGTGGCGAGATGGCGAGTGGCGTCCCGCTGCCAGGCTTCGCGCTGGCGGCGAATCTCGGTGATCTCGACATGGGGATGACGCTCGCTCAAGGAGCGGAAGGCGGTACCGGCCTCAATGGCTTGCAACTGCTCGGGGTCGCCGACCAGAACCACTTTGGCGCCCCGCCGCTCAACCTCACTGAGAACCCGCTCCAATTGCCGCGAGCCCACCATGCCCGCTTCGTCGATCACCAGGACATGATTGGAGTCTAGAATCTCACGGCCTTGCGCCCATTGGTGCTCAAGACTGGCAATCGTGCGGGACGCAATCCCGGAGCCGCTCTCCAGGTTCTCGGCGGCAATGCCGGAAAGCGCAATCCCGCGAACCTCAAACCCGGAACGCTCCCAAGCCTCTTTGGCCACCCCCAGCATGGCGGATTTTCCGGTTCCGGCATAACCAATGACGATGCCGAGGTCTCGTCCATCCGTGACATGGGTGAGGGCTGTCCGCTGCTCGCGGGAAAGGACCAATCCGCGCGTCTCGGCGGCGGACAAAGCCCGCTCCCGGCTACTCTCAAAGACGTGATGGTGCTGGCGTTGCGCCAACCGCTCGGCAGACCGGTGCAGGCGCTCTTCCACCGCCAGCATCTGTCGGCTGGTGAAGCGCTCATTGGCTCGGCCGTCTTGACCGATCCGCACCAAATCGGGCGAACCCTCCACCGCTCCCATAACGGCATTGAACTGGTCCAGCCCATCGGAATGGCGATGCACGAACATCGCCAAATCCCGCCGGGTGAAGGTTGCCTGCTGGTGGGTGATGGCATCCAGCGCAATGGAGGGGTTGGCGATGATTTTTGCCCCGTTCTCGCGGGCAATCTCGCGGTGATCTTCGAGCCGCTCCGATTCCAACCCTTCGTCCGCCATTCTGGCGGCGGCGGGGCCAATCTTGTGCTGGGGCTCCAGATCAATGCCTTGGTCTTCGAAGGAGCGGTGATCGATCCGGGCGTCAATCCCGAGCTCCGCCAAACGCTCATTGACATGGGCGCCCCAGGCTTCGCGCCAACGCTCTAGCATTTCGGTCCGGTTCCACCCCCGCATTTTGGCCCCAAAGCCGTTCTCATCCACGGCCCGCATGGTGAGCATGACGTGGGCATGGGGCTTGGCCATGCCATCGGCGCCGATGTCCCAATGCACATTGAGATCGGCGATCATACCCTTGGACACAAACTCTTCACGAACGAAGTCCCGCGCCAGCTCGATCCCATCGGATTGATCAAGCTCGCGGGGAATGGCGAACTCAATCTCGCGGGCAAGTTGGGCGTCCTTGCGCTTCTCAAAAGATTCAACGCCATTCCACAGCCGCTCGCGGTCGTGGAATTCGTCGGGCACATGTTCCGGCGTCATCACCTCGGAATGAACGACACCGCTCTTATTTGTAAAATCGTGATGGCGGTCGAGGCGCTCGTCATAGAGCCGGTCGGCCGAGCGATAGGCGGCCGAGGCCAGTGCGCTCGATCCGTTTGAGCGACTGATGACCTTCGCGGAAAAATGATAGATCGCCATGCCGATTCACATACGCTTCCAAGCGCACGTCGGCACGACGTATAAGCGCGCCCTCACGAGAAAAAATCCCGTGAGGGATCGTTTCGTACCACACTGTCTCAGGTCAAATAGCGCCTTCCACAAGGCCCCACGCTATTATGCACACATCAACAATACGGAGCCCGACATGCGCAAACCTCGCGATTTTGACAATGCCCTCAAAACGCTCACCGACAAAGCCAAGGCCTTGCAACAGACCAAGCGCCGCCAGCTCGGAGAGCTGATTGTTGCCACCGGTGCGGATGGACTCGATATCGAGACCTTGGCCGGTGGCTTACTAGCCATGGTGCAAACGAAAGACGCCGCACAAAAACACCTCTGGAAGAAGCAGGGCGAGGAGTTTTTTCGAAAAGCAACAGCTCTTGAAGGCGGAAATGCGAGCCACCGCGAGAGCAGTCAAGAAGATAATGCCCGCGCGCCGCAGACTCGAAGCACAACGGGCCAAGCATGATACGCGGAACTGGGTCGTGAAACGGCGCGAACGTACCCGCCACCTGATCGAACTCGGCGGGCTGGTCGTCAAATCCGGGCTAGTGGAACTCGCCAACGATGATCGAGCCGTTCTCTATGGTGCATTCCTCGAACTTGCCTTCACCCTCCAAGGAGAGGCCTGCGAACGGATGATGGCGCTGTGGAAGCGACGAGGGAGCTTTGCATTTCGCGACGAGACCGAAGTCAAAGAAAGTACTGCGGAGGGAGACAGATGAGTCTGGGGCTATTAGCTACGCTTGCGCAGCCGCGGCAATTTTCGGCGCGTGGACCATCCATGCCTCACCTCATTGCCCACCGTGCCAACGTCGCTGGATATGCCGAATATCACACCGTCTTATTCCACCCCGTGAAAATCTCCTTGAGGCGTTCAACGGTGTGGCGCCATTTCGGGGTCTTTGGTGCGCAGACGGTGTTTTGGTTGCCGAACATGCCGGTTTCGTTGACGGCTTTTGCGAGCGGGCGAGTTTCTATCCAATCCATGGGAACGAAGCATTCTTGCCGTTCGGGATCGTCGACAAATTCGCGGTGATAGCTAGCCTTCTTCAGTACCTCTAATGCGGGGAGTTCGACGCCTTGATCGTCTGTCAGTTTGAAATCCGACGCCGGGACTGGCGTGCTGCGCACACGGCCCACGCCGACGAAACCGTAGCCCGGCGCCTTGACCCAAACGAGATCGCCAGCCTTGAGAAGGCCAAGGGTACCGCTATACCAAGCCCCCCCACCGGCACATATGAACCCGTAACGGCGGGCGTCTTCCCAATCGCGCGTCTCACAATGGCCGAAGCAGGCGTAGTATTCGCCATTCCAAGGTTCTTTGTTGGCCGTCGTGCCGCTGGTCGCCGCGGCGACTTGCGTTTCGGCCGGATCAATCAGCCACGCCCGACTCAAGAGATGCCCGGCGTCGGTTTCGAAGACCTGAAAACAAAGCACGTTGATCGGAATGTCGCGTCGGTTGAGGTAATCCACGATCCGTTCGCTGGCAGCATCCAACGTGGCGGCGACAATGACAATCTGGTGGCTCTGGTTCAGCGTTTCGGGATCAAGCGCAGTCCCGAATCGTGCTTTGAAAGCTTCATCCAGAGACTTGCCGCCGGAAAAGCGAGCATAGATGCGGGTAATGTCCTGCGCCTCAAGCCGTTCGGCCCAGCTTGCATAGTCAATCGCTTGGGCCACCACCTCGCGCGGGGTCTTGCCTCGTTTCAGTTCGATCAAGATCAAGGCGCCATCGGGGGCCAGCGCCAGCAGGTCGATGCGCCCGCCAAAACCGGTGTCCTCCTGCCTCCCGATCATCATCCATTCCGGCGCCAGAATTTCCGGAGACGCGACAATCATTTCCTCCAGCAAGGCTTCGCTCGGCAGCGTGGCCTCCTGCAAGAGTTGCGGCTTAGGACCTACCCGCCAAAGGCTATGTTTGATTGGCATAGTGATTGCCTTTCCTCTCAGACGCTATCGACAATGGGCTCCAGCTCATTACGACAGATGAAATCCTCCAGCTTGTTAGCGACCAGACAACTTCGCGCTACCGCACTGAACTCGCTTTCAGCCTTGGTCATTTTGATCAGGTCCGCAGCAATCTCTTTCATCGTTACGTACTCGTCGTTTGTGCGTTGCCCCTTTGGCTTTCCCGCAAACCGGCTGTATTGAACAACCTTTCTCACGCACTCACGCCACGTTTTGTTGCGTTCACTTTTTAGCAAGCTCTGATCCAAACCTAGACACCGAATTGCAAACCTAACCCGCTCCTTATGTTCATCACCGAGGTCAGACTTAACATCAATCGCGCCCCCTTCACTGAACACAAGCGCCGATGCGTCTTCTCCATCAGTAGGATCTAGGAGGATCGGCAATTCCTTAGCGACACCGCGATTTACCCAACACGCGCGCTCGTTTGGATTTTCGAGAGGAAACCAATCCCCTTTCCCAACACTTTCTTCAGAGTACTCTTTGTTGATGGTATTGCAGAGAACACCAGCCAATCGAAAGTTATCGGGATCAAATGCCAGCCACGAGTACCCATCCGAAAGGTCACCAGCCGCCTGTTTGGCACGACCGTGCGGACGAAAGTGATCCACCTGATACCGTGACACCACTTCTCGTGCTTCTGAGTACCAGCACTTATTATGGGACATGGCCGACAGATGTTCGCGTAATGCCGCCCATGCATTGGCATTATCTTTGATGAACTCCTTCCGTTCTGCAGGATCATCGATAGTGTCCAGCGCATGGGTGAGGTCGTGTAGTTTCTGAAGCAGTTCCGGAGGAACCTTCGACCAATCTCGATGGATATAAATCATTGGCTTTTCAACAACTCGGAAATGATTTCCTTGGTCGCCTCTTCGCGGTTTGCCAGCTGGTCTGGCGTTAACGGCCCTGCATCAGAAAGCTCGACCTCGTCGAGCTTCCGCAGGAACAAGCCATAGAGCTGGTCTCGCTCCTCGTAAAGAAGTCCTATTTGGTGAAGCCGCGCGTTGATCTCTTCCAGCTTCTTTGATTGAACCCTGGACAATTTCTCTAATCGTGCGAGAACATTTCGCTCATCGATCAGCTCTTGGGTCGGCTTGTCTAGTGTAGACGCCATGCCGAAGACGTCAGTCAGCACCCCTGAGACACCCAATCCTTTGGGATCAATAAACGGGGCTTTGGCCCGCACTTGCCCGTTCGCATCTTCGTACATGACACGCACCTCTTCTTTTTCGAGTGCGGCGATAGTCAGTGGGTGATGTGTGGCAATAAGGAACTGGCACTTGGCGGCGTCGGCTTCGGCCCACGTGCGGATAAGCTCCAGATATTTGTGCTGCCATTCGGGATTAAGATGCGTGTCCGGCTCATCCAAGAGAAACAAGGCTCGTTTACCGCGTGAAAGGCGGATCAGACCGAGGACCATAAGAAGCTGGCGCTCACCATCGGAGAGATCGCCAAAGCTGATGTCGCCACTCGCGTCATCGCGGCGCGTAACCCAAACCTGTACCCAACGAATAAGATCTGAGATATCCACACTTTCGAGAGCCTCGAACAGCTCAAGATCGTCCTTGAAGTGAGAGGCGAATTTGCACAGCGCATCTTCATTTCGGAGGTAGACGTAATACTGTTCCTCGTCCGAACCTTTTTCACGGTAGTCGTCTATTTCACGAACCTTGCGGCTAAAGGGAAAGAACGCGACGTCACGCAAGAACCCTGCACACTGGCCAGGACGACCCGCTGCTCCCCAAAATTCTGGTGGCGAACTTTTGCTGTTTCGTGATTTCGCAAACCAGGGCTCTCTGAACGCCACAAACGCCGAGTGGAACCCCCTTACCCCCATCAACGATTCGAGCAGGTCACAGATTTTACTATCGGGAAATGCAAAGAATGACAGGAGTGCGAGAACACCATGGATTGGCCGACAGTAGAACAGGCGGCGATCTTCGATAGAGGTGCGGACTTCCGACTTAGCCTCTTCCTTTATGATCTTGCCGTAATATCGGCGCTGATGGGCGTCAAATAGAGATTCGAGACGGTTGTTGTCGCCGGAGTAGTAGCCAAAGATCAGGTCTGGAAATAGTTCGACTTTCCGTCTTTGAAATTCAGTCCGCGAGATTGGCTTACCATCAGCCGTGAAAGTCCACTGGCCACTCTTGCCAGCTATCGTCACAGCGCTATTGTCAATCCTATACGCCACCTCAAACGAAAACGGTGGCGGCTCGACGTTTAGATCAGCATTCCGGAAGACGTACGTGATCGCTTCGAGAAGATTAGACTTCCCAGTGCCATTTTGCCCGATCAGGACAGTCGTAAGCCGCGTTTCATCAAAATCAACTTTGACATCGCGAAGGTTATGCCAGCCGTCGACCCATACCCTTTCGAGACGCATCACACGGCCTCCACGTTCTCGCCAACCTCACGCAACCATCCCTTTTCGTATTCGTCAGAAAGCTGCTTATAGAAATCGACTACTGACAAATTTGAATCACTGTAGAGCTGCTCAACGGTGATCTTGACCCCATTCTTTTTCAAAAGTGACGCCAAATAGGGCTCTCCCTTTACATCCAAGTCGGAGCGCTTCTTTTCCATGCGTGCCTTTCTTGGGCGATCCTCTTTCGAAAGCCCATTTTTCTTTGTACGCTTCGGGGCGGGTGCTGATCGCTGTTCCGCGCGTTCGGCGCGGATGCGGTCGAGCAGGGCGCTGGCGGGTTCGTCGTTCGGGTCTTGCGGCACCAATTCGCCGCGGAGTGCTTTGGCGAGCACGGCCTTGTCCAGCACGTCAACCAGCTTGCGGGCGCTGGTGGCTTCTTTTGCCAGCCGGTCGATCCATGTGAAGGCGTGTTCAATACGACGGACAATTTGTCGCTGAGTATCACGAGACGGTAGCGGCAAACGAAGGCCTTTTATTATTCCGAGATTGAGGTTTGGCTGTACGCCCCCCGCAGCTTTTCTGCGAAGTTCCAAATAATTGCAACGCAAGTACCAAAGAACGTACTCCTTAGCAGGGCCGTCGGAATGCAATTGAATCGCGGCAAGCGCTTGGTTCGTCGCAGCGTCGATTCCAAGCACGGACACGCGGCCACGAGTTTGTCCCTCTCCATACATTGCCATAAGCAATGTGCCCGCAGGAAACACCTTGCAGTTGGTTTCCTTGATTGCCGTGTTGGTAATGTACTCTGACGCCGACAGCACCAAAGGCTCATTCACCGCCGTACTTGTTATCCAGGCGATGTTTCCACCTTCGTAGTATTTCTTTTCGCCACGCTTCGGAGTTGAGCCAGTGCCTATATCAGCGACATTAGAAAGGGATACTTCAGGCCATGCCTGATTTTCATTCCGCCCCAGAGTTGCATTCTTCGGTGGGAGCGCGCCACGAAATACAGCCGACAACACCGCCTGCTTAAACTGTTCAGTCAAACGGCAAACGTGGTCCAACTCGATCCGGGCGCGTTTGGATTTGGCGGACAGGCTATCGATCTTCGCCACGATCCGCCGCTGTTCTTCTTGCGGTGGCAAAGCAACATAAACATTAGCGAGGTCTTCTTTGTTAAATCCATTTTGCGCTGAACGGGAAATCCTCGTCAGCGGAATTTGAAAATGATCGCTGCGTAAAAACGAACGAACCCAGCCAGAGACCAATAGCTCTCTAGAAAAAATCAATCGCACCAAGGCGACATTATATGCACCGGATTTTCCACCAAGAATTTTCCCGACGCTAGCCCCGTATCGTCCAATCATGATGTCCGACGATTCACATTTAGGCCACTTGGGTAGGTTCTCGATGTAAATCGCCTTTGCATCACTCTCAAAATCGCGAATTTGCAGAAGGCGGATATATCCCGGTGCGGGATGATCGATAAACTCGGACTTCGGCGGCTGAGACCCACCTTTGAAATCGAAGAGCGTGTCGAAATCCGTTGAAGCCCAACCGGCCGGAAGTTCGCTCATTCCGCGGCTCCGTTCGGCTCCAGCTCTTCGGAGAGATCTTCGATTTCCAATAGCGCAGCTTTCAGGTGACCGATAATGGCAGCAGCGATGTCGTCCGGTTCGGTGAGGGTTTCTTCGGCTTCGGCCTCGCTGTCGCGCAGCCATGAAATATCGAGATTGTCGCCGCGCGCCTCGATGTCGGCACGCGTGAAGCGGTGCCAGCGGCCTTCCTCGCCCTGATCCTTGCGCTTGGCCTCGCCGTTCGGATCGCTGCCGAAGGCCTTTTCGAAATCGGCGAAGTCCGCCACCGTAAGCAGCCGGGTCTTACCGAAAGCGGGCATGTTGGCCCGCATATCATAGACCCACACCGCCTTGGTGTTGGCCTTGTCGGTCCTGCCACGCCGGAAGAACAGCACGTTGGTTTTGACGCCCTGCGCATAGAAAATGCCGGTAGGCAGACGAAGGATGGTGTGCAGGTTGCACAGGTTCATCAACCAAATGCGCAGGCGCTTTCCCGTGTTATCCTCAAATAGCACGTTATCGGGCACGACCACTGCCGCCCGTCCCTCCGGCTTCAGGGCGCGGACAATATGTTCGACAAAGGCAAGCTGCTTGTTTGATGTGTCGGCGGTAATCGAAAAGTCGCCACGCGTCGGCCGCCCGCCGCCTTTCTTGGTACCAAAGGGCGGGTTGGTCATGATGATATTGGCCTTGGGCAGGCGTTCGCCATCAGCCGACAAAGTATCGGCCAGAAGGACGCCGCCCTCAATGCCATGCAACAGCAAGTTCATCAGGCAAAGCCGATGGGTATCGGGCACCAGTTCGGCACCGGCAAAGGCTTCGCGGCGCTGAAAATCCGCGCTGGCGCCTTTCGGCATCTTGTAGAGGTCGTCGGTGCGATCCTTGATGTAGCGGTCTGCTGCAACCAGGAAGCCCGCCGTACCTGCTGCAGGGTCTTGCACGACTTCGCCGGGCTGGGGCTGGATCAGGCGGACGATGCAATCAATCAGTGGACGTGGGGTGAAGTATTGTCCGGCACCGGATTTCTTGTCGGATGCGTTCTTTTCCAACAGCCCTTCATAGAGCGTGCCCAAGCCCTCTTCGCGAGCGGAAAACCAATCGAGCTGGTCGATGTTGGTGGTCAGCGACTTGAGGTTGGTGGGTTTGCGTAGGCGGGTTTGCGCATCGGTGAAGATGGCCCGCACCAGTCCGTCTTTGGTCGTTTCGCCGCCCAAGTCCAACAGTAGGCGCTTGTAATAGTCGAGCTGGTCCAGCCCATCGCGCTTGGCCAATTCGTCCCAGCGGTATTGTTTGGGGAGGCGTTTTTCCTGGCCGGTTTCCTGAAGCATTTTCAGAAACAGCAAGAAGGTCAGTTCAGTGACATATTCATTATAGGTCACACCGTCGTCGCGCAGCACGTTGCACAGTCCCCACAGCTTGCCGACGATATCTTGGGTGTTGGTCATTTTTTGGGTTTCACAGAAAGATATGAAAACGGTTTGCGGCGATTTTTTTCGATACGTGTTGGCTTTGGCTTGAGGGGATCATAAATCAGTCCCTGCTGCGGGGAACAAACCACCCAGTGCCAGTACCCATTCTTGCTTTTGCTGCACGCCACAATTGATAGCGTCGGAATCCGCTCCCACTTGGTCACTCTGCGCGCGCGGTCTGCAATTCGTATACGCAATTGTCCCAATGCTTTTCGAAGACGTGGCCACTTCGTATAACAGTTGCGCGTTCGGTGCTCTCCAAATGCAGCCAGGCCCGCTTCCTCTTGTGTTGTACTAGCGATAATCGCGATGCACGTCGGCCCACAGTTACTTGCATATTTTTGCTTTTGGTGTCTTAGACGGGGCATTAACTAGCTCGTTTCCAAAGCTCTTCATTGATGTTGGCCAGCACGGCTTCCAACTCGCCCCCGAATACCTTGTTGAGTCGGGTAAAGCCACCATCGTTGGCGAAGGGGTCGCGGTCCAGTGCGGCACGATCTACGACGATTTCGCGCTCAACCTGCTCCCCGATACGGCGCAGCCATTTCTTTTGCGGCTCGGTCCAGGCACGGCTTGATAGCACGCGTCCAATGGCTGCCCGCACGCGGTCGGTATAGGGCACCAAAGGATCACCCAAAGCGGCTTGGCGGACATAGCCGATAATCGATGCGGCAATATCGACATTCTTGGCATCGGCCCAGGCGCGATGCAGGCTCGCTTCGGAAAATCCCTCCGCATCGAGGACCCGGCGCAATTCAATCAAACTTTGGCGGGTCAGTTCGCGAGGGCGCTGAACAACAACCGTGAGTGCAGCAACGGCATTAACATTTGCGCGGACAAACGCTGTGAACCCGTCGAGAAAATCTTCCGGCCGGTCTACATCGCCAAAACCACGCGTGACCGAAACCATGCTGTCTTCGTGCGTAGAAATCGGCAGATAGTGAGGCACGACGTCATCGGACTGCCAATCTAGGATTGGGCCGATAGCGGCGCGCGGTTTGAGCCACTCTGCCACGGCAGCGGGTTCGCTTTCCAAAAGCCGTTTCAGCGCCTGTTCGGGCGTTTCGCCCGCTACAGTTTCAAATAGTGCTCTTGCGCGTTCCGAAAGGTGACGCAAGCGGCGGCGTAGTTTTACGGCCAATTGGTCGCGCACATCCTTCTGATAAAGCGCGCCGTCTCCCACCAACAGATCCTTGACCAATTGGTCAAAGGAGATTTTGGGGTTGACCACTACAGGCTTCATGTCGGTCAACTTCTGAAGCTGAGAGTAGAGATCCACCGCGTCGAAAATGCGGAAAGCCCCTTTTTCGATTTCCGGGCAAAGCCGCGTCGCCCGGCCGATCATCTGGTCATAGAGGATGCGACTATTGACGCGTCTGAGAAATACCAAATTGACGATGGAAGGGATGTCTATGCCGGTCGTCAACAGATCAACCGTCACAGCAATCCGCGGATTGGTGTCATTGCGGTAAGAGCGGATCAGCTTCTTGGGGCGATCCACACTGCCCGTAATCTTGCAGATGGCGTCGTTATCGATTTCGCCATATTGAGCGGCAAACGCTTTCTTGAGCTCGTCGACTACGATGTCCGCATGGGCATCCGTGACGGCAAACACGAGGGTTTTGCCAAAGGTCGGGTCGATTTGCTTGGCGAGTTCTTCTGCAACGACGCGGTTGAAATCGCGCGTGATGACCTTCTTATTGAACTCCTCCACCTCAAACGAAATTTCGTCCGGCGCGAAGGATTCTACTACCTCTCCGGTCTTGGTATCGAATATGTCGAGCTGTTCGTCCTTCTTGAATACAATGCCCGCTTTGGCCAGCGCTGTCGTCATGCGAACCGGCGGCTCGTGATCGTTCAAGAAGCCTTCCACCACGGCGTCGCGATAGGAGTATTTGAAGATCGGCTCGCCGAAGATTTGCACGGTGTGGAGTGCGGGCGTGGCGGTCAGGCCGATTTTCACGGCATCGAAATACTCCAGCACGCGCCTGTATTTCGAAACGTAGTCATCCTGGTTTCGGAAGCTCAACTCCGAATCCGACATTTCCCGGTCTAAGAGATAACCGCGGTGGCATTCGTCCACGACGATCAAGTCATATTGGTCCACCGGTGGAGCGTCTCCCGGATCGTCGGCATATAGGACCCGCTTGACCAAGCCCTGAATGGTGCAAATGTGGACCTTGGTTTCGGTTTCCGGGGCCACATCCTCCAACGCCTTCAGCCCGAATATGTCAGCGAAGGCTTTGCCCGATACGATCTTGGTAGTTCGAAAATCGTCCTCCGCCTGATCGCCCAAGGCAGAGCGGTCCACCACGAAACAAATGCGCCGGAAGCGTTTGGTGGCCAGCAGGCGGTACAGCATGGCAATGGAGAGCTTGGTTTTGCCCGTGCCCGTTGCCATCGCAATTAGCATGTTGCGGCGGCCATCGGCCAATGCCTTTTCAACTGCCAGAATGGCTGCCTGCTGATACTCGCGGAGTGGAAACCCGAAATTGAATGGCAGGTCTTTCAGGGCCTCTTCAGCCTTGTCCTGATCCTGTTCTAACTGCCCAGTCAAACCCAGCGGCGTCGGCCATGCCAGCAAGGCGCGGCTGAGATTGGTGGGGCGCCGGGTATCGCGGAACCAGACACCGCTTTCGGTTTCGATCTGCTTCAGGAAGGGACGGCCATTGGCGGAAAAAACGAAGGGCACTTTGAAATGCCCCCACGGTCCACCGGCAAAGCTAAAGCTGTCGTCTGCCTTGAACCCGATGGCGTAACGCTCTGCCTGCCCCAAGGCGCTGGATACGCTTTTGTTGCGGCGCTTCGCTTCAACAACGGCAACCAGCGTCAGACCCACAAACAACGCATAATCGGCCGGGCCGCTGGCAGTAGGCCATTCGGCAATGGCGAGATTCCGTCCCTTCGCGGGGCGCACACCGGCTTTGTAGCGCACAGTCTCGGTATCAGCTTCCCAACCTGCGTCTCGCAATTGCTGGTCGATCAGCGTGCGGGTCGCAGCTTCGTCCAGAACGATATGCGACGCTTCTTTTTGCCCCGCTTGAACCAGGGCAAGGGATTCTGCTGGTGGCGCGGCTGTGGCGGCTGCCTGCAGCGCGGCCAAGCGGGCGGCGATGTCGTTCTTTTCGGCTTCGGTTTCGGCGGCGAGCTTTTCCCAGACCGCCTTTTCCTCGGCTTCCCGGGCCAGCCGCTGTTCCGCCGTCTCACGTGCCTTGGCCTGTTCTTCGGCCACGCGATGCGCTCGCGCTGCTGTATCTTCGCTGTCGGCGAGCTTCTTCGTCAGGTCGGCGATTTCGGCTTTTAGGCTGGCCGAGGCATCAACTGGTTCTGGTGGGGGGATGAACGCCCCAGGCTTGAAATTCGGCTGGCCTGCGTAAACCCGATGGAACCAGACACCGAGTTCCCGCGCAATCTTCAGTGCGGACAGTGCCTCAGCATAGGTTCCTGCGGCTTCATGGGCAGCCGCATTCCCTGCCTTCCGCACGACATGGAACAACCGCGCCACATCGGGCGGTAGGATGTTTTCAAAAGACAGGCGCCGGAGCGTCGCCTCAAAGGTTTCCCGGTCATCAAGATAGGAGGCGTGGCGGGCCGCAACAATCTTACAAAGCAACTCCGCAAACTGGCGAACCTTGAAGATGGACGTGCAGGGGTCATCGCGGAAGTAGCGCTCGGCGAGCACCCCAAGCGTCGCCAGTCGGGTGTGGTCCTTGTTCAGAAAGCCAAAATTCGTGATGAGCTGCATATTCCCCTGCCGACGGACAGAGTGACACCCGGATGGACGAAATTACAAATCAGAGGGCGAACGGAAGAGGCATTACCCACCTCTCCGACCGCGACAAAATGAAAAGTGGGGGCACATTTGGGGGCATCTCAGAAATTCAAAAACTAAATAGTCTTTATATTACAGTGTGTTGCAAGGCACTTATGGCTCCCTCCGGCGCCAGTTTACTTTCCCAGCACGTCCCACCACATCTCGAAACCCCTTCAAAAACCCAATAAAAACGGGCATATTATGCTCCGTGCTGTCCAACGACGTTTCCTGGCATCCTGACTGGCTGGGGGCATTTCGAGGGCATCTGTGAAATCCGGCAGAGGAAAAATGCCCCCATGCCCCTCACCGACACCGCCTGCAAGAATGCCCGCCCCAAGGCCAAGCCGTATAGAAAGGCTGACAGCGGCGGCCTGTATTTAGAGGTCGTTCCCAGCGACGGCCGGTATTGGCGGCTGAAATATCGCTTCCTGGGCAAAGAAAAGCGGTTGGCTTGCGGGGTCTATCCCGAAACCTCCCTCGCCGAGGCCCGCGAAAAGCGGGCCGTGGCCAAGAAAATGCTGGCGGACAGGATCGATCCCTCCTCTGCCAAACAGCGCCCGCCAAGACCGCATGCGCCGCTCCAGCGTGCGCCGGATGCCGAGGCAGATCTCGGGATGGCGCCGCCGGATCTCCTCGAGAACCGCAATGGCCCGGATGCCGGGCGCCGCCTTCAGGATCGGCACGATCTCGCCGTCCCATACTTCGGCGAGGGGATCGGGCCGCCGCCGGCTGCGGGGAACCTTCTTCTGCGATGGCAGGCGCGGATTGTGCTCGATCCGGAAGCCGCTCGCCGGCGAAAAGCCCGCTTTGGCGGCAGCAACGGTGGTGTCGTGGGTCTGTCGGAAACTCATATATAGCCTCGTCTGGTGGTCGGTGATGTGGAGGCCGGGCAATCTCTGATCCCTCAAAACTTGAGATGAATAAGAAACTTGACCCGGTCGCGCACAACCGCCAGACAAGTTCCGAAAAACTCGCCGCCGGGGGTGGCCTGCCGTCGCTCGGGCTACGCCCTCACTCCGTCAGCCCACCCCCGGCGCATTCGCATCCTGATTGACGCTGCTCTCTCACCTTGATTGTCGCCGCGCACTAGGGCCAGACGGGCTTCGTTCGCGCCGCACGCCGCGATAGCCGCCGCAGCACACTGGATGGAGCGTTTCTGTTCCGGCGTTCTCGCCACTGCCGCCAACGCCGACGCCTCCGGTTCGAGCGCCAAGCGCATTTGCGTCAGATCACGGAACACCGGCACGGAATGGCTGCGCTGCAATAGCCACAGCAACACGTCGGGATCGAACAGGTTCCAGTCCTCTTGCGGCCCAAAGGCCTTTCGCCGTCAGGACTTTCATCGCCTCGCGCAGGATCACCCGCGAGACGCCAAATTGCCCGCGCAGGACTAATTCCCGCGGCAATATTTCGCCGCTGCGATAGACCCCCGACACGATCGAGCCGCCGAGCGATTGGACGGCACCGGTAACGGGGTGCCGCTGGGGACCGGCTCGCCGAACAACGGCTTACCCGATGCCGTCCAAATAAATTTCTGAATCCGCGGCGACCGCCGCTTGGTGCAGCCCATACCGGGTCCGGAATTGGCGTGATAGATGATCCAGTCCTCGGTGCCGTCCGGCGATTTGAAGAAGGCGTTGTGGCCGGGTGCAAAGACGCTGGTTGCTGCCGATTGGCGAAACACCGGCGACGGTGATTTCACCCAAGACGCCGGATTCGTGAGATCGGCGTCCGGTGCCGCTGTCAGCATGCCAAGGGCATAATCGTCCGACCAGCAAGCACTGGCGGAATAGACCAGGAAGCGCTCGCCGTTTGGTCCTCTGAGAAATTCCGGGCCTTCCAGGATCTGGCGGCCGCCTCGTTTTTCCCAATCGTAGGTCGGCGCGGCGATGTCGACCTGCTTGGTGGCAAGCTCCCACGGTGTCCGCATCTCAGTGAGGATGAGATGGCTATCCGGCCCGACATAGGCCGAATAGGCGAAATAGAGTTTGCCGCCGTCCTCGAACACCGTGCCGTCGATGCCGGTATAGTCCGTCTTCAGCATGCCGCGATCGATCCAGCGGCCGGTCAACGGATCGGCGGCGTCGTTTTCGAGCACGAAGATATGGCGGTGGGCGTCGTCGTTGAACGCCTTATCCGCCGCCGTATAATACATGTACCACGTGCCGGCGATGCGATGCAGTTCGGGCGCCCACACCGCCGCCGAATTCGGACCGGACAACGGCGCCCGCCACACCACTTTCGTTTCCGCGCGGCCGAGCTGGGTGATGTCCTTGGTCTTCCAGATCTGGAGCCGATTGCCGAGCGTGTTGGTATAATAGTAATGGCCGCCGTCGGCCGTGACCCAGGGATCGGGACCGGACTTCAGAAGCGGGTTCACGAACGTCGCCGGTTGCGCACCAGCCGGACCGGAAAGTGCAATCATCACCAGCGCTGCAAGCCAAAGACCGGGCCGCATCGCATTCCTCAATTTTAAACCGGTTTATTTGCCGTCTGCCGGGACCACGCCCTTGGGCGCCGCGCTGAACGCCTTCAACATGTCAGCTTCCGCTTGGCGGTACGGCTTGCCGTCCTGGTACAGAATATCGTGGAACCAGACTTGCGGCTGCATATCCACATAGGGCCGCTTCCAGGAATCCCATGGCAGATGAGTCTGCGACTTGCCGTTGACGAAACCCCAATTGACCATGCCGACATTGGCGCGCTTGGCGATCGGCAGATCGCCGTCGAAGGTCGAGCCGTTGCCGCGCGCCATGTATTCGGTGCAGATGACCGGGCGGCCGTAAGTCTTGAGCGCTGCGACCCGTCCGGCAAAGGATTCCGGCCAGCCGTAATCGTGGAAGGTGATGACGTCGGATTGCTCGAGCTGCGTCTTTTCCACCGTGTTGAGGCCGGCGAGCTTGTCCCAGTTCTCGTTGTGCCAGATGCCGGATGTCAGCGGCTGCTTCGGCTTCACGCTGCGCGCCCAGGCGAATACTTTGGGCAGCAGCACGGCAACGCGCTGAACTTTCTGCTTGGACTCTTCGGCCTGGTAGTTGCCGCCGCCTTCGTTGTCCGGCTCGTTCCAGACGTCCCAGGCCAGGATACGATTGTCGGCAGCAAAGCGGCCAACGATGCCCTTCACATAAGCTTCGAGCCGTCCCTCCTCTGCCGGATTATCGAGCGCCTTGGTGCCGGGCGACTGCACCCAGCCGGAATTGTGCACGCCCGGGATCGGCGGATGCTGCGGCCCCAGCTTCGGGTTCGGATCCCAGCAGGAATCGAACAGCACGAAAAGCGGCTTGATATGGTGCTTGGCGGCAATCGCCAGAAACGTGTCGATGCGCTTGGCGAAGCCCTTCGGGTCTTCCCTCCATAACTGATCGTGCAGGAAAACACGCATGGTGTTCATGCCGAGGCCTTCGGCCCAACCGAGCTCGACGTCGATGCGCTTGGGATCGAAGGTCGCTGCCTGCCACATCTCTAGTTCGTTGATGGCACTGGCCGGCAGATAATTGCTGCCGAGAACCCAAGGCTGCGCCGCGTACCAGGTATTGGCCTCAGCGGGCGACCAGCGCTCCAGATCAGCGGCGGACGCCTGAACCGCAAACAGCGTTGCAACGGCCAGAATGGAGATAACTCGTTTCATATAAACTCCCGTACTCAGCGCGTCTTGTTGACGGCAAACCGGTAAATGATGGTGTGATGGTACTCGCGCCCAGGCTCGAGACGGGCGGAACCGAATTCCGGATGATTGGGGGTGTCCGGGAAAAGCTGAGGCTCGAGCGCGAAGGCATCGCCTTGGCGATAACTATGACCGGATTTGCCGACCACCGTGCCGTCGAGGAAATTGCCGGAATAGAATTGCACGCCCGGCATGGTCGATGAGATTTCCAAAATTCGGCCCGATTTGAGGTCTTCGACCTTCGCAACCAGACGCGGCTTGGCGACCGGCGCACGGCCGATCACCCAGTTGTGGTCGAAGCCCTTGCCGAACAGAAGCTGCTGCGAATGCCCGTCGCGGACATCGCGCCCGATCGGCTTGCCGACGCGGAAATCGAATGGCGTTCCAGCGACGGGAGTGAATTCGCCGGTCGGAATCAATCCGGCATCGACCGGGGTCGTTTCGCCGCCGGGGATCGTCAGCACCTGGTCCATGATGCTGCCTGAGCCTTCGCCCGACAGATTCCAATAGGCGTGATTGGTGAGATTGACGACCGTCGCCTTGTCGGTCTTGGCAGTATATTCGACGGTCAGCTGGTTGCTCTCGTCGAGCGAATAGACCGCCTTGGCGGTCAGCTTGCCGGGATAACCCTGATCGCCGTCCGGACTGACATAAGAGAGCGTGACGTTGGCCTTGCCGACTGCATCGACGTGCCAAAGCACCTTGTCGAAACCGGCGGTACCGCCGTGGAGAGAATTGGCGCCGTTGTTGACCGGCAACTGATAGGTCTTGCCGTCGAGAACGAAGCGACCTTTGGCGATGCGATTGGCATAACGGCCCACCGTGGCGCCGAAGTATTGCGGGTTATCCAGATAGCCGCGCATGTCGCCATAGGCGAGCGTAATGTCCGCCGGCTTGCCGTCACGATCCGGCGTAACCACGGACTGGATCGCGGCGCCGTAGGCGATGATCTTTACCGACACACCGGCGCCATTCGTCAGCGTCACGGCTTCGACACGGCGTCCGTCCGGCAGTTTTCCGAATTCGGCGCGGGTGGCCGCAAGGGCTCCGGCCGTCATTACACCGGCTGCACAAATACTGCTCAAGAGAACCTTCCTCCACATCATGCGCATCGACATTACTTACCCTCGCCAAGTTCGATGTAGTCGACATCGGCCGGCTGCTGTCCACCCAATACAGTGATCTTGTTGTACCCGGCCGTCAGCGGAGCGCTGATGGTCATGTCGCTCCAGCCGTCCGACACAGGAACCGCCACTGGCGCCAGCGTCGCACCGTTAACGCGCAGTCCCGGCGTAGCCGGCTGCAACGTCGCCGCCGTGAAACGGACGGTAACGGGATAGGTGCCCGCCTTGTCGACATAGATGTCGAAATCGAGTCGACCAGTTGCGGCCGCCATTCGTACGCGCCCGCGATTGGACATCTTGTCGTCGCGAATGAAGGCGGCGTCGTGCCGGGTGGCGTCTTCTGCCTCGTAGCGGTTGAAGGCGAGCTTTTCCGCGGCGAACAGAATGACGTTCTTGCCGGAGTCCATATTGTCGGCGGCGCTGGTCGCGGACGACGACGAGGTGATGTGCAACACCCGTCCATCGTGTTTCAGCATCACCGCTTGGGTCCAGCCGGCGCCCATATTTCCGGTGCGCTTCTGCACAGGGGCACGGACCTGCCACCATGGGCCGCGGCCGAGATCCTTGTTCCAGTACAAGGCGCGCCCCCCCGCATCGCCGGTGCCGCCGGCACGTTCGGCACTAACGATGAGGACACCATTGGGACTGCCGATCGGCAACCAAGTCACCATCGGACAGGCCGCGGGCCACGCCCCGCCCAACGATTGGATCGGCCAGCCGCGATCGGCGGGCGATCCCCAATCCAACCCGTCGCGGCTGAATTTGATGTAGATTTGACCATTGTTGTCGGGGCCGTCGATATCCTCGTAAGTGTAGGCATAGCGACGGTCGGGGAGAGCAGCCACCGTCGCCATACCCGGCCGTTCCACGCCGCCGGAAACAGCCGAATCCGCGACTTCGGAGCCCCAGGTTGAACCGCCGTCAGTCGAAATCTTGTGGGCCAGAAACTGATTGTAGCCCTGCGCCTTGTGCTGTTCGGTCGAATAATACGCTACGATGCGGCCATCGTTCAGAACGACGAGGTTCGGTTCCCAAACGCCGTGATTGTCCTTGGCCTCGGGGCGGCCGCCACCGTCGACGATGGTGCCGCGATAGCTCCAGCTACGTCCCAGATCGGTCGAAGCGTAAGTTTGTAAGTGTTCTTCGGTCAGATGACCGTCGGCGTCGGCACAAGCGGTATTGCCGGAGAGCAGCAAGGAACCCTTCTTCAGCGGACCGCTGTCCCGCGCCAATTCGATGATATTCGGCTGATAACGGAACTGACAGCGCTTGAGATCGTGAAAAACCTGGTCGGTGACGTTGGTCACCAAGTGCCAGCTATCGCCGTCATCCAGACTTTCATAAAGAGGGATGCCCGTGAGATCGGGGCGCTCCAGCGCGATCAGTACGCGCCCATTAGCACTTTTACGAGACTGGTGTTCGAGACGGACGAGAGAAACGTAACCCTGACCGTCGGTCAGCTTGGTGCCTTCCGAGGTGTCGAAGCCGGGAACGACATCGGCGAGCGCCGGAAAACCACCGGTAAACACAACAAGTGAACAAATTAACGCAAATCTTTCAAGCATCGGGGTTCTATCCGTTGTCCCGCGCGAACCGCGCTCGAGCGTTGTTATGGTTTTTGTTGCCGTTTCCGGCCCCGAAACAATGAGCCTCGAAGCCGGATCGGTATTACGATCGATGCGTAGCCGCATGCGATCGAGGTGTTCCGCTAGTTCAGCCGGTAATGGACACCGAGCGTATAGGACTTGTTGACCAGCCGGACATCGCGCGGGAATAGCGGCGTGCCCGAATAGCTGCTGTAATATTCGCCCAGCAGGTTGGTTGCCGAAGCGGTCACCATGATCTGCGGCGTCAGGTTATAGCTCACGCCGAGATCGACATACGTCGTGCCGTTGACGTAATCGATAGGCGGCGTGGTGTCGTTGCCCGGATAGTAGGATTCAATGTATTTGCTGCGGTAGGTCGCGGCCAGACGAACCGACAGGCCGTATTTTTCATACATCAGGACGGCACTGTAGTTATTCTTCGACACGTTAGTGAGTTCGCCTTCCATGTCCGCAAAGTAATCGTTACCGGCAATCGGCGCCCTCGACTGGATCCAGGTATAGTTCAACTGTGTGCCGAATCCTGACCAGAACCCGGGCAAGAAGTCGAAGAACTTTTCGACCGCGAGTTCGTACCCTTCGATATATCCCTTGCCCGAACTGACCGAGGTCGAAATAACAACGTTGCACTGTGCCGTCGAGCCGCCCTGAGGAATGCTGTGCTCCGTGCAGTAATCGGAATCGTAAGCGACCGTCTCGGTCACGGATTCGACGTACCCCTTCACGTCGCGATAGAAGCCAGCGATCGAAGCCATGCCGCCGCCGGGAAGATAATACTCTAGCGAGAGGTCGTAGGCTGTCGAACGCGTCGGTGCGAGGTCGGGATTGCCAGCCGAGCCGCTACCTTGCCGGTTGACGGTCGGCGGCAGAATACTGGTAGCCGGATTCAGGGCGCTGAAATTCGGCAAGGTCATCGTCTTGCCGAAGGCTAAACGAAGCTGAAGGTCGTCGGTGACATGAACGCGCGCGCTGATGCTGGGCAGCACGTCCGTGCCTCTGGTTTCCGTATTATAAGGCGTGAGTTCGGTATAACTGGCGACGATCGTATCGCCCGGCGCGTAAGTGACGCCGTTCAACACGACGTCCGAGGAGCCCTCGTTGGTGACGGCGGGAATGGTCGTCGTCTCGGTGCCGCGCAACGTCCGCCCCACGGTGACAGTGCGGACGCCGAACTGCCCGTCGATCGGGATCGATAACAGCGAAACGTCGTAATTGGCCTTCACCCAAAAATCCATCGAACTTTCGTCATCGTGGAAGGTCTTGGCCGGATCGGCTTCCAGTTCGGCGGCAGCCCCATAGGCTTCGCGGACCGTCTTGGTGTTGTCGAGCAGATAGTCGGTCGACGGCATCACGAACGAGGGATAGCCGGCATAGCCCTTCCGGTATTCGAAGAAGTTCTCACCGAACACGGAGAGTGCCGACGTGGTGCCATTACCGCTGGGATAGTAAGTTTCGACATCGCCACCGGACACGCCGATGGTCGTCGCCTTGCGGAAAGCATAGCGCCCACCGATATCGACCGACGTAATGGGGAAGTTGCTGAACTGACGAGTGACGTGGCCGGTCCAGGCGTATTGGGAACCGCGACTGATATCGAAGCTTTCGTTTAAGCTCTGAAGATAGTAGTTCGACGGATCGGTCGCATCGACGCTGGTACTCCAGATCGCATGCCCGTGATAGTTCGAGTCGCTGATCGTCGTGACCGAGTCCGGGATACTCATATCAACGATTTCGCGGCGGTCGCGGTAAGCTGACGACACGCCGGAAAACTCCGCTTCAAGCAGCCATGGGCCGGCGTTGTACTTCATCCCTAACGACCCGATGAAGTCATCCGACATCGATTCGTGGGCTTGGTTGCTGGCGGCGGTATAGGGATAGCCGCCGGATCCTCCGACGGTCGCGCTCTTGATCAAGCAGCCGTAGGTGCTGGTGAGCAACGTCGTGCATCCGTTATCGGTGAGCGTGACGTTCGACAACGGAAGGTTGTCGCTCGTTACAGAGAAAAAGTAGGCGTTGGTGAAACGCGAACGCCAGCCTGTCCACAACATGTCGAAATGGATTTCCATGTCATCGCCGGGACGGAACTGCAATGCGATATTCGCTTCGGGATATTCGCGCCCACCACTGCTGGTGCTGGAGCCGACGAACGGCACAAACACGGGCTCGCTCAACCCGGTCAGGCTGGTGGATTTTGGATCGTGCGGCGTATCCGACCAGCCGATCGGATAGTAGTAGGATTCCTTTTTCCATGACACGTTGACCAGCGCACCGAATTCTCCGATGCCGGTCTTCCAGCGGTTGCTGACCAGCAAACTCACATTCGGATTGTAGGCCTGGGCGATGGTGCCGTAGGTACCCGACACGCTACCGGCAACCTGCAAGCCATCGAAATCGAATGGACGATGGGTGCGGACGTCGACCAAGCCGGCGATGCCGCCTTCCACTTGATCCGCTGAAATCGTCTTGTAGACGTCAAGACCGGACAGCACTTCGGCAGGAAGGTTTTGGAACGAGAACGTGCGGCCGGTGGTGGTGAATATCTCGTTGCCATTCAGGGTTGTGACCAAATTCGGTAGGCCGCGGATATTGACGCCGGTTACCTGGTCGTTGCCGCGCGTCACCTGAACGCCGGTGATACGCTGCAAGGCGTCGCCGACGGTGACGTCCGGCAGTTTGCCAATGTCCTCCGGAACGATGGAGTCGACCACATTGTAACTCTGGCGTTTGATCTGCTCGCCAGCGTTCAAGCTCGACTTCAGGCCGGTGACGACGACCGTTTCCATTGCATCGCCGGAGGCCGGTGGTGTGGCGGCTTGCGCCGAGCAGACCGTCCCGCTTACGACACCAACCATCAGTGCGATGATAGAAGCAGTCTGTTTTGCGTCTTGTGCAATCTTGTTTCTCAAGGCTTTCCCCTCTTCTGTGCAACCTGTTCTCAGCAATGAGATCGTGATGACCCCTTGCGTTGTAAGGCCGCCGGAAAAGCCTGTTCCTTTGAGCAGGACCTCTAGGGCTTCTGGAACTGAGTACCGACCATTGACGGGATTTGCTCCCGGCACCTGAGCCAGCGCGTACGGATAGAGGAGCTGGACGTGCGTTTGGCGCGCCAGTTCGGACAACCCCGCACCGATGTTGGACTGAGAAATATGGACATCATATTTCGCATCTTCCGCATCGGCTGAGACAGCGAAGACCAAACACCAAGCTGCAATTACGCAGCAGGCGCCCCACATCGCCGGTCGTGCTCTCCCTATCGTCACGTTCTGACTCGATGGTCGGCACCGTTGCCTTCACACCGGCCTTATGACCTTAAGACCGGTGAGACGACGAAATCCTCCAGTCGTCGTGGCGAAACTTATCAGCAATTGTGCAGTCGTGGCAGAACGGCACGAGTTTTGTGCGTTCTGTCTCTCTGTAACCACAGATGGAAGTGCAGAAGATGGGAGTGAGATAGGCAGACAAAACGGCGGCCTCGCGGAGGAACCGCCTGGACGGAACGCGCTATCAGTGTTTTGCGATTCCGGTATAGCGGCCTTGCTTATTGAACATGCGCGGGGCGGCTAGCCTCCGACTTGGCGGCAAAAAGCTCTGCGTGATGAGCATCACGCCATTGAACTCTGATGCCGAAATTGTCGTTAAGGGCTTCGAGGAACGCCTCGCTCTTGCCAATTTCAAAATAGCCGCCCACCTGCAGATCATTCAGCTTCGGATCGACAATCTCAACTTTGACGTTCGAATAGCGGTTGTAGTCGGCTACCACCTGGGCCAGCGGTTCACCGGCATAGACGAGCACACCATGACGCCAAGCCAACCGTCGGTTAATCGCAGCACCACTGACCGCCGACAGGCGACGGACCTTGTGCGTGAAGACGGCATTCTGACCCGCCGCGACGACGGCAAGATGCTGCTCGGTAAATTTCCCGGCGTCGCCTTTAAGCGCTGCCAGCTCGACTTTACCGCGCACGACGGTCACATCTACCGCCTGCGGCAGCAGCGTGACGTCGAATGCTGTACCGATGTCGCGCACCACGCTTTGGCCCACGAACACGGCAAAGGGGCGCTTGTCGTCATGTGCCACCTCGAAATACGCTTCACCGCGCAACAGATGCACGTCGCGGTGCTTATTCGACAACTCCACCCGAACAGCGGTGTCAGTATTGAGCGTCAGCGTCGATCCGTCCGCCAGCGCGATAGTCTTCTGCGCCCCAACGACCGTTTGATAGGTCGTCACCACCGGCGGATCGGTGTGCAACGCCATATGGGTCGGAAAGGAGACCAGCACGAGCATCACGGAGGCCGCTGCCGCCGCGAGATAAGGCAGATGGGCGCGGCGCCAGAACGCCACCTTGGGTGGGATCACGGCTACAGAGGCCGCAAGGGCCTTCAGCGCGTCGAGATCGCCCCACAGCCGGAATAGGCGTGCCGCCGCATCGCGGTGATAGGGGCTGCGGTTTTGCCATTCCTGGAATTTCGCATAGTTCTCGGCGGTCGCCTCGCCACCATCGAAACGCACGACCCATTCCGATGCCTCGGCCTCCACCGCGGCGGCATCCGGAAACGGTACCACATTCTTATCCGTGTCACGCATCACGCGTCTGCTTCCGGCGGATCAAATCCAGTCGTGCAACTTGGCCCGCCGGTTCGCGGGTTGCGTCTTTAGCCTGCCCGATGTCGTCCAGGCCGTGCTGCCGAAGATACTCACTACAGCGCAACAAACCCAGGGCGGCATGTTTCTCGGCAGTGCTGACCGAAATTCCCAGCCTTTCTGCGATCTCCTTATACGACAACCCATAAACCTTGCGGAGCAGGAACACCTTGGAGCACTGCGGTGGCAAACTGGCCATCGCTTCGGCTAGCATGCGTATGCGTTGGCGCGCCTCCATCTCGTCATCGAGCGCTACCTGACCCACATCCTCTATGACAGATGTGTCGGCGAAATCCTCCAGTGGCACAGTTGTCGCATTTGCGGCCTTGGCGCGCTCGTTCAGCGCCAAATTACGCGCAACCCGGAACAAGAACGCCTTAGGTGAAGTGATCGGCTGTTCGGCTTCTGCCGCATAGGCGCGCACGAATGCTTCCTGCGCCAGATCCTCCGCGTCCGCCGAATGGGTGGAGAAACGCCGGAGAAATCTCTTCAGAGCAGCCTCGTTTTGAACGTAGGTCTCCAGAATGCTTGGCATTCAACGCCCACCCAATCCGACAGAGTGAGTATTATCATATAATTCATAAGAATGGAAACGCGTCCATCGTAAGCTTGATCTTCGCGGCATCAGCGACCTATTGCCTCGACGCCCGCGCACCAACCATATCAAAATCTGACGTGGCCAGCGCGACGAAGCGGCGTTGCAGCTCTTTGGCACGAGCCGTTATGGGTATCCTCTGCCAGTTTTCCCAAAGCCGCGTGCGTGACTCCGATTCCATTCGCCTCGCCCGCTGCAATACGTCAGAAACGCATATTGAAGGTCGCGCCGCCGCCTGGTGTGTCCGCCAGAGTCACATCGGCGCCGTGCACGGTCGCGATGTGTCGGACCAGCGTCAGGCCGACCCCCGAGCCCTGCGGCTTGGTGGTGTAGAACGGCGCAAAGACCTTGTCGCGCCGATCGGGTTCGATGCCCGCCCCGTTATCGGCAACCGAGATCACCGTCCTGCCGTCGGACGCGCGGCGTGCAGACAAGACGATGGTGGCACGGTCGCGTCCGCGCAGCGCCTCGAAGGCGTTGCGCAACAGGTTGATCAATGCCTGGTCGAGCAGATCGGCGTCGGCGGTGACTTCCAGCGTTTCGGGTTCGACCCGCATCTCAAAGCTGACGTCGTTGGCCGCGAGATCCGCCGCCAGAAGACTGTGCAAGCGCGTGAAAACGCGCCGGACCGGCAAGCGCTCAAGCTTGGCAGTGAACCGGTGGGTCAAACGGCGGTGATTTTGCACGAACCGCAGCAACCCTTGGCTTCGCCGCGCCACCGTTTCCAACGCATCGGCGGCATCGGTCAGCCGCGGCACATTGCGGTCGTCCGCGGGCAGATCGGCGAGGACGTCGCGCACCGCCTCGTTGGCCGTCGCCGACAGCGAAGACAACGGCGTCAAGGAGTTCATCACTTCATGCGCCATGGTGCGGATGACGGTCTGCCAGGCGGCGAGTTCCTGGGCGCTCAGCTCGCTGGCGATATTCTGAAGAGATACGATCCGCTGGTGCGTGCCGTGCACGGCAAACTCCGTCGCGGCGACCTTGAGATGCAAAGGCCCCGAGGCGCGCTCCAGGCGCAAAAGCGCGGTCTCGCCAGGCTTGAGAAGGGCCAGACCCGAAGCAAACGCTTCGCCGAACCGGGCAAATTCCGCTTCGGCCGCGATCGGCGCCTCGAACAGACGAAAGGCGGCGGGGTTCAAGAATTTCACGCCGCCCTCAGCGTCGAGCGAAATCAGCGCCACGGGGATATGCGCCAGCAGGGTTTGCAAATAACGCGATTGCTCCTCGCGTTCGGTGCGCGTCTGGCGCAGTTTTTCAATGACACGGGACATCGCCTGGCTGAGTTCACGCCCACTGGCATCGCGCGAAAGGCCGGAAAACGTTTGAGTAACATCGTCGAACGACAAGGCATCGAGGAAGCGTGCCACTTCGCGATTCGACGACTCTGCGAAGCGGATGAGGAGCCAAGTCTCCACGGCCGCCGCGATGGCCAGTAGCGCCGCGGTCACAACCCAGTGTGTTTGCGTCAGCACCCATGCGAGCGCGACGAACGTTGCCCCCACCCCAGCGGAGCGGGCTGCGACCCCTGCGGCGAGGCGGTTATAGACCATGTTTCTGCATCCGCCGGTAAAGCGAGGCGCGGGTGAGGCCCAACGCCTGCGCCGCGCGGCTCACATTGCCGTTATGTTGCGCCAGTGCGCGCATGATAGTGCCGCGCTCCAACGTGTCGAGGTCGAGCGCGGAACCACCTGACACGGGCGCAAGGGCGGGCGCGGGCACGCGGCGCTCGGCGTTGATCGGAAAATCCTCGGCTTCGAATGCGGTGCCCTCACTCAGGATCACCGCACGTTCGACGGCATGGCGTAAGGCGCGGATGTTGCCGGGCCAATCATAGGCGCAAAGCCGGTCGAGCGCCGCCGCCGTGATGCGCTTTCGCGGCATGTTGTATTTGTGCGCGTACATCGCGATGAAATGTTCCAGCAGCAGCGGGATGTCCTCGCGGCGCTCGCGCAGGGGCGGCAGCGTGATCTCCACCGTGTTGATGCGGTACAAGAGATCGGCCCGGAACACCTGCTCGTCGTTCAAATGCTCGGGCGACAGATTGGTGGCGCAAATCAGGCGTACGTCGATGGGCTCGGCACGATCGCTTCCCACCGGAATCACTTCGCGGCGTTCGAGCGCGGTGAGCAGCTTGGTCTGCAGGTGCAGCGGCACGTTGCCGATTTCGTCCAGGAACAGCGAGCCGCCGGTGGCCGCGCGAAACCGCCCGGTACGATCGTCTTTGGCGTCGGTGAAGGCGCCGCGGCGATGACCGAACAACTCGCTTTCAAACAGTGCTGCCGAAACAGTGCCGAGGTCGACCCGCAGGAAGACTTCTTTGGAACGCCTCGATTGGCGATGGATTTCGCGGGCCACGAGTTCCTTACCGGTGCCATTCTCGCCAAGGATCAACACATTGGCATCGGTCGGCGCGGCCCGGCGGATGAGATCGAACACGCGGCGGATGGCGGGGGACGCGCCGATGAGATCGTTCTCCGATTGGCTGGCGGCCGCAAGACCGCGCTGGCGCGAGCGCAACTCCGCTGCCTCTGCACTGGCGCGCCTTAAATTGGCGGCGGCGTTAAGCGTGGCGATAAGGCGCTCGTTCTCCCACGGCTTGACGACAAAATCGGCGGCGCCCTCCTTCATCGCGCGCACCGCCAGATCCATGTCGCCATGCGCCGTCACCAGCACCACCACCGCCTGCGGATCGATGGCGAGGACTTGCGCGAGCAACGACAAACCTTCCGCGCCGCTCTCGGCCCCACGGGCGAAATTCATGTCGAGGAGCAGCACGTCGAACCCGCCCTGGCGCACCCGCTCCGGCAAGGCCGCCGGATCGCACAAGGTCTCGACTGACGCGAAATGGCGCTTCAGAGCCAAGCGGGCCGCGAGAAGGATGTCCTCTTCGTCGTCCACCACCAGGATATGCGCCGAGCTTGGAAAGGCGGGGACCATGACCGTCCGAAATCGAACACTTCACAGAAAAATGTACGCCAGCGGACGGTTCTTGCCAAGGTCGTCGCAGTAACATTTTGATTTTACTGCAGATTATTTCTGGTACGCAAAATGCCAATAGGTCTGAAAGAGGGCCGGACATCGCTACCGACCTGTCATTTTTGGGAGAACACCATGAAAACATTTCTGGCTCTGAGCACCGTTCTGTTGGCCGCTGTAGCGGGCGCTGCTTTTGCGAATGAAACCTCCGTCGCTGTGGAGGGGTCCCTTCCGAGCACGAGCGGCATCGTCATGAAGCGAGTCACGGTCTCCTATGGCGATCTGAACCTTGCTGCCAAACCAGATGCGGCCGCGCTCCTGGAGCGTCTGAAAAGGGCGGCCGCCGCCGTCTGCACAAGCCAGACCAAAGGCCACGCATTGGCGTCATCGGACGCCATAAAACACTGCCATATTGACGCCGTGCGTCAGGCGGTTGACAGGGTTGGTTCGCCCGAACTTGCGGCCCTTGCCAACGAGTAGCCGCGATGGACGCCACACCGAACGACGAGGAAGACGCCCCGATCGCAAGTGGGATGGACCGCATCCTGCAGCGGCGTCCCGGGCTCAAGCGCTATTGGCCTTACGGCCTCACCGCGCTGGCGGTCCTAGTCGCCGCGGTGTGGCTTCTCGGCCTAGGTCATGGCCGCGTTTACCGCGTTCCCATGGACCAAGTCACCATCGGGACCGTCACCAACGGTGCCTTCGAAGATTTTGCCGCCGTGCGCGGGACCATCGCGCCCTTCATCACCAACCATCTGACCACCGACCAGGGCGGCACGGTGAAACAAGTCCTGGTCGAAGACGGTGCTCTGGTGAAGGCTGGGCAACCGATTCTGGTACTGGGCAATCCAACCTTGCAGCTCGAAGTCGCCGCGCGTGAAGCCGATACGGCACGCCAGATGAGCGAGGTGCAGAATACCGAACTGCAACTCGAGCAGACCCGCCTCACCTACCAAAAGGACATGCTCGACATCGAGTACCAGGTCGAAACGCTGACCTCAGACCTGGAACGCGACAAGCGCCTGTTTGAGGCCAAAGCCCTGGCGTCCGCCACCTATGAGAAGGACAAGAGTCGCTTGGCCTACCAACTCAAAGTCCGCGCTGCCGCACAAGCGTCCCATACCGTAATGGAACGCGAGCGCGCGGAGCAGATTGCTCAATTGAAGAAGACGCTGACACTTCTCCATACCAATCTCGACGCGGCACAGAAAAGCATCGATGCCTTGACGATCCGCGCCCCGATGGATGGCCAGTTGACGGCTTTGGACGCGGAAATCGGGCAATCGAAGCCACAAGGCGCTGTCCTCGGGCAAGTCGATTCGCTCGATCGCTTCCGGCTCATTGCGCAGGTCGACGAATTCTATCTGGGGCGCGTTCGCACCGGCCAACAAGCGCTGCCGACGATCAACGGACGGGACTACAAGGCTGCCGTCAGCAAGGTTTATCCGCAGGTGAGCAACGGCACGTTCAAGGTCGATCTGACGTTCGCAGGCGCGGCGCCGGCCGGTATCCACAACGGACAAGCCGTCGATTTGAAGCTCCAACTTGGCGGCACCAGCAAGGCGATGCTGCTGCCGAACGGGCCGTTCTATCAGGACTCGGGCGGCACCTGGATCTTCGTTCTGAAGAGCGGCAGCAACACGGCCGTCCGCCGCAACGTGCGCCTCGGCCGCCGCAACCCCGCATATGTCGAAGTGCTGGAAGGGCTCAAGCCCGGAGATCGCGTCATCGTTTCCAGCTATGCCGCTTACCAGAACATCGATCGCGTCAAAATCGAATCCAAATAAGCAATGACAAACGAGAACACCCGATGATCAAGCTCAAACAGCTCAACAAAGTCTACCACACCGCGGACATCGAAACGACCGCGCTGCGCAACGTCGATCTCGAGGTGAGGCCCGGCGAATTCGTCGCCATCATGGGACCATCGGGTTGCGGCAAGTCCACCCTGCTCAATGTGATCGGAATGCTCGACCAGCCATCGGGCGGCGAATACTGGTTCGACGGCAAGAACATCTCCGGTTATCGCGAGGCGCAGCTTGCGGAACTGCGCAAATCGGCGCTCGGGTTCGTCTTCCAGAGCTTCAATCTGATCAACGAGTTGACCGTCTTCGACAACGTGGAGCTTGCGCTTCTGTATCACGCCGATGTTGCGGTGCGCGAGCGCAAGAACCGTGTGCGGGAAGCTCTGAAGCGGATGGGAATCGCTCACCGTGCCCACCACATGCCGCAACAGCTCTCCGGCGGCCAGCAGCAGCGCGTCGCCATCGCGCGCGCGGTGTTGGCGCAGCCCAAGCTAATTCTCGCCGACGAACCGACCGGCAATCTCGACTCCGCCAATGGCGAGGAAGTGATGCAGCTCCTGACCGAACTGAACAAGGACGGCACCACCATCGTGATGGTGACCCACTCCTACGCCCACGCCGAATACGCCCACCGCATCGTCAATCTGCTCGACGGCGCCGTCGTTGCCGAAGACATTAAACACACGCTCTGAAGGCGACACCATGTTCCGCAATTATCTCCTCACCGCCCTGCGCAACGCCGTCCACCACAAGCTGTACAGCGTCATCAACGTAACCGGGCTCGCAGTGGGATTGACGGCCGTCATCATGATCGGTCTCTACGTCCGCCAGGAACTGTCGTTTGACGCTTGGCTGCCGAACAGCGAACGCATTTATCGCATCGACATGCTGACCCACATTCCCGGTCAGCCGCGGCGCGATTCCGGAGCAGCTTCGGCGCCGCTCGGGCCCACCCTCGTCGCGGAAGTGCCGGGAATCCAGGAACAAACGCGCATCCATTCCCATGGTGCCACGATAACGGTTTCCAACAAGCGGTACGCGGTGTGGATCAATACCGTCGACCCGAACTTCTTCACCATGATCCGGTTGCCCTTCGTCGCGGGCGATCCGGCGACAGCCTTGATGCGACCCGACGGCGTCGTGCTGACGCAAGCAGCCGCGATCCAATATTTCGGTACGAGCCAAGCTATTGGCCGCACCTTGCTGTTCGACAGCACAACGTCGCGCGTCGTCACCGGAATCCTGCGCGATCTACCCTACAACACGCAGTTCCAGGGCGACGTATTCGTTCTCTATCCGCCGCCGCACCGCGGTGCGCAGCCCACAGCGGGGGAAACGGTCGATACCGATCCCGAGCGGTGGACGACAATGGACGTCTCCAGCTACATCCGTTTAACGCCCGGCGTGGCTCCCAGCGCCGTCGAAGAGCAGATACCAGCGGTGTTCATCCGCCATCTTTCGCCAGCCTTCATCTCCCAGGTGGCTTCGGTCATGCATGGCGCGGCGAAGGATCTGCTCTCGGCCAATCTCGTGCCCCTCGCCGATGTTCACCTGACGGAATACGCCCAGGGCAGCGGCATGAAGCCAGCGGGCAGCCGCGTGCTTGTCTACGGTTTTGCCGCCGTCGCGTTTCTGTTGCTGATGATCGCCGGTTTCAACTTCACCAATTTGGCAACGGCCTGCGCGACCTTGCGTGCCCGCGAAATGGCCTTGCGCAAGGTGTGTGGTGCCAGCCGCCGCCAGCTCATCGTGCAATTTCTCGCCGAAGCCGTGCTGACCGCGCTGATCGCTCTCGTATTGGCCTTTGCTGGCTCCGAGATGCTGCTGCCGGCTTACAGCGATTTCCTCGGACACACGGTCGCCTTTGACTACCTTTACGATTGGCCATTTGCCATCGCCATGATCGGCGTGGCGATAGTGACGGGGCTCATCGGAGGCCTCTATCCGGCCTTGGTGCTGTCAGGGTTCAGCCCCGCCACCGCACTGCGTTCTGCTGCCGCCAACACCCGCGGTACTGGCCTGCTGCGGACTGTTCTGACGGTGTTTCAGTTCGCAATTTCGATCGGGCTGGGTATCGTCGCGGTGGTCATTTTTGCCCAGATCACCTATGCTAACCGCCTCGACCTTGGCTTCGACCGCGACAACATCGCCGTTCTTCTGATCGCTGGTACCGGCCTTTCTCCGACCTCCGCAGAGAACATGGCGAATGCGCTCGCCGCCGTTCCCGGTGTCTCCTCCGTGGCGATGTCGGACAAAGTTCCCGCCAGCAACAATTCCCCCATGAACATCGTCCGCATTCCGGGAACAGGCCGAAACGTTGCGGTCATGGGCTATTCCATCACGCCTGAATTCGCTGCCGTCTATGGCGTAAAACTGCTCGCCGGTCGCTTTTTGGCGCGTGACCGCGGTGCCGATCTTCATCATGGGATAGGCCCTGAGGATGGGCGCAACATCCTGATCGATGAAAACGCCGCCCGCGACTTCGGCTTTACGCCCGAAAGCGCTATCGGCAAGACCGTCGATATGATCGGCGGACGTGTGACCATTGTCGGCGTCGTTCACAACGTTCTGTTCGCCGGGGCGCAAGCCGTGCAGGTGGCGCCGACGGTCTATTACGACAACCCGCAACTCTTCCGGAACATTTCGGTGCGGCTGAAGGCGGGGATGATTCCCGAGACCCTGACCGGAATCGACCGCATCTGGCAGCGGTTTATTCCCGACAAACCGCCCGTGCGCTGGTTCATCGACGACAGCATGAATCGGCTATACGCCGATGCGGAACGGCAGGGCGTGCTGATGAGCATTTTTGTCATCCTTTCGGTTTTCGTCGCCAGCTTCGGCTTGTTCGGACTTGCCGCGTTCACGGTCGGACGGCGAACCAAGGAGATTGGAATCCGTAAAGTCATGGGCGCACGAACCCGCGATATCGTCCGCCTGTTGTTGTGGCAATTCTCTATTCCGGTGCTGCTGGCGAACCTCATCGCTTGGCCGGTGGCTTGGTACTACCTACAGCATTGGCTCGAGGGTTATGCCTATCGCATCACGCTGAACCCGATCTACTTCATCGTGGCAGGGCTACTTGCGCTCGCCATCGCCTGGACGACCGTGATTGGTCACGCCTTGCACGTTGCCCGCGCCAATCCCATCGATGCCCTGCGCTACGAATAGGGCATTCCATGATGATTGTCCGTCAGCATTGGACGGCCGCCGCTTGCCTGCTCATGGGTTGCACGACAACACCGCCGCAGCCCGTCAAGCCGCGCCCCCCCCTGGTGGTTTCGTTCTCTTCGTTCTCAGCCGTGCCCGTAAACAGAAAATCCCGGATTCCTTGGGTCAGGAGCAGAGAGGGTTCATTTCGAGTTTCTCATCCTACGCTATTATTTCTATTTGGTAATTTGCAATTGCTATCGGTGTGCGGAAGCGACGAGACCGTCATTCCAACATTCCCCAACTCAGAGCACTCCGGCTGCGGCGACAGTCGAGGCCGCGAATGCCGTAGGGTCTCCAGCCAATTCGGCGTGGCAAAGCGCCAGGGCGTTCGCAGCATTTTTTGCGACCCGCGCAGGGAACTTGCTCTCACGACGGGTTTGCCTCCGGGACACGCCTTCTTCGCGGCGATGACGTCCACGGCACACGACTTCGCCGTGGCATAATTAATGAATGATTATCGTCCCAATACCGACGAAGGGGAATTATTCGGCGATGTGCGTATTTTCCGCATCTATCATATTTGTTTTTAAGACATATAGTCTCTCTAAAATCGAGAAGCCGACCATACGGCCTATCCAGCAGGAATTTGGAACAGGAAATTCCGGGCGGAATAAGATGTCCATCAACGCCTATGCCAGTCCCGGTGCGAGTTCAAATGTATGGCATACTCTTCAGCTCGGTGGGTTTGTACATAACCGGGCCGCTCTGACGCGCGGTTTTCGTCAATGGAAGTTGCTCATTCCGACTCTCGCAGAGGCGCCGGCCTTTCGGCGTTTTCGCAGACAAAGTCGAACCGAACGGTTCGACCGAGAAGAGGTGGGCCCATGCTCGAAGCCGTAGGCAGCGATCTGGGCCGTCAATGGGAGCGTGAAACGACCGTGCGCGTGATGACCGCCTATGTCGCGCACGAACTCAACCATCCGCTCGGGACCATCATCAATCTCGCCAATACGCTCTCTCGGCATCTCGCGAGGTCGGTGATCCGGCCTGCCGATATCGACGAGTACCTTAAGGGCATCAAGGCGGAAGCGTTGCGCGCGTCCACCATCATCAAGCAACTACGATTGCTGACGGAGCGCCGGCCGACGACAAGATCTAGCGTCTGCCTTACCGAAGTGTGCCGGGAGGAAATCGACCGGCTGAGGCCCCTGGCGGATGCCAAACAGGTCCGGATCCGTCTTGAGGTCCGCACCGGTCGCACCCAGGTGAACGGGGTCAAGGAACTGCTGGGAACGGCGCTCTACAACGTCTTGATCAACAGTATCGCGGCGCTCGACGACCCGAAGATCTCCGGGCGGAAACTGATAATCCGTATTGCCATGGCGACTCCCGAGACGACGACGATCCAGGTCTTCGACAACGGTTGCGGTCTCCCAGAAGCCATCCGCGACAAGATATTCGAACCTTTCGTTACGGCACGCGAGAATGGAAGCGGCCTCGGTCTTGCCATTGCTGGCGATATCGTGCGCTGGCACCGGGGACGTGTTGCTTGCCACTCGAAGCACCACGGGACATGCATGGAGATGGTTCTGCCGAGCGAACAAACGCTAGGGCAGGAGGACAGCAAGTGAACAGATCTTGAGCGGCCATGTTAACATCGTCGATGACGACGACAGGTTTCGGGACTCGCTGTGTGCCCTGATCGAATCCGTCGGCTTGCATGTTGAAGGCTGGAGCGATCCCGACAGTTTTCTGAAGACGGCGAGCCTCGATCGCCCTGGCTGCGTTGTCCTCGATTATCGTTTGCCGACGCTATCGGGTCTGGAGGTACTGAGGCTGTTGCGCCAGAAGAGTTCTGTTCCTGTCATCCTGATCAGCGCATATGCCGACGTTCAGACCACCGTCGCAGCCATGGAGATGGGAGCTGCGACCGTGTTTGAAAAACCCCTCGACGACAATTCCTTTCTCAACAGGCTGGAGCGCTACTGTTTCGAAGACCACCAATGGGTTTCCAAACGTCGAAGTTGCGAAGCGATACAGAAGACGATTGCCCGGCTGACCGAAACCGAACGAGCCGTTCTTGACCAGTTGAGGTTGGGCCTTTCGAACAAGGCAATTGCCCGGAACCTTTTGAAAAGCGTCAAAGCCATTGAGCGCCAGCGACAGAACATCGTGCACAAGCTTGACTGCAACAGTGTGATGGAAGTTCTGCATAAAGTGCAATCGTGCCCGATGCAGACCGCCATGCCGCTGGCGTGCACCCATGGCAATTGTTCTGCGAGTATTGGTTGAGCGGCAGTGTGCTCTTGCGGTTTAGCAAAACGGTCTGCCGCCTCCTAGAAAGCCGCGGCCGATATAGATGCGCAAACTCTTTACGACGCGGATAGGTGCGACCTCTGCCAGTCGCGCAACTAGCAAACGAATGCCGTTCCTACATTCGACAGAACGTCGGCCTCTTCGTCCCTCGTCATCGTGAATGAAAGATTAATAAGTGCTGCAGCATTTGAGCGTGATCTCTTCGATCAGAATAGAAATTATCTCGATCGTTTGTGTTGCAACCCTTTTCGGGGGAATCACACCCGCGAAGATGGGAGTCTCCTCAGTAGTGTGGCGTAGCGTTTCTTGAGAGGATGCTTGCGTTCCAACGCGAACGAAATCCTTCGTCCGAGGATCCCTGAACTGGAGAGTCAAATGGCAATTGAGAAAATGAATGCGTCGAGTAGCCTAGCCGAAGTCGTCGATCGCATCCTCGACAAGGGCATCGTGGTCGATGCTTGGGTGCGCGTCTCGCTCGTCGGTATCGAGCTGCTGTCCATCGAAGCCCGTATCGTCGTCGCCGGTGTGGACACCTACCTCAAATATGCGGAAGCCGTCGGCCTCACCGCCGCCGCAACTGCCTAACGGTTCGGTGCCCAGCGAGCCGCCCCTTACCCGGCGGTCTCTGGGCACCGATGCCTACCGCCCTTAGCAACACCGCTGACGAGGAGCCGGCAAAATGACTTTGACAAGCGAAATGTCCCGTATCACGACGGGTTTCGAAGCGTCTCAAGGCGAACGCCTGGCCTCTATCGCCAAAATCAAACCGGGTTTGGCGCGCGAAAATCAACTGAACAGAGCTTCCCTTAAGCGCACCATGGTCGCGCATCGTGTTGCCACCAAGAACAAGTTGCGTGATCTTTTCGGCATGGCGGCACTCACCCGCGGCGCCGCGGTCGACATGGTCGAGCGTTTTGGGAATGAACGTGAGGTGTCCACGAAGGACTTGCTGGACCAACTGGCTTCTTTTGCCGACGATCTGCGCGAAGCCGTGAGTGAACAACTCGCGCATCTCACCGCAACGCGGGTGAAGACGGCACGCCGGGAAGATCACCTGCGCCACGCCCAACTGAAAGATTTGCGCAAACGTGTCGAGGCCTTGATCAAGGGTTTCAGCCAGGACCGCCAACAGGCTGGCGAGGTTTGGGAACAGCATGTGAGCACTGACGTGCGGCGCCGGCGAGTAGCGGCGACAAGGGCAACCCCAAAGGCCGTAGCCACACCGCGCAAGCCGACCGCGCGAAAGACAACAAAGAAGAAAAAGCACGCCCGCAGTTGAGCGTGGAAGCGTCAAGCTTGGTGCCGGATTGCAGGCGCCAAGCGGGACGGCGGGTCAAAGTTTTGGGCAAGTGTTCTGCTAGAAAAAATGGAGCGCCATCTGCTCTTTCGGCTGCATTGCCGTTCTGACCGAGATGAAAGACCGACCCAGATGATTGATCGAGGCGTGTGATGGACTTCGGAAAACGGAATATCCGCTCGGCAGGGCGCAGCAGCGGCAGCGTCGAAATCACCTTGCCGGTCGAACTCGCGGTCCTGGAGGGCATTCCTTCCCGCCTGTCTCTACGCGATGGGATCGCTCCAGAGATTGTGCTTCAGCCCGATTTGCAGGTCATCATGCCTGTGTTCGACAGATTATGGGACCTGCTGCGCCTTGGCCTTGAGGCAATCGGCGAGATCGGGGATTTCGGCGAGGCGGATTACGGCTTTGGTCTCTTTCGCGCCTCCAAACTAGGCACCATGTCTTCGCTTACTTATACGGATGCGCTCACGATCCATCGCAGTTTCGGCACCACGGTCGACGTAACACCGCAAGTGCTTGAGGCTTTCGCCTGCATCATCGAAAGCATGGCGACGGTCGCAGGGCGCCGGTTGGGCCTGTCGAGCGAACGCGCCGCGTTATTCGGCAACGAGGTTGCCTATCTGGTGAGCGGTGAAATGATCGGTGCGCGCGATGCTTTCGCCCGCAGCCTCGCGTCGCAATCCTCGAGCATACCGCGAGGCACCGGCTGGTGCCGGAGCGCGCCCTTGAGCTCGGATAATTGGCGCCGGGCGCAGCACGCTCTGATGCACGCGTATGACCAATTCAGATCCTGGGACAATGACCCCGCCATATTCACCAAGGAGCGGGAACTTTGGTACCGGGCTCGCCATTTCGAAGCGCAACTCCGCGCCACCCAAGTCTAGGCCAGATCCACGGCGCCACCGGCGCAAACGAGGAGTTCAAGAGAAGATGTTAGATACCGCACGATCGGAAGACGCTGGAGTGGTGACAACGCTCGAACTGCGGCCACGCAGCGGCTTCGTGCACACGCAAAGTGTCGAAGCGATAACCAAGCGCGCGCTGGCCTATTTGAAGGCGGGCTTCTCGGTTCATTTCCGCGGACCCGCCGGCACCGGAAAGACAACGCTGGCATTGCATGTGGCTGCCTTGCGCGGCAGGCCGACCGTCATAATCGTCGGCGACGAGGACATGATGACCGCGACCCTCGTGGGCAACCAACAGGGTTATCATTACCGCAAGGTCGTCGACGCCTACATTCATACTGTGACGAAAACGGAGGAGACGGCCGACAAACGATGGGCGGATCACCGTCTGACAACAGCTTGCCGCGAGGGCCAAACCCTCGTCTACGACGAGTTCACCCGATCCCGCCCCGAGGCGAATAACGTCCTTCTCAGTGTTCTGGAGGAAGGGCTTCTCGTTCTGCCGGCGCAGAACCAGGACGAACCCTATATCAAGGTCCACCCGGAGTTCCGCACGATCTTCACCAGCAATCCCCAGGAATATGCAGGCGTCCACGATGCGCAGGATGCGCTAGGCGACCGCATCGTAACGATCGACGTCGGCTATGCCGACCGCGATCTTGAAGTCGCCATTGCGGCAGCCCGCTCGGGACTGGCGCCGGCAAAAGTCGCGCCCATTGTCGATATCGTGCGCGAGTTCCGCGAGACGGGTGAATACGATCAAACGCCGACGCTAAGAGCGAGCATCATGATCTGCCGTCTGATGGCTCAAGAAAAGCTGAGGGCCACCATCGATGACCGCCAATTTGTCGAGGTCTGTATAGACATCCTAGGGTCGAAGTCCGCGCTCTCGAACAAAGCGGACGGCAAGCATGAGCAGCAGCAGAAGATGCTGCTCAGCCTAATCGAGCACCATTGCCCCGGCCAGCCGGCTCTGAAAGCCGTTAGCGTGAAGAAAGCCTAGCGGGCTCCGAGCAAGAAAGAGACCACCATGAAGACGGAGAAGAGAAAAACCCCGTGCGGCCTCCGCGGCGTCACCACGCTACAGACGCTGGCGCGGAGCGTCGAGCCACAGGAGCGTTACCAGATAGCCAATCGTTACGCGCGTTTGGAAAACGAGCGCGCGCGATTGGAGCGCGAAATCGACATTTGGCAAAATCGCCTTCAAGCGACGGCGAGGAAGTTGACCATGGTTCGCGATGAAATCACCACGCTAAGACCGCTGCTGGAAGAAGCTCCGGTCAAAAACGCCATCTGCCGAAGCGGCCGCGGACAGAAGCGCGGCCAAGCTCTGACGGATGCACCGGGATCGTCCACGACGCCGAGGCGGACGATGCAACTTGGATATTAGGCCCGGAAACGAGATCGCGCGGCGCGCATCGTTCCAACAGCAAATGAGAACAGGAGATACGCCATGACCAAGAATACCAAAGCCGGCGGCGGCCGGGACAAACCCGAAATCGAACTTGGTGGACTTTTCCGCGGCCTGGGCGAAGCAGTCGACCTTCTGGGAATGCTGGTCGAAACCGGCGGCACACATACGCGCGAGGGCGAGTTCAGCGTTAAAGGCTTGGGAGATAAGGCCCGCGGTGTCTACGGATTCAGCATTCGTACCGGGCTAGGCGGCGAGTCCGCTGCAACCGTGGAACGCTTCGGCAATGTCCGCCCTAGCCGCGAGGGCTTCGTCGTCGACGAGGTCCGCGAACCGCTCGCCGATGTCTTCGACGAACACGACGAAGTCGTCGTCACGGCGGAGCTTCCCGGCGCAAAAGACGCGGAAATTGTGGTGGAGCTCAAAGGCGACATACTGACCATCGAGTCGAAGGGTGAGCGGAACTACGCAAAAGAAATTGTGCTTCCCGTTGAGGTCGACGCGGCAAGTCTGCGGAAAAAATACAATAACGGCGTGCTCGAGATACGGGTGCGGAAAAAGGCGGCATCGTGAACACGTCGCTGGAGAGCACCGCAGGGCGGACGGATCAGAGGCCCCCTCGTAAGAGGATGGCCAAAGAAAATGAGCTAGCAGAAGGCAAATATCTCTATGCCATCATCGTGTGCCCCGAGCCGCGAGAATTCAAGACGCGGGGTATCGGCGAGCGCGGCGATGTTGTGCAAACGATCAATTACCGCCGCCTGGCGGCAGTCGTAAGCACTTCTGCGATCATCGAATACGAGAACAGCCGCCGCAACATGATGGCGCACACCGTGGTGCTCGAGGAACTGATGACCGAGTTCGATCTTCTTCCGGTGCGGTTCGGAACAGTGGCGACCAGCGCGGAATTGATCGAAAGCCGCCTGCTGGCGCTGCGTTACGACGAATTTACCGCATTGCTCGAAGAAATGCATGGCCGGATCGAACTCGGGCTTAAGGCTTTCTGGCACGAGGGTGCGGCCTTTGAGGAGGTCGTGAAGGAAAATGCAAAAGTTCGCAAGCTGCGTGCCGCACTCCAGGGACGATCCTTAGAGGAGTCCTATTACGAACGGATCGAGCTCGGCGAGGAAGTGGAAAAGGCGATGAACCAAATCCGCGCCCGCGACGAGGAAATGATCCTGTCGCGCCTGAAGCCGTTCTCGCACAAAACCAAGACCAACAAGATCGTCAGCGATCGCATGGTCCTCAACGCTGCATTTCTCATCAATCGTGAAGACAGCGCGGCGATGGACGACGCGGTGAAGCGTCTGGACGAGGAGTTCGGCGACCGGCTGATGTTCAAATATGTGGGCCCGGCGCCGCCCTACAACTTCGTCAACATCGTCGTCAATTGGGGAGAATGACGAGCCATGGGAATTCTCAGCAGCCTTCTGACGGCACCGGCCCTGGGACCCATTAATGGCCTGCTTTGGCTCGCCCGCATGATCGAGGATCAGGCCAATGCGGAGCGGTGGGATGAGGGCAAAGTCGTCGCCAGCCTCCAGGAACTCGAACTCGACCTCGACCTCGGCAAGATCAGCATCGACGAATACGAGACGCGTGAAGCCGTTTTGTTGCGGCAATTGAAGGAAATCAGAGAGGCAAAAAATGACGAACACCTCAAGTAACCCCCTTATTCCCGAACTGGATCGCCAGCCTCCCGGAAAGAGCGAGAGACCAGCCATACGGCATCGCAATCCCCAGACACTGCTCACGTCGGTGGTCGTCATCGCCCGGGCGCGCGACGAGCTCGCGATGCTGACCGGCTACAAGGCCGATAGCGTCTCGGGGTTCGAACGGACGGACGAAGGCTGGCGAGTCACCGTGACCGCCATCGAGTTGAAGCGTATTCCGCCGTCAACAGACATCCTCGCCACCTATGAGGTCGCCCTCAACGATACCGGCGATATCGTCAGTTACGAGCGAACCAACAGGTACCTGCGCAATCAGGCTGGAAGCAATTGATGTCACCTACCGCGCATCAGATCGTGTGTCCGATCGACCTGTTCGAGGGCTGTGAGAGAGAAATCCAGCGGCTCACGGCGGCCATCAACCACGCCTCTGCGCCCGACGAAAAAGGGCTTCTGGCACGGGAGCTGCTGGACAACGTGACCACCTTGCTCGACTGCAAAGCCCACGATCAGGACGACACCAACTGCCGCCTCTGCCGCGAAATATCGACGTTACGGCACAAGACGGCGGCACTGGTTGATAAAGCAACGGCATTGGGCCGCTAGCCGGATCCTAGAAATGGAGCCAAACAATGGCTGTTGCAAATGGACGTATGGAACATTCGGTACAAGGCGCCTCGTTGGCGGATATCCTGGACCGGATTTTGGACAAGGGCGTGGTCATCGCCGGCGATATCACGATCTCGCTGGTGGGTGTTGAACTTCTCAACATTCGCCTGCGCCTGCTGATCGCGTCCGTCGATAAGGCGATCGAGATGGGCATTAACTGGTGGGAGACCGACCCCTATCTCTCCTCGCAGGCAAAAGTCACGACGGAACAAAATCGTCTTCTGCAGGAGCGGCTCGAGCGTCTCGAGGCGCAACTGGCAAATTCTTCAGCTGCAGGGCAACCGCAATGAATACGCAGCCCGCCGAGCTTCCTTGCGAAACGTCGCTTTACGTCTACGCGATCATTCCCACCCCACCTGGCACCGATACGGCGACCGGCATAACCCCAGCACCGAACGGATTGCGGGCGGTTGCGGCAGGGCCGTTTGCCGCGGTGGTTGGCGACGGCCCAAATTTTCAGGATCAGGTCCACAGCCGGGAAGAGTTGGTGCTCCAGCTCGCCGCGCATCAGAAAGCCATCGAGCATATCATGCGGACGGCGCCAGTGCTGCCGGTGAAGTTCGGGACGTTCCTGCCCAACGCGATGAGCATTCGCGCCATTCTCGAACGGGGAGCCCCGGCCTTTCAAGCTGCCTTCGATCGGCTCGCAGACTGCGTGCAGGTGGAAATTCTCATCAAATGGGATGTCGAGACCATTTTCGCCGAGATCGCGAAAGAGGACGCCATTACCGATCTTAAGAAGAAATGGACCCTGCACACCGGTGCACCGGACGATGATATTCGCGCCGCTATCGGCAGGCAGGTCAAGCAATCGCTCGATCACCGGCGCGCGGTACTTGCCGCCTCCCTATCCGAGGCGCTGCGAGCGGTCGCCGTGGACGCAATCACCGATCCTGCCGCGGCGGATCAGGTTGTCCTTCATCTGGTGTTACTCATGAAGGCCGATGCGATGGCTGCGCTCGACCACTGCCTCGAAACGCTTGACGCTGCCTACGCCGGCCAGCTCACCTGCCGCGTTGTCGGTCCGCTGGCGCCCTATAGCTTCGCGACGGTCGAAATCGAGATCATCGAAGCTGTGGCGTTGGCCAAAGCGATGCGCCTGCTCGGTGTCGGTGCAGAATCAAACGCTGCCCAAGTGCGGCTGGCTTACCGCCGCGCCGCGAAAAGTGTCCACCCCGATGCGGTAGGTGCTGGCGGCAATGCGAGCATGAGGGCGCTGACGGAAGCCTGCCGCATTCTTATGCTCAACGCGGAAACCTGCGTCAGGCCGTGCGGCACAGATGAGGCCCCGTCTGCCACGGACCTGTCGCTCGTGGGTCGCTCGGTGCTTGTTTCGATACGGCGCCAGGAGGACGCGTTAGATGTTGCAGCCTGAAAGAAAAGATGTCCTCTCCGAGCCCGCCAAACCGCGGAGTGTCTATGTCTACGGGATCGTCCGCGCGGAAAATGGCGGCATAGAATCAATTGATCCGCACCTGAGGGGGCTTGCAGACGGTCCCGTGGGTACCATTACGGGCGATGGAATGGCCGCGCTCGTTAGCATGGTGGCAACACCGGCAGTCGGCACGCCCTTCGAGGAAGAACTGAAGGATCCCGAACAGGCCAAAAAACTGATACTGGATCATCACCGTGTTCTGCAAAGCCTGCTCGGCACTCAAACCGTTCTGCCCATGAGATTCGGTGCGCTGTTCTCAGACGGCGAAACGGTATCCAGCATGTTGCACGAGCATCGCCAAGGCCTTCTTAAGGCCCTTGAGCGAGTCGCCGGCGCGCAAGAGTGGGGCGTCAAGATATTCTGTGACAGCACGATTATGCGCGATCATCTCGGCGAGAAGTCTCCGGCCATGCTCGCAGCCCAGAGCGAACTCGCCGCGGCGGCGCAAGGCCGCGCCTTCTTCCTGCAACGGCGGATTGCGCGTCTCGGCGACGCCGAAATCGAGCGCATCGTCGCGCAAGATGTAAACGAGAACCGTCTGCGCCTGAGCGAGATTGCCCGTGCGGATGCAACGATGAAGTTCCAACCCGCGGACGTACACGGACGCACGGACGATATGGTGTGGAATGGCGCCTACCTCGTGGCCAAAACCGATGAGGAGCGCTTCTTTGACTTGATCGAAGAATTCCGGAAGGTCCTTGGACCGCGCGGTTTCCACTACGAGATCTGCGGACCTTGGCCGCCGTTCAGCTTCGCCGATTACCGGCAGGAAGAGCAGCAAGATGGGCATTCAAATCGGGAATGACGACGACTTGTCTCTGGCCGATCTGCTTGATCGCGCACTGAACAAGGGTGTGGTCCTGTGGGGTGAAGCCATTATTTCGCTCGCTGGCGTCGATCTGGTCTATGTCGGCTTGAAGGTGCTTGTGGCCTCCTATGATACGGCGGAGAGATTCCTCGGTACATCCCGAGCCAGCGCCAAGTTGACCAAAAACGAAGGTCTCTGACGATGCTTTACGTCTATGGCATAGTAGACTCGCATCGCTTCGAGACCCTTCCCGGCGAAGGGCACGAAGCTGGCGATGTCGTGTCCGTATCGTGCGGCACGTTCGCGGCGGCCGTAAGCGGTTTGTCCTCCCGCATCATCGCGGCAATGCCACACAATGTCTGGCGTCATGAACGGGTCCTAGAGCGGCTCATGCAGGACCATACCGTTTTGCCGTTACGGTTCGGCACGATTTGTCCCAACGCGGACACACTGAGAGAATTCCTTGGGCCTTTGACAAATGACCTGTTGAACGATCTCGAACGCGTACGAGGCAAGGTCGAACTCGCATTGCGGATCGTGGACGGCAACCGGAGCATACCATTGCGGGCCACGGGATTACGGGTCCTGACTACCGATCATCAAGTTGCAACCGCCCTGCACAGCCTAATCGGCACGTCTAACGATGACGAGCCAACGGGCCGCGGCGCGGCCTATCTGCGCGCCAGAATGCGCCATCACCACAACGAGATCGCGCGGGAGGACAGTGCAAAACAGTTGGGGCAGTTGCTGCGGCAGAAGCTTGATGCAGTTTTGAAGGATATCGTTTGCGCGCCGCCAGCGGATGCATCGGCTGGCTATCGGGCCTCGTGCTTGGTGGAACGTGACCTAGTCCCGGCGTTTGCCGACGCACTCGAACGCTTTCGCGTAGATCATCCGCAATTCGAGGTGACCTGTACCGGCCCTTGGCCGCCCTATTCGTTCGTCGCCGCGGCACCTCTCTCAGGAGCACAATAATGCCGATACATGAACCCATGTGTGCTACCGCGCCAGACGGCATTCCGGGCGACGCCGTGCAACAGCCGGCCGCTGCGGCTTCGATGCGCCACGGACTCTTTCGCCCCGCCACCGCGGAGGGTGGCCGCGCCGATCCCGACACGACGGGCGACGATCTCGCCCGGCTCGTTCTGGTCGTGGTGGATACGGTTCGCCAACTCGTCGAAAAGCAGGCGATCCGCCGGGTCGACAGCGGCACGTTGACCGACGACGAAATCGAACGCCTCGGAATCGCACTGCTCCGGCTTGAAGAACGCATGGCGGAACTGAAGGAGCATTTCGGTTTGACCGATGACGACCTCGCTCTTCGGCTCGGCGGTTTCCAAGATCTAGCTAATGAGACACGCAATGGATGAGAAGATCGTTGCCGGCAAAAAAAACGCCCCTTCGCCAGAAATCACCAGGAAAGTTGCCGAAGCGCTCCCCAAGGATGTCGGCCGCAGTCTGGCCCGTCTCGATCCCGCCGACATGGCCAGCATGGGTATCGAGCCTGGCGATGTCGTTCGGCTGGTCGGCGAGCGGGAAACCGCCGCCAAGGCGATGTCCGCCTTTCCAGGCGATCGCGGCAAAGGCATCGTGCAGATCGACGGACTGACGCGCGACAATGCGAAGGTCAGCTTGGGCGGAAAAGTCCGGCTGTTGCCGGCGCCTTACGCTCGCGCCACGCGGGTCAAGCTCGCGCCGACGGACGATACCTCCCATGCAAAGGGGCGCGAAGATTATGTGGCGAGGCTGCTCGAAGGACTCGTCATCACCGAAGGCGATCGGGTCCGCGCCACCCTGATGGGAACCCGTACCCGCGATTTCACCGTGCTGAAGACGGTGCCGCAGGGTGCGGTGGTGATTCATCCCGCAACGGCCATCGAGGTCAGCGGGCAGCAGGCCGGGGGTTCCCAGCAACAGCGGATTGCCTATGAAGACATCGGCGGCTTGCAGCGGGAATTAGGGTCGATCCGCGAGATGATAGAATTGCCGCTCAGGCGGCCCGAGATTTTCGAGCAACTCGGCATCGATCCACCAAAGGGCGTTCTGCTTTACGGTCCGCCGGGCTGCGGCAAGACGCTGATCGCACGCGCCGTGGCCAACGAGACCGACGCCAAGTTCTTCGGCCTCAGTGGCCCGGAGATCATGCATAAGTTCTACGGCGAGAGCGAAGCACATCTGCGCAAAGTGTTCGAAGAGGCCAGCGCGGGGCCCAGCATCATCTTTCTCGACGAGATCGACGCGATTGCGCCCAAGCGCACCTCGCTCGGCAGCGAGCAGCAGGTCGAACGCCGGGTCGTCTCCCAGCTTCTGACGCTGATGGATGGACTCAAAGGCAGGGGCCGGGTGATCGTCATCGGCGCCACCAATATCCCGGACTCCATCGATCCCGCTCTGCGCCGCCCAGGTCGCTTCGATCGTGAAATCGCCATCGGCGTTCCCGACAAGCCTGGCCGTCTGCAAATTCTGCAAGTGCACTCGCGCGGCATGCCCTTGGCCGAGGATGTGAGTCTCGATCGGCTGGCACAGGTCACGCATGGGTTTGTCGGCGCCGACCTGCAGTCGCTCTGCCGCGAGGCGGCGATGGCGCGGCTGCGCAAGCTTTTTTCAGGCTTCAGCCTCGATCTGGACGACATACCCGCCGACGATCTGGAGAAGCTGACGGTGGGCATGGACAATTTCCAGGAAGCTCTGGCGCTGATCGAGCCCTCGGCCATCCGCGAAATGTTCACCGAAGCGGCCGATGTTAAATGGTCCGATATCGGCGGCCTGGACGAAGCCAAGCGCATCCTCAACGAATCCATCGAGTGGCCGGCGCAGCATCCGGATCTGTTCAAGGAAGCCGGGGTCGTTCCGCCCAAGGGCATTCTGCTGTATGGACCTCCGGGCGTCGGCAAGACCCTCCTCGCCAAGGCCGTGGCGACAGAAAGCGGGGCAAACTTCATCTCGGTCAAAGGTCCAGCCTTGATGAGCCGCTGGGTGGGCGAAACCGAGCGGGCCGTGCGCGAGTTGTTCCATAAGGCGAAACTCGCCTCGCCCTGTATCGTGTTTCTCGACGAGATCGACAGCATCGCGCCGCGCCGTGGCGGCGGCGAAGGCAGTTCGGTGACCGATCGCACGATTGCCCAACTCCTTACCGAGATGGATGGCGTGCAGGAACTGAAGGGCGTCGTCGTCCTGGCTGCTACAAACCGTAAAGACCTTGTCGATCCGGCACTGCTCAGGGCCGGACGGTTCGATTTTCTGATCGAACTGCCGCCGCCTGATCCGGCTGCGAGGCTCGCGATCTTCAAGGTTCATACGCTCGGCCGGCCGCTGGCCGACGATGTGGACCTCGCGGAACTCGCCGGCGCAGCGAGCGAGGGCCAGAGCGGCGCCGATATCGAACTGGCCTGTCGCAATGCCAGTCTGGCAGCAATCCGGGAATATTTGGCAAGTCACAAGAACAAGGCCGAAGCTGGCCAGCATCTTGCCATTCGCATGGAGCATTTTCGGGCCGCCGTTCGCGGAACCGGTATTGACCGTTAGACGGGCCAAACAGGAGGACAAGCTTGAGACGGCTCATTCACATTCCGATTGTTCACAGCCAAGCCGATCTTGGCCCGCTCCAGGAGCGCGTACGCCAAGCCTATATCGAAAAGGGAGGAGAGAAAGCGTGGAAGGCGAGTAGAGAAGCTCTCACCGAATTTTGGAACGCCTTGGAAATCGCAATGGACCGTCTTCCCCTTGATTACACCAAACTGCGGCTCTACCAGGATGGCCTGCCGGTCTGCGGATTGGAGGAAAAGATCGTTCGCGACCTCGCCCAGCAAGGCGGAGCGAACTACCGCATTTTGCTGAAACTCGCGGAACGCGGTGCGAAAATCGAGGGAACGGAAGACCCGAACCTGCTTCGCAAGGAATATGAGCTGATCATGGCGGGCGTGCACACTGGCGCGAGCAGCCTTGGCGCGGACGCGGACAAGAACGAAAATGCCGAGATCTTCCGCGACCTGTTGGAGCGCAGGGACAGCTTCGTTGCGCAACGCATAGACCAGACATTACAGACCGGCGAGACGGGCATTCTATTTCTGGGGGCACTGCACCATGCGGCCGAGATGCTTCCCGACACCATTCAAGTGACGTCCTTGAGCGAATTTCTGCGCACGGACGGCGCCAATCCGCGGGCGTTGTAGCCGATGCAGGAAGAGCCGCTGTCACCGGAATTCTGGTGGATAAAATCTGACATTTGAATCTCGTATGGGATTCCCAAGCGGCTCTACGCGTGCGAACCTTTGGCATGCGCAGTGGAATATGCGCGGCGCGCTTCAGCCGGGATCGTCCACGAAGTCACCGGCAAACGGCGCAATCGGCTGTTTGCCTATTCGAAGTACCTGGCGTTGCTGGACAAGGGCACCGAGCCCCTCCCGCCGGTCTGACGGTACCCGACCAGAGCGGGGTTTCTGCAATCGGACCGCACCAGCAACCTAGCCTCTTGCCGCAATTGCTCCACCTGCCGTATCTGAAGGTGGCCGACGCGGTTGCCAGAATCTCGGCGCGTTCAATGAGCCGATCCTTGTTCGACATTTTTCGGAGGAATGTCGGTTGGGACCGGTGAGAAGAGAGGGACACATGGTAAATTCGGTGAAGGCTTGGTCCCTCATCCGTACCCGCAAACCGAAAAAATACCGGCTTTCTTGAGTCAGGAGCTGAGACGGTTCATTTCAAGTTCTCCATCCTCCGCCATCCATTCCAGGCATTCCATGACCTCCCCGCTCTTTCATGCCGCTATCCTTCCGGTCACACCGTATCAGCAGAACTGCACCCTTGTGTGGTGCGACGTCACCAAGCAGGGCGCGCTCATCGATCCCGGCGGCGAGGTTGACCGTTTGATCGCGGCGGCGGCCCGCAATGGTGTGACGGTGGAGAAGATCTTTCTCACCCATGGTCATCTCGACCATGCCTCGGGGGCGGCCGAACTGAAGCGGCGCACCGGGGCGCGGCTCGAAGGCCCGCACGAGGGCGACCGCTTCCTGCTCGACGCGCTGGGTCAGAACCGGACCACGCCGGGCTTCGGGCACGCCGAGCCCTGCACGCCGGACCGCTTCCTCGGCGATGGCGATACGGTCTCCTTCGGCGAGGTGACGATGGATGTGATCCACTGCCCCGGACATACACCGGGCCACGTCGTCTTTGTCCAGCCCGAAGCCAACATCGCGTTCTCGGGCGATGTGCTGTTCAAAGGCTCGATCGGGCGCACCGATCTGGCCGGCGGCGATGCCGCAACGCTGATCCATTCCATCGTCGAAAAACTCTGGCCGCTGGGCGATCTTGGCTTCGTGCCCGGCCATGGCCCGATGTCGAGCTTCGCCGAAGAACGCCGGACCAATCCCTTCGTCAGCGATGTCGCGCTGGGCCGCAGGGTGTGAATGCGAGAAGCGGTATGAATGCTCCCGCTCATCATGCCGCGTCGTGCCGGCAGATTCTGAAAGAAGTTTTCGGCTTCGAGGCCTTCCGCCCCGGCCAAGAACGGGCGATGGAGGTCGTGCTGAACGGCGGCAACGCGCTGTGCGTCATGCCGACCGGCTCGGGCAAGTCGCTGTGCTTTCAGGTGCCAGCCTTGGTGCTAGGCGGCCTGTCGATCGTGGTCTCGCCACTCGTCGCGCTGATGCAGGACCAAGTGGAAGCCTTACGGCTGGCGGGTGTGGCCGCCGACACCATCAATTCGTCGCATTCCCGCGAGGACAATGTCGCAGCTTGGCGGCGCGCCGCGGTAGGCCAGACGCGACTCTTATATATGTCGCCCGAGCGGCTGATGACGGCCCCGATGCTGGCGGCGCTGGCCAAGCTGCCGCTGGAATTGATCGCGGTCGACGAAGCGCATTGCATCGCGCAATGGGGCCCGGCATTCCGGCCCGAATACGCCGCGCTGGCGCAATTGCGTACGACATTTCCCACTGTGCCGATCATGGCGCTGACGGCGACCGCCGATGAGACCACCCGCGCCGACATTGCCGACAAGCTGTTCGGCGGCGCCGTCGAACAGATCGTGCTCGGCTTCGATCGCCCCAACATCCGCCTGACGGTGGCCGCCAAGCAGGGCTGGAAGCAGCAGCTTCTCGATTTCGTCAAAGCCCATCCGCGCCAGAGCGGCATCGTCTATTGCCTGTCACGCAAGCGCACCGAAGAGGCGGCAGCTCTTCTTACAGCGGCGGGCGTCAAGGCGCTGGCCTATCACGCCGGCATGAGCGCCGAGGCGCGCGAAGCCCATCAGAATGCTTTCATGACCGAACCCTATACCGTGATGGCGGCGACGATCGCCTTCGGCATGGGCATCGACAAGTCCGACGTGCGCTATGTTTTTCACGCCGATCTGCCAGCAACCCTGGAAGCCTATTATCAAGAGATCGGCCGCGCCGGGCGCGACGGCGAACCGGCCGAAGCGCATATGCTGTATGGGCTCGGCGACATCCGCATGCGGCGCATGTTCATCGACGAGGAAGATACCAGCGACGATCACAAGCGGCGCCAGCATCAACGACTCGCCGCGCTGATCGGCTATTGCGAAGCGGCGACCTGCCGGCGCCGGACCCTGCTCGCCTATTTCGGCGAAAACGCCGAGCCTTGCGGCAACTGCGATGCCTGTCTCGAACCGGCCGCGATGACCGATGCGACGGCCGCGGCCCAGCTGATCCTGAACATCGTCTACCAAACCGGCGAACGCTATGGCGCGGCGCATATCGTCGATGTGCTCAGTGGCGACGAAACTGAAAAGATCACGGCCTGCCGGCACGACCAACTCGATGCCTTCGGAGCGGGCGCCGCGCGCAAGAAAGGCGAATGGCGGTCGCTGATCCGCCAGCTCGTCGCGGGCGGGTTTCTTATTCATGACGTTGCCGGCTATGGCGGGCTGGCGCTTTCGTCCGACGGCAAGGCGATTCTCAAAGGCGCTGTGCGGTTCATGGCGCGCGCCGAGCAACCGCACCGCACCAGTCGCAAAGAACGGGCAGCAGCCGCTGCAGCAACCCTTGACGATTCCGCGGCTGACCTGTTCGCCATGCTGAAACGCCTTCGCCTCACCCTCGCCGCTCGCCGCCGCGTTGCGGCTTATCTGATTTTTTCCGACAAGACGCTGCAGGACATGGCCCGCAAAGCGCCGCGCGATCTCGAAGCCTTCGCCGAAATCAGCGGCGTCGGCACCTCAAAGTTGCGCGATTTCGGCCAAATCTTCATCGACGCCATCGCCGCGCATGGCGAATCCTGAGGCCGCGTGATGACAGATCGGTATGTGAGTTTTTCCGGCATCGATTTTGACGCCAACATGCAGGCGGTGCTGGGGCATCTCCACCGTTATATCGATGATCCCAAGCTGACCAATCCATTCTGGGAGCGCTTCAAGCAGCGTTTTGTCAAAGCCGAAGCCGCCGACGTGCCGGTGGCCGATCGGCTGCTGCTGTTGCACAGTCACGTTTATTACATCGCCGAACTGTTCGAGGATCATGACGACGAGGCGGCGCTGGCTGCGCTGGAAAAACTCGAACGGGAGTGCTTCTGACGCGGCACGGCGGCACCGGATACTTGTGCCGGGCGCCCCGCTCTGCCACACCATCGGCAATGTACGAAGAGTTCCAAATCGGCGATGTCGACATCGGCACACGCGTGCTGATCGCGCCAATGAGCGGGGTCTCAGACCTGCCCTTCCGCCGGGCGGCGGCCCGTGCCGGCGCCCGTTATACCGTCACCGAAATGGTGGCGGCCGACGCACTCGCAGATGGGCGGCCCGATGTGGTGCGGCGGGCGGCGCTAGATGGCAAGGATCTCAACGTCGTGCAACTGGTCGGGCGCGAGGCGCGCTGGATCGAGCTCGGCGCCAAAATGGCCGAAAAGGCCGGTGCTGACATCATCGACATCAACATGGGCTGCCCGTCGCGCGAGGTGACCGGCGTGTTGTGCGGCGCGGCGCTGATGCGAAACCTCGATCACGCCGAACGGCTGATCGCTGCGGCGGTGAACGGGACATCGCGGCCGGTGACGCTGAAAATGCGGCTCGGCTGGGACGAGGCCAGCTACAATGCGCCGGAACTGGCGGTGCGCGCCGAACAAGCCGGCGTCAAGGCGATCACGGTGCACGCACGCACCCGCAACCAATTCTACAAGGGTGCCTGCGACTGGCATGCCGTAAAGGCGGTGAAAACGGCGGTGTCGCTGCCGGTGATCGTCAACGGCGACATCATCGACGACGCGTCGGCGTGCGAAGCACTGAAGCAGTCAGGCGCCGACGCGGTGATGATTGGACGCGGCGCCTGCGGACGGCCGTGGATCGCCGCCGGAATTGATCGCTATTTGCGGACGGGAAGCGCCGCAAGCGAACCATCGCTGGCGGAGCGGCTCACCATCGCGCTCGCTCATCTCAGCGACAGCATCGCGTTTTACGGCGAGACCAACGGCATCAAGATTTTCCGCAAGCACCTGGCTTGGTACATCGAGCAGGCGCCATTTCCGCAAGACGGGGGCGAACGGCGCGCGGCGAAATCGCGGCTTTGCCGCCTGACCGAGGCGCGGGCGGTAGAATCCGGGCTCCAAGAACTGTGGTCGCAGCGCAATTCCTGATGGCAAAGCGAGCGGACACAAAATATAGGTTCCATATAAATTCTGACGCCTTTCGTGAAAAATCAATATATATGGCCGCCGGATTTCATGAAATCGCATATCCGGTTCATATATAGCCGCGTCATAAAGGGCTTTTACGCGTTTCCACCTCTTGCAGCCCTAGTCCACGCGGCTATGTTCCGCGCCCTTTCCGGCATTCTGAAAATCTTAAGGCCGGAAGCCTTCGGGAGCGCGCATGTCTCGTACGTTCATAACGTGAACACCACCATCGCGGCTTCCTTACCGGCCACCGAAATCCCCCGCCATTGGAAGCGCAACACCGCATTGACGCTCGGTGCGCTCGGCGTGGTCTACGGCGATATCGGCACCAGCCCACTTTATGCCTTCAAGCAATCGGCGCTGGCCGCCAGTCACAACGTGGCGTTCCAGACCGCGATCATGGGCGTGACGAGTCTGATCATATGGGCGCTGATCGTGGTGGTGACCCTAAAATACGTCGTCCTGATCATGCGCTCCGACAACGACGGCGAAGGCGGCATTCTGGCACTGGCTTCGCTGGCCCATCGCGTGCGCCGCCTATCGCGCACCGCCAAAATCGCGATCGGCACCGCGGCGATCTTCGGGCTGGCGTTGTTTTTCGGCGACGGCATCCTGACGCCAGCGATCTCGGTGCTGTCGGCAGTGGAAGGTCTGACGGTCGAGAACCAGGCCTTGGCGCATCTGGTGCTGCCGCTGTCGCTCGTCATCCTCGTCGGCCTGTTCCTGATCCAGGCGCGCGGCACCGATATGGTCGGCAAGCTGTTCGGGCCGATCATGGTGGTGTGGTTCATCGTGCTGGCGGTCTTGGGCGTTATCTCCATCATCGAGACGCCGCAGATTCTCTTGGCGATCAATCCAGCCTACGGCCTGGAGCTGTTCGTCGAAGAACCGTGGACCGCTTTCGTCGCGCTCGGCGCGGTGGTGCTAGCGGTGACGGGCTGCGAAGCGCTCTACGCCGACATGGGCCATTTTGGCAAAGGGCCGATCCGGCTGGCGTGGGTCCTTTTCGTGTTTCCGGCGCTGATCGCGAACTATTTCGGCCAAGGCGCGTCGGTGCTGCGCCATCCGGCCAATGCCGCCTTCGCCTTCTTCTCGCTGGCGCCGCACTGGGCCCATTATCCCATGGTGGTGCTGGCGACGGTGGCGACGATCATCGCCAGCCAAGCGGTCATCACCGGGGTCTATTCGATCACCCGTCAGGCCGTGCAACTCGGGCAATTGCCACGCATGGAAATCCGCCACACTTCGGCGCAGGAATCCGGCCAGATCTATGTGCCGCGGATGAACGCTTACTTATGCGTCGGCGTGGTGCTGGTGGTCCTGATTTTCCGCACCTCGGACAACCTCGCTGCCGCTTACGGCATCGCGGTGACAGGCGTGATGGGGCTTTCGACGGTTCTGGTGGGCATCGTCGCAGTCAAGCAATGGCATTGGCCGGTACGGCTCGTGCTACCGCTGTTCGGTGCCCTGGCGCTGGTCGATCTCGCGTTCCTCGCCTCCAACGCGCTCAAGATTTTCGAAGGTGGCTGGCTGCCATTGCTGATCGCGGCTTGCGTCTTCGTGGTGATGGACACCTGGCGGCGCGGCCGCAGAGCCCAGGCCGACCGTCACCGTCGCAACGCGGTGGCATTACCCATCTTCCTGCAGAACGTCGATCGCATCTCGACGCGGGTGTCGGGCACCGGTGTCTTCCTGGCGCCGCGGGCTGATACGGTGCCGGGCGCGCTGCTGCACAACCTCAAACACAACAAAGTGCTGCACGAGCGCGTCCTGATCGTCGACGTGCGCGTCGCCAATACGCCATTCGTGGCCGCGGGCAAGCAGCTCGACGTCGAGAAGCTGGGCAAGGGATTCTACGGCATCCATATCCGCCACGGTTTCTTCGAAAGCCCCGACCTGCCGAAGAGTCTGGCCGATGCGCGCCGCTTCGGCCTTGCCGTCGATCCCGAAACCACCAGCTTCTTCCTCGGCCGCGACACACTGGTGGCGTCCCAAACGCCGCAGATGAGCCGCTGGCGGCTGACGCTGTTCACCTGGCTGGCGACCAACGCCCTGTCGCCGGCGCACTATTATCGGCTACCGACCAACCGCGTGGTCGAATTGGGGGCGCAGGTCGAGCTGTAAGCCGCAGACCGCGTTTAACGCCGCCCGCCAACTTCATCCAGGTGCTTGAGCAAATCCGACGGGTCTTCGTAGACGCGCACGGCGCCGGAACGCTCCAGTTCGTCCTGGCCGTAGCCGCCGGAGAGCAGACCAACGCCAAGGGCGCGGCAGCGCCGTGACGCCAGCATGTCCCAGATCGAATCGCCGACCACAACACAGTTCTCGATCGGCTGACCGAGTTTTTCGGCGGCAGTCAGGAACAGGTCGGGATCGGGCTTGGCGTAGCGCACCATGTCGCGGGTAACGACGACGTTCTTGGCCGGATCGACGCCCAGCGCGTCCAAATTGGGCTTGGCGGTTTCGAGCCGCCCCGAGGTGGCAATTGCCCACGGAATGCCGCCGTCGTCGAGCGCCTGCAAGAGGGCGTGCGCACCGGGCAGCGGCTTCACCATATGGATGTTGCGGTTGTAGGCCGCTGCGTGACGCTCGCGCAGGCGTGCCAGCAACTCGGGCGTGATGGCAAGGCCGGTCTCGCGCAAGAATTGGTCGACAAACAGGCCACCGCTCATGCCGATCTTGCGGTGGATCCGCCACACCGAAAGCTCGACCCCTTCGCCGTCGAGCGCCTCCATCCAGGCCAGAACGTGCTGATAGACGCTGTCAACCAGTGTGCCGTCGAGATCGAACAGGAAGACCGACTGGATATGCATGGTTCACCTTGCGTTTTGCCGCGCCTGCGGGACCGGGCGCAACCAAAATCCCGCTGAAGAAGCCGTGCGACATATTCGTCAACGGCTTGGCCATCTCCCTCACACTGCACTAAAATTCGCCGTCAGGGAACGGTACAAAAGTCATTCAGAGAATGGTACCAAAGTCATAAAGGGGGAGGTCCGAATGCGGTTCTCACATCTCAGTGTTTTGGCTGTCTTTGCGGCATTTATCATGGTCGTGCCGGGAGCACAGGCGGCCGCATCCGTCGGCGATCAGGCCGATGAAGCGGAAATCACCGCCCTCGACCTCGAAAAAGCAGGCAATCTCGACGGTGCTATCGCCAAGCATCGCGAAGCCATCAAGCTGATCGAGCCGATCGCCAAGTACGCCAAGAAGACCGCCACCTTCAAAGAGAACTTCGAGCTTACGCTGCTCAACGCCGCGACAGCCAAGTTCAATGCCAAGGACGAAGCCGGGGCCACTGCGTTTCTGGAAGAAGCCCTGGCGCAAGATCCCGCCGGCAAGTTCGGCGTGACCAAGAAGGTCAAGGAGAGCCTGGCGGCCGTCAAGGCCGGTGCGCTCAACAACGAAGGCGTCGCCCTGCTCAAGGCTGGCAACGCTGCGGGTGCCGTCGAAAAGTTCAGGGCGGTGCTGAACCTCGATCCGGACAACAAACCCGCCAAGATCAATTGTGACGTCGCCGAGTCGGAGGCCGCCCTCGCCGCCGGTGATCCGGCGACGGCCGTGGCCAAGCTGCAGGACGCGGTAAACCTCGATCCGTCGCGGCAGTTCCTCAAAGACGAGCTTGCCAAGGCGCAAACCGCCGCCGACGCCAAGGCCGCCGCAGATGCCAAGAAAGCTGCGGACGACGCCAAAGCGAAGAAATAAGTTTGCAGCGTTGCGCTGCAACAAAAAAGCCCTCGCTACACGGCGAGGGCTTTTTCGTTAGCGCTTTTCGGCGTTCATCCTTCGAGATGCCCACTCGCCCTCAGGGCGAGGGCTACAAATGATACGCCTTTTTCGGCAGTTGATAGGCGAGTGCGACGGCGACCTCGGCCGCTTCTTCTTCTTCGAGCCGCTTGGTAGCGACCAGTTCGGCCAAATACACGCAGTCCATGCGGCGGGCGACATCGTGACGGGCCGGGATCGACAGGAACGCACGAGTGTCGTCGTTGAAGCCGGCGGTGTTGTAGAAGCCCGCGGTTTCGGTGCAGCCCCGGCGGAAGCGCATCATGCCTTCCGGCGAATCGTGGAACCACCACGCCGGACCCAGCGTCAGGCACGGATAATGCCCGGCCAGCGGCGCCAATTCGCGCGCGTAGTTTGATTCATCAAGCGTGAAGAGCAGAATCGTCAGGTCCGAGCGGTTGCCGACCTTGTCGAGCAACGGTTTTAGGTTGTCGACGTACGACACGCGCTGGGGAATGTCGGCGCCGCGGTCGGCCCCATAGGCTGCAAAAAGCTCAGGATTGTGGTTGCGATAAGCGCCGGGGTGAATCTGCATGGTCATGCCGTCGTCGATCGACATCAGCGCCATCTCGGTCAGCATCTGGCCACGGAACATCTCGGCCTCGGTCGGCGTCGCAGCCCCTTTCAGGGCCCGGTCGAGCAGGCGCTGACATTCGACATCCGGAAGATCGCAGGTGATCGGTGTTGGATGGCCGTGATCGGTCGCGGTCGCCCGGCCGACGTCGCGGAAATACTGGCGGCGATTCTTAAGAGCAGCGAGATAGCCCTTCCAGGTCGCTACGTTCTCTTTCGTCACCTCGGCAAGATCGGCCATATTCTTGACGAAGCCGTCGATCTCCGGATTGACCACGCCGTCGGGCCGGAAGGTGGTGATGACGTGCCCATCCCATTCGCGTTTGATCTTCTGGTGATGCACCAGCGGATCGGCGGCACCTTCCGTCGTTGCCAGCGTCTCGATGTTGAAGCGCTTGAACAGCGCGCGCGGCTTGAATTCCGGCGTGGCGAGCTTTTCCTTGATCACGTCGTAATAGTGATCCGCAGACGCACCATCGAGACGCACGTCGATGCCGAACACGGTCGCAAACGCGTGATCGAGCCAAGTGCGCGAAGGCGTGCCGCGGAAGAGGTAATAATGCTCGGCAAACAGCTTCCAGGCCTGGCGGCGATCGGGTTCGGCGGTGCCGCCTTTGGGCGCCATACCCATTTGCGCAAAGGTGACGCCCTGGCTGTAAAGCATCCTGAGCACATAGTGATCGGGCCAGAGGAACAGGGAGGTCGCGTCTTCGAACGGCGTATCATTTGCGAACCACGATGGATCGGTGTGGCCATGCGGACTGATGATCGGAAGCTTCTCGACTTTCTCGAACAGGCGGCGTGCGATGTTACCGGTATCTTTGTCCGGCTGGAAAAAGCGATCAGGGTGCAGACGCAGCGGGGTGGGCATATGAAGTCCTCAGGGCAAGGCAGGGTAAACTAATCTTCCCGTTCCGCCGATGTCTATCAATATCAGAGACTTGGCGCCGGTTGGCAGAACTCGCGCGCGCCTGCTAGGCTGCGCGGCGAATTATCGCAGGAGCCCAGGGAAGATGCCGTTCTGGCAGCGTGTTTTGGGCCTGAGGCCGCCCGGGCCCGTCACGGTCATCGCTCGCCATGCCGTGATGACGCGGGTCGCCCATTGGCTCAACGCAGCGCTCCTGCTCGTCCTGCTCATGAGCGGGCTGCAGATCTTCAATGCCCATCCCGCGCTTTACTTGGGGGAGGGGTCCAATTTTGCCCATCCCGTCCTGGCTATGACCGCCGAACCGGGGCCCGACGGCAGCCTCAAAGGCACTACCTGGGTCGGCCGGAACCGGTTCGAAACCACCGGCATGCTCGGCGCCTCGGATGTCGACGGGTTCCCGACAGCGCGCGGGTTTCCGGCCTGGGCCACCCTACCCGGCCCGCAATGGCTGGCGATGGGGCGGCTGTGGCATTTCGCGGCCGCGTGGCTGTTCGTCTTGAATGGCTTCTTGTTCGCAGTCTGGGCTGCCGGACGCGGCCATTTGCGAGCTGACTTGCTGCCGACGCGGGACGACCTCAAGGCCCTGCCCCAAACCTTCCTCGAACATCTGCGACTGCGGTTCCCCAAAGGCAATGCGGCGCGCCGCTACAACGGTTTGCAGAAATTGGCTTACATGTTTGTGATCTTCGGGCTGGGGCCACTCGCATTACTGACCGGCCTGACCATGTCGCCGACAATGGACGCGGCCATGCCGCAGCTTCTGTGGCTGTTCGGCGGACGCCAGACGGCGCGTACCCTCCATTTCCTCTGTGCCTTTTCCTTTGTCGGATTTTTCCTGATCCACATCGCCATGGTGGTTCTGTCGGGCGCCTGGAACAATCTGCGTTCGATGATCACGGGCCGTTACGTCATCGAGGACCACCATGACTGATCGCCGCCGCTTCCTGGCCCGCACGGGTGCTGCCGGCTTGGCGCTGTTTTCTTTGTCCGGTTGTACAAAACTATCGCAGAAGCCTTGGGTTGGCAGCCTTTTGGGTGAGGTCGAGAAATTGACCCGCCGGGCCCAGCATTTGTTCGCCGGCTCCCATGCCCTGGCGCCGGAATTCCGCGAGGCGGACATTGCCCCCGAATTCCGCGCCAACGGGACGCTCGATCCAGGTACAGACGAGTACAGCGCCCATGCCGCAATGGGGTTCAAGAACTGGCGTGTGACGGTGAGCGGACTGGTGGAACGCCCCCTGTCGCTGGCGCTGGACGACCTCAAGGGCCTGCCGTCGCGCACCCAGATTACGCGTCACGATTGCGTCGAGGGCTGGAGTTGCATCGGCAAATGGAAGGGTGTGCCGCTGGCCTCCATCCTGGCAGCGGCGCGGGTCAAGCCCGAGGCGCGTTACGTCGTCTTCCGCTGTGCAGATAATATGTCGCCAGCGGGCGCCGAGCCGCAGTTCTATTACGAGAGCCTGGATCTGCTAGAAGCCACCCACCCGCAGACGCTCCTGGCCTATGAACTCAACAACGCGCCATTGCCGGTGAAACATGGCGCGCCGGTTCGCCTTCGCGCAGAACGTCAGCTCGGTTACAAAATGGCTAAATACATCAAGCATATCGAAGTCGTTGCGGAACTGACTCCCATCGCCGGCGGCCGCGGCGGCTATTGGGAGGACCAGGGCTATAGCTGGTATGGCGGTATCTGAACCGGATTGCCCCTTGTAGGATTACCATTGAAACCCGATATTCATCACTGCATTGAATACTCGTGTTCGGGCAGGCTTGGTTGATGCGGCAAAAAATTCTCACGATCGCAATTTTGGCTGTTCTGGCCGCGGGCTGTGCCGCGAGCAAGGACCCGGAAGCGATCGCCCAAAACGATCCCTATGAAGCGACCAACCGGGCGATCTTCGATATTAATATGAAGGTCGACAAGGCCGTAGCCAAACCGGTGGCAAAATTCTACAACCACGCGGTGCCGCAATTTGCCCGCAACGGCGTGCACAATTTCCTCACCAATCTCGACAAGCCGGTCACCTTCGGCAACGACCTGTTGCAGGGCGAGGGCACGCGCGCAACCGAGACCTTCGGCCGCTTCACGGTGAATCTCGCGCTTGGCGTCGGCGGCTTGGTGGATGTCGCCACGGTGATCGGCATTCCCGACCACAGCGAAGACTTCGGTCAGACGCTGGGTGTCTATGGCGCCGGCGAAGGGCCCTATCTGGTGGTACCGTTCATGGGACCGAACCCGCCGCGCGATCTGACCGGCGCCCTAGTCGACATCTTCATGGATCCCACCACCTACATCCGCTTCCACGGCTCCGACACTTGGTACGCGGTGCGGTCGGCCGTTTCGGTGCTTGACCTCAGGGCGCGCAACATCGACACGCTGGATCAGATCGAGCGTACCTCGATCGACATGTATGCGACGACGCGCAGCCTGTACCGGCAGTACCGCAATTCGGAAATCCGCAACGGCAAACCGGACACCTCCGACACCGACACGCCGGATTTCTGAAGCAACCTGTCATCTCCGGCTGAGCAGAATGTAGCTGCGCCAGCAGCTATGGGCTGCGAAGGGGATGACAGAGAAGGCTAAGCACCCTCCTCCGGGATCGGATCACCCAAGAGCCGGGCATAGAAGCGATTCCAGCGGCGTTTGGCCCACAACCGGAAGCGATCCATGTAGAGATAGATCACCGGCGTGGTGTAGAGCGTCAACAATTGACTGACGATAAGGCCGCCGACAATGGCGATGCCGAGCGGCTGGCGCATCTCCGAGCCGGCGCCGAACCCCACCGCCAGCGGTAAGGCACCGAGAATGGCGGCAAAGGTCGTCATCATGATTGGGCGGAAGCGGAGCTGACAAGCCTCAAAGATCGCTTCGCGCGGGGACAGACCGCGCCGGCGCTCGGCATCAAGCGCAAAGTCCACCATCATGATGGCGTTCTTCTTGACGATGCCGATGAGCAGGATGATTCCGATCCACGCAATGATGCTGAGATCGATCGTGTCGTTGAACTTGCGGGCGAAGAGAATGGCGATCAAAGCCCCCAAGCCAGCCGACGGCAATGTCGAGATGATCGTCAGTGGGTGGATCAGGCTCTCATAAAGCACGCCGAGAATGATGTAGACCACGGCGATCGCCGCAAAAATGAGTAGCAACATATTGCCGGAGTTCTGTTGAAACAGCCTGGCATTGCCGCCGTACTCGCCGTGAATCGATGACGGCACATTGATACTGGCCATCGTGCGGTTGATGACGTCGACCGCCTCACCCAGCGTCTTGCCCTGCGCCAGATTGAAGGAAATGGTGGTGGCGACGAACGGTCCCTGGTGATTGATCGACAACGGTGCCAGCCCCGGCCCATAGGAAGTAAAGGCCGACAGCGGCACCATGGTTTCCTGATAGGTCGACAACGAAGAGGCCGTGGACGCCGCCCCGCCGGTCGAGGAGACCAGGGCATTGAGCTGCTGGTTGCGGCGCAGGTCGGTGGTGGAATCCGTCGAACTCGACGTGCTGCTGGTCGAGGACGACGAGGTGGAACTGACCGTGCTCGATACCGCCGCGGTAGCTTGACTGCCCGACACCGCCCCGCCGGATTTGGAGACGTAAATGTCCTTGAGGGTTTCGGGGCTTTGCCAGAACGCTGGCGCCACGCCCATTACGACATGGTACTGGTTCATGTCTTCGTAAATGGTCGAGACTTGGCGCTGGCCAAAGGCGTCGTACAGAGTCGACGTGATCTGCGTGGTGGAAATGCCTAGCCGCGCCGCCGCGGCGCGGTCGATCTGAAGTTGGATTTCGAGACCGGCATCCTGACGATCGGTATTGACGTCCTCGAATTCCGGCGCGTTCGACAGGGCGTCGACAATCTTGGGCACCCATTTGTCGAGGTCTGCGATGTCCTCGCCGAGCAGCGAATATTGATAGAACGAGTCGCTCTGACGGCCACCGACGCGGAAATTGCGCGCGCCGTTGAGGCTGATGCGAGCGCCGGCGATGCCGGTGAGCTTGGTCCGGAGCTGTGCCACAACGTCATCGGTCTGCATACGGCCGCTGCGTTCGCCAAGCGGTTTGAGCTGGACGAAGACGCTGGCCGAATTGACACCGCCGCCGCGCGGACCACCACCGCCGCCGATGAATCCCACCACGCTCTCTACCGACGGGTCTTTCGCGATGATGCCAACAAAGGCCTTGAACTTCTGCTGCATGAGTTGAAACGAGATCGACTGATCGGCGCGGATATTGCCCATCACCTGTCCGGTGTCCTCGCTCGGGATCAGGCTGGTGGGCATCCTGGGGAACAAAAATATCGTGATCCCAAGCGTGGCAAAGAAGCAGACGATGAGGACCCGTGGATTGGCGAGCGCCCAAGTGAGCGAACGGGTGTAGTTCCACCGCATCCACTCGAACGCCCGCTCCGATTGCCGGAGCAGCCAGCCCTGTTCGCCCTCGCCGTGCTTAAAATCGAGATGGCCGCACAGCATGGCCGTCGTGGTGAGCGATACGACCAGTGAAATCGCCACCGCGGCGGCGAGCACGACGGCAAATTCCTGGAACAGCCGTCCAATCGGACCGCCCATCAACAGGATCGGGAGGAACACTGCGATCAACGACAGGCTCATCGCCAGCACGGTGAAGCCGACTTCGCCGGTGCCCACCATCGCCGCCTGAAGCCGCGGCATCCCCGCCTCGATGTGCCGCGTGACATTCTCCAAGACGACAATGGCGTCGTCGACCACAAAACCGGTCGCCACCGTCAGCGCCATCAGGGAAAAAACGTCGAGGGTGAAGCCGCACAGATACATCACCCCAAAGGTGCCGAGGATCGACAGCGGCACAGCCACCGAGGGAATGATGGTGGCGCGGCCATTGCGCAGGAAGAGATAGACCACCAGCATCACCAAAAGCACGGCGATGACCATGGTGATCTGCACATCCCGCACCGAAGCGCGGATCGACGTTGTGCGATCGTTGGCGATGTCGACATGGACGGCGGGCGGCAGTGATGCCTGAAGCTGCGGCAGGATCGCCTTCACACTGTCGACCGTCGCGATGATATTGGCTCCGGGTTGGCGGGTGAGAATGACCAGCACCGCCGGCTTGCCGTTGGCCATGCCGAGATTGCGCACGTCCTCGACGCCATCCGTGATTGAAGCGACATCCTGAAGCCGCACCGCGGCATCGCCCCGATAAGCAACAATCAGGTTTTTGAAATCATTCGCCGTGCGAGCTTGGTCGTTGACATAGACCTGGTAGCGCTTGGGCCCGTCTTCGAGTGCGCCTTTGGGGGCATTGGCATTGGCCGCGCTCAAAGCGGCGCGTACGGTTTCGAGCCCGATACCGTATTTGAACAGCGCCCGTGGATTGAGATCGACGCGCACGGCTGGCAGCGAAGAGCCCGACACCTGCACCTGGCCGATGCCGTTCACCTGGGACAGTTTCTGCGACAGGATGGTGGAGGCGGAATCGTAAATCTGGCCCGGCGTCAGGGTGTCGGAGGTCAGCGCTAGGATCATCACCGGCTGATCGGCCGGGTTCATCTTGCGATAGGTCGGGTTCGAGCGTAGCGCGGCGGGAAGATCGGCGCGCGCCGCCACGATCGCCGCCTGCACATCACGCGCCGCGCCATCGATATCGCGATTCATGTCGAACTGCAGCACGACGCGCGTGGAACCGGTCGAAGACGACGAGGTCATTTCGTTGACCCCGGCGATGGTACCGAGATGGCGCTCCAAGGGCGTGGCGACAGTGGCAGCCATCACCTCCGGGCTGGCGCCGGCCATCGAAGCCGACACGAAGATCACCGGCATGTCGACCGACGGCAACGGCGCCACCGGCAACAGGAAGTAGGACACCATGCCGGCCAGCGCGAGCCCCAGAGTCAACAGAGTTGTTGCCACCGGGCGCTCGATGAAGGCCTTCGAGAGGTTCATGATGCCCGCGGCTCCGGCGCTTTACGGCGGAAACGCTGCATCAACGTATCGAAATAAATGTAAATCACCGGCGTCGTGAACAAGGTGAGCATCTGACTGACCAACAGGCCGCCAACAATGGCAAGACCCAGCGGATGGCGCAGTTCCGAACCCGTGCCCGAGCCGATCATCAACGGCAGGGCACCGAACGCCGCGGCCACCGTCGTCATCATGATCGGGCGGAAACGGAGCAACGCGGCCTGATAGATGGCATCGCGCGGCGACTTGCCTTCATGGCGTTCAGCCTCGAGCGCGAAGTCGATCATCATGATCGCGTTTTTCTTGACGATGCCGATCAAGAGAATGATGCCGATGATAGAGACGACGTTGAGATCATTGCCGGTGATCATCAGTGCCAGCAGCGCACCGATACCGGCCGACGGCAGCGTCGACAGGATCGTCACCGGATGGATAAAACTCTCGTACAAAACGCCCAGTACGATGTAGACGGTGACGATGGCGGCGAGGATCAACAACAACTCGTTGCTGATCGTCGACTGGAAGGCGAGCGCCGATCCCTGGAAACTGGTGTTGATCGAGGCTGGAATTTGGGCCGTTTTCTCGGCGCGGCGTACGGCATCGACGGCCGAGCCGAGCGAATGGCCGGGGGCAATGTCGAACGACACAGTGGCAGCCGGAAACTGACCGAGGTGGTCGCTTTCGAGCGGCGACAAGCGCTCCTCGACATGGGCGATGGACGACAGCGGCACCTGCCCGCCGCCCGACGACGGCAGATAGATATCTCCCATCGCTGCGAGCGATTTCTGCTCCGGCCCGCCGGATTCGAGAATGACGCGGAACTGGTTCGACTGGGTGAAGATAGTCGAGATGATGCGCTGACCGAAAGCGTCGTAAAGCGCGTTGTCGATGGTGGCGGCCGTAATGCCGAACCGCGCCGCGGCATCACGATCGACGGTAACGAAGGCCGCCAGCCCCTTGTCGGTGAAATTGGTCGAGACGTTGGCAAGCTCCGGCTGCTTCTGCATGTTCTCGATCAGCTTCGGCACCCACTGATTCAACACTGCGGTGGAGGCGTCTTCGAGCACAAACTGGTACTGCGCGCGGGAAACGGTGGAGTCGATGGTGAGGTCCTGCACCGGCTGCACGAACAGCGAAATGCCGGGCACAGTCTGCGACGCCGCCGACAGCCGCACCAGGATGTCGTCGAAGCTCGAGCTGCGTTCGCCCTTGGGCTTCAGATTGATCAGCAAACGGCCCGAATTTAGGGTGGCGTTGGTGCCATCGACGCCGATGAAGGACGACAGGCTGTCGACGTCGGGATCTTTCAGGAGGGCGCTCGCCAGCGCTTGCTGGCGCGTCGCCATCTCGGTGAAAGACACCGTTGGGCCTGCCTGGCTGATACCTTGTACCAGGCCGGTATCCTGCACTGGGAAGAAGCCCTTCGAAATCACCGCATACAGAAACACAGTGAAGACGAGCGTGCCGACGGCGACCTGCAGCGTCAGGCGCTGGTGATCGAGCACCCAGAGGAGGGCGTGATCATAGGCGGTAACGAGGCGGTTGTAATACTCTTCGGACTTCGCCGCGACGCGTCCTTGCGGCTTGTCGTCGGACCGATGGCGGAGCAGCTTGGCGCACAGCATCGGCACCAGGGTCAGGGAAACGACTGCGGAAATGAGAATCGTGATGGCGAGCGTTACGGCAAATTCGCGGAACAGGCGGCCAACCACTTCCTGCATGAAGAGAAGTGGAATCAGCACTGCGATCAGCGACACGGTCAACGACACGATGGTGAAGCCGATTTCGCCTGACCCCTTCATCGCCGCTTCGTAGGGCGAATAGCCCTGCTCGAGATAGCGCGAGATGTTCTCGATCATCACGATGGCGTCGTCGACCACGAAGCCGGCGGCGATCGTCAGCGCCATCAGCGACAAATTGTTGAGCGAATAGCCGAGGAGGTACATCGCGGCGAAGGTGCCGACGATGGACAGCGGCACGCTCAGTGACGGGATGAAGGTCGCCGAAACGTTACGCAGGAACAGGAAGATCACCAGCACGACCAGGATCACGGCCAGCGCCAGTTCGAACTGCACGTCCGAAACCGAGGCGCGAATAGTGTTGGTGCGATCGGTAACGACATCGACCTGGACCGAGCCGGGCAATCCCGCCTCGATGTTCTTAAGGATAGCCTTGACCGAATCCGCCACGGCGATGACGTTGGCGCCCGGCTGCCGCTGGACGTTGAGGATGATCGCCGGGGTCGTGTTCACCCAGCTTGCGAGTTTGGTGTTCTCGGCACTGTCGGCGACGGTTGCCACGTCGGAGAGATAGACTGCCGCGCCGTTCTTATAGGCGACGACGATCTTCCTGTAGTCTTCCGGATTCTGGATCTGGTCGTTGGCGTTGATGGTGTAGGAGCGCGACGGCCCGTCGAAGCTGCCTTTCGGCGCATTGGTGTTGGCGTTCGAGATCGTCGTTCTGAGATCGTCGATGTTGAGGCCGTAATGGGCCAGCGCCTGGATATTGGCGCGCACCCGCACCGCCGGACGCTGGCCGCCGTTAATCGAGACCAGACCGACGCCGGACAGCTGCGACAGCTTCTGGGCGATGCGGGTTTCGGCGAGGTTTTCCAGCTCGGTCAACCGCATCGACTTGGAGTGAATTGCCAGCGTCAAAATCGGCGCATCGGCCGGATTGACCTTGTTGTAGATCGGTGGCGCCGGCAGGCTCGACGGCAGCATGTTGCTGCCCGCATTGATCGCCGCTTGCACCTCCTGCTCGGCAATATCGAGCGACAGCGACAAGTCGAACTGCAAGGTGATGACCGACGCCCCGCCCGAGGAGATCGACGACATCTGCTTGAGGCCCGGCATCTGGCCGAACTGACGCTCCAACGGCGCCGTGACCGATGTGGTCATCACGTCCGGGCTGGCGCCGGGCAGGAAGGTCACGACCTGGATGGTCGGATAATCGACCTGCGGCAGGGCCGAGAGTGGCAGGTATTTGTAACCCATGATGCCAAGCAGCATGATTGCCAGCATCAGGAGCGACGTTGCCACCGGGCGTTTGATGAACGGTGCTGAGGGGTTCATTTGCTAGCGCCCCATCAACCCGGAGGTGGTCCTCCAGGCGGCGGTCCACCACCCGGGGCCCCACCCGCACCACCGCCGGAACGGCGCATCTTTTTCATCTCGGCCTTGCAAGTATCGCTGAAGTCGTTGCGATGCTCGCGCATACACATGAACATCTCGGGACCCTTGAGGCCGTCGCAATATTTTTTGAAATCGGCACCGCACACCGCCATCATCTTGGCGCGGCGTGCCGCCTTGTCGGCGTCGCTGAGGCCCGCGCCTGCGGCGCCCGCTGGTGCCTTGACGTCAACGACCGTCTGGCCCCCCGGAATGGTAACCTCGCCGCCATCGCGCAGACGGTCGGCACCATCGGTCACCACCGTCTCGCCGGGATTGAGGCCCTTGGTGACGGCCACGCGATCGCCTTGTTGGACGCCAGTCGTCACCACGCGCATGGATACGACTTTTTTGGCTTTGTCGGCTTCGTCGTTCTTGACCACGAACACGAAGGTGCCGCTGGCGCCGCGCTGGATCGCCGCCGCCGGAATCACCACCTGATCCTGCAGCGTGTTGACCAACAGGCGCACATTGACGAACTGATTGGGAAACAGAAGGCCATCCTCGTTGTCGAACATTGCGCGCAACTTGACCGTGCCGGTACTGGTGTCGATCTGGCTGTCGACGGCACTGATCCGCCCGGTGGCGAGTTTCGTCGTCTGGGGCTTGTCATAGGCGTCGACCTGCATCGCCTCGCCGACGCCGAAACGCGCCATGATGGCGCCGATGTTGTCTTCGGGCACGGTGAACAGGACCGAGATCGGCTGCAACTGCGTCACCACCACGATCGCCGTCGACTGGCCGGCGCTGACGTAATTGCCAAGGTCGACCTGGCGGATGCCGGCACGGCCCGCCACCGGCGAACTGACCTTGGTGTAGCCAAGATTGATCGCCGCGGTCTTCACATTGGCCACGTCGGAGGCGACGGTGCCTTCGTCCTGCTTGACCGTCGCAACCTGGTTGTCGAGGGTCTGTTGCGAGGTGGCTTTGGCCGCCAACAGAGCGCGCTGACGCTTGAGTTCGATACGGGCGTTCACCAGCGAAGCCATGTCGTGGGCGAGTTGACCATTGGCTTGATCAAGCGCGGCCTGGAACGGCCGCGGGTCGATTTCAGCGAGGACCTCCCCGGCCTTCACCATCTGGCCTTCGTGGAAGCTGAAATGGACGATCTGACCCGACACCTGCGGCCGCACACTGACGGTGGCAAGCGGCGTTACCGTGCCAAGCGCGTTGATGGTGACGTCGATGGGACCCTTCTCGACCCGCGCGACACCAACCGGCTGGGGGCCGCCCATACCGCGTGGCACGTCACCTTTTAACTTGCCCGGCAACAGCCACCAGATGAAAAGCCCGACCAGCACCAGCGCGATGGCGGTCCAGATCGTCTTGTTGAACTGAGGGTGGCGTTCGCGCCAACGCCCATAGGCGTTGAGTTCGCCGTCTCCGCCGGTTCCGAAACGCCGGCGCGCCTCGTCAAAATTGCGCCTAGCGGCATCTTTGGCAGTATCGAAGCGGTTCGGTTGATCGTTCATAGGCTCCACCCTTACCGGGTTCTAACGTGCGATCCGTGGAACCCGGTCGGCATAGCAAAGCGCTTTTTCGCAGGTTTGTCCGATTTGTCGCGAAAGCAAATCTTGGGCGCTCGGAACCGGTGATTTTCTTTAGCTGCCTGATTTGTCGCGTTTCTTTTCGAAAACCCGGGATTCACTTTCCGGCAGGCGCGCAAAAAGAAAGGACGCGCAGACAAATCCGCGCGCCCTGATTACTGAACGAATGCAGAACTACGTTACTGTGCCGCTGGGGCAGGAGCAGCTTCGCCCTTACCCACATGCGACTTGGCGAGTTCCACCATCGCGTTGCGCGCTTCGGTGAACCCCTTCAGCGAGAAGGCGAGGTCGTAGCGCTTGCCGTCGACCGATACGATTTGCATCTTCGCATTGGTCGCCTTGGCGAACTGGCCGATGACGTCGTCACCGATCGCAGACTCGATATAGCAACCGCCCTGATCGCAACGCCGGAACTTGATCGGCGGCGACTTGTAGGTGTCGGTGTTGATGATCAAACCATTCTGCAACGCCACACCAAGCGGCACCGAGATCTGAATCACGTTCGTGTTGTTGCCCGGTACATAGGCCAAGAGAACGCCGAGGATGCGCTGACCAGTCTTTTTGGCGACGCGCAGCTCAAGCATGTTGCACGGCGTCGGAGACTTCACCGGATAGCAACGCACCGTCCAGTCGCCGATTTCCTTGGTGTCGGTCGGCTGCGGGGCCTTCGCCGCCTGCTGCTGCTGTTGCGGAGCGTCCTGGGCGACCGCCGGAGCGGCCAGGAAGACGGCGGCAAAAGCCAGAGAAATACGGAGTGACTTCATGACCACAGCCTCCACCACCAGCTACTACGCTTGGCTTCAAAACTCTTATAGGCCTTGCGCGCATCGGCGAAGCCTTTGGTCGAGAACGGAACGGCGACCGACTTGTTGTCAACACCGGCGACCACGATGCTCGCGTCGGTCGTTTCGGCGATCGACTTCACGAGATCGTCGTTGGCCGGAATAACCGCGATGCAACCACCTTCGAGACAGGTCTTGTACGCGGCCGTCTTGGTGTCATTGCCGAGCTTGACGCCGAGGCCGGGCTCGAGCGCGACGCCCAACGGGACGTTGACGATCATCACCCGGGTCGACTTCTTGTCCTTGTCGACTTCGGTCGCGATGCTGAGGCTAGCGACGGTTTGACCCGACTGCGGGTCGGCGACATCGCTGGCGAGACGGCAATGCATGTTTTTGTCTTTGCGGGCCGGGCAAATCACGCGCCAATCCTGGTAGACCTGCACGGTTGGAACATCGGCCGGACCGGCGATCACGCCGCGGCCAATCCAACCGATGAGGGCACCAACGATGAACAACCCCGCCCAGATCGCCGCATTCTTGGCGTTGGGCGGTAACCCGTCAACGAAACTCGTGCGCGTTGGCGGGGGAGATATTTCGCTCATAGGGGTTCGCTTTGTTACGGTGGATCGAAATTCGGATTGGCAAGCCAATTCCGGTGCTCCGCGTAGCCCATATCTTGCCGTAATCTCAATGAAAATATTCGACACGTTAGTATACTTGACATGTTAGACACCCGCCTAGAGCCAAGTAAGAACTGTCGACATATCAGAGACTTACCGCATTATTACGAGGCCGCGCAGGGGGGCGCGCATTGCGACCAGCGAGCGCAGTATTTTATCGACCACGCCTTGCGGAGCGTTCGCAGCAGCCAAAAGCAGCACCACATCGCTCAAGGCGGCCAGAGGCGGCCAGGCGTCAGCAGCCCCCGGCACGGGCGCGTTGATTAACACCAGATCGCAGGATTGGCGCAGCGAATTAAGAACGCCGGTGGCCTGCGGCCAGACCCCAGCTGGCGCCGCCAGACAATACACATTCGAGTGGCGATCCTTGAGCACGGTGCCGTTCAGCGGCGCGCCGTTCACCACCGCCGCCAGTCCGCCTGATGCCGCTCCCGGCGCCAGACGGCCGAGGTCGCCGTCAATCAATAAGGTGCGCAGACCGGCCCGCGAGGCCACCCGGGCCAGCGCCAAGGCAGCCACGGACTGGCCCGCATCGGTCGCGAGAGAGGTCAGGCTGACCACCAGCGCCTGGCTGGTGCGCATGGCCATCAGGGCGCCCAGAAGGACCGTCAGGCCCTGGCCGTAAGGCGACCCCGGGTTGTCCAGAACCCAATCGGCCAGACGCAGATCCGGCGAGGCCGCCAATTCAGCCAGAACCGGAGGCAGAACGGGCGGCTGGGCCTGGGCAAAGGCTTGGGCCGGTCGAAGCGGCGGGGTCACCGGTGCCGGTGGCGGCGTTGCGTCCGCAAAAGCAGGCACGGCGGCCGGCGGTGCCACCGGGCGTTCCGGCTTGGGAGCGGGACGACGCAGCGGTTGCGGGGCCGCCGGCACCTCTTGGCGGACGGGCGCTCCGAAGCGCTCCAGCAGCAGTGCGAACAGAATGCCGAGCAGCAAACCGCCCGGGATCGAGGCGCCGACGAACAGAGCGCGATGGGGCGACGACGGCGCGGCTGGGATCGGCGCGGTCGAAATAACGCGCGCCTCCGGAATCTGGATGTCGTCCTGGTCCTGCACGGCGCGCAGACGCGTAATGAAGGACTCGTAGGTGGTGCGGGTGGAAGCAAGATTGGCTTCCAGCGCCTTGAGCCGGACGCGCGCCATATGGTCTTCGCGTGCCTGGCGCTCGACCCGGGCCAGACTGGCTTCGATCGACCCGACATGGGCGCGCGCCACTTCGAGATCGCTTTCGAGCGAACCGGCAATGCCCTGCACTTCACGGGCGACCTTGGCGGCGAGATCGCGCACTTGGTTGCGGATCGCAACCATCTTGGGATGGTTGGGGCCGTAGCGGGTAGCAAGGTCGGCTTCCTGGCGCACCAATTCGGCTTCCTGGCTGCGCAAGTCGCCGATCATCTTCGAGTTGACCACTGGTGTGATGTCGGCGGCATTGCCGGTTTTGGTCAGCGCCGCAACGCGCTCGTAAGCGGCCTTCTTCTCGGCGAGATCGGATTGCGCCGTGATCGCCTGGGTGTTGATCGCGACGAGTTGCTCGTCGACCAGCGACTTGCCGTCGGCGGATTCGACGAGATCGTGTTCGGCCTTGTAAAGCTGGACCGCGGCTTCCTGCTGCTGCACCTGATCGGCGAGCTGGCGCATGCGATCGCCGAGCCACGCCGCGGCCTGACGCGTCGCCTGTACTTTGATGGCGACCTGATCGTCGGTGTAGCTCTTGGCCAGTGTGTTGGCGATGCGCGCTGCCTTCTCCGGGTCCTCAGCCGAGACCGAAACCTGGATCGAGGTCGACACGCCGAGCAAAGTGACGTCGAGATGATTGAGGAAGGCGTTGACCACCGCATCGCGCTGACCGGCCGGATCGCCGACGCTGGACGACGCGCGCAGGTAATGCAGCGGATTGAGGTCCGGCAAGCCACCGCGGTGGAGCGCCGGATTGAATTCGGGATCGTTCTCAAGTTTCAGCTTGTCGATCACCTTGAGCGCGAGGTCGCGCGAGCTCAGCACCTGGATCTGGTTCTGCACGCTCGAGGGATCGGTCGGCAGCGCCGACAACACGCTCGACAGATCGGCAACGTTGTTCTTGCGCTGATCAAGCATCACCACCGCGCTGGTCGAATAAAGCGTCGGCAGAGCAAACATGATCGCAGCGGTGGCGGCGACGGTGAGGAGCGTGACGGCACGGATCAGGCCGCGACGGGTTCGCAGCACCCGCAAGAAATCGTCCGGCCCGAAGGACGCTTCGGACGGTGGGGGAGAGCGGGGACAAGGGTCGTGTGTGGACATTCAAATTGGCCAGCCTGACGCGCAGGTTTACCTGCAATACGGCTGAGAAATGATTAACGAATCCGAGACTTACGGAAGCCAATGGTATCGCAGCTATACGATTCAACGGGTTGCGCACCAAGGCCGCGCGGATCAGCGCAGGTTGCGCACCAAGGGTGCGCGCGAAAATTCCGCAATCGTCTCCAGCCCTGCCGCGTCGAAAAGGGCCTTATCGCATTGGGCGCGCAGGAGCTTGGGATCGTCCCAAGGGATATCGCGATAGACCCCACGACCCACCTCGCCGGCCGTAAGGACCTGGGGAAACAGCGCGATTTGGGAGAGATCGGTCACGGCGGGGCGCGCCGGAACCCCGAGCAAGGCCGCCGGAAGGTCACCATCGAGCGGCAAATGGCAGATCTGGGCGGCGCGTGGGTTAACCTCGATCAGGTGCGGCACGCCCTCGTCATCGCGCACAAAATCGAGGCCATGCAGGCCGTTGAGCCTGAAGCGCGCGGCGATCTTTACGGCCGCCGCATCCATTACCAAATCTTGAACGCGCCGCATAACACTGGCCGGGCCGGTGTTGCCCTCCCAGCTGAGCACGTCCATGTGCTGCGCGGCCAGCACCTGGCCGTCCCGGGCTGCGAACACAGTGGTGGCGGGCTTGCCGGGCACCAGTGCTTGCACATTCACAGTTGTCTTGACCGGATTGAGGGCGATTTCGAGGAAATGCAGGTCCTGGCGCCGCACCACGCGCACCAAACTGCGCAGCCGCGACGGCGGGCCTTGCAGCGTGACAAAGGCTCGTTCGGCTTCGGCCATAGAGCAAACGAACTTGACCCCGCTGCCACCCCAGGAAAAGTCCGACTTCATCACGCAAGGAAGGCCGGCTTGGTGTAGTGCGTCTGGCAGCGCGTCGAGGCTGGCCACCGCGACCGTTAGCGGGGCGATGATACCCTCAGCCTGCGCCGCGGCGATCGCGGGCGCGCGGGTCATCAGGAGGCGGTTCGCAGCGCGCGGGCCAAGCGAGCGTTCGATTAGTAAGGCGAAGTCGTCGAGGCGTAAGAGCAGCGCCACGGCGCGGTCGTCGCAAGGAATGACAAAATCGGGCTCCGCGGTACGGATGGCTTCGGTGAGCGAGGCTTCCGGCGCCAAGGGGCGGTAACGATGGGCGCGATCGAGGTAACGGCTGACACCAAGCGCCGCCCCGCGGGGAAAAACAGCTTCGACCGCAGCACCCAGCATGGAGAAGGCCGCGGCCAGACGGGCCGCAGCGGAATACGGAACCGTCGTGACCAGGAGGATTTTCCGTCTCATGGCGGTGAAGATAACGGCACGACGGTCAATGGGCCGTGAACAACCAATCGGTTAACGCCGGTTAAGCCTGCGGTTCCACAACGGGCCAAGCCAACCGATGGCGCGATCGGCCAGGCGCCGGTAAGCCCCATCAGGCAGAAAAATCTGCAACAGCACGATCCCCGCTAGCCCCGGGCGGTAGCAGCCGTGGCGCACCGCGTTGAGCCATAGACCGAGCGCGCGCCCGGGCGCATCGATCGCGACGTATTTGGCATAGGCCCAGCCGAGACAGCCATAATAGGCCTTGTCCGGAATCCGGCCGCGAAGCCCTTCGATCCAGTCTTTCATCGAGGCGCAGCGCCGCCCGGCCGAGAGGCGGTTCGGATCGTAACTGTCGCGCCAGAGCATCGCCGGGGGTTCGGCCATGACAAAACGCGTCCCGGTGAGCGCCGAGCGGATGGCAAAATCGGTGTCTTCCGCCGCCGGAAGATTTTCGTGAAAGCGAATTTTCCGCGCCAGTTCGGCCGGGACCACAATGGTCGAGGTGGCCAGGAAGCCGCGATCGCACAACAGATAGGTCGCCATGTCCTCGCCCTCGGCAATGGCGCGCGGGGGTTTCAGAAACGTGCGTCCGGCGCCGCGATCGACAATGAAGCGGGCATAGGCGCCGGTCCGAGCCTTGCCTTCGAGGAGGCGGCGCATGGTGGCGAGATGATGCGGCAGGAAACGGTCGTCGGAATCGAGGAAGGCGATGAACTGGCCTTTCGCCGCGTCGATGCCGGTGTTGCGCGCCTTGCCGCCGCCGCCGTTGTCCTGACGGATGAAACCGATGCGCGGATCGCAGAGCGCTTTCACAACCGTCTCAGGATCGTCGTCGGAGCCGTCGTCGACGACCACGATCTCGAAGTCCTGCTCGGTCTGCAACAGAACCGACTGGAGCGTCTCACTGAGCAGGTTCGCGCGATTGTAGACCGGAATCACCACCGAGAAAAACGGCCTCATGACCCGCGCCTCCGCAAGTTGCCAAGCATGGCCAGCATCACCAGATAGGCGACCCACGCCACGCCGTCACCTTCGAGGAAATCAGTTTCCATCAAATTGTGCAGCACCAGGAACACGAACAGCGTGAACTGAATCGCTTTCTCGCCGAGGACGCCACGGCGCCAGAAGTCGATGACCGGCGAGACGATCAGCGCAACAAACGCGAGCACGAAACCGATACCGCCGACCGTCACCAGAAGCTGGAGATAGCCGTTGTGGCCGTTGGCTGCCTCTGTCACCCAGCCGCCGATATATTTGGACAGCAGCGGCACATTTCCGGTGCCGGCAAAGGTGCCGAACCCGGCGCCGAACAACGGATGGTCGCGGATATAAGCGATCTCGGCGCGCCATATTTCCGTGCGGCCGGTGAACTCCCGCGGATCGGAGAACAGGCGCGCCAACACATTGGTATCGGCCAGGACAAAGGCAATGCCCGCGACCAACACCAGACCGATGGCCACCAATGCGATGGTGCGGTCGATCTCGCGCCGCCAGGCAATGCGGTAGACCCCGCCCGCCACGGCCGCCACAGCCAACAGGCCGAGCGAGGATTTCGAGTGCGTCATCACAGTGAAGAAGACCGCCAGCGCCACCACGGCGAAGTCGGCGAGCTTGGGCCAGATCTTGGCGCGCGGCGTGAACAGGAAGATCAGCGCGGTCATGGCGCCGACCGCTCCGGCGATATTCTTGTGGGCGTAGACGCCGCGCCAATTGCCGATGAGCTGCGGGTCCAACTCGCTCGGCGGATGCACGGCGTTGGCAACGAATTTGACCGAAACGATGTTGATGATCAGAACTGCCAACAGCACCCAGCGCCACAGCTTCAAAGCTTTTTCGGTGCCGATGGTCTCGACGCTGAGCATCGCCGACACCACCAGCACAATGGCCAATCCGGCGCGGCGGATGGTGACGGCCGGTTCCGGCGACCACAGCGCGCTCGCCACACACCAGACGAGTAACCCTAACAACACCCACGGAAGAGAAAAGAAAACACGGGCCCCATGGCGGCGCATCGCGGTGAAGACGATGGCGGCGAAGGCAGCAAGATAAGCGATCTGGCGCAGCGCATCGCCGGCGCCGGTCTGCACCGCGCCGCTGAGTTGCGCGACCAGCGGATCAGGCGCCTTGAACGGCGTTACCCCGATGAAGGCGAGCAGCAGAAATCCGAGGAACACCGCCTCGTCGATCCAGCGATATTTGGGCCCGGTGTTGTCGAAGGTCTCAGTCGCCATGCGGCACCGCATAATGTTGCGTGCGCACACCGATCAGCGCCGCGAGCTTGCCGGCGTTGCGGAAGAAGCGGCGCCAGGCATCAGCGGCGCGCCCCGGCGCCAGTGCCAACACCAGCCCAGCGAGCGGCGCGACGAAAATCGCGATAGTCACTTTCGCATATTCACAGGCTCGCGCGGCGAGGCTCGGGCGGTATTTGAGGAAGATGTGCATCTCCGAATTGCCGATGCTGTAAGCCCGGCGGAAAAGCCAGGCGAGCGACTGACGGCGTTCGGGAACCTCGGTATAGGCTAGGCCTTCATCAGTCCAGGCAAAGTGCCCGCCGGAGGCCTCCACACGGGCAAAGAAATCGCGATCCTCACCGCCGGAGAGCGCAAAGGCCGGATCGAACCAGGGCGCAGTAAGCTTTTCGAGGCAGGCGCGCGTGATCAGGATATTGCCCGCCCCTTCCAGCATGGCGACCGGTCCGGTCGGACGGCGCATGTCGGAAACGCCATCGAAGCTCGCGGCATGGCCGTGGGCACCTTCGAAAAGGATAGAGCCTTCCACGACGTCGGCGCCGGTTTTGGCCTGAACCCGCACCAATTCGCGCAACCACTCAGGCGACGGCCATTCGTCGTCGTCGATCATTGCAACGTATTGGGCGCCGGAATAGGCGAGCGCGCGCGCGACCAGCACATTGCGCACCTGGGCGATGCCGCGATCTTCGGCAATCACGGGATCGAGCGGCCAGCGGTAATCGGCACCGAGCGAGCGGCAGAGATCGTAACCGCCACGGCCGGTGGCATCATTGTCGGCCACCACCACGATCAGCTTGTCCTCGGTGTCGAGCTTTTCCAGCGCCGCCAAAAGACGGGCCAGCGCTTTCGGGCGCTTGAAGGTCGGAATAGCGACGACGATCTCAACCAATCTGCCGCCTCCATTTGTTGGCGAGCGGGATCAGCATCGCCACCATCACCACCTCGCCCGCCAGGACACCGCCGAGCGACCATAATGGACCGATCAGGACGAGCAGCACCAGAGTCAGCACCAGTGCTACCGCGCTCGACACGCCGCTGATCCAGGCGAGCTTAGAATAGCCGCCGGTCGCCATGATAAAGACGGCCTCGGGCGTGCGCACGACGCGCAGGGCCGTAATGCCTACCCAGAAGGCGAGCACGACGAGGACGTCGTTCACCTGGAAGTGCTTCAGCAAAAGGTGCGGAAACCAAAACACGAGCGCCAGCGCCAACAGAACGGTTCCGGCTAAGACTGCACCAGCCGCCGTTCGAAATTCGTTAACCACGCGGAAAGCGCCTTTCAGGTCTTTCGCGGCGATTTTCCGGGCCATCACCGGCTGGTCGATGTCGGGCAACGCGCCCAAAACCAGGCTAGCGGGCCGCATGAACAGAGCGCCTAGGGCCAAAAGGCCGAACGCGCCGGGGCCGGAAATGAAGGTGACGAGATAGGCGTGGCAGTTGGAGGCCAATTCGGTCAGCACCACGCCGAGCAGCGACCAGCGGGTCACGTCATGCCACATCGGGCGATAGGCGGAAAACTGCGGCGCCTTGACGGCACCCAGCAGCCGGACTGCGTAGTCGCGGCCGAAGGTGGGCATCGCCAGCAGCGTCGCCACAACCAGCGCCACCGCGGCATTGGCAAGCGAAAACAGGCCGGCCGCAGCGAGCGCGCTCAACGCAGCAATCACGACCAGCGAATAGACGATATCAGAGCCCGCCACGCGTTCGATGCGCCCCTGCACATTGGCGTAGGAGCGGGCAAACGACCGGGCAGTGAAGACGGCGGCATAAATCCCGAACACCAGTGCAGCGGCGGGTGCGGCGCCCGTGGACGCCATCATTGCGGCGACGGTGACGAAGGCCAGCAGCGAAACCAAGAGCGAGATGTTGAGGAGAGTCTTGAGTTCGGCCTCAGCGGCGGCGGCATCCTTGCCGCGGGTCATCGCGGCGGGGGCCCCCAGCACGGCGCCGGTGGCGGACAGGCAGAACGGCACCACGATCATCAGGAAGGAGAAATGGCCGAAATCGGCGGGCGGCAACAGGCGCAGGAACAACAGCGAAGCGACGAAATGGGCGCCCGAAACGGCCACCGGGCCGAGCGAGGTCAGACCATAGCGGTAGGCGCTGCGCCAGACGGTCGCCGCCCAGCTTTCCACGCCGATCTGTTGTCCCATTGCTGACATAAAGCCGTCAGCTTGCAACCTTCTTGCCGGTCTTCAGCAGCAACATGGCGAGCGCGACCGGATTTGTAACAAGATATCGCCAGAACAGGCGGCGCGGCTCCTGCCATAGCCGGAACAGCCATTCCAGGCCGTTTTTCTGCATCCAGCCCGGGGCGCGCTGGTAGGCACCGGCAGCAAAATTGAAACAGCCGCCGCAGGTCACCACCCATCCCACTTTGAGACGGGATTTGTTGCGCAGGCAGAATTCGTATTCGAACGGCACACCGAGGCCAACCCACAAGACGTCGGCGCCGGACGCGTTGATCGCTGCAATGATCGCTTCTTCCTCGTCGCGGCGGAAATAGCCGTTGCGGCGGCCGACGATCTCGACGCCGGGATAAGCCGCTTTCACGGCGCCCGCGGCGCGGGCGTTGATCTCTTCGGTCGAGCCGAGCATGAAAAATTTGAGGCCGAATTCAGAAGCCGTCCTGGCGGCATCGAACAGGAAATCAGTGGTGGCGCTGCGCTCCGGCACTGGGATTTTGGACAAGAGCTTGGAGGCGATCACGACCGGCTCGCCATCAGCATGGATCAGGTCGGCCTGCACGAAGGTCGCGCGGAAACGAGTGTCGAGCGCCGCCATGGCGATGGCGTGGCCGTTGGAGGCGAAGACCAGACGCGGTTCCCGGCGGCCGCCGCGGGCGGCGAGGCAATCGCCAACCATCAATCCGCCGAGCTGGCCGCGAGAAATGCAAGCCGTGCGCAACCCGCCGACCGTCACGCGGGAATAAACCCGTGCGCCGGAGCGACGTTCGTGCTGGACGGTTGCGGTGGCGCTCATCAGAACGCGTTCCTCGGGCTGATGATAGCGAACGGGGTTTTGAGCAGGATCTTGAAATCGAGCACGAAACTGGCGTTTTTCACGTACCAGACGTCGTGGTCGATGCGGGCTTGCATTACGGCGAGCGTCGGCGTCGGGCCGCGGTGGCCGTGGATCTGGGCCCAGCCGGTCATGCCGGGTTTGACTGCGAAGCGATGCACGTAATCGGCGATGTTCTCGCCGTAATACGCGTCATGCGCTTTGGCATGCGGGCGCGGACCGACCAGCGACATGTCGCCATTGACGACGTTGAGGAGCTGCGGCAGTTCGTCAAGCGAATAACGGCGCAGGAAAGCGCCGAGCCGCGTGGTGCGCGGGTCGCCAGCAACCGCCTGTTTCACGTCGGCGCCGTCTTCCGTGACATGCATGGAGCGGAATTTCAGGATATCGAACGTGCGGCCGCAGGCGCCAGTGCGCTGCTGGCGGAACAACACGGGGCCCTTGGAGTCGATCACGATGAGCGCGGCAATGATGAGGAACAGTGGGGCAAACAGTAGCACCGCCGGAATGGCAACCATAAGATCGAGCACGCGCTTGCCCACGCTCGCTGACCAATCGTCGTTGGTGTTGCTTGGCACGAACAACGCGGCGGCATCGGCCGGCAGGAAGTCGATGGGCGACGGCAGGGCCGCAATTGCCGCGCCGATTGGATCGGCTTTGGTCAGAACGGTGGCAGTTTGCTGTTGCAGGCTCACGGGCGGGACCAGGTAATGGCTTCGCTTGCTCCGTTTGCACAGTCGATGCCAGTTTTGCCTGGCCGATCCGTTCCAAATCGCGACGGCCATGTGCCCGATTGCAGTGCAAAGGTCTCTAGGCTAGAAGCGCTTCGTCCCACGCCGGGACAATGATTGGTTAAAATCAAATCGATTTGGCGCGAGGACTCATTGCGGTTGCTCAACCTGAAACCACTCAACCTGCGCTAAGGTCAGTGGAATTGCAGAGTGCGGACTGTTCGCTCAACAAACGAACATTTTCCGCTATACTTGTGCCACAATAGGCGATTAACCAGAGGTCGTGATATTGGATGTATTCCTCGCAACTTGCAGTACAACTCACGACTGCGCGTGGGGACGCGCACAAAAGTGCGAGGCAGTAGACAAGTGGTAGGGGTGCTTCAACAGATGAATAGAAGGCACACTAATGGCAAAAACTACGGAGAACGGATCTCCGAACCCGCTTGATATAGCCCTAGGGTCCCGCATTCGTTTACGCCGCCGCGAACTGGGTTATTCCCAGGAGCAGTTGGCGCGCGAAGTCGGAATCACGTTCCAGCAGGTACAGAAATACGAGCATGGCACGAACCGCGTAAGTTTCTCGCGCCTCGTCGAAATTGCCCTGGCGCTGCATTGCGGCGTCGTGGACATTGTCGGCGATCTCGACAAGCCGGGCGAGAGTTCGGCCTTCTCGCGTCACCTGACGCACCTCAACGAACCGGGCGCCACCGAGCTGCTCGACGCCTATGCGTCGATCCAGGCTCCCAAGCACCGGCGCGCCATCCTCAACCTCGCCAAGCAATTGGCCGAAGGCAAGGCTGACGAGCTGTACGGGATCGAAGAAGAGACCGTCGCTTAAAGTTGGTCGCGTTTCAGCCCGAGTTGCGCAACCCCGCGGATATACCGTTGATCGACATGTGAATGGCACGGCTCGTGCCTTCACTGTCGTCACCGGCTCTGCGGCGGCGGAGCAGGTCGACCTGGAGATGGTTGAGGGCGTCGATGTAGGGCAATCTGAGCCGGATCGATGACAACAGCTTCGGGCTGCGTTCCAGCAGGGCCCGTTGCTCGGTCAACGCCAGGATCGCCTCGACGGTGGCGTGCCATTCCTTCTCGATGCTCGCGAAGATGGCGCGCGCCAACTCTTTATCCTCGACCAGTTCGGAATAGCGCCGGGCGATCGGCAGCGACGACTTCGTCAGTACCATTTCCATGTTGGAAACGGTGGTGCGGAAGAACGGCGAGGTCTTGTACAGCGGCCGCAAATGCTCGATGCCCATTTCGCTGACGGCGGTACCGAAGCCGTACCAGCCGGGCAGCATTACGCGCGCTTGCGCCCATGAGAACACCCACGGGATAGCGCGCAAATCCTCGATCCGCTCGGACGCGGTGCGCGAGGCCGGGCGCGAGCCGATCTTGAGGTTGGAGATTTCCGGCAACGGCGTCGACTCGCGGAAATAGGTGTCGAAGCCTTTCGTTTCGTAAACCAGCGCGCGATAGGACTTAAACGCCACATCGCTCATCATCGACAAGAGGATGGCCGCCTCACCGTCGGCGGCATCGGTGTCGTGATTGAGCTCCGACAACATCGCCGCAACGATGATGGTCTCGAGGTTGCGGCGGCCGAGTTCCGGGTCGCCGTATTTTGAGGCCACCACTTCGCCCTGTTCGGTGATGCGGATGCCAGACGCCGAAGCGTTGCAGGGCAGCGCCCGGATGGCGTCGAAGCTGGAGCCGCCGCCGCGGCCCACCGCGCCGCCGCGGCCGTGGAAGAAGCGCATCTTGATGCCGCGCGCAGCGGCGAGATACGTCAGCCGCGCGATGGACGTGCGGATTTCCCAGTTCGAGGTGAGATAGCCGCCGTCCTTGTTGGAATCGGAATAGCCGATCATTGCTTCCTGGATGGCGCCCTGGCTTTCGACGAGCGCCCGGACGAACGGCATGTCGAGCCAAGCGCGCATGATATCGTCGCTGGCGCGAAGATCGTGAATGGTTTCGAACAGCGGGACGATGCGCAGCGCCGCTCGGGGGCGTTCGCCCGGCGTGAACAGGCCCGTCTCCTTCATCACGATCGCGGTTTCGAGGAAATCGGAAATGCTCTCGGTGTGCGAGATGACGTAATTGGTGATCGCACTGTCGCCGAAGCGGCGGCACAGATCGGCTGCCTTGTCGCCGATTTCAAGTTCGCTGGAGGTTTCCTCCGAATAGGTCCGGTAGGGCGAGCGCAACAGCCGTGGGCCTGACAACTCCTTGAGCAGAAGTGCGACGCGCTCCTTTTCGCTGAGCGCGCTATAGGACGGCACCACGCCGGCACTAGTGAGAAGTTCGTCCACCACCCGTTCGTGCACCGCCGAGTTCTGGCGCAAATCCATAGTGGCGAGGTGAAAGCCGAAGGCACCAACCGCCTCCTGCAGCGTGTGAAGACGGCCGTCGATGAGATCGTCGTCGCCGTTTTCCTTAAGCGAATCGACGATGACGCCGAGATCGGCAGCAAATTCCTCGGGTTTTTCGTAAGGCTCCGCCTCCCAGCGCGGCGCCAGCGTTGGACCGCGGCCGCACAGCACCTTACGGGTGGCGGCCAGCCGCGAATAGCAAGTGACCAGCGCCCGCCGATAGGGTTCGTCGACCTGCTGGCGCGAGACGTACTCCGGGGCGGCGGCCAAAGCTTTGAGCGCCACACTGGTGCCGGCGAATTCCTCCGACAGCGACAGCTCGCTGCCGAGCGTGTTCACTTCGCTGAGATAGTGATCGAGCATCACCTCGGCTTGGCGGCGCACCGCATAATCGAGCGTCTGGGCCGTGACAAAGGGATTGCCGTCGCGGTCGCCGCCGACCCAGGAGCCGGGCCGCATATACGGCACCACCGGCCCACCCAGCCCATAAAGCTTGGCAATACGGCGCTTGACCAGCGGAAGCTGCGTCACAAAGGTGCGGGCGAACACCGCGATGGCGTTCTCGATCTCGTCGGTGACGTGGATACGCACGGCGCGGAACATGCGCGTCTGCCACAAGGTGCGGATGTCGCGCTTGAGCTCGGCTTCGATCTCGGCGTCTTCGCCTTCGTGGAGATTGGCGTCGTCAAGCCGCTCGAGCAGATGGGCGATGTCGGCCTCGCGATCGAGGATCGATTTGCGCCGCACTTCGGTCGGGTGAGCAGTGATCACCGGCGAGATCAGGGCCTGGGAAAGATAGGTGTTCGCCTGCTTGGCGCTGACCCGCATGTGATGCTCCAGCTGCTGCAAGGCACCAGGGCCTTTTTCCGACCGGATCCAGTGATCGTCGGCGATATTGGCAAGCTGGGAGAAAATCGAGAAGGCGCGGATCAGAAGCGCCACTTCGCGCGGATCGAGTTCGAACAGACTGCGGTCGAGCGGAACTTCGCCGACGCCGCTGCGGTGCTCGCCGACCGATTGGCGGCGGATCTGTTCGACCAGATCGAGGTCGTGCTGGCCACGCTTCAGCTCGGCCTCGCCGGTGCCGTACTGTTCCTTGATGACGATGCCGAGAAGCCGGCCGAGGAGGCGGATGGTCTGGTGGCTGTCGAGTTGCAGGCTGGGGGACATAGCGTTGGGGTCCTTTGCGGGGAGCAAAGCCCGGGCCTATGCCGCAATGCAACAAAAAACCGATGCCCGATACTTGTTTGGCGGTCGGGTCGTGGAAAAGACCGGTGGGCGGGTACCAGGTCTGGAGGTCCCGGTAGCCAAAACCCCATGATCTTGATCTTTGATTTGAGGAATCGGCGAAAAGGGGGGGAGGGAGGGGGCCCTCGACAGGCGCGGGATTTCCGGAATCTAATTCGAATCGCTCTAAATTGTGCACCGCAAGTTATGCGATTGCGTTGCAGATTCACTTTCTTCGGGCGGTGTCAAACAGCGACGCAGATGTGGGGACGGGATGACGCCGTTTCAAGCCCATGCGGCAACGCGGCCGAAACATCACTACGGAGAGAAAGGGCCATTGGACCGCTTTTTGCCTTGCAATTTGTCGCCTATAGGCTACAATTCGACCAATGATCGAAATCTGCCAAACTACGAATTTCGCTGAATGGCTCGCTGCCGAGTTAGAGGCGTGACCATGGACAAGACGACCCGCTTCGATGCCGCCGAATTCCTGACGACGCCGGAGGCCCAGGCCGAATTTATCACCGCGGCGTTTGAGACCGGCGATGCGGCCACTGTGCGCGATGCGGTCGGCGTCGTCGCGCGCGCCCGCGGCATGGGCGAGATTGCCAAGGCGGCCGGTCTGAACCGCGAAAGCCTTTACCGCGCCTTGGGAACGGCGGGAAACCCGGAGTTCGCCACCATGCTGCGCGTTTTCGATGCGCTCGGCATTTCGCTCACAGCTAGCGCGGTGCCTCGCAAGCGGGTCAAGCGGCGGATGCGGAAGGCTGCTTAGTTAGGCAGAACTTTGCTCTTTCCCAAGCACGGAAAATCGCGCGTTCTGCGTCAGGATTTGCATTACAGGATCGATTTGACGGATGCGGAGCGCCAATGAGAATGACGGTTGGTGGTAGTTCGACATCGCGCATTCCGCGCCAAGCGTGATCGCCAAACACAATAGCAACCTTTAAATTCGGCAATATTCCTATCAGTTCCGACATATGAAGGGCCCAGACTGAGCGCTGCGTATGTCGTGCTTTGTATGCTGCAAAAAAGTTCCAAAAAACAATGTCGCAAGGCTGAATACCGATTTTTTCGATGATGCGTTTTGTGCGCCTTGCGGTTGGATCCTCATTTTCATGGCTACAGAACCCGGAACGTTCAGCCCCCGAATTTCCAGGTGTATCCAATATTGCGAGAATTGGTGCTGTATGTCTCGCTATGGTCGAGAAGGCCGGAAGGCGTAGATGCCTCTGCTGCGCAACCTTATGACGATAAAATTCCAACTTGCTATCGGCCACCGCGTTGCCTCGCATCACCGGTCTGTGACGACAGATTAATGCATCATCAGCACCGGAATCATCGGGTGCGAAACGATGTGGTCGGTCACCCCGCCGAAGATCGATTCGACGATCTGGCTGTGGCCGTAGCCGCCGGCGACCAGAAGATCGAAGCCCTGATTGGCGGCGGTATCGAGCAGAACCTCGGCGGTAGAGGCATCGCCGCGCGGCAGGATGCGGGTCTCGCATTTGAGGCCGTGTAAGGCGAGATAGGCCGCCACATCGGAGCCGTTGCCCGGCAGCGCCCCGTTCTGGACGGTGAGAATTTCGATTTTCTCGGCGCGGGTCAGGAACGGCAGCGCTGCGGTCAGAGCATGAGCCGACACGATCGAGCCGTCCCAGCCGACGGCAACACGGCGGCCCACCGTTTCGGGCATGTGTTCGGCCGAGAGCAGGACCGGGCGGCCGACTTTCGTCAGGGTACGGACGAAGGCGTCCTGGACCTCGGGCTCGTCGGTTTCGCGGATTGGCGGGAAGACCACGAGATCGCAAAGCCGGGCCGCCTTATCGAGCGCGCGCGGCAGGTGCTCGCGAATTTCCTCGTAGGAAACCGTTACGGTATCGGCGCGTTCCGGCTTGGCAACGATGCGAAGACCGGCCTCAGCCGCCATTGAGGCAAGCGTCGAGCGCGCCGCCTTGCTTGAGGCCTTTTCGAGATCGGCGGCAGTATCGATCAAATCCTGGACGATGTCGGGTGACAGCGGCAGCTCGCCATAAGGCACGTTCTCGCGCGGGTCGGCATGCACAAACATCGCCACCACATGGGCATTGAACGGCGCCGCGGCGGCAAAAGCCGTGGCCAGTGCGAAGCGATCGCGGGCAACACCGGCAACCGGCACAATTATTTTGACAAACGCCATGGCTTCCCTCCCCGGAAGACCTCCAGAACGAGCAGGAAATCCGTTCCACGCCGCTCTGGCATTGAGAACTGTCAATTATAGAGGGGTTATTCCCCACCGCCTTCGGCAATCGCGGCAAGGCCCGGCAGATCGCGGATGACAATGCGGCGCCGGCTGGGCGTGGTGATGATGTTCTGGCGCTTGAGCTCCGACAGCGCGCGACAGGTGGTCTCGATGGTGAGCCCGAGATAATCGGCGATGTCCTGGCGGGAAAGCGGCAGATCGAGCGTGTGCTGATTGTCGGTGCGCCGTTCCATTTCGAGCGCCATGAAGAAGGACGCGACCCGCTCTTTGGCACTTTGGTGGCCGAGCATCGCCACATGGCGCTCGGCAGCGGCGAGGCTTTTCGAGAACATGGCGAGCCGCTTCTGGCTGATATCGGGATCGCCCTCAGTGAGCTGGGCGATGCAGAGCCGCGGGCAGCGCAAAGCGACAACATCGCCAACCGCCTCGGCGCTGGCGGAATATTCGTCCGACAACTCGATGCCGAAGGTCTCGTCGGGCAGGAAAAAGTTGACGATCTGGCGGCGGCCATCGGCGAAAATGCGCGACAGGCGCACGGCACCTTCGACCACCCGGTAGGAGTAGCGCGCCTCGTCGCCCTTGGTGAAAATCGTCTCGTTGCGCGTGAAATGGACGGTCACGCCGTGCGCATCCATATCGGCTTTGGAGATGCAGCCGGTATCGGCGAAAAAACGGCAACCATGCTCGCACGCCGCCGGCCTTGCGGTCTCACCGGGCGTATCGAAGGCGCCTTCTGCCAGTCTGCGTTGCACGCGGATCACCTTGCGCGGCGGGTATGTGCTTCACCGTCGCAGGGCCCACAATAGCGCCAGGGGGCGGCTCTCTGTAAAGAGCCACCCCCCGTATGTAATTTCCGATATGTCCTTACTTAAATTACGGAAATATCAGAACGTGAGCGACGTCACTACCAGCTCGGGCGAGCCCGGAACCGGCACAACCTTGAAGCCGAGGTCCTTGCACAGGGCCAGCATCATCGAGTTCTCGACCAGGACGTCGCCGTGGATTTCCTTGACGCCGTAGGACTTGGCGTAGTCGACGATGCGATTCATCAGCGCCGTGCCGAGACCATGCCCCTTGAGGTCGGAGCGGATCAGGACCGCGTATTCCGACTTCTCCTTGTTCGGATCGGCTGAGAAGTTAGCAATACCAACCAGCTCGTTCTTGTCGTTGAACATCACGAACGCCATGTCGCGGTCATAGTCGATGTGCGTCAGGCGACTGAGCAGGCTCGTCGGCAAGGTCCGCAGCGGCGAGAAGAAGCGCAGCCGGACGTCTTCCGACGCCAGCTTGCCGAAGAACTCAGTGAATATCTTGTAGTCTTCGGGACGGACCGGGCGAACGAAGAACTCGCCGGCGCCGCTGACCGCTTCATGTGCCTCAAGCTCCTTGGGATAGGGCTTGATGGCCAGACGACCATCGCGCGCACCAGGAACCGGCTCACCAAGCTTGATGCGGGCATCGACCGCAACCACGCCCTTTTCGTCGGCGAGCAGCGGGTTGATGTCGAGTTCCTTGATCTCCGGGAAGTCGCAGATCAGCTTGGAGACGCGCACCAGAACGTCGGCGACATCGTTGATCGCCGCTGGCGGACGGTCGCGGAAGCCCTTGAGCTGCTTGTAGATGCGGGTGTGGGTGATCATGTCCATGGCAAGCGTCGTGTTGATCGGCGCCATCGCCATGGCGCTATCGGCCACCACTTCCACCGACACACCGCCCTGACCGAACAACAGGTAAGGGCCAAAGGTCGAGTCAACCGCCACGCCGCAGATCAGTTCATAGGCGCGCGGACGCTTGATCATTTCCTGTACCAGGAAGCCGTCGAGCTTGGCCTTGGGGCAGTTCTTGGCGATGGTGACGAGCATCGCTTCGGCCGCCGCTTTGGCCTCTTCCGGAGTTTCCAGATTCAGCTTGACGCCGCCGACATCCGACTTGTGGGTGATGTCGGGCGACATGATCTTGATTACGATCGGCGACTTCCAGTCGGCCGAGATCTTGGCAACATCGGCCGGCGTCTTGGCGGCCTTGGAGCGGGCGATCGGGATCTGATAGCAGGCGAAGAGGTCGGACAGCGAGACCGCATCGAGCCAAAGCTGCTTTTCGCTCATCGCCTTGTCGACGATCGCCTTGGCCTTCTTCTCATCCGGAACGAAGTTTTCGCCCTTGGACGGCGGCACTTCCATCAACAAGTTCTGGATGCGCGAGAAATGCGCCAGATGCATGAAGGCGCGGATCGCCTTTTCCGGTGTCTCGTAGGTCGGGATGCCACCATCGCGGAACGCCTTGCGGGCTTTCTGGGTTTCGGGCGACGAGCCCAGCCAGTTGGTGAAGATCGGACGGGTGCAGCCCTTCATGGCTTCCACCACCGCCTCGGCGCCTTCCAGGCTCGAAGCCACGGCGGTCGGGCAATAGAGAACGACAGCGCCATCGACATCCGGCACTTCGTTGCAGATTTTCATGGTGTCGTAGAAGCGCTTGCCGGGGGCATCGCCGATGATGTCGACCGGGTTGCCACGCGACCACGTCGGCGGGCAGACCGCGTCGATCTGCTTGATGGTTGCTTCCGACAGGTCGACCAGATTGCCGCCGAGATCCGACAGCTTGTCCACCGCCATCACGCCGGCACCGCCGCCGTTGGTGACAATGAGCAGGCGTTCGCCGGTGACGCGGGCCGGCTTGGACAGCGTCTCGATGGCGTCGAAGATTTCGTCGAGATCGCGAGCACGCAGAATGCCGCAACGGTTGAAGACCGCATCATAGACGCCGTCGGCACCGGCGAGCGCACCGGTGTGCGAAGACGCGGCCTTGGCCGCTGCCGCCGAGCGGCCAGCCTTGATGGCGATGACCGGCTTGATGCGGGCGCAGGCGCGCGCCGCCGAGATGAACTTGCGCGGGGTGAAGCCGTTCTTGTGACCGGCCGCTTCGATATAAAGTACGATGGCGTCGGTGTCCGGGTCCTGCGCCATGTAGTCGAGCATGTCGCCGAAATCGGCATCGGCCTGGTCGCCCATCGAAACGAGGTGGCTGAAGCCGACGCCCTTGTTGATGGCCCAGTCGAGCATGGTGGCGACGAGTGCGCCCGATTGCGCGACGAAGGCGACACGGCCTTTCTCGGGCTTGGCTTCGGCGAATGAGGCGTTGACGCCAGCCGGGGTCGAGATGATGCCGATGCAGTTCGGACCGGCAATGCGAAGACCGTACTTCTTGGCGGCGACGAGCATGTGATACTCGATCGTATTGCCGTCGGGCGCCTTCTGGTCGCGCAGACCGGCGGTGATCACCACCGCGGCGCGGGTGCCGCGCTTGCCGAGATCTTCGATGATGCCCGGAATGGTCTTCGGCGGAGTCGCAATGCACGCCAGATCAGGCGTGATCGGCAGGCTGGCGACGTCCTTATAGGCGAGCACGCCGTTGATCGATTGCGCCTTCGGATTGACCGGCATGATGGGGCCGTTGAAGCCGCCAGTGAGCAGGTTGGAAGCCAACACAGCGCCGACCGATTTCGGCTTCGTGCTGGCACCGATCAGAGCAATGCTCTTGGGGTGAAAAAGTGCATCAAGATTGCGTATCGACATGCGTCCGCCTCTTTGGAATTTGGGTCCTGTTAAACCTGTGACCCTTTCATTGCCAGTAATTCAATGTGGGCCGAATTGTCTCGCCACGGCCTCGCGCACGGCCGCTTGGTGGCGTGCCACAACATCACCACGAATCCCCGGGACCACGCTGCCAAAATGCACGTGGTCGACAACCGCGAAGCCGCAGACTGCGGACACATGTTCGTCAAACAGCGTTCGCAGCGCCTCCCAGGCGCCGGTCTTACGAACCCATTCGGAGGGCGCACCGGAGGCCGTAAAACTGATCAGCTTGCGGCCTGTCAGCAAAGGCTCATTGCCGGCGTTGCCCCTTCCATAGGCAAAGCCGAAGCCGAAGACGCGATCGAGATAGCCTTTCAGCATGGCCGGCGGCGCATTGAGCCAGAACGGATAAAACAGCGCGAAGACGTCGGTATCGGCGAGCAGAAGGCGCTCGGCCACCACATCGGGCCGCGGCGCGAAGCCCGCGGCGGACGGAATTTCATCGGCCTTCAGGCAAGGATCGAACGCCATACCATAGAGATCGCGCATGATTGTTTTATGGCCGAGCGCCGCCGCGGCCTCCGCATAGGCCACCGCCAGCGAGGCGACGAAACTACGGGGATTGGGGTGGGCGATGATCAACGCGTGCTGCATGGCCTCTGCTCCCTCGGCGTGCGCCTTGGCGTATCCCTTGTTGTGGGGGCCTCAGTTGTGGAAGCCGGAGGCGCTGAACGCATTGCGCAATATCAAAATAGTCCCGTTCCGGTGCCGGTAAGACTCCGGTTCATCCTGTATTTGAACCGCATTTTCCCGTATGAGAGTGGCCAAGCGTGACGGCGAGTACCCACAGACGAAATCGCCACACGGGCTTGCCCTGCGGCAATATGTTGCCACAGAGTAGGGATTAGGAATTCAAGCGGATGTGGAACCCTCCTGCATCCAGAACTCTAGGATGGAACTGCCATGGCAAACGAAGACGTTAAGAAGCTGTCGGATGACGTCGGCGAGTTGAAGGCCGGCTTCACGCACATCGCCGAGACCCTGTCGGATCTCGTGCGCCAGCGTGGTCAAGAAGCCAAGGCCCGTCTCGAAGCGACGGCCGAGGACACCTGGACGGACGCCAAGGAGAAGTTCGAAGGCGTCAAGCAGAAGATCCACGAAGATCCAGTGACCGCTGTGGTTGCCGCCTTCGGCATCGGCCTTTTGGCCGGCCTGTTGTTTGGCCGCCGCTGAGCTTCATGCAAGCGAAGCTCATTCGCATCGCGATTGTGGCCGTGGCGGCATTGGTCGCCGCGGTCTTCCTGGTTGCGACCGGCGCCTTTCTTTGCCTGGCGCTCTATGAGGGCCTGAAAATCGTATGGGCGCCGTGGCTTGCGGCGCTGGCCTCAGCGGCGATCCTGCTGGTTGTGGCCTGGATTGTCCTGGCGGTCGGATCGGCGATCGCGCGTGCTGCCGAGCGCAAAGCGCGCCGTGAGGCGGAAGCAAAAGGTCCCGCCACCGCCCGGATTGGGCTGGAGATCGGCCGCATCCTGGGCGAAAGCGCCTTCGGCTACATTGGCAAGAACCCCACCAAGGTGCTGATTGGGGGCCTAGCGTTTGGTTTTCTGATTGGGGCGGTGCCGAAGCTGCGCAGCTTCCTGATGAGCTTGATGAAAGAAAAGTGAGCAAAATCGGGTTGATCGGTCTTGGCATGGCGGTGACGCCCCATGCCAAAAGCCTTGTTGACCTTGGCGTCGCGGTTGTGGCTTTCAGTCCTACGGCCGCCCGGCGCGCGGCGTTCGCCGCCAAGTTCCCCTTCCCCACCACCGCCGACATCGAGGAGCTGGTCGCCGATTCGTCGATTGGCGCAGTGGGAATTCTGACCCCGCCCAACACCCATTTGGAGTTGGTGGAAAAATTCGCCGCGGCCGGCAAACACATCCTGCTGGAAAAGCCGCTCGACATCACCACGGCGCGCGCGCAGGCCATTGTGGCGGCAGGCGAAAAGGCGGGCATCACCATCGCGGTGATGTTGCAGCATCGCTTCAAACCAGCGGCGGAAAAGTTGGCCGCCCTGCTGGCGAGCGGGCGGCTGGGGCGGATCGTGTCATGCTCGACGCGGATTCCGTGGTGGCGGCCGCAAAGCTATTACGACGAGCCGGGGCGCGGCACGCTGGCCCGCGACGGCGGCGGCGTTCTGATCACTCAAGGCATTCACGTTCTCGATCTGATGCTGAGTTTGGCCGGTCCCGTGGCCGAAGTTTGCGGCTTCGCGACCACGACGCCGGTGCATCGCATGGAAACCGAAGACTACGCGGCCTCAGCGGTGCGCTACACCAATGGCGCCCTCGGCGTTATCGAAGCGACGACGGCCAATTATCCCGGCGATGCCGAAAAGATCGAATTCATCGGTACAAATGGCACCGCGGTGCTGTCGGGCTACGGCTTTGCGGCGCGCTTCTATGACGGCACCCGTGAGGAATTTTCACCGCCGTTGGATACTTGCGGCGGCGGTGCCGATCCCATGGCCTTCCCGCACGATTTGCATCTCGCCGCCTGGACCGATTTCCTCGACGCCATCGCAACGAAGCGCGCACCGCGCGTCACCGCTCGCGAAGCGCTGAAAGTGCATCACCTGGTCGATGCCATGCTGGAAGCGGGGCGGAGCGGGATGAAGGTGCGCGTCCGCGAATAGCGAATAGCGAATAGCGAATAGCGCGGTATTATGGCGCAAACGCCTCCGGTCAAGCCCTTGCGCGCGCTGGCGTAATTCCTACATCCGCCCCGCAACTCCCTCAGGGGAGTACAGGTAGATGAGACTATCCCACCAAAGGAAAAATTGGTCCGCTCATAAACGGGGCTGTAATCCGAGCGCAACATGCCGGACATTTCCAGTATCTGTCGTCGGCGTACATGGGGGGGGCGTCCGCCTGGAGGATGCGCTTCTCGCGCTTCTGGTAGCAGTTTGGGCAAAGCCAATGTGATGGTTCTCCCGCCGCCACATCTGGCTTCAGGGCATACACAAAGGCACCGCTTCCAATTGCTTTAAGCTCGTAGCGCTCTTTCTCGCCATCCCATGTTTTAAGGTGAGTAATTTCTGCTTCAAGGTCTGCAATGTGCCTAACGTCCGTCGCATGCGCTTGTTGGGCCTCGATTGCACCAGCCTGGGCGTCCATGATGGCGCCCTGAAGCTCCATAATCTTCGCGTTACGCTCGGTCGCATCCGCAATATCTTTCAGTCCCTTAGCGATATCGAAGGCGAAGCGGAGGCTGGTAATTCCCGCGCTGAGTTCTGCCGGTCCGATCATTGTAAAACCCCTTTAGAATCGGCCGAGTTTACCCCACATGGGGGCACGCTATGAGCGGCACCCTCATAGGGGCGCAAATCCCCACCACCCGCGAGTCGTTCTCACGCCTTGCCATCTTGGCGAGGCCGGAGACTCGTGGGAGGAATCTGGAATGCGCAATTATCTCCAATACCAGCGAGCGAGACTGTTCAAAGCCGCTCTCGACTTTCAAGGGTTTGGGAAAGACCATCTCAAAAGTAGCGGCGCCGCTCTTGCCGGTGCCGCCATTGCACTTGGCTGGCTTGCGCCGAAAGGCGACGCCATGACAGAGCAGATCGCCCAGACGGTCGCTGGCTGCATTATTGGACCACTTGGCGTGGCCGGCTTGGTGTTTCTCATCTTCTGGTTTCTGGCACCCTCGCGGATTTACGCCAAACAACAGGAAGAAATATCAGCACACAAGAGCAAGGCTTGTTTGGATAAGCCAAGCCTCAGCAAATGGATTGAACTCGATCCACTACAACTTGGACAAATCGCGTTTCTTTGGTGTGACCGAGAACCAGATGGCTCCGTCGAGAAGGCCGTTGGAGAAGTAAATTTCGCATATGAAAAACTTAGGCGGGCTCTTCTGAAGAAAAAACTTTCCCCATCACTCAAGGGGATGGAGGCCGCGGTTTTCGAAATAGAGATTCAGGGGTTTCGGGACACATCACCCAATTCAATAAACCCTATTAGCGAAACACTGCCAATTTCGGTGGCAGAGTTGCGGCGTTACGCTGAGGCAATAGGGGAGAAGCCACTTTTCTTGTTTCCTGACGCCGCCAAACCAAACAAGCTCGTGACAGAAAGCGCACTGAAACTGGCAGGATTGGTTAGGTTTTTATCCGAACGGGCAGAACGATACGGCTTCACGTTTGCCCAGAATGACGGCGCCTTTCTCACAAACTATAAAGCCCTCGAAGAATCGGTTGATCCGGTCTGGGTTGATAACAGGATCAACCAATTGCGAAGAGACTTTCTACAATATTGTGCAGCCGTTGGTGACGCGAACGAACAAAGAGATTTCGATGAAGGGGAAAAGTTACGGGCGGAACTGCGCCGCCTGCGCAACATGCTGATGGCTGAACTTGCGGGAATGCCTACAGCCTGAGCTCCTTCACCCCCACCGCCTTGAGACACTGGATCAGAAGCATCGCCGCAAACCCGCCCCTGGCGATCTTGTTGTGGATGTTGACCTCGGCTTCCTCGATTCTGATCTTGCCCAGGGCGGCGACCAAATCGGCGTAAGTCATATTCTTGCGCTTAAATTCGGCCTTGAGCATTTCCTTAGGCAGCGGATCGTAAATTTTCCAGTGGCGTTTGCGCCACAATGCCGGAATAGCGAATAGAAAAGGGGCTCGACAGTTTTCTCCGTCAAGCCCCTATTCGCTACTCCCCAGTCGCCTTACTTCGGCGCCGGTCCTTGCGTGATGCGCACCAGATCGCCAGGGCGGATCCATTTGGCGAAGGCCGCCTGCACTTCTGCCGCCGTCAACGCGACGTATTTCTTGGCGGCGAGCGTCGGTTCATCAAGCGGCAGGTCGTATTCGGCGCGGTCAAGGAAGCCGCGGGCGATGTCGTCGACGCTATCTTCGCCAAGCGGCAGCTGGCGCAGCACCATCGCCTTGACGCGATCGAGTTCGTCCTGCGGCACAGGTTTTTCCTGCATTGTCTTCAGGTTCTGCACGACGATGGCCGCGGCCTTGCCGACGTTCTCGGGATCGCTGGCGTATTGCACATAGTAGTTGCCGCGCGTGCGCCCCGCGGACAGCGACGAGCCAACCGAATAGACCAGTCCGGCGTTTTTCCTCAGATCAATCGACAAGCGAGTGGAATAGAAACCGCCGCCGAGCACCTGATTGCCAAGCGCCAGCGCGTAATAGTCAGGATTGGTCCGTGCCAGCGTCAGATTCTGCGCCAAAAGGACATTATCCTGCACCCGGCTATCGTCGGGCACGGCGATGATGCTTGGCTTGTTGAGCGGCGGCAGCGGCAGATCGACCGGCGGTTTCGGGCCTTCCGCAACCCACGCACCGAAGTGCTTTTCGATCACCTCTTTGGCCTTTTCCGGCGTGACGTTGCCGATCACCACGATGGTGGTCATGTCGGGACGGAACACGGTTTTGTAATAGGCCAGCACGTCGTCGCGCTTGATCCCGATCACCGTGGCCCCGCTTGCCTCGCGTCGCGACGGATCATCCGGCAGGAACAGGGCCTCAATCATCGCGCGCTGGGCGAGATAGCCCGGCGTGTGGTTACGCGATTCCACTGACTGGGCGAGTTGCGGCAGAACCGCCGTCAGCGCTGCTTGCGGCAGCGCGGGCGACAACTCGTGCTCGGCTAGAAGTTCGACGCCGCGGTCGAAATCCTCGGCCAAGACATGCAGCGAAAAATCGGTGCCGGCGCGCTCCTGGGCACCGATGGCATCAAGCGCCTTTTCGAACGCGAGGCGGTCGTGTTTTTCGGTGCCGAAGTTGAACAGTGTGCCGAGCACGAAGGTGACACCGTCCTTGCCCGGTGCGGTTTCGGTCTCGGCGCGGTTACGGATATGGCCGTAGACATTGATCGTATCGCTCACTTTGGTGGGCTGAACGATCAAGCGAAGGCCGTTGGGTAACGTGGTCACCACCGGCGCCAGCGTGGTGGCAGGAATGTCGAGACGGTTCACGGCAGCCTCCGCCCAAGCGGGCAGCGCCGTCGGCTTGACCTCACCGAGACTGATCTTCTCCATGCCACCGCCACCGCCCGAGGACGCCACCGGCTTGCCCGAACCCTTGGGCAGGAGCAGGCCCGAGATCGACGCGTCGAGTTTGAGATATTCGCGGGCGACGCGGTTGACGTCGGCAACCGTGACTTTCTCGATGCGCTTCAGGTCTTCATCCGGCGAGGAAAGCCCGTACAGCGCCACCGCATCGGACCACACCGACGCGAGATCGGCGATCGAGTTCTTCTGCAGTTCGGTGGCACGGCGTTCCTGCAGCTTGGCGGCGTCGACGAGTTCCGGCGACACGCCATCCTTCGCCACCTTCTCAAGGATCGCGCGGACTTGCGCTTCCAGCGCATTGCCGTCGGCGCCGGGCGCATAGCTCACCGCAGCATAGGCAATGGACGCCTTCTCCAGCGGCTCGAGCGCAAATTCGGTGCCGAGCGCTTTGCCTTGAGCGACCAAGCCGTAAAGCTCGAAACGGCGGCTCGACAGCACATCCACCAGCACTTCCAGCGCCGGATAGTCTTTCGACTTGAGGCCGGGGAAGCGCATCGCGATGACGCGAGTGTAGTTGGGATAATCGGAATCGATGGTGAAAATCGCCGGTTTCACTGGCTTAAAGTCGATTTTCGCGCGCGCCGGTAAAGCGTGGCGCGGGATCGGTCCGAACAGCGCCTTAATCTTGGCCAGAGTTTTTTCCGGATCGACATTGCCGACCAGGACCAAGATCGCGTTGTTGGGCGCGTACCACTTCTTATGGAAGTCTTTGAGATCGGCGCCGGTGGTCTTGTCGAACGAGGGCCGGGTGCCGAGCGCATCGTGCTCATAGGGCGTGCCGGCGAACAGTTCCGAGCGGAGGCGCTCATACAGCTTGTAGCTGGGAGCCGACTGGTCCTGCGCCACTTCCTGCTCGATGGCGCCGCGCTCCTTGGTCCATTCGGCTTCGGTGGAATCGATGCCCTTCATGCGCAAGGCTTCAATATTGAGCGCTACGTCGACGTCTTCCGCCGGTACCGTGTAGAGATACTGGGTAAGGTTGCCGCGGGTGTTGGCGTTGAAGTCGCCGCCCATCATGGCGCCGATATTGGCGAGCTGGTCGGCCGAGAGGCCGGGACTGCCGCGGAACATCATGTGCTCAAGGGCGTGGGCGGTGCCGGGAAAACCCGCAGGGGTCTCGTCGGAGCCAGCCAGGTAATTGATCGAGGTCGCAACCACTGGCGCCAAAGTGTTGCGAACAATAATTACACGCAATCCATTACCAAGCTTGGCCCGGAGCACGGTCTGATCGCCGGTCTCTTTCGCCGGCGCCGTGGCAGCAGGCTTGGTGGCGCGGTGGTGGTGGTGACGGGCCTCGGCGGGGCCCCCAACCGCCAAAAGAATCAGCACTGCCGCGGCGAGCCGTTCGAATGCACCTCGAGTCATGGACAAGCTCCTAAAACGCTTTCAGGAAAAGGGAACACCGGGTTTCCGTTCAAAAACGCGAAAAACGGGAATGAAGCAGGCACCGTAGAACCCAAACCAGCCCGGTGTGAAGCGCCGGGGGCGGAAAAGTTCGAGATAGGCTGAGGGGATGGTAACGGCTGAGCCTCACGGATGAAGTTTCAGCTCCTTGGCCCAAACCCCTTGCACCTCTCCCACCACCGGCTCGGGCAGCGGCACGTAGCTCAACCGCTCGGCTAGCGCCCGCCCATCATGCAGCGCGTAGTCGAGGAAGCGGACGACCTGCCGGTTCAGCTCCGGCGAAGCGTCGGTGTGCAGCAACATGTAGGTGGCGGCGGTCAGTGGCCAACTCGCCTGCCCCGGCGGATTGGCGGGGATCGGCGACAGACGATTGCGGAAATCGGCGACCGCCGCGGCGGCCCGGAACGAGATCATGCTAGGCGCCACGCGTGTACCCTCGCGGTTGACGAGGCTGGCGAAGGTGAGGTGGCTCTGCTGGGCGTAGGCGTATTCGACATAGCCGATCGCCCCTTTGGTACGCTCCAGCACCGTCACAACCCCGGCATTGCCCTGGGCGGCCGAGCCAATCGGCCAGGCCACCGCCGTCCCAATGCCCGCGGCGCGCTTCCAACCGGCATTGGCCGCCGCCAGATAGGACGTGAAATGCCACGTCGTGCCGGACGCATCCGAGCGGTGCACCACAATGACGGGTATTTTTGGCAAACGCATTCCTGGATTGAGATGCGCGATCTGAGGCGCATCCCAACGCGTGATCTTGCCGAGATAGATATCTGCCAGCGTCGGTCCGTCGAGGGTGAGGGCGCCCGGCGCCACGCCCGGCAGATTCACCACCGGCACGATGGCGATGAAGATGACCGGAAACTGCACCAGCTTGCCGCGCGCAAGATCAGCGGCCGCAAGTGGTATGTCGGTGTTGCCGAAATCGATCGTGCGCGACAGCGACTGGCGGATGCCGCCGCCCGATCCGATCGGCTGATAGTTCACTGCGACTCCGGAACGCAGCTTGTAATCCTGCGCCCACAGACTCATCACCGGATAGATGGCCGAGCTGCCGCCGCCGCTGGGGTCAGCCTCCGCTACGCCAACGAGCAACAGCCATCCGCATAGCAAAGCGAGCCAGGACTTCGCGGTCATTGTTGATTTTCCTTCCACCGGTTCGAATCCTTTGAGGCGGCCGTTATCAATTGTTTGCACATAATGCCGCAGTTTTGACACAAACCACGCCCTGCGACCAAACGCGCATTAGCACATACCCGCATATCGTCACGTAATAAGTACCAATCCGCATGGCGTACGCGGAGGGGTTGGCGCTTCATCCTGCCGCAAAACATAACAGCGCTCGTGAGCCGCGATGGGTACCTTGATCCGAGTGATTTTTCGCGAAGGCACACCGAAACAGAAACTACGCGTTAGTCAGTTGCGGCGCAGTACTGTTGCACGGGAACGCGGCCTCACTTTGTGGCGCGAGCGCGACGAGCTGGTCATTGCGGCAGCTTATCGTGTCGCTCCGGCGGCCGAATCCAAAACGGAGGCGCAAACCACAGCCTGCATCCCCCTCAAATTCGCGCCGCAGGCGTAGAAAATGACGGCTGCCGGTGACCGGGAGTGGCGGTGATGGCGATGACCTCGCCACCGTTTCTTTCACGCAGGACAACTGCTCAGCAATTATGCACTTTCGCGGAATATAATGCGAATGAAGCACACTTACAGAACCTTCCAACAGGTCACATTCGTGCCATTTTCTGCCGCGCAAGGGGCTATTCGCGCCCCAACCAATGACGCTTAGGTGACGGAGCAATCCGGTGCGCCTTTGCGCCTCACCGCTGCGTGAATACGTAGCATTGCGAATAATCCGGACAGGTTTATGCGCACCCTCGGCCGTACAAGTAAAAGCGTCGGCGTCCCGGGAGGAAACTTGATTCAAATCATGTTCGGGGGCGTTGTCAGAATGCTAATTGCGAAGCGCATTCTCGCGATTTCGCATAGGTGCGGCCTTAGCCAACAAAAAGAGTGCGCCAAACCGGCGCAATACTGACGCAAACAACAACGGGCGGATAAAGATGAACGTAAAATATCCTGGTATTCCTACGGTAATCCACGGTAACGGCGCGGTAGCCGAAGTGATGGGCAATGTGTGCGGCGGCGTTATCGGGTATCCGATCACTCCGTCCACGGAAATTTCCGAACTCTACGAAGCCTTCCGGGCCCAAGGCGGTTTGAACGTCTGGGGCAAGCATCCCTTCTTCTTCGAGCCCGAAGGCGAACACTCCGCCCAGTCCGGCGCCCTCGGCGCCACTCTGACAGGCGGCAAGTACATCTCCAACGCCTCGTCGAGCCAAGGCATCCTGTACGGCATCGAATCGCACTACGTCACGGTCGGCCACCGCGCCGGCGGTTTTGTTTTGCAGGTGGCAGCTCGCGTCGTCTCCAAGCATTCGCTGAACGTCATGGCCGGCCATGACGACGTCTATGCGCTGCTGACCTCGGGCTACACGATCCTGTTCGGCTCCAACCCACAGGAAGCTGCCGACCTCGCCGCGATCTCCTACAAGGTCAGCGCGATGAGCCTGATCCCCGTCGCCAACGCGATGGACGGCTTCACCACCTCGCACATGCTGTCCGAGACGCTGATGCCCGAGAAGGAACTTCTGAAAGAGTTCTTGGGCGATCCGTCCGGCCGCATCCCCTGCCCGACCGTGGCGCAGGAAATGCTGTTCGGCGCCAAAGGCCGCGTCTATCAGCTCAAGCGTTATCTCGCCAGCCACGAAGGCGACTTTGCACCCGACAGCTACAAGAAGCTGGTCGAATTCCTCGACAAGAACGCCGCTGCGATCGAGAAGGACAACGACGGCAAACTCATCGCCAAGACGGCCGACCTCGTCCCCGAAGAACTCACCGGTGCCTTCAAGCGCCAGTGGCAGAATGCTTATGAGAAGGGTACCCGCCAGCGCGTTCCCGCGCTCGTCGACGTCAACAATCCCGGCCTGACCGGCCCGGTGCAGAACCAGCCCGACTTCCAGGCCGGTTCCGCCGATCACCGTACCCACTTCGTGCGCGACGTGCCGAAGTTCGTGCGCGAGGCGATGGCCGAATACTCCAAGCTCACCGGCCGTGACTATGCCCCGATCAAGACCTACTTCTGCGACGACGCCGAAACCGTGCTGCTCGGCATGGGCTCGGTCACCGACGACGCGCTTGCGGCCTGCAAATACCTGCGCGGCCAGGGCAAGAAGGTCGGCGTCATCAGCATCAAGCTGCTGCAGCCGTTCCCGGAAGCCGAAGTCGTTGCGGCGCTGAAGGGCAAGAAGGCCGTCACAATCCTCGAACGCTCCGACGTCACCGCGCTGACCACCTTCGTGAATACGGCCCTGCTCAAAGGCATCGCCAATGCCCAGGGCGGCCACAACGAAGGCATCCCGGCGCTCGACAAGCTGCCCAAGCTGACCACGGCCATCTTCGGCCTTGGCGCCCATGACCTGCAGCCGCGTCACGTGATCGCCGCTTACAAGAACATGGAATCCAAGAACGCGCCGCTGGTCTATCTCGGCAGCCAGTTCTTCTCCAAGAACCCCAGCCCGCGTATGGCCGAACTCCAGGCCAAGCTGAGGGCGGCCTATCCCGAGACCGAACTGATGGGTCTCGACACCGAAACCAACCCGACGCTGCTCCCGAAGGGCGCCTTCCGCATCCGTTTCCACTCCGTGGGCGGCTACGGCACGATGGCCACCGGCAAGCTTCTCACCGACATCCTGGCCAACGTTCTCGAATTGCACTCCAAGGCCTCGCCGAAATACGGCTCGGAAAAGTCGGGCGCGCCGACCAACTACTACATCACGCTGTCGCCCGAAGCGGTGCTGCAGTCGAACGCCGAAATCGAAGACGTCGAAATCGTCGTGTCGCCGGACCACAAGGTGTTCGCCCATACCAATCCGTTGAAGGGCGTCGTCGAGGGCGGCACCTTCATCATGCAGTCCGCGCATGATCCGCTCGAAGTCTGGAAAGAACTTCCGCTGACCGCGCGCAAGACCATCCGCGACAAGAAGATCAAGTTCTTCATCCTGGACGGCTTCAAGGTTGCCAAACCGCACGCGCCGACGCCGGAACTCGAAACCCGCATGATGGGCATCGCCTTCATCGGCGCCATCTGCGGCCACGTCGACCGCATCGTCGGCGGCGCCTCGCATGACGTCATGCTGGACAAGATCCGCAAGGACCTCCAGCACAAGTTCGGTGCCAAGGGTGCTGCGGTTGTCGAAGGCAACCTCACCGTCATCAAGGAAGCCTTTGCGGCGACCGTTAAGGTCGACTACAGCGCGCCGGAATTCGTCGCGGCCGACAAGGAAGTGCCGAAGACCTCCGACAAGACTAACGCACTTTCCGCCGGAATGTGCCGTCTGACCCGTCCGGATGCCACGGCCAACTTCCTCGATGCCGACTACTTCGACGAAATGGTCGCCAAACCGTTCCGCGACGGTACCATCAGCGAGTCCCCGGTCCTTCCCGGCACCGGCCAGTTCATGCCCTCCGGTACGGCCGCCAACAAGGACAAGGGTCTGTTCCGCCGCACGGTGCCGGAATACAAGCCGGAACTGTGCACGGGCTGCATGGAATGCACACTCGTCTGCCCCGATGCCGCGATCCCGAACACGGTTCACGACATTCGCGACCTGCTCAGTGTTGCCGCTGCACAGCTCGATCTCGCCCCGGCGCAGATCGAAGCCGTCAAGGCTGTGATCCCGACGCTGGCCGACGCCGTCCGCGCCGCTTATCGCGCGGTCAAGAACTCGCCGGCACTCACCGACGTCGTTGCAGGGGCCGCCGAAGCGGTCGCCGGCGACAACGCCATCCTCAAGAAGAACATCGGCAAGCTTGCCGCTGCTCTGTCGGTGTTCCCGGTCGCCCGCACGCGTCCGTTCTTCGACGCCATGGAAAAGACCAACCCGGGTTCGGGCGGTCTCTACTCCGCGACGGTCGATCCGTGGAAGTGCTCGGGCTGTTTGGAATGCATCGAGGTCTGCGGCGGCGGTGCCCTGGTCAAACGCGAACAGGACAACGAGTTGCTCGACACCCTGCAGTCGCGCTTCGAGTTCCTCAGCCGTACGGCCAATACACCGGCTCGCTTCTTCGACGGTGCGACCGGTCCCGATGGCGACATCAAGCGCTTCATGCTGGACCGCAACAACTACTACGCCACGACAGGCGGCCATGGCGGCTGCCGCGGTTGCGGCGAAGTGACGGCACTCCGCCTCGTCACCAGTGCCAACAACGCCGTCCACGATGCGCGCCGCAAGACGCACATCAAGGAGCTTGAAGCTCTGATCGAGAAGCTCACCGCCAAAGCGGCCACTGTGGCCGATGCGGCGCGCAAGGAGCGCATCGCAAAGACCATCAAGACTCTCGAGACACGGCTCTTCAACCAAGAGTCCGGCCCGAGCGGCAAGGGTCCGGCCGCGGCGGTGATCGCCAACGCCACGGGTTGCTCGAGCGTGTATGCCTCGACCTTCCCGTTCAACCCCTACAACACGCCATGGGTGAACAGCCTGTTCCAGGATCACCCGGCGGTCGCCAAGGGCATCTTCGAAGGCATTGCGGCGGAAACGGTGGGAGACATCATCGCCCTTCGTACCGCCAAGCTCGAACTCGATGACGAGTACGATCCGGCCGTCCACGACAAGCAGTTCAGGACCTTTGCCTGGGCGAACTTTACCCAGGAAGAACTGGCGTTGATGCCGACCGTGTTCTGCATCGGCGGCGACGGTGCCACCTACGACATCGGCTTCGGCGCCCTGTCGCGTATCATGTCGACCACGACCCCGATCAAAGCTGTGGTTCTGAACACCGGTGCCTATTCGAACACCGGCGGTCAGGCGTCCACGGCCTCGATGACGGGTCAAGACTCCGACTTGGCGCGCTTCGGTGCTGCCCATTCGGGCAAGCAGGACAGCCGCAAGGAACTTGGCTTGATCGCCGCGTTCCATCCCAACGTCTATGTGGTTCAGTCGAACACCGCGGTTCAGGGTCACTTCCTGAAGGCGTTGATCGGCTACATCAACCACAACGACTCGCCCGCCCTCCTCGACGTCTATACGCCGTGCCAGGGTGAGCAGGGTATTGCGGACAACGCCTCGTCGGAGCATGCGCGCCTGTCGGTCGACAGCCGCATCAGCCCGCTGTTCGTCCATGACCCGAGCAAGGGCACGGATCTGCACAGCCGCTTCAGCCTCGAAGGCAACCCGGAACTGACCAAGGACTGGGCGACCTTCACCATCGAGCACGTCGAAAACGGCGAGACCAAACTCTTGGAACTGCCGTTCACGCCTGCCGACTTCGCGCGGGGCGAAACCCGCTTCAAGAAGCAGTTCAAGAAGCTGGCGGCCGATGCCGACGCCCTGCCGATCGCCGACTACGTGGCGCTCCCGGTGGGCGAACGGGGTGGCAAGGTGCCGTTCGTCTATGCCACCAACGACAAGAAGGCCCTAGTCAAGCTCCAGGTGTCGGAAACGCTGGTCCATCTGGTCGAGGAACGCCGCAAATATTGGCGGACCTTGCAGTACCTGGCCGGCATCGACATCCAGGAGATCGACGCCAGCCACAAGGCTGAACTCGAAGGGCTGCAGTCCCAGTACAAGGAAGCGGTCGACAGCCGCGAGAACGCCATCGACTCCATCGCACGTGCGATGAGCGAACTGGCGGCCTCGTCCAAGGCTCCGGCGGCGAGCGGTATCGGCATTGCACTCGGCGGTGCGGCACCTGCGGCGGCTCCGGCTGCGGCAGCGGCTTCAAACGGCGGCGGTGCGGTGACGATGGACGAAGACAACTCCAAGTGCACCAACTGCAAGACCTGCTACACGCAACTGCCCGAATTGTTCGAGAAGACCAAAATCGTCGTCAACGGTTCGCCGAAAGACGTCGCGCACATGATTCCGGGCGCGGCGGCCAAGGTGGCTGTGACGGCGGAACTGAAGAGCAAGGCGGCGCGTGTTGTCGCCAATTGCGACGCGGAGATCATTCATGAGCAGTGAGGTAATCAAAGACAATGTCGGCGAGGACCTCGCGCGTTACCGTCAGGTAGCGAACGCCCTCGACACGACGGAAGCTGAAATCGGAGAACTGGAAGGCACGGAAGCCTTCCAGGTCTTCCAGAAACAACTTCAACTTTTGCGTAAACGTCTCCTCAACGACCCCAAGTCGCTGCGTCAGGTCTTCATCCAAGACGGCACCGCAGCGATCGCATGGGAGTTCAAGCAGGCCGAACTCGGCGCCGACTTCACCAAGGCGCTGTGGAACGTCCTCTTGCGCGGCGACGACATGTCGACGATCCTGCAGCGCTTCATTTGGGCGGCACCGCTCAAGTTCAAGCGTAAGTTCATCGAAGCAATCGACAAGCACCTTGGCGACCGCTACCCGATGTTCAAGGGTCTGTCGAAGGACTGGCCGAGCGCGAACTTCATCCACCCGTACGTTCGTCCGGCGGATGAGCGCAATCACGACTTCGAACTCGTTACCACGGGCTATCTCGGCTATCGCGCATTGGGTTACTCCATGCGCGAGGTCGACCTGTTCGTCTGGCTCGAAGTGCTGCGCGACAAGCAGTGCCAGGACCGTCCCTGTGAACTCGGCAACATCATCAATGGCAAAAAAAAGGGTGGCTGCCCGTTGGTCATCCACGTTCCGGAGATGATCAACCTTCTCGGTCAGGGCAAGGTGAAAGACGCCCTTAAATTGATCGAGGGGCTCAACCCGCTGCCGAACGTCACTGGCCGCGTCTGCCCGCAAGAGCATCAGTGCCAAGGCGTCTGTAACATTACGGGCCGGCCGATCGAAATCGGCCAGATCGAATGGTACCTGCCCGAACGGCAGCGGCTCGAGGAAGAGCAGAACGGCATCGACGAGGCCGAGTGGAAAGACTACCTCACGCCGTGGGTCCGCGCCGAGAAGCCGCCAATCGCGGTGGTCGGTTCCGGTCCTGCCGGCCTGATCAACGCCTATCTGCTCTCGGTCGAAGGTTATCCGGTCACGGTGTTCGAAGCCTTCCACGATCTCGGCGGCGTGCTGCGCTACGGAATTCCCGAATTCCGTCTGCCCAATGCGCTGATCGACAACGTGGTCGGCAAGATCAACCGGCTCGGCGGCAAGTTCGTCAAGAACTTCGTCGTCGGCAAGACGGCCACCCTGCAAGACCTCAAGGACGCCGGTTTTTATAAGATATTTGTCGGCACCGGCGCCGGCCTGCCGCGCTTCATGAACATCCCGGGCGAGCACCTCAACGGCGTGATGAGCGCCAATGAGTTCCTCACCCGCGTCAATCTCATGCAGGCGCGGATGGACGACTACGAGACCCCACTTCCCATCGTGAAGGACAAGAACGTCATCATCATCGGCGGTGGCAACACCGCGATGGATGCGGCGCGCACGTCCAAGCGGCTGGGCGGGAACGTCACCATCGTCTACCGCCGGACCAAAAAAGAGATGCCGGCGCGCGTCGAAGAACTGGCGCACGCGCTTGAGGAAGGCATCGCTCTGTCGGTCTTGCGGGGACCAACCGAGTTCATCAGTGGTGGCGATAGCAAGGTCTGCCATGCCAAGCTCGACATCATGGAACTTGGCGCTCCCGATGCTTCGGGCCGTCGCAAGCCGGTGCCCACGGGCAAGACCGAGACCATCCCGGTTGATCTCGTGATCATGGCGCTGGGCAACGACTCCAACCCGATCATCAAAGACAGCGAACCCCGCATCAAAACTTCGAAGTGGGGCACGCTGGTCGTTGAGAATGGCGCGGAAACGACGCTGAAGGATGTCTACTCGGGCGGCGATGCCACCCGCGGCGGCTCCACTGCGGTCAATGCGGCAGGTGACGGCAAATCCGCCGCCATTCAGATCGCCGCGGAAAACCCGTTCACGGCGGCTGAGATCAAGGATCTGGTCGCAAGGGCCGGAGCCTACACGACAAAGGCGCAGACCAAATACACCATCGTCGGCCGCCGCGATATCGCCGTTGGTATCGTCGAAATCACGGTCAAGGCGCCAATGGTGGCCAAGTCGGCCAAAGCCGGTCAGTTCGTCCGCGTGCTGTCCAATCCCAAAGGTGAACTGATCCCGCTGACGCTAGCCGACTGGAACGCCAAAGCCGGCACCATCGATCTGGTTATTCAGGGTATGGGCACCAGCTCCATCCTGATCAACAAGATGAAGGTCGGTGAATCGTTGGAAGGCATTGCCGGTCCTTTGGGTCAGGCCTCTCACCTGCACAAATACGCCGCCAATGAGACGGTCGTGTTCTGCGCTGGCGGCTTGGGCCTGCCGCCGGTCTTCCCGATTGCTCGTGCGCATCTGAAGCTCGGCAATCACGTCACCCTGATTGCCGGTTACCGCACCAAGGACGCGTTGTTCTGGATCGGCGAAGGCGAGCGGGTTGATGCCCTGAAGGCCGAATTCGGCGATCAGCTCGACGTCATCTATTGCACCAATGACGGTACCTTCGGCATGAAGGGCTTTGTCACGACGCCGCTGCAAGCGATGATGGACGACGGCAAGACCTCGAAGGGCCGCAAGGTCGCCGAAGTCATCGCCATCGGCCCGCCGCTGATGATGAAGGCCGTGTCGGAACTGACGAAGAAGTACGAAGTCCCGACTGTGGTCAGCCTCAACTCGATCATGGTGGACGCCACCGGCATGTGCGGCGCCTGCATGGTGCCGGTCATCATCGACGGCAAGATGGTGCGCAAGCACGCTTGCATCGACGGGCCGGAACTCGACGCGCACATCATCGATTGGGACAAGTTCCTGCCCCGCTTCAATCAGTTCAAGGTGCAGGAAGCCGAGAGCCGCGCCAAGCACGGCCTGTAAATTTCCGCCTAGAACTCTCCAGCGCCGGTTCGTCTCACGACGGGCCGGCGTTTTTCTTTGTGCTTTTGGTTATGGGTGGTGCTTCGCGGCCGCACGAACGAGGAAGCGTCAGTCGTTGCAGCGATCATCCAGAATATGCAGCCGGGCGGCGCGCAGGCGCTGGATCAGGATCGGCATGAAGCGCTTCATCATCTCGTAGCCGAGGTCGTGGTTGTCCTCGCACTTGCCGCGCAGGCAGGCGGCGTCGAGCGCGATGGCGCGGGTCAGTTCCAGCGCTTTGGCCGACAATCCGCGCCGGTAAGGCGGCACCAGCCAGGAGGCGCCGACGATATCGCTTTCCCCGACAGTCTGGATCGTCACCGGCCCTGCGTTGGTATCGATCTCCAGCGCCACGCGCCCCGAGCGCACCAGATAAAGCTGATCGGCCGTCTCGCCTTCATGGAAGAGATAATCGCCGGGTTCGAAGCGCACGTTCTTGGCGCAGCCCGTCACGATGTCGGTGTAGTCCTGCTTCATGCCGGCGAAGAAGGTATGCTCACGCACGATCCGTTCCAGACCTTCCATGACGAATCTCCTGCTGACCAAGCGAGAGGGAATGTAGAAACAATCGTCAGGGCCCGCAACGCGTCGGCTACACCCGTCCAGCCGCAATCCCGGCCAGGGCCGCCAGGAACGCGGGATCGGCGCCGAGATCCTCAAGCGCCCGCACCAGACGGCGGCGCCAGTTGGGGTATTCGGTGACCGAGCCCGGCAGATTGGCCTGATGGGTCTGGCCGACGAGGTCGTCGAGCTGCACCATCATCAACGTCGAAGGCGACCGGGACAGATAGGCATGCACCGCCGCTGTCAATTCTACCGACCAGGCCAGATGGCCGGCATCGGCCGGCGTAACGCCTGACGGCAGGAGCTTTTCGGCGGCAAGCGCTGCCAAGAGCTGACGCTTGTCCTCGATGCGGCCGGCGTGGGCGGCAGCTTCCTCGTCCGGGGTCTTGAACAGGCCGAGGCGCGCCTTGGCCGCCAAATCTTCGCCCTGCCAGAAACCGCCGAGGGTGGCGAGATCATGGGTCGACACCGACACCGCGGCCAGCCGCGGATAATCGGCTGACGGCTTGTAGCCCGCCTGCCCGCGCTCGAAATAGAGCACACGGCTGGACAAGATGTTCGCCGCGGCCAGTTTTTCGCGGAAGCCTTCCGGCACAGTGCCGAGGTCCTCGCCGATGATCATGCACTGATTGCGCTGGCTCTCGAGCGTGGCAACGGCGATGAGATCGTCGAGCGGAAAACGGACATAGGCGCCTTCGGTTGGCCTCGCGCCGTGCGGAATGAGATAAAGCCGCGTCAGCCCCATCACATGGTCGATGCGCAAGGCGCCAGCGTGGCGCATGTTGGCGGCAAGGATCTCGCGGTAATAGGCGTAACCAGTCTCGCGCAGGCGGATCGGATTGAGCGGCACCAAACCCCAATCCTGGCCCATTTCATTGAACGGATCGGGCGGAGCACCCACCCGCGCGCCACCGGCAAATTGCTGGCTATGCATCCAATAATCGGCACTCGAGGCATCGACACTGACGGCAAGATCGTTGTAGAGCCCGACCGCCATGCCGCGCGCCTTCGCCCGTCCGGCGGCAACGGAAAATTGTTCGTCGCAGCACCATTGCAGGTACTGATAGAAGCCGATGCGGTCGGCGCGCGTGGTGCGGAATGCCACTACGGCTTCCGATTTGGCGTCACGGTGCTGCGGCGCCCACTGAGACCAGTCGAGCGGCCCGTAATGCTCGGACAGCGCCTGGAAGGTGGCGAAGTCTTCGAGCTGGTGCCCCTTTTCGGCGACGAAGCTGCGGAAGGCAATGCCGCGTCCGGTGTTGGCCGTCAGATGGGTGGCCCGGAAATTGGTGTAGAGCAGTTCGAGGACCGCCAGCTTCAACGACGCCACGGCGCGATAGGCGACGAACGCGTTGGCGTGCGCGGATTCGATCTCGCGGCCGAATTCGGCACTGGCGGCCAGCGCCTGCGCTTCAGCGCATTCGGCGAAATCGGGAACTGCGGTGACGTCGAGATAAAGTGGATTGCGGAACAGGCGCGAGCACGGCGAATAAGGGCTGGCGTTCTCCGGCAGGTTCAGGAACAGCGCATGTAGCGGATTGAGCCCGATGGCCGCTCCGCCCGCCGCCGCCACCTGATCGACCAGCCCCTGCAACGCCGAAAAATCGCCGATGCCCCAATCGCCCTGCGATTTGAGGGCGTAGAGCTGAACCATCAGCCCCCAGGCGCGCGTCAACCCCTCCGGCATAAAGCAACGGCGCGGCGCCACGATCAGGCGGGTCGCCGCCTCCTCGCCCTCGACGCGGAACGTGTGATAGCCGCACGGCAAAGAGTCGAGCGGCAAGCGATGCTGGAAGATGCGGCGGTTGTCGAAATAAGCGATGTCGTCGTGGATAAGGTCGCTAAGACGGCAAGTGCCGGTGCGCCTTGTGCCGTCTTCGAGAACAAGGTGCCATTGGATGATGCGCTGACTGTTTTCTTCCCAGGCGCGCAACGGAATCGCGACCGGTTCGTCTTGCCTCAGCGCCAACACCGGCGAAAGAAGCTGCATCCACGGCGCCCGCCAGAAGGCGGTGAGACTAGCCCAGACCTCAGCGTCGGTCGCGGCCGCAATGCCGAAGGCCTCCAAGAGACCGCAGATGGTTTCGTGGCTGGCGTCATGCCGGTTGCCGTGATTGTCCCAATAATGGGTTTCGATGCCAGCAGCATCGGCAAGCTTACGGACGTTGTCGGCATCCATTTCAGACATCGCCTTCGAACAGGGCCAATGCATGCGCTGCCAGATGGAACACCGTCCCGGCCGCAAACCGCCCGGACGCCTCGCCGTCCGCCACTGCCGTGTCCAGAATCCAGTGCCAGCGCTTGTCGAACGGAATTTTAGGCAGAACAAAGTTAACGGGTTCCTCCCCGGCATTAACGAGCAGGAGGAACGAGTGCGGATCGAGCCGCCTTGTGTAGGTCTTGACGTCCATTTCCGCAGTGGCGGCATAGCGCACGCCCAAAACCTTGCTGTTCGGGCGGTGCCAGTCGGCGTCCTTCATTTCCTGGCCTTCGGACGTCAGCCAGACGATATCCTTCACCTCGCTGCCATCGACGGGATCGCCGAGGAAGAAGGCGGAGCGGCGGAACACCGGATGTTCGAGACGCAACCGGATCAGCAGCCGCACAAAAGCGACGAGATCGCGATTTTCCTCGAGCCTCGCCCAATCGACCCAACTTACTTCGTTGTCCTGGCAATAGGCGTTGTTGTTGCCCCCTTGGGTGCGGCCGAACTCGTCACCGGCGAGCAGCATCGGCATACCCTGGCTAAGCAGCAGCGTGGCGAGCAAGTTGCGCTTTTGGCGTTCGCGCCGCGTGCCGATGCCGAGATCGGAGGTGGGACCTTCGACGCCGCTGTTCCAGGAAAAGTTCTCGTCGGTACCGTCGCGGTTGTTCTCACGATTGGCAGCATTGTGCTTGAAATTGTAGCTGACCAGATCTTCCAGCGTGAAGCCGTCGTGCGCGGTGATGAAATTGATGCCCGCGGTCGGCCGGCGCAGATTGGGACCGAAGACATCGCTGGAGCCAGCCAAGCGCGCCGCCAGATCGCCGACCCGCGCATCGCCGCGCCAGAACCGGCGCACGTCGTTGCGGAAGCGGTCGTTCCATTCGCTCCAGCGTGGCGGAAACCCGCCGAGACGATAGCCGCCGGGACCGAGGTCCCACGGCTCGGCGATCATCTTGGTTTTGACCAGAACCGGGTCTTGCAACACGCAGGCAAACAGCGCCGCCTTGGGATCAAACTCGCCGTCGTCGCGCGCCAGGCTTACCGCCAGGTCAAAGCGAAAACCGTCGACATGCATGTGCTCAACAAAATAGCGCAGGCTATCCATCATCATCTGCAACACGCGCGGATGGGCAAGGTTCAGCGTATTGCCGGTGCCGGTCATGTCGCGGTAGCGGCTCTTGTTGTCGGCGAGCAAATAATAGGAGGCGTTGTCGATACCGCGGAACGACAGCGTTGGGCCGAGTTCGTTGCCTTCGCCGGAATGATTGAACACCACGTCGAGGATCACCTCGATACCGGCGTCGTGATAGGCCCGCACCATTTTGCGGAACTCGGCAACGCCGCCGGACGCCAGATAGCGCGGCTCAACGGCGAAGAAGTTCACCGAGTTGTAGCCCCAATATTCCTTGAGGCCGTATTCGGCCTGCACCGAGGTGGTGGTGAAGGGGTGGATCGGCAACAACTCGATGGCGGTGACGCCGAGATCGCGCACATAGCCGATCACCTCGGGCGAGCATAATGCGGCCGCGGTACCGCGCACAAACGGATCGATGTCCGGATGGCGCATGGTGAAGCCGCGCAGATGCAGTTCGTAGATAATCGAGTGCGAGCGCGGCGTCCGCAGGTGCTGATCGCCAGTCCAATCGAAATCGTCCGTCAGCACGCGGCATTTGGGAACGGCGGATGCGGAATCGCGGGTATCGAAGGACAGATCGTAGCGCTGATCGGCGGGATCAAAGCCGCAATGGAGTGGATCGTAGGCGATCGGCCGCGTCAGCTCCTTGGCATAGGGATCAATCAGAAGCTTGTTGGGATTGAAGCGGTGCCCGCTCAAGGGTTCGTACGGGCCATAGACGCGATAGCCGTAAAGCTGGCCGGGTTTGGCGCCAGCAAGATAGCCGAACCAGACATCTTCCGACTTTTCCGGCAGATCGACGCGGCCGGTCTCCCGTTCCTGGTCGTCGAACAGGCAAAGCTCGACGCGTGTCGCATTGGCTGAGAAGAGCGCAAAATTCACGCCATCGCCGTCAGGGCTTGCGCCCAACGGAAAGGGGCGACCTTGGCTGAGCCGCAATCCTGAAGTCACGATCCCAGTCCCTTTTAACGGCCTTCCGGCACCAGCACGAAGGCCCCGAGCGGCGGCAAAGTGACGGAAATCGAATCCGGCTGGCCATGCAGCGGTTCCCCGCGCGTCTGGATTCCATCGCCGTTACCGACATTGCTGCCGCCGTAGAATGCGGAATCGGAATTGAACGCCTCGTAGTAGCGCCCGCTCTTCGGCACGCCGATGCGATAGTCGCGCCGCACCACCGGCGTGAAGTTGCACACCACCACGACAAAGTCGTCGGGATCGGCGCCACGACGGATGTAAGTGATCACGCTCGCTTCGGTGTCGTTGCAGTCGATCCAGGAGAATCCTTCCGGCTCGCAATCGCGGGCATGCAACGCCGTGCGCGTACGATAAAGCCAGTTGAGGTCCTTAAGCGCATTTTTGAGGCCGGCATGCTCCTTATACTGAAGCAGGTGCCAGTCGAGACTGCCGTCATGGTTCCATTCGTCCCACTGACCGATCTCGGCGCCCATGAACAGGAGCTTCTTGCCGGGCATCGTGTACATGAAGGTGTAGTAGGCCCTGAGGTTGGCGAATTTCTGCCACAGGTCGCCCGGCATCTTGTTGAGCAGCGAGCCCTTGCCATGCACCACTTCATCGTGGCTGAGCGGCAGGATGAAATTCTCGGTGAAGGCGTACAGCAATCCGAAGGTGAGATTGTTGTGATGGAATTTCCGGTGAATCGGCTCCCGCGACATGTACTGCAGGGTGTCGTGCATCCAGCCCATGTTCCATTTGTAGCCGAAGCCGAGGCCACCGAGCCAAACCGGGCGCGAGACCATCGGCCAAGCCGTCGATTCCTCGGCAATGGTGATCGCCTCCGGGTTGTCGGCATAGACCAGCTCGTTCATGCGGCGCAGAAAATCGATGGCTTCGAGGTTTTCGACGCCGCCGTGAATGTTGGGCACCCACTCGCCGTCCTTGCGGCTGTAGTTGCGGTAGAGCATCGAGGCCACCGCATCGACGCGCAACCCGTCGAGCCCAAAGCGCGCCATCCAGAACAGTGCATTCGACAACAGGAAACCGCGCACTTCATTACGGCCGAAATTGTAGATGTAGCTGTTCCAGTCGGGGTGAAAGCCCTCTTTCGGATCGGCATGTTCATAAAGAGAGGTGCCGTCGAAGGTGTGCAGGCCGTGGGCATCCGACGGGAAGTGCCCGGCAGCCCAATCGAGCAGAACGCCGATGCCGGCCTCGTGGCAGGCATGCACAAAATGGCGGAAATCCTCCGGCGAACCGTAGCGCGAGGTCGGCGCAAACAGGGCCGTCGGCTGATAGCCCCAGGAGCCGCCGAACGGATGCTCGTTGATCGGCATCAATTCGATATGGGTGAAGCCCAAGTCTTTCACATAAGGCACCAGCGTGTCGGCCAACTCGCGATAGGTGAGCGAACGGTTGCCCTCTTCAGTGACGCGCCGCCACGACCCTAGATGCACTTCGTAGATCGAGACCGGCGAACGGCGATCGGCCTTGGGGCCCTTGCCGACCTCTTCGCGCGCGACACCACTGCGCGCATCGGCGCAAACAACCGAAGCCGTCTTGGGCGGTAGTTCGGCCTGGAAGGCAAAGGGATCGGCCTTAAGCAGGATGGCGCCGCTCTGGGTCTTGATCTCAAATTTGTAGGCGGCACCCGGACCGACGCCGGGCAGGAAGATTTCCCAGATGCCGGCGCCGGGATGAAGGCGCATGACATGAAACCGCCCGTCCCAACCGTTGAAGTCACCGACCACACTGACGCGGCGCGCACTCGGTGCCCAAACGGCGAAGGTGGTTCCGTCAACACCCTCCTTGACGGCGGGATGAGCGCCCATTTTTTCGAAACTGCGGTGGAAGTTGCCTTCGGCGTGCAGATAGAGATCGAGCTCGCCCAGTAGCGGACCGAAGCGATAGGGATCCTCGATATCGAAGCTCCAGCCTTCGCCGGCAATGCGCAAGCGATAAGCGACCATCTCTTTGCCCGCGCTGCCGGCATAGAGACCCGCTTCATGCACGCGCGCGAGCTTTGCCACCGGTTCTCCAGTGGAATGATTCAAAACCTCAACGCTGGTGGCACCCGGATGGAAGACGCGCACCGTCACAACACCGGTGCCGGCGTCCTGATGCATGCCCAAATAGGAGAAGGGATCGCGATCGTCACCGGTCACAATGGAGGCAATACGCTTGTCGCGTTGTCCGATACGCTCAGGACGATCCATTTTGTTTCCTGCTGCAACTTTTGCTGCGTCTGTCATGGTCCATTCGGATCCGCGTTGTTTAGTATCCATTGAATTGATACGGAAATTAGTGAAATTCAGGATAGGTTATCTGGGACATTTGATTCGATACGGTAATAAGAGTTTTACCAGATTATGGTTTTATAGTTTCCGAACCAATACGGGGGCGGCAGGCGGTTAAGATATGCCGGCCGCAAGGGGCATAGATGCAGGTCTTGTTCGTAACGGCGGAAGCCTATCCTTTGGCCAAGACGGGGGGCCTCGCCGATGTGTCCCGCGCACTTCCCGTAGCGCTTCGCCGCCTTGGAGTCGATGTTCGCCTTCTGATGCCCGCCTACCCCCGGGCTTACCTGAGGATCGAAAACCCCAAAATTGTTGCCCAGATCGGCCCAGCCCTGGGCGTGGATGATGCTACCCTGATCGCCGGGACGCTCCCCAGTGCCAATCTGCCGGTCTATCTGGTCGACAGCCCTCGTCTGTTCCGGCGCAACGGCGGGCTTTATCAGAACGAGACCGGCGCCCAATGGCCGGACAATCCTTTGCGTTTCGCCTTTCTGGCCCATGTCGGCCGCGAGATCGCGATGGGGCGCCTCAAGATCGACTTCCAGCCCGACGTGGTCCATGCCAACGACTGGCATGCCGGTCTTTTGCCGCTCTATCTGTCGCTCGAAAACGGCCCCCGGCCAGCAACCGTTTTCACCACCCACAATATGGCGTTCCAGGGCAACTTCCCAGCCGAATGGCGGGAACGGCTCGGCGTTCCGGGCGCCCTGTTCAGCGCTGGTGGCGTCGAGTTCTATGGCCAGATTTCCTTCCTGAAAGCGGGTCTACGTTATGCCGACCGGGTAACTACGGTCAGCCCGACCTATGCGCGGGAAATCCTGACCCCGGAGTTCGGTTGCGGCATGGACGGCGTCTTAGGCGAACGGGGCGAAGATTTCAGCGGCATTCTCAACGGCATCGACGAGATGTTGTGGAACCCCGCCACCGATCCGGTCTTGCCGCGCTGTTATCGTGAGACCGATATCTCGGGCAAACGCGCCTGCAAGACGGCCCTGCAGACGGAACTTGGCCTCGCCGTGCGGCCCGAAACGCCAGTGTTTGGGTTCGTCAGCCGCCTCACTGAGCAGAAGATGGCCGACGTCGTCCTTGAGGTGCTGCCGTGGCTGATCGAGCACGACGCCCAGTTCGTGGCGGTCGGCGAAGGCGAACCCAAGATGGAAGTGGCCTTCGATCAGGCCCGCGACCTCTACAGCGGCAAAGTCGCTGTGATTGTAGGTTATGACGAGCCACTCGCGCACAGGCTGCAAGCCGGCTCCGATATTCTTCTGGCGCCGGCGCGGTTCGAGCCATGCGGCCTGACCCAGCTCTATGCGCTGCGCTACGGCAGTCTGCCGGTTGTGCGGCGCACCGGCGGCCTTGCCGACACCGTGGTGGACGCCACAGCGACCACAATCGCCGACCGTAGCGCCACCGGCTTCGTCTTCGATGAACCGACGGCGGACGATCTCATTGTGGCGCTGAACCGTGCGCTTTCGCTGTATCGCGAACCGCTGATCTGGCGGCGCCTGCAGCTTCAGGCAATGGCGCAAGACTTCAGTTGGACCGCCAGTGCCGCGCAATACACAGCCCTTTACAGCGCAACGAGCGGTCTGCCAGTTGATCTTGGTACGGAGAAAGAATCCACGCCGGCGGCGGCGCAACAAACGACAAGACAAGCCGCGAGTTGAGCGCGTACTATTGAGTCGAACCGACTGCGCCGCTCGGCCCGGGCGCGACGGCCGGATCTAAAAAGCAACGAAAGACGGGCAGGAGAATCGTCATGCCCAACAAACCAAAATCCACACCTTCCGAAGAAGAAATCCGCAGCCGCAGCTACCTGATCTGGGAGCGCGAGGGCTGTCAGGACGGCAAATCCCAAGAATACTGGCTGCGCGCCAAGACTGAGCTTGAAGTCGAGCTCGAAGCCAATTGGAACGCCGCTTCGATGGAAGGCGAGACCACGGCCTTTGTGCTGCCGGTGCTGCCGATCTCGACACCGCCGTCCAAGAGCATTTCGCTCAAGCTGCACGAAGACAATGCCGAGCTGAGAAAAGCGGTCGGCTGATCACGCCGCGACAAACACGGTAGACCTGCCGTTGACCGGCGGGTGAGTGCTTTATCTGTATCTATTGCTTTCAAAAATAAACCCCCACGGATCGCGCCGCGGGGGGTTTGCTTTGTCCGGCTCGCAACCGGTCTACTTCTGCCTCATCTACTTCTGCCAAGTGACGAGCGGCAGTTCGGCGGGCAGGAAGGCTTGCGGGTGATAAGGCACCACGCGCACCGTGTAGTCTTCGAGCTGCCGGGTGGAAGGGATGGCCCCGGCGAAGATGTAACCGTTGGTGGAACCCGGAATCGCATTTTCCTGATGCAGCATGATCACCTCGGGCGCGTGTTCCGGCGTCTGGTCGGCGAACATTTCCACCCGCACCGCGTTGGGCGTCAGCTCGCCGAGATAGACCGGCACCACCACGTTGGTGGCCGTCTCCGACTGGCTGGCGACGGCATTGCCGATGTGCAGACCGCTCCAGCGCGAATGCAGGGTGCGCGACCACTGGTTCAGCATCCGGGCCGGCGTGCAGCGGTCCTTCATGCGTTCGCGGACCGCCTTGGCGAGCGGCAAGTAGGCTTGTTCGACATAATCGGTCATCATACGGGCACCGGAGAATTCCGGCGTCAGGCGGCCCATCGAATGGCGGATGCGCGTGAGCCAGCGCCGCGGCAGGCCGAGGCCGTCGCGATCGTAGAATTCCGGAATAACCTTGTTCTCAAGCACATCGTAGAGGCTCTCGATATCGATGGCGTCGACGCCTTCGGCGGTTCCGCCCGAGCCGTCGCCGATCGACCAACCGACGTCTTCGGTGTAGGCCTCGTCCCACCAACCGTCGAGCGTCGAGCAGTTGATGCCACCGTTGACCAGCACCTTCATGCCGCTGGTGCCGCAGGCTTCCCACGGCCGGCGCGGGGTATTGATCCAGACATCGACGCCCTGGGTCATCTCCTGGGCCAACGAGATGTCGTAGTCTTCGAGGAACACGACATAGCGGCGGTAGCGCGTATCGCGCGCCAGTTTGATCCACTCCTGGATCATGCCCTTGCCGACGTTATCGGCCGGATGGGCCTTGCCGGCGACCACGATCTGCACCGGATACATCGGATTGTGCAAAAGCTTGTCGAGCCGCGCCAAATCACGCAAGAGCAGGTTCGGGCGCTTGTATTCGGTGAAGCGGCGGGCGAAGCCGAGGGTCAGGACATTGGGGTCGAGCACGGAATCGGCCTTCTGCACCGCCTCAAGTGAGAAGCCGCCTTCCCTAAGCTGCCGGCCGAGGTGGTAGCGGGCATAGCGTACCAAGCGCTGGCGGCCCTCGCCGCGCATCGCCCACAATTCCTCGTCGGTAATCTGGTCGGGGATCGGCATGCGATCCTTGCCGGTCGGCGTACGCCAGCGGCCCTTGCCGAGGATCTTGTTCCAGACGCGGTCGGCGCCGGCCGAATCCCAGGTTGGGATGTGAATACCGTTGGTGACATAGCCGATCGGCACTTCGCAAGACGGCCAGCGCGGGAACAGCGGCTGAAAGATGCGCCGGCTGACTTCGCCGTGCAGGCGGCTGACGCCGATGGTGATGGCCGAACCGCGCTGGGCGAGGAAGGCCATGTTGAACGGTTCGTCGTGATTGTGATGGTCGGCACGGCCAAGGGCGAGCACATCTTCGATCTTGACGCCGCGGCCGTGCAGGGCGCCTTCGACATACGGCAGATACTTGCGCAGGAGTTCGGCCGGGAAGCGATCGAAGCCAGCCGCCACCGGCGTATGGGTGGTAAAAACGTTGCCGCCCCGGGTTGCCCACAAGGCTTCCCAGAAATCGAGGTTTGACTTCAGCGCCAACTGGCGGGCGCGCTCGATGATGGCGAAGGCGGCGTGGCCTTCGTTGACGTGGCAGATCTCGACTTCGGGATGGAGGGCTTCCACCACGCGCCAGCCGCCGACGCCGAGGACAATTTCCTGCATCAGGCGCAGTTCGGGTCCGCCGCCATAGAGCTTGGCGGTGATGCCGCGGTCGAGCGGGCTGTTGATCGGGTCATTGGAGTCGAGGAGATACAAAGTGACGCGGCCCACCGTCGCCTTCCAGACGCGCAGTTGCACCACGCGGCCCGGCAGTTCGAGGCCGATCTTGAGCCAACCGTCCTCCGGGAGAATCACCGGTTCGACCGGCAGCGCGCTCGGCTCGTTATAGGGATAGAACTCCTGCTGCATGCCGCTGCCGTCGATGAGTTGGCGGAAATAGCCTTCCTGATAGAGCAGGCCGATGCCGATCACCGGAATGTCGAGATCGCTCGCCGACTTCAAGACGTCACCAGCCAGAATGCCGAGGCCGCCGGCGTAAATCGGCAGCGCCGAGCCGAGGCCAAATTCCATTGAGAAATAGGCGACGCCGCCGAGATCGGCAGCGCGATCGGTATCGCGGAACCAGCCGGGCGTATTGAGATATTCGTTGCGGGCGTTGACGAAACCGTTGAGCTGATCAAGGAACTTCTGGTCCTGTGAAAGCTGCTTCAACCGCTCGCGCGAGGCCCCCTGTAGCACGGTCCAGGGATTGAGTGTGCGCTCCCACAGCTTCTCGTCGATGTGGCCCCAAATCGCGTCACCTTCGTGACTCCAGGTCCAGCGCAGGTCGAGCGCGATTTGCTGCAACGCGGCGATTTCACTGGGCAGTTCGAGAAGGGGAATGGTGACCATGAGGGGCTTTCCGAAATTGCTGTCGCGAGACGTGAGGGCGAGACGATTCAAGCCCCCACCAAATACTCTCCGATCATTATTAAAATTCTTCGACAAACAAAATGAATTCCGCAGAAACCCTGGATCGAAACGGTAAACGAGTTGTTAACGCGCCGCCGCAGCGGCGCTCGGCCCCAAAAAAGAAGCCTCCCCCACGGAAATTCGTGGAGGAGGCCATGACAACAAACAAAAAAGTTATCCGAACACCGTTCGGATAAACCTGTCGTTCAAACCTTTTGGTTCTGGGCGACGATGGATTCGAACAGCTCTTGCTTGCCCGAAACCGGCTCCGGGTCGAGTCCCTTCTTCACCGCAACATCGGCGAGCTGCGCCAGCGTGTACTTGCCTTCGGCGATTTCCTTGCCGAACGGCGTCTCCCAGCCAGCATAACGGGCGGCCTTGAGGGTGGCGAGCTTCTTCTGCTTGATGACCGACTCGGCCGACAGGACCGCGCGGGCAAGCGTGTCGATGCCGGTGATGTGGGCAATATAGAGGTCATTGATGTCGATCGACTGCCGGCGCAGCTTGGCGTCGAAGTTGCAACCGCCAGTACCCAGGCCGCCGTTCTCGAGGATCGACAGGAACGCAACCGACAGATCCTGCGCATTGTTCGGGAATTGGTCGGTATCCCAGCCCGAGCGCGGATCGCCGCGGTTGATGTCGAGCGAACCCATGATACCGAGCGCATAGGCCGTGGCGACTTCATGCTCGAAGTCGAGGTTGGCCAGCGTGGCGTGGTTCACTTCGATGTTGACCTTCACTTCCTTCTCGAGGCCGTTCTTCTGCAGGAAGCCGAACACCGTCGAGACGTCACGGTCATACTGGTGCTTGGTGGGCTCGAACGGTTTGGGCTCGATCAGGATGGTGCCCTTGAAGCCGATCTTGTGCTTGTGCTCGACGACCATGTTGAGGAAGCGGCCGAAGTGCGCCAATTCCGCCTTGAGGTCCGTGTTGAGCAGGGTGTCATAGCCTTCGCGGCCGCCCCAGAGCACATAGTTCTCGCCGCCCAGACGATGGGTGGTTTCCATGATCATCTTCACCTGCGCCGCAGCGTAGGCGAAGACTTCCGGATTCGGATTGGTCGACGCGCCGGCCATAAAGCGGGGATGACCGAACAGGTTGGCGGTGCCCCAGAGCAGCTTCACGCCGGTCTCGCTCATGCGCTTGGCGATGCGCGCTTCGATGGTCTTCAGCGCCCGATCGTGTTCTTCGAGCGTGTCCGCTTGCGCCATCGCGTCCACATCGTGGAAAGCGAAGTACGGCGTGCCCATACGCTGGAAGAAGTCGAAGGCCGCATCGGTCTTGGCGTTGGCGGCTTCCTGCGTATTCGGACCGTCTTTCCAAGGACGCGGCCAAGTGTCGCCACCGAACATGTCCATGCCGCCGGCAGCGAAGGAGTGCCAATAGCACACCGTCAGCCGCAGCCACTCGCTGAGCTTCTTGCCCAGCACGACGCGGTCTTTGTCATAAACCTTGTACGCAAAGTCGTTGGTGCTCTCGGGACCTTCGTACTTGATCGGCCCGACTTCGGAAAAAATGCTCATCTGCCAAACTCCCTGAAAGAGGCTTTAAGATTCTTGTACAGGTCCACGAACTGGGCCCGCCGCGGCGCCATTTGGTCCTTGAGCGCGGCCACTGGTTCAACGACTCGCGACACCTTCGGTGCCGTGCACACTTTGACCGGATCTGCTCCGGTATCGGCCAGCAGCCCAAGACGGGCTGCACCGAAGGCACCGCCCACTTCGCCGCCTTCACGGTAGGTGAGCGGAATATCAAGCGCCGATGCCAGCATCGGGCCCCAATAGGGCAGCCGCGCCGCACCGCCGACGACCGTGGTGTCGCCAATCGTCGAGCCCGCTTCCCGCAAGCAATCGATACCATCGGCGAAGGCAAACGCCACGCCTTCGAGCACCGAATACGCCAGATCGGCGGACGTGGTCTCGGCGGAAAGGCCGAAGAAGACGCCGCGGGCATAAGGATCGTTATGCGGCGTGCGCTCGCCGGAAAGGTACGGCAGATAGATCGGCGTCAACTTGGTGGGGCCGCGCTTTTCAGCAGCGGCCACGGTCTCAACGACATTCTTGTAGCCACAGAGCTGAGTCACCCAATCGATCGCCGAAGCGGCCGTCAGGATCACCGCCATCTGGTGCCAAACGCCCGGCAGGCAGTGGCAGAAGGCGTGCGCGGCCTTTTCGGGATTGGGACGGAACTTGTCGGTGACGACGAACAACACGCCCGAAGTACCGAGCGACAGAAACGCCTGGCCCGGGGCCACGACGCCGACGCCAACGGCAGAAGCGGCATTATCACCGCCGCCACCCGCGACCACGACTTGCGGCAGTCCGAGTTCGGCGGCCACCGCCGCCGTCAGCTTGCCGGTGGGCGCATTGCCTTCGACCGCTTTCGGCATGGCATCGCGCGTCAGACTGGTCGCCTTCAGCATGGCGTCAGACCAATCGCGCTTGCCGACATCGAGCCAGAGCGTTCCGGCGTTGTCGCTCATGTCGCCCGCCTTCTCGCCGGTGAGGCAGAGGCGGACATAATCCTTGGGCAGCAGCACCGTCTTCACCTTGGCGAAGATGTCGGGCTCATGATGCTTCACCCACAGCAGCTTCGGTGCGGTAAAGCCGGGCATGGCGAGATTGCCGGTGATCTGGCGCGAGCGCGGCTCGTTCTTTTCGAGTTCAGCGCATTCGGCTTCGGAACGGCCGTCATTCCATAGAATCGCCGGACGCAGCGGCGTATCGGATTTGTCGAGCAGCGTGGCGCCGTGCATCTGGCCTGAGAGGCCAATGCCTTTGACGGCGGCGCGTTCTTTCGCAGGCAGCGACTTGACGGCCGCGACGGTGGCCTTCCACCACGCTTTGGGATCTTGTTCCGACCACAACGGATGCGGCCGTTCGACCGTTAGAGCAGCCGAACCTTGCGCCACGATCTGGCCGCTCGCGTCCATCAGGACGGCCTTCACACTGGATGTGCCTACATCGATGCCAAGATACATCGTTTCTATCACTCCCCGATCCGACCGGTTTATCCGGTTCGGCATTTGAATTATCTGAGTACGCTTGTCGGATTACTTGGTAGCGTTATCATACACTGGAACGCAGCAACGCCAACAGACAAATTAGCGCTACCAGTCTGATTTGTCATATCAGCATTGCTGCGGGGGCGAGCCCAGGCAAGCTAGTCGAGAAGTGCCTCGAAATTCTCGTAAGCGGCGAGAATGGCTGCCTTAAATTGCGGGTTCTCCGCCAGATCGGCAGCGAAGACTTCGCGCAAGGCGAGAAACTTCGGCACGTCTGCGGCGGCGTTGCCGGTACAGGCCTTGCCGATCGCGGTCAGCTTGTCGTTCAGAGGATCCTGGAAGGCGATTCCGGCCTTGGCCTGGCGCTCGACGAACCGCATCCAAGCGCCCAGCGAGATGGTGAAGCGGCGAATCGAACGCCCACCTTTCAGCGCGTCGGTGAGCGAGCCGACGATGCGATAGGGCAGCTTCTGCGAGCCATCGGAGGCGATCTGGATCAGTTTGTGGGTCAGCGCCGGATTGCGGAAGCGGTCGAGCAGATCACTGATATAGGCGCTGAAATTGAGGCCCGGCGTCTTGCGCAGGGTCGGCACGATATCTTCGCGCATCATCAGTTCGACGGCGTGGCTGAGTTTGGTATCCGCCATCGCCTCGCCCACCGACTCGCGCCCGCGCATCAGGCCGGCATAGGCCAGCGTCGAATGGGCGCCATTGAGGAGTCGGAGTTTGGCAAATTCATAGGCCGCGACATCCTTGGTCATCATGACGCCGACGGAGGCGAGATCGGGCGCACCTTCGCCGAGAATATCTTCCACCACCCACTGCCGGAAGGCTTCGCGCTGCACCGGCGCCTCGCAACGAAGGCCAGCTTCGCGCGCGATGCGTTCCATCAGCTCCGGCGTTGCGGCCGGAGTGATCGAATCGACCATGGTATTCGGGAAACGGACGTTGTCGGTGATCCAGGCGGTGAGGTCCTTGTCGCCGCGCGCCGCCGCATAAGAGAGCACGGCCTTGTGGTACTTGTTGCCATTCTCCATCACGTTGTCGCAAGAGACCGGCACGAACGGCACCATCCCGGCCGCCTTGCGGCGGGCAAGGGCTTCGGTGACCCAACCGATCAGGGTGCCGGGGGCGGTCGGATGCTTGAGATCGGCCGCAATCGCCGGATTGTCGAGATCGAGCTCGCCGTTGCCGCCGAGGTAATAGCCCTTTTCGGTCACCGTCGAGGTGACGAGCTTGACGTTCGGGTCGAGAAGACGGGCGAAGATCTTGTCGGCTTGGCCGTGGGCTTTCAGATATTCCGTATGCGAACCAACAACGCGGTAATGGATGTTCGCGTCGAGTTCGGCGACGATATAGAGATTGTCTTGCACCCCAGCATTTTCCATCAGCCCGTTCGGCATCAGTTCGGCGCCGCAAATGGCCCAGCGTGGGTCCCTTTGCAACAGCGAGTCGAAATAGCAGGCTTGATGACCGCGATGGAACGCGCCCGGACCGAAATGCACGATCCCGATGGCCGTCTTGCTGCGATCGTATTGGGGCAGCACGACGCCGGGTTTGGCGAGGGACAAGGTTTTGGTCGAGAGGCGGGGCGCAGCGGCGGACTTTGTGTTCATGGGAGCGCCTTTTACACCAGCATGCGGCCGGTGGGCCACGGTTAAAGGCAGCGGCGTGGTGCCGCTAACATGACCCGAGATGAGCTAACCTGAGCGAAAGACAGCGCTGTCGGCACGTTCGCCGCAATTGTGCGATGTAACAAAAAATGGCGGCGCATCTTTCGATACGCCGCCCAATTCGCAGGGAACTCCCCCTGCCTGGCACAAGGCCGGGGGAGAGAGGGAGAGAACTAGAACGTGCCGTGCACGCCAAACATGAAGGTCTGGCCCTTGACGTAATAGCTGTGCGCCGCGTTGTTGTACTGGAAAATGCTGCGCTGCTTGGCATTGAAGACATTCTGGATGCTGAACGTCAGCTCCGGATCGCTCGGCAGGTCGCCAACCAAGCGGGAGAGTTTCAGGCTCGACGAGAAGTCGGCCTGGCCGTAGGGCGAATTGAACAGATAAGCACCGGTGGTGCAGGTCGTTGAATTTGCCACCGTACTCGGCAACGCCAGGACGCAGACGCCTTGTGCGTCCGAATCCGACCCATACATGCGCGCCGTGTAGACGTAGGACAAACGCGCCATGATGCCGTCGTTGTCGTAGTAGCCCGTCAAGTTGTAGGTGTACGGAGCAACGCCTTGTGCGTGGGTGGCCGCCGAACCGCTCGACGACTGATCGACGATGGTCAGGTTGCCCGTCACGCCCAATCCCTTAAACCCATACTGCTCCAGCAGGAAGTCCAAAGGCTGAACGTAGCCGAACTCCAAACCGTCGATGCTCATGATACCCGCCGAGTTGACGGCTTGGCTGACGGTGAGGGGCGCGCTGGCACACGAAGATTGATCCGTGCATCCGACCCTAGAATTGAGGTTTATTTTCTGCTGATCGGAAAGGCTGGAATACGTGATACCCCACTGCGACAGGTAGCTGAAGGTTCTCGAGGCAGAAACCGTGGTCCAGAAGCCGCTGATGCTCTTATGGAACGCAGCCACGCTGAGATAGCCTTCACCACCGGTGTAGTATTCCATGCCGAGGTCGATGTTATTCGAGAAGTACGGCTTCAGAGCCGGATTTCCCATCGTAATCGATGACGCCTGCGTATCGCTGAAGGCCACCGTCGAGACCATCTTGGAGACGTCAGGCCGTGCCATCGTTCGGGAGACCGAGCCCCTGACCAGGACGTCGTCGGCAAAGTGATAGACCACGTTCACTGATGGCAGGAAGGCCTGGTAGGTGTTCTTGGCACCGGCGAAAGTGTAATAGTTGGTGCTACCAAGGCTCACGCCGTCGTACGTGGGGGTGTTGGACGACGCAAGGGTTGGCGAGATGATATTCTGATGGGTCTCGACCCAGCGCAGACCGACGTTGTAGTTCAAGTCGCGGTCGCCGATTGCGAATTTGCCGTCCACTTGGCCGTAAAGACCGACATACCGTTCTTCGTAGCAGCCGGAGATGCCGGCGGTGTTCGAAGAGGTCGCGAACCACATACTCGTCGTACCTTGGCAGCGGCTGTTCACTGTGGACCATGCGGTATCGTAGATATTGTAGAAATTCGAGTCCTTCATGAACTTGTCGTAGTTCACTGCGACGTAGCCGTTGGGGCCGGGGGTGAGATAGCTCGCCACCGCCGATTGCGGGATCAAGGATGCGGCACTACCGTCGCAGGTTGTCGAGGCATAACCGGCGCAGGATTCGATCGTCCATTCCTTGGACCCGTCGATCGCCGCGATGCCGCGGAAGATGTGGTCGTAGGCCGCACCGACCCTCACCGCAAACTCATCGCCGCCGTACTTGACGTCGAGATGCATGCCGTCCGTGGTGGTGTAGCGCTTTTCGGACTGCATGTTCACGCGCCCCTTGCCCCACTGGTAGTTATCGGGGTCGTTCCAATCAAGATTCGAAGTGACCTTGGGGTAGGTGTAGCCACTCGTGTTGTCGAAATAGGCGATGACACCGCCGGTGGGCGCATCGCAGTAGCCGGTGGTGGCACCGTAGCTGGAATTGGTATGATCGCTGCTGCAGGTGGAGAACATCACCGTCGGCGAACTACGCAGGAAGTGGCTGCGGCTGACGTTGGCTTGGAAATCTACTTCCAGCAGATCCGTCACTTGCCACGACATGCCGGGATTGATGCTGTAGAAATCGCCGTTTTCCACGTAATGCCGTGCTTCCAACCCCCAGGTAGCGTTGTACAGTGTGGTGCTCAGCGTGACGTTGTTGCTGTCCACCACTGTGCCCACCGGGATCATCGGCGTCGCCGAATTGCCGGCACGTACGCCAAGGTCGAGGTCGTTGCGGTCGATATCGTTGAACGTCCGGCCAGCGATCATGTCCAGATAGAAATGCAGATTGTCGCTCGGCCGCCATTCGAAGCTGGCGACGCCGTTGTAGCGGTCGCGGGTGCCGCGCTCGTACATGTCGCGGGACAGGCGCGGGAGCAGCATATTGCCCAACTTCGTCATCGCTGTCCGGTTCGTGTTGGCGAGACAGGCTGCAGCCGTTTCAGTCGACGCACAACTATACGTATCCAGGCTGGGATTGAGTGCCCTCAGCATCGCCGCGTCGACGGTCGTACCTGACGCATATCCCGGGATTGTGACGTTGTTGGGAATGGTCGCAGGGATCGTCATGTTGTTGCTGCCGATCGACACTGTGCTGCCACTGATGTCGCAACCGATGGAGTCTCCGCATAGCGTCGAATTGGTAACGGACGGCGTATTCCAACCGGCGTTGCCGTCTTCCCAGCCGTGAGTATAGGTGTAGGTGGTCTTGCCGGTAATACCGATCAGGACGCCGACGTCGCCGATGCCGGTATGACCAGTGTCGCTGAAGACTAGCGTACCATTACCGCCCATGCCGTTCGTGAGCGAATTCTGGATCCCCCCCAAGGAATAGGTGAAGTGCAGACCTTCTTTGTCGAACGGCCGGCGGGTGCGCATGTTCACGTTGCCAGCGGCGCCGCCTTCGAGCATTTCGGCGCGCGGCGTCTTGTCCACCTGCAATTGGGTGAACAGTTCCGAGGGGAACATGTTGAGGTCGACTTCGCGGTTGTTGTTGGCGGAGTCGGTCCCACCGGTCGAGGCGATGGCGATCGCCGCATTGTTCAGCGTGACCTTGGTAAAGTTTGTGCCTAGGCCGCGGATCGCAACGGTGACGCCTTCACCCGTGATATCGCGGGTCAGCGTAATGCCCGGAATGCGGTTCAGAGATTCCGCCATGTTGGTATCGGGAAACTTGGCGATGTCTTCGGCAAACACTGCTTCCGAAAACCCGATCGAGGCGCGCTTGGCGTTGGCCGATGATTCCAAGCTGGCGCGGTAGCCGGTGACCGTCACCGTCTCCATGGATTCTTGTGCGACGGCTGGTACCGACGCAAGCAGCAGGCCAACACCTGCCAGAACCGTCGTCCCGAGCAAACGGGTACGCGTATGTACTGTCGATTTCATTCTGTTCCTCCCCTTTGGGCGTCGTCGTTTTGTTGGTTCGATGACCCGACGTCGGACCTGAACTGCCTGACTGAGTGCTGCTTTCGCCCCCTCAATGGCCGCCCATTCCGACTTTGGTCCAAGCCGTTTATGTTAGCGGTAACAATCATTAGCATTATGCCGCAGTGATTGTACCGTCAAGGCGGCAAACGTCCGATCAATTACGAATACACTCGGGTGTTGCTGCGAAAACACCAGCGACAATGATATCTATAATTGCAATATTGATGTTTTAAGACTTAAATATGAGCATGGCGTTTACTAGAGAGTCTCTAATATACTACTTAAGCGGGCGTAGGACTTAGGCTTTTTGTTACCGATACCCTTTGTCCGAGTTATTGAAGCAGGATTGTTGCGGTGTGGTGCCAAAACTCATGAGGAAGCGGCCTCGCCCATCCTGGATGATAGCGGACACCTGCAGACACATTCGTCTTCACGTGCGCGCGCATTCAGAAAAGGTGGCGCCAATAGCGCTAGCGTATTTGGCAATTTTCCGCCCGAGACAAAGATCTAATCGCCGCGGAACGGTGACGCCGTCTTGCCGGGATTACCCGGCGCAAACGGCAGCTTCTGCGTTTTGTACCACTCCAGGTCGTGCGCCGGTGCGGGAACGCCCGCCGGCAGTGCCCTGCCCGATAGCGATTGGAACGTAGCGATCGAGGCATCGCGCCAGATCACGGCGTCGCCATATTGGATGGCAAGGAAGTCGGCGGTGATCTGCCAGCGCTCCGCGTCGACATAGGGCTTCATCTTTGCCCACATCGCCTGCATTACGGCCACCTGTTCGACGCCGCGGGCGTAATGCAACGTCAGTTCGTCCCACAATGTCTTGCCCGATGCCATGCGGTAGTCCCATGGCAGATGGTGGAACCACAGCAACAGCGGCTCGGGCGTTTTCGCAGGATCGGAGAAGATCGCGGCCAAGGGCGGCGCATATTGTGCCACCGCATTTGAGCCCGTGGCGGCGCGGTCGAAGCCGATGCCGTCTTTGCCGGCGTTGTTGTAATAGACCGGATTCCAATCCGGGCGTCCGGCATCGTTCACCCACGGACCGGGGCCGTAGTGATGGCCGGTCGCCATTTGATGAGCGAGCCCCAGCGGAGTCATGTAGTCGACCGCGGTCTCGCGCGAGCCCATCATCATATCGACCACCGGGCCGGTGAAGGCCGGATTACCGGTAAAGGTCATCCGCACCCAGTCCTCGGCGAGGGTTTTGGCATCAAGCTCGGGATTCCAGGCGAGCCGGCCATAGGCGTACCAGTTGGCCTGATCGAAGATCGAGCCTGACCAATTGCGCGCGGTGCCGATATTGGAAACCCCGGCGATCACACTCAGCTTATTGCCGAACACCTCGCCGTCGATGACGCGCGCCACCGTCGAACCCGGGCCTTTCGCAAAGGTGTCGGCGCTGAGCACCTCCTGCCACAGCGGGCCGAGATAAACGAGGTGGATTTCAAAGCCGAGATATTCCTTGGTCTGCTGCAGTTCGAGCGCGGTCGGGGTCTTTTCCAGGCCGCCGAACAACGGGCTGAACGGCTCGCGCGGCTGAAAATCGAGCGGCCCGTTCTTGACCTGAATCACGACATTGCCGGCAAACTGCCCATCGAGCGGTTTGAACTCGTTGTAGGCCTGTTTCACGCGGTCTTCAGGCCCCGGTGAATAGACGAAGGCACGCCAGATCACGATGCCGCCATGGGGCTGCAGCGCCTCGGCCATCATATTGGCGCCGTCGGCATGACTGCGGCCGTAATCCTGCGGGCCCGGCTGACCTTCGGAATTGGCCTTCACCAGGAAGCCGCCGAAGTCCGGAATGATGCGATAAATCTCGTCGGCCTTGGCCTTCCACCAGACGCGCACATTTGGATCAAGCGGATCGGCGGTTTTGAGGCCGCCGAGTTCCATCGGACAGGAAAACCGCGCCGAAAGAAAAACCTTGATGCCATAAGGGCGCAGCACATCCGCCACCGCCGCAACTTTCTTCAGCCAGGGTTCGGTCAGGCTGATGGCCGTGGTGAGACCGGAGGGGTTGGTCAGCACCACCGCGTTGATACCGAGCGACGCCTGGGCGCGGGCGTAATCAATGAGCTGCGGATCGACGTGGCCGGGCAGCTCCCACCAATTGAAAATCGAAAACCCGGAAAAGCCGCGTTCCATGGTGCGGTCGAGGTTGTCCCAATGATCGATCATGCGTAAGGCGATCTTCGGGGACTCGACGATGTCGAGCTTGTCGAGCGTGCGGCCGGTTTGGATCAGGCGCAAGAACGCGAAGGCGCCGTGCAGCACGCCCACATCGGTATTGCCGGCAATAACGATCAGCTTGCGGCCTTTAGTGACCGCACTCTTGATGACAAAGCCGTCGCTTCCGGCGCGGGTCAGCGGCAGGTTCAGCGCGGCAATCGTGGGCGAATCCTGCGGCGTTCCGAACAGCACCGCTCCCGGCCCACCAACGTGATCACTGGTTTTCACCTTGTGCGCCAAGAGCCCTTCGAGCCCGCGCACCAATTCCGCCCGCGTCACCTCTGCGGTCGCCGAATGGCCCGCGGTGACGACTTCCAGGCCGGTACCGCGGGTGCGCTCCAGCGTTTGCTTTTCGAGCGGGCGATAGCGCAGCCACAGTTGATAGCCGTCTTCGGCCCGCGCCGGTGCCAGTGTTACCGCGGCGCACAAGGCCAGCAATACCCACTTCATGCAGTTTCTCCCCAATCAGTGTTGGGTGTCATCTTCCGGCGGCGGCAAGATCTTCCGGCCCGGCCCGCCCTGCCCCGGCGCATACGGCCACGACAGTGCCTTATAATAAGAAAGGCTGTGCGCGGGCGCCTTCATCCCGGCCGGCAGCGGCAGACCCGACACGCTTTGGAAATAGGCGATGGACGCATCGCGCCATAGCTTGGCGTCGCGTTCTTGAATGGTGAGATCATCGGCGGTGACGTCGAAGCGCTCGGCATCGATCAGCGGCTTCAACTTCGCCCAGGTGCCGGCCATCGCATGCACCTTGGCCTCGCCGTCGGTGTAGCGGCTGACGAGTTCGTCCCATAGGGTGCGGCCCGACGCCACCCGGTAGCTCCAGGGGACATGATGGAACCAGAGCAGCAGGTTCTCGGGCGTGGTCTCCAGTTTCGAGAACTTGTCAGCTACCGCTGGGAAGTATTGCGCCACCGCATTCGAGCCCGTCGCGGTGCGGTCGAAGCCGATACCACTCCGATCGGCGCGCGCATAATAGACCGGATTCCAATCGGGACGGCCGGCGTCATCGACCCACGGTCCCGGCCCGTAATGGCCCGACGTGCCCATCTGATGGGCGAGCCCCAACGGCGTCATATAATCGACCGCGATCTCGCGCGAGCCCATCATCAAGCCGACCACCGGCTTCGTAAGCGCCGGATTGTTGTTGAACGTCAGCTTGACCCAATCGTTCGCGATGTCGCCGGCGCTTGCATTCGGGTCCCAGGCTAGGCGCCCGAAGGCGTACCAATTGGCCTGGTCGAAGATCGAGCCGCACCAGTTGCGGTCGGCGCCGATGTTGGAAACACCCGCCATCAGGGTCAGCTTGCTGCCGAACAGCGAGCCGTCGATTACCTTGGCGACGGTCGAACTGGGACCTTTGGCATAGGTATCGGACTGCATCACCTCCTGCCACAGCGGCCCGAGATAGACGAGGTGGGTGTTGAAGCCGAGATATTCCTTGGTGATCTGGACTTCCAGGCCGGTGTTGGTGGCGGGCGTAGCGCCGAACAGGGCGCTGAACGGCTCGCGTGGCTGGAAATCGAGCGGCCCGTTCTTCACCTGCACGATGACGTTGTCGCGGAACTTGCCGTCGAACGGCTTGAACTCGGAATAGGCCTGCTTGATGCGATCGTCGGGCACTTCGTGGCTGTAGACAAAGGCGCGCCACATCACGACGCCGCCATGTGGTGCCAGCGCATCGGCCAGCATGTTGGCGCCGTCGGCGTGACTGCGGCCGTAATCCTGCGGCCCCGGCTGGCCTTCCGAATTGGCCTTGACCAGGAAGCCGCCGAAATCGGGAATGGCATGATAGATCTCATCGGCCTTGTTCTTCCACCAGGCGCGCACGGCAGGATCAAGCGGATCGGCGGTGGGAAGGCGGCCGATTTCGATCGGCGCGCTGAAGCGCGCGGAAAGATAGACCTTGATGCCGTAAGGCCTCAGCGTGTCGGCAATCGCGGCAACCTTGGCGATATAGTCCCGCGTCAGGATTAGCGCCGAGGCGTTGACATTGATCACCACCGCACCATTGATGCCGATCGACGCATTGGCGCGGGCGTAATCGACCAGCCGCGGCGAGACGTGCTCGGGCAGTGTCCACCAATTGAAGATCGATGCCCCGGCATAACCGCGCTCGATGGTGCCGTCGAGATTGTCCCAATGATCAAGCAGGCGCAGCTTCACCGCCGGTGCCGACACGATGTCGAGATGATCGGCGGGGGCGCGGGTCTGGATGACTTTCAAGAAGCGGAAGGCACCATAGAGCGCGCCAATGTCGCTGTTACCGGCGATGACGGTGATCTTCTTGCCTTTCACCGTCAGGCTGCGGATCACGTAGCCTTCAGGGCCGAGATTCTCAAGCGGCAGCTTCAGGCTCGCGATGGTCGGCGAATTGGTAGGCGTTCCGAAAAGCACGGCGCCGCCCGTCCGGATGCTGTCGCCAGCCGCGATCCGTTTCGCGAGAAGGCCCGAAAGTCCGCGCACCAGTTCATCGGCGGTGACCTTGGCGGTGGCCGAATGGCTGGCGCTGACGACTTCGGTACCGACGCCGCGATACCCAGCCAGCGCCGGTTTCTCGAGCGGCTGATACCGCAGCCAAAGCTGATAGCCGTCTTCCGCCTGCGCAGCAGACAACATTCCGAAGGCAGCGGCGAGCACGAGCGGCAGAAGTTTCATGGAAAGCCTCTTGTTGCTATTTGGGCGACAGCGCCAAGGGATCGGCGATATCGCATTAGGCTTGCAGCGTCGGCAGATTGTCGCCGCTGCAATAGGTGAGCCCAGCGGTGTGGCGCGTCATCGCCCGCCCAGCTTCGCGGTCCGCGTAACCAAACGCGCCGAAATAGACGTCCTTATCGTCTTGGGTGACGTGCGAGGGGGCGACCGTTCCCGGACTTGCCGGTTCATGACCTTGCAGCGAGGCGCAGCCAGACAGAACAATCAAGGCCGTGGCGGCCGACAGGATTTGGCGTGATGACATTGCTTAATTCCTGTCAGGCCCCGGCGGGATGAATCCAAGGCGTCCGGTACGGCCGGACCAGTCTTCTCTGGGCTTCGTCATCGCCGATGACGCACTCGGCTTTGCCGTCCCAGCGGATCGGGCGACCGAGGTCCATGGCGAGATTGGCCAGAATGCTGGTCGAGGTCGAAATGTAGCCTTCCTCAATATCGGCGATGGGCCGCTTGTTCTGTTCGATGGCGGCGAGAAAATCGCGCATATTCCCGCGGGTCAGCGGCACCAGTTCGCGATCCGATGGCAACAGCTTGGCGTCGTTGGGAAAGCGGTGCAGTTCGGCGTCGAAATTTCCGCTCAAAACTGGGCCTCTGCCTTCGGGTTCAAACCGGTAGGCGCTGGGCGATAGGGTCAGCGTTCCCTTTTCGCCATGCAGAACCGCGCCCCAGCCGCCTGCGAATCCGTCTGGAACCTTACCCCATTCGCGATTGGACCAGGTCATCAGCAGATCGTCGTATTCCCAGATCGCCTGCTGGCTGTCGACCACCGTCGCTGGGCTCGCCTTGTCGACGAACACGCCGCCGACCGAGGAAATCCGTTTGGGCCAGCGCAAACCCAGCATCCAGCGCACGGTGTCGACGAAATGCACGCCGAGATCGGCGATATAGCCGTTGCCGAATTCGCGAAAGGCCCGCCAGTTGATAGGATGGATGTCGGGCCGGTAGGGCACCAATGGCGCGGGCCCGCAATACATTTCCCAATCGAGCGTTGCGGGTGGTTTTGCCAACGGCGCGAAAACCGCCTTGCGCTGGTGAAAGTAGCCATAAAGCTCGACATGACCGACTTTGCCGAGACGACCCTCGCGCACGATGCGGTCGCGCGCCTCCACATGCGGCGGCGAAGTGCGACGCTGGGTTCCCACCTGCACCACACGGCCCGCAGCACGCGCGGCGTTCAGGATTGCTTTGCCTTCCGCGACATCGACGGTGATCGGCTTCTCGAGATAAACGTGCGCGCCCGTCTTCAGCGCGGCAATCGCCGGCAAGGCATGCCAGTGATCGGGCGTGGCGACGATCACGATGTCGAAGGCATGTTTCTTCAGCATCTGGCGATAGTCGCCGTAGAATTGCGGCTTATGGGTCTGACGTACCACCGAATCCGGGAACGCGGCAATGCGCGCGGCCAAATCGGTGAGCATCAAATGGTCGACATCGCACAGCGCTACGACGTCAACCGGAGCCACTTGCATCAGAGCAAACAGATTGCAGCGGCCCATCCAAGCTGAGCCAATTACCCCGACACGATAGGGCCGCGACGCCGCAAAGGCACTCCAACCGGAACTAAGAAACGTTGCAGCGGCGACGCCGCCCAAAACTTCACGCCGGCTGGCCATGGTGATCTCCTATGCGGTGGTCATCAGCAATAACGGACGTGACGGCGCCGCGGCGATCGACTCGACGATGGCCTTGCGGAGCGCCTTCGGCTGGAACTTCTCGTCATAGGGCGTCGGACGCTTGGGCAATCCGTCGGGCCGCGGCGAGGTGTGCTGCAGCCAGGAATACTTGTCGCTCAGGCCCCAGGCCATGATGTAGCGGGTCTGCGGATAGCTGAGCGCGATGTCGAGATAGGCCTTGGCGTAATCGGCCACGACTTTATCGCGCTCGGCAATCGTGCCGTTGACGGATTTGTCGTTGATGTCGAATTCGGTGATGACGAGATCCAGCCCCATTCCGATCACGGCATCGAGGAACTTCTTCCACTCCACCTGATCGGCATCGCCCAGAAACCCGGTGGCGGTGCCCATGCCGTTGGAGCCAATGTGGGCCTGGATGCCGAGGGCATCGACCGGCACATTCGCCTTCTTGAGCCGCTCGAGGAGCTTCAACACGCCGGCGCGATGCGCGGCATCCTTGGGCGACCAGCTCATGTAATCGTTGTAGACGAGCTGGGCCTTAGGCGCGGCTTCGCGCGCAGCATGAAAACAGAAGTCGATCACCTCCGGCCCCATCGCCTTGGTGAAGGGCGAGTCTTCCATTTCGCCGGTGGCAGGTGCGATCGACTCATTGACGACGTCGTAGGAGAAAATGCGGCCGGAGTAGCGGCTGCACACGGTTTTGATATGTTCGCGCAGCATCTTTTCCGCGGCGGCCCCTGGCGTTTTCCCGAAATCGAACTTGCTCACCCACTCGGGCAGCCACTGGGTGCGGTTCCAGAGCAGCGTGTGACCGCGCACGGCCATTTGGTACTGACCGGCAAACCCCATCAACAGGTCGGCGCGGGAAAAATCGAAGCCCTTGGGCGTCGGGCGCAGAGCGTACATTTTGAGTTCGTTTTCCGGTACCAGGATGCCGCATTGCGCCACCAGAAGCCCGCGCATCTGCGGATCGTCATAACCGGACTTGATCTTCTCGAATGGCTTCAGGCTTGGCGCCGGCGTGGTCGTCGTGGCCGCTGTCTTGTGGACGCCAGTCCCCAGGCAGCATCCGAACGCCAGCCCCTTGGCCAGCGCCAGCCCGTTGAGCGAATCCGGCGCGCTGCCCGCCTTATCGAAAAAGCGATGGTGGTGGGGGTGACCGCGGCCATGCTTGATGTCGCGTTTGGGGCCGGGACCGGCGAAGGCGCTGTCGAACGCCATCGCCCCGGCAGCGGCCCATCCGATACCTTGGCCCATGCATTCACGGCGCGACAATCTACTCATGGCGATCTTCCTAAGGAACTCCGTAGCCACGGTACTGCCACCGCCCCCTTCCGGCCAAGTGAAAGCCAAGGCATGCGGCGTCTCAAATCGTGACGATTTCGCGATATCGAGCCGGTCACGGCGCGGTCCTTTCCAACCGGGTTTCGGGGATGGGGCTATAGGCGCGTGGCTTCAACTTCAGCCCATGCACCACGGCAACGGCGCTGTTGGTGAGGACGTGCTGATGCCAGCTTTTGCTAAACTCGGCCGCGAAAAAATCGAGCACCGTGAGCGGTCCGCCGTCGATCGACACCGCCGCCCGCATACCGTTCTTGGCGGTGGCGGGCTGCACCGGCAACGCCAACTTGGCCCGCGCCGGAATCGCTGCCGTCGTGCCGGTAAAGGCTGGCGTCAGAAACACCGCTTTCATGGCACACCTCTCCTGGAATTCGCCGCGCTTCAGTCGGCATGGCTATTTGTGATAGCGGTACCACTGAAGCAGGAAGCCGACAACGGGGACCGGGCCGATTTGCCGTCCAGACCACAACCCCCAATAGCGAAACGGCCGGGAGAGACCCGGCCGTTCCTCACAATCGGTTTACCGGCTATCCGCGATCAGTCGAGCCACAGCGCCGAGGTGATGATGCGCGGATAATAGCGCGAGGCCTTGCCTTCGCCCGACACGATCTGGTCGCAGCAGGCCCAATAGGCGCTACCCACCGTTTGCCAGGTCACATGCGCGGCATCGGCCTTTTTCAGCACCGCCGCCACCGCCGGGTCTTTATCGAGACCGAAGACCTTGCGGGTGACATGCAGGAAGATGGAAATCTTGCTCATCCACGAATTGTTGGAGGTAGACGAAAGCTTGATGCCGCCGTCAGCGAAGACGTTGCGCTTTTCCGGATCGGTGAGAAGCTTGCGGGTATGTTCCTTGAGCGCGTCGTACATGCGCTTTTCGCTCGGCGAAGCGAACACCTTGTCCAGCTTCACGCCAGCATAGCCGGTCTTCACATAGTAGAGCGGATAAGCGCAACCCTCGGTCGCTGGCAGAATGCGCGAGGCGTAGCCGGGATTGTCCTTCTCGAAGATCGCCGGCAAGACGCCGTCGACCGCTTGATCGGCGACCACGCCCGCCACCTTCTCAGCCAGTTCGAGGCTCTTGGCCACCGCCTTCTTGTCACCGAGATCGCGGAACAACAGCGCCAGGGTGCGATAGGCCGCCCAGCTCTTCACCGCCATGTAGACGTTGTTGCGCGTCTGGGCGAGGGAGTGGTCGAGGCTATCGTAGGTGGTGATTTCCTGGCCGCCCGCAGTCTTGGTCGAATCGTATTGGGCAAAGCCGACCTCGCCGCCGCGGTTGATCATGCTTTCGAGCACCGCCGCAACGACCTTCTTGGTCTTCTTGAGCCACGCCGTGTCGCGCGTCTTGGCCATGTAGCAGCCCGCCGTCAGCGTCCAGTTGCAGAGCTGTTCGACCGTCATATAGCTGAAGGTCGAAGTCAGGTTGGCCAGCTCGTAGGACGAACGGCCCTTGGGCGCGAAATTGTTGTGGGCGCCCATATCGTGGCAGAACGAAATGCCGCCCGGCTTCTTGTCGTAGGGGCGCGAAAGCTGGGCCGCATCCGGCGGCGGCGGCGGCTGGCTGGGATCGTGGTCGAAGCTGTGCACTGGCCCGGCGGCGTCCGTATAGACCTTGATTTCGTCGGTGTAGCTGTATTGCGCGACGAAATTGTCGAGCAGATTTTTCACCACCCACGGATTGCGGTCGAGTTCCCAGAACACGTGATCGACCGACAGGTCGAGGGTGTTCATCATGCAATACTCGCCTTCGTTCACCACCCAGAACGGCTTCTTGGCGATTTCCAGAAGCTGGGTCGAACCGTAGTAGCTGTGGGTGGCATGGCTGATGAGGAACTTCTGGTCGTCGGAGAGCGGTGCCGTTTCCAGCTTGGCCGACAATTTTTCGGCCGCTTTGACGAGCTTACCCGCCGCATCGAGCGTCGAAGCCAAAACGTCGGTGAGATCGGTGTAGTAGCGCGTATAGAGATACTTGCCGCTGAGGCCGGTGGTGACGGGGGCTTCGAGATAAGAGCCGATCGCCAGCACCATCGCGTAGATCTTGCCGGCCGGCACTTCAAAGCCGATACCCGGGCACGAGCCCAAGAGATGCACCGGATTGTACTTCTCGCGGATGCCGTCGGTCGCCGACCAGCGCATGAAGCCGAACGCCTCGGGCTTGTCGGCCTTACCCGATCCGGTGATGTCGACCACTTCTGCAGCCACCCCCGCTTCGCGGCGGAAAGCGAAGCCGACGCGGTTTTTGCCAAGATCGTCGGTGAGCATACGCGGGCCGGTACGGGCGTGGTTGAGGGCGAAAATGCCGGTCTTGGGTTTTTTGCCCTTCGAATTGTCGATGACGAGGTGGGCCACGACGGCGGGCCGCAAACCGTCGCGCATCTCTTTCTCCGAAGCTTTGGCCGGATCGGGAATGGCGCCAAACGGGGTATAAACGGTGAAGCTGAGATCGCCCGCGGTCCAGGTATCAGTCGCCCAGCTATAGAAGCGCTTGATTTCGTTTGCGGCGAACGGCAGCGCATCGGGGCGCACATTGGCTTCCGAGGGACCGGCCGATTCCGCCGTGAACGCTTCCATCGCGGTCGATGCGGCGCCGATATAGAACGGCAGGCACTTCAGCGGCACGTCGGCATAGCGGTCGCCGTCGATGACGCCGATGAAAACTTCCTGGTCGCCCGGCTGGCCGATCTGCAAACCGATGCCGCCGCGGGTTCCGGGATTGCCGCAGGTAAAGCTCATGAAAGCGCCCATCGGAGAATGCTGGGCGTTGAATGTGATCGGACCGTTCATGGGGCGAGTGGTCATGGGGTTCCTCGTGTTTGTTTTTGTCGGATTGAAACCGGCGGGGCGTTTTGCCTCCCCGCCGGATCGTAATGCACACGGCAGGCGTCAGCCCTGGCGCGCCTTGCGGCGGGCGATCAGTTCGTCGGCAATCGACTTGTTCTTGGCGGCCGTCAGCGGATAGGCCAAGAGCAGCACCGCAGCAATAAGGAAGACGAGGCCGGCATAGACACTGCCAGTGAGCAAAATGCCACCTTGCGCCACGGCGGTCTGCACGGTGGCGTTCGACTCGACACCATAGGCCCCGAGCAGCCAACCGGCGATGGCGCCGCCAAGCGCCAGGCCCGCCCACAGCGCGAACACGACGGCGGCCGTAACGGTGCCGGAAGCGCGGCGGCCGGTTTTCCATTCGCCGTAGTCGGCCACGTCGCCCATCATCGCCCATAGGATCGGACCCGAAAGGCCGAACGATAATTGGCGCAGCACTTCGGTGCCAATTACGACGTTGGTGCTAGATGCCGGAATGACGTAGAGCGCTATCGTGAACACGCCCGTCAGCGCCATCGAAGCGGCGAACAGGGTACGTTTGCCGACCGCCTTCGACACCGGCGTCGACAAAGCCACGCCAATCAGAAGCGCGCCGAGGCCGAAGAAGTTGAAGATCGAGAACACGTCGACATTGCCGGCGACGAAACGGAAGTACGGCAGCATGACGTTGCCGCGCAGCACGATCGCGGTGAAATAGGCCAACGTCACCAGGAACAGGATCACGAAGGACTTGTTGGAGAACAGGTCGGCGAGATCCTGACCGACATTGGTCTTTTGTTGCGGATCGGGCTGGATACGTTCCTTGGTGACCGCGAAGGTGATGAAGAAGAAGATCACGCTAACAACGCAGAGCAGACCCATCGTCAGCATATAGCCGCGCGCGTCGTTGCCGTGGCCGAGGATACCGACCAGCGGAATGACGAAGCTAGCGATGATCAGGCCGGCGAGATTGGCGGCAATCTGGCGATAGGACGAGATCGAGGTGCGCTCGTCCGGATCGTCGGTCATCACCGCGGTCAACGAAGCGTAGGGCACGTTGTTGATGATGTAGACGACGCGCAAGGCGGTGTAGGTCACCCAAGCATAAATCAGCTTGGCGCCGAGGCTTATGTCGGGGGTGGTGAACGTCAGCACGCCGATGACGCCGAACGGAACGGCGCTCCACAGAATCCAGGGACGGAACTTGCCCCACTTGGAGGTGGTACGGTCGGCAATCACACCCATCACCGGATTCAGAATCGCAACGCTCAGGCCGATGACGCCCAGCATGGTGCCAGCCTGCGCCGGAGTGAGGCCGAAGGTGTGCGTATAGAAATCGAGCTGCAGCGCGATCATGAACTGGAACACGAAGTTCGCCGCCATGTCGCCGAGGGCATAACCAACCTTCTCGGTGACGGGTAGTTTCTGGGCCATATCGTCTCTCCTCCCTGGTGCCGGCTTGATGCCGAGCTATCTACGCGCAGGTCAGGCGCGTTCGACCGGCATTGCAAGTGCCGGCATCCCGGGGACGCCTTTTGGAGCCCCGAACCCCCTGCCATGGTTGCGTTAACATAGCAGCCTTATCACCCCTCCGCCATAACCTCCGGCCGGCTTGGTGGCGCGGCGTGTCGATCATCGCTGTTGAGAAAGCCAGGAAGCTACGCTATCGATACGGCGATAAGTGGTACCGGTAACAGACGCGGCGGGCAAGACCACCCCCGCAGACCAGCCGTTACAGTCTACATTTTTGTTTTATTATAATTGCATTCTTGGAGAGGGCCCCATGCTGAAAATCGAATCCGCACGCGTCATTGTTTCAAGCCCGGGGCGCAATTTCGTCACCCTCAAGATCGAGACCAAAGATGGCGTTTACGGCGTCGGCGATGCCACCCTCAACGGCCGCGAGCTGGCGGTGGCGAGCTATCTTGAGGATCACCTCATCCCTTGCCTGATCGGCCGCGACGCCCACCGCATCGAGGATATTTGGCAGTTCTTCTACCGGGGCGCCTATTGGCGGCGCGGGCCGGTGACCATGAGCGCAATCGCCGCGGTCGACATGGCACTGTGGGACATCAAGGCCAAGGTGGCGGGTTTGCCGCTGTATCAGCTCCTCGGCGGCGCCAGCCGCGATAGCGTGCTGGTCTATTGCCACGCCAACGGCCACAGCATCGAAGAGACCATCGAAGATGCCCTCAAGCACAAGGCGCTGGGTTACAAGGCGATTCGCCTGCAGTCGGGCGTCCCGGGCCTGGCTTCGACCTATGGTGTCGCGCACGGCAAGGAAGCTTATGAGCCGGCCGATGCCGACATCCCGACCGAAAACCTGTGGTCGACCGAAAAATACCTGCGGGCAGCGCCCAAGCTGTTCGAGGCCGGCCGCAAGGCGCTCGGCGACGACATTCACCTGCTGCACGACGTGCATCACCGCCTGACCCCGATCGAAGCGGCGCGGCTGGGCAAGGGCCTCGAGCCTTATCGCCTGTTCTGGCTGGAAGATGCGGTCGACGACGACAACCAGGAGAACTTCCGCCTGATCCGCCGGCACACCACGACGCCGCTAGCCATCGGCGAAATTTTCAATTCGATCTGGGATTGCAAGACCCTGATCCAAGAGCAACTCATCGACTATATCCGCTCGACCATCGTTCACACCGGCGGCATCACCCATTTGCGCCAGATCGCGCACTTCGCTGACATTTATAATGTGAAGACCGGGTTCCACGGCGCCACCGATTTGTCACCGATCACGATGGCCTGCGCGCTCCACTTCGATCTGGCGATCCACAATTTCGGTATCCAGGAGCACATGCCCCATTCGGCGCTGATGGAGAGCATCTTCAAAATTTCCTATCAATTCGAAGATGGCACCATGCATCCCGGCGAGGTGCCTGGCCACGGCGCCGACATCGACGAGAAAGAAGCCGCCAAGCATCCCTACAAACGCGCCTACCTGCCGGTAAACCGGCTGGAACAAGGCGGCGCCATGACGAATTGGTGAGAGCGGAAAAGCGGCTCTCACCCTAAGGTTCGTACGAAAAAGGCCGCCCTTTCCAGGCGGCCTTTCGTTTTGAGTCCCAGACGAACGGCGGGATCAGCCCGGCGGTTCGTCGGTGATCACGCCCTTGTTGTGGTCCTGGCCGATAAGAAGATAGACCGACGGCACCACGAACAGGGTGAACAGCGTACCAATCGACAGACCGGACGCGATCACCAAGCCGAGATTGAACCGCGCCGCGGCACCGGCGCCGCTTGCCATGATCAGCGGCATCACGCCGAGCACCATGGCGGCGGTGGTCATCAGGATCGGGCGCAAGCGGATCGCCGCAGCTTCCTCGATCGCCTGGCGCTTGGGCAGCCCTTGCGCCTGCAAATCGTTGGCAAAGCGCACGATCAGGATGCCGTGCTTGGAGATTAGGCCGATCAGAGTGACGAGGCCGACTTCGGTATAGATATTGAGCGAGGCCCCGCCGAAGCCGAGGGTGATGAAGAGAAGCGCACCAAAGATCGACATCGGCACCGCGATGAGAATGGTCAAGGGATCGCGAAAGCTTTCGAACAAGGCTGCCAGCACCAGGAAGATGATGATCAGGGCGAAGAAGAAGGTCTCGGTCAGCGACGACGATTCCTGCACCTGCTGGCGCGTCATGCCGCCATAGTCGAGGTGGTAGCCGGCTGGCATCGCTTTGGTGGCGATATCCTGCAGCTTCGCCAGCGCTTCACCCGTTGTCACACCGGGGCGCGGCACGCCCTGGATAGTGGCTGCATTCTGCTGCTGGAAGTGGTTGAGCGATTCCGGCACGACTTTGGTCGAGAACGTCGCCACCGCCCCCAGTGGAATCGTCGTACCCGCCGAATTCTTGATGTAATAGGAACTAAGCTGGTTTGGGTTCTGGCGCGCATCGCGTTCGACCTGCGGCACCACCTGATAGGCGCGGCCCGACAGGCTAAAGTAGTTGACATAACCGCCGCCGAGCATCGACGACATCGCGCCACCGACATCGCTCATGGTGAGGCCGTAACTGGCGATCTTGTCGCGATCCAGATTCACCGTCACCTGCGGCTGGTCGTATTTGAGGTCGGAGTCCATGAACATGAACAAGCCCGACTTCAGCGCCTCGTCCATGATCTGCTGGGCAACGACATTGAGCTTTTCGAACGGCTCAGTGGTTAAGACCGCGAACTGCACACCAAGGCCGCGAGGGCCCGGCAGCGACGACGGCTGGAACGCGGCACCCTTGACGCCGGCGATTCCAGCTAACTTGTCCTGTAGCGGCTGCTGGATGGCGGAGGCCGTTCTCGAGCGATCGCCCCACGGCTTCAGCACCATGCCGGTCATGTTCTGGCCCGACGATCCGACCTGAAAGACGTGCTCCACTTCCGGGAAGGTCTTGGCGATGCCGTAGGCCTGATTCAGCCATAGAAGGTTCTGGTCAAGCGTCGCCGTTGGCGACGGCGTAAAGCTGCCGATGACGACGCCCTGGTCCTCCTGCGGCGCCAGCTCGCTCTTGGCATAGATGAACAGGCCGTAGATGCTGGACAGAATGATGACGGCGAACATCACCACGACGGCGAGTTCGTTCAAAGTCGCATGCAGCATCCGCTGGTAACGGGTATGCAGCCAGTCGAATTTCTCATCGATATAGGTGACGGTGCGCCGTTCCCAAGCCGATTTGGTGTCGTGGTGAGAGCGCAACATGCGGCTCGCCAGCATCGGCGACAGAGTCAAGGCGTTGACCGCCGAGATCACGACGGCCCCCACCAGGGTAAAGGCAAATTCGGTGAACAGTGCGCCGGTGAGGCCACCCATGAAGCCGATTGGTACGAACACGGCAATCAAGACCAGTGTCATAGCGATGATGGGGTTGGCAAGTTCGCGGGCACCCATGATCGCCGCATCCATCGGCGTTTTGCCCTCCTCCAGATGGCGACTGACGTTCTCAACCACAATGATCGCGTCGTCCACCACCAAACCGATGGCGAGCACCAGCGCGAGCAAGGTGAGGATGTTGATGGTGAAACCGAACATCAGCATGAAGATGCCGGTACCGATCAGCGACAGTGGAATCGTGATCACCGGAATAAACACAGCGCGCGGAGATCCGAGGAAGGCGAAAATGACCAGCACCACGATCAGAATCGACTGAAACAACGTCGATTCAACTTCCTCGATCGAGTTGTTGATGTACTTGGAGGCGTCATAGGCGACGTCGACCTGCAGCCCTTGCGGCAATTGCGCCTGGATTTGCGGCAGCAGGACACGCACGCGATTGGCCACATCGAGCACGTTGGCGCTTGGTGCGACCTGGACGCTAATCATCACGGCGAATTTGCCGTCATACAGCACCCGGGAGCTGTAGCTCTCGGCGCCGAGTTCGACGTCCGCAATATCCGACAGGTGCACATAACCGCTGCCCGACTGCTTGACGATCAGACGTTTGAACTCGTCGATCGACTCCATGTTGGTCGATGCGAGCAGGTTCAACTGCACCATCTGGCCTTTGGTCTGGCCAAGTGCCGACAGGTAGTTGTTGGCGGTGAGCGCCGAGGAGACTTCGCGCGCGGTCAGGCCGTAAGCTGCGAGCTTCTCGGGTTTCAGCCAGACGCGCACGGCGAAACGCTTTTCGCCCATGATCGAGGCCTGCTGCACACCCTCCACCGCCTGGATCTGCGGCTGCACCACGCGAATCAGATAGTCGCTGATCTTATTGGCGGGCAATTCCTTCGAGGTGAAGGCAATCATCACTGAGCCGAAGGTCTCGCCCACCGACAGGCTGATCACCGATGCCTGCGATTCCGAGGGCATCTGGTTACGAACCGAATTCACCTGAGTGATGATTTCGGCCAGCGACTTAGAGGTGTCCTGGTTGAGGCGCAGGTTGGCGTAGATGGTGGAAGAGCCGAGCGAACTCGACGACGTCATGTAGTCGATGCCGCTGGCCTGGGCCACCGCCTTTTCGATCGGCGTGGTGATAAAGCCGGCAATGGTTTCGGGGCTGGCGCCGGGATAGGAAGTCGAGATGGTGACCACGGCGTTTTGGGTCAACGGGTATTGGCGCACCGTCATCGAAGTGAAGCACTTCAGCCCCAGCACCAGGATGACCAGACTGACGACGATGGCCAGAACCGGCCGCCGGATGAAGATGTCGGTAAAGCTCATGGCAGGGTCGGCCTATTGTTCTTTCGGATGCGGATTGGCATCGTTGGGCAGCTTGACGCTGTTGTTCACCGAAATCGGGGCACCGTTCTTCAGCTTGTTGGCGCCGGCACTGACCACTTCGTCTTGCGCCGTGATGCCGCTGAGGATGACGATCTGGTCACCGCGTGTTTCGCCGGTACTGACAAAGCGCTGCTGCGAAATGAGCTGGTTCTTACCCTTGTCATCCTTGGACGTCTGCACCACGAAGACGATGTTGCCATAGGTGTTATAGGTGATCGCGGTCTGCGGCAGCGTCAGCGGCTGTTGCGGCACGCCGACGTCAATCGTCACGTTGGCGAACATGCCGGGCAACAGCAGCTTTTGCGGGTTGGCGATCTCGGCCCGCACGCGCAACGTACGGGTGGTGGTGTCGACCTTAGGATCAAGCGCGATCACCTTGCCGGGAAAGACGCGACCCGGGAAGGTGTCGCTGACGAGTTGGACACTGTCACCCGTCCGCACATTGGGAAGCTGCTGCTGGGCGATGGAGAAATCGACATAGATCGGATCGAGCCGTTGCAGCGTCACCACCGTAGTACCGGCGGCGACATACTGGCCGATGTCGATCTGACGGATGCCGATGCGGCCGTCGAACGGCGCCCGGATTGCCTTTTTGTCGACGGTGGCGGCTTGGGATTCGGCGGCGGCCTTGGTCGATAGCATGCTGGCGAGCGCCTGGTCGTAAGCCGTCTGGCTGATGGCGTTGGTCTTGTTCAACTCGACATAGCGCCGATAGGTGCGCAAGGCCTGATCGGCGGAGGCGCGGTCGGACGCCAGCGTCGCGCGATCGGAATCGTCGCGGAGCTGGACCAAAAGCGTGCCCTTCTTGACGTCCTGGCCCGGCTCGAAGCCAATTTTCGTGACGATGCCCGCCAGTTCAGACGACAGATCGGCGCCGTCGATCGCATGCAGGGTGCCGACCGCCTTGAGCTGGGTCTGCCACGGCGTTGGCTTGGCGTGGGTCGTGGAGACGGTCGTGATCGTCTTCATGTTCGCCATAATGTTTGCCACCACTAAGCTCTTGCCGATGAGGAAGGCAAAAATCAGGGCCAGCAGACCGAGTGTGATCGCCAGCATCATGATCATGCGCCGGGTAAGAAACCGGCCGAGGGGGCTGTTGTGGGCTGCCTCGCTTGCGCGCTGCCATTTCGAATTGTTTTCTGAGAACGTCATGGTGGATCTCGTGTTCGGCGCGGGGGGGGGCGCCCGGGGGCAAGTTTCTACAGACTACGCCAGAAGAGGTAAGGACATGAATAACCTAAGCGGCGAAACCGCCACCCGGTCAGGGTCGACGTTTACATAGGATTGTTCCGGCCAATTGCAAATCAATCTGTCCGGTTTGGACGTTTTCAACGCCAATTGCGACCCTTGCGCGACGAAATTGGCCTCGCGTACCGGTGTCCAAGTAACTGACCGAATTACTAACTCGATTCCGAGAAGTTTTACCGGCGCTTAACCCTGCCGGTAGGCGGCGAGCGCGTCGGGGAACGGTGATAAGGCCCGCTCCAAAACACCCTGTAGCACTGAAATCGCCAAGCCGTAATTGGTCATAGGGGTTTCGTGCCGCGCGGCCTCGCCCATCCGCGACAGCATCTCCTGGCGGGTCATCACACAGCCGCCGCAATGGATCACCAGCCGGTAGGCACTGAGGTCGGCCGGCAAGTCGTGACCGGCACAGGAGGCGATGTCGAGTTCGCAGCCCGCGAACTGGCGCAGCCAGCGCGGAATTTTGACACGGCCAATGTCGTCCTCAAGCGGGTGATGCGAGCAGCCTTCGGCGATCAGGATGCGGTCGCCAGGCTTCAAGCGGTTGAGCACCCCGGCGCCGCGGGCGAGCGTCGTGAGTTCGCCCTTGAAACGCGCAAACAGGATGGAAAACGTCGTCAGCGGAATGCCCGGCGGAGTATCGGCAACGACACGCGCGACGACTTGGCTGTCGCACACCACGAGATCTGGCGGTGCGGAGAGCCGCTGCAGCGTGGCGGCATATTCGCGATCCTTGACCACCAGCGCGCTGGCATCGTTGTCCAAGAGATCACGAAGCGATTGCACTTGCGGCACGATCAAACGGCCTTGCGGGGCGCCGAGATCGATCGGCACCACCATCACCGCCATGCCACCCGCTGGCATCAGATCGCCGAGTAAGGTCGGCGGTGCCGTGAACAGCTTCGGCAATAGACCGCGGATGGCATCCTTGAACGCCTCGCGGAAGGCTTCGCGCTCCGCCGCTCTGCCAGTCGAACAGCCTTGAATCCAGACCAGGCGCTTGACGTCGATCAGCGACAGAAAATCGGACGACGGTTCTTTCAGATCGGCCTTGTTGATGACGATCAGCACCGGCACCGAAGCGTCATGCGCAGCGTTGATCAGACCATCTTCGTAGGCGCTCCAGGCGTCGGCGGTGACCACGATGGCGAGAATATCGGCGCGGCGCAGCGCCTTTTTGGTCATCTCGACGCGGACGGCGCCAAGTTCGCTCGCGTCATCGATGCCCGCGGTATCGATTAGGGTCACCGGACCGAGCGGCAACAGCTCCATGGTCTTTTCGACCACATCGGTGGTGGTGCCGGGAACCGCTGAGGTAATGGCGACATCCTGCCCTGCCAGGGTGTTGAGAAACGAGGACTTGCCGACATTGACGCGTCCGGCAATGCCGATGTGCAGCCGGCTGGCTTTGGGAGTGTTAGGAAGATCGGACATGTCAGGTTTCCGTATGGCCAAGCTTGATCAGATTGGGCGCTGCCAGCACTTCGTCGACCAGGCTTTGACCGAGATGGATTGCCAAAAACGCGCGCAAAGTAAGCTTAGGATCGCTGGCGCGGGCGGTGACGTAGTCCTGCGACAGCGCCTCGGCGCGTTCGTAGCCGATCTTGGGCAGAAAGGCGGTAACAAGTGTCGGGCTGTCGGCGAGATAGGCGGCGCAACGGGCCGTGTCGGCAGTGATCGCGCCGACATGCTTGGTCAACGCCCGGGCCGTTGTTTCCAGCATCGCGATAGTGTCGAGCAGCGCGTAGGCCAAAAGCGGCAGGAACTCGTTGATCTGCAAGGTCCCGTGGGCAGCGCAATCGGTGATGATCGCGTCATTGGCGCGCGCCGCCATCGCCACTTGCAGCACGCATTCGGTCATCACCGGATTGATCTTGCCCGGCATGATCGAGGACCCGGCCTGCAGCGGCGGCAAGGCAATTTCACCGAGGAAATGAAGCAGGCGAAGGTCGCCCGCGATTTTGGCGAGATTGGCGGCGGAGGCTTTCAGGATGCCCGAGACTTCCACGAAGGCATCGGCATTGGCGGTGGCGTCGATCACATTTTCGTTACGCGACAGACCCATGCCGGTCAGCCCGCGCAAAACTTCAATGATGCGGAAGATGAAGGCACGTGGCGCCGTCAGTCCGGTACCGATGGCGGTACCGCCGATATTAACGAGGCGCAGACGCTCCTCGCATTTAAAGGTGCGCCAGCGGTCGCGGGCGATGGCTTCGGCAAAGGCGGAAAATTCCTGGCCCAAGGTCATCGGCACGGCGGGCTGCAGCTCGGTGCGGCCCATTTTCGGGATCGCCTGGAATTCCGTTTCTTTGGCCTGGAACGCGCCCTGCAATTTCGCAAAGGCGTTCGACAGATTGCGCACCCCGGCGATCGCCGCAATGCGCAGCGCCGTCGGATAGACGTCGTTGGTCGACTGATGCAGATTGACATGGTGCAGCGGATGAACGTGGGCGTACTCGCCCGGCGTATGACCGAGTTCGATTAGCGCCAGATTGGCAATCACCTCGTTGACATTCATGTTGGTGGAGGTGCCCGCCCCGCCCTGTAAGGCATCGAGCGGGAACTGCTTTTCGATCTCCGGCCCGCCTTCGCAGATTTTGGCACAGGCCTTGACGATGGCCTGGACAGTGTCGCGCTTGAGAAACCCAAGCTCGGCATTGGTCACGGCGCAGGCATGCTTGACGACGGCGATCGAACCGATCAGCACCAGCGGCACGCGGCGTCCGGTCGCGGGAAAATTGTTCAGCGCCCGCTGCGTGTGGATACCCCACAACGCCCCCGGTGCGATCTCGATGTCGCCCAGGCTATCGGTTTCGCGGCGGAGCGGTTCAGGCTGGTTGGTCATCACGCTTCCGCCGCTTCACGGCATGCTTGGAATCGCCCCAAGCGTAAAGGCCGATTTTGCGCCCGGCAAATTCGATCCGCATGTTGAGACAGGATTGGCATTCCTTGGCGTTTTCGTCCAGGCACGGCTTGCCGGGATAAAGCTGGTAATCGGCGCGCACATCGGTGGGCGACATCTGGGGCATGATCACATTGGCCCCAAATTTCAAGCCCTTTTCGCGGCCCACGGGATCGAGCGCTTGTAGTGCGGTGGTGGACGCGATGTTCACGTCGCGAAGTTTCAGCCGCGTCGCCGCGATCATTAGAAGCGCCAAGCGAATACGTTCAGGCACGTCCGGGCACGGTGCATCGCCGAGCGGTGTGTCGGGATGGGGAATGAACGGACCCATGCCGATCATGTCGATGTCATATTTGCCGAAGAACAGGATGTCGCCGGCAAGATCGTCCAGCGTCTGGCCCGGCAGGCCGATCATCACCCCGGTGCCGACCTGATAACCGATATCGCGCAACATGCCGAGACATTCCACCCGCGATTCAAAGGTCTGGTCGGAGGGATGGATTTTGGCAAACAGTTCCGGGTTGGTCGTCTCGATCCGCAGCAGGTAGCGATGCCCGCCGGCATCAAAGAGCCGCTTATAGGTGTCGTAGGTCTGCTGGCCGATGCACAACGTGATGCCGAGCCCGTCGGGCTGCTGTTCGCTGCGGGTTTCCGCCTTGATGTGCGTCACCGCTTCGGCGACCAGATCGATGAATTTCTTGTCGGCGCGCTCACCCGACTGGATCACCATCGAGCCATAGCCGTAATCGGCACATTGGCGGGCGCAGGCCAGAATGTCGTCGAGCGACAGGGTGTAGCGATTGACGTCGCGGCTGGACTTGCGGATGCCACAATAAAGGCAGTCGCAGGCGCAGGCGCTAGAGGCTTCTACCAGACCGCGCAAAAAGACGCCGTCCCCGCAATTGGCGAGCAGAACCCGCTCAGCCTCGGCGCGGACGGCCTCGATGTCTTCCGGCTTTTTTGCCCCCAGAATCTTCACCAGGTCCTGACGACTCAGGCTTTCCTGTGCCGCCAGCCGGGCGAAATCTTCGCTGAACGGTCTAGACCCGTTCCTTATAGTGGGTGTGCAAGAGTTCATGGCTCTTGTGGCTACAGGGCCCTTCCTTGAAGAACTCGCGATAGATGCGCAAGACATCTTCATTTTCGTGGGACTTCCGTACCACGTACGCCGCGTCCTCGCTATAGAGGGCTTTGGCACGGGCGGCCCGGATATCCTGATCGGTCGGAATGGGCTGGCCGCCGCCGCCGAGGCAGCCGCCCGGGCAGGCCATGAACTCGATGAAATGACACTTGGAAAGCGGCCCGCCTTCCTCAATGTCCTTCATCACCCGGATGGCGTTGACGGTTCCATGAGCCAAGCCGACCCGTAAGGTGGCGCCTTTCAGCCACTCGAAATCGGCCACCAGATGGGACAGGATTTCCGGCACCGGTCCGACCTTTTCGATCTTGACCTCGGCCATGCGCACGCCGTCGAAGCCGCGCACCGGCTTGATGTCGGCATGATCGAACATGGATTCGACCTTCTCGCCGGTGACGATTTCGAGCACGGTGCGGAGCGCCGCTTCCATCACGCCGCCGGTGGCACCAAAGATGACGCCCGATCCCGTCGGGGTGCCGAACGGGCTGTCGAAGTCGGTTTTGTCGAGTTTGGGCACGTCGACGCCGGCCTGCTTGAACATACGCGCCATCTCGCGCGTGGTGATCGCGTAATCGACGTCGCGATAGCCGCTCGAATCCATCTCGGGACGCCCCGCTTCGAACTTCTTGGCGGTGCAGGGCATCAACGAGACGCTGACGATCTTGGAGGGATCCCAGCCGTTCTTTTCGGCGAAGTAGGTTTTGAGCACCGCGCCCATCATCTGTTGCGGACTTTTGGCCGACGACAGATTGGGCAGATACTGCGGATAGAAGTGCTCGATGAACTTGATCCACCCCGGCGAGCACGAGGTGAATTGCGGCAGAGCGGCCGAGTTGTCCTTGAGGACTAGAGCCTTGTAGAGACGCGAAATCAGCTCGGAGCCTTCTTCCATGATGGTGAGGTCGGCCGAGAAGTTGGTGTCGAACACCTTGTCGAAACCGATGCGCTTCAGGGCCGTGTTCATTTGGAAGGTGAGCGGCGTGCCGGGTTCGCAGCCGAACGCCTCACCGATGGCGGCGCGCGGCGCCGGCGCCGTCTGGATCACGACCAGCTTGTCGGGATCTTCGATGGCGTGCCAGACGGCTTCGGTGTCGTCACGTTCGGAGAGGGCGCCGGTCGGACAGCGGTTGATGCACTGACCGCAATTGATGCAGGCGGCATCCTGCATCTCGCGGCCCATGAACGTCGCGATGCGGCTATGGTCGCCGCGCCCTTCGGTGGTAAGCGCATAAACGCCCTGATAGAGAGCGCACATGCGCACGCAGCGCCGGCACAGGATGCACTTGTTCTGGTCGCGCACAATGATGTTGCCGGCTTCGGCCTTTTCGAACAGAGGCTCGTGCGGGCGGCCGAAGCGCTCGGAGGTGACGCCATAGTCGGCGCACAGCTTCTGCAGTTCGCAGGTGCCGTTGCGGGCGCAAGCGAAGCAGTCGCCGTAGTGCTCGCTCATCATCAATTCGAGGATGTCGCGGCGGGCATGTCGGATCGCCGTCGACGTGGTGCGGACCGTCATCGCGTTGTGGATCGGCAGCGCGCAACTCGCATGCAGCTTCGGCAAGCCCTCGACCTCGACGAGGCAAAGGCGGCAGCTCGAGGGCGTTGAAAGCATCGCGCTTTCCTCGTGCTGATGGCTGTGTTCGCCTTGGTGCGGCGTCGATGACGTCTGTGAATACAGTGCTTCCGAGCACAGATCGTCGTGATGACAGAGTGTGGGAATGTGAATGCCGACGGCGCGAGCCGCCTCAAGAACCGTCGTACCCGGGCTGACCTTTACTTCTTTCCCATCGATGGAGACGGCAATCAATTCGGAGTCCATAACGTGCCCCTTTATGTGTGGTGTTGCTCCCATTGGTCTTTTCTTATGCGCGCAGGTTCGTCATGCGCGGCCGGGCAACTCCCCTGAGAAGTTGTTCAGGATCGCCAGAAACGCCCGGGCGCTCATCTGACCGAGGCCGCATTTGGAGGCCACCGTCATGGTTTGCGCCAATTGGCGGACGTTGCGTTCGCCGTCGGTATCCAGCCCGTCCTTGCGCATCCGCCCGATCGCTTCGAGCAGACGCTGATTGCCGACGCGGCACGGAATGCATTGGCCGCAGGATTCGTCGGCGAAGAAGTGCTGGAAATTCTCGGCCACGGCGAACATGTCTTGGCCAGGTCCGAACACGATGATCGATCCGCCGGTCGCCAGATCGCCGGGCGACAGTGTCCGATCGAATTGCGCCGGCGGCACGCAGGTGCCGGAGGCGCCGCCGACCTGCACCGCTTTGGCGTTCTCGGCGCCGACATCCGACAGGATCTGGCGCAACGAGGTGCCGAACGGATATTCGTAGATGCCGGGGCGCTTGCAGTCGCCCGACACGCTGAACAGCCAGGCGCCCGGTGCCTTGCGGGTGCCCATGGCGGCAAACCACGACGGCCCCTTCACCAGGACGCACGGCACCCAGGCGAGCGTCTCGACATTGTTCACGGTCGTAGGTTTGCCGAGATAGCCAGCCTGTACCGGGAACGGAATGCGATTGCGGGCGTCGCCACGGCGGCCTTCGAGCGATTCGAGCAACGCGGTTTCCTCGCCGCAAATATAGGCGCCCGAGCCCATGCGGATGGCGATATCGAAGTTGAACTCTTTGTTGCCGAGGATCGCCTTGCCAAGCAGATTGGCGCCCCGGCAGCGTTCCAGCGCGGCTTCGAGATGGTCCCGCAGCCAGCCGTATTCGGCGCGCAGATAGAGAATACCGAATTCGGCACCGACGGCGCGGCCGGCGATCGCCATGCCGGCGAAGACCAGTTCGGGGAAATCGGTCAGGATCAGCCGGTCCTTGAAGGTCCCCGGTTCGCCTTCATCGGCGTTGCAGATGGTGTATTTCGGTGTGCCTTCTTGGCTACGGGCGAACTCCCATTTCTTGCCGGTCGGAAAGCCCGCGCCGCCGCGGCCACGAAGGCCGGAAGCACCGATGATCGCGACGACGTCTTCGGGGGCCATTTCGGCCGCCATGCGAATGCCGTCCTTCGGTGCAACTTCGGAGAAGGAAAGCTTGTTGCCGACGAATCCACGTACTGTTTTCGGGTCCATGTGTTTCCTCCTCCTTATTGCGCTTTTTTCGCTGCCAAAGCGGCGTGGCGACATTCGTTGAGGATGGTACGGACGGACGCCTCGGTAAGATGGATGTACACATCCTCGTTAACCATCATTGACGGCCCCTGATCGCACATACCGGCGCAGTTGGTCTGTTCCAGGCTAAAGATTCCGTCGGAGGTGGTTTCGCCGAAACCGATCCCCAGTTCGTCGAACAACGCGGCAATGGCGGGATGGTAATCGGGCTGCTTGGCGCAGGAGATCGTGCGGCAGACGCGGATCACATAGGTGCCGCGCGGCTTGACGCTGAAATAGCTGTAGAAAGTGGCGACGCCGTAGACCTCGGCGCGCGGTACGTTGAGCGCGTCGGAAACCGCCAGCATGGCGTCTTCTGAGATATAACTGTGCGCCCGGTTGAGATCCTGAAGGATAGGCATAAGAGCCGTTCGACCGCGGCCATGAACGCGGACGAGTTGTTCAACCTCCGTCCGTAAGGTTTGCTGAGCATCCATTCCGATCTCCTCCCTGGCGGGGACGAGCGGCTCACAAACGTATGCCCTTGACACAAACTCGGGCCCACGCTCGAAAGAACACGCCCCGTTTTGTTGTTACAACTGTGCGCCTCGTTCAGGCGGGCGCCTCAGATTCGTTGCTGTCGCGATTGCGACATTTATTCGCGTACGCACCTCCACAACGCATCCGCGGGCGAATACCCGATCGAATGCTCACAAAACAATTCAATAGATTTCAGATTGACCGACGAGACAACGCCCGGAAAAGCCGGAATCTCGTTGCATCCGGCGGGTTTAAGCGTGGCATTCACGTTCGCTGATCGGACGTGATGCACATCACACCTCCGCGACTGGAATACTGACGACTTACGTCCATAAGAGCCGCTCTACTGGGCGTTTCATTGTGAAAGATCAACAAAAAGAAAATCCGGGCTGCGGCCCTTGAGAGGACAGCAACCCGGATCGGTTCTAAGCTTCACAATGGCTTGAAAGGGCCGATCAATAGACCTGCGTACTCATGGTCAAATCCTGCCAGATTTCCTTGACGGTCCGCGTCAGCGTCAGCTTGCGGTCGTTGTACATCGTGTGCAGGAGATGGTGGGCCTTGTCGGAATACGGCTTCTCCAGGAAGTCGCGGTACAGCGCCTGGATCTGCTCGTTGTTGTGCGACTGGCGGACCTTCTGGGCGCGGTCGACGTTATAAAGCGTCGCCCGGCGCTTCAGGGCGTTCGGCATATAAGCCTTCTTGGAGCGCAAATTGCCGCCGCCATCGACGCAGCCGCCCGGGCAGGCCATAACCTCGATGAAGTCGAAATCGGCCTCGCCCGCCAGGACCTTCTCGACCATGGCGCGCGCCGGCTTGAGCCCGTGGCACATCGCGACCTTCACTTCGCCGATCGAGCCACCCATATCGACCGTTGCCGAACGCACGCCTTCAAAGCCGCGAAGCTGTTCGAATTCGATGCGGTCGTATTCCTTACCGTTGGCGACGTAGTACATGGTGCGCACCGCCGCTTCCATGACGCCGCCGGTGGTGCCGAAAATGGCGCCAGCGCCGGAGAACTCGGACGCGTACGGATTGTCGAAGCTCGACGGCTCCAGCTTGGCGAGATTGACGCCTTCGCGGCGCAAGAGGCGGGCGAGTTCACGCGTGGTGAGCACCACGTCGATTTCCGCCATGTCCTCCATCTGGAGCTGCAGACGGGCGGCTTCGTCCTTCTTGGCCGTGCACGGCATGATGGCGATGGTGCGGATTTTCTTCGGGTCGATGCCCATCTTCTCCGGCAGGTAGGTCTTGCAGACCACGCCCATCGATTGCATCGGCGACTTGGTCGACGACAGGTAGGGCAGGATGGTCGGGTAGTGGATTTCGGCGAAGTTGATCCAGGCCGGGCAGCACGAGGTGAACGTCGGCCGCTGGCCGGCATGCAGCCGCTTCAAAAGCTCGGCGCTTTCCTCCATGATGACGAGGTCGGCGGCGAAATTGGTGTCGAGCACGATGTCCGCCCCGATGCGCTTCAGGGCCGTGATGATCTGACCCTGGACGTTGGCGCCCGGCGGCAGGCCGAATTCCTCGCCGAAAGCAACGCGGACGGCCGGCGCGAACTGGAACACCGTGATGACCTCGGGATCGTAGATCATCGACAGGACCTTGTCGGTCTCATCACGTTCGCCCAGTGCCCCGGTCGGGCAGATCAGGACGCACTGACCGCAAGTGACGCAGGTCGATTCCTTCTGCGACAGGCCGTATTTCAGACCGACCGCCTTATCCTGGCCGATGCCGACCTGGATCAGGGCATCGACGCCTTGGCCATCGCGGCAGATGGCGATGCAGCGCTGGCAGCGCACGCACTTGGTCATGTCGCGGATCATGGCCGGTGAAGAATCGTCGATCTCGCGGGCCCGAACGAATTTCGGGTCATAGAACCGGTTCTCGCGCAAGCCGACGAACTGGGCGACGTCCTGCAGCTCGCAACTGCCGTGGCGCACGCAGGTGGCGCAATCCTGGTCATGGTCGGCGAGCAGGAGCTCAACCTGCAGCTTCTGAGCCTTTCGCGCCCGCGGGCTACGGGTCTGCACCGTCATACCTTCGACCACCGGCGTATTGCAGGAGGTCGCAAGCTTGGGAGCGGCCGATCCCGGCAGCTCGAACTCGACCAAGCAGACGCGGCAGGTGCCGGGCGTGTGGTCGATATCGTCCAGTTCGCACAGCGTCGGGATGTAGATGCCGTTGCGGCGGGCGCAGTGCAGGATGGTCTCGTTTTCTTCGGCTTCAACGGCCAAGCCGTTGATGGTGGCGTGGACGATCTTTTTCTCTTCGCCCTCGTGTCCGTTTTCCATTTGGGGGCGCTCCTTAATTGTGGGACTCGGGCACGGGCTGAGCCGTGATCACCGAGTAGACGCGATAACACCTGAGGCATCGCTTGGCTTCGTGGTAGGCCGCTTCACGGCTGATAGGCCGCTCGACCTCTTCGAACATCTGCTTTCGAATATTCGGATCCAGTTCGGGATGGTGCACGCGGTATTCCGATTTGACCGGAATTTCGGCAACGTCGGAGGCGAGCAGCTTGTTCTCGCGCAGGATCTGACGCATGCGCGAGCGCGGGAAGAACCGCACCGTGCCGAGTCGCACCCAGTCGTCGATGGCGCGCGCCGCCTTGAGGCCCGCAGCCATGGCATGGATCAGCGTCGCCGGACCGGTTTCGCAGTCGCCACCGGCGAAAACGCCTTCGCGCGAGGTTTCCAGCGTCACCTTGTTGACTTCGATGGTCTTCCACTTGTTCAGCTTGATGTTGTCGGCTTCGGTGATGGCGCCGGATAGAATCTGCTGGCCGATGGCCGCGATGATCACCGAGCAATGTAGCACGCGTTCGGTGCCGGGGACGGGCTCGACGTTGCGGCGGCCGCGGGCGTCTTTTTCGGTCTGACGCATGCGGACCAGCTTGACGCCAGTGACCTTGCCATCCTCCGACAAGATCTCCGTCGGATTGGTGAGGAAGTGCATCACGATGCCTTCATCCTCGGCGGCCGTGATTTCTTCCTTGTCGGCCGGCATGTCATCGCGGGTGCGCCGGTAGACAAGATGCACCGTGCGGGCGCCCATGCGCACCGCGGAACGCACGCAGTCCATCGCCACGTTGCCACCGCCGACGACGACCACGTCGCCGTCGATCTTGGTCTCCTTGATACCAGCGACATGGTCGTGGACCTTGAGCAGGAAGGCGATGCCGGAGTCATACCCGCCGAGTGTGGTGTCTTCGTTCGCCACGCCCATCTTGGTGCCTTCCTGGCAGCCGAGGCCGAGGAAAACGGCGCGATAGCCCTTGCCGAAGAGATCGTTGATCGAATAGTCGCGTCCGAGTTTCTGGTTGAACAAGAAGCGGCCGCCGAGCTGGGTAATGATGTCCATTTCGGACTGCAGCACATCCTTGGGCAGGCGATAGCTCGGAATGCCGATCGCGGCCATGCCGCCGGCTTGGGGCATCGCCTCGTAGATATCGACGTGGTAGCCGTGCAGCAGCAAGTGGTAGGCGCAGGAAACGCCAGCCGGACCCGCGCCGACGACGGCAACGCGCATCGACGGCGGCAGCGACTCAGCGATCATCGCCTTGGAGAAGGTCAGCGCGCCGGTCTGGGTCTGGTAGTCAGCGACGTAGCGCTTGAGTGTCTTGATGCCGACCGCTTCGTCGACCAGATTGCGGCGGCAAGCGATTTCGCAGAACCGCACACAGACACGGCCGCAGGTGGCGGCCATCGGGTACTTCTGCAGGATGACGCCGAGCGAGTGCGAGGGTTTGCCGTCGCGGATGTAGTCGATGTACTGCGGGACGTTGATCTTGGACGGGCAGGCTTCAATGCAGGGCGCGGTCACATAGATCATGCCCTCCTGCTCGGGCTGTTTGCCCTCTTCGATCTCGGTCTCGAATTCGTCGCGGAAGTTTTCGAGCGCATCGAGCAGCGCGCGGCCGCAGGTCATGCCCAGACCGCACAGCGAGGTGTCGGTCATCTGGCGCGCTAAGGCGATGATGTCGTCGAGATCAAGCGCGGACTGCTTGCCTTGGCGCAGATCGTTCAGCGCATCGCGAACCAGCACAGTGCCCATCCGGCACGGCGTGCACTTGCCGCAGGATTGCTCCGCAGCCTTGTTCATGTAGCGCCAGAAGGTGTCGATAAGGCTGACGCCTTTGTCGAGGACGAAGAAGCCGCGATCACCGACGAAGGCCTTTATCGTGTTGCCTTCATTGAAAACGTCGAGACCGCGCAAAGCGACGGCGTTCTCCGGCATTGGCTTGGTCGGATCGCGGTAGTCGTGAACGGCTCCATTCCAGACGCCGTAGACGATATGTGCCATAATCGAGTTCCCTGCTCTTCAACTAATTGGCAGAAGACCTCACGCCGGACACGAACCCGGGAGCCCGAACCGGAGGGGCCTCTCTATGTATTCCTATGGCTGCTGATTAACGGCTGAGCGCGGCCGGATACATAGGGAATAGTGCGGATTCGGCCTATCGCGACAAACGGCCCCGCTTTTGCGGAATATCAAATACGACATTTTGGTGGCGTGCCTCAGTGAAAATCGCGCGATTTGGGCACAATACGCACATTCCGCGGATGCCGATGCAGATGCACCGCCGCTTGGGAGCGGAACGGGGAGACCTCGGTCGAGTCAGCGGAAAGACGCTCCAGGTCCGCGGTGCGGTCTACAGCACGTTCTGCGACAAGATGGACTACGCCCTCGGGACTGCGCTGAATCTTGCCGCGGACGAGCAATAGCCGGGCGCCCATGATCTCACGCCGGAAGGTTTCCACCAGCCGCGGCCACACCACGACATTGGTGACACCGGTTTCGTCGCTCAAGGTGATGAAAACGACGCCCGCCTGACCCGGCATCTGACGGACCAGCACGATCCCCGCGACGGCCGCCGCCTCCCCGTCCCGCCCCTGTCCAATTTCAGCGCAACTCTTGACGCCTTCGTCGCGGAACCCATCGCGCAGAAATTGCATCAGGTGGGCGCGGAGCGACAGACGCAGCATCTGATAGTCGGCCAGAACATGTTCCGGCAGCGGCATGACCGGCAATGGGGCAATTTCCTCCGGCTCCTGGCTGTCGACAAATTGAGCATCGAACAACGGCAGGCCGGTGGGGTCGGCGATGCGGCGGACCGCCCACAAAACTTCGCGGCGGTCGGTCGCCAGCGATTGGAAGGAATCGGCCTCGGCCAGAATGATCAAGGCCCGCCGCGGCAACCCCGTGCGTCCCACCAGACTCTCCACTGCGCGATAGCCGTTGGCGCGGCGCTCAACCAGCAACTTCGCCCAGTCTTGGTGAAATCCCTCCACTTGGCGGAAACCAAGACGGACGGACGGTCCGCTGCCGCCCGGTTCGCCCCCGCCCGGTTCGAGCGTGTTGTCCCAGAGGCTGAAGTTCACGTCGACGGGGCGAACCTCGACACCATGGTCGCGCGCATCGCGCACGATTTCGGCCGGCGCATAGAACCCCATCGGCTGGGAATTGAGCAAAGCACAGCAGAAGGCGGCCGGATGGTGTTTCTTGATCCAGGCCGAGACATAGACGAGATGCGCAAAACTGGCGGCGTGACTTTCGGGAAACCCGTAAGCGCCGAAGCCTTCGATCTGGCGGAAACAGCGCTCGGCATAATCCGGGGCATAGCCGCGCGCCACCATGCGGCCGACGAACTTCGCCTTGAAGGTATCGATGGTGCCGATATTGCGGAAGGTCGCCATGGCGCGGCGCAGGCCGTTGGCCTCTTCGGAGGTGAATTTGGCCGCCACGATGGCGAGCTTCATTGCCTGTTCCTGGAACAGCGGCACGCCCATGGTTTTGTGCAGCACCTGATGCAGTTCGTCCACGGGGCCATGCTTTGGCGCGGGCGAGGGAAACGTCACCGCTTCCTTTCCCGAACGCCGCCGCAAATAGGGATGCACCATGTCGCCCTGGATCGGGCCGGGGCGCACGATCGCCACTTCGATGACGAGATCGTAAAACTCCCGCGGCCGAAGACGCGGCAGCATGTTGAGCTGGGCCCGGCTTTCCACCTGAAACACGCCGATGGCATCACCAGCGCACAGCATGTCGTAAACGCTGGCGTCTTCGCGCGGGACGGAGGCGAGCGTCAGCGTCTTGTTTTCGTGCGTCTTGATGAGATCGAACGCCTTGCGGATGCAGGTCAGCATGCCGAGCGCCAGACAATCAACCTTCATCATCATCAAGGTGTCGATGTCATCCTTATCCCATTCGATGAACCAGCGGTCTTCCATGGTGGCGGGACCGACTGGAACGATTTCGTCGAGACGATCGTGGGTCAGAACGAAACCGCCGACATGCTGTGACAGATGACGCGGAAACCCGATCAAAGCATTGGCCATGCGCACCGCCTGGCCGATCAAAAGGTTTTGCGGATCGAGCAGGCTTTGGCGCACTTCATCGTCCTTGAGCCGGCCGCCCCAACTGCCCCAGATACCCGCGGCCAAGGCCGAGGTGATATCTTCGGTAAGGCCAAAGACCTTGCCGACCTCACGGATGGCGCTTCGCGGGCGATAGCAGATCACAGTCGCGGCTAGCGCGGCGCGGTGGCGGCCATAGCGCGCATAGATGTCCTGGATCACTTCCTCGCGGCGCTCATGCTCGAAATCGACGTCGATGTCGGGCGGCTCCTTGCGTTCCTGCGAAACGAAGCGTTCGAACAGAAGATCAACCTGCATCGGATCGACGGCAGTGATGCCGAGCACGTAACAGACCGCGGAATTGGCCGCCGAGCCGCGGCCCTGGCAAAGGATGCCTCGATTCTTGGCGCAGGAGACGATGTCGTGGACGGTGAGAAAATAGGGCGCGATCTGCATCTTGCCGATCAGTCGCAATTCCTTTTCCAAGGTTTTGCGAACCTTGCCGGGAACGTTGCCGGCGTAGCGATCCTCGGCGCCGGCCCAGGTCAGATCTTCAAGATGACCTTGCGCCGTCTTACCGGGCGGCACCGGTTCGTCGGGATAGTTGTATTTGATCTGGTCGAGAGAGAACCGCATCCGTTCCGCCAGACGCAGCGTTTCGGCCAGCGCCTCGGGCGCAGCGGCGAACAGATCGGCCATCTCTTCGGGCGATTTCAGATGCCGCTCGCCATTGGCCTCCAAGAGACGCCCCGCCGTCTTCAGGGTGACATGTTCGCGGATGCAGGTGAGCACGTCCTGCAACGGGCGGCGTTCGGGGGCGTGATAAAGCGCGTCGTTGGTGGCGATGAGCGGCACTCCGGCGGCACGGGCCACCGCTTGCCAATGGCGCAGCCGGCGCAGGTCATCGCCATGCAGCGGCATCGTCCCCCCAAGCCAGACTCGGCCGGGCGCAACGCTCTGCAAATTTTCCAGAAGGCCTTGGATGTCTTCAGGATTTTCAAGAGGAGGAACTTCCTCCCGGCCACCTCCAGCAATATAATTGTTCCACGCTTTCTTTGGAGCCCCCTCCCCTCCCACCGTTCCCGGCCGGGCGGGCAGGATCACCAGCAGCAAGCCTTCCTGCCATTGCAGCAGATCGTTCAGGCCGAGAACGCAGTCGCCTTTTGGTGCCCGCAGCTTGCCCGCACTGAGCAGCCGACAGAGGCGCCCATACGCGGCCCGGTCGGAGGGGTACGCCACCATGTCGGGGGCGCCGTCGGCGAAGACCAAGCGGGCACCGACCAGAAGCTTGGGCTTTTCGCCGCCGAGTTGTTGCAAGGCATCGTAGGCGCGCACCACACCAGCCAGCGTATTGCGGTCGGCAATGCCGATGGCGGTCAGCCCGAGCGCGGCTGCGGTCGTCACCATCTCGGCCGGATGTGAGGCACCGCGCAAGAACGAGAAGTTCGTCACCGCCGCAATTTCCGCGTAAGAGGATTCTTTGTTGGTCGCGTTTTCTGGCCAAAAACCGGTATCCACTTTTCGGGAAAACGCTCTCATGCGAACATCCCGTGCAAAAACCAGCGGACACCTTGTTCGCGGTAAAGCCAAAAACGGCGGCCTTCTTCATCCTCCAGACGGAAGTAATCGCGATCCGGTGCCGGGGACTGCCACCACGCCATGGCGATGCGTTCCGGCCCTTCCAAATGCCGGACCTTATGGACAACACCCCGCCAGCGGAACGCCTCACCACCTGGAAAACTGACGGGTTCGGGTGAGAAAAGCCGCAAAGGCCGCCGCGGCGGCTCGCCCATGGCACCGACCTTTTCCCAGACTAGGCGAGTGTTTTCGGCGTATTGCGCCGGAACGGCGGCAAAGGCGTTCTCCGGGATATGGGTGTCGCGAGGCTGAAACGACAACACGCGATGGGCGCCGAAGCGGGCCGCCAGCCGGTCCACCAAAAAGCGGATGTCTTTGGCGCGCGCCGCATCGCTGCCGAGCGTCGCCGTTTCCACTTGGCAGGGCTCGGTGCGTTCCGCCTCCAAGCGGATGAGATCAAAGCCGAAGCCGGGATCGACGGGATCGGCAAGCGCAGCGAGCTTGTTGCGAAACAGCCGTGCGATGATCGCCGGTTCGCGCGTCGGCGCCCCGGTTTCCACCGCGATGCGGCGTACACCGCCATCAGCGCGGAAAAACACTGCTTGCAAAGCACGCGCCCCTTCGCCGCGTTCCTCCAGAGTCTTTGCCAGTTGTTGTGCCAACAGTTTGATGGTGGCGAGCATCGTTTCCGACGCGGTGACGGGCTCGGCAAAGCGGTTCTCGGCGCGGACATCGGGCAGCGGCCGGCGCGGCGAAATCGGCACTTCCGCATGGCCCATTGCGGTATCGAGCGCGGCCACCATCCCGGCCCCGAAGCGGGCAGTCAGTTCGGCACGACCGCGGCGCGCCACTTGCCCGACCGTCTTCAATCCGGCACGGCGGAACGCGTGCACCGTAATCGGGTCGAGACCCAACGCGTCCACCGGCAGCGGCGCCACCGCGTCGCTGTCCGTCCCCTGCGGAACCACGGTTCCGCTGCGATAACGGGCCAAGGCGCGCGCCGCCAAAGCGGTTCCGGCCAGCGCCCCTGCCACGGTAAAGCCCTGACGCTTCAGGTCGGCGCCGAGACGATCCAGCATCGCCTGTTCGCCGCCGAACAAATGGGCGGCCCCGGTGACGTCGAGCAAGAGGCTATCGGGCGGATCCAGCGCCACGAACGGCGTGAAGCCGTCACACCAATCGGCGATTTTCTCCAACAGACGTTGGTCCGCCGGTTCGTTCGCCGCCATCACCTTGAGGGCGGGAACCATGGCGCGGGCGCTGGCGAGCGCCATGCCAGGGGCAAGCCCGAGCCCGGCCGCCTTGCGGTCCACCGCGGTGAGCCGCATCGCGCCCTCGACTTTGGCGACGATGATGAGCGGCAGATCCGCGTCAGGCGGCGGACGCTGCAGCCATCGCCGCTTGAGGCGGTCGGTCGGCAGACGCCAGAACCACAGCGCCACGATCCGCCGGGCGGAAGACACCATCGTCACAACTCCATTCCAGGGTCCAATGCCCCGCCGGCCCATGCCGGTTACGCTGCAGTTCCACGTCGAAAACCGGCCCGCCCCAGATCTCCTCTTCGTCGCCCGAAGGCGCCGCGCGGATCAGCCAGCGGGTTTCGGCCCCACCGATGCCGGAGGATTCAGCTGCCAGGCGCAGCAAGAAAACCGTCACCCCGTACGCCCCCGCACCGAGGGCCAACCGGCGATACGCGACCAGATCGAGCAGCTTGGGCGCGCCCGTCAGTTCGATCACCACCGCGCCGAGAGCGGCGCAGGTGAGCGCGTCGGCCGCCGCCCGCAAGGCGCTGGCCGCATCCGGCACCCGCAACAACACCAGCCGGGCGGGATCGAGGCCCAGTTCGAACAAGCCAGTGGCCGCCAGTTCGCCGAATTCGAGCCCGGCATAATCCTGGCGAATCCAGAGCAGCGGCCCGCCGAGGCGCACCGCCAGCCCGGCCACAAACCCCGTCGCCGCGGCTTCCTGCGAGGGCGCCGCGAAAACCTCATGTAACCCGCCACGCATCAACCCGCCGCAAAGCGCCCCATCCAGCCGCGGCACCCCGAGCGCCACCCGGGCGCCAAGCGGCTCGGCGGCAGTGAGGACGGCGCGTAAAAGCACGATTTTGGGGTCCGTTGCGGACATAGTTCTCCAGTCTCCGGACACACCGAACGTGTGCGCCTGAGGGGTGAAAACTGAAGAGATAAAGCTAGAACAAAAACGGAACAAATGTCAAGATGAGGGGGCGTCGCACGTCCGTCACGGCCGACACACTGGCCTAGCCAAACCGAACATTCCCGGCGGCGTGACTAGATCTGATTTGTGCCTATTTTGTTGAAAAACTCGATGTTGAGCGAGCCAAAGCGGCCCTGATCCAAACGGCAGGTTTCGAGTCCGAACACGACATCGTACCGTGGTGAAACTCGCCCCGAGCACCTACTTCTTCCTTGCTCTTTGACCGCGCCGAAAAGTCACGGCCATGGCTTTGTAGGCGTACATGCCGTGCATTGTTTGGAAGACTTCGAATTCGATTTCGGCAGGCTGCCATGCCGGTCAGGTCGTTCCACGCCTGGATCCTGGGCGCGCGTTGCAAGGTGATTATTCCGGTGCGGCCGCGGCTTAGCGAAAAACTGGAAAACGAATTCAGGTTTTTTGCATTTTACGCCACCCGGCATCGGTCGCTCTGGCGGCATGGCGCGATACCAACGGCCGGACCAACACTGTAATATGACTAAGTAGATTTCCTTATCGTTTGATTTACTCTGAATTAGTTAGCTAACCCCAGTCTCGTGCCCGTGCCAGCGGTCTTTCCGCGGGCACATCAGGGGGCTGCCATGTTGATGCCGAACAAAGCCCGCGCCACCCGACTCAGTGTCTGGGTGGGCGCCACCATACTGACACTGCTGGCGGCATTGTGGAGCAGCTATGCGTGGCTGACGATCAGCGAATATAACGACCGCCTGATCGAAGAACACACCGATCTGCGGGGCCTCGTCCGCGCCTATGCCGATTACGCGGCGATACTCGCCAGTTTCGAAGTCAACATCCCCTATGGCATCGCCAGCGACGACCGGCCGGTGAACGTTGATCTGGTGTTCTCGTCGAAGCTGCTCAAAAAATTCCGCAAAGACATCGTTGCGCCGGAAGGCACAGTGTTCGAAATCCGGCCCGCGAGCGCCAAGGTCCCAACCATTCCGAGCGGCACACTGGCCGAACAAGCCGAACGCGACGGCCTCGTCGTGCTCGCCACCCGGCCGCGCGATCTGGCGCTGGAGCAGTGGCGCCGCGGCGCCGAAGTGGAAGGTGGCGGCCTAGCCGTCATCACCTTATTGATGCTGATGCTGGGCACTATCCTGATCTGGCAATTGCACAAGCGCGAAGCGATGGACGCCGCTCTCCTCACTGCCAAGGAACAGGCCGTAGCTGGCAACACGGCCAAATCGGAATTCCTGGCCAATATGAGCCACGAAGTCCGCACCCCGATGAACGGTGTGCTCGGCATGAGCGAACTTCTGCTCGCCACCGAACTCAATGCCGAACAGCGCCACTTCGCCGAAGTGATCCACGAATCCGGCGAGGCGATGCTGACCGTCGTCAACGACATTCTCGACATTTCCAAGCTGGAAGCAGGCAAGCTCGAAATCGACCGCAGCGAATTCGATCTCAATACCACCGTCGAACGCACCGTCGCGGTAATGGCGGGCAAGGCGCGGGAAAAGAACCTTGACCTCATCGTCTTCGTCGAACCGCATGCCCGCGGCGCCTATCTCGGCGATCCGATGCGCATCCGCCAGGTGCTGCTCAACCTGATGAGCAATGCCATCAAGTTCACCAATCACGGCGCGGTGTCGGTCCTGGTGCGGTGCGCCTCATCGCTACCCGACGACAACAGGCCCTTGCGCTTCGAAATCACCGACACCGGCATAGGCATCCCGGAAAATCAACACCAGCACCTGTTCCAGAAATTCAGCCAAGTCGACGCTTCGGCGACGCGCCGCTATGGCGGCACCGGTTTGGGCCTGGCCATCTGCAAGCAACTCGTCGAACTCATGGGCGGCCAGATCGGTCTTAACTCGACGCCTGGCAAGGGCTCGACCTTCTGGTTCGAGCTGACGATGCCGTGCCTTCGCGCCGCCCCATTCAATGCCGAAGGCCTGCCCGCCCACACCAAAACCCTGCGGGCGCTGATGGTCGACGATATCCCGACCAATCTGGAACTCTTGGGCCGCCAGCTTCGCATGCTCGGCATGGAAACCGCCGCTGCCGAAGACGCCTTTAGAGCCATGGCCGAGATGGAACGAGCCTGGCATCGCGGCAAGCCTTACGACATTGTGTTCCTCGACCACATGATGCCGGGCAAGACGGGCGTCGAACTCGCCAGCGACATCCGCACTAGCCAGAAATTCCGCGATGTGAAGCTCGTGCTGATTACCTCAGCCGGCCGCCAGGCGCTGCACGGTGAAAGCGTGACGTTCGACTATGTGCTGGAAAAGCCGCTGCGCCAGCAGTTTCTGCACGACTGCCTGGTATCGGTCCTGACCGCGCACAAAGATGCCGAAACGCCCGCCGCGACACCAGACCAATCGGAACTGCCGTTCGGCAAGCCTGGGCCGCTCCATATTCTGCTGGCCGAAGACAATCGCATCAATCAGAAGTTCTTGCTGGCGCTCTTGGAAAAGAGCGGCCACACCGTCGACGTTACCGATACCGGCCTCAAGGCGGTCGAAGCGGTGATGCAAAACAGCTACGACGTCGTCCTGATGGACATCCAGATGCCGGAGCTGGACGGCGTGGCGGCAACGGCACGCATCCGCAAACTCAAAGGCACCAAGGCCAAGATCCCGATCATCGCCATGACTGCCAATGCCATGATGGGCCAGCGCGAAGAGTATTTGCAGGCTGGGATGGACGACTATATCGCCAAACCCGTCCAGTCGGCCGAACTCATCAACAAGCTGGAAACCATCGCCAGACGCCGGAAATCGAGCGACGAAAACCACGCGACGGACGACCGGGGCATCACCAAGAAAACCGCTTAGCCTGGTATCCCGCCGAACGGCACGATCTTGTTGTCGGCGTCATGACCGATATCGGCACGGCCGAGGTAAGGGATTTTCGCCCGCGCGCACCAGTCCTGGACGATGTCCTCTTCGCTGCGGGCAAAATCGGGATCGTTGGGTAGAATATCGCTCACCCGCCCCAAGCGGATGCCGGCGACGCGCTGGATCGCCGGGTGGGCGGTGAGGTGAAACATGGTGCGATCGATGGCGTAGAGATACTCCGACACCTCTTCCAGCATCAGCACATGGTCCGACAGATCGGGCTCAAGCGACGTGCCGAGAAGGTGACTCAGCACCACCATGTTGAAGGCGACCGCCGGAACACCCGGCCGCAAGGACGGCTCCAGCGTGGCGGCATCGGCCGTATTCAACCAATCGAGCGCGCGCTGGATCGCCGCCTCACCGCCCGGACGGGCCAAATCGGCCATCATCGGACCATGGGCGACGCGGCAGCCCTTGGCATAAAGCCCGGCCAGCAGAAACCCGGCATCGCTGTAGCCGAGATAGACCTTCTCGCGCGCATAGTTGTTAAGCTGGGACAACACCCGTTCGGCGATGCGGCAAGAGCCATAGCCGCCGCGGGCGATCCACAACGCGTCGAAATGGGGATCATTGGCAACGTCGAGGAAGGCCCGTTCGCGCGCCTCATCGTCGCCGGCAAAATGACCGTCGCTGAGGTGGCACTGGGGATGGACGAGCAAATGCGGACCGTCGTCCATATCCCCCGCCTGAAGGCGGACGCGGTCGGCAATCACCGGATCGAGACGGGCAGCGGGCGCGACGACGCCGACCAATTTGATGCGCATACGGCTTCCCCATTCTCGAGCGGGCTTTTATAAGCTTGGGTCATGAGTCTGGATAGACGCTATTTCTTCTGCGGGATCGGCGGCAGTGGCATGTTGCCTCTGGCCATGATCGTCGCCGGACGAGGCGGGCGCATCGCCGGGTCCGACCGGGCCCGCGACCAGGGTCGCAGCCCCGAGAAATTTGCCTACCTCACGGCGCATGGCGCCGACCTATTCCCGCAGGACGGCAGCGGCGTCACCGATCCAGAGACCATCGTGGTGGTCTCCACCGCAGTTGAAGCCAGCGTGCCGGACGTGGCAGCAGCACACCGGATCAGCGCCCGCGTCGAAACCCGCGCCCAGTTGCTGGCGCATCTGTTCAACAGTGCGCGCGCGCCGATCGGCATCGCCGGCACTAGTGGCAAATCCACCACCACCGGCATGCTGGGCTGGATCCTGGCCGCGACGGGCCGCGATCCCACCATCATGAACGGTGCCGTGATGAAGAACTTCGCCAAAGCCGAGGCCCCGTTCGCCAGCGCCCGTGTCGGCAAGGGCGAGACTTTCGTCAGCGAAGTCGACGAAAGCGACGGGTCCATCGCGCTCTATCGCCCCCATATCGCCGTGCTCAACAACGTCGCTCACGACCATAAATCGATGGACGAACTGCGCGTCCTGTTCCGCGATTTCCTCACCAAGGCGGCGACGGCGGTGATCAATCGCGACAATGGCGAAGCCGCCGCCTTGGCGGGGCCGAATGCAGTGACCTATAGCCTGAGCGATGCCAGCGCCGCCGTGTTTGGATTCGACCTTGCGCCGGCGCAGGACGGCATCGCCTTCGCGGTCAAGGAAGGCGGCAACGTCGCGCGGCTGAAGCTGAAAGTGCCGGGGCGCCATAACGTCGCCAATGGGCTGGCGGCGCTCGCGGCCGCGCGGGCGGTGGGAGTGCCGCTGGAAGAAGCTGCTGAAGCGCTCGCCGGATTCGAAGGCGTCAAGCGGCGGCTGGAACTGGTCGGCAGCGCGAACGGCATCACCGTCTATGACGACTTCGCCCACAATCCCGACAAGATCACCGCCACTTTGGCGACCCTGCATGATTTTCCCGGACGGCTGCTTATTTGCTTCCAACCGCACGGCTTTGGGCCGCTCAAACTGATGAAGGACGGCTTCATCGATGTATTTGCCAACGGGCTTCACGCCAGCGATGTGCTGGTGATGCCCGAGCCGGTTTATTTCGGCGGCACGGTCGATCGCAGCGTGTCGAGCGGCGAGATCGTGGCCGGCGTCGCGGCGGCGGGGCGGCAGGCGTTTGCGTTTCCGACCCGCGACAAATGCGGCGAGAAGCTTCTGGCGCTGGCCAAACCCGGTGACCGCGTGGTGGTGATGGGGGCGCGCGACGACACGCTGTCCACCTTCGCCGCCGGATTGCTGAACCAGCTCGGCTGAACGCCCTCACAATATGTAGACAGGCCCGAGGCGCTTGCACGCAAGCGGTTGATCTTTGTTTTCCGGAATCCGCGATCGCCCCTATCCCCCCTCTCCCACCCCAAAAGCAGGCGAGGGCGTGAAAACTTCCAGAATCGAATTCGAAACTCTCTAAACAACGAACATCGTCAATGCGCCCCGCGAACGCGGCGCAGATGCATTTATCCAGCGCGGTCAAACAACAAGCTGGAGGTGGGACGCGCGGGGGCAAATTTCAAGATGGCGGAATGACCGCATCGCACCCCAAAACGGCCGTTCCAATATCGAATCTCCGTCGAAGTTTTGTGCCGAAACATCGCGTGGCTGGTTGCAGGGGGAAGAGCTCGAAATGATATGGGTCAGAACGCATGGTTTTGGTAAACCGCTAATGGTCTGGTTACCCTACCAGTCTACGTTGTAGGTCCGGCGTAATCACAAAGCGGGTCTATGCTCTACAAATCGCCAATCCTGATGGCCGCGGCCTCGCCAGCGCTTTTGGCGAAGGGCTGCGTCAACGTCTTGGAGATCAGTGCTCTTAAGGAGTACGCGGGAGAGCGCTGGCCACGCATCTGCGAAGGCGTTTATGCCCGCCTTGAGACTTTGTTGCGGGCAAAACTCGGGCAAAACGACCTGTTCGTTCGGATCAGCGACGTTGCGTATCTCATCACGATGCCGACGACAGACCCTGACGATGTCAACGCGATTTGTTTGCGCGTTTCGTTTGATCTGCATGTCAGTTTTCTAGGCCAGTGCAATCTCGACCAAATGCAAGTCAGCACGGTTTCTAATGGCGATGATGATACACTGGTTCTGCATCGCTTGCCGCCTGCGCGCGTTATTAGTCTTGCCGAACGGGCGGGTATCGCTATCCAGCCACAGGCGCAGCCCGACAAGTCCGGCAGTGCCGCTGATTTGATCGAGTGTTCCGTCCCGTCTTCCAGCGGGAAAAATTTGCGGACCAGCGGTGTCCTTTCCAACGCCATGGCGGCGCTACCAGAGGGCGCGGTCAAAGTCGAGCATGTCTTTACGCAGATTTGGTCGGTTTTGAGCCGGGCGATAACGACGTATGCATGCGAGCCCAAGACAATATTTGTGCCCCCGCGGATTGACCCGGTTCCCTTTAAGCTGCTTCAGCCCAAGGAACGTATCGAGGTCGAAATTGCGGCATTTAAGATGGGAGCCGATCAGCTCACCAAGGCGTACGCAACAGACAGCCGGTTCTTATTGGCGGTGCCGATTTCATTCGACGTACTCGGCTCACCAGCGGGACGTATGGAATGTTTGTCGTTGTGTCATAGCCTTTCGTACGCCATCCGTCCCTTCCTCATCTTCACGATCTATGGCATTCCACCCGGCGTCGGCCAGACGCGGCTTGCAAATCTGGTCAACACTTTACGCCCGTTTGCGCGCAGCATTTCTGCGACGATCTCACCGGACTCCCGGTCATACCAAGCATTTCACGCCTACGAGGGTATTGGCTTGCATGCCGTCGGGTTCAATCTCAGAGAATTCTCGCCGCAATCGCCATTCACCCAACACGATGCCGAGCAGCTCTCACGATTTTCTCGCCAATTCAACTTTGGCTCGTTCCTGTTTAATGTTGAGTCCAAGGCGATATTGAAATTTGCCCTAGATGCTCAGATTCAAAGTTTGAGTGGGTCCGTCATCGCCCCGGCCTGCGGCGAACCGCAGGGCGTCTGGCGTTTGACCTGGGGTGAAGTCTTGGCGCAACCCGTCGTCGAACTGTGGGGCTGATCTGTTTCTGCGCTGCCGAGGGTAGACAATTCCCAGTATGCCGCAGACGGCACGCAGGACGGCACCGTCAGCACAGAAGACAGCGACTTACGCTAGGAGCTGATCAATCGCGATTGCTGACGGGCCCAGAATTTCTTCGATTTTGAGTTGTGCGGCGCCGCTACCAGCAAAAAGATGTAGCGATCCTGTGGAAACATCCGGGACAGACACGCCAAAGATAGTGTTGATCCGACCTTCGTCATCCACCATAGGTACGAGCAACCGCTCAATTTTGACCGACCGGTCTGTCCATTTGTATTGTCCGCGAACATATTGAAAGGTTCGCTCGGCTACCACCGTGTCATATGTGCTGCGAAGGCACGCTTTGAGTTGCACGTCCCAAAATTGATCCAAGTTTTTTCCGGTAAGGTCGGCCCCATAAAGAACCGTCATATGAGAGCCGAACAACTTGAAGAAATAGGGAGTTGGCTCGGGGCCCACATCAATCAAAAAGATATTTCCGAGAATTGAGCGCACGGCCGACGGCCTAAGATCGCTTCGGCGCGGCAGTTCCCGCGTGGCGGCAAGGTCGAGGCAATACTGGGCCGCCCGCGCAATACCCGGGTGAATCCGCCTTCGGAAGAGGGGCTCCAGATCCATGCCATCATGGTCGCCCCAAATGCTTACCAAAACATGCGGCGAGCCGATGAAGCGGCGTTGGCGCGAGCCCAAAAGCGATAGACTTGACGCGTTGGGTCCTTGCCGTAGAGCCTGACCGCCTCCCCCACCCGGATCGCTACGCTCTCCGGCCTCCCCAGATTGAAGACAGACATAGGCCAAATCCAAGTGCGCCGAGACGGCGGGATTGCCGAGACCGGTTTCGCACCTGCCGCCGCCGCGCGACGACATGCGGTCGCAGACCGGCGGCGCGTGGCCACATTAACCAACCCGAACCCACCCTGCCGCGACCTTTCGCATGCGGCGTATCACGCCACTTGACAGCGCTTACTTGACACTTTCCAGGTGATGCAAGAAGGTCTAGCGATCAATCATAACGACTGGTCTGACAGGGGGACCGCTGTGAACCTTCATATCCTCGACATCGCCATTATTCTTGGCTTTCTGGCGCTCAGTGTGATCGTCGGCTACTGGGTTTCGCACCGCGCCGGAAAGAGCACCAAAAACTACTTTCTCGGCGGCAATGTGCTGCCGTGGTGGGTGCTGGGCGTTTCGAATGCCTCGGGCATGTTCGACGTGGCGGGCACCATGCTGCTCGTCTACTGGATGTTCATCTACGGGTTGAAATCCATCTGGATTCCGTGGATGTGGCCAGTCTTCAACCAGATTTTCCTGATGGTCTACCTGTCGGGCTGGCTGCGACGCTCGGGCGTCACCACAGGCGCCGAATGGATCAAGTTCCGCTTCGGCGAGAACAAGGGCGCTCAACTCTCGCATATCATCGTGGTGGTGTTCGCCCTGGTCGGCGTGATCAGCTTCTTCACCTATGGCTTCAAGGGCATCGGCAAATTTGCCACCGAATTCCTGCCCTGGCAGCTGTCGGCTGATCCGATCACCAATGCCAATCTCTACGCCCTGATCCTGATGGGCCTGACCGCCTTCTATGTCGTCAAGGGCGGCATGTTCAGCGTGGTGATCACCGAAGTGCTGCAGTTCACGCTGCTGTCGGTCGCCGCGGTTGCCATCGGTGTGATCGCCATGACGACGGTGGCCCCCGACGCGATCAAGGCCGCGATACCCCCCGGCTGGGACAACATCTTCTTCGGCTGGCAGACCGGTCTCGACTGGTCGAAATTGATCCCGGCAGCCAATGCCAAGATCGTGGCCGACGGCTCGTCGTTGTTCGGCCTGTTGTTCCTGATGCTGCTGTCGAAGGGCGTGCTGGTCTCGGCCGCGGGCCCGGCGCCGAACTACGACATGCAGCGCGTGCTCTCCACCCGCAACGCCCGCGACGCCTGCAAGATGAGCGCCGTGGTCAATGTGGTGCTCAACGTGCCACGCTATTTCATGGTGGCGGGCCTGACCATTCTGGCGCTGGTATTTTATTCGACCACCATCAAGGACATGGGCACAGCGATGGACTTCGAAAAGATCCTGCCCGACGCGCTGTTCCGCTTCGTGCCGACCGGTCTTCTCGGCATCACGGTGGCTGGCCTTTTGGCGGCCTTCATGTCCAACTTCGCAGCGACCGTGAATGCGGCCCCGCCCTATATCGTTAACGACATCTACCGCCGCTTCATCAATCCGAATGCCTCGGAAAAGACCTGCGTGCGGCTTTCTATCCTATCGTCGCTGGCCATCGTGGTGATCGGCATCACCATCGGCTGGTTCATCACCTCGATCAATAATGTGGTGGGCTGGATCACGGCGGCGCTGTGGGGCGGCTATGCCGCGTCCAACGTCATCAAATGGTATTGGTGGCGCTTCAACGGCTACGGCTACTTCTGGGGCATGATGACCGGCATCCTGTCGGCGCTGATCTTGCCCTTCATGCTTCCCGCCGAGCTGCAAGCGGCCTGGGGCGCCAATCCGGACTTCCCGCAGTTCATCCGCGATTTCATGACCCTGCCGACGGCGCTGGTCTGTTTCCCGGCGATCCTGGGCGTGTCGATCATCGGCTGCTTTGCCGGTTCGCTCTTGACCAAACCGGAACCCGACGCGGTGCTCAAGGCCTTCTACACGAAGACCCGCCCTTGGGGCTTCTGGGGACCGATCCTCAAGAAGGTCCAGGCCGACGATCCGTCGTTCAAACCGAACCCGGACTTCATCCGCGACATGTTCAATATCGTGGTCGGCATCATTTGGCAGACTTCGCTGGTGGCCATGCCGATCTATTTCGTGATCCGCGAATACGACCGGGCGTTGATTGCCCTCGGCATCGTCGCGGTGACCAGCGTGACGCTCTACATCACCTGGTTCAAGCATCTCAACACGGCCTATCCGGACTCCGAGCTGGCAGCCGCCAAAGCGGCAGCGGCAGCAGCGGAATAAGACGAGGCTTCATCGTGATGAGAAAGGGCCGGAGCAATCCGGCCCTTTTTGTTTGCGCGCGGCACAGCCAGCAGCGTTATCCACTTTAATCGAAGGGTAGGACTTGGGCGTGCGTGCCCGGCTTCAAAATAGAAAAAGGGGCCGGATCGTTCCGGCCCCTCGACAATTTCCGTAAGCGCTGTCGTCTTAGCTTAGTACCGCGTCCACCTTCACCGACTTGCGGCCGTCGGTGGGGGGCGGAACGACCGAGCCGTCGATCGCCTTGCCGTCGATGGTCAGCGCCACACGATTGCCCTTGCCGGCGCGTTTGACGGTGATGTCGTAGGTCACGCCGCGATACAGGCGGGACGCGGTAAAGCCATCCCACGTCGTCGGGATCACGGGGGCGACGCGCAGGCCGTCGTATTCGGGACGGATGCCCAAAATCCACTGGGTGGCCGCGTAATAGGTCCAAGCCGCCGTGCCGGTCAGCCAGGAATTCTTGGCTTCACCGTGAGTCGGCGCATCGCGGCCAGCGATCATCTGTGAAAAGACATAGGGTTCGGTCTTGTGCAGATCGGAAATCTCTTCACGCGCCGATGGGCAGATGCGGGTGTAGTAATCGTGCGCCTGATCGCCGTTGCCGAGGATGGTTTCGCCGATGATCACCCACGGATTGTTATGGCAGAAGATGCCAGCGTTTTCCTTGTAGCCCGGCGGATAGGACGAGATTTCGCCAAGCTCGATGTAATAGTGGGTATAGGCCGGCTGCTGCAGCACGATGCCGTGCTTGGTGGCGAGGTGCTTGTTCACCGAATCGAGTGCTTTGCGAGCCCGGCCGTCATCGAGGCCGATACCGGCGATGACGCAGAAGCCCTGCGGCTCGATGAAGATCTTGCCTTCCTCGTTTTCTTTAGAGCCGACCTTGTGGCCGAAATGGTCATAGGCGCGCAGGAACCATTCGCCGTCCCAGCCGTGTTTTTTCACCACCTCTTCCATTTTGCGCGAAACCTGGAGATAGAACTCCTGGTCGGCCGGCTTGCCGTGCTCTTTGGCGATGGCAGCGAGTTCCTTGGCCGAATGAACCATCAGACCGGCGATGAATACCGACTCGGCGGTCTTGCCGTCCTTGCCTTTCAGGCATTGGAATGACTCGCCCGGCTCGTCGGAGAAGCAATTGAGGTTGAGGCAGTCGTTCCAGTCGGCCTGACCGATCAGCGGCAGCCCGTGCGGGCCGATGTTGTCGAGCGCGTACTGAATCGAGCGGCGCAGGTGCTCATAAAGCGGCACTTCGGTGCCCGGCGTGGTGTCGAACGGAACCGGCTCGTCGAGAATGGAGAAATCACCGGTCTCTTTCAGGTATTGGCCGACACCGACGATCAGCCAATGCGGATCGTCGTTGAAGCCGCCGCCGATGTCGTTGTTGCCCTTTTTGGTCATCGGCTGGTACTGGTGATAGGCCCCGCCGGTGGCAAATTGGGTCGCGGCGAGATCGAGAATGCGCTGGCGGGCGCGCTCCGGCACCATGTGCACGAAGCCCAAAAGGTCCTGGTTGGAATCGCGGAAGCCGAGGCCGCGACCGATACCGGATTCGAAAGTGGAAGCCGAACGCGACATGTTGAAGGTCGCCATGCACTGATAGGCGTTCCACACATTGACCATGCGGTCGGTGTGAATGTCGGGCGTCTGAACCTGGCACTTGCCGAGGAGGCCATCCCAGAAAACCTTGAGCGCATCGAAAGCGGCATCGACGTTCTTAGGGTCGCGGAATTTGGCGATGGTCGGAGCGACAAATTTCTTATTGATCGTCTGGCTGCCCGGCGGATCGAATTTCTGGTCCTTGGGGTTCTCGTGATAGCCGAGCACGAAGACGATGCGGCGGGTCTCACCGGGCTTCAGCGCCAGCTTGACGTGATTGGATGCGACCGGCTGCCAACCGTTGGCGACCGAATTGTCGGATTTACCATCCGCAACGGCCTTGGGATCCTCCCAGCCGCGCCAGGGACCGAGGAAGTTTTCGCGCTGGGTGTCGAAACCCGCCAGCTTTTCGGAGCAGGCGAAGAAGGCGAAGTGGTTGCGGCGTTCGCGGTATTCGGTCTTGTGGTAGATGACCTCATCGACAACTTCGACCTGTCCGGTCGAGAAGTTGCGCTGGAAATTGGTGGCGTCGTCCTGAGCGTCCCACAGGCAGAATTCGGCGACCGAAAAGATTGAAACGTCGGCCGCTTCCTTGCGTTCGTTGGTGACGGTGACGTCCCAGATTTCGAGGTTCTCGCCGACCGGCACGAAATAGCGCGTCGACGCGGCGATACCGTCTTTCTTGCCGGAGATGATCGAGTAGCCCATGCCGTGACGGCATTCGTAGCTATCCAGCTTGCCACGCACCGGCATCCACGACGGCGAAAAGTAGGCGCCGCTGGCATTGTCGCGCACGTAGATGTAACGGCCGCCGAAATCCATCGGCACGTTGTTGTAGCGCCCGCGAGTGATGCGGCGCAGCTTGGCGTCTTTGTAATAGGAGTAGCCGCCAGCCGTTGCCGACAGAATGCCGAAATAGCCTTCGCAACCGATATAATTGATCCAGGGCAGCGGCGTGTCGGGACGGGTGATGACGTATTCCCGGGCCTTGTCATCGAAATGGCCGTATTTCATGGCGTTTCTTTCTCGTTCCCCAAGCGATCCAGCATTTCGTAGCAGACGCGGGCGTTGTGGTATGGACACTTCCACGGACCGACCAGCACGGCGTCCGCATCTTCGGACTCGCGCAGGGGCACACCTTCACGTGTCAGCTTGGCGTGCCATTCGCCGTGCACATGGTCGACGACATGGGCTTCGATGTAGTCCCAGGCGCGGCGGGAGGCCTCGCGGAACTTTTCTTCGCCGGTGAGCTGATAGGCATTATAGAAGCCGATCACGGCTTCGGCCTGTACCCACCAATGCTTCTTGGCGTCGATGATGCGGCCGTCGCCATCGGCTTCGAAAAACATCGAGCCGTCGCTATCGAGGCCTTCATCAAAACTGGAGCGCGCCATCGCCACCGCTACCGTGCGGACGCGGGCCAGAAGTGCCTTGTCGCCGACGACCTCGGCCGCTTCGTAGAGCAACCAGCTTCCTTCGATATCGTGACCGAAGGAGACGCGGCGCAAAAGCGAGTTCCACTGTTCGTCGAAGAACAGCTTGAAGTGGCCGGTCGTGGAATCGACGATGTGGTCCAGGATGATCTCGATCAGCGCCTTTTGACGGGCCCGCAAGCTGGGATCCGGCCAGACGCGCAACAAATTGGCGTAACCCTCCAGAATATGCAGGTGGGTGTTCATCGACTTCGGACTGTTGAGGTCTTTATCGGAAAGACGCATGTCGTCGAGCGGCTGCCAGTTGCGATCGCGCGCTTCGATGTAACCGTTATGCTTGGGGTCGAAACAATGCGCTTCGATCAACGAATAGAGATGCATCGCCAGATCGAGCGCCTTGGCGCTGCCGGTCAGCCGGTAGTACTCGGACAGGGCATAGATGCCGAAGGCCTGCGCATAGGTCTGTTTGCGCGGGGCTAGCGGCTCACCGCGAGCATCGAGCATCCAGAACAGGCCGCCCGCCTGTTTGTCCCAGAACCGGCCAGCCACATAGTCGAACGCCCAATCGGCGGTTGGCCGCCATTCGGGTCCGATCAGACGGGCTGCCGTCGCGTAGGTCCATAAAATGCGCGTGTTGACGACCGAGGCGCGTGGCGCCGTGGCGCGCACCGTCAGGTCCTCGCTGATTTCACCAAAAAATCCGCCGCCGGTGCGATCCAAAGCAAAGCGCGGCCAAAATGGCAGGATGTTTCCCACCAGTTCGGTCCGTACCCGCGTGGCCCATTGCGGAGGCGTAAGCGCGATCCCTTTGACGTGGACCGCGGCACCTGCCCTTGTCATTTCTTTCCCTGAACTTCTGACAGCGCTTACAGTCCCCTGGACAGCCCCCAGGAGTCAAGCACTTCCAACGTGCACCGCCTTACCGCATAGACCTTTGCCGGGCCTCCCGCCTGGACATCTTGCCGCGCCATGGGGATACGACGATTGGCTGTACGCTGGCGCCGTTTTCAAACTGGTGAGACCGCCATGCCGCTTATCGTTTGGAAAGAGGAATTCCGTATCGGCGTGCCGGCCTTCGATGCCGAACACCAGGACCTCTTGGACATCATTAATGTCCTCTACGATGAGGCCCAAGCCGGGGCGCCGGCCGACGTCCTGGCGGCAATTTGCGACCGGCTGATCGCCCATACCGTCACCCATTTCGACAACGAAGAAGCCCGGTTCGACGGCTATCCGCGGGCCGCGGAACACCGGCGCATGCACAACAAGCTGAAAGAGCGGGCGCTCGCCTTCCGCCAAGAGATCACCACTGGCAACGCCATCGACGGCACCAAGCTGATCACCTATGGACTGGCGCATCATATCACCGGCGAGGACAAAACCTTCGGCGCCTGGATTTGCGGCGTTCACTGAGTTGAAATCGGCCCCGGGGAAGCTTTTCCGGCCGGGGCCGGACGCGACAGAGACTATGGGCGATCGCATGAGTTTCATGGTATGGAATAAGAGCTACAGCGTCGACGTGGCGATCTTCGACGACGAACACAAGAAGCTCATTGCCATCATCAACCAGTTGCACGAGGCGCAGCAGTCGGAGATCGACAAGCCCGCGTTGCTGCAGATCTCCGACAATCTGGTCGAATACACCCTCATGCATTTCCGCCATGAAGAAATGTATTTCGACGACTGGGCCTATCCGGGCGCCGCCGAGCATATCGCCATGCATGCCAAGCTGCGCCGGCAGGTGTTCGACTATAGAATGCAGATTCAGGAAAAAGACAGCCGCGCGCTGGCGCAGGAATTGGCGGTGTTCCTGCGCGACTGGCTCACCCAGCACATCCTGGTGGACGACCGCAAATACGGCACGTTTCTCCGCGAAAAGGGGCTGCGCTAAGCCCCTTCAATGGCCGATCATAACGCCGGCGATGGCCACCGACGCTTCCCAGTTCCCAATGACCCAACCGGTAACGAACCATGCCCCTCATCGAATGGAGCGACCAATACAGCGTTGGCCTTGAGATATTCGACAACGAACACAAGAAGCTGGTCGCAATCATCAACGAATTGCACGATTCCTTCGAACGTGGCGTTGACCGCAGCGTGACCGAACATGCCTTGGACGAACTCGTCGACTACACCGTGCAGCATTTTGGGCACGAGGAGCAGTACTTCGACGCGTGGGGTTATCCCGAAAAAGCCGCCCACGTCATTTCGCACCAGCAACTGCGTGAGCAGGTGCTCGAATACCGCGCCTCCATCGTCGCCAAGGGCAGCATCGCATTGGCCCTAGAGTTGATCGTCTTCCTGCGGTTCTGGCTGCTCGGGCACATCATGTCGGAAGATAAGAAGTTCTGCCAATTCCTGCGCGAGAAGGGTGTCCGGTAGCGCTTGGTCCATCCGGCTCAGTGCGCTAGAATCGCGCCATGCAGGCGATGACTCTGGAAACGGCGGGAACGCTGCTGGTCCTGAAGCAGTCCAACTCCCCGAAGCCCGGTCCGGGCGAGGTGCGCATCAAGGTCGCCGCCTGCGGCGTCTGCCGCACCGACCTGCATGTCGTCGACGGAGAGTTGACCGACCCCAAACTGCCGATCGTGCCGGGCCATGAGATCATCGGCCGGGTGACGGAACTGGGTGACGGCGTGATGGGCCTTGAAATCGGGATGCGGGTTGGCGTGCCGTGGCTCGGCTGGGCCTGCGGGGTTTGCGAATTCTGCCGCCGCGGCGAAGAAAACCTCTGCCCCGCGGCGCGCTTCACCGGCTATCAGATCAATGGCGGTTATGCCGACGAGACGATTGCCGACGCGCGGTTCGTTTTTCCGGTGCCGGACAATTACAGCGACCAAGAAGCTGCCCCCTTGATGTGCGCCGGGCTGATCGGCTGGCGCTGTTTGAAGCTGGCGGGCGCTTCACCGCGGCTGGGACTCTACGGCTTCGGCGCGGCGGCGCATATCGTGATCCAAGTGGCGCGCGCCCGCGGCGATAAGGTGTTCGCCTTCGTCAAACCCGGCGATGAAGCTGCCAAAGCCTTCGCGCTCAGCATGGGCGCGGCCTGGGCCGGAGATTCCGACAAACCGGGGCCGGAACCGCTGGACGCCGCCATCCTGTTCGCACCGGTAGGAGAATTGGTGCCGGCGGCGCTGCGCAGCGTTCGGCCCGGCGGCATCGTGGTGTGCGGCGGCATTCATATGAGCGATATTCCGGCGTTTCCCTATGCGATTTTGTGGGGCGAACGGCAGATCAAATCGGTCGCCAACCTGACCCGCGCCGATGGCGACGAATTCCTGGCATTTTGCGCCCAGCACAAACTTCACCTGACGACGGTGGCCTATCCACTCACCGAAGCCAACCGCGCCTTGTCGGATTTGCGGGATGGACGGCTTACCGGTGCGGCGGTGCTGATTCCTTAAGGCGTGCCGCCCACCGGGATCATCGCGCACCCAAGGTCGCTTTGAGCCCGGCGGCGACCGCACCGGCGCCGGGGCCGAGAATCAGATGCACGCTGCGCTCGAGGCGCGCGATGGACTTGACGCCCGCGGCGCGCAGGGCGGCGTCATCGGCTTTGGCGGGATCGTTAAGGTCGACCACCAACCGGCTGGCGCAACGCGTGACACCAGCGACATTGGCCACCCCGCCCAGCGCCTTGACGAAGGCGGCGGCAGCTCCCACGGCTATCGGCCTTACCGCCGGGGTCACTGGCGCGATCGTCTGCGGCAGCGGCGTAGCGAGCGGCTGGTTCATCGCGGCCCGGATTTCGCTAGCGATCTGATCGGCCGCGGGCCCCACAACGACCTGCAACGCATTGGCCGAAGGGCGCACAAAACCCTTAGCGCCGAGAGCTTTCAGCTTGGGTTCGTCGATGGCGGCATTGGAATGCACGATCAGCCGAAGCCGCGTGGTGCAGGCATCGACGCTGGAAAGATTACCGGCGCCGCCAAGCGCGGCCAGATAGGCAGCACCGCGGCCATCGCCGTCGATCACGCGGGCACTGGCGGGCGTGGCGGCGGTTTCCTCGCGGCCGGGTGTTTGAAGGTTGAAGCGCTGAATGGCAAGGCGGAACAGACCGTAATAGACCGCAAAATACGCCAGCCCGACCGGGATCAGCAGCAGTGGCTTTTGGGCCTTCGAAAAATTGATGACGTAATCGAAGAACCCGGCCGAGAAGCCGAAGCCGAGATGCACGCCCAGGAGGTTCATCACCACCATCGCGGCGCCGGTAAGAACGGCGTGAAGCGCGTAAAGTGGCGGTGCCAAAAACATGAAACTGAATTCGATTGGCTCGGTCACGCCGGTAAGAAAAGCCGTCAGCGCCATCGAGGCGAGCATGCCGCCGACCTCTTTGCGCCGCCCCGGCCGGGCGGCGTGGTACATGGCCAGGCACGCCGCCGGCAGACCGAACATCATCACCGGGAAAAAGCCCGACATGAAGGCCCCGGCGGAAGGATCGCCTGCCGCAAAGCGGTACAAATCGCCGGTGATGCCGTGGTAGTTGCCGAGATTGAACCACACCAGTGAATTCAAAATGTGATGCAGGCCGGTGACGATCAAAAGCCGGTTGAGCGCGCCATAGATGAACAGGCCAAGCGCGCCGAGGCGCACCACGCCGTGGCTGAAGATATCCATGCCGGCAGCGATGGCGTACCACGACTTGCCGATGATGAAAGCCAGCGCCAGTGCCGAAAAACCAGCGGCAATCGGCACAAACCGGCGGCCGCCGAAGAAGGCGAGATAATCGGGCAGCTTGATGTTGTGGTAGCGATTGTAAAGCCAGCCCGAGAGCAGCCCCGAAACGATGCCGGTCGGCACACTGAGGCGCCGGATGGTTTCGTCTTTGAACGCCTCAGCCGCCCACCCCGCCGCCTTGCCGGTGAAGCCCGCGATCTCCGCCGGTGGCACGATCATCAGCGTTTTGGCGGCAATGGTCGCCACCACGTAACACACGACCCCAGCAATCGCTGCGGCGCCGTGATTTTCCTTGGCCAGACCCACGGCCACACCCGCCGCAAACAGCAAGCCGAGATTGGCAAAAATGGCATTCCCCGCCTCGGCGATGAAGGCGATGTTCAACATATCGGCCTGGCCGATGCGCAAGAGAATGCCGGCCGCCGGAAGCACGGCGATAGGCAGCATCAAGGCGCGGCCTAAGGGCTGCAATACTTCGAAGGCGGATTTCATGACTGGGACTCCCCGCCGAAATTGGCTTTGACGAAGGCACGCACATCCGCGGGCGTCTCAAAGTTGAGGACGGCGCATGCTTTGGTGCGGCAGTCCTCGCTGTTCAGTTTGCGGATCACTGCTTTGAGCCGCGGGATCACTGGCGGCGGCACCGATAACTCGGAAATGCCGAGCCCGATCAGAAGCGGCGCGGCGCTCGGATCGGCGGCGAGACCGCCACATACCGCCGCGGGCTTGTGCGCGGCGCGGGCAGCTTCGGCGGTACGGGCGATCAGCCGCAACACCGCCGGATGCAAAGCATCGAGCTGGCCCGAGAGCGCGCGATGGCCGCGATCGATGGCGAGCACATATTGCGTGAGATCGTTGGTGCCGATGGAAAGAAAATCGGCTTCGGCCGCGATGAGGTCGGCCAGCATCGCCGCCGACGGCGTTTCCACCATCGCCCCCAGCGCCAGCGCGCTGCCGCCGAGGCCGTTCAGAATCGCGCGGATGGTGCGCAGCTCGTGCGGGGCGATGATCATCGGCAGCATGATTTTGACGGCGCCCTTCACCCGCGCCGCCGCTTGAAGCTGGGTCCGTAGCAGGTCGGGCCAAACCTCAGCCGTGCGGATGCCGCGCAGGCCGAGCTGCGGATTGCCTTCCGGCGAGAACTGCAAATACGGCACCGGCTTGTCAGCGCCGATGTCGAAGGTGCGGATGATGAAACTGCGGCCCGCCAGCGCATCGGCAATGGCTTGATAGGCGGCGAGCTGTTCATCTTCGCTGGGCGGGGTTTCGCGGTCCATAAACAGGAACTCCGTGCGCAGCACGCCGCACCCTTCCGCCCCCAAACGAACCGCTTCGGCCGCTTCCGCTGCGCCTTTGCCGAGATTGGCGAAAACCTCCACCCGCACACCATCAGCGGTGAAACAATCAGCCGACGCTGCTGCCAATTCGCGCGCCTGACGCGCCGCGGCCGCTGCTACACGCTGCCTCGTTTCCGCGATGCTTTGCGGATTGGGCGCCAGATCTAGCGTGCCGGTGCCGCCGTCGGCATCGATCAGAACATCGGCGCCATCGGGCACATCGAGCACCGCCGCGCCGCCAGCCACCAGGGCCGGAATGTTCATGCCAGCGGCGAGAAGGACGACATGCGAGGTGGGACCGCCACCGGCGGACACAAATCCCGCAATGCCGGGCTTCAAATCGGAGGGCAGGATTTCTTCGGCAATCAGGATCGCCGAGGGTGGCAGCGGGGGCGCCGGCTCCGCCGCATCGCCGGTGAGGATGCGGAGCACCTGGCGCTCGAGATCGATGAGGTCGCCGGCACGTTCGCGCATGCGGGCGTCGTCCATGCTGCGCAAAACTTCCGCTGAGGCGCGCATAGCACGCCGAAAAGCAAACGCGGCGCTCTTGCCTTCGGCGATCTGCTGCTCGGCGGCACCGGCGAGACCGGGATCGTCGAGCAGCGCAACATGGGCTGAGAGGATTTCACGATGCGCGCGATCGCCGGAGGCGGCGGCAATTTCCAGCCGCGCCCGGAGCGCTGCAACGGCCTCGCGCAAGGCTTTGGTTTCCGCCGCGATGCCGTGGCCGGATTCAACGACCGCTATCTCGCTGGCACGGAGGCACACGGCGGTGCCGATGGCACGGCCTGGCGCGGCCGGAATGGCATGGATCCTGGTCGCGGTGTTGGGCGGCAGGGCGCGGACGGCTACCGCCGGTGCCAACACACGCTGCGCCTTTTCGCCCGTCGCAGCGAGCACCGCGGTGATCGCCTCCACGGCGGCGCGCGACGGCGCTGCGATCACGACTTCATCGCCCTGGTGCGCGCCGAGGGCCATCAAGGCGGTGGTGCTTTTGGCGTTGGCACGTTTGCCGCGCGATGTGAGCGTGACCTCGCCGGTGAAGCGTTTGGCGGTATTGGCGACCAGCGCCGAGGGGCGCGCATGCAAGCCGTGCTCAGAGGCAACGATTGCTTTGCCGGTGACGGCGGGGACGTTGGTAGCGCTTTGCACTGCGGCCACTAGCGGCACAATTTCCATTAGAAAAGCGCCAGCTGCAACTTCGCGGTTTTCGCTGCGGCGGGCGATGCGGAAGCCTTCGCCATTGGCGACGATCACCGGCGAGATCAGGCTTTTGGCGTTGCGGGCGAGAAAATCGAGATCGGCGACAAGCACCGGATCGCCCGCTTTGACGCTTTGGCCTTCGCGCACCAGTGCTTTGAAGCCTTTGCCCTTGAGTGCAACGGTGTCGAGGCCGATATGGATAAGAATTTCGGCGCCGCTGCGCTCGCGAAGCGTGAAAGCGTGACCGGCGAGCGCGATGATGGTGCCGTCGCAAGGGGCCACAATGCGGCCATCCGTCGGATCGATGGCGACACCATCGCCCAGAATGCAATCGGCAAACACCGGATCGGGCACCTCGCCGAGCGGCGAAACCCAACCGGCCATCGGCGCCAGGACCGTGACCATGATTACTCCTTGCGCAAGGGCTGGACCCAAGCGATCGACCAGACCGGATCGACCTTGCGGCGGGCAAAGGTGAGGCAGAGATCGTGAACACCGGTTTGCGGCGGGAGCATTGCGTGCAGCGTGCCGCGGACGCGCGGCAATTTCAGCACGGCGAGCAGCGGGCCGCTGCAATCGTCGCGGCGGATTTCCAACTGGCCACCGGGCGCGGCCTGCGGCGACAGCGGGATTTTCTTGATGTCTTGGCCGATCTGGAAATTGAACGGCAGCGGTGCCACGGCGATGTCGAGGCTGCGCCAAGTGCTGAGATCGGCGGCGCGATAAATCCAGCACGGATGCATCACATTGACCATCATCACGTCGCGATTTTTCTGCGCCAGCGGCAGGTCGTTGGTGCACAGATCCATGTCCCACGACGAACGCCGGACGATCGATGCCGGATTAAGCTGCTTGCGCACGCTACGGCCAACTTGTTCGCCGTCGATGAACGTGGCGGCCGTGACGGTGACCGGCAGCGTGGTTTCGAACGGCGCGGTAAAGACGGGCGAAGCGTTGGTAGGCGCGGCGCCGTCGAGAGTGTAGCGGATCGTGCCGGATTGGACCTGATGGACGAGGCTGACGCGCGCCCCCGAGGCCGCGGCCTCCGCCGTGATCGTGGGGACAAAGGCCACTTCGGAATGAACCATGCCGAGGGCGTCGTACCGGCGAAGCTGGGCCGGCAGCCGCGCGACAAAGCTGTTCCAGTCATGCGTTTTGGACCAGCCGGTTTCGGCGACGGCGGCAGCGCGCGGGAAGGTCGCGTAGAACACGGCCGGTGGAGTCGGCAAATGCTCGGTCCAGACGTTGGCCTGGACGCCGAGCAGATGGTTTTGCAGCGGGCCTTGCGGGGCCAGATCGAAGCCGTAGACGTCGTGCAGCGTCGATTGCAGGCCGCGGCAGGTCGGCTCGCCGTCGCGTACCGCTTGGCAGTAATCGAGATAAAACGTCGGGGCGGGCGACAGCACGACGTCATGACCCAATGCCGCCGCCTCGCCAGCGCTGGCGACCGTGCGCCAACTCATCACCACGGCACTCGGCGGGGGTTGGCCTTCGAGGATTTCGTCCCAGCCGATTTGGCGGCGGCCATGGGCTTCGAGGAAACGGCCGATGCGGGCGGTGAAATAGCCCTGTAGCGCCGTGGTGTCTTTGATGCCGAGCGCGCGCAGGCGCTGCTGCACCTGGGGCGAGGCGTTCCACTGATCCTTAGGCGCCTCGTCGCCACCGACGTGGATGAAAGGTGACGGGAACAGCGCCATCACTTCGGTGAGAACGTCTTCGAGGAATGCGAAGGTGGAGTCGTTCACATTATATAAGTAGGGGAACACACCCCAATCGCCCGATACGCCTTTGGGCACGCGGCGGACCGAGGCAAGCTTCGGATAGGCGACGATTGCTGCCAGCGCATGACCGGGCATCTCGATTTCCGGCACGATGGTGATGGCGCGCGCCTTGGCGTAAGCGACGATGTCGCGAATCTGATCCTGCGTATAGAAGCCGCCGTAACGGCCCTCGCGGCGGTTATGGCGGAACGCGCCGACCTTTGTCAGCCGGGGATATTTCTTGATCTCGATCCGCCAGCCCTGATCATCGGTAAGATGCCAGTGCAGCACGTTCAATTTGTGCAGCGCCATGGCGTCGATCAACGCTTTGACGGCCGCAGGCGGCTGGAAGTGGCGGGCGGAATCGAGGAGAAGGCCACGCCAAGCAAAGCGCGGAGCGTCATCGATAGTGACGGCGGGAATCTCGATCTCGCCGGTGACGCCGGTTTGCTCGGTCGCAAGCTGGAACAACGTGACAGCGCCATAATAAAGACCGGCGTCGGAGGCGGCCGCGATTTCGATACCAGAGGGCGTGACGCTGAGGCGATAGCCCTCGCCGGTCGGCATGTCGGCGCGGCGAAAGACGATGGCGGGCGCCGCGGCATGGTCGCTACGGGCGAGCGTCAGGCCGCGCGTACGAGCAATCCAACCCGCCCAACTGTCGGCGGCGAAGGCGCACGGCGCGTCATTCGTTTGGGTACAGATTATCGTCGTCGCCGGCTGAAGCCGGAACGTGCCCTCGCCCCGCGTCAGCGCGGCGGGCTGAGGGATCAGGCTGAGATCGGCAGCCGAAGCGCCAAACAGCGGCAAGGCGGCGAAAACGACTGCCGTCAATCGCATTCGAAAGAGCATCTTGGCGGGTCGCATAGAAACGCCGGGAACAATATCGGCGGCGGTCAACCCTGCAAAGTGGAAATCCTCGCCCCGGCCCGCAAACCCTTGGACCGCGGCGCAAAAACATCGGCTATAGTGCGCGCCGAGAGGACTTGGATGAACGACTACGATATTGCTGTCAATTTGCACCGACAGGGCCATTTCCCCGAGGCCGAACGGCACTATCGCACCGCGCTGGTAGCGCTCCCCAAAAGACCTGCCGTTCTGCACGGGCTTGCGCTTTTGTGCATCCAGACGGGACGGGCCGGCGAAGCGCTCGGATTGTTGCGACAAGCGGCGGCAGCGGCACCGGACGATGCGATGATTCGCCATCACCACGGACTGCTGTTGATGCGGCTGGGTAGCCCACGCGAAGCGGCCGTCGAAAGCGAGGCAGCGGTGGCTTTGCGACCCGATTTCGCTGATGCACTGAGCAATCTTGGTCTCGCCTATGGCGCCCTGGGTGCGCCGGACAAGGCGCTGGCGGCGCTGCGGCAAGCGGCAGCATTGGCACCGGACGATGCCGAAATCTGCAACAACCTCGGCGAAATGTATTTGCGGCTCGACGAGCCGGAAACGGCGCTCACCTTCTTCGACAAGAGCCTGGCGTTGCGGCCGCGCGCCATCGCCGCGCACCTGGGCCGCAGCGAAGCGCTTGCCGCGGCCGGCCGCCAAAACGAAGCCCTGGCGTCTGTCGATCGGGCACTGGCGGCCGATCCGCAGTATGCGGCTGCCCACTTCGCACGTGGCACATTGCTCCGGCAATTGGGACGGTTTGACGAGGCCGACGTGTGCTTCACCCAGGCGGTGGCTCTGGCGGGCGATGTGGCGCGCTATCACCGCGCCCTGGCCGAATCGCACCGCTTCAGCGACGGCGACCCGCGACTTGCGGCGCTCGAAAAGCTCGACCCCGATCAACTTGTCCCGAGTCAACAGGTCGAACGCGAATTCGCATTGTTCAAGGCCTATGACGATCTCGGACATCCGGGCGAAGCCTTCGCCCATCTGGCGCGCGGCAACGGATTGTACCGGCAACAAATCCCCTATGACGAGGTTGGCGTTTTCGCCATATTCCGCGCCTTGCAGGGCAGCTTCACACCGGCCTTGATGCAGCACTGGAACGGAGCGGGATCGGCGACGAACGCCCCCGTGTTTATCGTCGGCATGCCGCGTTCGGGCACGACGTTGATCGAACAAATTCTGGCCAGTCATCCCGACGTGTTTGCGGCGGGTGAACTGACGGCGTTTCAGAAGTTGACCGCCGAAATCCTGCCCGGCTATCCCGAGTCGACGAGCGACATCACCGCCGAACGGCTGCACCGCCTGGGAGAAGGTTACCTCGCCCACATCACTCGCATTGCGGGCCGCGGCGCCCGGCGCGTCACCGACAAGCTGCCGGCCAATTTTCGTCACCTCGGCCTCATCCATCTGGCACTGCCGGATGCCCGGATCATCCATGTGCGGCGCGATCCGCGCGATACCTGCTTTTCCTGCTACTCCAAACTGTTCCGTAGCGGGCTGAACTTCGCGTACGATCTCGGCGAACTGGGGCGCTATTATCGCGCCTATCAGGGGGTGATGGCGCATTGGCACCAAGTGCTGCCGCCGGCCACACTTCTTGAGGTGCAATACGAAAAACTGGTTGCCGATTTCGAACCTGAGGCACGACGGATCGTCGAATTCTGCGGTCTCGAATGGGACACGCACTGCCTCAAATTCCATGAGACCAAGCGCGCCGTGCGCACTTTGAGCGAAGCGCAAGTGCGCGTTCCTCTGTTTGCCAGTTCGATCGGCCGCTGGCGCGTCTACGAGCCGTGGCTGGCGCCGCTGCTCGATCTGCTGGGCGGCGCGTAAAAAAGGGAGCAGCAGGCGCCGCTCCCCATCTTCAGAAGCATTTCGGGGAAAGTCCGCAACGAAAATAAAGTTCCGGGCGCGAGGGCTCACGCCCGGATTTCCTGACGCATCAATACTTGAAGCGGACGCCGGCGTAGAGCTGGCTGCCGTTCGAGTATAACGCACGCGGCATGGTGGAATTGTTGGCGTAATACCGCAGCGTCCGATTGGTCAGGTTGAGGCCATTGAAAGTCAGGGTGAGGTTGTCGGTTACCGTGAAATTCACCGACGCATCGATCCGGTCGTAAGCATTCTGGTGTTCCTGAGTTGAGCGATCCAGCCCGACCAGCATCTGCGAGGCGTAACTGTACGACACGCGGGCGCTGACAAAGTCGTTTTCGAAGTAGGCACTGAGATTCGCCGTGTTCTTCGAATCGCCCACCAACGCGCCGCCGCCAGTTTCGGCACCGCTTGCATAAGTGTAGTTGGCGATGACGCCGAAGCCAGCATAGATCGGCTGCTGCCACTGGATTTCGATGCCTTCGTCATGGCCGCTCGTGTTGTACGGCGCCGTGATGTCGTACTCCGAGTACACCGGCGTGCCCTGACCCGTCAGCAGCATGTCGAGATAGGTACCCTTGGTCGTGCCGTAGGTCACATAGGACGACAGGTCCATGTAGAAGACGCCGACCGACACCATGGCCTGCGGGCCGTAATACAACTCGTACGTGAGGTTGTAGTTGGCAGAACGGATCGGCTTCAAATTCGGGTTGCCGCCGCTACCGACATGGGTGAGGTCGGTGAGGTTCACCGCGCCGCCCAAAGCGCTGTAGTCCGGACGCGCCATAGTCTCGGCCGCCGCAAAGCGCAGCATGGAGTCATCGGTCAAGTTGAAGCTCAGATTGGCGCTGGGCAGAACATCCCAGTATTCTTTGTTGATCGTGTTGTAGTGGAAGCAGCCGAAGTCGCTGTAGATGTCTCCGGCCGTCGGGCAGGTAACCCAATCGGTCGACGCCACGCCATTCACCGGTTGAATGATCTTCTCCGACGTGTTGACGATGCGGACGCCGAAATTGCCCTTCCAGCGGTCGCCACCGATCACCGCCATGACATAACCAGCCGTATCGCTTTCGCGCACGTCGGTGGCACCCGACCACATGTAACGCGAACCGCGCGTCACGTCGCTGGCTGACTGCGTGTAGCTGCGCCAGCTCGTCTGAGTGTTGAGAACATTGACGATCTTGGCCATGTCGCCCGCCGGAACGTTGGTCAGCATGCCGTCGATCTTGAACGCATCGGCGAAGTCGGACGGATAGTTCGAGCTGCTGACGGTGTCGCCCGTAAGACCCGGATTCGCACTATAAGAGACGCCGCCATCCCAGATGTCGGACTTGTGCTTGTGATCGGCAAAACGGATGCCAGCCTTCACGGATTGAATCGCGCCGAACTTCAGTTCCTTCTCGACGTCGATCTGACCATAGAATTCACGGTCCGAAGCCTTCGAGACCGCACCCCAGGCCCAGTCGTTGGTCAGCGAGGATGCGCTGGACAGGTCAACGCCTGTGACAGCAACTTTGGCGACGCCCGACGAAAAATCGTACGATGCAGGAGCGCCAGAGCCTGAAGCCACCATACCTTCCCAGGCTGCCTGTTGCGGTGTGGTACCGGCGCCGCGGGTGTAGCCCGCCTTGACCTTGAAGGTCAGCGTATCGGTGGGATTATAGGTCACGTCGCCGTTGAAGTAGTAGGAATCGCTCATCGAATGCGGACGCATGATGAAGTCCGCCACGATCGGTGCAATGCCCGCCTTGGCCGGCAGGGTCGCTGCGACCAAGACATTATTCTTCACTGTGTAGGAGGTGGGAACGTTGGCCGTGGAACCGCTGAATTCCTTCGACCCCCAGAACATATAGTTGTTGTTCTGGTTCGACGCACCCATGTGCGAATAGAAGGCGTCGAAATTGATTTCGAGGTTGTTTGCCGGCCTGAATTGAACAGCAACGTCGCCGCCCTGGCGGATGCGTTCCTGCAGGAATAACGCCGAGCCGATCAGGGTCGGGTAATAGACGCCGGTGAGATCGGGATGAGCAACAGCGGCCGCATCGGTGGCGGCGAACTGCGAGTAACCGAGGAATTCCTGACCGTCGCGGCGGATGTTGCGTGCTTCGTAGAAGCCTTGAACCATGACGCCAAAGGTGTGGCTGTCATTCTGCCAGGCGGCCAACGCATTGAGCTGCGGCGTGGTATCGCCGCGCAACGTGGTGTAGGCCGCTTCGCCACTGGCTTCGAGGGTGAAGTTGTCTTTGAAATCAAACGGCTTGCGAGTAATGATATCGACCGCACCGGCGACGCCGCCTTCGACCAGATCGGCCTGCTGGCTCTTATAGACCTTTACACTCGAGACGATTTCCGCCGGGAACAGCGAGTAACTCACGCTGCGGCCGATGGTCTGATACTGGTCCAGGATGAACCAATCACCGGTCGATACACCGTGGCCGTTGACCAGGGTCTGCGTCAGGCTGGCATTGGTACCGCGAATCGAAACGCGGTCGTTCTCGTCAAAGCCGCCTTCGCCCGAGGCCGCCGAAACCGTGTTGACGCCCGGCACGCGCTGCAACGCGTCGGCGACGTTCTTGTCCGGGAATTTGCCGATGTCTTCCGCCGACACCGCATCCACGATCGTAGTGGCGTCGCGCTTGATGTCCATGGCGCGCTGCATCGACGCGCGGATACCGGTGACAACCACCGTTTCCATCTGATCGTCTGCCATTGCCGGTGTTGCCATGCTCGCCAGGGCTAGCATGCTCACCGACCCCACAAACACACTCCTCAATTTCATGGCTCAATCCTCTCTGTTGTGTCCCCAGAGGTCGCCGAACTGCCCTTCGCCGCCCCCTTATTGAACCCATCGGAAATCCCCCGTCGGGATCGCCAATTGCTGTCCAATGCAATACCATTGTTAAATTGGGCGGCCCTGTCAAGGCCAATTTTTGCCCGATAATGCATCACATGCCGCAGAACATTTGCTCGTTTTTTAGATTGACGAGGGATAGGGCCTTCATGGTATTGCATTGGTATTAGATGCGGTGCTTGGATTTCCGAGCGCTCGCAGACCACTCAAGGAGATAAAGGTGCCTTCCCTTTCGGCGATAATCGGCAGCCTCGACGAAGATCACAGCCTGCCGCTGTACCAGCAGCTACAGCGGGGTCTGCGGCGCGCAATCGAGACCAAACTCTTGGCGCCGGAAGACGCCTTGCCGCCCGAACGCGACCTCGCCGAGGAATTCGCCGTGTCCCGCATCACTGTGCGTAAAGCTCTGGACGGGCTGGTCTCGGAAGGCTTGCTGACACGCCGCCAGGGCTCGGGCACCTTCGTCGCCTCCCGTGTCGAGAAAAGCTTCTCCAAGCTGTCGAGCTTCACCGAAGATATGGCCGCCCGCGGAAAGGCGCCGCGCTCGGTGTGGCTGCGCAAGTCGCAAGGTATCGTGTCGCCGGAAGAAGCAATGGTGACCGGATTTGCGCCAGGCACGCCGGTCTATCACTTCAACCGCCTGCGCTATGCCGACGACACCCCGATGTCGCTGGAATTCTGCACTCTGCCGACCTTCTGCCTGCCGTCGATCGAATCAGCACAATCGTCCTTGTACGACGCGCTGGATAAGGCGGGCTTTCGACCGCAGCGGGCGTTGCAGCGCTTGCGCGCCGTACTTCTCACCGCGCCGCAGACCGAACTCCTGCACGGCAAGGAAGGCGACGCCGGTCTCCTGGTCGAACGACGCGGCTTCTTGGGCGATGGGCGCATCGTCGAATTCTCGCAATCCTACTATTGTGGCGACACTTACGACTTCGTCGCCGAACTCAACGCATCGGAGTAACGCGTGCTCGAGTCCCAGACCTTGATGTTCCGTGAGGCCCAGGAAGGCCCCGAGGTGATCGCACGCCAAAGTGCCGCCAATGCGAGCCTTATCGCGACGGTCGCCGCCAAATTGCGCGCGCTTAGTCCCCGCGCTGTGGTGACGCTGGCGCGCGGCAGCTCCGACAATGCCGCCACCTTTGCCAAATACCTGATCGAGACGAAGCTGGGGGTTTTGACCTCGTCGGCGGCGCCGTCGGTCAGTTCGGTTTATAGCGCGCAAGGACATCTGAAAGGCGCCGTACTGATCGCCACCTCGCAAAGCGGCAAGAGCCCGGACATCGTCACCGCGCTGGAAGCGGCAAAAAAGGCGGGCGCTTTCACGATTGCCTTCGTCAACGTGATCGATTCGCCGCTGGCCAAGGAGGCCGATGTGGCGATTCCGCTGCATGCCGGCCCGGAAAAAAGCGTGGCGGCGACCAAGTCGTATCTGGCCACCGTCGCCGGAATCGCCCAGCTCGTGGCGGCGTGGGCGCAAGATGCCGCCCTGACCGCGGCGCTGACCGAGCTGCCGGCGCTGCTGGCGCAAGCCTGGGAACTGGATTGGTCGAAGGCGGTCGAAAAACTGGCGCGGGCGCGCGATCTTTATGTGATCGGACGCGGCGTCGGCTTCGGCGCGGCGCAAGAAGCCGCCCTCAAACTCAAGGAAACCTGCGGCCTGCATGCCGAGGCCTTCAGCGCCGCCGAAGTGCGCCACGGCCCGATGGCGCTGGCGAAAGATGGTTTTCCCGCGTTGGTGTTGAGCCAGGACGACGAGACCCGCGCCGGGGTGAAGGAATTGGTCGATGCGCTGGTGGCAAGCGGCGCCGATATTTTGCTCGCTGGCTTCGACAATCCGCGCGCTTTGGTGCTGCCGACGATAGCGGCCCATCCGGCACTGCAGCCGATCCTGTTCCTGCAAAGTTTCTATCGCATGGCCGAGCAGCTTTCGCGTGCCCGCGGCATGAACCCCGACAACCCGCCCTTGCTCAACAAAATCACCGAGACCATCTGATGCTTACCGCTTATGTCCATGGCCGCATTCTGACCCTCGACGGGATTTTGTCGGGACGTGCTCTGCTCAGCGAAAAGGGCCGTATCAGCGCCCTGGTTGCGGCCGATAGCGTGCCGGCGAATGCGAAACTGGTGGATCTCAACGGCGGCACGCTGGTACCCGGTTTCATCGACGTGCAAGTCAACGGCGGCGGCGGCGTGTTGTTCAACGATACGCCGACCGTCGAGGGTTTGGCGGCCATCGCCCGCGCCCATGCGCGATTCGGCACCACCGCCTTGATGCCGACCGTGATCTCGACCGATCTTGACGGCATCGCAAATTGCATCGCGGCAGTAGATGCGGCGATCGTCAGCGGCGTGCCGGGAATCGTCGGCATTCATATCGAAGGGCCGTACTTAAGCCCCAAGCGCCGCGGCATTCACAATCCTACGGAATTCCCCAAATTCGATGCCGCCGCGCTCAAGGTATTGTCGTCGCTGCAGCACGGCAAGACGATGGTGACACTGGCGCCCGATGTGACGACGCCAAATGATGTTCGCGCCCTTGTCGCAGCCGGGGTGATCGTGTGCATCGGCCATTCGGATGCGAGCTATGACCAAGCCAAGGCGGCGCTGAAGGCGGGCGCGCGCGGCTTCACCCATCTCTACAACGCCATGTCGCCGCTCAATCACCGCGCTCCCGGCGTGGTCGGCGCGGCGCTCGACGACCAGGAAAGCTGGTGCGGTATCATCGGCGATGGCCATCACGTCGCTCCGGCGGCGCTGCGCATCGCTTATACCGCCCGCGGCGCCGACAAACTGATGCTGGTAACGGACGCCATGCCGCCGCTCGGGGGCGATCCGACCTTCGTGTTGCAAGGGCGCACCATCCACACCGAAAACGGTTGCTGCTATGGCCCCGACGGCACGCTGGCAGGCGGCGCCATCGGTTTCGACACCATCGTCAAGAATGCGGTGGAATTTCTTGGCATCGATTTACCGACCGCTTCGAAGCTCGCCAGCGCCAATGCGGCGGCGTTCCTCGGCCTCGAAAAGGAGATCGGCGTTATCACACCCGGTGCGCGGGCCGATTTTGTGCTGCTCGACGAGCATCTGGACCTGATCCGGACCTTCATCGCCAACACGCCGGTGCTCCCGTGAGGGCGCGGAGCTCCAATCGCGCCTTGCGGCGCGTGACGGCCGCCTTGTTGCTGGCGACGGCCCTTGCCGCTTCGGCGCAAGCAGACGAACGGCGCGCCCTCGTCGGCTATTATCCGAGCTGGTTGGAGGCAAAGGCCGCAAAGCTGGTCGCAACGCCGCGCGGCTACACCCATGTGATCCTGGCCTTCGCCAAACCCGATTTTGTTTGGAACGGTAAGGACTGGACCGGCACCGGCCTGCAATTTGCGGGCAGCCCCGCCGATGTGCGGCGCGAAATCGCAGCCTTGCAGGCTCGCGGCACCAAAGTCGTGCTGGCGGTGGGCGGGGCAACCTATCTCAACTGGGCGCCACTGGCGGCGGAAGGTGAGCATCCCGGCAAGATCACCGCAGCGCTGACGAAATTCGTCGCCGACCTGGGGCTCGACGGCATCGACGTCGATTATGAGACCGACGGCACCGGACCCAAACAGATTGCCGAATACCGCGGCGTCATCCGCGCACTTTCCAATGCGGCGGGCGCGAAGATGCTGTCGCTAGCGGCATGGTCGACCGGCGCCGATTGCTCCAAAGCGACCGGTACCGCCCCATGCGGCGGCAAGACCGGCGTCTGGGACGGCCGTACCGGGCGCGAACGCTTGGTCTTTGCCGATACCAGCCTGCTGGCCAAGCTCGCGATGATCAATGTGATGAGCTACGACGCTGGGATCGAGTCCTTCGACCCGGTCAAGGCCTGGTCGCTATACCGCGATCTGGTGCCGGCCAGGATCACCCTCAACATCGGATTTGAAATTTCCCCGGAAGGCTGGGGCCCGGCGCGGCTGGTGGCGACCAATGCGAAAGCGGTTTGCCCTGGCGCACGGGTCAAGGCCGATCAATTCGGCGCTCCGGTGAACCAACCCTATTCGGTCGAACGCGCCCTTAACGATGGGCCGCTTTCGTCTGCGAAAAACGCCCGTGACGGCGCGATGCTCTGGCACCTTGTGAAGGACCAGGCCCTGCCCCGTTGCGGCCGCCCCGTCACCGTTTCACCCCGGGAATTGGAACTGACAGCACGCGTCCTGCTCGACCGGAAACGCAGTGCCAGTCCCGCATTTTCCGAGGACACTGATGACCACTGACAATGCCGCGGCGCCTCTGCCAGCGGAAATGTCGAAGCCTGAAAAACGTCTATTCCATCCGGCCCTTTGGGTCCCGACGCTTTACACCGCCGAGGGCTTGCCCTTTGTGATGGTGAACGTCGTCGCCGTGCTCATGTACAAAAGCCTGGGTTTCGCGGACGGCCGGATTGCGTTTTTCACCAGTCTGGTGACGGTGCCCTGGGCGATTAAACCGCTCTGGGGCCCGCTGGTCGAGATGTTCCGCACCAAGAAGGCCTTCGTGCTGGCAACCGAAGTCGGCGGCGGCCTCTGCTTCGGCCTGCTCGCACTCAGTCTGCACTTGCCGGACCTGTTTACCTGGACGCTGATCTTCTTCGGGCTGATCGCGATCAACTCGTCGGTGCACGACACCGCGGCGGACGGCGTCTATATCACCACCCTTTCGGCCAAAGACCAGGCGCGTTATGTCGGCTGGCAGGGCGCTTTTTATAACGTCGGCAAAATCCTCAGCCAAGGCGGTTTCGTCTGGATCGCCGGTTCGCTGGAAAAGGCGTACGGCCCGGTAACCGCCTGGACGCTGGCGATGAGCGGCTTCGGCCTCTTGATGATCGCGGTTGCCGGCTGGCACGCGATCTTCCTGCCGCAAGGTGCCCGCCTCAAGCGCGACCGGAGCGGCTGGCAGACCTTCCTCGACGTGATCGTGACCTTCTTCCAGAAGAAATACATCTTCTGGGGCGTTCTGTTTCTGGTGCTGTACCGCTTTGCCGAAGGCCAGGCGATCAAGATCGTGCCGCTGTTCATGCGCGCCACCCGCGCGTCAGGAGGGCTCGGCCTTTCCACCCAAGACATCGGGTTGATGTACGGCATCCTGCCGCCGATCGCCTTCATCCTGGGCTCGATCGTCGCCGGTTACTTCACCGCCGGACGGGGCCTCCGGAAATCGTTGCTGGTGCTCTGCGCCGGGTTCAACATTCCTTTTGCCGTCTATCTGGCGCTGGCGCTGGTGCAGCCGAAAGACCTGACGCTGATCACCGGCCTCTTGAGTCTGGAATATCTCGGCTATGGCTTCGGCTTCATCGGCCTGCAACTTTTCATGATGCAGCAGATCGCGCCGGGGCCTTACCGCACCGCGCATTACGCCTTTGCCACTTCGCTGATGAATCTCGGTTTCCTGATTCCGTCGGCGGTCTCGGGCTTCCTCAGCGACAAGCTCGGTTACCAAGAATTTTTCATCTGGGTGATGGCCGCCACCATCCCGTCCTTCCTCGTGTCCTGGCTGGTGCCCTTCCGCAACACGGACGAGCCGCCCACCGTTTCCGGAGCCAAATAGCATGACGCTAAAAGTCCTGATCCTCGCCGCCGGTCAAAAAGACCTCGATTCCGAAAACGGCGCACTGGAGCTGCAACCGCTCGGCGATACCACCGTGCTCGGCCATGTCATCCGCAACCTGAACGGCCTGGTGCCGCCGCGCGACATCATCGTGGTGGCTGCGCCCGGCTCGCTCAAAGCGGTGCAGAACGAGGTCGGCTGGGAACCGGCACTGGTCATCCAGGACACCCCGCTCGGCACCGGCCACGCCGTGCTGCAAGCCGCCGACGCGCTGGCCGGGTTCGACGGCGACCTTCTCATTCTCTACGGCGACACACCGCTGCTCCGGCCCGCCTCGTTGCGCGGGCTGCTCAACCGGCACCGGCTGAAGGGCGTGAGCCTGACGCTGCTCACCGCCATCGTGCCGCAAGATTTGCCTTACGGCCGGGTGCGGCGCGACGAGAATGGCAAGATTCTCGACATCGTCGAGCAGACCGAAGCCGACGACGAGACCAAAGCCATCCGCGAACTCAATGTCGGCGCCTATGTGGTGCGGGCGGCGACGATCATGGAGACGCTGAAGCGGATTGCCGCCAAAGGCGGCGAAGTGCGGCTGACCGATTCGGTCAAGCAGCTCCTCCATACCGGGCTCAAGGTCGACAGCTATCAGCTTTACGACGCCGACGAAGTGCGCGGCATCAACGACGCCGGTGATCTTGATGCAGCGGCGTTCATTTTGCAAAAGCGGTTGTTCCGCCCGCACCGCCAGGAAGAAGCGAACGAAGTCGCCTTCGGAACCGGAGGCTGGCGCGCCATCATCGGCGAAGGCTTCACCATGCACAACGTGCGCCGCCTCTCCCAGGCGCTCGCCAACGAGATCACCCGCAAGGGCGTCGAGAAGAAGGGCGTCATTGTCGGTTACGACCGGCGCTTCCTGTCGCGCCAGGCCGCGGACGCTTCCTGCGAGGTGTTCGCCGGCAACAACATCCCAACCATTCTGTGCAACGAGGATGCACCGACGCCGCTGATCAATTACGCCACCGCGATGCTGGGTTCAGGCTTCGGACTGGCGTTCACCGCCAGCCACAATCCGCCGGAATGGAACGGCCTGAAAGTCTTCCACGGCGACGGTTCGCTTTTGCTGGATGACGAGACGCAGTCGATTGCGGCCGAAACCAATGCGCTGACCACCGCCGATGTCATCAAACTGGAACTCGACCTCGCCATTGAAGCGGGCATCGTGCAGGTGAAGGATTTCACCAACCAATATATCGATGCGGTGGAAGCCTTGATCGACATGGATGCCATCCGCAAGGGCGGCCTCAAGCTGGCGATCGATCCGATGTACGGCGTCGGGCAGTTGACGCTCGAAACACTACTTACGGAAGGGCGCTGCCGCTGCCACTTCATTCACAACCGCCATAATCCGTTGTTCGGCGGCCGCAGCCCGGCACCCGATGCCGACGCTATGCGCGATCTCATCAACATGATGCAGCAGGACCATTACGATCTCGGTCTTGCCATGGACGGCGATGCCGACCGCATCGCGCTGCTCGACGATCGTGGCCGCTATATCTCGTTCAACGACGTGCTGGTACTGCTCTACTGGTATCTGCACGAAGTGCGTGGCCAGAAGGGCGGCGTGGTGCGCAATCTTTCCACCACGCATCTGCTCGACCGCCTGGCCAAAGCGTTCGGTGAGAAATGCACCGAGACGCCGGTCGGCTTCAAGCATATCGCCTCGGGCATGGTGGCGGACAATGCACTGCTCGGCGGAGAATCGTCGGGCGGGCTCACCATTCGCGGCCACATTCTCGGCAAGGACGGCATTTTTGCCTCCGGCATCGTGGTGGAAATGGTGGCGCGCACCAAGCTCAAGATCAGCGAGCTGCAAGAGAAGGTATGGGCGATCACCGGACGGCTGTACGGCGCCGAGGAGAATTTCCCAGCGACCCCGGAAATGAAGATCGCCATCCCGAAACGGCTGCGGAGCGACCCGTGCAAGGCGGTGGCAGGTTACGCGGTGGACCACATCAGCCACATCGACGGCACCAAGCTCTATCTCGAAAACGACAACTGGGCGCAGCTGCGCTTCTCCGGCACCGAGCCGGTGTTGCGTCTGGCGGCGGAAGCCGATAGCCCGGAAAAAGCGGCCGAGTTGATCACTTGGCTCAAACAATTTGCCTCAGCGTGAGAGTGACATGCGTTACGGATATTTCGACAACAAAGCCCGCGAATATGTGATCGACCGGGTCGACGTGCCGGTGTCGTGGACCAATTACATCGGCGTCCACGACATGTGTGCGGTGCTCAGCCAAAACGCCGGCGGCTACAGCTTTTATCGCGATGCCGAGCACGGCCGCATCACCAAATTCCGCGCCAACGGCGTGCCGATGGATTGGCCGGGACATTGGATCTATTTGCGCGACGACGCCGACGGCGATTTTTGGAGCGTGTCGTGGCAGCCGGTGGGCAAGCCGCTTACCGAAGCCAAATACGAATGCCGCCACGGACTGTCCTATTCACGCTATGCGTCCGAATACAAAGGCGTCCGCGCCGAGCAGCTCGTTTTCATCACCCGCGAGGATGATGTCGAAATCTGGGACGTGCGGATCACCAATACCGGCACCGCGCCGCGCGAGCTGTCGGTGTTCTCCTATCTCGAATGGAGTTTCCACCATATCGAGATCGACAACCAGAATTTGCAGATGTCGCTTTACGCCGGCGGCTCCAGCTACGGCGAAGGCGTGATCGAATACGATTTCCATTACGAGCCGTCGACTTTTCACTATCACGCCGCTTCGTTTGCGCCCGACGGGTTTGATTCGGTGCGCGAAGCTTTCATTGGCGATTATCACAGCGAGCGCGATCCCATCGCCGTGGTGCGCGGGACCTGCAGCGGCAGCGCCGAACTGACTGGCAATCATTGCGCCAGCCTGAACAAGAAAATAGCCCTGGCGCCGGGCGAGACGCGGCGAGTCGTGTTTGTTACCGGCTACGGCAATCGCGCCGTGGGCGCCGAGAAGAAAGCCAAATATTCCGACTTTGCGGCAGTCGATGCGGCGTTCGCGGACCTGAGGCATTATTGGGACAAAAAGTGCGCCGTGTTCAAGGCCAAGACGCCACACGAAGGCCTCGACACCATGGCCAATATCTGGACGCTGTATCAGGCCGAGACCTGTGTGCATTGGAGCCGGTTTGCCAGTTTCATCGAAGTCGGCGGGCGCACCGGGCTCGGCTATCGCGATACCAGCCAAGACATCATGGCGGTAGCCCACACCAATCCGGGAATAGTGCGCCAGCGCATCGAGGAATTGCTGCACGGCCAAGTGCGCGACGGCTACGGCCTGCACCTGTTCGATCCCGCTTGGTTCAAGCCGCAGCAGAAGCCGGAATTCAAGAGCCCGACCATCGCGCACGCGCCATCGAAGGCGAGTTACATTCACGGCATCGAGCATGCCTGCTCGGACGATCATCTGTGGCTGATCCCTTCTATTTGCGAATACGTGAAAGAAACCGGCGAGGTGGCGCTGTTCGATGAATTGGTGCCCTACTGCGACGATGGCGTCGGCACGGTGTGGCAGCACATGAAGGCGGGGCTGGATTTTTCCGCCCGGCAAGTGGGGCGCTCGGGTATCTGCAAGGGTCTGCGCGCCGACTGGAACGACTGCCTCAACCTCGGTGGCGGCGAAAGCGGCATGGTCAGCTTCCTGCACTTCTGGGCGCTGCAGGCTTTCGTCGAAGCCGCGAAGTTCCTCGGCCGCGACAAGGACGCCGAGCACTATGCGGCGATGGCCGAAGATGTCCGCGATGCTTGCGAACGCGAATTGTGGGATGGACTCTGGTACGCGCGCGGCACCACCGCCTCTGGTCTCAAGATCGGCACCCGCGCCAACGAGGAAGCCAAGATTTTCCTCGAAAGCAACACCTGGGCGATCGTTTCGGGGGCGGCGCGGCGCGACCGGGCCGAAAGCGCGCTAAACGCCATGGACGAGCATCTCTTCACGCCCTGGGGCCTGCATCTGTTGCAGCCGTCGTTCTCCCAGCCCAATGACGAAATCGGTTTCATGGGACGTGTCTACAAAGGCATCAAAGAAAACGGAGCGATCTTCTCCCATCCCAATCCGTGGGCGGTGATTGCGGCGGCAAAATTGGGCCAAGGCGACCGAGCGATGCGCTTCTACGACTCGATGCTGCCGTACAATCAGAACGATAAAATCGAGACCCGCGAAGCCGAGCCTTATTCCTATTGCCAGTTCGTCTACGGTGCCGAACACGCCCGGCACGGCCGTGCCCGCCATCCCTGGCTGACCGGTAGCGCCGGGTGGAACTACACCGCGGTGACCAAGTGGATCCTCGGTATCCGTCCCGGTTTCGCCGCCTTGACGATCGATCCCGCCATTCCGCCGGCGTGGGATGACTTCACAGTAAAGCGGCAATGGCGCGGCGCCACCTACGACATCGCGGTGTCAAACCCGAACCATGTCAGCAAAGGCGTCAAGACGCTTACGTTGAACGGTAATGCGGTGCGCGAGATCGCAGCGCAGCCGACCGGCACGCAAAACAAAATCGATGTGGTTCTCGGCTAGTAAACCTTATCAAAAGCGCCACGATTTGGCTGGGAGGAAGGCTGATCTCACGCGTCTTTTCGTCGCCGGCGGGCGAGCCGGTTAACCTAAATCGGCAGACCCGGCACGTTCGCACCGAGCTTTTCCGCGCCTCTGGCACACCGACTTGTCTGAAAATTTGCCGTGGGACGATTGAGTTACCAATTCCGTCATCACTATCTAAGGAAAATTTTCGCCGGGAACAGCGCCACCCCCTGTTATAGTTCTGACGAAAGGCAAAAATGGCCGACGAGCCAACCGAACGTGCGTATTGGAGCAAGCTGCTCAGGTTGGTGGCGCGGTGCACCCGCGGCAGTAGCGATGCGGAGGATCTCCTCCACAGCGCTTACATTCGGCTGGAGCAGTATCGTGCCCAGCATACCGTTGAAAACCAAAGTGCTTTCTTGGTCCGTACCGCTGCCAACATCGCCATCGACATCCATCGCCGCGAAAAGCTGTGGGCACCAGGAGATATAAGCCGCGTCGTCGAGCGCCCGGATGACGCACCTTTGCAGGATGAGGTCCTCGAAGGGCGCGCGCGTCTAGTAAGGGTGAAAGAAGGTCTTTCACGACTGACTCCACGCACACGCGAAGTTTTCTTGATGCATCGGCTTCATGGGATGAAGTATCGGGAAATTGCGGTTCATTTCGGGATCAGCCAAAGCGCTGTCGAAAAGCACATTGCCAAGGCCGTACTTTTTTTAGCCGAATGGACTCGAGACTGGTGATATGGCGCCTGTGAGTACAATTTCTCCCGAAATCCGGGCCGAAGCGGCGGCGTGGCTGGCGCGGCTTAGAGCCGACGACAAGTCCGTGGCCGATGAAGCTGCGTTCCGCGTCTGGCTCGCGAAGGACCCACGTCATCCCCGCGCTTTCGAAACCGTCACCGAAATCTGGGAAGTGACAGGCGCGGCCTGGAACAAACCGGTCGTCACCGAACGGCGCCGCCGCCTCCTTCATCGCCGCGCGTTGTTGACGGGGGCCGGATCGCTGGCGGCGGCCGGCGTGCTGCTCACCGTTTGGCAACGGGCCGGTGCCGCGACCCTCAAAACCGCGGTCGGCGAGCAGAAGCACGCCGTACTGCCAGACGGTACGCAGGCTTTCCTCGACACCGACACCAAGATTCGTACCACCTTCGACGGCGACACACGCCTGGTGGCGGTCGCGCATGGCCGCTGTAATTTCCATGTGCGCGAAAGCGATCCGCGGCCTTTCGTGGTCACCGCCGCCAACGCGCGAATCGTTTCGGCGCAAGCCACCTTTGATGTGCGGCGCGACGGCGAAGATGTTTGCGTGGTACTGACGCAAGGCTCGGCCTCGATTGGGCCGAAGGACAGCTCGCAGCGACAGGCTCTGGCGAGCGGCGACCGTTTTGTGACCGGCCCTAACGGCAGCCACAAGGACCGGCCCAATCTGGTGCCATTGCTTGCCTGGCAAACCGGACAGGCGATCTTCGACAACAACACCGTCGCGGGCGCGATCCGGGAAATGAACCGCTATTCAGTGATCAAGATTACGACCAATGACACCGCTGTCGGAAAAATGCGACTCAGCGGCGTCTATCGCGTCGGCGATAATGTGGCATTCGCCCATTCAATTGCGACACTACTTCCGGTTATACTCGAAATTGATACAGATCAGGTCAGGCTTGAGCTTGATCCAGCCCGAGCAAAAAGTACCTGACACAAAGGGCGAGGAAATGGAGATCATCACTGATCCTCATGCTTGTGTGGCGGCATGCCCGCCTTCAGGGGGAACATGGGCGGAGGCAGAACACCGGGGTTTGGGCGGCTAGTCCTCTGGGCGGCGGCAGCCACGGTGTTGGGGGCAAGCGGGTCTTTCGCCGACGCAGGGGAAGTCCATGTGCCCGCCGAGCCGCTGGCGCTATCGCTCAGGGACATTGCACATCAAACCGGAGCGAACATTCTTTTCGCACCTGACGCTGTGCGCGGCCGGCAGGCCGCTGCGGTGAATGGTTTGCTGTCGGCACTCGACGCGGTCGCTCGCGTGATTGACGGAACTGATCTCGAAGTGGTGCTCGACGGCACCAGCGGTTTGATCGTCCGTCAAATAAAAACCGAACCGGCGGCGATGCCCACCGCTGTCGCGCCTGCGCCTGAAGCTGAAACCATCATCGTGACCGGCATCCGCGGCTCGCTGCAACGCAACCTCGATGTCAAGCGCGGCGCCTTGGGCTTAGTTGATGCAATTACCTACGAGGACGCGGGCCGCTTTCCCGATTCCAATCTCGCCACCGCGTTGATGCGCGTTCCGGGCGTGACGGTGAGCCGCGCCGTCACCAGCCTCAACGGCATCAACTCCTCAACTGGCGAACCAACCGAGATCACGGTGCGCGGCTTCGGTCCAACCTTCAACGAGACCTTGTTTGACGGGCGCAAGATTCCCTCTGGCATTTCCAACCGCGGCTTCGATTTTTCCGCGCTCAATTCCGATCTGGTGCAAGAGGTCGATGTTTTGAAAAGCCCCGACCCGTCGTTGTCGGCGGGTGCGATCGGCGCCACTATCAACGTGAAATATCCCAGACCCCTCGACACGCCTGCCCCACGGTTCGCCGCCTCGGTGTCGACAACTTATACGCCCGAAACCGGCCACTTGACGCCAAACGGGAATGTTCTCGTTAGTGACACCTTCGACGGCGGCCGCTTCGGGTTCCTGGTGGCGGCGGCGTATGCCGAAACCAGAAGCCGCAGCAATGAGGTGTCGGTATGGGGCTGGGAAGGCACCTATCTCGATCCCTGCCAATTCGCCGGAACGACGAAAACCTGCGGCGCAACGCTGGTGCCGGGTACCGCGCGCCCGGTTTGGTACATCCAGGATTACGGCATCTATCAGATCCAGAACTGGCAGGTGCGCGAAAACGCCATTGCGGTGCTACAGTGGCAGCCGTCGAGCGCCATGCTTCTGACCGTCAACGGTAACTTTTCGCGCAACGACCTCAAGGAACAGCAAAACGGTTACGCCATCTGGAACAATGCTGGCGAGATGCGCAATGTGACGACGGCGGCCGACGGCAGCATCACCGGCTTCGTGCGCGCCAACACGCCGACCGACTTCGACTCCCAGGACGACGAGCAAGTACTGCAGAGCTATGACCTCGGCGCCAATCTGCGCCTTGATCCCGGGCACCATCTCACCATCACCGCCGACGCCGACATCGCGTTGTCGTCACTTAATCCCGGCGGCCAACTCGGCGAGTACTGCGTCGATGTCGGTTATGGACCGTCGACGGCGAGCGGCATCAACGGCAGCAATATCGGTATTTCGGTGGCGGCGGGCGGCAATCACGTGCTGCCGTACTACGCGTCTTACGGACCGAACGGCGATGCTTCGCGCTTTCTCGATCCCACCATCATCGGCTCGCATGTCGTTGTGATGATGAGCCAGCGCAACCGCTATTCGGTCAACCAAGCCAAGCTGGAAGCGGCCTGGGACAACGATGATTTTCGCATCACCGCCGGGTTCCACTATCTCGCCAATCACATGAAGCTGGTGACCTATCAGAACTTCGCCAACAACCAGTGGCAGGCGTTTTCCGGTTACGGCCCGGCTTCCAAAAACACCTACACCACCGGCGCGACGACCGGACTTCCCGCCGGTGTCGCCCTGCCCGCGAGCCTGTTCACTAAGAGCTTCTCGACCGCCAATTTCATCAGCGGCTGGCGCGGCGCGGATGCGTTGCCGTCGCGCATTCTCACCTTCGATCCACACGCGGTGGTCGCCTATCTCGAAAGCCTCGGCGATCCGGCAACGCCGACGACGATTCCGGGCTTTAACTGGGGCTGCTGCGATCCGACCTATCACGGCAAATTCGAGATTGTGCGCGACCCCGGCAGTTACCAGCACATCTACGAAGACAATTTCGCGGGCTATGTTCTCATCACCGGTAAAACACAGGTGGCGAGGCTGCCGCTGCGGTATTACGCGGGGCTGCGCGTCGAATCCACCGACCTCAGTTCGACCGGTATCGGGCGGCCGCCGACGTCGCTCACAGTCATGCCGTCCGATCACACCGCATTCCTGGTGACCTACGGTACCGAGACACCAGTCACCAACAAACGCAGTTCCTATTATTTCCTGCCGAACATCGACCTCAATCTGGCGCTTACCGACGATGTCGAAGTGCGCTTGGACGCTTCGCGCACACTGACCCGGCCGCCGCTCAACTACCTGACGCCGATTACGAACTTAACGGCGTCGGAACGCGTTGGCTCGCTGGTCGCCACCGGCGGCAATCCGCAACTCGAGCCGTTCTTGTCGAACAATCTCGACGCTTCGGCGGAATGGTATTACGCGTCGAACTCTTATGTGTCGGCCAATGCCTTCCTTAAAAACGTCACGAACTTCATCGTCTCGGGCACCACGACGCAAACAATCAACAATGTCTGGGATCCGACGACTGGCGCGGCGGCACTGTTCCGGGTGTCGTCCTATGTCAACGGGCCGGAGGCCTATGTCTATGGCCTCGAACTCGCCCTGCAGCACGTGTTCGATGATACCGGCTTCGGCCTGCAGGCCAACGGCACGCTGGTCGGTTCCAACAAGCCGTACAATCCGCACGACCTGACGACGTCGGGATTTGCCGTAACGGGCCTCGCCGATTCCGCCAATCTGATCGCCTTCTACGACAAGGACGGATTCCAGATCCGCATCGCCGCCAATTGGCGCGATAGCTATCTCGACCATTTCGGTCAGCAGCAAAACTATTCGGCCTTCGGCGCCGAACCAACCTTCGTCGATTCGAACTGGAACATCGATCTCAGCACCAGCTACGCGCTGACCAGAAATTTCGATGTCTATTGCGAGGTCATGAACCTTATCAACTCAACCTATTCGACGCGCGGCCGCTTCGCCGAACAGGTGCTCGACGCCATTGATTATGGCCGCCGCGTCACGATCGGCCTGCATTACCGCATGTAATGACTAACTTCGCGCCAGTTCCTCGGCGCGGGTCTTGGCGGCAGCGACCGCTTTGGTCATGAGCGCCGACAAACCGCCCTCGCCTTGCAAGACCTTCAGGGCCGCTTCGGTCGTGCCGCCCGGTGTGGCGACATCGCGAATCAGTTCGGCGGTCGATTTCGGGTCGGCATCAAGCAACGCACCGGACCCAGTCACGGTCGCCCGCGCCAGACGTGCGGCGGTTTGACTCGGCAGACCGGCGGCCTCGCCGGCTTTGGCCATCGCTTCGACCAGGGCGAAGATGTAGGCGGGCCCCGAGCCCGACACCGCGGTCACCGCGTCGATCAGACCTTCCTCGTTCAGCCACACCGTCTCGCCGATCGCGCCGACCAGCGTACTGGCGAAATCGCGGTCGACCGCCGCGACGTTCGGGCCTGCGTAAAGCCCGCTGATACCCCGGCCGATCGAACCCGGCGTGTTGGGCATAACGCGGACGATCGCGGCCGCTTCGCCCCAATGCTGGTGAAGCAAATCGGTGCCGGTACCCGCTGCGATCGAAATCATCAGCGTGCCGCACGCGGCGATGGCCGCGAGCTTGGCGGCTTCGACGCGGACGATATGCGGCTTCAGCGCCACGACGCAGGCCCGCCACGCTTGCGCAGGAACCGCATCCAGCGCCGGCACGATTTTGACGCAGGTATCCTTCAGCGCTTGCGATGGATTGGGTTCCACCGCGGTAATGGGCCCCAACCCCGCTTTGATCCAGCCGCGGATCAGGGCGGTGCCCATTTTTCCGGCTCCGATGATGAGAATGGGGGTGTTGCTCATGGTCGCGCCTTTCTCACCTCGCATTCCGCAAGGTGAAACAAAGATTCAGAACAGTTCCGGTTCAAGGCTCAAGCTTGCCCTTGGCACTCCAGGATAGCGGCGGCGACCGCCTCTTGGGCCGTCTTGCCACCCCAAAGCACGAACTGGAAGGCCGGGTAATAGTGCTCGCAGGCCTCCAGCGCCAGATTGAGCAGGCATTCCATCTGCGAGGGTGAGGCGTGCGCCTCGGGGAAGATCATGGCGTGACGGAAGACAATGGTGCCATCCTCCGGCCAAAGGTCAAAATGGCCGATCCACAGCTTGGCATTGATATACATCAGCAGAGAGGCGACATCGAACAGCCGCGTTTCCCCCTGCACGCGCATATCAAAGGCGCTGGATAGGTGCAGCGACGCCAAATCCTCGCGCCAAGTAAAGCTGAAATGGTGATCCGACCAGCGGCCCGCCACCGACAGATTGAGCTCGTCAGCGCTGGCGCGTTCGAAGGCCCAGCCATTTTCCTCCACCGTCCGCTCGAGCAAATCGAGCGGGTGTGGCCGGCTGATGGATTGTTCCTGGTGGATGACCGTCATTAACCAGACTCCGGGCGCAACGCAAAACGAAGCAGTTCGATGTCAAGCTGCCACAACATTTTGCGTCAGCACAAGAGTCTGACTCAACGCGCCGTTGGACGGATTCCGCTATTCACAGATTTCCAACGGCACCGACTCGAACCGGGAGCGCCGCGTCTGCGGAAGGCTCTATGGCGTCGTGCGCCGCTCCAGCGCTTCGATCCGCGCCGCCAACTGCTCGTTTTCTTCCCGTGCCTTGGCGGCCATCGCCTTGACGGCTTCGAACTCGTCGCGCGGCACGAAATTCATGTCGGCGATCAGCTTTTCAAGGTGATGTTTCAGAAAGGATTCAAATTCGCTGCGGGCGCCTTGCGCTGCGCCGGTGGCGTCGGTGAAGAGCTTGGCCAGACCGTCGAGAAAGGGATTGTCACTTTGCATCGGCATATGTCCTTGTTCCGACTCCTATATCAGCGCCGGCGTGGAGCTGTTGCTTGAGCTTCATCAAAGCCTGCTTGACAGGCGGCGGCGAAGCAGCGCGTTGTAACCACAATGCTACCCTATCCCGAGTTCGATCCGGTCGCCATCCAACTTGGCCCGTTCGCGGTGCGCTGGTACGCCCTCAGCTACATCGCAGGGCTGTGTGCTGCTTGGTGGCTGATCGTGAAGATGCTGGCACAGAAGCGCTTGTGGCAACATCCGCCTTTTTCCGGCACGGTTCCGGCGACGGCCGATGACATCGGCGATCTGTTCGTCTGGGCCACCCTTGGCGTCGTGATCGGCGGGCGGCTCGGCTATGACATCTTCTATGGCATGTTCTACTGTGGCTTTTGGCCGGAGGGGCGGGACTGCGTCGGCCTGCCGATGGCCTATCTCCACAATCCGCTCAACCTGCTCGCCTATTGGGACCCGAGCCAGCTTCACCTGTTTGGCAAGACGTTCCACATCTATGTGCCGCACCTGCTTGGTATGTCGTTCCATGGTGGGCTTCTTGGCGTCGCGGTGGCGGTTATCCTGTTTGCGCGCAAACGCGGCCTCAACATGTTCGCGGTCGGCGATCTGGCCTGTTCGGTGGCGCCGATCGGCCTTTTCTTCGGGCGCATCGCCAATTTCATCAACGGCGAACTTTGGGGCAAGGTTACAGACTCGCCGATTGGCGTCGTGTTCTGCAGCCGCCATCTTTACACACTCTATCATGGCTGCCCTGCCGGCCTGCTGCCGCGTTATCCTAGTCAACTGATCGAGGCGCTGACCGAAGGCGTGCTTCTTTTCGCCCTGCTGCAATGGGCGATCCGGCGGTTTCATCTGCATGAGCGCCCCGGCCTCATTACCGGCTTGTTCTTCGCCGGCTACGGATTGGCGCGCGCCTTCTCGGAATTCTTCCGCGATTCCGAATCCATGATCGCGGGCTGGTTCAGCATGGGTATGCTGCTGTCAATCCCCATGTGGCTGGCCGCAGCGTTGTTCATCTGGATCGCATACCGAAAGCCCCAATGGGGCAGGAGACTGACATGAATGCCCTCGCAACAAAGATCGTCCGCTGGATCGAAAGCCAAGGCCCGATCTCGGTTGCGCAGTACATGAATCTCTGCCAATTCGATGCCGAAGGCGGCTCTTACACCGCGCACCAGACCATCGGCCGCGATTTCATCACTTCGCCCGAAATCAGTCAGACCTTTGGCGAGATGCTGGGGCTGTGGGTGGCGCAGACTTGGCACGATCAGGGACGCCCGAAGAGCCCCCGCCTCGTCGAGATGGGCCCGGGGCGCGGAACTTTGATGGCCGATGCGCTACGCGCCATATCGGCGGCGGCCCCCGAGTTCCTCGATAGCGCCGAAATCGTGCTGGTGGAAGCCAGCCCGGCGTTGATGAAGGTGCAGCGCGAAAAGCTGAAAACCATCGGGGCCGACATCGCTTGGCATGAGCACTTCGACGACGCGCTCGTCGACCGGCCGCTTTATCTCCTGGCCAACGAATTCTTCGACTGCCTGCCGGTCCACCAATACGTGAAGACCGAGCGTGGTTGGTGCGAACGGATGGTGGGCCTGACAAATGGCGGTCTCAGCTTTGCGCTCAGCCCCGATCCGGTCCCAGCCACGGTGATCCCGCCGACCCATAGTTCTGCGGCCAACGGCGCGGTCTATGAGACGGCACCGGCCGCGCTGGCCTTGACCGAAGAAATCGCCCGTGTGGTCGAATCCCGCGGCGGCGGCGCCTTGATCATGGATTACGGCTACGACATGCCCGGCTTCGGCGAGACGCTGCAGGCCGTCACCGATGGCAATTTCGTCGACGTGTTGAACGAGCCAGGCGACAGCGATCTGTCGGCGCATGTCGACTTTCTGGCGCTGGCCCGCGCCGCAGCAACCACCGGCGCCGCCGTGCATGGGCCGACGACGCAATGCAAATTCCTCGCCGATCTCGGCATCGGCGAACGCGGCGAGCGGCTGATCAAATCGAACCCACATGACGCCCGCACGATCGCCGCTGCCATCGACCGGCTGGTCAATCCGGCCCTGATGGGGACACTGTTCAAGGTCCTCACCATCGTTCCGAAAAACGCCCCGCAGCCACCCGGATACGGGTACGACTGATGCGGGTTCTGAAGGCGGACAATCTGCAGGGCCCGCACATCGATCATGGCTTCTTCGGACGGCCAGGCGGCGTGTCGACCGGTGTCTATGCGGGGCTTAATTGTGGCCCCGGCTCAGGCGATAGCTTCGACGCGGTGACCGAGAATCGCCGCCGCGCCATGGCCGAACTTGGCGGCCCCCAACTCGTCACCTGTTATCAGGTCCACAGCGCGACCTGCGTGACCGTTACAGTACCGTGGGAGGCCGGCGACGCGCCGCATGCCGACGCCATGGTCACCAACTGCACGGGCCTGGCGCTCGGCATCCTCACCGCCGACTGCGCCCCGGTGCTGCTGGCCGACACCCGCGCGGGCGTAATCGGGGCGGCGCATGCGGGCTGGAAAGGCGCTATCGGTGGCGTCACTGATTCGGTCATTGCCGCCATGGCGGCGCTTGGCGCCGAGCGGCCCCATATCGCCGCCGCCGTTGGTCCCTGCATCGCGCAAGCCTCTTATGAAGTGGATGGCGCATTCCGGGAACGCTTTGTGACCGCTGGTGCGGGCAATGCGGACTTCTTCAAGGCCGGGACACGCGACGGCCATTTCCATTTCGATCTTGAGTCCTATGTCGTGCGCCGGCTGGCTGACGCGGGCGTTACCGATATCGCGCCGCTGAAGGCCGACACCTATGCCGGCGAGACCGCTTTCTTTAGCTTCCGCCGCGCCACCCACCGGGGCGAAAAGGACTACGGCCGCGACCTGTCGGCGATCGTGCTGAAAGAACCGATGTGACGGGAATCGGACGCAAACGCACGATTCGCGCGTAGCGCAACGTGATTCGGCATTCATAAACCACCTTCCTTGCGCGTTTTTGGCACGTGATGCGAAAGGGCGCTGCGGCGATTGTGTTGACGGAACCAGAATCCGGTTTACCCACTCCCCCTCGCTTGCTAAAAGCCCGTCATCACGACGTCACAAAAGGGGTGCGCGGGCCATGGTCGACAGCAATGCGACTTCCGGCATGAAATTGCTTGCTGGCAATTCGAACCGGGCCCTGGCAGACGCCATCTCGCAATATTTGAAGATCCCGCTGACCAAAGCCGCCGTGCGCCGCTTCGCCGACATGGAGATCTTCGTCGAGATCCAGGAAAACGTCCGCGGCGAGGATATGTTCGTCATTCAGTCGACGAGCTTTCCCGCCAACGACAATCTGATGGAACTGCTCGTCATCATCGATGCGCTCAGGCGCGCTTCAGCACGGCGCATCACAGCGGTGGTGCCCTATTTCGGCTATGCCCGCCAGGATCGCAAAGCCGGCCCGCGGACGCCGATTTCGGCCAAGCTGGTCGCCAACCTGGTCACTGAGGCGGGCGCCAACCGCGTTTTGACGGTCGATCTCCACGCTGGCCAGATCCAAGGCTTCTTCGACATTCCCACCGACAATCTGTTCGCTATGCCGGTGATCGTGAAAGACATCAGCGATGCGCTCGGCCACGGCGACCATCTGATGGTGGTCTCGCCGGACGTCGGCGGCGTGGTGCGGGCCCGCGCGCTGGCCAAGCGCCTCGGCTGTGACCTCGCCATCGTCGACAAGCGCCGCGAACGCGCCGGTGTGTCGGAAGTGATGAACATCATCGGCAATCCGGCGGGCCGCTCCTGCATCCTGATCGACGACATCGTCGATTCCGGCGGCACCATCTGCAATGCCGCCGAAGCGCTGATGAAGGCCGGTGCCGAACAGGTTTGTGCCTATGCCACGCACGGCGTCTTGTCCGGCGGGGCGGTGGCGCGGGTGCAGAACTCGGTACTGAAGTCGATGGTGGTGACCGATTCGATCGCCGCTACGCCCGACGTGATGAAGTGCCCGAACATCCGGCGCATCTCGATCGCCCCCTTGATCGGCGAAGCCATGCGCCGCATCAGCCATGAAGAAAGCGTGTCGAGTCTGTTCGATTAAAGAACGCCGAACGCGGCAGCCAATGTACGGTTCGGAGCGAGAAATAGGTGGTACTCACACCTGGATCCCGTTCCTCCGCGTCTTCGCGCTATGCACACTGTCGCGGACGATGCCGGCTTTTTTTATTCTTCCGGCTTGCCGTGCCAGACCTTGCGGTAGCTGAGAAACAACAGACCGGCGAGCAGGACCAGAAAAGCCAGCACTTGCAGGCCGATGCGATGGCGGGCTTCAAGCTCAGGCGCCGACGCCCAGGTCAGGAACGTCACCACCGCCTTGGCCTCGTTGGTCACCGTCGTCGGCGTGCCGTCATTGAAGCTGACCGAGCCCTGGTTTAGAGGCGGCGGCATCGCAATGGTCCGGCCCGGAAAATAGGGGTTGTAGTACTTGCCATCCGGCACCGTGACGCCGTGCGGCACCTTCTGATTGAAGCCGGTGAGGATCGAATAGACGTAGTTCGCGCCGCCCTGCCGCGCTTTCACGATCAGCGACAGATCAGGCGGTAGCGCCCCGCTGTTGTTGGCGCGCGCCGCCGCATCGTTGGCAAAGGGCGGCGGAAAATGATCGGCGAGCGTGCCTGAGCGCGTCAGCCGGTTGCCTTTGTCGTCGAAGATGTCGCCGTCTTCGTTGGGCTCGGCCGCAATCTTGTAGCCCGCCGCAATCGCCTTGGCCTGTGCGGCCGTGAAGCCGGGACCACCGGGCGCGGCAAGGTCATGGAACGCGACAAGATTCAAGCCGTGACAAGCAGCGCAGACTTCCTTGTAGACCTGAAAGCCGCGCTGTAGCGCGCTACGGTCATAGGTACCGAACACGCCGTCGAACGACCACTTGGCGTCGCGCGGCGGCTGGGGCTGGGTCAAATCTTCGCCGGCGAAGGCCGGAACGACCAGCGCCACACTGAGGGCCATCAGCAACGAGACGGTTTTCATTGCTCGCCCCCCTTGGTCAAAACCGCCCCTTTTTTCAAGACCGATTGGGCAATGCTTTCGGGCACTGGCCGCGTCACTTCTTTTTTACCAATCCACGGCATCAGTGCCCAGAAGAACGCGAAATAGTAAAGCGTGGCGAGGCGCGCCAACCAGACCAGCGGGATATCGACCTCACCCAAGTGCCAGGCCGCATCGGTAGTCTGGGCGCCGACATAGCCAAGCAGGATGCACGTCGCCACGAACACCCAGAAAAGCTGCTTCATCACCGGGCGGAAGCGGTACGAACGCACCTTGGAGGTGTCGAGCCAAGGGATGAACAACGGCGTCAGCAAGGCGCTGAACAGCACCAGCACACCGAGCAACGTGTTAGGGACCGCGCGCAGCATGGCGTAGAACGGGAGCAGGTACCATTCCGGCCTGATCTCGGACGGCGTCACCAGCGGATTGGCCGGGATGTAATTGTCGGGGTTGCCGAAGAAGTTGGGCGCATAAAAAACGATCGCCAGAAACACGATGAGGAACAGCGTGAGATAAAACGCATCCTTCACCGTGTACCAGGGATGAAACGGTATCGTGTCCTGCGGGCCTTTCACCTCGATGCCGAGCGGATTGCCGTTGCCCGTCACATGCAGCGCCCAGATGTGCAATCCGACCACGCCGGCGATCACGAACGGCAGCAGGTAGTGCAGCGCAAAGAAGCGGTTCACGGTGGCATCGCCGACCGCGTAATCGCCCCGGACCCAAGTGGACAGCGCCGTACCGAAATGCGGAATGATTTGATCAAAGGCCGAGAACAAACTGGTGATCACGGTGGCGGCCCAATAGGACATCTGGCCCCATTGTAGCGTGTAGCCGAAAAAGGCCGTCGCCATCAAAAGCAGATAGATGAATACGCCCAGAATCCAAAGAATCTCGCGCGGCGCCTTGTACGAGCCGTAATAGAGACCGCGGCCCATGTGAATGTAGACGGCCAGGAAAAGCATCGAGGCGCCGCTGGCGTGCAGGCTGCGGATCAGCCAGCCATAATTGACCTCGCGCATAATGTGCTGCTCGACCGAGCCGAATGCCAGATCGGCCGTCGGCACATAATGCATGGCGAGCACGATGCCGGTGACGACCTGCACCACCAGCATGACGGCGAGAATGGCACCGAATGTGTACCAGAAATTCAAATTCTTCGGCGTCGGGAAGGTGACGAAGTGGTCGTTCATCAGCCGGATGACCGGCAGGCGCTGGTCGAGCCAGCGGGCCAAACCGGTTTTAGGAACGTAGTTGGAATGTCCCGCCATGGTCTTATCCGATCTTGATCTTGGTGGGGCCGATGAAGGCATAAGGCGGCACCGCCAGATTCTGTGGCGCCGGACCTTTGCGGATGCGCCCCGAGGCGTCGAAGTCAGAGCCGTGGCAATGGCACAGCCAGCCACCATAAGCCCCCTGCGGCGACTCTCGCGTCGACACGGCTGGCGTGCAGCCCAAATGCGTGCAGACGCCTACCACCACCAGCCATTCCGGCTTGATGGTCCGGTTGGCGTCGGTGGCTGGTGCCGATTCGGTGAGATTGGCATTGCGCGCCAGCCCATCCGGCAGATCGGACGGCGAGACGGCGCGGGCCGCGGCAATCTCCTTCGGCGTGCGGCGGCGCACAAACAAGGGATGGCCGCGCCATTTGAAGATCACCTGCTGGCCCGGCTGGATTGCGGACAGATCGACTTCGATCGACGCCATGGCGAGCACGGCACTGGACGGGTTCATTGAATCGATGAACGGCCAGGCGGCGAAACCGACGCCAAGCGTGGCTGCCGCACCGGTTGCGATATAGAGGAAGTCCCGTCGCGTCGGCTCGGGGGTGGGTGGGTTCGCCAAAGTCTTACCTCGTTGATCGAACACCGCACGAATACTGCGGCAGGCGCCGTGATGAAATAGCGAGGTTCTTGGCCGGAAAGGGCCAAAATAGAGAGTCGATTATGCAGGGGGTCGCGGCATGATGCCGCATAAATCTCCAGTATCGCCGGACGGTTGCGGGCGGTTTGGCGGCCCCAATTCCCTTAGCGGCAAGATCAACATTCGATGATCGACAGATAGCCTTGCGCCCCATAATCGAGCAGCGCTTGGTCCCGCGTCATGACTGTAAAGCCGTACTCCCGGGCCGTGGCAGCAATGATCCGGTCGGCGGGATCTTTGTGAATAGGGCCGGGGAGAAAGGAAGAACCAAACAGGAGCTCAGGGGGCATCGGAGCCAACTTCACGCGGGGAATGGCAAGAACCCGTTTCCAATACTCTGTCGGGCTCAACCATGAACGAAGACGGCCCTGAGCGAACAACCGCCCCAACTCCAATGCGGTGATCGGCGAGATGTAGAGTGACTGTTCGCCCTTATAGCTTGCCGCCAAAGCTTCCACGGCCGCGGTCTTCAGTTGGTCTTCAATCAGCCAAATGACAGCGCATGTGTCGAGCAGCATAGATGCACTCATTTGAGCAGCGCATCCCACTTTTTATCGAACGCTGCCTCCCAGTCCTCGTCGAGGACAGGCTTGGTCAGATCGTAACCGGGCTCAATCCACGTCATGCCCTTGAGCGCTCCAATGGCCGGATGACGCCCGTTGACCAGACCCTCCGGTCGTCTGAATGGCCTGGCTTCATCAGCCATGCCTTTTACCGCCTGCCGGACCCGGCGAAAGACCACGGTTCGAGCCCTGCGATCTACGGAAACCGCCTCGAACCCAGCTCCCAGCCATGCGACCGCCTGAGAATGGCGCGCCGGATTGTTGGACCACCAAGCATTGCCCTCCTTGAGAGCCGATGGCGGCAACTTGCGGACGATAACCTGCTCGATCTGGTCGAAGGTCATCGGTACTTCATCTTCCGCTTTTGCCTTCAAAAACGCTGTCAGTGGCTCGTACACTAGCATTGACGTCACAGCCCTTGTAGGACGCTTTAGTAAGTACTATAGGAATTCCTCAAAGTCCTGTCAAGAATGCCCCCCATGCGTCTCGCCCTCTTTGAACCCGATATTCCGCAGAACACCGGCTCCCTTCTCCGGCTCGGGGCCTGTTTGGGGGTTCCGGTCGACATCATCGAGCCGTGCGGGTTTTTGTGGAGCGATACCAAGCTGAGGCGCGCCGGGATGGATTACCTGGATCAGGCCGTGATCACGCGTCATGCGAGTTGGGCCGCGTTCCGGCACGCAATCGCAGATAGCCGTTTGGTACTCCTCACCACCAAGGGAGCCACGTCTTATCTCGATTTCGCCTTTGCCGCTTCCGACATTCTGCTACTCGGCCGCGAGAGCGCTGGGGTGCCGGACGAAGTGCACGACTGCGCCGATGCGCGCCTCCTCATCCCGATGCGAACGGGACTAAGGTCGCTCAATGTCGCCATGGCGGGGGCGATCGTGCTCAGCGAAGCCTTGCGTCAGACAAAGGGCTTTCCAACCGGATAAGCGTCAATTTCCGCAAGGTAAAGAATCAGCATTTTCGCGTATAATGCCATCTTAGCTCTGGCAATTTCCTGGATCGCACACCACATCACTCCCTGTCCCCCCGAGGTTTACGCTGTTGGATTTCCTTAACCCGTTGGATGTCTTCACCGAAGGCGGGTTAATCGCACTGCTGCAGGTTCTCCTCATCGACGTCGTGCTGGCGGGCGATAACGCCGTCGTGATCGGCATGAGCGCGGCCCAAGTCGCCAAGGTCGATCGCAAGACCGTGATCTTCTGGGGCCTGATGACCGCGGTGGTCTTGCGCATCGTGCTAGCGATCTTCGCGGTGCATCTGCTGCGCTTCGTGCCGCTGGTGATCGCCGGCGGCTTCCTGCTGTTGTGGGTGACATGGCGGCTCTACCGCGACGTGCGCGACGCCAACAAGGAACACAACGCCCACAAAGTGCTGGCGGGCGAGAACGGCGTCGAGGGACCCATCTGCCCCACCGCCAACGAGAAACGCTGCCACGCCAAAGCGATACGGCGCGCTATCGTCTCGATCGCCGCCGCCGACGTTTCGATGTCGCTCGACAACGTGCTGGCGGTGGCCGGTGCGGCGCGCGACCATATCGAAGTCCTGATCATCGGCCTAATGATGTCGATCGCGCTGATGGGCCTCGCCGCCACCCTGATCGCCAAGCTGCTGCACAAATATCCGTGGATCAGTTATGCCGGCGTCTTCATTGTGCTGTTCGTCGCCTTCCGTATGATCTGGGATGGCTTCGAGCGCCTGCATGCTGAAGGCGGCATGGGCCCGATCCTGCACGCCGCCGGTATGGTATAGATTCTTTGATGTCGCGCTTTCGGACGGAAAACCGCCCGGCGTGCCTTGCACGCCCGCTTTTAGTTAGCGCGCAACGCGCGCGGGCACTTTTCCTGAAAGCGCTCTAAACCAGCTTCAACAACACCGCCGTGGCGTCGTCACTTTTCTTGAAGCGAGGATAAGTGCGCCCCTCGGGATCGCCGTCTTCGATGCGGCGTAGTTGTTCGGAGAGCGCCTTCAAACCCTGGTCGCGGGCGGCTTCCACGAGGGCGGCCGGGGGCATTACGCCATAGCTTGTCGCCAATGCCAGAAACCCATCCGTACCGAGCAGAACCAGCGTGCCGGGCGGCGCTTCAATGCGGGCGCGGCCAACGTGCTCGGACGCGGCGGCGACCGGCGAAAACAGCCAATCACCCGCGGACGTGTTGACCTTGGCGCGGCCGGAACGAAACAGCGGCAGATATTGTTCGCGCTTCAAGGCTTCGACCGGGGCCAGACCAGTCTCATCGAGAAAACGCTGCGCGGCAGTGGTTTCGCCGGCCCGCTTTGCGAGCGCCGCCCCCACCACCCCGGCCGTCTCGCCCGGGCGCAGCACCAGCGCAACGCAATCGCCGTACCACAAGGCATCGAATCCGCTGTCGTTGGGAACTGCGAGGCTCATCGACGCGAGCGGCAGCTCGTGCGGCGCCGCGGGCGCCCGCCGGCGCAAGCCAGCAAAGGAGCGTTCCGTATCAGCCAAAGCATGGCGCAACGCCGCGCGAGGAGTATCACCGTCTTTCAAATGCGACAGCAGCCGCCGCGCCCCAAACGCAGCAATCCAAGCGGCATCGCTTTTGCCGGGCATCAGGTTTTCCGACACCATGGTGGCGCCGTCGAGCACCACCGCAGCGACCGGCTCGGCGGCAAACGCATCGTCATTCGGTTTGGCCGGATCACCGGGCACACTCACAGAGTCGAGAATTTCAAACAGCATCAGCGAACTTTCTGTATCGCGGCTTGCAGCGCTTGGTGCAGCGCGTTTGTGTCAGGCGTAAATCCGTTGTCGAGCCACCAAGACTCGACTTCGTCCAGTATCCGGCCCACCGCCGGACCCTTCGGCACACCGGCAGCCAACACGTCGTCGCCGGTAAGCGAAAAGCGCGGACGATCCCAATTCTCAGCCATTTCGAGCATGGTGCGCCACTGCGCATCGGCGCGCGTTTCACCGGCGACCGCCAGTCTGAGCCGGTCGCGGAAGCGTTCGGGCCCGAGCCGGTACAGCAGTTTGGCCACGTCCCCAGTGGTGAGAAACGGCGTGATCTGCGGCGCTCCAGCCAAATCGATCAGACGGTCGCGCTGGACATTCGACAGCTTCCAACGCACTGCCAGAACTTGCGCCACCAGCATGAACTTTTCGCGCGGCAACAGAGCGGCCAAACGCAAGATGCCGTCGGGCGAAAACTCAAACGCGGCATCAGCCGCTGCCAGTCTTCTGAGGCGGAGAACATCAGGTTCGCAGGGGAGCACTTCCGCCAGAATGCCGGTCTGCAGCATGGCATTGATCGCCAAAACCGGGTTTTCGGCCTCTAGCAGCTTGAGCATTTCTTTGGCGATGCGCTCGCCGGAGAGTCGCGCCAGGCCCTTCTTTTCCTTTTCGGCGGCATAGACCGCTTCGCCGTCGAGCGGACCTTTGCCGTACCTAGCATGGAAGCGGAAGAGGCGCAAAATACGCAGGTAATCCTCTCGGATACGCGTCACCGGATCGCCGACGAAGCGCACCTTGCCCGCTTCCAGATCGGCAACGCCGCCGACGCTGTCGAACACTTCACCCGAGAGGTCGGCGTAAAGCGCGTTCATGGTGAAGTCGCGCCGCTGGGCATCGAGCGCCCAATCCCTGGTGAAACTGACCACGGCGCGGCGGCCATCGGTTTCAACATCGCGGCGCAGCGTGGTGACTTCGAACGGCATCCCGGCCACCACCGCGGTGATGGTACCATGTGCGATGCCGGTCGGCACCGCTTTGATGTCAGCCGCTTCCAGCAGAGCGCAGACTTTGTCCGGCGCATGCGGGGTGGCGATATCGACATCCGTCACCGGTTTGCCCAGCAGCGTGTTGCGCACCGCCCCGCCGACAAAGCGCGCTTCGCCTAGCGCCGCCATCAGCTTCAGCGCCGGTGGCGTGGTCATCCAGGGTTGCGGGAGTAGACGCGTCATTGCAGCCGCCCGGCAAGAGCCACTAGCATAGCAGCGGTGGCGCCCCAAATATAATGGCCTTGGTACGTGAAGGCGTAGAAGCGGCGCGGGCGTCCCTGCCATTCCACCCGCTCGTCGCGGCAGTTGGCCGGATCAATCAGAAAGGCGAGTGGAACTTCGAACACCGCCTCGACCTCGCGCACCTCGGGCGTCAGCGTGAAGCCTTCGGCGAGAAGCCCCACCACCGGCAGCACCGCAAAGCGCGTCACCGTTTCGTAAGCTTCGAGGAACCCGGCCACGGTGACAAAATCAGGGTCGATGCCGGTCTCCTCTTTCAACTCGCGCAAGGCGGTGGCGGTGAGCGAGGCGTCGGTGGGATCGGCAGCGCCGCCGGGGAAACTCACCTGCCCAGCATGGCGCTTGAGACCGGCACTGCGTTGGGTGAACAGCACCGCCGGGTCCGGGCGCGCCACGATCGGAATCAGCACCGCGGCCGGAACCAGAGGGCCGCTCTCGCCTGGGCGCGCGCCCGGATTGCGATCGTAATCGCTACGCAACGGAGCGAGCGGCAAGCCGGGCGGGGCGGAAAGTAGGCGCGACTGTAATGTTTCCAGCTTCAAATAAGCTTCGGCGTCCATCATCCGCGCGCGCGTTGTCCTTGATGCAACTTGTTGCCTCGGGCTTGCCGGGGTACAAAACGGGTTCACTTTGCAGGATAGGCAATTGCCCGGCTCCTGCCCAGACCTGGATACCTTCCATGAACGAAACGAGCGGTGAGGAACTTGGGCCAGCGGTCGAGCGCGCCGAGCGGGCAGCAGAAATCGCACGCGCCGTACGGGCCGGAATCGGCGAGGTCATCTTCGGGCAAAAGGACGTTATCGATCAAGCGCTGATCACCCTTCTGGCGGGCGGGCATGGGCTCCTCATCGGCGTGCCGGGTCTGGCCAAAACCAAGCTTGTTGAAGCGATGGGCATCGTGCTCGGCCTCGACTGGAAGCGGGTGCAGTTCACCCCCGATTTGATGCCAGCCGACATCATCGGCTCGGAAGTGCTGGAAGAGACTGACGACCGTCATCGCGCTTTCCGCTTCCTCAAAGGGCCGGTGTTCACCCAGCTTCTGATGGCCGACGAAATCAATCGCGCCAGCCCGCGCACCCAAAGCGCCCTGTTGCAGGCAATGCAGGAGCGGCAGGTGACGGTGGCGGGCGCGCGCAACGATCTGCCGAAGCCGTTCCATGTGCTGGCGACGCAAAATCCACTCGAGCAGGAAGGCACCTATCCCTTGCCCGAAGCCCAGCTCGACCGTTTCCTGCTCCAGATCGACATCGGCTATCCCGACAAGACGGCCGAAAAAGAAATGCTGCTGGCCACGACCTTCGGTCAGGAGAAGACGGCCCAGCCGGTGTGCACGCCAGCGGATCTGATGGAAGCCCAGGCCGTGGTGCGCCACATCCCGGTCGGCGACACCGTCGTCGAATCCATTTTGCGCCTGGTACGCGCTGCCCGCCCCGAAAGCGATGTTGCGCCCGATTTGCGCAATGTTGTCGCCTGGGGACCGGGCCCGCGCGCCTCCCAAGCCTTCATGCTGGCGTGCCGCGCCCGCGCCCTGATCGAAGGACGGCTAGCGCCTTCCACCGACGACGTCGTGGCGCTAGCGCAGCCGGTGCTCCGCCATCGCATGGCGCTCAATTTCGCGGCCCGGGCAGAGGGCCTCACCGTCGTGACGGTAATTGACCGGCTGTGCCGGACCCTCCTCTAAATGGTGCGGCTCTCTGACAGCGCCGAATCCCTTGCCGCTGCCCTGCCGGCCTTGATGGTGCGGGCGGAGCGCCTCGCCTCATCGGTGACGCTCGGCATGCATGGGCGGCGCAAGGCGGGACTGGGCCAAACCTTCTGGCAATATCATCATTATCGCCCCGGCGATCCCTCCACCGCGATCGACTGGCGCCAATCGGCCAAAAGCCAACATCTGTACGTGCGCGAGCGCGAATGGGAAGCAGCGCAATCGGTATGGCTGTGGCGCGACGGCGCGGCGTCGATGCGCTTCGGCTCGGGCGCCGATACCAAGTTGCAACGGGCGAGTCTGCTGGCGTTGGCACTCGGCATCCTCTTGGTGCGCGGCGGCGAACGCATTGCGCTTTATGGCGAACGCGAACCGCCGGCCAATTCCCGCGCCGCTTATCGCCGGATCGGTTATGCCTTGGGCGAGCGGTCGCCAAGTGATGATCTGCTACCGCCCGAAGCGCCGCTGCCGAAGAACGCCCAATTCGTCTGGTTCGGCGATTTTCTGGCGCCGCTGGAGAGCATCGAAAGCACTATAAGGCGGCTGACGCGGTCCAATGCCGGCGGACGGCTGGTGCACATCATCGATCCGGCGGAAGAGGATTTTCCCTATTCCGGCCGCACAAGGTTTGAATCGGTCGGCGGGGCCGAAACCCGCACGCTGGGACGCGCCGAAGCCGTGGCGGCGGACTATCGCGCGCGGTTCCAGGCGCATCGCGAAACGGTGGCGCTCGTCGCGCGCAAACTCGGCTGGAATTATACCGCCCATCGCACTGACCGTTCGCCGCAAGGCGCACTGGTGGCGCTTTACGCCGATCTTTCCGGCGGACACCGGATGGCAGGGTGATGAACATCCTCCCCCACATCAGTTTCGGTGCGCCTTGGATCCTCGCAGGTCTGATCGTGCTGCCGGTGATCTGGTGGCTGCTCCGCGTCACCCCACCATTGCCCAAGCGGGTGGTGTTTCCGCCGCTGCGGTTGCTGCTCGGCTTGAAGGACGAGGAAGAAACCCCATCGGGGACGCCGTGGTGGCTGATGGCGCTGCGGCTGATCGCGGCAGCAGCGGTGATCATCGCCCTCAGTGAACCGCAAATGGGCCGCACCCTGACGCTGACCCGCAACGGGCCGCTGGTGCTCCTGGTCGACAACGGCTGGACGGCGGCGCCGGGTTGGGACGCGCGCGCCGGTCTGGTGCGCGAAGCGGTCGACAGTGCGGCACGAGCGAACCGCCCCGTGGCGATCATTGCCACGGCCGATCGTTCGGAAGCGGAACTGCTTGATGCCGGGCGCGCGGCCAAAGCGGCCAGCGCCTTGGAACCGAAGCCTTGGCTTGCCAGCCGCAAAGAGGCGCTGGCGACACTGGCCAAACTCAAGCCGGGTGCGGAAGTGTTGTGGCTATCGGACGGCGTTGAGGACGGGCTGGCAACAAAAACCGCAGAAGCTTTGAAGAAGCTTGGCTCCGTGCGCGTGTTCGAAAGCCGCAATGGCGGGCCGCTGGCGGTGACGAGTGCCACCAACACCTCGGCCGGATTCGAAATCGCGCTGATCCGCGCAGGCAGCGACGGCACCGCCGACGGCATGGTCGCGGCGCTCGGCGAACAAGGTCAGACATTGGGGACGGCGCCGTTCCACTTCGACGACGGCAAGAACAAGACCGTCGCAAAAATCGCCATCCCGCTCGAAATGCGCAATCAGACGGCGCGGCTTGAAATTTTGGGCACCAAGAGCGCGGGGGCCGTGCATTTGCTTGATCGTGGCACGCCGCGGCGGGCAGTGGGATTGGTTTCGGGGGCATCCAATGAAGAGCCTCTGCTGTCCGGTGCCTTTTATCTTCAGCGGGCGCTGTCGCCTTATGCCGACTTGCGCAAAGGCAGTATCGCCGATTTGCTAGCGCGCAATGTGTCGGTGCTGATCCTATCGGATGTCGGCAAGATTGCCGGTGCCGATCACGACAAAGTGGCGAAGTTTGTCGAAGGCGGCGGCCTTTTGATCCGCTTCGCCGGTGAGCATACCGCCAGCGGCACCGACGATCTCGAACCGGTAGGCTTGCGCGCCGGCGGACGTTATCTCGGCAGTGCGCTGTCATGGGCCTCGCCGCAGCATCTGACGAGTTTCCCGGACGCGAGCCCGTTCAGCGGCCTCGCCATTCCCGAAGACGTGACGGTGTCGCGCCAGATTTTGGCTGAGCCGAGCGTTAATCTGGCTTCGCGCACCTGGGCGCGGCTCAGCGACGGCACCCCGATGGTGACCGCGGCGGGACGCGGCAAGGGGTGGATCGTGCAATTCCATGTTGCCGCTGCGCCAAGCTGGTCGACGCTGCCGATCTCGGGCCTTTATGTCGAGATGCTGCGCCGGTTGATGACGCTTTCCGCCAGCGTTGAACCGGCTGAGTTGTCGGCGAGCGCCACGTTGCCCGCGAGTGCGCTGCTTGATGGTTTTGGCAAACTCGGCGCCGCCAATGCCGAGGCCCAGCCGCTGCGCGGCAGTGAAATCGCGAACGCCGAGCCGTCGCGGACGCATCCGCCGGGCCTCTACGGTGCGGCAGGGGCGGAACGGGCGCTGAATGCGGCGCGGAGCGACACGGCATTGTTGCCGCTTCCCGTACTTGATCTCGCCACCGACCATTATGCCACTCGCGCCGCGCTGCCGCTGAAGATGCCGTTCCTGGTCGCGGCGGCATTTTTGCTGCTGCTCGATTTCCTCCTCTCGCTGGTGCTGCGCGGCTATGTGCCGAACCTGAAGCGCTGGCTTGGCGGCGCCGCGGCGGTGCTGCTCCTGCTTCATACGGGCGCCGCGCGTGCCGACGATGCGTTTGCGATGAAGGCGGCACTCGATACGCGGCTGGCCTATGTCGTCACCGGGCTTGGCGACGTCGATGCCATGAGCAAGGCCGGGCTCACCGGCCTCGGCACCGTGCTGACACAGCGCACGACGTATGCGCCGCAGGAGCCGCTCGGGGTCAATCTGGAGAAGGACGATCTGGCGTTCTTTCCGCTGATCTATTGGCCGATGGACCCGCGCGAACATGATCTGTCGGCCGCGGCACTGTCGAAGGTTGCCGAATATATGCGGAGTGGCGGCACGATTCTGATCGACACCCGCGATTTGACCCTGGGGCCGGTGCGTGGGCCAAACAATCCCGGCGAAAAAACGCTGCGCCGCCTCTTGGGCAAGCTCGACCTGCCACCGCTCGCGCCGGTGCCGGCAGCCCATGTGCTGACAAAATCCTATTACCTGATCTCGGCCTTCCCCGGGCGCTGGGACGGCGGCACGTTGTGGGCGCAGGTTCTGCCGCCGGGCGATGCCCCGATCCGCGGCGGCGACGGCGTTTCACCGGTCATTATCGGCGGCAACGATTGGGCTGCGGCCTGGGCGGTGGATACGCGCGGCCGTCCGCTGGTCGATGTCACACCAGGCGGCTCGACCCAGCGCGAACTCGCGTTCCGTTTCGGTGTCAATCTGGTGATGTATGCGCTGACCGGCAACTACAAGACCGATCAGGTGCACGTCAAAGCCATCTTGCAGCGGCTGGGGAAGTAGATGAGCGTCATCTTCGCCCCGCACATTCCGGCCGCGCTTTTAGGCGTGTTGATCGCACTTGCGCTGTTGTTCATCGCCTATGGTTTTATCATCGGTGCGCGCGGCACCTGGGCGCGGGGCCTAGCGTTTCTCGCCTTGATCCTGGCACTCGCCAATCCGCTGATGGTGCGCGAGAACCGCGAACCGCTGGCCGACGTCGCGGTGATCGTGGTCGATCATTCGCAGAGCATGGCGATCGGCAATCGCAAGACTGAGGCCGACCAAGCCGCAGCGGCACTCCAAGCGCGGCTGAAGAAGGAGCCAAACCTTGAGGTGCGGACGGTAACCGTCACCACCAATCCGGCGGGCGAGGATACCGGCACGCAAGTCTTCACCGCCCTGGGCAGCGCGCTGGCCGATGTGGCGCCGTCACGGGTGGCAGGCGCGTTTCTGATTACCGACGGCGAAGTGCACGATATTCCGCCGCAAGCAAAAACGACGCCGGTGCATGCGCTGATCGCTGGGGCGCGCGGTGAGAACGACCGCAAGCTGACAGTTGCCGATGCGGTGCGCTACACCATCGTCGGCCAGACCGCGACCGTCGTGGTGCGGGTTGACGATCTCGGTGGCGGTCCAGGCGGTCTGGCGCACGTCAGCCTTCGAATCGACGGCGCCAATGCGGGGGCGCGCGATGTCGTGCTCGGCCGCAACACGCCGGTGGAAGTTCCGGTTACCCATGAAGGCGAGAGCGTGGTCGAGATCGAAGCCGCGCCGGGCCCGGCCGAACTGACATTGCAGAACAACCGCGCCGTGGTGGCAATTAACGGCGTGCGCGACCGGCTGCACGTCCTGCTCATTTCCGGCGAACCCAATGCCGGCGAACGCGTCTGGCGCAGTCTTCTGAAGGGCGACCCCAGCGTCGATCTGGTGCACTTCACGATTTTGCGCGACCCCGAAAAGATCGAACCGGCGCCGATGAACGAGCTGGCGCTGATCGAATTTCCCAAGCGCGAGCTGTTCCAGGAAAAGCTCGACGGCTTCGACCTCATCATCTTCGACCGCTACGGCGAGCGTGGAATTCTGCCGCTCGGCTATTACCAGAACCTGTCGGGCTATGTGTATGAAGGCGGCGCGCTGCTGGTTTCGGCCGGGCCGGAGTTTGCCACCTATACCAGCATCTATCGCACGCCCTTGTCGGTGGTGCTGCCGGCCCAGCCGACCGGCGAGGTCATCACGCGGCCGTTCAAGCCAATGGTGACGGCGGAAGGCCAGGGCCATCCGGTGACCGCGGGCCTGCCCGGCGCCAACACCGGCAATACCCCGCCGTCGTGGGGCCGTTGGTTCCGCCAGATCGGCGCGCAAAAAGTCATGGGCAATGTGGTGATGAGCGGGCCGGGCGATAAACCTCTCCTCGTGCTCGACCGCATCGGCAAGGGCCGCGTCGCCGAACTTCTCTCTGATCAGGGCTGGCTATGGGCGCGCGGCTTCGAAGGCGGTGGGCCGATTGCCGAGCTGCTGCGCCGCATCGCGCACTGGTCAATGAAAGAGCCGGAGCTGGAAGAAGAACGGTTGACCGCGACGATCTCCGGCGGCGATCTGGTCGTTGAACGGCGCACCATGGCCAAAGCGCCACCGCCGGTGACCGTGACGATCCCAGATGGAAAAACGACGCCGCTGCCGCTCGTCAAAACCGAAGCGGGGCTGTGGCGCGGCCAGATGAAGGCCGAGGCGCTGGGACTTTATCGCGTCAGCGACGGCACCTTGTCGGCGGTGGCCGCGGCCGGACCACTGAACCCGAAAGAAGTCGCCGACATGCGTGCCACCGACCGCCTGCTGGCACCGGTTGTCGAGCAATCCGGTGGCGGCGTGGTGTGGCTCTCCGACGGCATTCCCGAAATCCGCCGCATCGCCCGCGGCCGTCACATGGCCGGTGACGGCTGGATGGGCCTTGCCGCCAACCAGGCCTCACGGGTGACAAGCGTCGATGAGACCCCGCTGTTGCCAGCTTGGCTCGCACTTCTGGTGCTGCTCGGCACACTGATGCTGGCCTGGCGCCAAGAGGGGCGGTAAGGCACTTCCACGCTTTGAGCCCGTGGGGGCACGGATATGCGCCTTAACATGGTCACGCCGCACTGCCGAAACTGATGGGTTATCCCGCCACTGCCGCGCCGCTGGCGCTAACGAAGTGGTCGATACGGGCGCGGCGGACTTCGCCTTTGATCGTCAGCATCACATTGTGCTGGGCGAGCGACAGCCCCAGCACGCGGTCCGGATCGACCGGGCCGGGGAATTTGATGCGGCCGGGGGCGAGCCGGGCAAAGCCAACGCGGACGTAATAGGGCTCGTCGCCGACCAGGATGATGGACGGATAGCCTTGCTCGCGTGCCGCAGCAATCGCGTGTTTCATCAAGGCGATGCCAATGCCGCGTCCGCGCAAGCCAGGCTGTACCGCGAGTGGCCCAAGCAGCAACGATTTGTCCATACCAATCGCCACTGGCCAGAAGCGGATCGAGCCGAGCAGATCGGACCCGTCGACCGCTACAAAGCTGAGACCGGCCACCGGATCAACACCCTCGCGCAGACGATAGGCCGATTTGGCATAACGCCCGGGACCAAAGCTGACCGCATTCAAAAGCTCAACCAACGGCGCGTCTTCGGCGCATTCCGGCCGGATCTGCCAGCTTGGGTCGCTCATGGCGCTTTCGCTAACGGCAGCGGCCCCCAAATGCAACCCTTCGTGACACTTTCGGCATCACCAATTGGTGTCCTGGGACACCTCGCCGAGCAGTTCTCTAAGGCGGCGGCGAACGGCCGGCGCTGTGCCAGACGGTGATTTGGCCGGATCGGCCAATCTGAGCTCCCGGATTTCCCAATTGGGCTTGAACACGAACACCGCATCGCGCACCCGGTAAAGCAGGATCAGGTTGGTCGCCCATAACCGGCGGCGGACGAACGCGCCCAGAAGCTGCGGCGGCGCCGATTGGGTCAGTCCGATCTCCTCCTGCAACTCCCGGATTACCGCTGACGCCGGTGGCTCGCCGCGCTCCACCGCGCCGCCCGGAAACATCCAGCCCGATTTGTAGGAATGGCGCACCAACACGATCCGGCCCGCCTGCTCGACAATCGCCACGGCGCCGACATCCATCGGATGGAGCAGCATGGCGCGCACATGCGTTGCGACGATCAGCAGCAGCTTTTCGAGAAACCGGCGCATCACTTTTAAGCCTCCCAGGACGCCTGCCCCGGCTAACCACTTCCTAACCGCCCTCTCCTATGGTGCCCCAATGGACGCCGACAAGGGGCGGCAGACCGCATGCCGGATGCAAGTATCGAGAGTTTGAGGGCGCTGGTCATCGAAGACAATGCCCTTATGCGTGCACTGATCCGATCGGTGCTGTTTGCACTTGGATTCAAGAACGTGCGTGAGGCGAAAAGCGGCGAGGATGCCTTCACCCTTCTCTGCGAGGAGAGTGTCGATCTTATTCTCACCGACCTGTCGATGACCCCGGTAGACGGCATCGCGTTCACCCACCGTGTCCGCACGTCCCAGGAAAGTCCCAACCCTTATGTCCCCATCATCATGGTGACCGGTCATACCGAACGCCATCGCGTCGAAGCAGCCCGCGATGCCGGCGTCACCGAGTTTCTGGCCAAGCCAATCACTGTGCAGAAGCTGCTGCTCCGGGTACTGGAAATTGTCGAACGGCCACGCGCCTTCGTGCGCTGCACCAGCTATTTCGGACCCGACCGGCGCCGCCGCAATGACGAAACCCACAACGGTCCGCGGCGTCGCAAGGACGACAAACAGCCACAGCAGGTCTTCGTATGAGCAACCAGCCTTCCGGCAAATGCATTCTGATCCAGCCCGGCGCCTATCCGGTGCTTGCCGCCGCCGGGATCTCCAAGCAGTTGCGCGATCCCAAAGTGGCCCAAGCGGCCGAGTGCGCCCTTGACGGCGGCGCAAGCGCAATCCGCGGCGCGGCGCTGGTCTATATCGACCGCCTGCAAACCCATATCAACCGCATGCAGGCCGCCGTCGCGACCAGCGATTTCGATCTGATCTACGGCGACGCCCACGAGGTGCGGGGCTTGGCCGGAAATGCCGGCCTCACCGCCGCCGCCCGGATCGCCGGTGAACTCTGCCGTTACCTCGACGCCATGGGCCGCGCCAATGCCACCCCGGATGCCACCTTGGTGCAACTCCACCTCAAAGCGGTGGTCCGCGCCGCGCGCGCTGAAGACGAGACGACGCGTCTGGGCAGTACCGTGGCCGAAGTTCTCGCCACCCTGGTCAACAAGAAACTGGCCGAAATTAACGCCTCATAAACCGCGACGCTGACGGGCGGGGTTTAGGCTGCGTTAAGTCCTTCAACGCGATAATCGCTCTCGCACCTGGGGCGGAATTAATGCTTCAAATTATCGGGCTCGTTGTCCTCTTTGTCTGCGTTTTCGGCGGGTTCATGCTCTCGGGCGGATCACTGGAGTCGGTAATCGAGGCTGCGCCGCACGAACTCCTGACGATTCTCGGAGCCGCGCTGGCGGCGCTGCTGATCGCCTCGTCGATATATACCCTGAAAAAGGTGGGCGGCGACTTCGGCAAGGTAATGCGTGGCCCGAAGTGGAAGACGGGCGATTTCCGCGATCTTCTGTGTCTGCTGTTCCTGCTCACCAAGACAATGAAGCAGAAGGGCCTGATCGCGCTCGAAGCGCACATCGAAAAGCCCGAGGACTCCTCGATCTTCAAACGTTATCCGCGGATCATGAAGGATCATTTCGCGCTCTCTTTCATCTGCGACACGCTGCGCATGATGACCATGAGCCTGGAAGACCCGCTTCAGGTCGAGGCGGCGATGGAAAAGCAGCTTGAAAAACACCACAACGAAGCGCTGTCGACTGCCATGTCGCTGCAAAGCATGGCCGACGCGCTACCGGCCCTCGGTATCGTCGCCGCCGTGCTCGGCGTGATCAAGACCATGGGCGCCATCTCGGAGCCGCCGGAAGTCTTGGGCCGTATGATTGGCTCGGCCCTAGTCGGTACTTTCATGGGCGTGTTCCTGGCCTATGGCATCGTCGGACCGATAAGCCAACGCCTGAAGTCCATCGTCGACGAGGAATCGCTATTCTATCACGTCATCCGCGACATCCTGGTCGCCCATTTGCATGGCAATGCGGCGCAGGTGTCCGTCGAAATCGGCCGCGGCAGTGTGCCGAGCGAAGCCCAGCCCACTTTCCAGGAACTGGAAGAGTCGCTCAACAACATCCCGAAGGTGGAATAGGACGAGCGAATAGCGATTAGCTATTTGCCTTTTGCTTTTCTTCCGACAGCGACACGAAAAATACCGCCAGCCCGCCAGCCAGGATACCGAGCGGGATCGCCAGCAAGATGTCGGTGTCGGTGCCGAGCACCACGATCGACGTCACGATCATGCCGGTGATTTGCGCGAACTTCGGGAACTGCATCACGGGGCGCTTCATGCCTGCAAGCATAGGCCTGTCCCGTTTTGGCGCGAAGAAGATGCTTAAGAAAAGGTTAATTGGCCGGCTCGGCCGAGGGAGCGCCCGACCGGGCGGCTGGGTCCTCGGAATCGTGGGCATGGCCGATGGCGCGGCGCAGCTTGAGGTCGAGCTTGTCGCACACGAGCACCACCTTGCCCTCGGTCACCTCCATCACCGCCAGGCGCGGCACGGTGAAGTCGCCGGCGTTCTCGACATAAACGGTAAGGTCGTGGGCGCTCGCGGCGCGTACGGCACCGACCTTGACGTCGCCGTCGTGGACGAAGACGTCGTAGCCTTCCTTGATCGGGGGCAGATAGTTCTTCATGGCGAGAGCCTAGCTGATGTCTGCCCGGCCCGCCAAGACAAGAATGTTCTTTATGATCCGAGGCTTACTCAGCGTCAGGATCGTAGGTTTCGCCGTGCAGATGGCCGATTACGGCCCGCATCTCGATCGGCAGCTTTTTGCAGATCAGTGTGATGGCGTTGTTGCCCGTCGCCTTTACGGTATCGCGCGGCAGGGTGAAATCACCTTCGTCTTCCACAAATACGATGACGTCGCGCGTCGTGGCCCGCCGCACATGCCCGATGATGACTCCGTCGTCGACGTAGACGTCGTCGCCTGATTCGATTGCCATCCGCGCGGTCCTCCAGGGTTGTAGCGGTCATCCTACGCGCGCGAACCGTAACGGGACGTGAATCCCCCGCCTTGTCAGGGAAACTGCGGCTAAAGGCGGGTGGCGATCACCCTTTCAGCTTGAAGCCGGCCGTTTCCAGTTTGTTACGGATTTCGGCGGCGTGTCCGGCATCGCGCGCTTCCACCGTCATGCCGAGATGGGCAAGCTTGGCGGAGGTGTCGGTGGCCATGCGGTTGTGCAGCACTTCGAGAATATTGCCGCCCGCTTCGCCCACCAGGGTTGCAACTTGGGCCAGGACGCCGGGACGGTCGACGATCTCGACCACCAGCGACAGAATCCGGCCCTCGCGCGACAACTCGCGCAGGATGACGTTGGAGAGCAGCCGCATGTCGACATTGCCGCCCGACAACACCAGACCGACCTTCTTGCCCTTGAACAGATCGGGATAGGTCGCCACCGCGGCATAAGGCGCCGCGCCGGCGCCTTCGACCAGCGTCTTTTCGATTTCGAGCAGCGATGCGATGGCGTGTTCGACCTCGGCCTCACCGACCAGAAGAATGTCCTTCACCAGCGCGCGCACCACGGCGATCGTGTCGTTGCCAGGCTCCTTCACCGCAATACCTTCGGCCATGCTCTGGCCAGCGCAAGGCAGATGCTCGCCCTTGATTACGTTGTACATGGAAGGATAAGCGCGGGTCTGCACGCCGTAGATTTCGATCTCAGGTTTCAGCGCCTTGGCCGCGACTGCAACGCCCGCGATCAAGCCGCCGCCGCCAACCGGCACCACCAGCGCATCGAGCTCGGGCGCCTCTTCCAGCATCTCAAGTGCCAGCGTGCCTTGCCCCGCCATTACTTTGGGATCGTCGTAAGGATGCACGAAGACGAGGTTCTCTGCCGCCGCAATGCGATGCGCCGCAGCGGCGGATTCAGTCAGCACATTGCCTTCCAAGACGACGCGGGCGCCGAATTCCTTGGTGTGCTTGACCTTAGCGAATGGCGTGCCGAGCGGCATCACGATGGTGGCCGGAATGCCGAGGCGGCCGGCATGATAAGCGACGCCTTGCGCGTGATTGCCCGCCGACATGGCAATGACGCCGCGGGCGCGTTCTTCAGCCGACAACGACGCCAGTTTGTTGAGTGCGCCACGCTCTTTGAACGACGCGGTGAATTGCAGATTTTCGAATTTGAGCCAGACCTCGCTGCCGGCGATCTCCGACAAGGTGCGCGATGGGCGCATCGGCGTGCGCTCCACAACCCCGGCAATGACCTTGGCGGCGGCCCGCACATCCTCGATAGTGATCGACAACAACGCGGTAATCCTCAAAAAAACGCCGCGAGGTATCGGCCCGGCGGGCGAAAACCACGGTTCGGCGGGGGGGGCCAAGCCGAAGCTCGCGGGAGCCAGTCCGCCTTCGCCTTTTAGGCTACAGCGCGACAGCCGTCTCTCGCGCCGCGAGTGAAGGCTGGTAGCAGCGGAGGGATTTGAACCCCCGACCAAGGGATTATGATTCCCCTGCTCTACCGCTGAGCTACGCTGCCACGGAGGCGCGGGTGTATTGGGGCGCTTTGAAGCTGTCAAGAAGCTGCTTGCCGCTTCGGCAGGAAGTTAGGCTTTGGTGATCCAGCCGCCGCCCAAAACCCTGGAGTCCTTGTAAAATACGCAAGCCTGGCCGGGCGCAATGCCCTCTTCCGGCGCGAGCAGCTCCACTTCGGCACCTTTGGGGGCGCCATCGGGGTGGAGGCTCACCCGGGCCGGGACAGGGGGGCGCAGCGAGCGGACTTTGACGGTACAGCTTGCCGCGTCCGCCGGATCGGCGAGCCAGTTAACGTCTTTCAAGACGATACGGCGGGTCAAAAGCGCCGCGCGCGGGCCGACCACGACGCGGCGGTTTGCGGCATCAAGCTTCAAAACGAACAGCGGCGCCTCGTTGCCGGAGAGGCCAAGGCCTTTCCTCTGGCCAATGGTGAAATTCGCAATGCCGTCGTGGCGGCCGAGGACGCCCCCCGCCTCGTCAACAATCTCGCCCGGTTCCCCGGCCTCGGGGCGCAGGCGCTTGACCACGTCGGTGTAGTCGCTGGTCACGAAGCAGATGTCTTGGCTGTCGGGCTTGGCGGCATTGACGAGGCCGAGTTCGGCGGCCATCTCGCGGACCTTAGGCTTGGTCATACCACCGAGCGGAAAGTAAAGGTATTCAAGCTGCTGCCGGGTGGTGGCGAACAGGAAGTAGCTTTGATCGCGCCCGTCGTCGACGGCACGGTGCAGCTCGGGCCCCTCCGGCCCATCAATGCGGCGGACATAATGGCCGGTGGCCAGGCCATCGGCGCCGAGGGCGCGGGCGCTCTCCATCAGATCGGCGAATTTCACCCGCTCGTTGCAGCGGATGCAGGGAATGGGCGTCTCGCCGCGCGCGTATCCGGCGGCGAAATCATCGATCACCGCTTTGCGGAAGCGCTCTTCGTAATCGAGCACGTAATGGGCAATGCCGAGCTTATCAGCGACGCGGCGGGCGTCGTAGATGTCCTTGCCGGCGCAACAGGCGCCTTTGCGGTCTGGGGCCCCGGAATAAAGCTGCAAGGTGACGCCGATCACGTCATAGCCTTGACGCTGCAACAGCGCGGCGGTGACCGAGGAATCGACCCCGCCCGACATGGCGGCGACAATGCGCTTCTGGGACGTCGAATGAGGCATCATAGCTGCGTCTTATCGGCTCGCCGCCCGCCTCGCAAGCTTAAGGCTTTTGATTGCCGCGCTTTCGGACGGAAAACCGCTCGGCGTGCTTTGCACGCCTCCTCTTAAAATACGCGCAACGCACGCCGGCACTTTTCCCGAAAGCGCTCTTGGCCAGCTTAACTGGTGGTCGACAGGTAGTCGAGCAGACTGACGTTGTTTAGCTGCGAGGTGACCGTCAAGACGGCCTGCAAAGCGGTCTGGTTGTTCGACAAATTGGTCAAGGCCGTCGCCATATCGACGTCCTCAATATCGGACACGAAGCCGGAATAGAGCGTACTCAACGACTGCTGGCTGGCCACCTCGCTCTCAAGGGCACTATAGGCGTTACCGTTCTGGGCCAAAATCGAGTTCAGCGCGGTATAAGTGGTGTTCGCCGTCGGCAGCACGTTCGACGTCAGGTCGTCCGTCTGGGTGGTGGTAAGCGCGTCGGACAAGGAACTCGACTGGTCCTGCTGATAAAGCGCCTTGAGCGCCGTCATCAGGTTGGTGCCGACATCGGAGGCGAGAACGCCGATCTGTTCGGTCTGGCCGTCGCCAACCGCCACCGACTTCTTGACGGTGCCGTTTTGGAAGCAATCCGATACCGATGTCGCGCTCGCCAGATCGGCAAGACTGGTCGCGGTGAAGGGCTTGGTGTCAGTCTTTTCACCGGCATAAATATAATTGCCGTTGGAATCGGTCGAGTTGAGGATCGACGACGCCTGCTCGAAGATGCCCTCTGCCGTGGTCATCAGGCCGGTGCCATCGGAATTTCCGGCAGCAGACGTGATGGCCTTCTGCAGTTGCTGCGCCAGGCCCGTCAAGGTCGTGAGCTGGGTGTCCTGCAAATCGGTCTGAGTGACCGCAAGCTGGGTGTTGGTCGCGTAGGCCGAAGCGCGATCGGCCGCCGCGCGCGCGCCTTCGAGCGCCGCGGTCTTGTCGCCGATGCCAGCATAATCCTGGGAGATCTTGCCGGTGGAGACCTGAGCCTCGGATTGCTGCAGCTTCACATTCGCCTTCGCTGTCTGCGAAATCATGTAGCTGCTCTGGTTATTGGTGGCGACACGGTCGACACTCATCGCTTACCTCATTGGATGTTCAGAAGTGTGTCATAGAGCTGAGTGACCGTACTCAACACGCGCGCTCCGGCACTGTAGGCTTTCTGATATATGATCATGTTCGAGAGCTCTTCATCGAGGTTCACTCCCGAGTTGTTGGTCAGCCGTGATTGCGCTTCGGTCAGCCGGTCGTCCTGCGTGGTCTTATTGGTCGTGGCGGACGACGATTGGGTGGCGATGTCCTGATAGAAAGCCGCGGAATAGTTCTGCAACGAGGTCGTCTGCGCCCCAAGATTGCCGACCTTGTCGAAGCTGAACTGCGTGGTTTCGAGCGCTTGCAGCGCGAGCAGGCCGTTCGAATCGCCGGACCCCACAGTCTGCGTCGCCGTCGACGACAGATCGGGTTGGGCAAAGGCGATCCGCGACGAATCGGAAACGATGGCGGAATTGACCTTGAAACCGGAAGCAACCATGCTGACCGTATTGGATCCCAGACCAAACAGCGCGCTGACACTGACACCGGTGCTGCCGCGCAAGGTCGTGTCGTCGGTAACCTGCAGCGAATAGTCCGAATAGTTTTTGTCCATCGTGGTTTTCAACGCGCCACTATCATCGAGCTTCACGGTGGCGTAACCGCTGAGGCTCGTATTGATCGCACTGATCGCGTCGTCGACCGTCATGGTCGAGGTGATCGCGACGTTGGCGGTCGTCGCCACCGAACCGTCGGCGTTTTTGACCACGAATTTCATCGCACCGTCATCGGTAAGCCCGAGCGCATCGCTGGATACCATGCCGGTGTTCGAGATCGAAGGCACTGAGGTCGTAAAGAGATCGTTGAGACCGAAGAACTGCGAAAAGCTAGTGCCGCTGCGCGAGGAGGCATTGGTCGAATCGGGATCGCCGACCACCACACGGTTGGAACCGCCGTCGACCGTCAACACGCCATCGGTGAAATCGGCCGTGCCGCCCTCGCTCGACAGCGCGTCGTTCAATGCCGAAGTGAAACTTCCGATGGAGTTGGAGAAGCTCGACGTCGAGCTGCCATCGACCGAAATCGTGCCCGCGTCGAAATCGATGTCGACCATGTGCTGCTGGACGCCACTCGCATCGGTCAGCGCAATGGACGACGCCCCGGTAAAATTGAGGCTGTCGGACGCGAGCAGGCCAGTGTTGTGCCCGGTCAGGGTGCTGGGTGGCGGATAGGATGACGATTCGTTGTGAACCTCGTTGTAAGCGTTGGCGATGCCCTTGGCCAGCGAACCCAGTTCGTTCTTAACGGAGGCGATGGTGCTGTCGCGCATGTCGATCAGGCCACGCATCGTGCCGCCCGTCAGATGACTGTCGAGCGACAGGGAGGTTCCGATCGCGTCGCCGGTCGTGCCGTTGGTATCCTGGGCCGTAATCGTGCCGTAGACGTTGTCGCCGCCGGTCGTGTAGCTTAGGCTGGAATAGCTAGCACTGCCCACCAGACTGATGCCGTCCTGGGTCGTGACCTGAATGGTATTGTCAGACTGCTCGATAACGCGGATGTCCATTTCTTTGGCCAGACTGTTCAAAGCGGTATCGCGCTGGTCGAGATAGGTGGTGTCGGTGTCGCCCTGCAGATAGGACGACTTGATCAGTTGATTGTAATTGTAGATCTGCTTGATCAGGGTCGAGGCATCGGTGACCGACGTCGACAATTGTTGGTCGGTCTGGCTGGACAGGCTGTCGAGCTGAGTCGACATGTTCGAGATCGAAGAGGCCAGCGACTTCATCGAATTGACGACGGCCGCCTGGCTGGAGCTGGAGTTGGTTGAAAGCTGCGCCGCACCGAGCTTGGTCGACACGTCGCTGAGCTTGGAGGAGAGCGAATTGCCATCGCCGGGTGAGCCCAGAAGCGTGTTGATCTGGTCAAACACCGAACTCATCGTATCATATTGTGCGGAGGAGGACGTCGCCGACAGGTTTTCCTGCGTCAGATACTGATCGGTGACCCTGGTGACGTCCTCGATGGTCACACCGGAGGCAATGCCGTCGGAGCCTTGCACGGCAAGGTTGACTTGACGCCGCGCATAATTGTCGGTGTTGAGGTTCGAGATGTTCTGCGACACCACCTTCAATGCAGACGTATTGGTCTGCAAAGAGGAAAGTGCAGTCGACATAATTCCGTTCAGGCTCACGGGCTTCTTCCCGAAAATGCTTTGTCGCCGCTTCAATGATCGCAAGGCCTATGCCAATTCCTAGGCGCGGTAAGCGGCGGAAAAACAGGCTTCTCGCCGCGGTCCGTACGGCAAATTTTGCCTCTGTCGGCAGAAGGTGCCGTACCTTCATTGCCATATGCCGCAGGCAGCGTCGGCGAAAAAACGCTGGTTTATTGGCTTCTATTGGCTTCGGCCAACTGGTCCGGCCCTTGCTTCTAGTCCCTCGCAACTTTGGCGGACCTAAGCCTTGGTCGATCTGGCAACAGTCAATACGGTGACGACCGCGACGGCATCCCAGTCGGCCGCGACCACACCTGCCACACTCGACGCAGTGTTCGGCGCCTTGCTTGCCGAAATGAGCGCCGGAGCGGCCGATACGCCGGCTGCAGCTACGTCGTTTACCGGCGCCTTCATGCCGACGACCAGCTTCACGGCCGCGAACATGCTTCCGAACACGCCCGCCGACCTGAGCGCCGTCCTCGCCGCCGCTAGCGGGACCGAGACCGAGACCGAGACCGGGGCCAGCACCGTCGACTCGGATGCTGCTGCAACACAATCTTCGAATGGCGCATTCGTGCTGCCAGCCTGGCTTCAGAATATCACGACGGAGGCTGATAGCGCGACGGCGCCGGATCAGACCTCCACAGATGCTACAAGCAACACGCCGACTACCACCGATACCAAGACCAGTAGCAATAATGCAGCGACCGGTGCGCTCAATCTGAATGCCTTGCTGCAACTGTTGCAGGCGAACCAGAACGCGTCGGCCAATGCCACCACTACGGCTGCAACCGGCGCGCCGGTGCCCACGGAGTCCACACCTTCCACGTCATCGGACGCCACCACCACCGAAGACGCGACCAGCGACGACACCACCACCGACAGCAGCAGCACGGCATCGGCCGTCACCGATCCGATGATGGCACTGTTCAATCCGCAGTTTGCCGTCAATACTGCGGTTACCCAGCCGGTTGCGGCGCCCGCCAGCACTTCGAGTGACACCACGGCGACCGACGGCGTAGCGAACGCGACCAGCGACCAGCCCGTGGCATCCGGTCAGCCGAACGCCACCAAGACAGCAGACGTGCCCGCCACTACGACGCCCTCGACCACAGACACAGCTGCCGATCCGGCCGCCCTGCAAGACACGGAAACTCCTGTTCCTGCACAGCTGACCGTGCCACAGGCCAGCGCCGACGACCAAAGCAACCCTTCAGCACAGCAGAAGGCCGATCAGACCGCCGCCGCCCAGGCTCTGGTATCGCCGCGCACTGCCAACGAAACCAAGACCGGAAGTGTGACCGACAGCAAGGTTAAGACCTCGGCCAAGGCAAAAGCCGACACCGAGCAACCAACCAAGACCACCGACGCGAGTTCGCAACAAACCCAATCGGCCACCCAATCGGCCACGTCATCGACGGCGCAGCAGAGCAACTCGTCGTCGAACGAACCGGTTCAGCAGACCGCGCAGCAGACCGTGCAACAGAGCGCACCGCAAACCACGTCCACCAACCATCAGACCAGCAACGATACTGCGGCGCTGCAGACGGCGGCCACGACCACTCCCACACCGGCACAGCCACAAGCCGTCACCGCGGAGCTGCAGGTCTCGACGCAGCATCAAAGCACCACCGACACGTCGACATCGCTCGACAAACTCGGCGTCACTATCGCCGCCAAGACGGCCGAAGGATTGCATGAGTTCGACGTCCGCCTTGATCCACCCGACCTCGGCCGCATCCAAGTCAAGCTCACGGTCGACGATTCCGGCCAAGCCCAGGCCAATCTGGTGGTCGACAAGCCGCAGACCCTGGACCTGTTGCAGCGCGATGCCACGAGCCTCAATCGCGCCCTGACCGACGCCGGTCTCAATCTGTCGAATAGCGGCCTCAATTTCTCGCTGCGCGATCAGCAGCAGCAACAGGCAAATGACGGTTCGGAAAAGTCGCGTGGCCGCAGCCTGTCCGCAAAAGCCGTCGCATCCGCCACAGCGTTATCCATCAGTTCTGCATCCGGCAGCTACGCGCCCAACAGCGTGCGGCTCGACATTCGCGTGTGAGGTAAGAAAGCCATGACCACTGCCGTAACCAGCACCACGTCAACCACGTCGACCACGTCGACCTCGCGCACCAGCCTGGCAACGAATTTCCAGACCTTTCTGACGCTGCTTACCACGCAGTTGCAGAACCAGGACCCGACCTCGCCGATGGACTCCAACGAGTTCACCCAGCAGCTCGTCGAGTACAGCGAGGTCGAGCAGCAAATCGACACCAACGAGAAGCTGGATTCACTAATCTCGCTCTCCAGCAGTCAGTCGACCAGTTTGGCCATGAGCTACCTCGGCCACAACATCACGATGTCCGATGGCACGGGCGAACTTTCCGACAGCAGCGCCACGTGGTCCTACACAAACAGCGACAGCGCGTCCGCCACCACGCTGACAATCAAGGATTCCAGCAGCAACGTTGTGTATTCGACGTCCGGCGACACCACCTCGGGCACCCACAGTTTCACCTGGGACGGCACGAACACCAGCGGCAGTACCGAATCCGACGGTCAATACACTTTGACCGTCACATCGACCGCCAGTGATGGTACGTCTGTCACGACGTCCGTGGCCTCCACCGCCGCCGTCACCGGCGTCGATCTTTCGGGCTCAACGGCCAAACTCGTTATCGGAACCTCCGAGGTGGCGCTTTCCAGCGTGACAATGGTCACCGACTGAAACAAAACCTGAAACAAAAACTCGCGGCCGAGAACCGGCTGCCCTCTCGATGACCGGAACCCGGCGAAGCCCGGAATACCGGCAGGGAAAGTGAAATGAGCCTCAACGGTGCAATGCAGACCGGCGTCGCTGGCCTCACCGCCTATTCGAACGCTCTCAGCGTCGCCTCCGCCAATATCGCGAACGTCAACACCATTGGCTACAAGGCTGCCACCGCCGATTTCTCGACGCTGCTGGCTTCGGCCTCCACTGACAGCGACTCGTCGTCAGCCAGTGTGGTGTCGTCCTCCGGTCAGAACGTCAGCAATCAGGGTCTCCTAGAGACGACCACCTCCACCACCGACATGGCGATTTCCGGCGACGGCTTCTTCGTCGTGGCCGCAGACTCGAGCGATACGACGTCGCGCGAATATACCCGCGCCGGCAGTTTCACGACCGACTCCAGCGGTAATTTGCAGAACTCCGCCGGTCTTTATCTGCTCGGATGGAAGCTCGACTCCGACGGCAACGTGCCGTCGGACCGCAATGACATGACAACCATCAACACTAGCAGCCTTACCGGCAAAGCCGAAGCGACGACCGAAGTCGACGTACAGATCAACCTGAAATCATCCACGACCGCCGAGACTGCGACCTATACGCCAGGCGACATGTCGTTGGACTCCACTGATTCCGATTACGTCGAGCCCGACTTCCAGCGCACCATCAACGTCTACGACAGCCAGGGCGGTTCGCAACCGATGCAGCTGAGCTTCGTTAAGACCGACGCGAACACGTGGGAGTATGAAGTCTCCTACACGGGCACTGCCACCAACATCACGGCCGCCAGCTCCACGTATCCCACGCTGATCTCATCCGGCGAATGCACCTTCAACACCGACGGTACGCTGGCTTCCATCACGCCGACCGGCGGCACCGCGTCTACCGATGGCAGCGTCGACATCACCATCCCGTGGGATTCGACAACCTCGGGCCTGGACTCGCAGACTTTCAACTTGAGCTTCGGCTCGCTGAACGCCTCGACCGGTCTCACCCAGTTCGACAATTCCTCGTCGATGTCGTCTTCGACCGTCAACGGCGCGCTGTTCGGCAGTCTCAGTGGCATCTCGGTTGCGACCGACGGCACGGTTACGGCGCAGTTCTCCAACGGCTTGACACAGGAGGTCTACAAGATCCCGCTGGCGACCTTCTCCAATCCCGACGGCCTGTCGCAGCTCTCCGGCAATGCCTACACGGAATCGACGGCATCTGGTTCGCCGACCATTTCCGAAGCCGATGCCGGTTCCGCGGGCACGATCAAGTCCGAGAGCCTCGAAGAATCGACGGTTGATCTGGCCACTGAGTTTACCAATCTGATCACCACGCAGCGCGCTTATTCGGCCGCCTCGAAGATCGTCACTACCGCTTCAACGATGCTCGACGACCTAATTAACATGGTCCGTTAATGGAGGTTTCCGGTGTGTTTACTTTGTAAAGGCGCCGGGCCGCCACATGTGAAAGCAAATTTGAACGATGTCCTTCACCACTTGCTTACCCAGTCATGTGGTCAATTCTTTAAGGCGGCACGGTTACTTTGAGCGCGGGTAGTGGAGTGAGGAGTCCTATGATCATGGGCGAAGAACGCAGAGGTCGAGTGAGCTATGTCATCGGGCCCGATGGAAGCCCGCTGACGATGGCCGATCTGCCGCCGCCGAACACCAAACGCTGGGTTATCCGCCGCAAGGCTGAAGTGGTTGCCGCCGTGCGTGGAGGGCTCTTGAGCCTCGACGAAGCTTGCCAGCGCTACACACTCACGGTCGAGGAGTTCCTCGCCTGGCAGCGTGCCATCGATCGCTTCGGCCTGCCTGGTCTGCGCGCGACGCGCGTCCAGCAGTACCGCAACTAGAGCGTTTTCAGAAAAAGTATCCGCGCGCGTTGTGCGCTTTTTGGGAGTGGGCGTGCAAAACACGCCGGGCGGTTTCCGTCCAAAAAAACGCGACAAACCAAGATATCGAACGCGGCGGGCCGCCCAGCCCGCCCGAACACCTTTTTCGCTGCGAGGCCACTTGATCCGCCTTCTAGAGGACCTGCGGCGACCGAAGGGCAGCAGCCGAAATTCGACCGCGACGTTTCGCCCGCCGCCGCCGGGTGTTTCTCCTTTTTGGCGCTTTCCGGAAAAAGGGAGAACCGTTTTTCGGTCTGAAGGCGCAACCGCACAAGAAACGCCCGCCAATTGCGCCGCATACGTGTCAGATCACCTTTCAGCGTATCGGTTTCTCCCGTTCGTAACCGCTCGTTAATCGAAATTACCAAATTGGTTCCAGGTGTTTCGTCCGTGCGTTAAGCACGCCTTTACCTCGAACGCGGCAATGTTTGCCTAGCAGGGCCGGAACATCTTCTCCGCACCCTCGTTCAGGGAGTGGGCATTGCCGGATTTCATCAAAGCGATCGGAGCGGCGCGGTTCGGCGTGATGGCGGGTGTGGCCGCTGCGCTGACGGTGTTCTTTCTGTACACGGCCGGCGTCCTGTCGACACCGCCGAAGTCGATCCTATTTTCCGGCCTGGAACAACGTGATGCCGCGGCCGTGGTCGCCAAACTCGAAGCCTCCAACACGGCCTATGAGATAAAAGACGGCGGGACGATCCTGGTGCCCGCCGATCAAGTCACCAAGCTGCGCATGGATCTGGCCCAGGAAAACCTGCCGGCTGCCGGCGTGGGCTATGAGATCTTCGACAAGTCTGACGCCTTCGGGACCACCGCTTTTGTCCAGAACATCAACCGCCTTAGGGCCGTCGAAGGCGAACTCGCCCGCTCCATTCAGACCATTGAGGGCATCGAATCCACCCGCGTCCATCTGGTCGTGCCGGAACGGCAGATTTTCAGCCGCGAACAGCAGAACCCGTCGGCGTCGGTCGTGCTCAAGACGCGCGGCACACTTGGCAAGGGCCAAGTGCAGGCGATCCAGCATCTTGTCGCTGCCGCCGTGCAATCGCTGACGCCCGACCACGTCGCCATTGTCGACGACAAGGGCAATCTTCTCGCCGGCGGCACCGATCTGCAGGGAGCCGATGGCGCGTCAACCGCCCAGGAACAACACACGACCGATTACGAAGACCGCATCCGCCAGCGGGTCGAAGGCATGGTCGCGTCGATTGTCGGCCAGGGCCATGTGCGGGCGCAGGTCACGGCCGTGGTCGATTACAATCACGTCAACGAAACCAGCGAGACCTTCGATCCCGATTCCAAGGTCGTGCGCTCCACCACGACCAGCGAGCAAAACTCCACCGATTCCAACGGCGGCGCCGCGCCGGTGTCGGTCGCCAACGCCTTGCCGGGTCAGCAGCAACAGGCCGGCGGCGGTGACAGCACCAAGTCGAACTCGGGCCGCAACGAGGAAATCACCAACTACGAAATCTCCAAGACGGTGAAGACGTCTTCCATCGATCAGGGCACGGTCAAGAAGGTCTCGATTGCGGTGGTGGTCGACGGCGCCGACAAGGACGGCAAATACGTTGCCCGCACGGCGCAGGAGATGAAGCAGATCGAAGGACTGGTGAAGTCGGCGATCGGCTACGACACCACCCGCGGCGATCTGGTGCAGGTCGTGAACATGCCGTTCGCCCGCGTCGATACCACGCTCGGTACGGCGGCCCCCACCCCACTGCTAGGCCTGGACGGCGGCGCCTGGTTCAAGATCATCCAAGCGGCGATCTTCGCGATCACCGCACTCTTGATCGGCTTGTTCGTACTGCGCCCGCTGGTCAAGCGCATGTTCGCCCCACTCGCTGCCGGTGGCGGTGCCTTCATGGGGACCGTTTCCGGCACACCCGCCGCTGCCCAACTCGCCGCCCCGTCGGCCCGCGCCGATGCCGGCGGAGAAGGCATTCCGCCGCCCGAAAAAGGCGAGAACATGATCGATATTTCTCGCATCGAAGGTCAGGTGCGCGAGTCGTCAGTCAAAAAAGTCGGTGAAGTCGTCAGTGCCCATCCCGAGGAGGCGCTCGCCATCCTCAGGTCGTGGCTCCATCAACCGGTGTAAAGAGCGATGTCACGCCCCGTCAAATCCATCAAAGACGATGTCCGCTCACTGACTGGAGCGGAACGGTCCGCCATCCTGATGCTGGCGCTCGGCGAAGAACATTCCGCCAAGATCTGGCAAATGATGGACGACGACGAGATCAAAGAAGTCTCGCAGATCATGTCCAATCTGGGCACGATCTCGGCTTCGCTGGTCGAGAAGCTGCTGGTCGACTTCGTTGGTCAGCTTTCCGGCACCGGCTCGCTGATGGGTTCCTACGAATCCACCGAACGCCTCCTGACCCGCATGATGCCGCAAGAGCGCGTCAGCCAGATCATGGAGGAAATCCGGGGGCCTGCCGGTCGCACGATGTGGGACAAGCTGGGCAACGTCAACGAGACGGTACTGGCGAATTACCTCAAGAACGAATATCCGCAAACCGTTGCGGTGGTGCTGTCCAAGATCAAGCCAGAACATGCCGCCCGCGTGCTCGCCAGCCTGCCGGAGGAATTCGCCCTTGAAGTCGTTCAGCGCATGCTGCGTATGGAAAGCGTGCAAAAGGACATCCTCGACAAGGTCGAACGCACCTTACGTGTCGAGTTCATGTCGAACCTGGCCCGCACCGCCAAGCGCGACGCCCACGAAATGATGGCCGAAATCTTCAACAACTTTGACCGCCAGACCGAAAACCGCTTCGTCACGGCCCTGGAAGAAAGAAACCGCGACTCGGCCGAGCGCATCAAAGCACTGATGTTCACCTTCGAAGACCTCGGCAAACTCGATCCGGGCTCGATCCAGACGCTGCTACGTCACGTCGAAAAGGACAAGCTCGGCCTCGCCATGAAGGGTGCCACCGATTCCCTGCGCGACGTGTTCTTCTCCAACATGAGCGAGCGTGCCGGTAAAATCCTGCGCGAAGATATGGAATCCATGGGTCCGGTTCGCCTCAAAGACGTCGACGAAGCCCAGATGCGCATGGTCAACACCGCCAAGGACCTCGCCAACAAGGGTGAGATCATGATCGCCTCCAAGCAGGGCGAAGACGAGCTGGTGTATTGATGACCCCGGAACCGAAAAAATACACTTTCGACATCGAGTTCCGCCCCGAGGGCGATCTGATCTCGAACGCCGCGCGCGCCCGTCAGCGCAAAGTCCACACCCAGGAAGAACTCGACGCTATGTTGTCGCGGGCCCGCCACGACGGCATGAAGATGGGCCAGGTGCGCGCCGCAGAACAGATTGCCGCCGCGGTCGAACAATTGTGCACCGTCGTGCAACAGTCGATGAATTCGGCGCAAAGCCAGATCGAAGATCTGCGTCGTGAAGCCGCCAGCCTCGCGCTTGTTGCCGCCAAAAAGCTCGCGCTGCACGCGGTAACGGCGCTGCCCGAAGCCGATGTCGAAGACGCATTGCGCGGAGCTATCCATCAGGCGATTTCGGAGCCGCGCATCGTCTTGCGCGCCGCGCCCGCCGTGGTCGCCGCCCTGAAAGAAAAGCTCGACGAACTTGCCCAGGAAACCGGATACGAGGGACGCATCGTTGCCACTCCCGAAGCCACCATGAAGGACGGCGACTGCCGCATCGAATGGCGCGGCGGCGGCGCCGAACGCAGCATGAACCATCTTGAGGAAGCGATAGGCGAAGTTATTGCCCGGCGCTTCTCGCAAATCAGTTTGCCTGAGAAAGGATAAGCCATGGCCGGCAATGATGACGTCGACCTACCCGACCTGTCGCACGAGCCTCGCGACACCGGGGCGCCCGCGCTGTTGAACGGTGATTCCAATTTGGAAGCCGAGGTCAAACACTCCGCCCAGGACCTTGAAGCGGTGTTCGACGTTCCGGTGACCGTCTCCGCCGTGCTCGGAAAATCGGCCATGGAAGTCAGTCAGCTCCTCAAGCTGGCGAAAGGCACCATCGTCGAACTCGACCGCAAAGTCGGTGAAGCGATCGACATCTACGTCAACGACCGGCTGGTCGCTCGTGGCGAAGTCGTGCTGGTCGAAGACCGGCTCGGCGTGACCATGACGGAAATCATCAAGGCCGGCCAGAGCTGACCTGAATCGAAAGGACCAAGATTATGCGTCTCCTCATCGTCGGCTCCCTCTCGGGTCAGATCGGACTGGCAACCAAAATCGCGATGTCGCGCGGTGCCAAGGTCACTTACGCCACCGACGTCGAAATGGCGTTCGCCGCACTGCGCGCCGGTACGGGCTCCGACCTCGTTCTGTGCGACATCATCCTCGACATCTCGGCTTTGGTGCGCGGGCTTGCCGCCGAGCACATCTGTACCCCGGTGGTGGCGTGTGGCGTAGGCACAGATGCACGCCGAGCCGTCGAAGCGATCCGCGCCGGCGCCAAGGAATACCTGCCGTTGCCGCCCGATCCGGAACTGATCGCAGCGGTGTTCGCGGCGGTCGCCGACGAATCGCACCAGATGATCGCCGAAGACGAGGCGATGACCGCGGTGATCTCGCTCGCCGACCAGGTGGCACCGTCGGATGCGTCCATTCTGCTCACCGGCGAAAGCGGGTCGGGTAAAGAAGTTGTCGCCCGCTATGTCCATAAGAAGTCCAACCGCGCCGATAAGCCGTTCATTTCGGTCAACTGCGCGGCTATCCCGGAAAACCTGCTCGAATCCGAACTGTTCGGCCACGAGAAGGGGGCATTCACCGGCGCCGTCGCCCGCCGCGTCGGCAAGTTCGAAGAAGCCAATACCGGCACGCTGCTGCTTGACGAAATCAGCGAAATGGATGCCCGCCTGCAGGCAAAACTCCTGCGCGCCATTCAGGAACGCGAGATCGATCGCGTCGGCGGCACCCGGCCCGTCAAGGTCGACATCCGCATCATCGCGACATCCAACCGCGATCTCGCCGAAGCGGTCAAGAAGGGCACCTTCCGCGAAGACCTGCTCTATCGCCTCAATGTCGTGAACCTGCGCATTCCGCCGCTGCGCGAGCGGCCCAAGGACATTTTAGCGCTGGCCCGTTTCTTCGCGCGCAAATACGCCGACGCCAACGGCGTGGCCTTCCGCCCGGTCGCGCCCGCGACCGAGCGCGTTCTGATCCAGCATCCCTGGCCGGGCAACGTCCGCGAGTTGGAAAACACCCTGCATCGCGCCGTGCTACTCGCCAACGGCAACGAGATTGGCCCGGAAGCCATCCGCCTGCCCGACGGCAAGGTTGTCGGCAGCGCGTCGTTCGCGGCAGGCACCACCGATCTGCCGGCACCAGTGCGCAACGCGGTCGAATCCGCTGCCGCCGTCACGCGGGGCCTGGTCGGGCGCACGGTCGCCGATGTCGAGCGCGATCTCATTCTCGAAACACTCGACCATTGCCTGGGCAATCGCACCCATGCGGCCAACATCCTCGGCATCTCGATCCGCACGCTGCGTAACAAGCTGCGCGAATACTCGCAAGCCGGCGTCCCAATCCCTAGCCCCGGCGAGCAGCGGGCGGCAGGATGACCGAGCATATCTTGAGCGTAGGTACCGCTTTCACCCTGCGTTTCTGGGGCTGATCCGTCATGGCCGATACCACCACTGCCGTCACACCATCTGCAATCCCGCCGATTAACCTTACCCCGGCTGGGATCATAGACTTCATCAAGCGCAGCGACCTTGGACTCGCCGTCGGCATGATGGCCATCCTGGTGGTGCTGATCTTGCCGCTGCCGACGCTGCTGCTCGACTTCGCGCTGGCGCTGTCGTTTTCGTTTGCCATTTTGATCATGATGACGGCCGTGTTCATCCGGCGGCCGCTGGAGTTCTCCTCATTCCCGGCGGTGCTGCTCATCACCACGATGCTGCGCCTGTCGCTGAACCTCGCTTCCACCCGTCTTATTCTCAGCCACGGCAATACCGGTACCGCCGCCGCCGGTCACGTTATCGAAGCGTTCGGCAAGCTGGTCATGCAAGGCAACTTCGTGATCGGCATGATCGTGTTTGCGATCCTGGTGATCGTGAACTTCGTCGTCATCACCAAGGGTTCCGGGCGCATCGCCGAAGTTGCCGCCCGCTTCACCTTGGACGCCATGCCCGGCAAGCAAATGGCGATCGACGCCGATCTGTCGGCTGGTTTGATCGAGGACAAGGAAGCCCGCCAGCGCCGCAAGGACCTCGAAGCCGAATCCAACTTCTACGGCGCCATGGACGGCGCCTCAAAGTTCGTCCGTGGCGATGCCATTGCCGGCCTTATGATCGTCGGCATCAACATCGTCGGCGGCATCATCGTCGCGGTGGCCCAGCACGGCATGAGTTTCGGCGACGCCACCAAGACCTTCACCCTGCTGTCGGTTGGTGACGGCCTCGTCGCCCAGATGCCGGCACTGATCGTATCGACCGCCGCCGGCCTGATGGTCTCGAAAGCGGGCGTCGAAGGCTCGACCGACCGCGCTATGATGAAGCAACTGTCCTTCTATCCTCAGGGGCTCGGCATGGCCGCGGCGGTGATCGGCACTTTGGCATTGGTGCCCGGCATGCCGCACTTCATCTTCGCCGGTCTTTCCGGCGGCATCGGCTTCCTGTCTTACAGAGCATTCCAGAGCAAGGCGGCCAGCGCTGCCAAGGAGCTTAAAGAGGAGGAACAGACCAAAGTGGCCGAGACCTCCAAGGAAGAGCCCATCTCCACCGCGCTGGCGCTCGACATGCTGCGCGTCGAACTCGGCTATGCGCTGCTGGCGCTGATCAACGACGTCAAGGGTCACCGCATCACCGACCAGATCAAGGCGCTGCGCCGCCAGCTTGCCCAGGATATGGGCTTCGTCATGCCAGCGGTGCGCATCCTCGACAACATGCAGCTCGGGGCCAACGAGTACCGCATCTCGGTCAAAGAGGTGGAGTCAGGCAAGGGCGAGCTTTTCCCCGGCAATTTCCTCGCCATGGACCCACGCGGGCTTCCCATCGACCTGCCCGGCACCCACACCACCGAGCCGGCGTTCGGCCTGCCCGCGACCTGGGTGGCCTCGAGCTTGCGCGAAGAGGCCTCGTTCCGCGGCTATACCGTGGTCGATCCTGGTACCGTGCTCACCACCCACCTCACCGAAGTGCTCAAGAGCCATATGGCGGAGCTCTTGTCCTACGCCGAAACCAAGAAGCTACTCGACGATCTGCCGGCCGATCAAAAGAAGCTGGTGGAAGAACTCATGCCGTCGCAAATCTCGGTCACCGGCGTGCAGCGCGTGTTGCAGACCTTGCTCGGCGAGCGCGTCTCGATCCGCGATCTGCCGGCGATCCTGGAAGGCATTGCCGAAGCCGTCGGCCACACCAAGAACGCGCTTTACATCACCGAGCACGTCCGGGCGCGGCTGGCCCGCCAAATCTGCCACGCCAACATGTCGCCGGGCGGCTATCTGCCGATCATCGCGATGAGCCCGGCATGGGAGCAGGCCTTTGCGGAATCGATCATCGGTCAGGGCGAAGAGCGCCAGCTCGCCATGGCGCCGAGCCAGTTGCAGCAGTTCATTACCCAGGTGCGCGACCGTTTCGAGGAAGGAACGGCGAAGGGCGAAGTGCCGGTGCTGCTCACCAGCCCGCAGGCGCGCCCCTTCGTGCGCTCGATCATCGAACGCTTCCGCGCCCAGACCGTCGTCATGAGCCAGAACGAGATTCATCCTTCCATTCGTCTGCGTACGTTGGGGCAGGTGTAACGCACCATGCAGTTAAGGACGTTCCTGGCCAAGGACATGAAGGAGGCGCTCGCCGCGGTGCGGACCGAGATGGGCTCCGAAGCGGTGATTGTGGCGAGCCAATCGGCCAAAGGCGGCGGCGTCATGGTGCGCGCGGCCCTGGAAGAAGCCGAGCCACCGGTCGAAGCACCGGAGGAAACACCGCCGCGTCCGGACGAACCCGTCGACATCGACGCACAGTTCCAGCAGACCATGCTCCGGCGTCTGCGCGAGAAGAAATCCGCCCTGCCCGGCCGCAAGAAATTCGATCGCGTCGAACTGCTTGCCTCGTTCGCCCGCAACCGCGTGCCGGAGAACCTGGCGCATGGCCTCGCCGAAGCCGCCACCAAGACCGGCCTCACCGACATGACGCTGGCGCTCGCCGCTGCCATCGACCAGAAAATGCTATCGGCACCGATCGATTTTTCCCGCGCCAAGACGTTCCTGCTCACCGGCCCGAACGGGGCGGGCAAGACCGCGGTCGCCGCTAAACTCGGTGCCCATGCCAGGCTGGCGGGGCGCTCCGTGCGCTTCATCGCCCATGACGTGACCGGGGCCGGCGCGGTGGCGCGTCTGAAGGACTTTGCCGATCACCTCGACGCCCAGATCGTCACCGCGGAAAGCGCTTTTGCCCTGGCCACCGCCATCGAGAATGGGGCGCGGGACAACGCTCTCGCTATCATCGACACCGCCGGATTCGATCCGCGCCAGCCTAAAGCAGCGACGGCCTTTGCGGCGCTGGCGCAAATCGAGCTGGTCGAGGTCATCGGCGTGATTTCGTGCCTGACCGACAGCGAAGAGGCCGCCGAAATGGCGGCCGCGCTGGCCAAGATCGGCGCCACGCGCCTGATCCTCACCGCTGCCGACCTGACCCGCCGGATGGGGGCGCTCGCGGCCGCTGCGATGACGCCAAACCTGGCGGTCGGATTCGTTACACGCTCGCCCTATGTGGCGGGCGAATTGGAAATTTTGACGCCGCTGGCGCTCGCCCGGCTTCTGGTCGAACACGCGGAGGGCGCGCAATGAGCTTGGCAGGACCACGTCTTACAGCCATTGGGTCGGGCAAAGGCGGCACCGGCAAAACCTTCATCGCGCTTGCCCTGGCGCAAGCCTTTGCCGATCTCGGCGAGCGCGTCTTGCTCTGCGATGCCGATCTTGGACTTTCCAACACGTCGGTGCATCTGGGGCTTTCGACGAGCGGCGATCTGCCCGGCTACATTGCCGGCCGCACCCCGCTCAAAGCCGCTACCGCGGCGGTCGAGACCGAAGGCCATGCCAAATTCGATCTTCTTGCCGCCCCGGCCGGAACCGGCCTGCTTGCGGATGCCGACAATGCGACGGTCGAACGCTTGGCGCAACTGCTCCGCCATGCGCCGTATTACGAGCGCGTGATCGTCGATCTCGGCGCCGGAATCGGTGACGCGGTCACCAGCCTGGCGGCCAACGCTGACGACGTCGTCACGGTGATGACCCCCGATCCGACAGCGCTGACCGACGCCTATGCCTTCATCAAACTGGTGCTGAAGCGCACCGGCGGACGGGTGCCCGGCGTTGTGGTCAACATGGCGGCTACTGCGGCAGAGGCCAAACGCACCGCCGATGCCCTGACCGCCTCGGCCCGCAGCTTTCTGAAAGCAACCCCCGCCTATCTCGGCTTCGTGCCCAGTGACATGCGGGTGGTAGAGGCGCTGCGCCGCCAGACTTCGCTGTGGCTGGCCTGCCCCAAAAGCCCGGCGTTGTCGGCGGTGATGGGACTGACGGGCCTGCTCGGCGGCCAGCCGACACGGGTCGCCGCCACGGGATCGATGCGATAGGCCTATTAAATGCGCAAAAGGGCGGGATCCGACTTCGCCTCCGGCACCGCCGTGACAAGCCCTCCCGCCCTTTTCAAAAGCTTTGGCGCACGGCACGCTTACGCGCAACGACGGCACCATTGCTTCCTCCCTCGGCTACTTGGGCAATGGCATGCGGCGAACCGGCCGAGTTGCTCGGCACATAATCCTGTCCATCGTCCCACGGCTGCGCGCGCCGCAGCCTTCACCGGTATGACGTAACGCGCAAAAATCTTCGCTTGGCCGCGACCGTCGCCGCGCGCCCTCTTGCTGTCCACACTCCAAAAACAACACGTCATGAACATGGGAAGCGATACGTACGATTTCAAGCGCCTGCGTCAATCGCTACGCCGATGCGATGCAAGTGCATTTGTTCATGTAGATGAACAGAATTGGTAAATGAGATGCGCGCCTGGAGACCGACGACGGCATCAGGCATACGGGCGTCTCCGGTCTGCCCCTGACCAGCGAAGCAATCGCGTTCATCAGAGTTCCGATTCAAAGGTTCGCAGCACCGATGCTTCAGGAATTGCTCATTTTTGAGCGTCGACAGCCGAGCAACACCACCTGGGTCGCCCGCCGTCACGGGCGCTGACACCGAGGTGGACGAGCAAATGCGATAGCCCTGGCCCTCAAGGTGAGGGTAATTGTGTCAAAATGTCTGAAGCAGTCGCTTTTGTCGTAGCGCGCGATTTGGCGAAAAATCGGATTCCACTTTTTCGCAAAGCACTTTAGGTTTGACGCGATGGAAAACTCTCCCGAAGCGGTTCTAGGCTCCGTCGCGATGGCGGCCCTGTTCACCTCGCCACGCATCGACGGGCTGTTCGAAGGCGAACTGCTCACGGTCGCGCGCGATCTCGGCCGCCGCCGCCCGCTGGTGTTGCTGGCCTTTGCCCCCCGCTCGGCCGGCACCTTCCTGCGAACAGCGGCAATCGAAGCCGTGGGCGGACAATTGATGCGCTTCACCCATGCCGAAGGCGGTCGCGACGCCAGCCTGTATCTGCCGTGGCTGCTCGCTTATTTCCGCGGCACCCTCACCGCTAACACCGCCGTCACCCATGTGCACATGCCGGCAGCGACCGCCAATCGTCATTTGCTCGACGCGTTCGATATCCGTCCCTGCGTGATGCGGCGCGCGATTGCCGACAGCCTGCGCAGTCTGCTGGCCATGATCGAGGACGATCCCGGCATGCCGATCGGGTTTTCCTTTTTACTGCCGACGGGGTTCATGACGATGGCGCCGGAGCAACGCGCCGACGTGCTGATCGACCTCATGGGGCCGTGGTACGCGCAGTTCTATGCCGGTTGGAAGACATATGCCGACGAAACACCGGGGCGCGTGCTGTTCACCGATTATGCCGATTTCTGCGCGACGCCGGCCGACGAGTTGGAACTCATGCTGGCCCATGCGCGCACACCCCAGCCGTTTGCAGCCTGTCAGGCAGCGATCGATGCGGTGTGGCGCGAGCGTGAAAAATTCCGCTGCAATCGCGAACGGCCGCATCACACCGCTCCGCCCTTTACGGCGGCGCAGCTGGCGCGGCTGGCGCGCTTCGTCTCTTATTACGCCACGCTGGACGATTGGCACGATCTGCTGCTCACCCCTACGGCATCGTAAGCCACCCGACACAAAGCCAAGGAATTCAAGGCACTTATCGCCGAAGCCAGGGAATCGGCAAGGCCGTCCGCCGAAAAACGTGTATCTTTGACCCCGAATCGGTGAGCGCCATGGAAAATCCAGACCTCGAGACCCCACGGGGAACCATCCCGCACCAGCCCTCCCCCGACGCCGTGTTCGTGCGCCGTCTTCTGATCGTCGTTCTGGTGATCGGGTTGATGCTGGTGTTGTGGCAGGTGTCGCTGGTCCTGATCCTGACCTTCGGCGGCATCGTGGTGGCCGTGGCGCTGCGCAACCTCGCCGCCCCGATCGGCAAGCTTCTGCGCGTCTCCGACCGGCTGGCGCTACTCTATACCGTGCTGAACATCACGGCGATCGCTATCGGATTCTTCTATTTTTTCGGCGCCATGGCTGGCCACCAGTTTTCCGCGCTGGCCAACCGGCTGCCGCAGACCCTGCTGGCCGCCAAGGACTGGCTCAACGAGACCCTGCTCGGCCGGCAAATTCTCGGCGCACTGCAATCGGGCGGTGACCCGGCCGAACGGCTGATGGCGGCCCTGCCCTGGGCCGGCGGTATCCTGGGCGGCCTCGGCGAAGCGCTGCTGATGATCGTGGTCGGCATCTATTTCGCGGCCGATCCGCCGCTGTACATCAACGGCGTGATCCGGCTGACCCCGCCGCGGCGGCGCATGCGCGCGCACCAGATCCTGGAAGCCATTGGCGAGGCGCTCAAAAACTGGATGCTTGGGATGACGCTCGACATGCTGCTGCTCGGCATCATGACCTTTGTCGGTATGTGGGCGATTGGCGTACCGCTGCCGTTTGCACTGGCGGTGCTGTCGGGCGTGGCGGTGTTCGTACCTTATATAGGCCCGGTGGTGGCGATGATTCCGGGGCTTCTGCTTGCCTTCAGCGTCCGGCCGATTCTGGCGCTCTATGCGGGCCTGGTTTACCTCGTGGCGCTGACCATCGAAGCCTATGTCAGTCAGCCTTTGTTGCAGCGCTGGGCGGTGTCGCTGCCGGCGATTTTCAACCTCTTGGCCATCCTGGCGTTCGCACCGCTATTCGGCATCTGGGGCGCAATTCTGGCGACGCCGTTGACAGTCGCCGTCTGGGTGCTGGTGCAGAAGCTGTACGTCGAAGACGTGCTTGACGACCGGAAACAGTAGCCCGCCACCCCCCGGGCAATTTCACCGCACCCATGGGGTTAAAAACCGACTCCGGTTGCGCTCGCGGCTGCCATCCGCTACAAGCCAGCCCTTCGCGACCGTGAGAACCCAGGGCTCTCGCGCGTTTTGCTGTCATTTCAGGGACTTACCGATATGCGCGAACTTCAGGAACTCACCGTTCAGCCGCGTCAGGGCACCGGCAAAGGCCCGGCTTACCAGATCCGCCTGAAGGGGCAGATTCCGGCGATCATTTATGGCGGCCACGACCAGCCCGAAAACGTCGCGGTCGATGCCCATTCGCTGGCGCTGTGCCTGGAAAAGGGCGCCTTTTTGACCACGCTGCTCCGCCTCAAGGAAGGCGACAAGGTCACCCGCGTGATCCCGCGCGATCTGCAGCGCGATCCGGTCACCGAACGCCCGGTCCACGTCGATTTCATGCGCCTGCCTGAAGGCGCCACCATCCGCATCGCCGTCCCGGTCCGCTTCCACGGCCAGGAAAAGTCGCCCGGCCTCAAGCGCGGCGGCGTGCTGAACATCGTCAGCCATACCCTTGAGCTGGTTTGCCCGGCCGAGCACATCCCGGAATACATCGATTGCGACGTGTCCACGATGGACATCCGCGATTCGCTGCACATCAGCCATGTGACGCTGCCGCCAGGCGCCCATACGGTGATCAAGGACAAGGACATCACGCTGGCTTCGATCGTCGCCCCGACGCATGTGATCGAAGAAGCCCGCGCGGCTGCCGCTGCCGCTGCCGCCGCTGCTGCTGCTCCGGCCGCCGAAGAAACGGCCGCCGCTCCGGCCGCTGGCGCTGCTCCGGCTGCTGGTGCCGCTCCGGCCGCCGGTGGCAAGGCCCCGGCCGCTGGTGCCAAAGCTCCGGCTGCGGGTGGCAAGGCTCCGGCTGGTGGCAAGGCCCCGGCTGCTGCCGAGGCGCCGAAAAAGAAGTAATCCTTTGGGGATTGCGAGGCGCGGAGCATCGCAAGGTGCTGCCGCGCCTTTCGCGTTTTAGGGTCGTCGTTTCATGGCGGATACGCCGCTTCTCATCGCTGGCCTCGGCAATCCCGGGGCGCAATATGCCCGTAACCGCCACAACGTCGGCTTCATGGCGGTCGACACGCTCCATGAGAGCTACGATTTCGGGCCGTGGCGCGCCAAATTCCAGGGCCAGATCGCGGAAGGCAAGCTCGGCCGCCGTAAGACGTTCCTGCTCAAGCCGATGACCTATATGAACGAGTCTGGGACCTCGGTTGGCGCCGCGGCGCGATTTTTGAAGCTGCTGCCGTCGGCGCTGGTCGTCATCCATGACGAGATTGACCTCGCCGCCGGCAAGCTGAAAGCCAAGACTGGCGGCGGCGATGCCGGGCACAACGGCCTGCGCTCGATTACTGCCACCCTGGGCCCCGATTATCACCGCGTCCGCATCGGCGTCGGCCATCCCGCCAGCAGCGACCGCGTCGTCGGTCATGTGCTGGCCAATTTCGCGAAAAGCGATGAAGACTGGCTGGTGCCGATGCTGTCGGCGATTGCCGAAGCCGCGCCGCATTTCGCGACCCAAGATATGATCGGCTTCATGAATCAAGTGGCGCTGATCCTGCATCCGCCCGAACACAAACCAAAAGAACTCGGGCCCAAAGGCCCGGGGCCAAAACCGGAATAAGACAGATGGGTTTCAAGTGCGGCATCGTCGGATTGCCCAATGTCGGCAAATCGACTCTTTTCAATGCCCTGACGCAAACCGCCGCGGCGCAGGCCGCCAATTATCCCTTCTGCACCATCGAGCCCAATGTCGGCGACGTGGCGGTGCCCGATGCGCGCCTCGAGACGCTGGCGAAAATCGCCAGCTCTGCCCAGATCGTGCCGACCCGCATCACGTTCGTCGACATCGCCGGCTTGGTGCGCGGCGCCAGCAAGGGCGAAGGTCTCGGCAACCAATTCCTCGCCAACATCCGCGAGGTGGACGCCATCGTGCATGTGCTGCGCTGTTTCGAGGATGGCGACATCACCCATGTCGAGAACCGCATCGATCCGGTCAGTGACGCCGACACGGTCGAGACCGAACTGATGCTGGCCGACCTCGACAGCATGGAAAAACGCATCAAGCCGCTCGAAAAGCGGGCCCATTCCGGCGAGAAGGAAGCCAAGGAACAGCTTGCGCTGATGATGAAGGCGGTGGTGCTGCTGCGCGAGGGCAAGCCGGCGCGCGGTGCCGAACTGACACCGGACGAACGCGAACCCTTCCGCCAGCTCCAGCTGCTCACCGCCAAGCCGGTACTCTATGCCTGTAACGTGGATGAGGCTTCGGCCGCCACCGGCAATGCATTTACGCGCGCGGCTGAGGAAATGGCCAAGCGCCAAGGCGCCGGGGCGATCACGATCTCGGCCCGCATCGAAGAGGAAGTGGCGCAACTGGCGGCGGAAGAGCGGACAGAATTTCTTGCCAGCCTGGACTTGAAAGAGCCCGGCCTTAATCGTCTGATCCGCGCCGGATACGATTTGTTGGGGTTGATTACGTTCTTCACGGCCGGACCGAAGGAAGCCAAGGCCTGGACGGTGGCGAACGGCGCCCGCGCCCCGCAAGCGGCGGGCGTCATCCATACCGATTTCGAAGCCGGATTCATCCGCGCCGAAACCATCGCTTATGCCGATTACGTCGCCGGCAAGGGCGAAGCAGGGGCGCGCGAAGCGGGCAAATTCCGCCTGGAAGGCAAGGACTACGTCGTCCAAGACGGCGACGTGATGCACTTCCGGTTCAATATCTAAGCGGCCGTTGCCGCCCAATCTTCGCCAATAAAAGAGGCGGAGGGGAAAGGCAACCATCCCTCCGCCAATTGAAATCAATACGTGAAGCTGATGCGGCCACCGACGGTCATAGGTTCGCCGGACAGTGCAATATTGACGCTCTGGCGACTGGTGGCGCCAGGATTCTTGATGGAGATGAAGCTGTTTGTATTCATGTCGTACTTCTGATTGAGCAGGTTGCGCCCGAACAGAGTGAACTCCCACGGCGAGGATTTTGGCGTCAGTGTGATATTGGCGTTGGCCAGCCAGTAGGAGCCGATCTGGTTCTGGGTCACTAGTGATTTCGAGCGCGAGCGGAAGTCGTAATTGAACTCCGGCTCGACAACATAGTCGCCGAAGTCGAAGGTATAAGACAGCGACCCCATATAGCTGATGGGGCGCAAGCCGATATTGACGCCCGAGCGATCGATATAGACGGCATAACCGGCTTTGTTACTTGCCGTATTATCCAAACCATTTTTGAAGTCGTCGTAGAAGCCTTCCTTGTAGCCGAAACTTTGGCTCAAAGTCAGCGCCGGCACGGGATGCCACAAGGCATCAAACTCAACGCCCCAGATATGGGACTTCGGTACGTTGATGAGTGTACCAATCGCGCCGCTGGAGGGGTTCCAGATCGCCGACTGCACCTGCTGATCGCGATAATCGTAATAGAAACCGGTTCCGTTGAATTGTAGCGAATCGCCGAACAGGTTGCTCTTGAACCCGCATTCATAGGCTAACAGCGTTTCCGGTTTGGCCGGCGGTAGAGCATCGCGGTTCGGGACATTGTACGCCGTGAATCCGCCCGACTTCACGCCCTTGCTGATGCTGGCATAAAGCATGACGTTTTCGACCGGTTTGTAATCAATCCCGATTTTGCCGGTGAGCGGTTCGCTGTTCAGACGCTTGTTGACCGGGGTGCCGAATCCACTCAGCGATGAAGCAACCGTTGACTTAGAGCTGGTAAGGTAATTCTGCTGTTTGCGCAGTTCGCTCTCGGCACGCAGACCGCCGGTGATCTTCAGAGAGTCCGTGAGGTGATATTCCACCTGGGCGAACGCGGCGACGGCATTGACGTGCTGCTGATAGGTAGTTTCGGTTACGTAACCGAGCGAGTCCATGAAATCTGAATCGAAGACTTCATCGATTTTTTCGTTCGAGTAATAGATGCCGGTCTGCCAGAACAGCGGGCCGTCAGAGTGGGACAGGCGAATTTCCTGCGAGAACACGCCAGCCTTGGTATTGAAATAGGTGCCGCCGTAGGCATAGGCCGTGGCATCCCAATCGCCATACTCGCGCCGATGTAGATAGTTGTAAGCAGTGATGCTGGAAAGATCTGCGAAGCCAAGATCGACATGAGCATTCAAGGTAACGCCCTGCATGATCGAATTGTGCTTCGGCTTGTCGGTCGGCTTAATGCCAGTCAGGCTCTCAAAAACCTCCGAACCGCCCCAACTGGTGGTTGCCGGGCTTAGGTCTTCCGAAATACCGCCTGCGGCCGACAGAAGGTGATTGCCATCGCCTTCGGAGTGGTCATAGCCCCAATTGCCCTGCAACAGAACGTCTACGCGCGCGGACGGAGTCCATTCCAACTGGCCACGGAAAGCGGCAATGTCTTTGTCGCCGAGGCTTTCGCCGGTTTCACGATTTTTCTGCCACGCACCGCCCTGATTGGTGAAAGCCGACAAACGGAATTTCAACGTGTTGTCGATCGGAGCGGAGACATAACCTTCGCCATGCATGGCATTATGGCTGTCGTACGAGAGCTGGGCGCCGGCGGCAAAAGCATCAGTGGGGCGGTTGGTGATGACATTGACCGCACCGCCGGTGGTGTTGCGCCCGTAAAGTGTGCCCTGCGGCCCGCGCAAGACTTCCAAACGCGCGATATCGAAAAACGCCCACTGCGTCATCGCGGAGACCGGTAAAGCGACATCGTCGACATAGACGTTGACCGGCGAGGCGTTGTTAGAACTGTAGGTCCAGAAGCCCACCCCGCGCAGACGGAATTGCGCCTGACCGCTGCCATAGGCTGGATCGTATTCGAAATGCGGCACAGTATATTGCAGATCGTTGACCGTGCGGATGTTCTTCTTTGCTAAGTCTTCCGGCGAGAACACGCTAAGCGCGATTCCGACGTTCTGCGCTTTTTCTTCATGTCGCTGCGCAGTCACTGTAACGGCTTCGATTTTTTCGGCTCCGGCCGCATCGCTGCTTTCGGCATGGGCTGGGAAGGCAACTGCAAGCGCTAGCAACGCCGCCGGGGAAGAAAACAAACATCGCTTCAAATTCACGCAACTCATAGCACGCACACTCTCGCTTTTCGCTTTCCGGCAAAATGCCAAGAAGGAGGCTCTCGCTAACGGCACATGTTTTTGAACCGATGAAGCAAAGGGCAAGGATTTGCGAAGATGTGGCGGCGTTAGTTTGGCGGCGTTAAACGGTTCTAAATTCTGCGGAACAATTCGCAGAAACGACGAGGGCCGTTACACCGCAAACTGCAGTCAACGATCCGGAAACAGATCCTTCAGCTCCGCCGCGTTGGCATCGCACACGCCTCGTTCGGTGATGAACCCCATGACGCGGCGCGCCGGGGTTATGTCGAAGGCGGGATTGGCAGCGCCGCTCGCCAGACTCATGTTGAGCGTAAATCGTAGCGCGGTTCGTCAAGTGGCGGCGCATCCGGCGAGGCGGCTGAGGCGCGGTGGTTACGGCGTCCAGACGCGGCGTTTCACGGTTTCGGTGGTGGCGGTGTTGCCGAAGGCCATCCGCTCCGGCGGCAGCGGCGGCAAGGGCGCGGCGCCGTTCGGCCAAGCCTGATAGAGCGTGGTGACCTTGACCTCGATCTTGCCCTTCGTGGGGGCCGCGACGATCCAGGAAAAGCCATCGAGGCCGGGTGCATAATAGCGGATGTCGTGCCAGGTGCCCGCCGCAACAGCCGGAACCTTGACGCCGTCGAAATTAAAGCCGGCAAGCTTGTCCTCACTGCGCAGCGACACCACAACGGAATAAGCCCCCGGGCGCGGCGCCACAAAGATACCCAAGCTGCCGCCGCTGCGCTGCAGGATCACATCGGTGTCGGGCACGTTGACCACGTCGGCCGGGGACCACCAAATTTTCGCACCATCGCTCCACGGCAGCGCTTCCTGGCGCGGCTGGCCGAGGGCTTCTTGCGTCCACGGATCAAGCGCATTGAGATACGCGACGCGATAAGCCTTGCCGGAATCGAGATCCTTGACGTAGCGCACCTGCGCCGGCACGGGACGGTCGGCGGTGGGACCAGCAAACCGGCCATAGGCGAACAACACAACACCAGCGGCGGCGATGGTCAGCGGCACCCAGGCGGATGATTTGCGCGATTGCGGCAGGAGCAGAAGAACCGGCAGGCCGGTGAGCAGCGGCAGAATCATGACAACGGGCAAATCGACCCCGAGCGCAGTGAACAGGAACGCGCCCAAGCTGATCGTCAGCGCCAGATACACCAGCGCCAGCGCACTGCAGATTACGAGCGGCAGGAATCCTTTTTTGCCGCGATAAATCTCGAACCGCACCGTCGCCATGACGCCGCCGACCAGAGCCGGCCAGACCAGCACAAAGGCCGCTTCCGGCACCAAGGCCTCAGCCACACCACCGAGGACGACGAGCAGCAGCAACAAAACCTGCCACAACGCGGCGGGGTAGAATTTGCGGCGGGTGAACAAGACGGCAATCGCGAGCGCCAGCCCGAGGGCGAGGGCGGCCGCACCCGCGAGCAGGAGATCGACATGCGCCAGACGCAGGAAATGGTTGAGGTCGCCGAACGACTTGCCGGCCGCGATCAGTGCCGCCGCGGGGACGGCGAGCGCGAGCAGCGCCGCGACGATGCCGCGTCCCCACGCCGCGGGTGCGACCGTCTGCGCCGCCCAAATGCCGTAGAGCGCCAGTGCGGCAGCGGCGGCGAACACGACCCAGCCGAACCACAAGGGATATTGGATCACAAAGAAGCCAAGAACGTCGGAATAGACCGCATCGGCGTTCTGGGCGGGAAGGCGTTCGGCAAAGGCACGCGCGGCGCCCAAAGCCTGATCGCCCATATGCTGCACACTGCCGAGATCGAGATGGGCAGGCGTGGCGAGCGGGGTGTGATAGGCCGCCTCATCTCCGATGAAGGCGAAGTTGAGCGCGGGAAGGCCCTTTTCCAACGCCACCGAGAGATCGGTGCCGTTGGGCATGTTCTTATAGATCACCCGCGACAGCGAATTGGCCGATGGACGCTTAGCGTGCGCCGCATAGAGCGCCACCGCATCGGCGTTGTTGGGGCCGGTCTCGAACATGCTGGCGAGGCCGCTGTCGCCGCGGGTTTCGAAATTGATCACGGCGCCGACATGGGCGGCGAGCGAGGCGTGATGGAAGAAGGCGCTGGCGCCCATCAGACCCAATTCCTCGCCGTCGGTGATGAGGAAGATCACGTCACGCGCGGGCTGCGGGCCCGACTTCAAGGCGCGAGCGATTTCGAGCGTGGTGGCGACCCCGGCGGTATCGTCGGCGGCGCCGGGCGAATCCGGCACGCTGTCGTAATGGCTCATGATCAGCAGCGCCGGCTTGGTTGGGTCCTTACCCTTGAGCGTGCCGATGATGTTGCTGACCGGCGCCGAAACGATCAGGTTGCGGAACAGAGCTGTCGAACGTTCAGATTGCAGTGCGGGCGCCAGTCCCAGCGCGTTTAGGCGGGCGACGATCAGCTCACGCACCCGCTCATGCTCGGCAGTGCCGACGGGATGGGGCTTTTGCGCAATGGCGGCGATGTCGGTGAAGGCGCGGGAAGCGGAAAAAACAGCCGCCGGTGCATTGACGGCTTCCGGGGTTGGCGTCTGCAACCGCCACGCGGCCAAAAGAACAGCCAAAATCAGAACAATATAACCCGTGCGCATACACAGCCCCCGCCTTCCGAAGGCGGGACGCTAACACCCGCTCATCGCGACAGCAAAGTGTCAGCGACAGGACTGTGTCTTCAGCCAAGCGAGCGCGGAATCGACGGTGGGCTGGCCGCCCGGCTCCTTGTCGTCGGGCGCAATAACCTCGCGATACGACCGCCCGAGTCTGTCAGTAGCCCAACTGGTCGAGACGGTGATTTCGGCACCATCCGGCAAAGCCATCGGTTCATTGGCGGTGAGATAGCCCGCCGTGTCGCCGCCGAAACTTTTTATGTGCGGCAGTCCTTCGAGGGCCATCGCAGTAAACTCACCGGAACTCGCCGTTTCGGAATCAAGAAGTACGGCAACCCATGCCCGCGAAAGATCGGGGGCGGGCTCGGCATAATTCGCCGCGCCGTGGTTTTCGAGCGGGTGATCCGGTATCGCCCAAGCCATCTTATCGCCGTGCGGCAGAACCCAATAGCCATAGGGCTCCGCGCCAAGAAACGACTTCACGGCGTTGAGCATCGGATACATATTGCCGCCCCAATTGCCGCGCAGGTCCAGCACAAAACGGCAGATGCCGGCATCACCATAGTGCTTGAGAGCACGTCGCAAGGTCGCGACGTAGGTGCGATCGTCGGCCTCGGTGCCTTGGAAGCCAGGTACGCGCAACAACGCGGCAGGTACAGCCAGTCGCCACGATTCCGGCGCGCTGAAATAGGGCGGCACGGCGTCACCGACCTTGGCGCCAGTTTGGCGTGCCTTAACATTATCTGCGGAAAACAGACGCGTATGTTTCTCGCCAAGTTGCTTGATGATATCGCGAATCACCGGATAGGTGTCGGCGGCCGTCTTGGCGTCTTTCGCGGATTCGAAGGCCGCCGCTTCAACACGCGACCAATCGAGCCGATCGCGGTTCATGTGGCGAGTTTTAAGAATATCGATGGCGGCGATGAGTTCGTTGGCCGCTTCGGGCGCCAGGGCTGGCGGCGACGCTGCGAGCGACAACAGCCCAATCAATATGGCGACGCCAGTTTTGCGCATTCCAGCCCCCATGCCTGGTAGCAGCATAAGGCAGGCCGCGGCCATTCGGCGATGAAATCGTTGTCAGGTGCGTTCCGGGAACAGACCCTTCAACCCCGCTTCATTCGCTGCGCAGACGCCGCGTTCGGTGATGAAGGCGGTGACGAGACGGGCGGGGGTGACATCGAAGGCGGGATTGGCGCCGGGCGAGCCGGGAGCGGCGATCTCCACCGTGGCGAGGCGGCCATCGGGAAGGCGGCCGGTCATTTTCAAAAGTTCGTCGGCGGAACGTTCTTCGATCGGAATATCGGAGCCTTGCGCAAGGCTCATGTCGAGAGTCGAGGATGGCAACGCAACATAAAACGGCACGCCGTTGTCTTTGGCCGCCAGCGCTTTCAGATAGGTGCCGATCTTGTTGGCGACATCACCGTTCTTCGTCACGCGATCGGTGCCGACAATGCAGAGATCGACTTTGCCCTGTTGCATGTAATGGCCACCGGCATTGTCGGCGATGATGGTGTGCGGCACACCATGGGCGCCGAGTTCGTAAGCAGTGAGCGAAGCGCCTTGATTGCGCGGCCTTGTTTCATCGACCCAAACATGGATGTCGAGGCCTTCGTTGAACGCCATGTAGACCGGCGCCAGCGCCGTGCCCCAATCAACGGTGGCCAGCCAGCCGGCATTGCAATGAGTCAGCACATTGAAGGTGCCGGATTTCTTCGCCGCGGCGGCGCGGAAGATTTTCAAGCCGTTGGCGCCGATGGCGCGGCAAACTTCGACATCCTCGTCGCAGATGGCGGCAGCTTCCGCCCAGCTTTCCGCAAACCGCTCGCCATGGGTCTTGGCGTGCAGCACATCGTGCATGCGCTTCAGCGCCCATTTGAGATTGACGGCGGTCGGACGGGTCGAGCCCAACAGATCGAGCGCCGCAATCAATGCCTTCGACGACGGGTCCTGCTTCATAGCAAAGGCGACGCCGTAAGCCGCAGTGGCACCGATCAAGGGGGCGCCACGCACCACCATGCTGCGGATCGCCTCGGCGCAATCTTCGGCCGTTTTCAGCACCACGGTTTCGAAGCGGTGCGGCAGCTTGGTTTGATCGATGACTTCCACCGATTCGTCGGGACGGGTCCAGATGGTGCGGTAAGGGCGGCCGTGAATCTTCATAGCAGACTCTTCATGGCGTGGCGGCGGCTCCCGGGAACGCGGCGACCAGCGCATCGACGTCGTCGGGATCGTTCTTGAGACTGATCTGAAGGTCTTTGGTCTTCACCGGTTCATAAATCAGCGGCACGAAGATCAGCCGGCCGTTGAAGACGAAGCCAAGACGCTCGCCGATTTTGCCGTAGGACATATCGTAAAGCCGGTCGGAGGCGGCAGCGGTGATTTCCATCACGGCCTTTGGCAGCACCGGATAACGCTGCACTTTCACCACGGCCGAGCCGTCGAACACCTTGTCAGGGGCGAGGCACAGTTCCTCGGCCCCGCCGACCGGCACGAAGATCGGATCACCCGGCTGACACGGCACCACGAACCGCACTTCCAGGCCCACGGACGAAATATTGGGAGGTGTCGCCGCTGGCGCTGCCGCCATAAAAGTTAGGGCCGCCAAACCCGGCAGATACCAACGCATGTCCGTCTCTCCGTGTCAGGCCAGCGCCACCGGCCAAGTTGCCTTCATGGCGGGATATTGCGCGAATTTTTCGTACCAGTCGCGCAGATTCGGACGGGTCTCGCGCCAGGCCAATTCGGGCAGCCGGAAGTCGAGGTAGCCCAGCGCGCAGGCGACCGTAATCTCGCCAATGGTGATCTTGGCGGTGAACCGGGTGTGCTCCAGCACGTCGAGCGAGACCATGACCGCATTGAGGTATTTCTGGATGGCGGCCTCGCTTTGCAACGCTTTCGGGCGCATCACCTCGACATTGCGCGCCACCGCGGCGTCGCAGATGCCGTCACCGAGGGCCTGCAAGGTCAGCGCCCGCCAATGACCGGAATTCTCGCGCAAGAGCGAGCGGCCGGGGAAGAACTTACCGCCGCCAAGATCGTTGAGGTACTCGCAGATCACCGGCGAATCGAAGAGCGTCGAGCCGTCCTTCAACGCCAGCACCGGTATCTTGCCGAGCGGATTGATGCTGCGGAAGGCATCGCCAAGACCCTCGCGCGGCACATTGACCTCTTCCACCACCTTGGTGAGGTTCAATTCGCGCACGACAATGCGCGCCTTGCGTGCAAACGGCGAGGCGGGGTTCGAGTAGAGTTTCATGAGATGCCCCTGACGAGCGATTAACCCAATCAAACTTGTCCCCGGCCGAAGGACGCGCAGCGTCCGAAGGGGCAGGGGATGACAGGCCGGCTCAATCCCCTTCGAAGCAGACCAGGGTCGTTACGTCTTTGCCGAGCGCGCGGAGCTTGCCGGCACCGCCGAGATCGGGCAGGTCGACCAGGAACAGGCAGCCGACCACCTTGGCCCCGGCGCGCTCGAGCAGTTTGATCGCCGCAAACGCGGTGCCGCCGGTGGCGATGAGATCGTCCACCACCACGATATGCTCGCCCGGTTTCACCGCATCGACGTGAATCTCGATGCTATCTTTGCCGTATTCGAGATCGTATTCCTCGGAGAGGACCTTCCAGGGCAGCTTGCCCTTCTTGCGCACCGGTACGAAGCCGGTGGAAAGCTGATGCGCCACCGCGCCGCCAAGGATGAAGCCGCGCGCCTCGATGCCGGCGATCTTGTCGACCTTCACACCGGCATAAGGCTGCACCAAAGCATCCACCGCGGACCGGAAGGCGCGCGGGTTGCCGAACAATGTGGTGACATCGCGGAACTGGATCCCCTTCTTGGGGTGATCCGGAATCGTGCGGATATAGGGCTTGAAATCCATGCCTCGTACAGGCTCCTGACAGGGCTCATGGCCGCGTGCGCCGAGAGGACCCGGCCACGATGACGGTCCCTCTATTGCACATTCTAATGGCGGTTCACACCCTGATCGGGGCGGTCTCGACCTTCTGCCTCATCTATCTATTTGGGGCCGCTTATCGCCGCCACCGCCCCAAGACCGACAAACTCCTGATCTTCGCGCTGGTCTGGCCGCTGGCGAATCTGATCCTGATGGCGGCGAACGGCTGGACCTGCCCGCTGCAAAACGCCGCGCAGGTGCTTATCGGCCAGCATGCAGGTTGGGTGCGCGACATTTACCTCGTGCCAGAAAGCTGGCTGCGGGTCGTGCCGTGGACTTATCCGATCGGCTATTTCCTCGGCGCTGCGCTAGTTTGGTGGCGGGCCAACCCCCACCGTCATGGCCGGGCTTGACCCGGCCAACCAGAGTCTTTTCGCCTCGCCGACGCTCGGCGGCTGGATGGCCGCCTCAAGGGCGGCCATGACGAAAGAAGAAAATGGCCTCGGTTACTTCTTCAGCACCCGCCCAGCCACCGCGTCGAGCTTGGCCACCAGTGACGGATCGCGCTTGTCGGGGGCGGTCATGATGGCGACGTCGAGCACGGTTTCGAGGCCGAGCGGCGAAGGCTGGCGCTCGGGGCCAAGGCGCGTCGCCACGGCGCAGACGAGTTTGCGCGCATTGGCGGCATTGGCCGTCAGCACTTTGATCACCGCATCGACGGTGACGTGTTCGTGCTCGGGATGCCAGCAATCGTAATCAGTCACCATCGCCACCAGGGCGTAGGGAATCTCGGCCTCGCGCGCGAGCTTGGCTTCCGGCATCGCGGTCATGCCGATCACCGAACAATCCCAGGTACGGTAGAGGTGGGATTCGGCCAGGGTCGAGAATTGCGGCCCCTCGATACAGAGGTAGCTGCCGCCGCGGGCGTGGCGGATGTTTTCGGTTGTGGCGGCTTCCTCCAAGGCGGTGGCAAGCGCCGGGCAGACCGGGTGGGCCAGCGGCACATGGGCGACCAAGCCGGGGCCGAAGAAAGATTTTTCGCGGGCGAAAGTGCGGTCGATGAACTGATCGACGATCACGAAGGTGCCGGGCGGCAGTTCCTCTTTCAGCGAACCGCAAGCCGAAACTGAGATGATGTCGGTGACGCCGGCGCGCTTCATGGCGTCAATGTTGGCGCGGTAATTGATCGAGGTCGGCGTCTGGACATGGCCGCGGCCATGGCGGGGCAAAAACACCATATCGACCCCGCCGTACCGGCCGAACAGAAGCTGATCGGAGGCCTCGCCCCACGGACCCCGGACGGTCTGCCATTCCGACCATTCCAGCCCATCGATGTCGTAAACGCCGCTGCCGCCAATGATTCCGAGAACGCGCTTGGCCATCTTGCCCTCACTTTTCGGGGTGCCTTTTAGCACGTGCCGGACGGGCAGCAAGCCGCGGCCGATGGACCCCGTCCCGCCGGACTGCTACCAATGATAGACATTTCATTGGGGGGTGAGATGAGATCGAAAGCCGTTCTAGCCGTTGCGGGTGTGATCCTGGCCAGTTGTTCCAGCGAGCCGGTAACCCTGCAAAGCCGGTTTGATCCTACGGAGGTGGCTTGGTTTGTGGGCCGTGGCACCAACACCATTGAAGGCAGCGCCATCGTGCGAAGCTATAGTGGCACGGTGAAGACCTGTGCCGCCTTGCCGGTGATGCTGTTTCCGGTCTCGGCCTATGCCCGCGAGCGGATGATGCACCTCTATGGCTCCGGCGAAGAAGGCTACAATCTTCTAGCCGGCGGGCGCCCGGCGGATTTCACCAATGACGACCCGCGCTATCAGGCCGCCGTCAAAACCACCCGTTGCGATGCCCGCGGCCGATTTGCCTTCAGCGAATTGCCCGATGGCGATTACTATCTGGTCGCTACCGTCACTTGGCGCGAGCGCGCGCAAGGGATGGATGAAGGCGGCATGCTGATGCGCCGCGTGCATGTCTCGACCGGCGAGACCAAAGATGTTTTGCTGGCGCACTAAAAAAGATGAGGAAACCCATGCTCCGTTACGCCCTGCTGTTATCCGCTGCCCTTTCCGCCGCGGCCTTCGCCGGCGATGCCAAGCTCGCGCCTACCCCGCCGATGGGATGGAACAGTTGGGACGCCTATGGCCTCACCATCACCGAGGCCGATTTCAAGGCCAATACAGCTGTGCTGGCGACGATGAAATCGCTCGGCTGGACCACCGCGGTGATCGACGAAGGCTGGTACATGGACAATCCGAACGGCGCCAAGCTGGCCGACCGCAAATACCAGCTCGACGCGCACGGCCTGCTGATCCCGTCGCTGGCGCGGTTTCCTTCGGCGGCGGGCGGCGCAGGTCTCAAACCGCTGGGCGATTGGGTACACGGCCTTGGGCTCAAATTCGGCGTGCATGTGGTGCGCGGCATTCCGAAAGACGCGGTGGACGCGGACTTACCGATTGCGGGCTCGCACTTCCGATCGCGCGAGGCGGCCGACAAATCCGATCTTTGCTCGTGGGACGACGGCAATTACGGTGTTCGCGATAACGCGGCGGGGCAAGCCTATTACGACTCGATGGTCAAGCAATATGCCGATTGGGGCGTCGACTACATCAAGATCGATTGCATCGCCGACCACCCCTATAAGGCGACGGAAATCCGTCAGGTGCACGACGCCATCGCCCATAGCGGCCGCGGGATCGTGCTCAGTTTGTCACCGGGGCCGACCAATATTACCCATGCCGAAGAAGTGGGGCGGCTGTCCGAGTTGTGGCGCATTGCCGACGATAGCTGGGACGGCTGGGATTTTGCCCCAGCGGCGTGGCCGAACGGGATTCTGACGGGCTTCAAGAAACTCGCCGAGTGGCACGCCTATGCCAAACCCGGCAGTTGGCCCGATGCCGACATGCTGCCGTTCGGATCGTTGACGCCGCATCCGGGCTGGGGCGAGCCGCGCCAGTCCCGGCTGACGGCCGACGAAACTCGCACCTGGTTCACGCTATGGGCGATCGCCCGCTCGCCGCTGATCCTGGGTGCCAATCTGACCAAGCTGGATGACGGGCTGAAAACGCTGCTCACCAACAAGGCGGTGATCGCGGTCAACCAGACGGCGTGGGAGAGTTATCCGGTGCAGATGGCGGCTGATGAAAGCCAATCCAAGGCCAGATTCTGGATGGCGTTGGCGGGTTCACGGCAGAAGCCGACGCGTTATCTGGCGGTCTTCAATATCAGCGACAAGAGCCTAAAGGTGACCGCCCCCGTCGAGAATGGGGCACATGCCCTGGTGGATCTATGGACCGGCAAGCGCACGCAGACGCCGAACGGCATCCTGAATGTCACCCTGCCCGCGCATGGCAGCACGATTTATCGGGTGCAATAGAAAGGCTGCCAAGCCGAAGCGCATCAGCGGTTATGCAAGGGGAAGGCGACGCGCCTTACCTCTTGCCGCCGCCCCGATTTCGGTTGTCGATCGCCACCGGGCCGGGACCCATGCCGATCAGCATCAACAGCCCGCCGGCAATGGCCAAGTGGCAGGCGAACAGCTCAAATTCGGTCGCGCGTTGCGCGGGATTGTCGGTGATGCGCCACCAATCGTGCAACACGACGGTCGCGATCATCGTCAACGTGAAGAGGATCAGCGCCCCATAACGGGCGTGGTAGCCGAAGATCAGCGAGATCGCCCCCATGGTGATGAGCAGCAGCGTCAGCACCAGGATGAACGCCGCGCCGGACACGCCGCGAAAGGTCATCAGGTCGATGGTGCTATCCCAATTGCCGCCGTAGATCGCCACCTGGGTGAGAAAGAACCAGCCGAAGGCCAGCCGCCCGATCAGCGGCGCAAGCGTATCTGAAATCGACATGAACGGTCCCCCGAGGCAAATGACTCTGGGGCAGGATTTTAATGGGGCGAAGTGCGAATAGCGAGTAGCGAATAGGGAAAACAAAAAAGCGAGCAGCCCCCCCTACTCGCTATTCGCTACTCGCCTGTTTCTCAGCCCACCCGGAGCGCATGCTTACGCAGGTGGCGCACCAGCGCCATTTCGTCGAGGCGCGACTGCGCCCGGCGCGCTTCGATTTCGGCGAGGCGCTTTTCCTGCTGCTCGTTGGCGAATTCCAGACTCTTGAGGTCCTGATAAGCGGTCGTCAGCTCTTCCTGGCAACTGGCGCGTTCGCGCTCGAGTTCGCGCAACGTGTCTTTGAGTTTCTCGCGGCGAATCTCGATCGACTTGAGGAACGAGGGAAACGCCAGACGGCCGATGTCGGTGTCGCCAGCCCGTTGACGTTCGCGCGCGACGCTCTCTTCGAGATCAGCAGTCTTCTTCTCCATGTCGGCTTTCATGCCATCGAGCGTGGCGAGGCGCCGCTTAAATTCGTCGACGCGGAAGCGCCGAAGACGGAGAAGCGTATCTTGTTTCTTCATGTCGTCTTACCTTTTCCCACCCGCGAGTATTGTGCCTAACTCCTGATACCCTTCGGTTAACGAGGACCGCTCATCCTTTCTTTGTGTCAGAAATTTTTCGAAAAGTGGATGCAGCGTGACGGCATGGTCGACTTCGGGATTTGTCCCAGATTTGTACGCACCCAGACGTATCAGTTCGGCCATGTCTTCATAGGCGGCTATCGATTTACGCGATTGCGCCACAATTTCGCGTTCGCGCGCGCTGTTGCATCCCGGCATGGTACGGCTGACGCTACGTAAGATGTTAATCGCGGGAAATCGTCCCCGTTCCCCAATGGCACGATCAAGCACAATGTGGCCGTCGAGAATGCCGCGCACGGCGTCGGAAATCGGCTCGTTGTGATCGTCGCCTTCGACCAGCACGGTAAACAGGCCGGTAATCGAACCCTTGCATCCCTCTTGCGCCGGACCGGCGCGTTCCAGCAATCGCGGCAATTCCGCGAAAACCGTCGGCGTATACCCCTTTGACGACGGCGGCTCCCCTGCGGAAAGGCCGATTTCGCGCTGGGCCATGGCAAAACGCGTAATCGAGTCCATCATCAGAAGCACATGGAGGCCCTGATCCCGGAGTTGTTCGGCGATGGTCATGGCGGTGTAGGCGGCCTGGCGGCGCACCAGCGGCGGCTCGTCACTGGTGGCAGCGACCACGACGGAACGCTTGAGGCCGGACTCGCCGAGATCGTCCTCGACGAACTCTTTCAATTCGCGGCCGCGTTCCCCGACCAGCCCGATGACAATGGCGTCGGCTTCCGAATAGCGCGCAAACATCGCCATTAGCGTCGATTTGCCGACGCCGGAGCCGGCGAAAATGCCCATGCGCTGGCCCTGGCAGCAGGTAATGAAGGCATTCAGGGCGCGAACCCCGAGATCGAGCTTGCCGCCGACCCGGTTGCGTGATTGCGCCGCAGGCGGCTGCGCCTTGATCGGATAAGGGGTCGAGCCCTGCGGTAGCGGTCCAAGCCCGTCGGTCGGGTTGCCGAAGGCGTCGAGAATGCGCCCGAGCCAGCCCGTACTGGGGAAGATCGTGGCAACGCCCGGTTCGAAATCTGCGCGTGCGCCCAAGGTCATACCGTCAAGCGAGCCCATCGGCATGGCCAGCGCCCGACCGTCGCGAAAACCCACGACTTCGGCCGGAATCGAGGGCCCCGAAGACGGCGTCAAACGCACCGTTCCGCCCATACTGACAGCGCCTGCCGCCCCCGTGACCTCAACCATGAGGCCCTCCACCCGGGCCACCCGGCCGAACCGCCTGAGCGGGGCAATGGCTTCAATTTCCTGCTCTAAAGACTGCATCCGCGACCTTTCTGCGCGCCTTGAAGCCCGCATCTTGCAGGCAAGCACTTAAGTCGAGGTAAAGTTAATAAATTGAATCAATGGGATGCCCATCACAATCCGGACAGGTTCCTGAAGGGCCGTTAAGCCCTGTTCGTATTTACTGAAACTTTCACGGTGATAAAAAGAGGATATTAACCATTGCCGGTTACCGTTATTAGAGTGGTTAACCAGTCCGGCAGAAACAGGATCGCCGGCTTCATGACCGAAGGGGTCTGACATGCGCGTGCTCTTGATCGAAGACGATAGCGCGATGGCACGTAGCATCGAGTTGATGCTGCGGTCGGAGGGCTTCAACGTCTACACGACGGATCTGGGCGAGGAGGGGATCGACCTCGGCAAGCTCTACGACTACGATATCATCGTACTCGACCTGCAGCTTCCCGATATGAGCGGCTTTGAGGTCTTGAAGAGCCTTCGCGTCGCCAAGGTACAAACGCCGGTGCTTATTCTGTCCGGCAACGCTATCGTTGAAGCAAAGGTAAAAGCCCTCGGCTTCGGCGCCGACGACTATATGACCAAGCCGTTCCATAAGGACGAGCTGGTCGCCCGCATTCAAGCCGTGGTGCGCCGCTCCAAGGGCCACAGCCAGAGCGTGATCACCACCGGCAAGCTGATCGTCAATCTCGACGCCAAAACCGTGGAAGTCGACGGCCAGCGCGTCCACTTGACCGGCAAAGAATATCAGATGCTGGAACTCCTCTCCTTACGCAAGGGCACGACCTTGACAAAGGAAATGTTCCTCAACCACCTCTATGGCGGCATGGACGAGCCCGAGCTGAAGATCATCGACGTCTTTATCTGCAAGCTCCGGAAGAAGTTGGCCGCTGCTACGAACGGCGACAACTACATCGAAACCGTGTGGGGCCGCGGCTATGTGCTGCGCGATCCGACCGAAGAAGCCATCGCGGTGTAAACGAAATACCAGGGGGCAGAAAAAGGGCGCTTCGCGTGAAGCGCCCTTTTTATTGGGCCGTCAGGGACGCACGGCGACCACGTCAATTTTCTGCCCGGTGATCAGCGCCGTGCCCTCGCACACCTTCACCGAGCCCGGCGGAATCACCGCCGTGCCGCCAACCGTGAGCAGCAGACGGGCCTTCTGAGTCGGCTTTGGCGGATCGCGTTCAAAGGTCAACAGCGTTTGGGTGCCGTCATTGGCGACGGCGATCAGCGCGCCGAGCATGGATTCATTCTGCCGTACCACCTGATTGATTGCATCGAGGGTCGCAGCTTTATCGACGGAATAGACTTCTGGATCGCTCATCGGGGTGCTAACTCCTTGGCGGCTTCGGGATCGACCGATTTGATTTTGTCGTAGGATTTGTCGAGCGTTCCGTCATAGGCACTGTGGGTGATGGCGGAACTGATGGCGTTGGCGATCTTCTGGTCGCTCTGACCGTCCGTTATGGCAATCGCGAAAGCGACAGCCAATGCCTTTAGCTTTGTTGCCCCATCCTTGGCGCCCACCAGCTTGGCGATGTAATCGGTCATGCGCGAGGCGTGGTCGACAACGGCTTCTCCCAGCGGCTTGGCCCGGAACGCCGCTAACTTCTGTGCGGCGTCGCTATCCGCCTTGGCGGCGATCCCATTGAGGCCCTTGATCGCGTTGTCGACGTTGCCGGCTTCCTGGTAGGCCTGGATGTCGATCCGCGCGTCGGCCAGCGTGTATGGCGACGTGCCGCCCTGCCGGGTACGGATCTGGAGCAGAACTTGGGCCCGGTTCGCCGCTATGATCGATTCCAGCGCCGGCAGCGTCTGCTCGAAGTAGAGGTCCTTATCGATCGCCACTCGCGCCCCGACCACGCCCGCCGATGCCGCCGCCAACGCATTAGCGGTTCCTTCATTGGCCACCGCGGCGATGCCGCTAAGTGTCAGAACGGCAAGGTCGCCGCCAAGCGTAGTGCCGATCCGTTGCCGCCGCAGTTCCTTGAGAAAGGCGGCATAGTTGAGGTCTATCGCGGCGATGCAAGCGCTGATCTTGAAGTCGCGGAACTGGTCCTGGGCTAGACCGCTGCGTGCGGCGTCATCGGCCCGGTAATAGGCTAGCACGTCAGCATTACTGGGGCAGACGGCAGGATCGATCGCATCGGCCGCCGTGATCGGCTCTGGCGCGCCACGGAATGAGGCACATCCTGCAAGCAGCAACATCCCGAACAGCAAACCAATTTGGCGAATATACAACCGTAAATGTGCCATCCCAACCCCCTCAAGCAGAATCGCAACTATAGGATGTATACCGTGAAGCCATATCGCTGTCGAGCGACCGGGGCCGTACGGGGCGGCAGAATCACCCCCACGCGAAATGCTGCACCTTTCGACACCCCCACAAAGCGGACAGCTATTCCTTGCAATCGAGCAGCTGTTTCTCGGAGCCGATCAGCAAATGGCCGTTGGATTCGGCGGCGGCGGTGATTTCTTCGCTTTTGGTCGAATAGAGCAGCTCGGCCGGTTGCGGCACGCCATCGGCGAGGCGCACGCGATAGACCGCGCCAGTCCCGCGCTTCGGCCATGCGGTGACGATCAAGCTGCCGTCCCCCGCCACCGAGATTTTGGTCGGCGCGGCGGGCAGACGGATGAGCTCGGCATTATCGAGCGCGCCGGAGAACACGTTGCGGCTGAAGCTGGCCAGCGTGCGCGGCAATTCCTCGGCAACAACCAAGTGACCGCCATCCGGCGACGCCGCAACGCCGCTGGGTGAATTCAGCCGGTTGGCAACGGGAATGAATTTCATGCCGTCGAAAAAAAGCACCTCACCGCGCGGGATCAGAAATGCATCATCGAGCCAGCGGCCGAATCCGCTACGACTGCCATGGCGGTTGACGAGGTAGAAGCGCAACGGATCGGAGGCCACCAAATCGGCCGGATCGGTAAGCTGATCGGTGGTGAGACGGCCGGTTTCGATCAGTTTTCCGGCCCCGACTTCGAATGTCGCCATCGCATAGGTGCCGTCACCGTGCGCAAAAACAGCAAACAGCCGGGAAGTATCGTGTGCGGGGTGGTTGACCGACAGCGCAAGCGGGTGAAAATCTTTCGGCACACCGGAAAATTTGACCACGACACCGTTGAGATAGGCGTAGACCTCGCCCTGGCGCGTTGCGATATACACAACATCATCGCGCAGATCCGGCGCGATCGCGCTCACGCCCGCGATCTTCGCCACCGCATGACAGGCGGCGGGTGTCTTATCCTCGACGGATGCGAAAAAGCCGCGGCTCTGCACATAGCGGAAGCTCGCCGCCAGCAGCAGTACGACCAGCATCGCCGAGACGGTGACGGCAATGCGGCGCCACGGATTTTTGCGCATCCTCATTCCCCTCTTGCCCCCGAAAACTGCAAGCTGGCCAGCCGCGCGTAAAGTCCGCCTTTGGCCACAAGGGCGTCGTGGCTGCCCTGATCCACCACCCGGCCCTGATCCATCACCACAATGCGCTTCAGGCGCTGGATGGTGGCGAGGCGATGCGCGATGACCAGGGTGGTGCGCCCCTCCATCAGATTGGCGAGGCCGTGTTGCACCAGGCGTTCGTTCTCGGCATCGAGGGCACTGGTGGCTTCATCGAGCAGGAGCAGCGGGGCGTTGCGCAGCATGGCGCGGGCAATCGCCAGGCGCTGGCGCTGGCCGCCCGACAGCGTCACACCGCGTTCGCCGAGAAGGGTGGCAAAGCCGTCGGGCAATTTCTCGACAAATTCGAGCGCGGCGGCCCCGTCGGCGCTGGCGCGCACCTCGTCATCACTCGCTTCGGGACGGCCGTAGCGGATGTTGTCGGCGATCGAGCCGGAGAAGATCACCGGATCCTGGGCGACCATCGCAATGGCGCGCCGCACCGCTCGCGGATCGGCCGCGGCAATATCGACGCCGTCGAACGAAATCCGGCCCTGCTGCGCCGCATAAAAGCGCAAGAGAAGCTGAAACACGGTCGATTTGCCGGCGCCCGAAGGGCCGACCAGCGCCACCGCCTCCCCGGGATCGACGGCGAGCGAGAAGCCGTTCAACGCAGCGCTATCGGGCCGCGTGGGATAGCGGAATTCGACATTTTCGAAGCGCACCGCACCATGGGCCGGGACCGGCAAAGGTTGGGGATGGCGCGGTGCGGTAATCGCCGGCGGCACGGTGAGAAGTTCGACCAAGCGCTCAGACGCCCCAGCGGCGCGCTGCAGATCGCCCCAGGTTTCGCTGATCGCCCCGACGCCGCCTGCCACCAACAGGGCGTAAAAGATGAACTGCACCAATTGGCCAACGCTGATGGCATGGGCAAACAAACCCGGCGGACCACCGGCGCCATGAATCACGCTCTGCGCCCCCACCCAGCCGACGGCGGCGATGCAACCGAAGATGCCGAAGATCGCCGCGGCGGTCATGCCGGCGCGGGCATAGGTGCGCCGCACCGCGATGGCGAAGGAATCTTCCACGGCATCGGCGTAGCGGGTGCGCTCGTAATCCTCGCGGGTAAAGGCCTGCACGGTGGCGACCGCGTTCAGGGTCTCGCCCGCGTGGGCAGAGGTGTCGGCAATGCGGTCCTGGCTCTGGCGGCTCAAGGTGCGCACCCAGCGGCCGAACAGGATCAGCGGGATCACCACCAGCACCACCGCCAGGATGACCAGAGTGGTGAGCTTGATGTCGGTGACGAACATCAAGGCAAGACCGCCGATAAACATCACCACATTGCGCAAAGCGACCGAGGCGGACGAGCCCACCACCGTCTGGATCAGGGTGGTATCAGCGGAAAGCCGCGACAGCACCTCGCCGGTGCGCGTCACCTCGAAAAACGCCGGGGTCAGGTCGAGCACATGGTCGAACACGGCTTTGCGCAAATCGGCAATGACCCGCTCGCCGATCCAGGTGACGAAGTAATAGCGGGTCGCCGTCGCCGCCCCGAGCACCGCCGCGGCGCCAAGAAACAGCAGAAAATAGTGGGAAACGGCGGCGATCTGGGCGGCCGAGAAGCCCTTGTCGATCAGTCCGCGCAAGACGGCCGGGAGAACCAGAGTGGCGGCCGACGAGGTTAACAGGGCGAGCATCGCCAGCCCGATCCGCCCGCGATAGGGCTTCAGGAAAGGAACCAGCGCCTTCAAAGGCTTGAGGGAACGCCCTTTGGCCCGGCTTTGTGCGACGTATTGCACCTGTTCGGCGTATTCCGCGCCTGATTGCGCCATAGCTGGGGCCCCTAAGGTGAACTCCCAATATAGGGTGTGTTGCCGAGGTTTAAACCGCGCGCCGCACTGGCGGGCGCCGCTTGCATGGCTGGGGCCGATCTCCTATAAGCCCCGCCTCTTTGGACGAAAGAAGGCCGTCAGCTATGAAAAAGGGCATCCACCCCAATTACCATTTCGTCAACGTGCAATTGAACAACGGCACGACCTATCGCACGCGCACGACCTGGGGCACGACCGACCAGAAGCTGACCCTCGACATCGACCCCTCCACCCATCCGGCCTGGACCGGCGGCCAGCAGCAATTGCTCGACCGCGGCGGCCGTCTGACCCGCTTCAACAAGAAGTTCGGCAGTTTCGTGAAGTCGTAAATTTCGCGAGTAGCGAATAGGGGACCGAAAGGTCCCCTTTTTGGTATGCGCGAACAGCCGCAACAGGGCGCTTGTCCCACTTCGCACTTCGCTTTTTACTGTTGCCCTGAGAACGCCTGTTCCAGCATCGCCTGCGCGCCGCGCGCACCGGCGGGGACTTCGGCCTTGCCGAACAAGACGTCGTCGAGACGTGCGATACGGCGGTAAAGTTCGTCGCTGCGCGCGAGCAGATCCTGCAGCTTCTCGGGCAGCGCCTCGAGGCCGTCGACCGGACCGCCGCCGAAGCAGATTTCCTTCGAGCCGAGACGATAACGTTCGCTCTGGGCGTCCTCGACCTTCATGTCGCCTTCGTACACCGCGCGCTGCACCAGCAGCCACGAGGCCGCCTGCATCAGGCGCGTGGTCACGCGCATGGATTCACCGGCGTAGAGCATCGCAGTCTTGCGCGGCAGATGACGCTGTTCTTCGCGCCCCGGTCCATCGAGGTAGCGCGCGGTCTCTTCGACCAAACTCATGCCTTCATCGAAGGTGTGCTGGAACAATGCCGAGCCGGTGAACGACTGCAGCGTGAAATCGCGAATGGTATCATCCTCAAGAGTGTTCATCGGTACGCCCCGCTCCCATCACGCAACACGCGTACAAGCTATCAAGTCACGGGCGTCGTGCAAGATGGGTGATGCCTCATTCCGCCAGTTAACACTATAGCCGGTGGCAGCGCGGCAACGCATAGCTGTCGATATTAATGATGATGATCCCGTTAAGGATTGTGTTGTCGCGGATGCGAGCAAAACGCAGCGCCAACATCACCGTTTGAAGAACGCATCCGCGGCGTTTTTTGTCGCCCGGCGATGGGTGATGGCTTCGCGGCAGCGGGCGATTTCGCCTTCCAGTCTGCCAATGCGGGTATCGAGCTCGAATTCCGACATCGCCGAAAGGTCTTCGCCGAGCACGATTTCGGAGGCCTTTTTGCGCGGCAACAGCTCTTCGGGATCGATCGCCATGGCAGTTTGCGTCCTTCTCGAACGCTGTTAGTTTTAGCAAGCAAACGCTGTGCTGCAAGAGCGCAACTGGAACAGTCCACCGCGGGTTTGTTGTGCGATACCAAGAGGCTTCCGATGCGTGCCATCTCGATCATAAACCCTGGTCCCGACTACAAGCTTCAGCTCACAGACATCGAAACGCCGGAACCTGGGCCGCATCAGCTGTTGATCAAAGTTGCCGCCGCCGGCGTCAACCGCGCCGATCTGTTGCAGGCCCAAGGAAAGTATCCCCCGCCGCCCGGCGCGCCGTTAACACTCGGCCTGGAAGTTTCCGGCACGGTGGCAGAGGCTGGCGCCGGTGCGCCGTTCGCCGCCGGGGCGCCGGTTTGCGCGCTTCTGACCGGTGGGGGGTATGCGGACTATGTGCTGGCCGACGAGGCTTGCGCCCTTCCGGTTCCCGCGGGCGTCGGGCTAGCAGACGCGGCGGGACTGCCGGAAGCCCTGTTTACGGCCTGGACCAATCTGATCGATTCGGCAGCACTCAAGACCGGCGAGACGGTGCTGATTCACGGCGGCTCCAGCGGCATCGGCACCACTGCGATCCAACTCGCCAAGGCCCTGGGGGCGAAAGTGCTGACGACCGCAGGCGGGGCGAAGCGCTGCGAGGCTTGCGAGCGGCTCGGTGCCAGCCTCGCCATTGATCATCATACGGAGGATTTCGTCGAAGAAGTGCTGGACGTCACCGAGGGTCGCGGCGCCGATGTGATCCTCGACATGGTGGGCGGCGATTATATCGGCAAGAACTTCGACGCCGCCGCGCTAAAGGGGCGGATCGTCAACATCGCATTTCAGAAAGGCACCACGGCAACGGTGAACTTCGCGCCGATGCTTGCCAAGCGCCTCACCTTCGCAGCGACCACCTTGCGCGGCCGGACGCTGGACGAAAAACGCGCCATCCGCGATGCGCTGCTCAAAACCGTGTGGCCGCTGATCGCAACCGGCGCCCTCAAACCGGTGATCGACTCCACTTTTCCAATTGCCGAAGCAGGCGCCGCCCATGCCCTGATGGCGTCTGGCGGCCATTTCGGGAAGATTTTGCTGACGGCCTAGTGGTCGAAATCCAGATCAGCGGGGGCTTTCGGCGGTATACGGATCGTGACCGCCGGCATGAAACCCCTCTTGCCGCCCTATTCTAGTCCGTTAATCGCGCCAGGAGCGCAAAAGGGGTTGGCGGGCGGGTGAAAATCCTTCCCTTCCGGGCCCGGCCCGGCTACAACCTTCGCTATTCCTCGAAAGCTTGAGCTTTACGAGGTCGGGTGGAGGGTTGACGACCTTCCCCGGCAAAGGGAGAAATTTTTCATGGTCGCCGAAACGCAGAAGCCTCTGATGCCCAAAGCCACCGCCGTTTGGCTGGTGGACAATACCTCGCTCACCTTCGAGCAAGTCGCCGATTTCTGCGGCCTGCACCCGCTCGAAGTGAAGGGCATCGCCGACGAGGACGTCGCCAAAGGCATCAAGGGCATGGACCCGGTCTCGGCCGGTCAGCTTACCCGCGAACAGATCGAAGAGGCCGAAAAGAACCCCAAGCTCCGCCTCAAGATGGCGCCGCCCAAGCACAAGATGCCGATCGTCAAGCAGAAGAAGGCGCCGCGCTACACCCCGGTCTCCAAGCGCCAGGACAAGCCCGATGCGGTCTATTGGATCCTGCGCAACCATCCCGAAATGCCCGACGCCGATATCATCAAGCTGATTGGCACCACCAAGGCGACCATTCAGAAAATCCGCGAGCGCTCGCACTGGAACGCCACCAACATTAAAGCGGTCGATCCGGTGACCCTGGGCCTGTGCAGCCAGCTCGAACTCGACCTGGCGGTCAGCCGCGCCGAGGTCAAACGTATACGGGCCGAAAAACGCGCCGCCAAGGCGGGCACCACCATTCTGCCGCTGAACGACGGCCCGGGCACCTCGCAGCTTATTCCGGCAGCCGAAGCGCCGGTGGAGGAACCGGCCGAAGAACCAACCGAACTGCCGCCAGAAGACGGCGAAGCTTGAAACAAAACGGCCGGGTCGCTCCGGCCGTTTTTCGTTACGGCGTGCGGGCTTCGGTCGCCTTTTGCCCCCCAAAATCGGATTCGAGACAAAGTGTGGTGGATTGTCGCGGGCCAGCGCCCCTACGGCACCTACTATTGCGGGTGTTGTGGCTGCCTCTCAAAAGCACAACGAAGCCAATTCCTGGAGCAGTTCCAGTCGATTGCTGAAGCGGTTCTCCGGAGCGCCGGATTAACCGGCTATGCGCCTGATTTGCCATGTAAACCTGACGTTGCGCCGAGGCTCTGAACCGCACTTGTAGGCGCCATTTACTATTACCTGACCTTAAGAGTTTACGGACCAATCTCCACCCGCAGTCGGTGAAAGCAGGGGACGTACAAACACCGGCGCCGGGGAGGAAATACGATGCGGTTCAAAGATTTGCCTGTGAGTAAGAAGCTCGTTGGGGTGTTCACTTGCATCCTGGTGGTGACGGCCGCGCTGGGGCTGTTTGCGGTCAGCAGTTTGTCCAAAATGAACGACGCGACCGCCGACATCGCCACCAACTGGATGCCGGCAATCGCCGATCTCGGCCGGTACGAGTATTTCATGACGCGCTACCGTGTCGCCCAAGGCAATTACGTCATGGCAACGACCGACGAGGAGCACGCGGCCCAGGTCAAGAACCTGCAAATCTATCTGCCGCAAGCCGACGAGAACTGGAACAAATACCTGCCGACAGTGACCACGGCCGAAGAAAAGGCCATGGCCGAAAAAATCGTCGCCGCCCGCGCCGCTTACGATCCGATGCAGGCCAAGGTCGAAGAGATTCTGAAGACCCAGGGCAAGGACGCTGCCATCGCTTACTTTCAAGGCCCGATGAAGGCTGCCTTCAGCGTGCTTATTGCCGCTGCCGACGACGACATGAATTTCAACCAGACATCGGGCAAAGCGGCCGCCGACAAGAGCCAAACCGTCTATGGCAACGCCCGCCTGTTGATTTTCATCGCACTGGCGCTGGCCATCGCCTTCTGCGCCGCAGCCGGATACGCGCTGATGCGGGCGATTTCGGCGCCGCTGCGCAATATGACCACGGCAATGGGCGAATTGGCCGCCGGCAATCTTCAGACTCACGTGCCGCATGCCGATCAGGCCGACGAAATCGGACAGCTCGCCGAAGCAATGACCGGGTTCAAAAACCAACTCGCGGCAGCCGAGCGCGCCAAGGAAGAGCAGACCCAGGTGATCGTCGCTTCGATCGGCGCTGGCCTCGACCATCTCGCCAAGGGCAATCTCACCCATCGCGTCGCGGCCGAGCTGACGGGCGACTTCGCCAAGCTGAAGCGGGACTTCAACGAGGCAATGACGCGGCTGCAGGACACGATGAAAAAAGTCCTCGGCGCGACCACCGAAATCGAAACCGGCGCCGGCGAGATCAGCCAAGCCGCCGACGACCTGTCGCGCCGCACCGAGCAGCAGGCAGCCTCCCTCGAAGAAACCGCCGCGGCGCTGGAAGAAATCACCGCTACCGTCAAGAAGACCGCGGCCAATGCCAAGGACGCTTCGCACAGCGTCACAGATGCGAAAGCGGCAGCCGAAGACGGCGGCCGCGTGGTCGAAACCGCAATCCATGCCATGGACTCCATTGCGCAGTCCTCCCGGCAGATCACCGACATCATCGGCGTGATCGACGAGATCGCCTTCCAGACCAATCTTTTGGCCCTCAATGCCGGGGTCGAAGCGGCGCGCGCCGGCGAGGCGGGCAAGGGCTTTGCGGTGGTGGCGAGCGAAGTGCGCGCCCTGGCGCAGCGCTCATCCGAAGCGGCCAAACAGATCAAGGCGCTGATCCAAACCTCCGGCCAACACGTCGATAACGGCGTCAAGTTCGTCGGCGAATCCGGCGAGGCCTTGAAGCGCATCGTCGATCAGGTGCTGCAAATCAATGCTTTGGTCAGTGAGATGGCGATGGCCGCCGAACAGCAGTCGACCGGCATCGAGCAGGTCAATGCCGCCGTAAGCCAAATGGATCAGGTCACCCAGCAGAACGCGGCCATGGTTGAACAGTCGACCGCCGCCTCACGCAATCTTGCCGGCGAGACCAAGACCCTCTCCAATCTGGTGGGCTTCTTTGCGGTCGGCGAGACAGCCAGGGCTGCAGCCGCCCCGAAAAAACCCTATGCCCGCCAGGCGCCTCAGGCGCCGCGCCCGGCAACGGGGGGCGCCCGGCGTGTTGCTACCTCCGCCGCATCCCGCGCCGCGTCGGCCGCGCCGGACAGCGATTGGACCGAGTTCTGAACCCTGTGATGCCACGGCCACCCAGTCGCGGCATCACAATTTGATTTGTGAGAGACGCTATGCGTGACAACGAGAGCCAAGGCGACGATCGCCAGTACATCACCTTCATCGCCAACGGTCAGGAATTCGCCTCGAACATCATGGCAATTCGCGAAATCCGCGGCTGGACGGATACCACCGCGCTACCGCATGTGCCTGATTACGTGCGCGGCGTGATCAATCTGCGCGGCATGGTGTTGCCGGTGGTCGATCTCAAAGCGCGCCTTGGCCTCGGCATGACTGAGGTGACACCCAAACACGTCATCATCGTGATCAACACCGGCACGCGGCAGTCCGGCCTGCTGGTCGATGCGGTGTCGGACATCATCACCCTCGGCGCCGAAGACATCCAGCCGCCGCCCGACATCATGCACTGCGGCGGGGATAATTTCATCGACGGCATCGCGGTGCGTGACGGACGCATGGTGACGCTGCTCGGTATCGAAGGCCTGACCGTCACGCTGAATTAGAGTCTTTAATTGTCGCGTTTTCGGACGGAAAACCGCCCGGCGTGCTTTGCACGCCCACTCTTAGTTAGCGCGCAACGCGCGGGCACTTTTCCTGAAAGCGCTTTAAACGATCTCTTCCGCCTTCGGTCCGGCCTGGCGCGGATCCAGTTCGAGCGCGGTGGATTCTGGCGGCAGAGGCGCAAAGGGTTCCTTCACCTGAGCGCCGCCGCGTGCGCTGAGGCGGAGCAGCGTGAACACCAGCATCATCGTGTGCACCGCCGCGGTAAAGAAAAACAGCGCCGGGGCGCCGAAGCGGTCCATCACCGCGGCGGCGAAGGTTGGGCCGATCACCGACGCGATCGAGTTGATAAGCAGCAGCGTCGCCGAGGCCTCGACGAAGGACTGGCGCGGAATGCGGTCGTTGGCGTGGGCGACCGACAGCGCATAAAGCGGCAGCATCAGAACGCCAAAGACACCGATGGTGATGAGCATGACGTGAAGGTTGCCGCGGCCGCCGAACAGCCCGATCAAAACGCCCGCAACTGCCGCCAGCGCGCAGGTTCCGGCGATCACCCAGCGCCGGTCGATGTGATCGGACAGCCGCCCGACCGGTAGCTGCACCAGCATGCCGCCGAGGGTGAAGGCGACCATGAACAGCGCCACGCCGCCGCTCGACAGCCCCTCGGCCTGGGCATAGACCGGCGCCATGGTCCACACCGCGTTGTTGGCAAGCCCGACCGCGATACAGCCCGCCACGCCCACCGGTGAAATCTTGAAGAGCCGGAACGGCCTGAGCTTCGGCACCGGCGCCGGCACCGGCTGTTTCAAATCGGTGAGACCGACCGGGATCAGGCACAGGGCGTAAAAAATGCACGCCATCGAGAACAGCACGAAGGTCGAGGGCTTGGCGGTGGCGAACAGAAGCTGGCCGATCATCAACCCGGCGAAGTTGACCCCCAGATAGGATGAGAAGATCACCCCGCGGGTCTCATTCTTGGCGCGGTCGTTAAGCCAGCTTTCCAGGGTGATGTAGATGTTGGCAGCGGCGAAGCCGAACAGGCCGCGCAAGAAAATCCAGCTCACTTCGTTGACCAGAATCGACTGGCTGAGCGTGGCCGCGGCACAAATCCCGGCGCAGACGCTAAAGGTGCGGACATGGCCGACGCGGGCGAGCCAGCGCGGGCCGGTAAAGCAGCCGATCAGGAAGCCGGCAAAATAAGCCGAGCCGATCACGCCAATCGTGACGGTGGCAAAGCCCTCGAGATGGGCCCGCACCGGAATCAGCGTACCCAAGAGCCCGTTGCCGACGAGAAAAATCAGCGTCGTGAACAGAATGGCGGCGATAGAGGCCAGTTTTTGCACCATGAGGGCGATCCATCGCTCCCGCCTGCGGCGGTTTCATGGCCAGCGGAGTCGCGCAGGGCTACACCAGCACAATCACCAAAATTCCCGCCACCACCGCAATCAGGAAAATGACCAGGGCGGCCTCCATGTACTTGTCGAGAATCTCCTTGGCCTGGTCGCCGAAGAAATGGACCAGCAGGCCTTCGATCACCACAAAGCGCACGCTACGCGCCAGGGCCGCGAAGAACAGGAAATAGGGGAAGAACACGCCCGCCAGACCTGACGAAATCGTCACCAGCTTGAAGGGAATGGGCGTCAGGCCTTGGATCGCGATCCAATAGGCATTGGCCTGATAAAGATCGCGCACATGATCGACCTTCGCCAAGGGAATATGGAACAGGTGAATGATCGCCATCCCCGCGGTGTCCCAGAAGAACATACCGATCAGATAGCCGAAGCAACCGCCGATCACCGACCATAGCGCGCACCACGCCGCCAGCCGGAAGGCGCGATTGCGATCGGCCACCATCATCGGTAGCAGCATGACGTCGGGCGGAATCGGAAAGAACGACGCTTCCGCAAAGGCGAAGGCGGCCAGAGCCCACAAGGCTTGCGGGCCTTGCGCCTTTGCCATCATCCAGGCATAGCCTCGGCGAATGACTCCGCTGCGTTTGGCGCGCGCCGTATCGTCAACCATCCCGCTTGTCCCTCCAGGGTTGCACCTTCCTAGCAATCGCGGCGGCAACCGTCCATGCCGATTACAGCCGCCGGTGCAATTGAAATCGTTCTGGCCGGAATTGGCGCCGGCGCCACGGCGGATCGCGATAAAAAACCTAATCGTGCCCGATGTGCCACGTGTTTGCGCCCAAAGCGCGCGGCCGCAACCTCGGCGCGGCATTGCGACTTGCATTAAAACAATCCGTACGCGAACGTCACAGCAAGTACGGCGTTAACCCATTCCGCACGATCATCCGAGTACTTTATATTTTTCTGGATCTGTATGCCCGTCTTACCAAAAAATCTTCCCGCGGAGATTGCCAGCGCCTCCGCCTTCAACAAGGCGGCCGCCGCGGGCGGCTGGCCGATCCTGTGCGACGCCAGTTGCGCCTTTGACAACCCGACGTTGTCGGATCTGCTCGCACTGTGGCGGGATGAAGCCAAGGACGGCATACCGCTGCGCAACGCGATGACAGCGCGCAAACTGCAGCCCTTCATGCGCAACATCGCCATCTACGAACGGATCGGGGAAGACCTGCAGCGGCGCTACCGGGTACGCCTGATGGGCAGCGGCATCGTGCAATATTACGGCGAACTCACCGGCAAATACGTCGATGAGGTTGTGCCGGAGAAATACCTGCCGCGGTGGTACGCTCTGTCTGATCTGCCGCTCTTGTCCGGCAAGCCGGTGCGGCTCGTCCTGCGCGCCGACACCTTCGACAAATCCTACCTGGTGGCCGAATACTTCTGCGCCCCGCTCGCTTCCGACAACGGCCTCACCAAGTTTATCCTGATCGGCATAGCTTTCGACGGCAAACGGCCGTGGAACGTGGTCGAAGCCGAAACCCGCGCAAAACTCGACCTCGCTACGCCGTCTTAGAGCGTTTCACCGTTTCACAGAAACGATGAAACGCTCTAAGTCTTTTGTTTGTCGCGCTTCCTGGCCGAAAACCGGATTCCACTTTTCGGTGAAGCGCTCTAGTCCCCATTGCCGTAACCAGTCCGGCTGCGACTGCCTGCCACTTGCCGTACTCTATATTTCGATATATGTAGAAACATAGAAATTATGGAGGTTGGTATGCCCGCCGACGATCAGGAACAAGTCGTGCGCTTCGCCGACATGCTGTCCGCGATGGGAACGGAGCCACGCTTGCGCATCATCCGTTTGCTGCTCGCGGCGCATCCGGTCGGCATGGTGGTCGGCGAGATCGGCGAAGACCTCGGTATTCCGAATTCCACCCTGTCCCATCATCTCGACAAGCTGAAGAACGAGGGCCTCATCACCGTCAAGCGCGAAGGCGTGTTCCTGCGCTATGCCGCCAATCATGCGGCGCTGCAGGAGCTGCTCGCCTTCCTCTATGCCGAATGCTGCACCCGTAATCAGGTCGTCGAACCCAAGAATGTCACCTGTTGTGAAAAGGACCTTCCATGAGCGACGTGAAAGACACCGTTCGTAGCAAATATGCCGAAGCCGCCAAGCGTGTCAGCACCACCGGTGAAACCTCGTGCTGCGGCGAGGAAGCGAAGACCCAGCTTTACGACGCGGCCCAAATCGACTCGCTGCCGGAGAAAGCCGTTTTGGCTTCGCTCGGTTGCGGCAATCCGACCGCCTTGGCCGAACTGAAACCCGGCGAGACCGTACTCGATCTCGGCTCCGGCGGCGGCATCGACGTGCTGCTTTCGGCCCGCCGCGTGGGCCCGTCCGGCAAAGCCTATGGTCTCGACATGACCGACGAAATGCTGGCGCTGGCGGCTGAGAACAAGGCCCGCTCGGGTCTCACCAACGTCGAATTCCTCAAAGGCGAGATCGAAGTCATTCCGCTGGCGGATGATTCGGTCGACGTGATCATCTCCAACTGCGTCATCAACCTCTCCGGCGACAAGGACAAAGTGCTGCGGGAAGCGTTCCGGGTGTTGAAGCCCGGTGGACGGTTCGCAGTATCCGATATTGTGGTGCGCGGCGAAGTGCCGGAACAAATCCGCCACAACATGCTCTTATGGGCCGGCTGCGTTGCCGGCGCGCTGTCCGATGTCGAATACACAGCCAAACTCGAAGCCGCCGGATTCGCCCATATCGGCATCGAAGCCACTCAGATCTATGAAGCCGAAGTCGCCCGCGACTGGTTCAAGAACAAGGGCGTCGATTTCGACACCGTGGCACCTTACATCGACAAGAAGTTCGTCAGCGCCTTCATCCGTGCCATCAAGCCGCGCGGTGGTTGCTGCTGTGGAGGCGCCTGATGCGAGTCCCCATGAGCGGCTGCTGCGTCGGCGGCCCCGACCGCGAGGTAGCGCCGGTCTCCGGACGAGCCCTTCTCGTCATCGTGTCGATGTTCGGCGCCTTGGGCTTTCTCGCTTACGCCGTTGCATTCTTCCAACTCTGATCAGACAGGTGCTGCATGACCGAGCGGATTTACAACGTTTTGTTCCTTTGCACGGGCAACTCGGCCCGTTCGATCCTCGCCGAAAGCATCCTCAATAAAGACGGCGGGAGCCGGTTCCGCGCCTTCTCGGCGGGCAGCCATCCCAAGGGCGAGGTCCACCCCCTGGCGCTGCAAGTGCTGCAGGAATTCGGCTATCCAACCGAAGGGGCGCGCTCCAAAAGTTGGGAGGAGTTCGCGGCTCCCGGTGCGCCGGTCTTGGATTTCGTCTTCACGGTTTGCGACGCCGCCGCCGGCGAGGTCTGCCCGATCTGGCCCGGGCAACCCATGTCGGCCCATTGGGGCATCGAAGACCCGGCCGCCATGGCAGGCAACGATCTGGAACGGAAAGCGGCGTTCGTGCGGGCGTTCGGTTATTTCAAGAACAGAATCGCGGCGTTCACAGCCTTGCCGCTAGCCAAAATCGAACGCATCGCCTTGACCAAAGCGCTGAAGGATATCGGCCGCAGCGAAGGTGCAACCAACCCATGAGCCCAGTCACCATCTATCACAATCCCAATTGCGGCACCTCGCGCAATACGCTGAAGCTGATCCGTCACTTCGGGATCGATCCTGACGTGGTCGAATACCTCGCAACGCCGCCGTCGCGCGAAGCATTGGTCGACCTGATCGCCCGTGCCGGTCTCACCGCGCGCGACATCGTCCGCAAGAAGGGGACACCGTATGCTGAGCTTGGCCTCGACAGCGCCGATGAGGCCGCACTGCTCGATGCGATGGTGGCGCACCCAATCCTGATCAATCGCCCCATCGTGGCGAGCGAACGCGGCGTCGCCCTGTGCCGGCCCTCGGATGTCGTGCTCGATGTGCTGCCGCTCCAGCCCGGCAACGATGCCTTTAAGGAAGATGGCGCCCAATTCCTCCGCGATGACCGGATCGCGGCCGACGACCCAGCGCTGATCGCGGCCTTGCGCGCGGGCGATCTGCCGGTCGAGGATCTCGCCGAGTCGGGGCGGCGGTTCTTCGCCTATCGCACCCTGGCCGGGACGCGGGTCGGTTTCGGCGGCTACGAGCTGTACGGCCACGACGCACTGCTGCGCTCGGTTGTCGTGCTGGCGAACGTTCAAACCAAGAAGATCGGACGCAATCTCGTGCCGCTGCTTGCCTATCGCGCCATGCGCGAGGGCGCGCGTACCGCTTGGCTCCTCACCAAAACGGCCGCCGGGTTCTTCGACAAGATCGGTTACAAGCGCCGCGACCGCGACGAAGCGCCCACCGCCATTCTCACAACCCGCCAAGCCAAGTCGCTGTGTCCGACAAGCGCCGTCTTGATGGCGAAAAAACTGGGGTTCTGATGTCCACCTTCGAACGCTATCTGACGATTTGGGTCGGCCTTTGCATCGTTGCCGGGATTGCGCTGGGGCAATTGCTGCCGGGTGTCTTCCACATGATCGGCGCGGCCGAAATTGCCAAGGTCAATCTGCCTGTGGCGGTGCTGATCTGGCTGATGATCATTCCGATGCTGCTCAAAATCGACTTCGCAGCTTTGGGCCAGGTCGGCAAGCATTGGCGCGGCATCGGCGTTACCTTGTTCATCAACTGGGCGATCAAACCGTTTTCGATGGCGCTGCTGGGCTGGCTGTTCATCGGTTGGCTGTTCCGCCCACTGCTGCCAGCGGCGCAAATCGACAGCTATATCGCGGGCTTGATCCTGCTTGCCGCCGCGCCCTGCACCGCGATGGTGTTCGTGTGGTCGAATCTCTGCAAAGGCGAGCCGCATTTCACCCTGACGCAAGTGGCCCTCAACGATCTCATCATGGTGGTGGCATTCGCACCAATCGTCGGCCTGCTACTGGGTCTCTCCGCCATCACCGTGCCGTGGGCCACGCTGGTGCTGTCGGTGGTTCTCTACATCGTCATTCCGGTGATCCTCGCGCAAGCGATCCGACGAACTTTGCTCGCGACCAGCGGACCCGATGCGTTGACACGGCTCTTGCACGCCTTGAGCCCAGTGTCGCTGGTGGCCTTGCTCGCAACGCTGGTGCTGCTGTTCGGCTTCCAGGGCCAGCAGATCATCGCCCAGCCGGCCATCATTGCGCTGCTGGCCGTTCCTATTCTCATCCAGGTCTACTTCAATGCTGGGCTCGCTTATTTGCTGAACCGCGTCAGCGGCGAAGCGCACTCTGTCGCCGGACCTTCGGCCCTGATCGGCGCTTCCAATTTCTTCGAGCTTGCCGTCGCCGCGGCGATCAGCTTGTTCGGTTTCCAGTCGGGTGCGGCGCTGGCCACCGTGGTCGGCGTTTTGATCGAAGTGCCGGTGATGCTGTCGGTCGTTGCGATCGTGAACCGCACCAAAAGGTGGTACGAGGTGCGCACCGCCTGAGACCTTCGCGGCATTGCATCGCGCCCGCGCCTCTGCCAGCTTGCCCCCGTTTCACCTGCGGAAGGGGCTATGACCGCACAGCCGACGAACCGACACGCGATCGCGTTCATCTTCATCACGATGCTGATCGACGTGATGGGTCTCGGCATCATTCTGCCGATTCTGCCCAAGCTGATTGCAACCCTGGCGCATACCGGCATGGACGAGGCCGCCCGCATCGGTGCTCTGCTCATGTTCGCGTATGCCGGGATGCAGTTCCTGTTCGCGCCGCTGCTCGGCAATTTGAGCGACCGCTTCGGACGGCGCCCGGTACTGATCCTGTCGCTCGTCGGCATCGGCATCGACTACATGATCATGGGCCTGGCGCCGACGCTTGGCTGGTTGTTCTTCGGCCGTATCCTGTCGGGGATGGCGGGCGCCAGCTTCAGCACCGCATCGGCTTACATCGCCGACATCTCGCCGCCGGAGAAGCGGGCGCAGAACTTCGGCATGATCGGTGCCGCCTTCGGCGTCGGTTTCGTTATCGGCCCGGCGCTGGGCGGGTTGATCGGCCATTACGGCGTGCGCCTGCCCTTCTTCGCCTCCGCCGGGCTCGCCGCCGCCAACGCCCTTTACGGCCTCATCGTCCTCAAAGAGAGTCTTCCCGCCAATCATCGCCGCAAGTTCGAGCTGTGGCGGGCCAATCCGCTCGGTGCGTTGATCGTCTTGAAGCGCTATCCGGCGGTGCTGCCACTGTGCGGCGTGCTGATCCTGATGCGGCTGGCGCACGACGCCAATCCGACGGTGTTCGCCTATTACACCATGCTGAAATTCGGCTGGGGCCCGCGCGAGGTCGGTCTGTCGCTGATGGTGGTCGGGCTGATCACCGCGATCGCCTATTCCACGTTGCCGCGCTTGTCCCGCCGCATCGGCGAGGACCGCTCGGTCTATATCGGACTGGCAGGTGGTGCGATCTCGTTCCTCGGCTACGCCGTCGCGAGCCAAGGCTGGATGATCTACGCCTGGACGCTGCCGTTCGGCTTGGTGTGTCTCGTCATGCCGTCGCTCAACGCGATCCTGGCGCGCGAGGTCGGCCCCAAGGGCCAGGGCGAACTGCAAGGCGCATTGACCAGCGGCGGCAGCCTGACGAGCGTGTTCGCGCCGTTGCTCCTTGGCAATCTGTTCGCCTGGTTTTCCGGCCCCAAAGCGCCGGTCTATTTCCCGGGCGCCGCGTTCGTGGCAGCAGCCGTATTCTTCGGGCTGGCCGCGCTGTGGTTCGCGTTCATCCGGACCCGGATGCAGCCGCCCCACGAGGGCACAGACGAGCACCCCGACGACCAGCGCTTAAGCCGTTTCGGAAGCGATTAGTGGACGTCGCTTCGTAGCATTTCGATCTCGTCTTTCAATCTGAGTTTTTGTTTTTTGAGCGCCGCAACCCGGTATTCGTTCCAATCCGGATGGGTCATCTCGTTTTCGATAAGTTCTTCAAGTTTCTTATGCTTTTCGGACAACTCTTCGATATGTCCCTGGAGTGCCATTCACGCACCTCTTGCTTATCGGTGATGAAAGTAAAGCACCAAGTCACCGTTCTGTCACGAGGCTCTTCCTCCCATCCCTTCTGACCTGTAAAGACCATGGGACCATGGGAAATAAAGTGTCTACCAACAAAAAGCAGCGTCTCGTCATAGGCATCTCCGGGGCGTCCGGGGTGATCTACGGCATTCGCCTATTGGACGCTTGTAAGGACCTCGGCATCGAGTCCCATCTGGTGATTTCGAAGGCCGCCCAGATAACCATCGGCTTGGAGACGCAATTCACCCTCAAGGCCGTCCAGGCCAAGGCCGATGCCTATTATCCGGCGGCCGATGTTGGCGCCGTGATCGCCTCAGGCAGTTTCCCGGTGTTGGGGATGGTGGTGGCACCGTGTTCGATCCGCTCGATGAGCGAAATCGCCACTGGCGTGACCGCGAGCCTGCTCACCCGTGCCGCCGACGTCAGCCTTAAAGAGCGCCGCCGCCTGGTGCTGGCGGTGCGCGAAACCCCGCTCCACCTCGGGCACCTTCGGACGATGACGGCGCTGACCGAAATGGGGGCGATCATCCTGCCGCCGGTTCCGGCCTTTTATGTCTCGCCCCATAGTCTTGAGGACCTGGTCGATCATTTCGTCGGACGCATTCTTGATTGTTTCGGCTATAATTGGGGCCCGGCCAAGCGTTGGGCGCCTTCCAAAACCCGGCCAAAGGGTAAGGCACAAGATGACCAGTGAAGTCACCGCTCCGGAACAGGTTGCCTTGCGCGCCAAGCTCGCCGAGCTGATCCAGGAACATCGCGACCTCGACACCGCGATCGACGCACTGGCAGGCACGCACGACATCATGCAGCTCTCAAGGCTGAAGAAGAAAAAACTTCAGCTCAAGGATCAAATCGCCAATATCGAGAACAAACTGCTGCCGGATATCATCGCGTAATTTTTGGCGTTCAAACGCCACGCGGGCTTTACGCGCCACATGGCGCGGCGGCCGGTCGGCCGCTCGGACCTGACGGTCCGCAAAAGATGGCGTTCAAACGCCACGCGGACAATAACCCGCTATCGCCCGTTTTTCTTTTGCGCGTACATCGCTTCGTCGGCGCGAGCCATGGCGAGATCTGGGGTGTCATCGCCCTTGAGCTCGAAGGCGCCGTAGGAAAAGCTGATGGGAATTGGCTTTCCTTGCCACATCGTCGGCTGCGCCTTGAGCGTCTCGGCCAAAATATCGGCCTTCTTGCGGCCTTGCTCGACGCTGGCGTGGGCGAGCAGCACGCCAAATTCGTCGCCGCCAAGACGGCTAACCACGTCACTGTCGCGCGTCTGCGCCAAGAGCGTGTCGGCGAAATGGGCCAGCACCGCGTCGCCCGCCGCATGCCCGAAGGAGTCGTTGACCTGCTTGAAACCGTCGAGATCAAAATAGAGCAGCGTCGCCGGCGTGCCGTAGCGGCCGGCAAACGAAATGTAGCGGGTCAGCTCGCGCACGAACGCACGACGGTTGAGCAGCGGCAACAGATGATCCTGGTCGGCGGTGCGCTCGACTTCTTCCAGGCGTTCGCGGGTTCTCTGCAGCTCGCGGCGCAGATGATCGACCTCGCCCATCAAGGTCGTGATGGCCTCGCGCACCCGCGGGGTGAATTCGTTCTCGGGAATCCCGAGGACCGAGGCGGTGGCGCTGACCGGCGGCGGCGGTTCCACCGTCTCCACCGCTCGGGCCGCACGGGCATAGGCAGCAGCGCCGACGGAGCGGACGGAGGACGGGGACCTGGTCTTCTCGGTCTTCATCGCCATGAGACTTTCAGACTTTCGTTAACACTTGGTTTAACTTCACAAACAAAAGGTTAACGAGGACGCTTTTCCGCTGGATTAAGCGCCCCTATAAATTCCAGGTCACACCCTGTCACTGATTCGGAGTTGGAACTATGCCGCAGGTTGGTCTGATCATGGGAAGTCCGTCTGACTGGCCGGTGGTAAAGCGCGCCGCCGAGACCCTCGACGCCCTCAAAATATCCTATGAAACCAAGGTGGTATCGGCCCACCGCACCCCCGACCGGGCGTTCGCCTATGCCCGCGGCGCCGAAGGCCGTGGTCTCAAGATCATCATCGCGGCAGCAGGCGGGGCGGCACATCTGGCCGGTGTCACCGCCGGACTGACGACCCTGCCGGTTCTCGGCATACCGATGGAATCCAAGGCGCTCAAAGGCATGGACAGCCTGCTATCGACCGTCCAGATGCCGGGCGGCGTGCCGGTCGCGACCTTTGCCATCGGCGAGGCGGGCGCCAAGAACGCCGCGCTGCATGCGGCCGCGATCCTGGCACTGTCGGACCCGGATCTGGCGCAACGGTTGAAGGACTGGCGCCAGAAGCAAACGGATTCGGTTCCCGAAAGCCCAGAATAAATCAGCCTTCCGGCAGTTGCTTCGAGACCGAGACCACGATGTAGGTCGCCGGGGTGAGGCCAACGTTCTTGAGGCCGTGGATCTTGTTCGAAGCGGAAAACACGATGTCGCCCGGCCCGGCGGGAAGGCGCGAGCCGTCGTCATCAATGTATTCGAGCGTGCCGGTTTGGATGAACAGCATCTCGGAATTGGGGTGCTTGTGCGGCGGATGCGGCATCTCACCGGCCGGGAGCATGGTTTCATGCACTTCGAGAAACTCACCGGTTGGCAGTGTGCCGACCAAAACGCGGCGCTGTTCGCCCCCGTTGGGGAATTTGCGCAGCGGCAGATCAGCATAGTGCAGCACTTTTGAGCCCGACAGCGCCGGTTCGGCGGCACCGGCCGATCCCAGCGCCACCCCAGTGGCTGCCAACGCCGAGAAAACGGCAAACAAACTGCGGCGGTCCAGTGATTCCATGGTTCCTATCCTTGTTATTTCGGCTTGATATCGCCGCCGATCGAGACGATGGCGTACTTTACCGGGCCTTTGCCGATGTTCTTGACCTGATGCATCGTGCCGAAGGCGACATAGATCACATCGCCCGGACCGGCGGTTTCGGTCATCCCGTCGTGGAGGAAGGCGAGCGTGCCCTCTTGCACAATGATGAACTCGGAATGGTCGATGGCATGCGCCGGATTGGGTACCGCCCCTTCCGGCTGCAGCGATTCATGCACCTTCACCGCTTCGCCGGTTTTCAGGATGCCGAGCAGCATGTCGTGCGACCCGCCCCCGTTCGGAAAGCTCCGTGCGGGCGCCGTGGCGAGGGAAAAGACTTTGGCGTGGGTGAGATCGTCGGCCATCGCGGTACCGGTAACAGAAACGAGCGCCAGCAGGGCTGCGGCATAGGCTTTCATGGTGATGATTTCTCCGTGATCGGGCAAGCGGAACGAAGACCCGCCTTCAGCTTCTCATATTGCATGACGCTCTCGATGCGGGCATCAAGAAACGCCTCCGTTTTGCACCCGTCCGGCGTGTCGTCGCCGAACCAGGCAATCTCGGTCGCAGCATAAACGGCGCCCAGAATCGCACGTTTGGTGTACCAATTGAAATCGGTGGCGGTATCGCCCGCGGCCCGCCACATCGCATCGGCCGTGCGCGCGAGGAGCCACAGCGCCAGCGCCGCATTCACCGGCAGCGCCAGAAACAGCACCGCTCGGCGCGCCGCCAACTTGTGCGGCTGTAAAATCGCCAGCCGCGTCAACACCGCGGTACGGATGCGCTTTCGTACCGGCAGGGATTTGAGATCGAGGGCGGCAAGCCGCGCCGTCATCGCGGCATCAACGGCGCCCGACCAGTCTTCGACCAATGCGGCCGTGAAACCCGCTGCGGCAGCATGCGTCAGGGCCTCATCAAGTTCGGCAGTCGTCTGCGGCACACAAGCTCTCCCCAACGGACACGGAGATTATCCGTGTCCGCGGGAAAAACGCCAGTCAGCACATCTCAGTGCTGCGGCGTGCGGATCTTCACGGTGGCCGTACCGTGCAGCGAGCCGGAAATCTCGGCCGTACCGGCAACCGGAGCCCCCTTGGCCGCAAAACCGAAATAAAGACTTTCGGTCATGCCGCTGGGCGCCGGGCAGATCGGCTTCGAGAATGTGAAGGTCACCTTGGCGCCATTCTGGACGACCGCCGCAAGACCCGCACCGCCGGAACTACCGACGACAAACACGTCGGCTGGCGGACCAGTGTAATTCACACTCGCCACCGGCCCGGCGTCGATCGTCAGTTTGTCGACGCAATTGGGCATGCCAAGCGCGGTGGCGCCGCGCATATCGATGAAAAGCGAATAACCGGTCAGTCCCGCCGCCCTCGTGCCGGGCAGCCCAGGATAGGTGCGGACCAGGATCTTGCCGTGTCCGCCATTGCCGAACAGATCGAAATAGCCGGTCGTATCGGTCACCGTGACCGCACAAGCCGGGGTGAAAATGCAAGCAACGCCTTGTGGAGTGACACTGGCAACTGCCAGCTGTCTGGCCATCGCACTGGTCGGAACCAGAATCAGTGCGGACGCGGCAAACCCCAGGCAGTACCTGAGAACACGCATAACCAGCCTCCCCCTTGGAGCCGAAGAAAGTGTGCGCTTGTTATTGCCTTAAGGAAAGAAGCGGGCCTGCAGCTCTTCCATGCAAAGCCCGATGGACGAGACTATTCCTTGTCCGGCAGCCAATGACGGGCTTCGGTTTCGAAGATCAACTTTTTGAGATCGCCCATCCGCTCAGGATAGAGCACGCCGTCCAAGTGATCGCATTCGTGCTGCACCACCCGGGCGTGGAACCCTTTGGCGACCCGCTCAATGCGGTGGCCTTCGTGATCGACGCCGCGATAGCGAATGTGGCTGGGGCGTTCAACCAGACCTTGTAGTCCGGGCAGCGACAAACAACCTTCCCAGCCGGCTTCGCGCGCCTCGCCGATCACTTCGATCTCGGGATTGATCAGCACCGTGAGCGGTGCGGTATGATCAAAACGCTCTTCCTCGGAGAGCCCCTCTTCGCGACCAGCGGGGGCCTGGAACACCACGACGCGCCAGGGCACATGCACCTGCGGCGCCGCCAAACCAGCGCCGTTGGCGTCAATCATCGTTTCCAGCATGTCCGCGACAAGTCGACGGACCTCGGGCGCAGTGGGGTCCGAAACGGCCTCTGCGACGGTCGCGAGCACCGGGTGACCCATCCGGGCGATTTTCAGGATTGCCATGGTAAACTCTTATGTTTCAGTGGCTTAGAAGAGCAGATGGAGGCCACACACAACCCAACCCGCAAGTGTTGCCACGGTTGCGATTGTGGCGCCACACCGCGCGGCCAATCACTGCAAATAAGCAGTCGTTTTGCCGCGGTCGAGTAGACTCCTGATAACCCTTCTGTTATCTAGCCGCCCCTCAAAGAAACGGCTTTAGGAGTTCGCCTTTGCAGATCATCGTTCGCGATAACAATATCGACCAGGCGCTGAAGGCCCTGAAAAAGAAGATGCAGCGCGAAGGCATCTTCCGCGAAATGAAGCTGCGCGGTCACTATGAGAAGCCGAGCGAGAAGCGGGCCCGTGAACGCGCCGAAGCGATCCGCCGCTATCGCAAGCTGCAGCGCAAGCGCCTGCAACGCGAAGGTCTGCTGCCGAAATAAGCACGCCTATTCTTTGGACAATATTCAGGTTCCGCAGGATTTGCGGTACCGAGGGGACTGACGTGGGCCGCCTTAGGTTTGGGCGGCCTTTTCGTTGCCGGAAACGCAGGCTTTACCAGCTGTAGCCCTCAAAAGCATCGCCCGCCCCCAAGCAGCGAACAAAGGGACGGGCGACACCCACGGAACTACAGCTTTTCCGACATGGGAACCGCGCCACGCGTCTTCAAGACGGTAACGGCAATTTCATCTTCTTTCGCTTTAGCGCGTGGTGCGCATCAGCGCGGGTTGGCGCGACGGCGCTGCGCCAATCAAAGGCCGATTCTGTTTGAATGCGTGATTTCGGCGGTAGTCCATTATTCCACTAGCGGCCGTCCGGCGTCGCAACACGCAGACGTGAAAATGCGCCCGTGAAAATTCGAGCCACCGCGGCAATGCCTCGCTATTCTATCCATTCCTGGCGAAGCGGAATTTCCGGAGAGTCAAATGGCACATTCCCTTAACCGTCGCGGCCTTTTGAAAGTCTCCGGTGCAGCGATAGCTGCCCCTTATCTGTGGCTGCCAGCGCGCGCCGAAGGACCCGCTTGGGCCACTGAGACGGTCGGCCCCTTCATCGAAGTCGAGACCAACTGCGGTCGTATCCGCGGCGGTCACAGTCGTGGTGCGCTGACCTTCAAGGGCATTCCTTATGCCGGTTCGGTCTCGGGCAAGAACCGCTTCAAGGCACCGCCCAAGGTGACGTCGTGGACCGGGGTGCGGGACGCGACCAGACTTGGACCGCCGGCGCTACAGGGGCCGGGTACGACGTATGGCGAGCATGAGCCCGCCCAAAGCGAAGATTGTCTGGTTCTCAATGTCTGGACCCCGGCGGTAAAGGACGGCGGCAAGCGGCCGGTGATGCTCTATTGTCATGGCGGCGGCTTCACCACCGGCTCCGGCGGCCAGAATATCCAGGACGGTTCCCATCTCGCGGCGACGTATGACGTCGTGGTAGTGGCGGTGAATCACCGGCTCGGCCTGCTCGGCTATCTTTATCTCGGCGAGCTGGGCGGCGCGGAATACGCCACTTCGGGCAATCAGGGCCTGCTCGACATCGTCGCCGCGCTCGGCTGGGTGAAAGACAACATCGCCAGCTTCGGCGGCGATCCCGGCAATGTGATGGTGTTCGGCGAAAGCGGCGGCGGCTACAAAACCTCAACGCTGATGGCGATGCCCGCTGCGCACGGCCTGTTCCATAAGGCCGGCATTCAAAGCGGCTCCGGGTTGCGTGGCGGCTCGAAGGAGGCGGCGACGGAAACCGCGCTACGGGTCTTGGCCGGACTCGGTCTCACGGCGAAGGACGCCGGCAAACTGGCCGACGTACCGGCCGAGAAGCTTCTGGCGCTGCAGCTGGCGGGCAACAAGGGACCGCTCGCGGCGCCGACCAAAGATTGGCTGGCCAAGCATCCCAAGCCGCCTACGCCGTTCGACAACGGCAGTCCGCCGGGCAATTGGGGGCCGGTGATGGATGGCGCCGTGCTGCCCCGCCATCCCTTCGATCCCGACGCCACGCCGCTTGCGGCGGAGGTTCCGCTGTTGCTCGGCAATACGAAAGAAGAAGCCATTTTCTGGCTGCGCGATACGCCGGACTTCTTCCGCAGCGATATGGCGGCATTGACGGCACTGGCGCATCAGCAATTGGGGGCTGCGGCCGATCCGATTCTAGCGCTGTACCGCCGCACGCGGCCGCAAGCGAGCCCGCAAGAACTCGGCATCGCCATCATGACGGCCATGAGTTTCGGTAACGAAACAACGACCCTGGCCGACCGCAAATCGCTCCAACCCGCGCCGGTCTATCGCTACCGTTACGACTATCCGTCGAACGTGCCGATCAAAGGCACGGATTGGACCTACCGCACGGGTCACGCCAGCGACATCTCTTTGGTGTTCCTCAATCACGACATGCTGGATCTGGAAGGAAATGGACCCGGCCTCGCCGAAGCCGCCAAAGCGATAAGCGGCTATTTCACCAACTTCGCGCGCAGTGCCGTCCCGTCAGCGGCGAGCCAGCCGGCCTGGCCGCGCTATGATACGTGCAACCGCGCCGTGATGCTGTTCAATAGCCAATGCCGCGTGGTCAATGATCCCGACAGCGAAGAGCGCAAGTTCTGGCAATCGTTCGGCAAAGGGTGAAGGCGCACGCCAAAATCCGCCGTTCATCAAAGTCTGTGGCGCAAACAAGGCGGCCTCACGCCCTTGACATTTTATAAGCACTAAAGGTAGAGCCTCTCTCATCCGCGCAGTTGCACGGCGGCCAACGGCTGTCAGCACGGACTTTATCAAAAACCCTCCGTTCATCCTTACGTGCATGGGAAGCGGCAACGACGCTGATCCCGCGCGCGCCTCACGGCGGCCGCTATCCCGCGTACCTAGGACTATTTGTGACTGATACAAACTTTACCGCTCTCGGCATTGTCGAGCCGCTCAACCGCGCGCTGACCGATGCGGGCTACACCGAACCGACCCCGATCCAGCTTCAAGCCATTCCGGCGCTGCTCGAAGGCCGCGATCTTCTGGGCCTGGCCCAAACCGGCACCGGCAAAACCGCCGCCTTCACGCTGCCGATCCTGCAACGCCTTTTGACCGGCCACGAACAGCGGCGCGGCAAGACGGTGCGGGCGCTGATGCTGGCGCCAACCCGCGAACTCGCCATCCAGATTCACGAAAGCGTGCGCGCTTACGGCCGCCATCTGCACCTGCGGTCGGCCGTCGTGGTCGGCGGCATCAGCCAAGGCCCGCAGATCAAGGCGCTGGCCGCCGGCGTCGACATTCTGGTGGCGACCCCGGGCCGCCTGCTCGATCACATGAACCAGGGCAATGTGCGGCTCGATACCGTCACCCATCTGGTGCTCGACGAAGCCGACCGCATGCTCGACATGGGCTTCATCCGCGACATCCGCAAGATCATCGCGGCGCTGCCGAAAAAGCGTCATTCGATGATGTTTTCGGCCACCATGCCGGCCGATGTCGAAGCCTTGGGCCAGTTCATTCTGCATCAGCCGGTACGGATCGATCTGTCGCCCAAGAAGCGCACCGCCGAAAATATCGACCAGCGCGTCTATTTCGTTCCCGCCGCCGACAAGCGCGCCCTGCTCTCCAACATGTTGAAGGACCGCGCCTTCGCCCGCGTGCTGGTCTTCACCCGCACCAAGCATGTCGCCAATCGCGTCGCCGAATATCTCGATAAGAACGGCATTACGGCCGACGCCATCCATGGCAACAAATCGCAAAGCGCCCGCCAGAAGGCGCTGGCCCGTTTCAAGAGCGGCGAGGCGCGCGTGCTGGTCGCCACCGACATCGCGGCCCGCGGCATCGACATTGACGACATCACCCATGTCGTCAATTACGAACTGCCCAACGAGCCGGAGAGCTATATTCACCGCATCGGCCGCACCGCGCGCGCCGGCGCCGCCGGCATCGCTATCGCCTTCTGCGATCCGTCGGAGAACGAGTACCTGCGCGACATCGAGCGGTTGACCCGCATTCCGCTGACCGTGGTGCAAGGCGTGCAAGGCCCCGACGAACCCAAGCCGACCCGCGATTACGCCAAGAAGCGCCCGTTCCGCGGCGGCCATGGCGGCTATGATGCCAAAGCCAATGGCAACGGTCATCGTGGCGCCCCCAAGGCAAAAGCCGAGGGTGATCGCGGCGGCCAACGGGCCAAGCCAGACGGCGCCAAGGCTGGATTCCGCGGCCGCCGCAGCGCCACCCCGGCGCGTCAGGGTATGCGGCCGAACTAACCCGCCCAGCGGGCTACCAAAATCCATTGCCTCGCCCCGCCGTTCGGCCGCAGATTGGACCGTTCGGCGGGAGGCAGGATATGAATCGGATCATCGCATTCGGATTTGCAGCGCTGGCAGCAGTGGCCCCGGCGCTGGCGGCGGACGAAAAACCGCGCGTCTTGGTGGTGTCCGACATCGGCAACGAGCCGGACGATTCGATGTCGTTCGTACGCCTGCTGCTCTACACCAACCAGATCGATGCCGAAGGGTTCGTCGCTTCGACCTCCACCTGGCAGCGCGACATCATCCATTCTGAACTGTTTTATGAGCGCATCGACGGCTATGCCAAGGTGCTGAAGAATCTACGCGCCCACGATAAGGCCTATCCCGACGCGGCGACGCTCCGCGCCCTCGTCAAGAAAGGCCAGCCCCATTACGGCATGAGCCATGTCGGCGACGGCTTCGACACCGAAGGCTCAAACTGGATCATCAAACAAGCCGACAAGCCCGATCCGCGTCCCTTATGGGTCACGCTGTGGGGCGGAGCGGCCGATCTTGCCCAAGCGCTGTATCATGTGCGCGCCACCCGCACGCCAGCGGAGGTGAAAGCCTTCGTCGCCAAACTGCGGGTCTATTCGATCTCCGACCAGGACGATGCCGGCCCCTGGGCACGGGTGAATTTTCCCGAACTGTTTTGGATCGCTTCGATCAACGCGTTCAGCCAATACGACAGCGCCACTTGGACCGGCATTTCCGGTGAGGTGCATGGCGATCCCCATGCCGAGCATGTCAGCGGCCCGGACACGCGCCTGGTCACCAACGAATGGCTGGACGCCTACATTCGCAAAGGCCCGCTGGGTGCGCTCTATCCGCGCTGGATCTGGATCATGGAGGGCGACACGCCGTCGTTTCTCAATCTGATCAGCCGCGGACTCGCCGATCCCGAGCACCCCGAATGGGGCGGCTGGGGCGGGCGCTATGGCAAAGTGGCGCCGCAATACGGGCTCTATTCCAACACGCCCGATACCGTGACAGGTGCCGACGGCAAGCCCACCACGTCGAGCCAAGCCACCATCTGGCGCTGGCGTGAGGCCTATCAGAACGATTTTGCCGCCCGCATCGCTTGGACTCTGTCACCCAAATTCAAAGCCGCCAATCACGCTCCGCGGGCGGTATTGAACGGCGATAAGGGCTTTCAGCCACTGCGCCTCACCGCCAAATTCGGCACCACGCTCACGCTGTCGGCGGACGGCACGCGCGATCCTGACAACAACGCGCTGACCTACAAATGGTGGGTCTATAGCGAAGCCGGTTCGCCGTCCTGCGATCCCAAACTGACCGTGACCGACCCGCAGCATGCCACGCTGACCGTGCCGGGGCCCGCTTCGGGCTGGCCGGGGCAAGGACCGGAGCGCGAAGTGCATGTCATCCTGGAAGTACAGGACAACGGCACCCCGGCCCTGGTCGCTTATCGCCGGGCGGTGATCACGCTGACGCCGTAAGCGCGGGCGCTACTTGCCCGCGACTTCAACCGGGGCGGTGGAGCCCGTCAGCTTCCTGGTCTTGTCGTTCCACGTGAGCGTCGTCTGGTTGACGCCTTCGCCCTTCTCATAGGCGGTGGTTTTGCCGTCGTCGTCATAGAGGGTGAAGGTCGCGTTGGCGCCGGGATAGACCTTGATCTTGGCGATGGTCTGCGTCTCGGCCGTGGTTTGCACATCGGACCCAAGCGGCACGATCGAGCCGGCACGCACGAACACCGGAATGCGATCGATCGGCGCAGCAACAGAGATCCAGCGCCCGCCCTTTTCCTTCTTACCGGTCCAGAAATCATACCAGTCGGTGCCAGCGGGCAGATAGACGCGTGCCTTGGTTTCACCCTGTGCCGTTACCGGCGCCACCAGGAAGGCCGGCCCGAACAGATATTCAGTGCCGAGGTTCGCCACGTTCGGATCGCTCGGAAAGTCCATCCACAACGGACGCATGAACGGTACGCCGGTGTCGTAGACCGTCTTGGCCGAGGAATAGAGATAGGGGACCAGGCGGTAGCGCAGCTTGTCATAGCTCGCGAGAATCTTCTCGGCGGCGGGCCCATACGACCAGATGTCGGTTTGTTTGCGCACACCGTGGATGCGCAAGGTCGGCAGGAAGGTGCCGTATTCGAACCAGCGCACGAACAGTTCGGGATAATCGTAGTTCTTGCCCACTACCGCTTCGGCGCCCTTGGGATCGAGCAGCGGCGCGCGGGTGACGGATGTCGTTTGCGCCAAGTCCTGCCAGCCGCCGATATCGTTGCCCCAATAGGCAATGCCCGAGGTCGTCATGTTGAGGCCGGTAGGGATCTGGCGCTGGAGAGCCTCCCAGGACGAAGAAATATCCGATGACCAGAACAGGGCGCCAGTGCGCTGGCTGCCAAGATAAGCCGCGCGCGACAAGATCAACGCGCGATCGTTCGGTTTCCACGCCCGCATGCCCTCGGCGACACCTTCAACGTGCACCAACGGATAGAGATTGTGGAAGCGGTCGCCCGAGCCGATGGAATAGAAAAATCCGTCCGGCACCAGATCCGGTTCGGTCTCGTCAAGCCAGGGATAATCGAAGCCGTGGCTGAGGACGTTGTCGCGGATATGTTCCCAAAACCACTTGCGCGCCTCCGGATTGGTCGAATCGATCAAGGCGCCGACGCGGTCAGAACGGAATGGCAGGCCGTCTTGGGTCTTACCGTTTTTGTCCTTCAGGAAGAACCCCTTGGCGTCGAGTTCGGCGAAATAGCGCCCGTCCTTTTCGAAGCGCGGCCAGACCGAGATGATCGACTCAAAGCCCTTATCGTGCAGCTCCTTGTTCATCGCATCGGGATCGGGGAACTGCGCCGGGTCGATGTCGAGTTGGCCCATCTTGGTCCAATAGAACCAATCCACCACCATCACGTCGGCCGGATACTTCTTGGCCCGATAGGTGTTGGCGACCGCCAGCACTTCGGTCTGGCTTTCATAACGCGCCTTCGACTGGATCAGCCCGAACGCGGCCTTGGGCGGGATCGGCGTTTTGCCAGTCAGCCGCGCATAGCCGGAATAGATCTCTTTCGGCGTGCCAGTGAGGATGAAGAACGACACCCGCTCGCCGACCTTGGAAGTGATGTGGGTGCCGCCATGAATCCCGGCGGAAACGATCGTCTCCGACGGATTGTCCCAGACGATGGCGTAGCCCTTGGACGAATAAAGGAATGGCACGCAGACGCTTTCGCCGGTGGGGGCGTCGTACCAGTGCTTGCAGTCAATGGTGCGGCCTTTGAGGTCGAGAATGCCTTCCTGGTTCTGGCCAAGGCCGTAGAAATGTTCGTCCGGGGCCGCGGTGAAGCGGGCGCCGATCTGGAAGGTCTTTTCGCCGCTGACGTCGGTCGGTGCCATCTCCCAGCCGGTCATGTTCGCGAGCGGATGGCCGCGTGAATCGCTGACCATCACCCGCACCGACGGCAAGAGCGGCGCAAAGCGCAGCTCCATCGCGTTCGGGGTATGCGGCAGCTCGGCCGGAATCGTGAGCTTCAGCGCCGACGAAACAAAAGCATCGCCCGCCGCATCGTTGGTGTGCGTGAACGGCTTGTTGTCGGCGTTCTTGGGCAGGATGCCGTAGCCGGGGCCTTTGGCCGCCTCCGCCTTGTCGGCGGCGATCACCACATGGATCACATTGGGGCCGTAAGCCTCCACCGCCACGCTGGCGCCATTGCGGTCCAGTACCGTGATCGGGGCGCCTGCCGCCGCAGCCGTTAGCGCTGTCGCCGCGAGAAGAGTTGCCGCAAGCCGCATGGAAGCCTCCGCCTTGATTTATATGATGACAGCGCTTTCTAGCGCGTTTTAGCCCGGCCGAACACCTGACGGAGCAGCGCAGCAAGCTGCGGCGGGCGTTCGGTGGTCAGGACGTTGCGGGCGAACACCCGGCCCATCTGGCGGACCAAGAACACCGTCGTTGCCAGCGTCAGGGCTGCCGTCGCCCATATCTCGACCGGAGCGGGATGGAACGGCAGGCGCACCAGCATGAAGAACGGCGTGTAGATCGGAATCCAGGAGAACACCTGCGCCAGCGTACCGTTGGGGTCCTGGATCATCACACCGAGGAACATCATCGGCAGGACGATGATCATGCTGGCCGGACCGACCAGCGCCTGGGCATCGGACAGCGAGGCGGTGGTGGCGCCTATGCCGAGGAAGATCGCACTGTAGATGAGCAGGCCGCAGGCGAAATAGAGCAGCACCAGCGGTAACAACGGCAATATGCCCTTCAGGCCGGCGCCGACAATCGTCAGCGTATCAGGCGACAGCATCATGGCGAGGCCCAGCCCCATCGCCGCCCAGGCGGTGATGGTAAGGAGCGCCAATCCAGTGACGCCAACGAGCTTGCCGGTCATGATCTCATGCGGGGTGGCGCAGGAGAGCAAAACTTCGATCATGCGGGTGGATTTTTCCTCGACCACACTTTGCAGGAGCAGCACGGAATCGGAAAACGCCACCATGAAAAGGAGAACGGCCAAGCCCAGCGGGATCAATTGAGCAATGCGGTCTTGCCAGCTCAGCTCATGGCCCTTGGCCGGATCGACCGCCTTGAGCGCGGCATCGACATCGAGCGTCACTTTCGCGCGCGCTTCTGGCGGCAGCAACGCCTGATTGACTTTGAGGCGGAAGGCATCCGTCAACGCCCCGCGCACAAACCGCATCGATTGCTCGCTGTCGATGCTCCAGTACTTGGCCTCCAGCGCCGTACCGGGCCCGAAGCCCTTGGGGATCACCACAATCGCATTGAGGCGGCTCGGCCGGCCCAATGCGGTCACTGTGAGGGTGCCATTAAGATAAGCGTAAGCGGCGGCGCCACGGCCGCGGGCAAAGTCGTCGGTCAAATCCTGCGGCGGCAGCACCATGACCACCGACGGTTTCGGCGGATCGAAGGTGGGCGCGCCGGATTTGATCAACGGCGACAGTTTGGCGAAGGCCGCTTGCCAGCCGCCGCTGGCGACAAACGCCTGGATGGACGCGATGCGCTCGGGGGCGGCGAGCAGCGCGGCCAGTTCGGGCGCTTTGTGGCGCAGCACCAGCGCATCAACATTGGCATGGGCGTAATCGGCCAGTGCCGACAACTCGTTTTGCGCCTGATCGCGTGCGGCTGCCGCGCTGATCGCCGCGGCATAACCGCCTTCGAGATCGACCACGGTCATCACGTTGCTGCGCGGATGGTTGGCGGTGAAGCGCGGTACCATCACCGCGATCAGCATGATCGCCGGGATCATCAACAGCGAGATGATAAAGCCACGCCGGGTGACGTATTTCACGAACTCCTGCTGCGCGATGAGGAGCGTGCGCCGGATCATGCTGCCGCCCTTTCCACCACCGCCACGAACACGTCATGCAAGGACGGCGGATTGAGATCGAAATAGTCCGGCGCCACGCCGTGTTCGAAGCAGGTTTTCAACAACGCCCGGCCGTCAGCGCCCTCTTTCAATTCCACAATCCAGCGCGAGGTGCCTGGACGAGGCGGTGTGACCTGTGCCACGCCCTCCACGGCCGCCAAGAACGACAGATCGGCATCGGCACCGATCTGGGCCCGCCGCGGCAGCAGCCGCTGTGCTTCTTCGAGCGTGCCTTCGAACCGCTTCTTACCCTTCACCAAGATGACGAGGCGGTCGCACAGCCGCTCAGCGTGTTCCATGGTGTGAGTGGAGAACAGGATCGTTTTGCCCTCGTGCGCCAGTTCGACAAGGAATTCCTGCAAATCGCTTTGATTGACCGGATCGAGACCGGCAAACGGCTCGTCGAGGATAACGAAATCGGGATCGTGGGCCACAGCGGCAAGCAGTTGCACCTTCTGCGCCATGCCCTTCGACAGCCCTTCCACCCGGACGCGGGCAAAGGCGCCAAGGCCGAAGCGCTCCAGCAGACGACGCGCGCGGCGCAGCGCTTCGGTCCGCGGCACGCCTTTCAAGGTGGCAATATAAGCGATGGCTTCGTCGGCCCGGGCGCGGTGATAAAGTCCGCGTTCTTCAGGCAGATAGCCGATGCGCGACCGCGCCGTGCCGACCGCCCCGCCGAGCACCCGCACCTCGCCGGCGTCAGGAGCATAAAGCCCGAGCAACAGGCGCAGTGTGGTGGTCTTGCCAGCGCCGTTGGGGCCGAGAAAGCCGAGAATCCCGCCTTTGGGCAGATTGAGATCGAGGTCCTCGACAGCGGTGAAGTCGCCGAAGCGCTTGGTCACGCCCTTAATTTCGACCGCCCATTCCCCCATGACCCGCAACCCGCTCACCCCGTGCTGCAGCAAAGCGGGGTCCTGCAGTGGCGTCAAGGCCGGCAGCCGTCAAACCCGCGGTTACAAGGCGCGGGCTGGGCGCCTGGCGGAATGCCGTCCAGCCATAGCGGCAGCGACAAACTCAGCCAGCCGCGCGCGCCCGAAGCGCCGTTGCGGGCGTAAATTTCGGCGGTGACATAGGCTTTCACCTCCACCGGGCCGAGACGCGTGCCGATCAGGCCGCCGAGGGCGATGCGCTGCACCTTGCCGAAGGTCGGCTTGAACGGACCGTAAGCGAAACCGGTGTTTTCGTCGGACATGGCCTGTTCGACGAGGTAACCGACCGGGCCGATCTCGAAACCGTCGCAGGTCTTGGTCGCCGTGACATCGAGATAGAGGCGGTCGCCAGTGGTGTAATGCGTCAGCCCGTTCTTGGTGTTGATGTCGTAATAGGCGCTTGCCGTCAGGTTCCAGCCGTCGCGCAAATAGCTGAAGGCCAGACTCGGCTCATAGGTCCAGAAATCGTTGCCAGCGCCGCCATTGCCCCACGGCGCATAGAAACCAACGCCAGCCGACACGAAAATGCCGGGCGCCAGTGTCCACGACAGATTGACCGGCGACAGATAGAAATTCGATAGCCCGGCGGAATTCTGCACGCCCAGCGACGTCCGGGCATGGACGTTGACAAAAGGCAGGTTGGCAATCGCGTAGTGCTGGGCGCCGAGAATTTCCCATCCCGTCGACCACAACAGCGAGGGCGTCAGCGAGAAGGTGTCGGCGGTGGTGCCGTTCGCCTTACCGAAGGCGTCCTGCATATCGATGCTGTAAAAGGAGGGCGTCAGCCGCGCGAAGAGACCGGCTGGCGGCGTACCACCTGTCGGCATGCCGATGGTGACACCGGGCTGGTGGGCATCCGAGATCGACGGTTCGGCACCGAAGGCAGGTGCGGCGGCGAAAATCAAAGCAATCCCGGACAACCAAAGCGAACGTTTTGGCATGGCATTCCCCCCGCGGCAGCCGAACTGCCGAAAATTGCCCTTCAACCATAGGGAGAAGCCATTAACTTGTGGTTAATACTGTCACAATTCAGGCCGGTTGGGCGCAGTCCTCGCACACCGCCAGCTCAACAGTGATGTGGCTGAGGCTGGGATAGCGTTCGGTGAGCAGCGTCTTGAGGTGCTCGCAATCGGTCGCCTCGCCCGCCACCGAAACGATCAGCCCGTGATGGCCAGGGCCGAGCCGCCACAGATGCAAGTCGAATACCTTGCCGTGCAGTTCGTGCTCGACCGTGTCACGGATGGCCTTGGCCATGGCCGGATCGTCTTCGGCGTCGAGCAGCACCAGGGCGCTGTCGCGGATGAGCGTGACCGCCCAACTGGCAATCACGATCGCTCCAAGCACGCCGACCAAGGGATCGGCCCAGGCAGTCGCGAACAGCATGCCGGAGGCGAGCGCAATAATGGCGAGCACCGACGTGGCGGCATCGGCAACCACATGCAGATAGGCGGCACGCAGATTGTTGTCGCGATGGAGCTTGTCATCATGGTCATGGTCATGATGGTGATCATGGCCCTCGTGCAGGATCACGGCCGACAGGATGTTCACCAAGAGGCCGATCACGGCGATGATGAGCGCCTCGCCATAGGCCACCGTCACTGGTTCGAACATGCGCCGCACCGATTCGATCGCCACAGCAATCGACAACAAACCAAGCACGATGGCGCTGGCAAACGCCGCGAGGTCGCCGAACTTGCCCGAGCCGAAGGAGAAGCGGCGGTCTTCGGCATGGCGGCGCGCCAGCCAATAGGCGCCGGCGGCCAGTCCCAACGCGCCGACATGGGTCGCCATGTGGACGCCATCGGCAAGCAAGGCCATCGAGCCGAACATCAGACCGGCGACGATTTCCACACCCATGAAGGCGGCAGTGAGAAGCGTCACCAGCCGGGCACGCGCTTCGCTTTTTTCGTGGCCGAGGCCGAGGAAGACGTGTCCGTGGGTGAAGCGGGCGTGGCGATGCGTGTGGTCCATGGCGCGAGAATAGGACCGTGCCCGGGAAATACAAACAGGGCAAAAACAAACGAGCCGCAGAATCTGGGAATCCTGCAGCCGGCTAAAGTCCTCACCTCAGATAGGGAGATAAACGGCGCCGGTTCGCCGCGGCATCGACGCCATTGCCGCCGATGCTTGTTCTTGGCGGCGGTTGTCGGATTTGTCACAAAGCCGGGTACGGTGCGCCAGCGTGTGCCGACGTGCCCCTCATCTCAACCCGGCGGCGGTCCGTGCATGTAGCTTTCGACCAGCGAACCCGAGATCAGGCGCCAGCCGTCCACCAGCACGAAGAAGATCAGCTTGAACGGCAGCGAGATGATAACCGGCGGCAGCATCATCATGCCCATACTCATCAGGATCGAGGCCACCGCCATGTCGATGATGAGGAAGGGGATGAAGACGAGGAATCCGATTTCAAAAGCCCGCTTCAGTTCCGAAATCATGAAGGCGGGCGCGATGGTGGTGATCGGCACCGCCTCGGCGGTCTGTGGCGTTTTCTTACCACTCATGTCCATGAACAGCTTGAGGTCGGCCTGGCGGACGTGACCGAGCATGAATTTCTTCATTGGCACCGCGGCCTTGTCTAACGCCACTTCGCTCGAAATCTGGCCGTTGACGAGCGGCTGGATGCCTTGCGCGTAAGCGTCTTTCAGCGTCGGCGTCATCACAAACAGAGTGAGAAACATCGCCAGCGAGACCAGCACGGCATTGGGCGGGCTTTGCGACAGGCCGAGCGCGGTTCGGAGCAAAGACAAGACCACGACGATGCGCACAAAGCTCGTCATCATGATGAGGATCGACGGCGCCACGCTCAAAATCGTGATCAGCGCGATGATCTGCATCATCTTGTCGGTGAAGAGGCCGCCGCCAGAGAAATCGATCGACAGGCCGCCGTTCGAAGCCGCTGAACTCGCCGCCGCAGCGGCATGGGTGGCAGCAAAAGCTGCGCCGGGCAGCGTAACGACGATGAGCGCCGCAATCATAAGAAGCAGACGGCGCATCATGGGGTGATTTCCGTTGCCGGTGCCGGCGTCGGTGCCGGCGGGGTAATGCCCGTCTCGATCACCGTGGCGCCACTGGGCGTGATCATAACGAGATGCTCGACGCCGTCACGGCGCACCAGCGCGATCTTCTGGCGCGGCGAGAGCATCAAGGTTTCCACGATGTGAATCCGGCGTGTCTTGGCGGGTTTGGTCAGTCCCGGAACACCGAACTTGCGGGTAGCAAGTCCGGCAGCCCCGATCAGGCCGAGAACCAAAAGCAGCGCAGCGAAGTAGCGGGCGAAATCGATCACATCCATGGACGCATCAAAATCCCGTCAAGCTTAATCGGACGTTAAGATGCGGCTCTTTTTGCCCGGCAGCTTTTTCCCGTAGTGTTAATCGCGGCTTAATTTCTTTCGCGCAGCATGACGAACGTAACGATTGGATAACCAACCTCGCCATGCAAACCGACGACGTTCCATTGCTGTCGATGCTTAAGAACCGCATGAGCTGGCTCTCGAAGCGGCAGGACGTCCTGTCGCAGAATGTCGCCAGCGCCGACGTTCCTGGTTACACGTCGCGTGACTTGAAGCCGATGGATTTCGAGCAAACGCTGCGCTCGACAACGAGCCTGCACGCCTCGGCATCCTCGCTGGCGGTAACCAATTCGCGTCACATTGCGCTTGCGAATTCCACTGGCGGATTCGAAGCCCGGGAAACGCCCGACGTGCAAGCGGTGTCTGGCGGCAATTCGGTGTCGCTCGAATCCGAAATGATCAAAGTGGCCGACACGCAAGCGCAATACCAGGCGGCGGCCAACCTCTATGCCAAAACAATCTCGATGATGAAGACCGCCATCGGCAAGGGCGGCAGTTGATACGGATTGCGGTGTTTCCTAAGGGCAAGACCAGGAGCTGAAGATGGATTTCTCAACTTCCATGGCGGTGGCGGCCGCAGGCCTCAAGGCCCAGTCGGACCGCATGAAGACGATCACCGAGAATATCGCCAACGCCAATTCCGCCGCCACCACGGCGGGCGGCGATCCCTATCGGCGCAAGATTGCGACCGTCACCGCAAATTTCGACCGCGATCTCAACGCCGAGGTCGTCAAATCGGGTAAGCCGGCGAGCGACATGAGTGATTTCCGCAGCCAATACGATCCCGGCAATCCGCTCGCCGACAGTAAGGGTTACGTCAAGATGCCGAACGTCAACAGCCTGATCGAGATCATGGACATGCGCGAGGCGCAGCGTTCCTACGAAGCCGATCTCACGGTTATCGACGCCACCAAGGCGATGCTGTCGCGCACCGTCGACCTTTTGAAAAAGTGAGCTAGCCCATGGCCGTCCTTCCTGCCGCAGCTGCAGCCGCCTATCAATCGATTGCCAGTATGGGTACCAGCGCGACGCCAGCCGTCGCTGGCGTCAGCGAAACCGGTGCTGGCGGCTTTGGCGACTTCCTGTCGGATGCAATGAAAGACGCGGTGTCGACCATGAAGAAGGGCGAGCAGGCCGCGGGCGCGCATCTGGCCGGCAAGACCGATATCGTCGACGTCGTCAGCGCCGTGAACAAGGCGGAAATCACCCTCGATACGGTGGTGGCCGTCCGCGACAAGGTGGTTGCCGCTTATCAGTCCATCATGAACATGCCGATTTAGCGGGAAAAATATGTCCGGTCCTGACGCCATCGATTTTGCACGAACGTCTATCTACGTGCTGCTCGAAATTATCGCTCCAACGATGCTGACGGCGCTTGTCGTCGGTCTTGCCATCGGCTTATTGCAGGCTTTGACGCAGATCCAGGAAGCGACCCTAGTGTTCGTGCCCAAGATCATCGCCATATTCGTTGTGCTGCTGATCTCGCTGCCGTTCTGCGGTGCGGCGATGGGCGGACTGATGACCGACATCGCACAACGTATCGCCGCCTATTAACGTTACTGGAGTAGAGCGGCGATGACGATTACACTGCCGACACTGTCCGGGGTGGTGCTCGTCTACCTTCTCGTCTTCGCGCGCACCGGTGCCATGGTGATGCTGCTGCCGCCGATCGGCGACAGCAACGTGCCAGCGCGCGTCCGGCTGATGCTGGCGCTCGCCATCGCCATTACGCTGGCTCCGACGGTCGCTTCGGCCTACCCGCAAACCGCACCGCAAAACATCGCCGCGCTCACCGTTATGATTGCACAGGAAGTTACGGTGGGCATCCTCGTCGGCACGCTGGCACATGTCATCATGAGTTCGATTTCCGTCGCCGGCACCATCATCGCCGCTCAGATCGGCCTGTCCTATGCCCAAACCCTCGACCCCACCAGCAACGGCCAACAGGGCGCGGTGATCGGCAACTTTCTCTCCTTGCTGGCAGTGGTGCTGGTGTTCGGCGCCAATCTGCATCATCTCGCCATCGGCGCCGTGTCGGGGTCCTATCACCTGATCCCGCCGGGCACCTCGCTTCCCACCGGCGACATGGCCGAGATGGCGATCCGCATCGTCTCGGGCTCGTTCCTGCTCGGATTTCAACTTGCCGCGCCTTTTTTGGTGTTCGGCTTTGCGGTCAATGCCGGCTTCGGCGTATTGGCGCGGATGATGCCGCAATTGCAGGTGTTCTTCGTTGCCACCCCGCTCAACATCACGGTCGGCTTCGTGGTGCTGACGCTGCTGCTCGGCACCATGATGACGCTCTTCCTCAACTTCTACGCTACCCAGATGGGGTCGTTCCTGTAGGAGCTGAGGCATGGCCGACGATCGCGACGAATCACAACAGACCGAAGAGCCGACCGCACACCGGTTGGAGCAGGCCGCCGAGCACGGCGACATCGTCTCGAGCCAGGAGGTCACCACTCTCATCCTGCTCATCGGCGGTACGCTCGCCATCGCCATCTTCGCCACGTCGGCGGCGCACGAGCTGATACGCCTGTTCCGCATCTTCCTCGCCGAGCCCGACCAGATCAGCGTCGATCCCGGCGCGCTGCAGCTGCTGATGGGACATCTGCTCCTCAAGCTGTTCGGTATCATCGGGCCGATCCTTGGCCTGATGATGCTGTGCGGCTTGGCAGCCAATCTCATTCAGCATCGCCCCGGCTTCACCTTCGACCGCATCAAGCCGGATCTCGCCAAGCTGTCGCCGATGAAAGGCTTCAAGCGGTTGTTCGGCTTCGAAGGCCTGATGACCATCATCAAAGGTCTGATCAAGATCGGCGTCGTCGGCGCCGCCATCTGGACCCAGCTGTGGCCCGAACGCGGCACGCTCGAAGCGATGCTGACCGAGTCGCCCGTGGCGATCGCCTCCAACATGAACCATCTGTGGTTCAAGGTGATGTTCGCGACATTGGCAGCAATGACCGTGATCGCCGGTGCCGATTACATGTTCCAGCACTTCCAGTTCATCAAGCGCAACAAGATGTCGAAGCAAGAGGTCAAAGAAGAATTCCGTCAGACCGAAGGCGATCCGATGATCAAGGGCCGCATCCGCCAGATCCGGATGGAACGCGCCAAGCGCCGCATGATCGCGGAAGTTCCCAAAGCGACCGTGGTCATCACCAACCCGACCCACTACGCCATCGCGCTCAAATACGAATCCGGCAAAACCCAGGCGCCGCTCTGCGTTGCCAAGGGCGTCGACGCTTTGGCGTTACGTATCCGCGAGGTGGCCAAGGAACACAACGTGCCGGTGGTGGAAAATCCGCCGCTTGCCCGCGCCCTTTACGCCTCCGTTGAGGTCGATGAGCCGATCCCGACCGAGCACTACAAGGCGGTGGCCCAGGTTATCGGCTATGTCATGAAACTGGCCGGCAAATACAAAGCGCACTGATCCCGCAGAAAATCATGCCGCAGTTGCCTTGGCGGCTTGCGTGCGGCACCGTGCGCGCGCGTAAAACACGGCGGAACGATGCGGCTACTCATTGATACCGACACGGCAGGTGACGACTGCTTTTCCATTCTGGTGGCTGCAAGCCAGCCCGACGTCAAAATCGAGGCGGTGACGATCTGCAACGGCAACATCGGCTTCGAACAACAGATCGAAAATGCGCTGAAGACGCTGGAGGTCGCCGGGCTGGGCGGCCAAGTGCCGGTTTATCCCGGTTGTCCCAAGCCGCTGTTACGCGAGCATGTGGATGCGGCCTATGTCTTCGGTCCCGACGGCATGAGTGGCGCGCATTTTCCGCGCACCCAGCAGCGCCCCGTATCCCGCCACGCGGTCGATGCGATGATCGATCTCATCATGTCAAATCCCGGCGAAATCAGCCTCATCGCCCAGGCGCCGCTGACCAACATCGCGGTGGCGGTGACCATGGAGCCGCGCATCGCAAGCGCGCTGAAGCATCTCTGGATCATGGGCGGCACCGACAACGGCGTCGGCAACGTGACACCCGCTGCCGAATACAATTTCTACGTCGATCCCGAAGCGGCGGCGATCGTGTTTCATGCCGGATTCGACATCTCGCTGGTGACCTGGACGCTGTCGCTCTCTTCCAGCCTGATGGATGAAGCGGACCTCGCCGAAGTCGCGCGCATGGGTACCGCAAAATCCGACTTCTTCACCACCGTCAACGCGTCCCAGGTTCAGTTCTCCAAAGACCACTACGGTCACGGCGGCACCGTGCACCCCGACGCGCTGACCTCGGCCTGCGCGCTTGTTCCGGGCATCGTGACCGAGAGCGCCGACTGCCTGGTACAAATCGAAATCGCGTCGACGCTGACGCGGGCCTATTCCAGCGTCTCCTCGGCGCAAGTGCCCAAGCAGGAAATCGCCGACCCCGCCCTCGGCAAAGCCCAAAAAGCCAACGCCCGGGTCATCAAGGCGGTCGATGCGGCCGCCTTCCGGCGGTGTTTGAAAGACTCACTGCGCTAATCAGCGGCAGATCGCCTCCAACTCATCGCCCCGGCCCGATGGCGGGCGCGGCGTGGAGAGTTTGCGCTCGGCAGCCGCATGTTCCATGTCGCGCGGCGGCGCGCTGAGGCTGGGATCGGCATAGGCGCGATAGATTGGGTCCTTCACCGCGTCTTCCAGACTGATGAAGCTGACGCCCTTCGCTTGGTACATCGCAATCAGCTTGGGCAGCATATGGGCCTGGAACGAGCCGATGTGCTGCAGCAGGATGTAGGGAATGTCGTGGCCATAGAGGGTGGACGCCAACGACTGGGAATAAGCAAAGCCCTGCTCCGCCCGGGTCAGATACATCGCTTCCAGCTTGGCGATCGCGATGGTGTCGTTCTTGGCCATACAGCGCGCGTAAGGCGCCGGATAATCCCAATCGTTGAGCCCGGTCGTCACCGTGGCGATCTTATAGCCGCGACCGCTGAGGAAGGTGCGGATGGCGGCGCGCTGCGTGGCGTCCTTGCCCTCGTCGAGGAAGGGATAGCGGAACCAGTGCCAATCGCTCGATCCCGCCGCGCCGGCAATCACCGGCTCATTGCGGATGATCTCGGCCTCGTAATCGGCCACACTCAGCTTGGAAAGACCCGGATGCGACCAGGTGTGGTCGCCGAGGCGGTTGCCGCCTTGGCGCCACAGCGTCAACACCGGCGCCGCCGCGGGCTCACCTTCGATTAGCGCCCCGTTGACAAAGCCATAGGTGGGCGGGATGCCACCAGCCTTTAAGGCATCGATCACCTGCTGGGCGATCTCAACCCGCGTCATGCCGGCCGGTAAAACGCCATGCGCCGGCAGATCGTCAAAGGTAATCGCAATTTTGGGTTCGGCCATGGCGGATACCGTCAGAAGCAGCGCGGCCGCGATCAAGGCTGGTTTCATTTCTTCTTCCCTTTGGCTTTCGGCGCCGTCAGCGCCTTGGCGGCAAGTTCACCCATGACCCGATAGCCGGCCGCAGAGGGATGCAGGAAATCGCCTGAATCATAGCACGGATTGAGGTGATCGGGGCGCACCGGATCTTTCAACGCGGCGTCGAAATCGATCACGCCGTCGAACTGCGTCTGGCTACGGATCCAGGCGTTGACGGCGGTGCGGTCGGCCTCATTCGCGGCATCCGGGTGGTAATAGGCAACACCCATGAACGGCAGGATCGTCGCGATATAGACTTTCAGCCCATGGGCATGGGCGCGGGCGGCAATCTGCTGGTAGCCGGCAATCAGCTGCGCCACCAAGGCCGTGTGCTCGTCCGGCGCCGCCGGATGGTCGATGGTGAGCCGGCCGAGGTCATTGATGCCTTCCAGCACGATCACGGTTTGCACCCCCGGTGGGGTAAACACATCGCGTTCCAGCCGCGACAGCACGTTGGGGCCGAGACACTGGCTTAGCACGCAATTGCCGCCCTGCCCCGCATTCAAGACCGCAACACCCGGCTTTGCCTGTAGCCGCTCGGCCAGGATATTGGTCCAGCGGTCGTTGCCGTTGGTGGTCGAGCCGCGCCCATCGGTGATGGAATCGCCGAGCACGACCACGGCCGTAACCTGCGGCGCTGCCAGCACCTCCACCGCCGCGATCTGGTACCAATGATCGACAGTTTTGGCGCCGGCAAGCTGCGCCGCGGCAACGTGATCACCGGCAAGCACAAAAGAAGTCTGGCGCGAACCGGGATGGCCGGTCTGGACCAGGGGCGCGGTGTCGTAATGGATCGAGATGGCGAGATCGGCCAGCGGCGCCACCGGGATGGCGACGGCATCGGATACCCAAGCCGCCCCGGCCGGAATGGTGATGTCGGCCATTACCGCACGATCGCTCGCCGGATCGATGGCGTCGGCACCGAGGGCGCGCGCCACATGCACCGATTTCAAATGCAGCGGCGCAGTGCCAAACGCATTCGACAGCACCAGCCGGAACGCCTTGCCGCCTACCGACAGCCGCACGATTTGGCGCAAGGTGGTGTCGGTCAGGGCGGCCGGCGCCAGCATATTGGCCGGTTCGACGATCTGCTGGGCGGCCCCCCAACTCGTCACCCAATGGGTTTTGGCGGTCGGACCCGAGGGCGCCGCCGCCGCTGCTGCCGCCGTCAGGACGAAGACAACCGCCCGCATCACCTGTCGCATACTGCCTCCCTGGATATAGGTTCTTATGGTACCGGTATCACACCCTTATAGACCGCTTTCCCCTGGGCGAAAATGCCGTGATTTATCCGAACTTTCCCGCCACGAAAAAAGTTCATACTGTGCCGAAAGGTTCGAATCAGCATGGCGGCTCGTAGCATCATCGACTCGTCCTTAGGCGCGCCGAGTGGAAAATGGCGATGGGTGGCGACAGGGTTTGTCGCCCTGGCGCTGGCGGCTGCCGTTTTGGCGGTGGCAGTACCGGCCAAGGCGCAGTGGGCGGGCGTCGCCCTGCTCATCGGAATCGGCGCGATCGGACTGGTGGTGCTCTACGGCATGGGACAGCGCAAGTGGCTTTCCGGAGTCGATGCCCGGCGCATCGCTGAAGCCGCGGCGCGCGCCAATGTCGCTTGGGCGGTGACCTCGCCCGAGGGCGCCGTGCTGGAGTGCAACGACGTCTACCGCCGCATGGCCGGAGCGGAAGGTGATGCCGCGGCCGCACCGCCCGAATTGGCGCTGGCCGGAGAAGCCTCTGCCGCCGTGCTCTACCGCCTGACCAAATCTGCCGCTGACGGCACCCAGCGCGAAGAGACCTTTCCGGTGGCGCCGGGGCTCGAAATCGTCGCGGCGGTGCGTCCGCTGCCGGAGCATCAGGCGGTGTGGTGGTTTATTCCGCGGCTGGCGCTTTCGTCGGCGCGCACCAAACCCGAAGACGCCAAGCCGGCGGTCACAGGCGAAGTTTTCCGCGATGCGCCGATGGGCGTCGCCTTCGTCGATGCTGCGGGCAAGCTTACGGAAGCCAATAGCGCCTTCCGCGCCTTCTTCGTGGCGGCGCAAGTTGGCCGTTTGCTTACCGACCTGATCGACCCAGCCGATCGTGGCAGCGCGATGGATCTGATCAAGAAGGCGGCCAAGGGCGACACCAATCTCGGGGCGGTAGAAGTGCGGGCCGCGGGGCAAGGCGACCGGATGGCCGATCTATTCGCCCATCCGGTGCCGGACGGCAATGTGGTGCTCTATCTGCTCGACATCTCCGAGCAGAAGGCGCTTGAGATCAAATTCGCCCAAAGCCAGAAGATGCAAGCGGTCGGCCAGCTCGCCGGCGGCGTGGCGCACGATTTCAACAATTTGCTGACTGTCATCATCGGCAATTCCGAATTCCTTCTGATGCGCCATCAGGCGGGCGATCCTTCGTTCAAGGAGATCAACGAAATCCATCAGAACGCGTTGCGCGCTGCGACGCTGGTGGGACAGCTCCTTGCCTTCTCGCGCAAGCAGACCATGCAGCCGAAGGTCCTCGCCGTGCGCGACGTGGTGGGCGAACTGACCCTGATGCTGCGCCGGCTTCTGCGCGAAGGCGTCGAGCTGAAGCTCGAGCATGGTAGCGAGTTGTGGCCGGTGCATGCCGACGAGGCGCAGCTTTCTAACGCCATCATCAACCTCGTCGTCAATGCCCGCGACGCCATGCCGGACGGCGGCACCGTCACTATCCGCACCGCCAATGAGACCGCGCCCGAGCCGGTGGCGCTCGGCACCGCCATCATGCCGGCGGGCGATTACGTCCGCATCGAGGTGGCCGACACCGGCACCGGTATTCCGCCGGAAATCCTCGGCAAGATCTACGATCCGTTTTTCACCACCAAGCCGGTCGGCCAGGGCACTGGCCTCGGGCTGGCGACCGTCTACGGCATCGTCAAGCAAACCGGCGGCTTCATCACGGTGGATTCGGAAATCGGCAAAGGTACCGCCTTCCGCATCTTCCTGCCGCGCCATCACATCGACCAGAATGCCGTCGCCGAAGAGAAGGAACGGACCGCCCCGCGCGACGTCACCGGCCAGGACACGATCCTGCTTGTCGAAGACGAAGAAGCGGTGCGCAGCTTTGCGGCCCGGGCGCTACGCATGCGCGGCTATAATGTGATCGAAGCCTCGGGCGGCGAAGAGGCTTTGGAGCATGTGCGCAGCGGCAAGGCGCCGATCCACCTGCTGATCACCGACGTGGTGATGCCCAACATGGATGGGCCGACGCTCGTCCGCCAAGTGCGCCGCATCCGCCCCGACATGCAGATCATCTTCATGTCGGGCTATGCCGAGGAAGCCTTCCGCCGCAACGACGAGAAGGCCGAGGACCTCCATTTCCTGCCCAAACCGTTCGGCCTTAAGCAACTCGCGGCCAAGGTGAAAGAGGTTCTCTCCGGCGCCCCGGTGCCGAAGCGGCAGGGCTGATTTTTAGAACAATTTTGCGAAGGCGTCGCAACCATCGGCAATCGATGGCTGACCCCGCATCCTGAAAACTCTGTAGCTATTTCAATATCTTACCTTCACATTCCGGCGTGGTGGCATTTTCGGCTTGCCATTAATGCTGGTTTCTGTTGTTAACGTGAGAATGAGACACACTCTTAATAGCAACTTTCGAGGGGTTAGATGATAACGCGTCACATTCTCAGAGCATCCGCTTCTATTCTGGTTCTCGGCCTTTTCGCGCGCCTTCCCGCCCAAGCGGAAACCTTCGAGAGCGTCACTGTTACGGGCCAAGCGATCGAATGGGACGTCAGGGGACAGACACCGCTGCTCGAAACGCCGCAGAACATCCAGATCCTGTCGGCCGACCTTTTGGCGGCGCAAGACGTGACCCGGCTCGATGAAGCTTTGCGCAACGTCGCCGGAGTCATGGGGGGCGGCTACTATTCCTCTTACGATTATTTCCGCATTCGCGGCTTCGACGCCTCGGGCTACATCTATCTCGACGGCATGCGGATCGACCCCTATGTCGATGTCAATGCCGAGATGAGCGGCCTGGAACAGATCCAGGTGGTGAAGGGGCCGTCTTCGGCGCTTTACGGCCAGGGCGCGCTGGGCGGCCTTGTCAATTTCGTCAGCAAGCGGCCGACTGACACGGCATTCCTCAATGTCAGCGGTACATATGGTTCCTTTGATTCTTATGAATTCACAGCCGACGGCAATCAGCCGATCACTGGCGATGTGGCCACGCGTTTGGTGGCGACGTGGCGTCATGCTGGCAGCTTTGTCGATCACACCACCGGCAACACCCGCGTCTATGTTGCGCCGTCCGCCACTTGGAAGATCGATACCGACACCGCCTTGACGCTGCTCGCGTCCTATCAGCACGACAAAATGAACATGGCGATGCCCTTGACAGCGCTGGGCACCGTCACGCCCTCAGCCTATGGCACGTATTCGCTGGACACCTATACCGGCAATCTCGGCGACGACAATCAGTCCAAGACCAATCGCAGCCAGATCGGCTATCAATTCAGCCATCGCTTCAATGACGTCTTCACTCTCAATCACCGCCTGCGCGTCACGTTCAATGACCAGAAGTGGGAAAATATCCTTTATACTTCGCATTTGATCGACGACGGCAATTCGCTGATGCTCTATCAGTACCCCTATTACTACGAGAGCTTCGGCACGACGGTCACCACCGACACCTCGGTCACCGCCAATTTCACCACCGGCCCGCTGCGCCATCAGCTTCTGGCGGGCACCGATTACGCCATCTACCACGCCCATTCATTTAACCGCCAGATTGATTACAGCGACGAGAGCTCCTATCTGGTGATGGACCTTTTCCACCCGACCTATCACCGAGCAATGCCGTCCTATTTCAGCAGCGGTTCGAGCGACGAGGCACAAAATTCGGTCGGCGCTTATGTGCAGGATCACGTCTCTTACAAAAACTGGACACTGACCGGTTCGCTGCGCTGGGATAATGCGCGCTCGGCGGCCTACGGAGCAGAAAATACCGACGTCGCCTTCACACCACGCCTGGGGCTGACCTATGCGGTGGTGCCGGATACCATTCTCTTCGCCAGCTATAGCGAATCTTTCCTGCCGCAAAGCGGTACGACATTCGCTGGCGAGGTACTCAAGCCGGAGAAGGGTCGTCAATGGGAAAGCGGCATTAAGGCCAGCTTGCTGGAAGGCAGAATCGATCTTTCTGCCTCGCTCTACTATTTGACGCGCAACAACGTCTCGACCTCGGATCCGTCCCACCCCTATTCTTACCTCCAAAGCGGCAAGCAACGCAGCCGCGGCTTTGAATTCGATAGTCGCTTTGAGATCGTGAAAAACTGGCAAGCCATCTTCACCTATGCCTACACCGACGCCGCGGTGATCGAAGACAACAGCTATCCGGTCGGCGATCAGCTCAGCAATGTGCCGAAGAACAGCATCGGGCTGTGGACGCGCTATGCCTTCGACGGCGTTCTCGATGGCTTCTCCGCCAACGCCGGTGTCTACCACTATTCCAGCATGGCGGGTGATCTACCCAACACCTTCCGCTTGCCGTCCTACACGCTGGTCAATGCGGGGCTGGCTTACGACTACCAAGACGCCACGCTGCAGCTGTCATTTAAGAACCTCTTCAATGAACGCTATTTCTCGGGCTCCTACAACGATCTCTATGTCCAGCCGGGCGCCTCACGCAGCATCGAAGCCAGGTTGAGCTATCGGCTGTGATGCGAGGTGTTTTCGCCCGCCTCCATCGCTGGGTGGGGCTGACGATTGCGGGTTTTCTCGTGATCGCCGGCCTCACCGGCAGCGCCATCGTCTTCTATCGTGAACTCGATGCGGCGCTGAATCCGGAGCTTTATCGCGTACCGGTTTCTAGCCAAAGGTTATCGGCGTCCGAGTTGGTGCGCCGCGTCGAGCAGCAACTGCCCAATGCAGAGGTCAGCTTGATTGCTCTCAGCGTGCCGTCTGGCCGATCGGTGGAGCTATGGGTGCGGCCGCGCCGCGGCGTGCTGGTCTACGACCAACTGTTCGCCGATCCGGCCACCGGAAACGTTCTCGGCAAGCGCAAATGGGGCGCAGCCGATCTCAGCCGCGCCGCTCTGATGCCGATGATCTATGTGTTCCATTACACGCTCAAACTGCCCAGCGTCTGGGGCACGCTGTTGATGGGTATCATCGCCTGTTTGTGGACCATCGACTGCTTCGTTGCCGTCGCCCTCACCCTGCCGCGCGGCCGCTCATTCTGGGAAAAACCGTTCTGGCGGAAATGGCGTCCATCGTGGCGGATCAAACGCGATACCGGCAGCTTTCGGCGCAATTTCGATCTGCATCGTGCCGGCGGCTTGTGGCTGTGGGCGGTGCTGCTGGTCCTTGCTACCAGCGGCGTTGCCCTCAACCTGCCCGACCAGGTGTTCCGGCCGGTCGTCAAACTGTTTGCGCCACTCACGCCAAGCGTGACGGAAGCGGGCGTCTCTCGTCTGAAAATTCCGCCCGCGCCACCATTGCTGTCGTTTGACGATGCCGTGGCGCGGGCCCGTACACTGGCCCGGACCGAGCCTTTCGTGCCGCGTTATGTTTTTCATTATCCGGCCTATCACGCCTATGGTGTCGGCTTCGGTAAGGCCGGCGGCGACGGCATGGACGGCTGGGGTTTGTCGTACATCTATTTCGACGACCGCAGTGGTGCCGAGATGCTGCGCCAGATCGCGGGCCGCGGCCGCGCCGCCGACATTTATGCGGGGGCACAGTTTCAGCTTCACTCGGGGCGCATTCTCGGCTGGCCGGGACGCATCCTCATCTGCCTTACCGGCCTGGTGGTCGCGCTACTGTCGATCACCGGCATCTGGATCTGGTTGAAAAAACGCGCCGCCAAAAAACTGACGTAACAGCGACGGAATTATGCGCACTGCGAATGACGTGGGTCGTCACAAAAAAAGAAGTGCGCCGCGTACGTTTTTTCTTTCCCGTATCCACACGGTATGCGTTAATTGCGCTTCCCTTCTCGCCCTCATCGCCCAGGAGGCCACATGCCCTTCGCTATCGCCACAGACGGAGCAAAAATTTTCTACAAGGAAGGCGGCTCCGGTCAACCGATCGTCTTTTCGCATGGCTGGCCGCTCACGGCCGACGCCTGGGACGCGCAATTCTTGTACTTCGGCCAGCATGGCTATCGCGTGATCGCGCATGACCGGCGCAGCCACGGCCGCTCGGACAAGACCTGGGACCATAACGACATGGACACCTATGCCGACGATCTTGCCGCCGTCATGGAGGCGGCCGGTGCCCGCGATGCCGTGCTGATCGGCCATTCGACCGGCGGCGGTGAAGTCGCCCATTACATCGGCCGCCACGGCACGGAGCGCGTCGCCAAAGCGGTGCTGGTCGGCGCGGTGCCGCCGCTGATGTTGAAAACGGCCTCCAATCCCGAAGGGACGCCCAAGGCGTTGTTCGACGGCATTCGCAGTGGCGTCGCCAACAACGCGGCGCAGTTCTATTGGGATCTCAGCTTGCCGTTCTACGGTTTCAACCGCGACGGAGCACATGTTTCGGAAGGCCTGCGCGGCGCATTCTGGACCCAGAGCATGATGGCTGGAATCAAAGGCGCTTATGACTGCGTGCGGGAATTCTCGGAAGTCGATTACAACGACGACCTGCGCAAGATCGACGTGCCGACGCTGTTCATTCATGGCGATGACGACCAAATCGTGCCGATCGCCGCAGCGGCTCTTAAGGCCCACAAAATCGTCGCGGGATCGGAGCTGAAGGTCTATCCGGGAGCACCGCACGGCCTCGCCCAGACCCAGCCGGAGCGCTTCAACAACGATGTGCTCAAGTTTATCCAGGACACGGTCAGAATGTCGGCGACCGGAGCTTGAAGGCTGGCGGTACAAGAACGGCCTTTTCTGGCCTTTTTCGCCGAAAAAGGGCTGGCTGGGACAGACTGTCCGCCCGGTTGCCATCTTCTGCACGCATTCAACGCGCAAAGGAAAAGGTGTTTTTAAGAGAAACCCGAATGCCCAAACTGCCTGATATGTCCGCCGCCGCCGTCAAAAAGCGCCAAGTCCTGACCTTGGCCCGCAAAGCCGAAAAAGCCAAAGAACCGCCGCCGGTCCGTGTCGTCAAGATCCGGATGGCAAAACCGCGTTAACACCGATCACGGAATGAGGTGGCGAATCATGCTCCCAGGCCGTGCATTGCAGCTCTGCCGATAGACCGAAGCTGACGCCAAAGCACTCCGTTCTGGATGCTTAAGAGCGGTCTCCACCCTCTTTGGGTGATTCTACGTTGGCATTTTCTTGCTCGTGGCGGGCGTCTTGATTCGCTCATTTCTGCCGCGTCAACGATACCATCGCCCTGCGGCTGATTCTTAGAACGTTCTCCGAACACGATCGGGTATTCGCGTGGCGAATCAGCCCTGTATCTAGCGGCTTGCCTTTGAGAACAAACCATGTACTCTGGCACCTGTCGCGGTGGCGCGAAATTCATTGGGAATGGGCGCCAAGCCGTGGTCTATAAGGAGCGGAACCGATGAGTCAGGCACCGTTGCGCGTCGTGGGAAAAGAAGACAACACCGACAAAAAGCGGGCTCTCGAGGCCGCGCTTTCGCAGATCGACCGCGCCTTTGGCAAAGGCAGCGTGATGAAGCTGGGCCAGCGCGAGCCGGTGACCTCGGCCGACGTGGTGTCCACCGGATCGCTTGGACTCGATATCGCGCTCGGCATCGGCGGCTTGCCGCGCGGCCGGGTGATCGAGATTTACGGGCCGGAATCCTCGGGCAAGACCACACTGGCGCTGCATGCCGTGGCGGAAGTGCAGAAAAAGGGCGGCACGGCGGCCTATATCGACGCCGAACACGCGCTCGACCCGATTTATGCCCGCAAGCTGGGCGTCGATGTCGACGAGCTTTTGATCTCACAGCCTGATACCGGCGAACAGGGACTCGAAATCACCGATACGCTGGTGCGCTCCGGCGGCGTCGACATCGTAGTGATCGATTCGGTGGCGGCGCTGACGCCCAAGGCCGAACTCGAAGGCGAAATGGGCGATCAATTGCCCGGCTTGCAGGCCCGTCTGATGAGTCAGGCCTTACGCAAGCTGACCGGCTCGATCTCCAAGTCGAACACCATTGTCGTTTTCATCAACCAGATCCGGATGAAGATCGGCGTCATGTTCGGCAACCCCGAGACCACGACCGGCGGCAATGCGCTCAAATTCTATTCCTCGGTGCGACTCGATATCCGGCGCATCGGCGCCATCAAGGACCGCGACGAAGTGGTCGGCAACCAGACCCGCGTCAAAGTGGTCAAGAACAAGGTCGCCCCGCCGTTCAAGCAGGTCGAGTTCGACATCATGTATGGGCAGGGCATTTCCAAGACCGGCGAGCTTCTCGACCTCGGCGTCAAGGCCGGAATCGTGGAGAAGTCGGGCTCCTGGTTCTCCTATGACGGCACCCGCATCGGCCAGGGCCGCGAGGCGAGCAAGGCCTATCTGGCGGCCAACCAAGACGTAGCAGACACGATCGAGGCGGCAATCCGCCAAAATGCCGGGCTAATCGGCGAGGCTCTGACCCACGGCGGTGACGAGTCCGAGGCGGTGGAGAGTTAGGCCGCGAAAGTACCCTGTCAGTTCCCTTGTTGGCATGAGGGAGCGACTCCAGAAGGGGCGTATCGGGCAACCGGTGCGCCCCTTCCCATTTCTGGGGCCCCCGTCCGCCCCCCGCGACAAACTGGCAGGCCAGACAAGGGTTTGGGGGCGAAGGCTGGCCCGCCAAGCCGAAGCCCCTTTGCCGCGGCACCAAGTCGCCGTTGGGAGCGAAGGCTGGATGACAACAATTTTATGGCCCGCTAAAAGGTCCCTATGACGAGTCTTGCTGATCTCCGCTCCGCATACCTGGCGTTCTTCCGCGATCGCGGTCACGCCGTGGTCCCCTCCTCGCCGCTGGTGCCGCGCAACGATCCGACGCTGCTGTTCACCAACGCCGGCATGGTGCAATTCAAGAACGTGTTCACCGGGGCCGAGAAGCGACCGTACAACCGCGCCACCTCGGTGCAGAAGTGCGTCCGCGCCGGCGGCAAGCACAACGATCTCGACAACGTCGGCTATACCGCCCGCCACCACACCTTTTTCGAGATGCTGGGCAATTTCTCGTTCGGCGATTATTTCAAAGAAGAGGCGATTACCTACGCTTGGGATTTCGTCACCAAGACGATCGGCCTTCCCAAGGACAAGCTCTACATCACCGTCTATCCCAAGGACGAGGAAGCACGTTCCTTGTGGAAGAAGATTGCCGGCCTTCCCGACGACCGCATCATCGGCCATGAATCGAACCTATGGGCGATGGGTCCGGTCGGCCCGTGCGGCTATTGCTCGGAAATCTTCATCGACCAAGGCCCCTCGCTGTGGGGCGGCCCGCCCGGCTCGCCCGAGGAAGACGGCGACCGCTTCCTCGAATTCTGGAATCTCGTCTTCATGCAGTTCGAGCAGGTCGACGCGGACACCCGCCGCGATTTGCCCAAGCCCTCCATCGACACCGGCATGGGGCTGGAGCGCATCGCCGCCGTTCTGCAAGGCGTCACCAACAACTACGACACCGATCTATTCCGCCATCTGATCGCGGCCTCGGTGGAATTTTCGGGCGCCCGCGGCAATACCTCCGATATCGTCGCCAGCCATCGCGTCATTGCCGACCATTTGCGCGCCACTTCATTCCTGATCGCCGAAGGCGTGCTGCCGTCGAACGAAGGCCGCGGCTATGTGCTGCGCCGGATCATGCGCCGCGGCATGCGCCACGCCCATCTGATCGGTTCCAAAGAACCGCTGATGCACCGCCTGGTGCCAGCGCTGATCGCCGAAATGGGCGAGGCTTATCCCGAACTCGGCCGCAACCAGCCGCTGATCGTCGAGACCTTGAAGCTGGAAGAGACCCGTTTCCGCGAAACCCTGGTGCGCGGTCTCAAGCTGCTCGACGAAGCGACGACGACGCTCGGCAAGGGCGATACGCTCGACGGCGAAACCGCCTTCAAGCTTTACGACACCTTCGGTTTCCCGCTCGATCTGACCCAAGACGCGCTCAAGTCACGCGCCATCGGCGTCGATATTGCCGGCTTCACCGATGCCATGAACCGCCAACGCGCCGAAGCCCGCAAGGCCTGGGCCGGATCTGGCGAAGCCGCGACCGAAGGCCAATGGTTCGCCGTTCTCGACGAACTCGGCAAGACCGAGTTCCTCGGCTACGACACCGAAGAGGCCGAAGGCACCGTGCTGGCCATCTTCAAGGATGGCGCCCGCGTCGCTTCAGCCAAGGCCGGCGAGACCGTCCACATCCTGACCAATCAGACCCCGTTCTACGGCGAATCCGGCGGTCAGGTCGGCGATCACGGCGTGGTTTCTTCGCCCAAGGCCACAGGCACAGCAATCGACACCGAGAAAAAGCTCGGGGCGCTTATCGTCCATGTGGTGGAAGTGACCAAAGGCGAGATTGCGGTCGGCGATTCGCTCGATCTCAAGGTCGACGGCGAACGCCGCCGCGCCACCCGCGCCAATCATTCGGCGACTCATCTGCTGCAGGCCGCGCTGAAACGCGTCCTGGGCCCGCATGTGGCGCAAAAGGGTTCGCAAGTGTCGCCCGAACATTTGCGCTTCGACTTCAGCCATCCCAAGGCGGTCACGGCGGACGAATTGCAGCGCGTGGAAGTACTGGTCAATGCCGTCATCCGCCAGAACAGCGACGTTGCCACAAGGCTGATGCCGACCGAGCAAGCGATCGCCAGTGGCGCCATGGCCCTGTTCGGTGAGAAGTACGGCGACGAAGTGCGCGTGCTGACGATGGGCGTGGATGGCGACAAGCCCTATTCGGTGGAGCTGTGCGGCGGCACCCATGTGCACCGGCTCGGCGATATCGGCCTGTTCACGATCCTTACCGAAAGCGCGGTGGCTTCGGGCGTACGCCGCATCGAGGGGCTGACGTCCGAAGGCGCCCGGCAGTATCTGGTGCATCAGTCCGATCTGGCGCGGGAAGCCGCGGCAGCGCTCAAGACCAGCCCGGCCGAATTGCCGGCGCGCGTGGCGCAGCTGGCCGACGAACGCCGCCGCCTCGAACGCGAACTTTCCGACGCCAAGCGGGCGTTGGCGCTGGCCGGTCCGGCTAAGAGCGGCGGCGAAAGCGATGTGAAGGAAATAGGTGGCCTCAAGGTCGTGTTGCGCGTGGTCGAAGGCGTGTCGCCGAAGGACCTGAAGGGCCTGGCGGACGAGGCCAAGACCAAGATCGGGTCCGGCGTCGTCGCCTTTGTCGCGGTCAGCGACGGCAAGGCCTCGCTGGTGGTGGGCGTCACCGAGGATCTGACCAAAAAAATCAGTGCGGTCGATCTGGTGCGTGCAGGGGCAGAAGCCTTGGGCGGCAAGGGCGGCGGCGGCCGTCCCGACATGGCCCAGGCCGGCGGTCCCGACGGCACCAAGGCCGCTGCAGCCCTCAACGCCATCGAGGCAAAACTCACCGCCGGATGAGACGATGACGCGGGCGGCCGACAAATACAGAAAGTTCCGCCGCCGCGTTTATCTTGTGCTGGAAGGTGGCCCGGCGCACGGCGCACTCGGCACAATCGTCGAAGTATTTCTGATCGTCCTCATCATCGCCAATGTGGTGGCGTTCACGCTGGCGAGCGTGCCGTCGATCCGCCAGCCCTATTGGCTCGATCTCGAAGTTTTCGAGATTTTCTCGGTCGCGGTGTTCACGATCGAATACATTTTGCGGCTGTGGGTGGCGATCGAAGACCCGTTGATCCGCGAACAGGGGCGCTGGAAAGGCCGTCTCAAGGCTGCATTAAGGCCGACCCTGCTGATCGACTTTCTTGCCGTGGCGCCGGTCTATTTTACGGTGTTCTTTCCGTTCCTGGATTTTCGTTTCCTCAGAATGGTGCGCCTGTTGCGCTTGCTCAAGATTGCGCGCTATTCGCCCGCGCTATCGACGCTCGGCCGCGTCATCGCCGCGGAACGCCGGGCGCTGTTCGGCACCCTCCTCCTCATTGTCTGCGCCACCGTTTTCGCGGCGGCGGCGATGCATGCGGCGGAAGGCGCGGTGCAGCCCGACAAATTCGGCACCATTCCGTCGTCAATGTGGTGGGCCATCACCACCCTCACCACGGTCGGCTATGGCGACGAGGTGCCGATCACTTTCCTCGGCCGGTTGATCGCTGGCTGCGCCATGGTGATGGGCCTTGGCATTCTGGCGCTGCCGGTCGGCATCGTTGCCAACGGTTTCATGAACACCATTCACCAGCGCGATTTCATCGTCACCTTCGGCATGCTGGCGCGGGTGCCGCTGTTCAAGGACTTCGAAGCCAGCCTGCTCGGCGAGATCATGAACGTGCTGCGCAGCCAAAGCATCTCGCGTGGCGCCATCATTTCGGTCAAAGGCGCACCGGCACATGCGATGTATTTCATCGTCTCCGGCGAGGTCGAAGCCGAACTGGCGAACCAGCGCGTGCAATTTGGGCCTGGCGACTTCTTCGGCGAACTAGCCCTTTTGCATCAGACGCACCGGCGGGCGACCATCGTGGCGCTGACCAATTGCCGGCTGCTGGCGCTCTCCGCCGAGGACTTCACGACCTTGACGCGCAAACATCCGGTGTTGCGTCAGCACATCGAAGAAGCCGCCAAGGAGCATCTCGTCCGCACTGGACGCGGTGATATTTCCTCGGTCGAAATCACCGCCGCCGCCCAGCGCCGCTACGAATACCGCGAAGACGACTGAGGACCTGACGTTATTTGGCGAAATAGACGCAGATCTTGTTGCCGGTCGGGTCGCGCAAATAAGCACCGTAGAACTTGTCGCCCTCAGGCGGACGGAATCCAGGCTTGCCCTCATCGCTGCCGCCAGCGGCCATACCAGCGGCATAGGCAGCATCGACGTCTTCCTTTGAAGCGGCCTTGAAGGCGAGCATCGAGCCGTTGCCGAAGGTCGCCGGTTCTTTGTTGAACGGCGGGCAGAGGTAGCAGTAGTGGCTATCGACACCCTTGGGGCCGTAACCGATCCAACCGCCGTCGGCGAATTTGCGTTCGTCGCCGACACACCCCAGCACCGCATCATAGAACGCGCCCGACGCCGCAACATCGCGCGCGCCAATTGTCACATAACCAAGCATCTTCCTCTCCTTTGTTGCCGTGCCAGACGCTGGGATTACCCCTTTGGCCGGCCAGCGTTGCACTGGCGCAGCGCCCCGACGGCCACACCGAATCCGTCGATCACACCGTGGACCGTCCCCCATGGCAGATGCCAAGTGAGCGTTTTGGCGCCGAGAAGTTTCTGCTCCAGCGCCGGTTTGTCCTTGAGTGCAAACATCGCGATATTCTGGAACACGCCGCCGGACAACTCCACTGCCGGTCCATCGTCGACCTCGAGCGAGGCCTTGATCTCGCCACCCCAGCGCGCCCATTCGGGCCGCCCCGCGATCAGCACCAGCTTGTCTTCGTTCGACAGGATAAGTGTGGTGTTCACTTCGGAACTGTTGCGGCGCACCGAACAACGATTGGTCCCCGGAACGTGCTCGACCAGGAGCCAGCCAGGCGCCCCAGCGACCGGCTTGGGGACTTCACTCCACAATTCGGGCAGCTTGGGGATATGGGCGCAAACCGCCACCGCGTCCATCGCCTGATCGGCGTGGCGGACATCGAAACGGTAGGTTGTGCCAGCAATGACCACCTCGAGTTTGACGGCGTCCCGCAGCGGTAGCCCGATCGGCGGCGTTACGGCGATGCCGTAGATGTTATCGGACACCAGCGCGTCGACCGGCAAAGCTGGTGCCCCATCGAAGCTGACAGCGATCGTGCGCGACTGCTTTTCAAGCGGAAACGAAGGGTTCTGCAGCAGAACCAGATATTGCGGCCCCATCGCGGCGATGGTGATGATCGAACCATCGGCCTGCGGGCTGTCGGCTTCGCAGGTGTCGCCATTACGCCCGACCACCCAGCCTTCCGGATCAGCCGCCGCCGCGGCACCCACAAACAGCATGGCCGCCAGCACCATCCAACCGATTTTACACATCCCCGCCTCCGCCTGGACGGCTGTTATAGGGCATTTGGAAGCGGCTGGCGTGCGGCAGGAATACTGAATCAGCCCATCGCCGCTTTCAAATTCTCATCAACCTTGTCGAGGAAGCCTTCTGTGGTCAGCCACTTTTGCTCGGGGCCGACCAGGAGCGCGAGGTCCTTGGTCATGAAGCCGGACTCGACCGTTTCCACACAGACCTTTTCGAGGGTGTCGGAGAACGCCGCCAGAGCTTCGTTGCCGTCGAGCTTGGCGCGATGGGCAAGCCCGCGGGTCCAAGCAAAAATGGATGCGATCGAATTGGTCGAGGTCGGCTTGCCCTTCTGGTGCTCGCGATAGTGGCGGGTCACCGTGCCGTGGGCGGCTTCGGCTTCCACGATCTGGCCATCCGGCGTCATCAGCACGGAGGTCATCAGGCCGAGCGAGCCGAAGCCTTGCGCCACCGTGTCCGACTGCACGTCGCCGTCGTAATTCTTGCAGGCCCAGACGTAACCGCCCGACCACTTCAGTGCCGAGGCTACCATATCGTCGATCAGACGATGCTCGTAGGTGAGGCCTTTGGCCTTGTAGGCGCCAGCGAATTCGGCCTCGAACACTTCCTGGAACAGATCCTTGAAGCGGCCGTCATAAGCTTTCAGAATCGTGTTCTTGGTCGAGAGATAAAGAGGGTAGCCCCGGTTCAGGGCATAATTCATTGAAGCGCGGGCAAAGTCGCGGATCGACTCGTCGAGATTGTACATGCCCATCACGATACCGGCGCTGGGCGCCTTGAAGACTTCGTGCTCGATCACCTGGCCGTCGTCGCCGACGAACTTCAGCGTTAGCGTGCCAGCACCCGGGAACTTAAAATCGGTGGCGCGATACTGATCGCCGAAGGCATGACGGCCGATGACGATCGGCTTGGTCCAGCCCGGCACCAGCCGCGGCACGTTTTTGCA
>DBUB01000002.1:143057-333553 GCA_002307725.1 Alphaproteobacteria bacterium UBA1301 | reverse complement strand
GCAGATGATCGGCTCGCGGAAGATCACGCCGCCCAGAATGTTGCGGATGGTGCCGTTGGGCGACTTCCACATTTTCTTCAGATGGAACTCTTTCACCCGGGCTTCGTCAGGCGTGATGGTGGCGCATTTAATGCCGACGCCGTGGCGCTTGATCGCTTCAGCCGAATCGATGGTGACTTGGTCGCTGGTGGCGTCGCGATGCACGACCGAGAGGTCGTAATAGTCGAGATTCACGTCAAGGTAGGGCAGAATCAGCTTCTGCTTGATGAGGTCCCAGATGATGCGGGTCATCTCATCGCCGTCGAGTTCGACAACGGGGTTTGCTACCTTGATCTTGTTCATGGAGGCCTCGGCGGGAGAGTTTGGAGTCGTTCTAGCCGGGAGTTCCCCGGGCGTCAAAGGTCTCGTGCAAACAGGCCTGCAGAAATGCTAAGCGGTTGCTCGCCGACCGCCTTCTGGCTTGCCTCGTCTGGATCCTCCAATGACCACCCCTGCCATCATCCTGTGCCGCCCGCAATTGGGCGAGAATATCGGCGCTGCCGCCCGCGCCATGAATAATTTCGGGCTTTGCGACCTGCGTCTGGTCGCCCCGCGCAATGGCTGGCCGAACGAAAAGGCCTATGCCATGGCGGTGACGGCCTCGCCCATTCTCGACCGTGCCAAGGTCTATGAGACGTTGCGCGAGGCGCTGGCTGATTTGCACATGGTTTATGCCACCACGGCGCGCGACCGCGGCATCACCAAGGAAATCATCACCCCCGAAGAAGCCGCCAAAAGGCTGCGGCGGGCACCGGGGGAGGAAAAAACCGGCCTGTTGTTCGGCAATGAGCGGGCGGGGCTGGAAAACGAGGACGTCTCGCTGGCCGATTGCGTCATCACCATCCCGACGGCGGAATTTGCCTCGCTCAATCTCGGCCAGGCGGTTCTCTTGTGCTGCTATGCCTGGTTCAAGGCGGAAGATGCCACCCCGGCGGCGAAAATCGAGCACAACCCGGTGCACAGGAAGCCGACGCGCGAGGAGATGTTCCAGTTGTTCGAGCATCTGGAAGGCGAACTGACCCGCACCGGCTTTTTGTTTCCGCCCGACAAGCGCGAGCATATGAGCCGCGCCATCCGCGCCACCATTCACCGCGCCAAGCTGACGTACCAAGAAGTGCAGACCCTGCGCGGCATGATCGTGGCGCTGGCCAAAGGCAAACACCGCGCCCCGCCGAAGCAGTAATTCCCATCGTTTCACCGCTTCGCAGTGATTCGCCTCCTAGTGAAGAACGGGGGAGAAAAGCTCAGCCCGAAATCTTGCCTTGCCAAACCGGCCAGCAGGCGGGACGGCCTTTGGCTTTGACGCCATTGTAGAGGCGCATCTGGGCATCTTCGGCGGAGGAGCCGCGCTGCACAGCGGTGTAGTCGCTGTCGCCTTGGCACCAGACATAGAACTGATGCTTACCGGGCGCGAAAAAGTCAGTTTGCTTAGAGCTGGTCAAATTGTCGGCCACGGCCACACCGGCGGCGCTAACGCCAATGCCGATGGCAATTGCCAACCATAACCTACGCATGCACCCCATCCTCGCGGCGGTGTTCCGCCATTATTGATTGTCGCGCTTCTTTTAAATTACCCAATGCCTCGGGGCGGTTCGCCTGTCTTTTTATAAAATCCAGGATACATCGTTTGCGCCGTTTTGCCATGACGAACGCATGCGGCAGCGATTGCTTCGCCGTTAGGACAAAAGCCGCTCCGGCTTGCCCCCTGCCGCTTGCAACATCGCCGTGAGTTCGGCGGCGACCTTCTCCACCTGAGATAGGTCAAAGCCGCGCGCCACCAACTGCACGCCATAGCCATCGCTGCGGTAAACCGGATAGGAGCCGATTGCGACCTCCGGAAAACGCGCCTGGATGACGGCCAACGGCCCGGCAATCGCCCCTTCCGCAACTTGGGCCGCCACCGTGATGCTCAAGACCGGACGCCCGCGCGAAAGCCGCGGCGCAATGTCGTCGAGCATCGCGCGCATGATCGACGGTACGCCGGCCAGGACAAAAACATTACCGATCTGAAACCCCGGCGCGGCCGACACCGGGTTGCGGATGAGGCTCGCCCCCTCGGGGATGCGGGCCATCCGGCGGCGCATTTGGTTGAAATCTGCCGGATCGGCGAAGCGGGCGGCAAGCAGCGCCAACGCCTCGGGATGAAAATCGATTCCGACCCCGAACGCCTTGGCCACGGCATCGGCGGTGATGTCGTCATGAGTGGGGCCGATGCCGCCGGTGGTAAAGACATAGCTGTAGCGCGCCCGCAAGGTATTGAGCGCTTCGATGATCGTGGGTTCGACATCGCCCACCACCCGGATTTCCTTAAGATCGATCCCGAAAGGGCCAAGAAACCGCGCAACCGTGTTCGAATTCGTGTCCTGCGTGCGCCCGGACAGGATTTCGTTGCCGATGGCCAGCACGGCGGCGGTCGGATTTTCGCTCATGCGGCCCATTTTGGGCTCACCATCCGGCGGTGACCAGGGCCGGACAAAGGAAAGTACGATATCGGTGGAATTAGAAGGACTTGAGCCCTACATTAGGCCCGTGCAAGAAAAAAGATGCTTCCGTGATGCAAGTTTCCGAAGTTTTCGAGGCCGCCCGCCGAGCCCATTTCGCCGTGGCACTCCACACTGAAAAGGATTTCGAGGGCATGCGCCGAGCCGGGCGGCTCGCCGCCGAGGTCTGCGATATGCTGGTCCCCGAGGTCAAACCCGGCGTGACCACCGCTTATCTCGATGAGATCGCCTTCAATTACATGGTCGATCACGGCGCCGTTCCGGCCTGCCTGGGCTACCGCGGCTACAAATACACGCTGTGCACCTCGATCAATCACGTCGTCTGTCACGGCATGCCGTCAGACCGCCCGCTCAAGGACGGCGATATTGTCAACATCGACGTCACCATCATCCTCGACGGCTGGCACGGCGACACCAGCCGCATGTATCTGGTCGGAGACGTTAAGCGCAAAGCCGCACGTCTGGTCGACATCACTTATGAATCGATGATGCGCGGCATCGCCGTGATCAAGCCCGGCGCCACCACCGGCGACATCGGCCACGCCATCCAGTCTTATGTCGAGGGCGAGGAAAAATGCAGCGTGGTGCGCGATTTCTGCGGCCACGGCCTCGGCCAAGTGTTCCACGCTCTGCCCAACATCGTCCATTACGGCAAGCCGGGGCACGGCGTTGGCCTCAAGCCGGGCATGTTCTTCACCGTCGAGCCGATGATCAATCTGGGCGGCTACGGCGTAAAGGTGCTGTCGGACGGCTGGACGGCGGTGACCCGCGACCGCTCGCTGTCGGCGCAGTTCGAGCATTCGATCGGCGTCACCGAAAACGGCGTCGAAATCTTCACACTGTCGCCCAAAGGCTGGGACAAGCCGCCTTACGTGTAGAACGGTTGTGCTAGGATCACTCCCGGATTCGACGGGGGTCTGCCGCTTGGCATCAAAATCCGGTTCCTCGGTTTCCGACGTGGAGATGCCGCATTACATCGGTCATCGCGAGCGTTTGCGCGACCGTTTCTTCACCGCCGGCGCCGATGCCATGCCAGATTACGAGTTGCTTGAGCTAGCCCTGTTCGCCGCGGTGCCGCGACGTGACGTCAAGCCGTTAGCCAAGACCCTGCTCACCCGGTTCGGCAGCTTCGCGGAAGTCATCGCCGCCCCGCGCGAACGCATCCTGGAAGTGGAAGGCGCGAGCATAGCGGTCGCAACCCAACTCAAGATTGTGGAGGCAGCGGCGCGCCGCTTGGCCAAGACCCGTCTGATGGGCCGGCCGGCCTTGGCCTCGTGGTCCGCTCTGATTGATTACTGTGCCGCTGCGATGGCCCGGTCGCAAAAGGAGGAGTTCCGGGTTCTGTTCCTGGACCGCAAGAACGTCTTGATTGCGGACGAGGTGCAATCGACCGGGACCGTCGATCATACGCCGGTATATCCGCGGGAAATTGTCAAACGGGCGCTGGAACATGCGGCCACCGCGCTGATTCTGGTGCACAACCACCCGTCCGGCGATCCCACCCCCAGCCGATCCGACATCACCATGACCCGTGACGTCAACGATGCCGCAAGGGCGCTGGGCATTGTCGTCCATGATCATGTGATCGTCGGTCGCAGCGGGCACGTCAGCTTCAAGGCCTTGGGCTTGCTTTAAGAAAATCGGTCTAGAGTGCTTCGGGGGAGGCCACACGGCTGCTATACAGGCGGGCGAAAGGTCGGGGCTGATGCAGCGGTTTATCGCCCGCCAAACCGTGCGTTTGGTGGTTGGGGTGTTGGGGGCTGTTCTCGTGGCGGCGGCAATTTCTGCCGCCGGGGAAGCATACGCGCGCAACCTGCCCGGCTATCTCAGCGCGTTTTCCGTCCATCTTCTTCAATTCGCGCGCCTCGACTTCGGCGTCAGTGCCGTCAGCGCCACACCCGCGTTACAGGAACTGGCGCAGAACCTGCCGCTGACCCTGATCCTGGTAGGAATGGGCTTCGGGGTGTCGCTTGTGGCCGGAGTGCCGTTCGGCCTGCTCTTGGCGCTGCGACCGGCGCGGAAGATCGCGGCACCCTTGATCCAGGTGATCACCGCGACGCCGGTGTTCTGTTCCGGTCTGGCGCTGGCCTATATCGCGGTACACGCCGTGCACTGGCCGGTGAGCGTGAATGCTCCCGTGGGCGCCATCGTGCCGCCCGATCAGTTCTGGCAGATCACCGCACTGCCTGTCTTCACGGTAGGCCTTGCTGGCGCGGCGGCGGTGCAACTTGCGCTGCGCCGGTCGACCATGCAGTCGAGCGGCGAATCCTTCCGCACCGGCCTGAAGCGGATGGGGCTCGGCCTTGTCGAAATCGAAGCGCTCTATGTGTTGCCGCAGGTCGTCGCCGGGCTTTTGTTCGGCGCACGTGAGATCGTGCTGACGCTGTTGTCGGCGGCGGTGGTGGCGGAATGGGTATTCCACCGCACCGGTGCGGCCGATCTGTTCGTGAAATCGGTGGCGCTGGCTGATTGGAACATGGCGGCAATCCTGCTGTTCGTATTTGCCACTGTGACCTTCAGCGTCGACTTCGTCGGCAAGGTAATCGGCCACGCTCTGGCGCCGGGAGAGCGGGTATGACGGCGCGCGACACCTCCCTCAGCGGCTTGATCCTGCGGGCCGTGGGCTGGTTCGGCCTGGGGCTGCTGGCACTGGCGGTGTTTTTGAGCGATTTTCTGGCGCATGAGCCGGCTGGCGCGACCATGACCGGTGCCGTGCTCGCCCCGCCGTCGGACTTGCATCCGTTCGGCACCGACCTTCTCGGCCGCGACGTCTTCAGTGAGACACTGCATGGCCTTGCCACCACTGGCGTCAATGCCGCGTTGGCGGCGCTGATCGCGATCGTTCTCGGCGGCCTCTTCGGTGCGGTGGCGGCGCGGCTGCCGCGGCCGCTGGCGTTCTTGCTGCGCGAGTTGTGGGGCGTGCTGGCATCGGTTCCGTCCTTGCTGGTCGCCATTCTGCTGCTCGGGCTGTTCGGCCATGGCTATACCTTCCTGGCGGCGGGGCTGGCGGCGGCGCCGCTCGGCTTCGTGCGGGCCTTCGATGCCGTCGATCTCAAATCGCGCCACGCCGAATATGCCCGCGCCACCGGCATTCCCGCCACCACCCTTCTGAAGCGCGACCTCACCTACGAGTTCCGTTACCTGCTCGGCGCCGTAACGGCACGGGCGCTAGCGGCCGTCACCGTCGTCATTTCGACCGCCAGCTTCCTGGGATTCGGCGCCACCCCGCCTGCCCGCGACCTTGGGCTGATGATCGCCGCCAGCAAGATCAGCTTTTTTTCCGCCTGGTGGACGGCGGCATTCCCGGCCTTGGCGCTGGTGCTGCTGGTACTATGCGCGCGGCTGGCCGCCGGACTTGATGAAGGCGAGCAGGCATGAGCGAACCGCTGCTCGAACTTGCGGACCTCACCGTGTCGCGCGGCGGCGCGGCGGTGCTCGACCGGCTGTCGTTTAAGCTCGACGCGGGCGAGAGCGCCATCGTTCTGGGCGAAGAGGGCTCCGGCACCGATGCGCTGCTGCGCGTGCTGTGCGGTTTTCCCGACCAGGCCGACACCGTCAGCGGCACTATCCGGTTTGCTGCCAGCCCGACGCGCTCCGCCGCCAAACGGCTGAAGCCGCCAATCCGCATCGCCTATCTGCCCAATCCGCTGACCCGGCCGCTGTCGCCGCATGCCAGCGTGCTGAAGCAACTGGTGCGCATCGTCGCGCGCAAATTGGGCGCGCCCTTTGGCAGCGCCCGCGAGGAATTGCGCCTGGCGCTCGAACGCTTCCCTACCGCGGTGACGCTGCAACTGCTCGATGCCAAACCCGACCGTCTCGATCCAGTGACGCAGGCAATCGGATTGCTGGCGTGCGTCAGTGCCCAGACCCCCGATTTGATCCTGGCCGATCATCCGATGGCCGATCTTGGTCCCACCGCCGTCAAACTTCTGATGTCGCTGCTCCAGGCAGAGCACAAGCGGCTGGGAGCTGCGCTGATCTTTGTCACCGGCGGGTTGCAGGCCGCCGCACGCCTGGGCGGACGGGTGCTGGTGCTCCGCGCCGGGCGCGTCGTCGAAGAAGGCGATGCGGTGCGGCTGATGAGCGGCCATGCTCATGCCTATACGCGTATGTTGTTCAAGGCACTGCCAAAACTGAATCTCGACCCGCCCAAGGCACGGACGTCGGCGACGCGCGGCCAACCGCTGCTGCAAGTGCATGGTCTTTCCTGCGTGGCCGACACGCCGATGCGCGACGGACTGACCTTCGAACTTCGGCGTGGCGCCGCGCTGGCGCTGGTCGGCGAGGCCGGGTCGGGACGGCGGGCGCTGCTGCGCACCTTGCTCGGCTTCGAAAAAGCGCCCAGCGGCAAGGTGCTGTTCGATGCGGTCGATCTTTATCGGCTGTCGGAAGCGATGGTGGCGCGCATCCGCCAGCACATTGCTTTCATCACCGGCGAGGATGATACGCTCGATCCGCGCATGACAATCAACGACACCGTCGACGAACCTTTGTGCGCCCACCTCAGCCTGTCGCGCGATCTCGTGGCCGGTTATCGCGAGGAAGCCTTGAAGCGGGTGGGGCTGGCGAGCCACGATGGCAACCGGCCGGTCTGGACGCTGTCGGTGTTCGACAAACGGCGGCTGCAAGTGGCGCGGGCGTTCGTCGGCGCTCCGCTGCTGGTCGTGGTGGACGAGCCGCTCAAAGGCCTTGACGCCTTCGCCCAGGCCATCATGCGCGAGGTACTGGTCGATTTCCGCGCCACGCAAGGACCCGCCTTCCTGGTGGTAACCTCGGATTTCACCGTGGCGCAGACCCTCGCCGACGAGGTCATGGTGTTCCATGAGGGCAAGCTGGTAGAGCGCGGCTCGATCTCCCACGTCGTGCGCGAACCCAAGCATGAGACCTCTAAAGCGCTGATCGAAGCGGTTTTGCTGCCCGATCTTTCGCCAGGGCCCGGTTCGGTTTAGGTTCCCGGCGACTACCCCCAAAAACCGCCAGGATCCGCCGATGATTCCCCGTTACGCCCGCGCCGAAATGACCGCCATCTGGTCGGCGGAAACCAAATTCCGCATCTGGTTCGAGATCGAGGCCCATGCCGCGACCGCGCTGGCCCGGCTCGGCGTGATCCCGCAAAGCGCCGCCAAAACGGTGTGGGAGAAGGGGTCCGCGGCCAGCTTCAATGTCGAGCGCATCGACGAGATCGAACGCGAGGTCAAACACGACGTCATCGCCTTCCTGACGCACCTGTCGGAGATCGTGGGACCCGAGGCGCGATTCGTGCACCAGGGCATGACCTCGTCCGACGTGCTCGACACTTGTCTGGCGGTGCAGCTTTCCCGCGCCGCCGATATTCTGATCGCCGATGTCGACAAGCTGCGCGAGGCACTGAAGACGCGGGCCTTCGAATACAAGCTGACGCCGACCATCGGGCGCAGCCACGGCATCCACGCCGAGCCGACCACCTTCGGGCTGAAACTGGCGGGCTTCTACGCCGAATTCACCCGCGCCCGGGCGCGTTTGGTGACGGCCCGCGCCGAGATTGCGACCTGCGCAATTTCCGGTCCGGTCGGCACTTTTGCCAGCGTGTCGCCCAAAGTGGAAGAATATGTCGCCGAGCAGCTCGGCCTCACCGTCGAGCCGGTTTCCACGCAAGTGATTCCGCGCGACCGTCATGCCGCCTTCTTTGCGGCGCTCGCCGTGGTGGCATCGTCGCTCGAACGGCTGGCGGTGGAGATCCGCCATTTGCAGCGCACCGAAGTGCTGGAAGCCGAGGAATATTTCTCGCCCGGCCAAAAGGGCTCTTCGGCGATGCCGCACAAACGCAATCCGATCCTGTCGGAAAACGTCACCGGCCTCGCCCGCATGGTGCGCTCGGCGGTAATCCCGGCGCTGGAAGACGTGGCGCTGTGGCATGAACGCGATATTTCGCATTCCTCGGTCGAACGCTACATCGGCCCCGATGCCACCATCACCCTCGATTTTGCGCTCAATCGCATGGCGGGGCTGATCGCCAAACTCGTCGTCTATCCCGAGCGGATGCAGGCCAATCTCGACCGCACCCATGGCGTGGTCAACAGCCAGCGCGTGATGCTGGCGCTGACCCAAAAGGGTATCGCCCGCGAGGCCGCTTATCGCCTCGTCCAAAAGAATGCGATGCGTGCCTTCAATGGCGAAGGGACGCTGCTCGATCTCTTGAAGACCGATCCCGAAGTCAGCGCCGCGCTGACGGTGCGCGAGTTGGAATCGCTGTTCGATCTGGGATTCCACTTCAAGAACGTCGACACGATTTTCAAACGGGTGTTCGGCTGAGCGGCGGGGGGTGATCCGGATCACCGCTCGCACCCGGCGCACGACGCCATCCACTTCATAAATGATGCACGTGATGCGGCGGCGGGGCGGGCGCACGGCCTGCCGGGCGGCGATCAGCACCTTGGCCGCGGCAATGGCGGCCTTCATGCGAGAGATGTGCGCCTTCACCTTGGCCATGAGGGCTCGCTGTTCTGCCAAGCCCGGCTTGACCGCATTGCAGTTGCCGAAGGGCGCGCCAACCTTGCCGCGGCTGCGTTCGGCCTTCGTCAGGGCTTCGGCCGACATGTCAGCAAGATAATTGTTATGCGCGAAAGGACGAGAGGGAGGGGGGCCCCCCTCCCCTGGTTGGCCTAAGCGTTCACCACCGCATTGGCGGCGCCGACGGCGCACAGGCCGACGCATCGCTTCCAAGAGAAGTGATGGGGTTTGTGCGGCCGTGAGAGTGAACGCTGCTTCCATGCACCGTCGAGAACGAAAGATGTCCTTCGATACATGGGAAGCGCCCGCGCGATGTTCAAGGCCATTAAGGCTGTAATGATTATCACGATTTTCAAAGGATGCGACGCAGGTGCAAATGCCATGAAAAGACACGCAGAGAGGCAGACCGCATACGCCGTCGCTTATGCATTATGTCCCCTTATTTGAATTACGCTTTACGTAACGCATAATATGCCATAACCTCTCGCACATGATCCTGAGCTATCGCGATGCCAGGACAGAGCGGTTTGCCCGCGGCGAGCGGGTTAAGGCGTTCGAGCCATTCCGGCGCCGGGCAGAAATGGTCCTGGACCGGCTGGACATGGCGGCAAGTCTGGCCGACATCGCCAATTTTCCCGGTCATCGGCTAGAAAAGCTCTCCGGCGACCGCAAGGGACAATGGAGCGTAAGGATCAACGACCAGTGGCGCATCTGCTTTGGGTGGGATGGTGGCGCTGCCGGGTCGAGGAATGTCGAAATCGTCGATTACCATTGAGGTGTAACATGGCACGTACCCCGATCCATCCTGGCGAACATCTGGCGGAAGCGTTGCAGGAGATTGGTATGTCGGCGGCGGAATTCGCCCGTCAGATCGCCGTGCCGACCAACCGCATCACCGGAATTTTGAACGGCCAGCGCGCCGTCTCCGCCGACACCGCCCTGCGCCTCGGCCACTGGTTCGGCACCTCTGCCGAAATGTGGCTGAATTTGCAGAAGCTGTATGAGCTGCGGCTGGCGGAACAGGAGAAAGGTGAGGAGATCAAGAAGTTGCCGAAGCGAAAAGCGGCGTAGACCGATGCAAGGGGAGGGAAGATTCTTCAAATCCCCGCCTTCACCTGCTCCTCGGCCAGTTTGAGCAGGTCTTCCATTTTGCGGCGGATGGCATCTTCGCCGTGGGCCAGGCCGTTGGCAGCGATATCGGCCGTCACCTTGGCCAAAACGCCGCCGGGGCGCAGATCGGCCGCCACAACCGTTTTGGCGTAGGCGCCCGCCTCTTCCGGCGTCATGCCCATTTCGGCGCCCGCCCACAATCCCAGCAATTTGGCGCGCCGGGCCAAGGCTTTGAACTTGAGCGCTTCGTCCAGCGCCCATTTGTCCTCATTCTTTTTGCGCCGCGCCTCAAATACGTCGTCCATGGCAAGCCTTTGAAATTGCTCAATATGTCCGTTGGCGCCCAGCCCAGATGCGGCAGCTTAGCGCAGGCTTGCCCCCGGCGCGATGGCTTCTGACGCCCGCACACGTTGCCCCCGGGCCCCACCATGCCTATTTTGAGGAGTGCGGGGTCGTCCAAGGCCCCGCTTCGCGTTTTGCGAATCCTGGAGCGCGCCAGACAGGCCAAGATGGATAGTCTTATGAAACGCCGGCGCATGATCTACGAAGGCAAGGCCAAGATCCTCTACGAGGGTCCCGAGCCCGGCACCATCGTCCAATACTTCAAGGACGACACCACGGCGCTCGACCAGACCAAAAAGGCGGTGATCGAGGGCAAAGGCGTCCTCAATAACCGCATCAGCGAATATTTGATGACCCAGCTTAACGGCATCGGCGTGCCGACGCATTTCGTGCGCCGCCTCAACATGCGCGAGCAGTTGGTCAAAGAAGTGGAAATCATTCCACTGGAGGTGAAGGTGCGCAACGTGGCCGCAGGCTCGCTCGCCACGCGCCTCGGGATCGAAGAAGGCACCCAGCTGCCGCGGTCGATCATCGAATATTATTACAAGAACGATGTGCTGCACGACCCCTGGGTCAGTGAAGAACACATCACCGCCTTCGGCTGGGCCAGCCCCCAGGATCTCGACGACGTCGTCAATCTCACCATTCGCATCAATGACTTCCTGTCCGGCCTGTTCCTCGGCGCCGGCATCAAGCTGGTGGATTTCAAGGTCGAATTTGGCCGGTTGTGGGAGAACGACTACATGCGCATCGTTCTCGCCGACGAGATCAGTCCGGATTGCTGCCGCTTGTGGGATGTCGCCACCGGCGAGAAACTCGACATGGATCGCTTCCGGCGCGATATGGGCGGGCTGATGGAAGCCTACTCTGAGGTCGCACGTCGCCTGGGAATCCTGCCCGAATCAGGGCAAGGAGAAGCCAAAGGGCCGATGCTGGTGAGGTGATGCTCCCAGCCGCCGGAAATTGCCTCCCGTCAGGGTCGAGGCAGAACAAATTCGAAAGCCGCTGCATTCGACGGGGGTATTGCGCCCTTTCGCGCGGCAGGTTGTTGAGTTTCGCGGCGTTTTTTTTGCGCAAAACCGCACACACTTTTGCGCACGCCGCTTTAAGGTTAGGGAGAGAAAATCCTCATGAAAGCGCGCGTCTTCGTCACTTTGAAAAACGGCGTCCTCGATCCGCAAGGCAAAGCGATCGGGCGTGCCCTCAACAATCTCGGCTTTGCTTCGGTCGGCGGCGTGCGCCAGGGCAAGCTGATCGAGATCGAACTGGCCGAGACCGATGCGGACAAAGCCCGCGCCGAGCTCACAGAGATGTGCGAGAAGCTGCTCGCCAATACGGTGATCGAGAAGTTCGACATCGAACTCAAAGGCTGAAACTTTGTTTGTCGCGCTTCATGGCCGAAAACCGGATTCCATTTTTCGGTGAAGCGCTCTAGGGGATATGGTCATGCGGATTGTAGCAGCCACGGGATTGGCCGTTTTGCTGGCGTTCGGGGCAGCCCGCGCCGACGACGCCATTGCGCCGGAACGCCTGGCGCTCGCCCAACAGGTGCTGAACCTCAGCGGCGCAAGCAAGGTTTACGACAACTACAATAAGAATCTCGATGCGGTGATCACTCAATTGCGGCAGTCGATGCCCGGCATGGACGACACCATGGTCGCCGACCTCAAGAAGATCGCGATCGAGGAGTTCAACGCCGCCCGTCCCGAGATGGTCGCCGGCACCGTCAATGTCTACGCCCGCCACTTCACGGAAAGCGATCTGAAGGCCCTGATCGCGTTCTACAAATCCGACGCCGGCCAGCACTTCGCGGCCGAGCTTCCCGCCGTGTCGACGGAGTGCATGCAGCTCAACATCACCTTCACCAAGCGCTTCATGGCGCGGTTCCAGCAGTATATCGCGACGAAGATCGCGGGCCAGAACGAAGGCCAGGACAAGGATAAGAAGGACAAATGAAATCCGCCGTCGTCGTTTTTCCTGCCTCCAATTGCGACCGCGATGCCGCCGTCGCGCTGGAACAGATCACCGGTCATAAGCCCGTCATGGTTTGGCACGCCGATTCGGATGTGCCCGATGTCGATCTCATCGTGCTGCCGGGCGGCTTTTCCTATGGCGATTACCTGCGCTGCGGTGCCATGGCCGGCCAATCCAACATCATGCGCGCCGTCAAGGAGAAATCCGAAAAGGGTGTCCGCGTGCTCGGCATCTGCAACGGTTTCCAGGTGCTGACCGAAACCCACATGCTGCCGGGCGTGTTGATGAAGAATGCCGGACTGAAATTCGTCTGCAAGCCAGTCGGCCTCACCGTGGTCGAAACCCAAAGCGTCTTCACCCGCAAATACCAAGCGGGCCAGCGGGTCGAATTTCCGGTGGCGCATGGCGACGGCAATTACGTCGCCGACGCCGAAACGCTCGACCGGCTCGAAGGTGACGGCCGCGTGGTGTTCAAATACGCGGCGAACGAAAATCCCAACGGCTCGGCCCGCGATATCGCCGGCATCCTGAATGAAAAACGTAATGTCTTGGGGTTGATGCCGCACCCCGAACGCGTCTGCGACCCGCTTCTCGGCGGCACCGACGGCCGCGCCGTGTTCGAAGGATTGCTGGAAGCCCTCGGTTGATGCGAGATGTTTCTCGCGCCCCTCTTGCTTGAGCCGTAAAAAATGAACGCCCCCGTCGCAGTTACCCCAGAAGTCGTCAAAGATCACGGTCTGAATGAGGCCGAATATGCCCGTATCATCGAGCTTCTCGGCCGCACGCCGACCATCGTTGAACTCGGCATTTTCTCGGTGATGTGGAGCGAGCACTGCTCCTACAAATCCACCCGCGTGCATTTGAAGAAGCTGCCGACCTCGGCACCGTGGGTGATTCAAGGCCCCGGCGAAAATGCCGGTATCATCGATGTCGGCGACGGCGATGTCTGCGTCTTCAAGATGGAAAGTCACAACCATCCGAGCTTCATCGAGCCGTTCCAAGGCGCCGCAACCGGCGTCGGCGGTATCATGCGCGATGTGTTTACGATGGGCGCACGGCCGGTGGCGTCGCTGGATTCGCTTCGGTTTGGCGCGCCCGATCACCCCAAGACAAGGCATCTGGTTTCCGGCGTCGTGGCGGGCATCGGCTCTTATGGCAATTGCATGGGCGTGCCGACGATCGGCGGCGAGACCAACTTCCACAGCTCCTACAACGGCAACATCCTGGTCAATGCGATGTGCGTCGGCCTCGCCAAAGCCGACAAGATTTTCTATTCGGCCGCCAAGGGTGCGGGCAATCCGGTGGTCTATGTCGGCTCCAAGACCGGGCGCGACGGCATTCACGGCGCCACCATGGCGTCAGCCGAGTTCAATGAGGATTCCGAGGAAAAGCGCCCGACGGTGCAAGTCGGCGACCCCTTCACCGAAAAGCTTTTGCTTGAGGCCTGCCTCGAACTGATGGCCACTGATGCCATCATCGCCATCCAGGATATGGGCGCGGCAGGGCTGACCTCGTCGTCGTCGGAAATGGCCGACAAAGGCGGCGCCGGGATCGAAATCGATCTCGACAAGGTCCCGCAACGCGAAACCAATCTCACCGCTTACGAAATGATGCTGTCGGAAAGCCAGGAACGCATGCTGGCGGTGCTGAAGCCCGGCCGCGAGGCCGAAGCCGAGCGCATCTTCAAGAAGTGGGAACTGGATTTTTCGATCATCGGATACACCACCGACACGCACCGCATGGTGGTCCATCACAAAGGCGAGATCGTCGCCGATATGCCGGTGACCGCGCTTAGCGATGCCGCGCCGATCTATGAGCGGCCCTATGTGAAGCGCAAACCCGCGACGGGGACACCCAAATTCGATCCGGCCAAACCGGCGATGGAATCGCTGCTGCGGCTTTTGTCCTCGCCCGATCTCAGTTCCAAGCGCTGGGTGTGGGAACAATATGACTACACCGTGATGGCCGATTCGGTGGTGCGCCCTGGCGGCGATGCGGGTGTGGTGCGCGTGCATGGCACCAACAAGGGCCTGGCCTGCACGACCGACGTGACGCCGCGTTATGCCAAAGCCGATCCGTTCGAAGGCGCCAAGCAGGCGGTGGCCGAAGCCTATCGCAACATCACCGCGGTCGGCGGCACGCCGATGGCCGTTACCGATTGCCTCAACTTCTCCAATCCGGAAAAGCCCGAAGCGATGGGCGAGATCGTGGCGGGAATCGAAGGCCTCGGCGAAGCCTGCCGGGCGCTGTCGTTCCCGATCGTGTCAGGCAATTGCTCGCTCTATAACGAGACCCAAGGCGAAGGCATTCTGCCGACCCCCTGCATCGGCGGTGTCGGGCTTTTGAAAGATGTGAACCGGATGGCAACCGTCGCCTTCAAGCGCGACGGCGATGCGCTGATCTTGATCGGCGAAACCAAGGGCCATCTCGGCCAATCGATCTACATCCGCGAAGTGGAAGGCAAGGAAACCGGCGCGGCGCCGAAGGTCGATCTGGCGCTCGAAAAGAAGAACGGCGATTTCGTTCGCGGCTTGATCGAGACCGGACGCACCGACACCGTGCACGACATTGCCGACGGCGGCCTGCTGGTTGCGGTCGCGGAAATGGCGATGGCAGGCGAGATCGGTGCCACGCTGCGGGTGAATTTCGAAGCCGACAAATTCATCCCCTTCCTGTTCGGCGAAGATCAGGCCCGTTACATCCTGGCGGTGCCGGCCGACCAAGCGGATGCGATCATTGCCGAAGCCAAAGCGGCGGGCGTGGCCGCAACCCATCTCGGCTTCACCGGCACTGTCTCGGCCTCGGGAGCCCCGGCGCTCGACGGCGTCGGCCTGCCGGCGGTAACGGTGGCAGCCCTCAAAGCGACGCACGAAGGCTGGCTACCGGCCTATATGAAAGGCTGACGGTTCCGGCTAGGCTTTGTTTATGCCGATGCCAGCCCATGAAATCGAAGCCCTCATCAAAACCGCCTTTCCCGATGCGGAGGTGGTTTTGACGCTGCTCGCCGCCGACAATGACCACTATCAGGCTGTGGTTACATCCGCCGCCTTCAAGGGAAAGTCGCGCGTGACGCAACACCAGATGGTTTATGCGGCGCTCAAGGGCAAGATGGGCGGAGACCTCCACGCCTTGATGCTGACGACGGTGGCAAAGGGTCCTTGACGGAACGGGCATCAGTTCTTAATTCAAGGGAACCTTTGAAAGGTTCCAAAGACTCATGCCGAATGTTCATGACCAGATCGCCGAAGCTGTCGCCGCCAACGATGTCGTCCTCTACATGAAGGGCACGCCGGTGTTCCCCCAGTGCGGTTTTTCGGCCGCGGTGGTGGAGATGCTGACCAAACTGGGCGTGAAGTTCAAAGCCTTCGATGTGCTGGCCGATGCGGACCTGCGCCAAGGCATCAAGGACTTCGCCAACTGGCCGACCATTCCCCAGCTCTATGTCAAAGGCGAGTTCGTCGGCGGCTGCGATATCATCCGCGAGATGTTTGCCAGCGGCGAGTTGAAGGACCTGCTGACCGAAAAGGGCGTCGCGGTTTCGGCCTAGCTGCCTGGGCTTCCGGGCGAAATAAGGCCGGGGGCGGCATGCCGGGTCGGGCGCGCACCCAAAGGTTTAGCCATTTTCTGCCCGCCATCCGGGACATTCGGCACAATCTCGAAGGAAGACCACCGGCGTGGTTCAAGAAACCGATGTGCAAACGGAAAGGGGCGTTGCTTTTTCCCGCACATAGTTGGCAAAGGCTTGGTCGTCGTTCCGGATGTGGTCCATCAGCCAGCTGCGCAGGAATCGGAGCTCGTTACCGTCGGTAAAAGGGTCGCGCCAGCTCTCAAGCGTCTCGCTGATGCGTTTGAGGATGAGCTTGAGAAACCCGTGCCGTCGCGTGTGCAAGTCGGCAGCGGGATAATTTGCCTTCCGGAACAGATATTGCTCATGCGCGAAGTGCGCTTCGGTGAACCGAAACAACTTGGTCAGGATCGCGAGGGTGACGGCGTGGGAAGCGCCCGCTGCAACCGCCGCCTCAAGCTCGTTGAGGATATCGGCCATTTCGTGATGTTGCGCATCGACCGATGCGATGCCCACATCCCACTCATCGCGCCAATTCACCAATGCCATTGTGTGTCCCCTTGCGGGACATAGCCTATCCTATTCAGTTTGCCAGGACGTTAAGTGAGCAATGCCGGACGCGGGCGTTTGCCAAGCTTGTGGCGTGGACTACCCGTTTGGGAAGTATTTTTCCCACACCGGCTGCAGTGCCGGGCGTTCGAATAGCGCCGCCGCAATGGCGCAGATTTTCGGGAGGAATTCCTCGCGCCAGCCACCTTCGCGGGCCTCGCGCCAACGGCTGAACATCGCCGCATAAATATCGAGCGCCGAAAAATTCTCGCCAAGGAACCAGGGACCGGCGGCGGTGGCTTCCACAATCAGCAAGCGGTCGCGGATGCGCTTCTTGGCGCTCTGCTTCAACACCGCCGCGCCTTTGTGATCGGCAACGAAACGCTCAGGATAATCGGCGATCTCGACGATGGGATAGATCTCCGATGCCATAAAGGCGATCCAGCGCAAGGCTTGGGCGCGCTGTGGCCTACCGGGCGCGGGCAAAAGATTGGCTTCGGGATGGCGTTCGGCGATGAGGATCAGCAGCGCCGCGGTCTCGGTGACGATGCCGCCTTCGGGCAATTGCAACGCCGGAATCTTGCCGCTGGGACTGAGGGCGAGAAAGCTTTCCGACGTCTGCTCACCCCTCTCAAGGCTGACGGGCCGAAATTCGAGCGGCGCCCCGGCTTCCGCCAGCGCGGCTTCGACGCAAAACGCACCTGAGCCTGTGTCGCCGTAGAGAATGTAGGTCATCGTGCGAATCCCAAAAACAAAAGAGCCCCGCGATGATCACGGGGCTCTCGTAAACTCGCAATCGGATTCTATTAGCGCGAATAGAATTCGACGATCAGATGCGGCGCCATCTGCGCGGCGTAGGGCACATCCGCCAGCTTCGGCGTGCGCAGGAACTTGGCGCTCTTGCCGTCGTCGACCTCAAGATAATCGGGCGTATCACGCTCGGGGCTCTTAGAGGCTTCCAGAATCAGCGCCATCTCGCGGGCCTTGGCCGACAGCTCAACCAGATCGCCTTCGCGCAACTGGTAGGAGGCGATGGTGACGCGCTTGCCGTTGACCTTGACATGGCCGTGGCTGACGATCTGGCGGGCGGCGAACGGGGTCGGCGCAAACTTGGCGCGATAGACCAGCGCATCGAGACGGCGCTCCAACAGACCGATCATGTTCTCGCCGGTGTCGCCGGGACGGCGCGCGGCTTCCTGATAATAACGGCGGAACTGCCGCTCGGTGATGTTGCCGTAATAGCCCTTGAGCTTCTGCTTGGCCTGGAGCTGGGTGCCATAGTCCGAGAGCTTCTTGGCGCGGCGCTGGCCGTGCTGGCCGGGGCCATAGGAACGCTTGTTGACCGGGCTTTTGCCCCGGCCCCAAATGTTCTCGCCCATGCGGCGGTCGATTTTGAATTTGGCTGCTTCGCGCTTGCTCATCGGGATGACCTTCTTGAAGAGGCGCGCACTATAGTCAGCGACTTTTGCGTGTCAATACACGATAAGGTATTGGCAATGCACCGTATTTCGACTCGTACTATACTACAAGTTGCACTCTATGACGACCGTAGCGGCGTTCGGCGGGCTGGGTTATACAGCGAGCCGACGCGGGCGTGGCGAAATGGTAGACGCAACGGACTTAAAATCCGTAGGGCCGAGAGGCTCGTGCCGGTTCAAGTCCGGCCGCCCGCACCAGGCTACGCTGCGCAGCAGTGGAGCCTGCCCCAGCGTAATGCCTTTCGCGAAGCCGGGCTTTCCCTCGCACTGCACAGCTACGCCCTGGCAAGCCCCCTTTCGCACCGCGCAGCTTCGCCACTCAGCGCTCTTGAGAGTGAAACGTCGCATCCTGCCCCTTCCGAAGGGGCCCTACAGCGCCATAAATCCCCTTTTTCTGACCTTTGAGGGCTTAAAAAGGGCGGCTATTGGCAATGTCCGGTATCGGTCACATTACCTATTGTCCCTTAACGGTCACATGTGTATAATGTCCTAGAACGGTAACATATAAGGGCAGCCATGCTCATACGCACACCTGCCGATCTTGGCGCACTCATCCGGGGGCGCCGCAAAGAACTCGGCCTCGATCAAGCCGCGCTGGCCGAGCGGATCGGCGTGAATCGCAAATGGATCATTGGAATCGAGCGTGGCCGTGTCCGAGCGGAGTTAGGGATCGTGCTGCGTGCCCTCGATGCCTTGAGCATTCGTCTGGACGCGTTGACCGATAAGCCCAAGCCAAATGCCATATCCGTGCCGTCCATCAACATCGATGACATCGTCGCCGCTGCCAGGAAGAGTAAGCCATGATAGATGAACTCGTCGCTTTATTGGCTGGAACGGAAATCGGTCGCGTTCAGCGGGATAAGACGGGTCGCCTGACATTTGTGTATGACGAGGCTTGGCGTAATGCCGAAGGGGCATATCCGCTGTCGCTCTCCATGCCGCTCGCCGCAGCCCAGCACGGTTCATCGGTTATCGAGGCATTTCTCTGGGGACTGCTGCCCGACAATGAATTTGTCCTCGGTAAATGGGCGCAGAAATTTCAGGTTTCGTCGCGCAACGTGTTCGCGCTCATCGCGAATGTCGGGGAAGATTGTGCAGGCGCCGTTCAATTCGTTCCGCCCGATAGGCTGGAGGCCGTTCGCAACGGAAGCACGGATCACGTCGAATGGATTGATGAAAAAGCTGTCGCCGAACGCCTTCGTTTCTTAAAGCAGGATCATTCCGCCTGGCGCTTGCCGAGGGATACCGGGCAATTCAGCCTTGCGGGGGCACAGCCCAAGACTGCACTTCTATATGAGGACGGCAAATGGGGCGTACCGTCAGGCCGTATTCCTACGACACACATCTTGAAGCCCCCGGCGGGTCAATTCGATGGCCACGCCGAAAACGAGCATATTTGCCTAGCGCTGGCGCGGAGCCTTGGGCTTCCAGCAGCGCATTCGGAAGTACTCCATTTCGAAGACGAGGTGGCGATCGTCGTCGAGCGCTATGACCGCGTTCGCTCGGGCAACGACATCCTCCGCGTTCATCAGGAGGATATGTGCCAGGCTCTCGGTGTTCCGCCGACCCAGAAATATCAGAATGAAAAGGGCCCGAGCACCGCGCAGATTGCCGAGCTGCTTCGAGCCAACTCGACAAATCAAGCGGCCGATGTTGAGACCTTCGTCCGGGCGCTCGTGTTCAATTGGCTTATTGCTGGTTCGGACGCGCACGCCAAGAATTACTCTGTCCTTCTAGGCGGCGGGCCGCGCATCCGTCTCGCGCCGCTCTATGATCTTGTGAGCATTCTGCCCTACGAACAGTTCGACCTGCGCAAGGTCAAATTCGCGATGAAGATTGGCGGCGAATATCAGCTTGAGCAAATTGGTCCTCGTCAGTGGGACAAATTTGCCCGCGAGATGCGTATCGATGCCGATCAGATATTTGGCATCTTGTCGAGCATGGCCGCGGCGATCCTCGATCACCTCGCTGACCTTGGAGCCAAAGCGCGGGTCGAGGCTCTGTCGTCGATGATGATCGAGCGGATAGTCACCAGCATCACGTCATGGACCAAGCAATGCGCCAAGGTATTGGGCTTCGATATATCGAACAACCGATGACCTGAACGGCGCCCATACGCCCGGCACGTTAGATGTTTTCGACCGTGATGGATTGGCTAATCAGCCACTTCCCAATCCCCCGCGCCGCCAGGCTGGCGGTGGAAAAGCAGCCCTGCAGAAGATAGCCGCCGGTGGGGGCTTCCCAGTCCAGCATTTCGCCGGCGACGAAGACGCCGGGTTTGTTCTTCAGCATCAAATCTTCGGTGAGGGCGTTCAAGCACACCCCGCCCGCCGTCGAAATGGCGCGTTCTATGGGCCCCGTGGCCACCAACGTAAGAGGCATCGCTTTGATGCGTTCGGCGAGGCGGCTCGCGTTTGGCGGCAGATCGCGCGCGCCTTCGCGCAGCAAGGAGGCCGCGAGCGGCGATAGACCGCCAGCCTTGCGTAAGTGGTTGGCAAGCGACTGGCTGCCGCGCGGACGGCTTAAACGCGTCGTCAATTCGCCTTTGGTAAGGTCGGAGCGAAGGTCGAGCGTGATGACGGCTTTGCCGCGCGCTTCAATTTCGTCCCGCAAGGCGGCGCCGAAAGCGTAGATCAGGCTGCCCTCAACACCGTTTTGGGTGATCATGATTTCGCCGCGCTGGCTGCGCCCCGCGAAGGTGAGCGTGACGGGTTTCAGCGGCTCTCCGGCACGGCGCTGCCGGAAAACATCGGACCATTGCACAACGAAACCGCAATTGGCTGGACGGAGCGGCGCCAGGGGAATGTTGTGCGCGCGGAAAATTCCGGTCCAATGCCCATCGGACCCAAGATGCGGCCACGAGGCGCCGCCAAGCGCGATGAGGGTGGCATCCGGCTTGAAGGCCACCATTTCTCCGTCCGCCGTTTGGAACGACAGTGCGTCACCGTTCCATCCGGTCCAGGCATGGCGAAGCGCAAACGTCACCCCAAGCCGGTTCAATTTTTTCAGCCAGGCGCGGAGAAGCGACGTCGCCTTCATGTCCCGGGGATAAACGCGGCCACTCGAGCCCACAAAGGTTTCAATGCCGAGATCGTGGCACCAGGCGCGAAGCTCTTCCGGCGAGAACAGGGCCAAAGCGCGCGCCATCAGACTTTGCGCCGCGCCATATTTCTTCAGGAACTCGGCAGCAGGCTCGCTGTGCGTCAGGTTCAATCCGCCGCGCCCGGCCAGCAAGAATTTGCGCCCGACAGTCGGTTTATGGTCGAACAGCGTGACGGCGTATCCGGCCTCGGCCAGAACTTCGGCGGCACGCAATCCGGCGGGTCCGCCGCCGATGACGGCTATTGTGTGGGGCACGCTATCAACCACGCTACTTCGCCCACTGGGCAAGCCAATCGGCGATGTCTTGCGGGGTCATATGGCGGGCGTCGGACAGCGCCGAGACATTGCCGGGATTGACCTGCGTCCCGTCGGGCTCGGCGATGATCACCGACGGCACACCTTCGAGCCGTTTGGTGATTCCGAAGCGCGCCGGGATGGACAGGTTTTTGTCGAAGCGACCGACATCGACTGTCACCACTTCGAAGTGTTTTTTGATGAACGGCTTCATCTCGGGCAGTTGCATGATGTTGGCGAGCACGATGCAGTCGCCGCACCAATTGCCGCCGAGATCGATCAACACCCGCTTGCCGTTCTTCTTGGCCCGCGCAAAAGCGGCGTTGACCGCAGCAGTGGCGTCGGCGTTTTCGTCGTAGGGGTGGCGATCGACTACCGGCAACTGGCTGGTAGCACCCAGATTGATGTGCGGCGCCGGTGCGGCCCATACTGCCCCTGCCAGAAGTCCAAAAACAACGCCCAAAAGCACCCGTTTCATGGTTAACTCCGTTATGATCCCTGCGCCGCGCGCGCCGCCGCGGAGGCGCCAACACGAATGTGAATGTCTTCAGACTCAGCATAGCGTAAAAGGCGCTTAACGCCATTTCCGGGGAACCTTGCATGAAACGATTTGCCCTTGCCGCCGCGCTGGCCCTTTCCACAGCGCTGGTGCCCGCCTTTGCCGCCGACCCGGCACCCAATACAATGTGGGATTTGACCGAGCTTTATCCCTCTGCCGACGCCTGGACCAAGACCAAGGACACCACCGCCGCGTCGATCGAAAAGCTCGACGGCTACAAAGGCACGCTCGGCAAAAGCGCCGGCGACATGCTGGCGGCCCTCAAGGCCATCAGCGACGTGCACAAAGAGGTCGACCGGCTGTCGGTCTATGCCTCGCTCAAGGGCGATGAAGATGTGCGCATTTCCAAAAACCAGGAACGCCGCCAACTGGCGCAGGCGCTAGCCTCGCGGCTGGGCGAAAAGATCGCTTGGCTGACGCCGGAGATCCTCAGCGTCGGCGCCGACAAGGTGAAGGCGTTCCTGGCCGCAAGTCCGGAACTGAAAAAGCGCTTCGGGTTCACCCTGGAAAACATCCTGCGCAATGCCCCGCATACTCTCGGCAGCGAAGCCGAAGGCGTGATGGCGGCGGCGGGCAATCTGCTCGCCCAGCCCGACAACATCTACAGCCAGCTCGGCTCGGGCGAACTGCCGTTCCCGGCGGTGACCTTAAGCGACGGCACCAAAGTCGATTCCCTCGACCAGGCGGCTTATGGAAAATATCGCCAAGCGGCCAATCGCGAAGACCGCAAACGCGTGTTCGACGCCTTCTGGGGCTCGTGGAAGAAGTATGAAGGCACGTTCGGCGCCATGCTGAATACGCAGGTTTTGGGGCTCGAATTCGACGCCAAGGTGCGCCACTTCCCCGATGCCCTGTCGGATGCTCTGTTTACGGACAATATGCCAGAGAGCGTCTATCGCCAGCTGGTGGCGCAGGCCAATGCGGGCCTGCCGACCTTCCATCGCTATCTGAAACTGCGCAAGAAGTTGCTCGGTATCGAGGGTGAGCTCGGTTATTACGACATGTATCCATCGATGTTCCCGGCGACGGGCCTGCCAAAATACGACGTTGCCGAGAGCGAGCGCATTGGCCTTCTGGTAACCTCCGCCTATGGCCCCGAATATACCGCGCTGCTCCAGAAGGGCTTTGCCGGCCGCTGGATGAACGTGCTGCCGGCGGCGGGCAAATCTCCCGGCGCCTATATGCAGGGCTCGGCCTATGACGTGCACCCCTATCTCTTGCTCAATCACAACGACGATTATTATTCGCTGTCGACCTTCGTGCACGAGTGGGGCCACGGCGTTCACACCCTTCTGACCACGGCGAACCAGCCTTACGAAAACTCCAACTATTCGACCTTCACCGCCGAGACCGCGTCCATTTCCAACGAGTTTTTGCTCGCCGATTACATGGTGGGGCACGCCAAGACCAAGGCCGAAAAACTCTATTATCTCGGCCAGGAGCTGGAACTAATTCGTACCACCTTCTTCCGCCAAACCATGTTCGGTGAATTCCAGCTTGCCATTCATGAAGAGGTGGAAAAGGGCAATGCGCTGTCGGGCGCCAAGATGAGCGAAATCTATTGCGGCCTGCTCAAGCGCTATTACGGCGACAGCAAAGGTGTGACCAAGATCGACCCCGCCTATTGCGTCGAATGGGCGTTCATCCCGCACTTCTATTATGGGTTCTACGTCTATCAGTATGCCACCTCAATGGTCGGGGCGGCGGTGTTCACCAAAGGCATCGAAGCCGGCGACGCCAAAACTCGCGACCGCTTCATCGCCATGCTGAAGGCCGGCGGTTCGGATTATCCCTACGAGCTCTACAAGAAGGCCGGTCTCGATATGGCAACGCCCGCCCCCTACAAGGCGCTGCTGGCGCGCATGAACGGGCTGATGGACCAGATTGAGAAGCTGCAGAAATAAACGCAACGACTTGCTGCAACGAAGAAGCCGGGAGGGGCGACTCTCCCGGTTTTTTCTTGGTCAGTTGATGATCCAGGTGATCGACACGCTGGCGGACACCGATTCCTCACCACCGGCGACCGGCAAGGCGCCGATGTCATTGGCGCGGACCATCATCGACTTGAACATTGGCCGCGGCGCGTTACTGCCGCCTTCGTCGATCGACATGATCGGCCCCAGCGTGACGCCCGCCGCTTTGGCAAAAAGCGTCGCTTTGTCGACGGCGTCCTTCACCGCACCAGCACGCGCCTCAGCCAGCAAAGGCTTGGGATCGTGGATCGAAAAGCTGATGCCGCCGATCTGGTTGGCGCCAGCACTGACCAGAGCGTCGAGCACGGTGCCTGCTTTGTCGAGGCCGACGGTGACGGCGACGGTGTTCGACACTTCATAGCCGACGATCTTCTGCGGACAGGTCACATTCGGCTTGCAGGTCTGATATTGCGGGTTCAGCGCCAGGTTTGAGGTCTGGATTGCCTTATCCGGTACGCCCTGCTTCTTGAGGCTGGCAATCACCGCATTCATCGCCTGCGAATTGGCGGCCAGCGCCGCGCGTGCGGTGGGGGCCTGGGCGACCACCCCGGTCGAAAAACTGGCTTCGTCGGGGGCAGCTTTGGCGGTACCGAGACCGGCCACCGTCAGGGTGCGTTGGGGGGCGAGGTCCGCAGGTGCTGCAAATGCCGCCGACGCGGCAAAAATCAAGGCTATGGCCGAAACGGTGATGCGCATGGTGGTTCTCCTTCCGAGGCCCGACGCGACACCTTAGTCCAGGCGGACCCACGGCGCCAAAGTGGCATTGGCAGCCAAAACCCTGCTATGTGGGGATGGTCGGGCCTGTAGCTCAGTTGGTTAGAGCTGACCGCTCATAACGGTCTGGTCGGGGGTTCGAGTCCCTCCGGGCCCACCAGTCTCCGCTCGCGACGCGAGCTTCGGTTTGGCAAGCCATTGCCATTTTAGGGCGCTGATCTGCCACAACTATTTGATCGCAAACGGCTTCGCGGACGCCACGCCGGCGTGGTTTGCTGCGACACCGTGGATGGATCCGCATTGGCAATGGGCGTACCCCAGCCTTTATAAGCGTGGAGGCGTCCCGCCGGTTGACGTGAGAGTGCGATGGCCTTGCTTTCCTCCTTGCTGCGTTGCGTTCACCCCTTTGGTCTGGTGCGGCCGTTGCTGCGCCTGCTGTGCCGCGTCAGGGTCACGGGCCTGGAAAACCTGGCTGCCGCCGGAGGCCGCGTGCTGATCGTCGCCAACCATGTTTCGGTGCTGGATGCGGTGCTGCTGTCGGCTTTCCTGCCCGGGCATATTTTGTTCGCCGCCCCGGCCAACATCGCGGGACGCCGCTGGCTGAAACCCTATTGGCGCAGCGGCCACACGCTTGATCAAACCCACCCGATTACCGCCAAGATAATGGTGGAAGCGATCAAGGCCGGCAGGCCCTGCATGGTTTTTCCGGAAGGCCGCGTCAGCCGCACCGGCGGCTTGATGAAGATCTACGAAGGCCCCGGCATGATCGCCGACAAGGCGGGCGCGGTGATCGTGCCGATCCGCATCGACGGGCCACAATATTCGTGGTTTTCCGCGCTCGGCGGGCCGGTCCGCAAACGACTGTTTCCCAAGATCACCTTGACCATCCTGCCGCTGGTGAAGCTGAACCTGCCGCCTGCGGTCAAAGGCCATCAGCGGCGCCTGCTCGCCGGCTCGCGGTTGCACGATATCATGGAAGAAACACTGGTGGCGGGCACGCCGGTCGCCACCTTGTTGCGCCAGTTGTTGGCGAGCCGCGCCGTGCGTGGCGGCAGCAATACGATCCTCGAAGACGCCGCCCGCGCGCCCTTGAACCACAACGCCTTCGTCGCCAAGTTTTTCAGCTTGGCGCGCCCCCTCGCGCGCACGATCGGGGCGGAAGAAAAAATCATCGGCATCATGATGCCGAACGGCATTGCTTGCGCCACGACGATCTTCGCCGTGGCGGCGCTGGATCGCGCCGGCGCTATGATCAACTTCACCTCCGGCCCACCGCGCGTAGCGCAGACCTGCCGCATGGCCGAAATCCGCAGCGTCATCACCCTGCGCGCCTTCGTGGCCGCCCAGCACCTGGAACCGGCCGTGGAAGCCTTGGTCCAAGCGGGCATCCGCATCCTCTATTGGGAGGATGTTCTGTCCCAAACGGGGGTTTGGGATCGCCTGTCCGGCTGGCTGCGGGCGCGTTTGCCGGCGGCGCTGGCGGCCCGTGGTCTGAGCCAAGATGCGGATAGCCCGGCCGTGCTGCTGTTCACCTCCGGCACCGAAGGGACGCCCAAAGGCGTGATGCTGAGTCACCGCAATATCATCGCCAACGGCGTTCAGTTCGGCGTCAGCATCGGTTTTGGCGCCGGTGACAGCGTCTTTGCTTGTTTGCCGATGTTTCATTCCTTTGGGCTGACGCTCGGCTTTTTCGCGCCGTTGTTTTACGGCACGCGGACGTTTTTGTATCCGTCGCCGCTGCGCTATCACGATATTCCGGAGCTGGTTTACGACAGTGGCGCGAGCCTTTTGCTCGGCACCGATGCCTTCCTCGCCAATTACGCCCGCCATGCCATGCCGCACGATTTCTATTTCCTGCGGTTTGCCATCGGCGGGGCCGAAAAAATCAAGCCGGAGACGCGGCGCATCTGGGCCGAGAAATTCGGCGTCCGGCTGTTCGAGGGTTATGGCACCACCGAAACCGCACCCGTCATCAGCGTTAACTCGCCGCTGCACTATAAAGCGGGCACCGTCGGGCGCGCCGTCGCCTGCCTTGATGTCAGACTTCGGCCGGTGGACGGCATCAAGGACGGCTGTGAGCTGTTAGTACGCGGTCCCAACCTGATGCTGGGCTACATCAAAGACGATCAGCCGGGCGTGATTCAGCCGGTGGCGGAGGGCTGGTACAATACCGGCGATGTGGTGAGCCGCGACGACGCGGGATTCATCACCATCCTCGGCCGCACCAAACGCTTTGCCAAAATCGGCGGCGAAATGGTGTCGCTGGGCGCCATCGAGGCGGTGGTCGGTTCGCTCAGGCCGGATGTGCGCCATGCCGTCGTCAGCATCCCGCGCGATCGCAAGGGCGAGGCCATCATCTTGTTGACCGAATCCGATGAGATCGACTTAAGCCACTTGCATGCGCCGCTGCGCGCCGCCGGGCTGACCAAACTTTCCTTCCCGCGCCGCATCGTCAAAGTGGCGCAGATTCCGCTGCTGGGCACCGGCAAGACCGATTATGCTGCGGCACAACTTATGGCGCTGGAAGCCGAAGACGTGGTGGTGTCGCCGGTAACGCCCTAGTTTTTTTGTTTGTCGCGCTTCAGGGCCAAAAACCGGATTCCACTTTTCGGTGAAGCGCTTTAGGCCTTACGGGACGGCCAGAAGCTGAGGCCGAGGCGGCGGCGTACATAGGCGATCAACAATGCGTTGGTGACAAGCTGGCAGGTGGTCGTCGCCACCGCGGCGCCAACTAGCCCAAACCGCGGCACTAGGGCGACGTTCAGACCAACATTGCTCACGGCGGAGATCGCAAACACCCGCAAGACATCTTTCTCATGGCCGGTCATGTTGAGCAGCAACGATCCGGTTCCGGCCGCCACCGTGATGAACTGGCCAAACGCCAAAATCGCCAGCGCCGTGCCGCCACCGGCATAGGCCGCCCCGAACACGAAGACGAGAATCTCCCGGCCTGCCACCATACAGACCCCGGCAAGCACGAGCCCGCTGAGGGCGAGCCAGCCGAGGGCTTGGCGCATCAAAGCCTGCAAACCAGCCCGGTCGCCAGCCTGATGCAGCCGCGCGATATGCGGGGCCAAGACTTCGTTGGCGACCGTGAGGCCGATGGTGACCTGCAGCGCGACCAGCGAGGCGGCGCGATAGACCCCAACATCGGCCGCGTCGCGGAATAGGCCGAGAACCAGAAGGTCGGCCTGGAGATTAAAGATAAGAAGCGCATCGGTCAGGGTCAGCGGAATGATGGAAGCGAGCCAAGCTTTGGACTCGAACGACGCGCGCGCGCCATGCACCTGCGGCGGCAGATGCCGCATCAACAGCGCCGCCCCGGCCACGAATGCGATTGCCGTTGCGGCGACCTGCAGCGCCATGGCAATCGCCGAATTGAACGGCAAGAGCCAATACCAAAGCCCGATGAACAAAAGGAACAACACGGCACGAATGCCGTTGTCGGGCAGCATCCCGAGCACGACTTTGCGCAGTCCGATCAACGCCCCACCGCGCAAACGGTTGAGCGCGATCAACGGCATCAACACAATCGCCCAGATGAAGGTCGAGCGGTCGACGGCGGGAATAGAGTGCACCAATGCCGGCAAGGCGAGAACGAGAACCGCCACGACAACGAGCCCGAGCACGGCGACCAACTGATTGGCGCGCAACAGCAGCCCGCGGATATAGCCCCATTGCCCGGCGAGCTGATATTTGGCGATCTCGCGCGTCATGAGCTGGGGCAGGCCAGCTTGCACCGGCAAGGCCAAGAGCGTGACGACCGTGGACGCAAAGGCGTAATAGCCGTATTGCTTTGGCAGCAGCACCCGGCCGAGAAAGGCCGTGGCCAGCAGACCAAACAGCAGATTGACGCCTTTGAGTACCGCCGATCCGGCCGCCCCCTTGAGGATCACGGAAAACGGCGTCCGTGCGCTGACCGGATTGCCCGTTTGCATCGCCGCCTCTTTACGCGGGGCCGGACAGCGGCGTGGCGCCGGTTGCGCCCGCCCCCGCCGGTCGGTGAAGCTGCGCCAGCGTGGCGACGCCATAGCCGAGCAGGCTCGCCGTCTTGATCGACATCGGGGCATAGCCGAACACCAGCGCCACCATCAGATAAAACAGAATCGAGACCGCTGCGGGCGAGGGTTCCTCATCGCCAACCAAAACACCACTGGCCAAAAGCGGGTAAAGGCAGAAGCCGATCAGACCCATATTGGCGATCAGATAGATGATGCCGCTGTCGGCGACTTTGGTATCGTCGACGCCGCCGAACAGGATATTGAGCGGCGAGGCGCGCAGTAACGGCTCGGTGGTGACGCCGAGGCGCAAACCGAGATCCCCCGGCATTGCTTGAACGGCGAAGTAAAGCACCACGACCATCAGCAGCACGCCGTACGGCACCGCGAAGAGCCAGCGCGCTTGCGCTTTGCCGACAACTTTGCGCAACGCGGCGGCGGCGAGAATCAGGAACACCGCGACGCGGGTATCGGACAGCACCGCCAAAGCGAGGCAGCCCAGCACCAGAATCGTCTTGTCGCGAGCGCTTAGACTGGGCGTATGCAGGAACAGAATCGCCGCGATGATGCCGAAATAGCCGAGCGACAGCGGCTCCAGGAACAGCGAGCCGGCGCGATGCGCAAAGCCGAAGAAGCTGCCGGTGTAACGCGTGGCGCCGAGATAGATGTCCGATGAATCGCTGATCGCACTGTCAGGCGCGGTGACCGCGGCCACCCAATCGCGGGTGAAGTAGAAATATTTGCGCGGATTGAAAAAGCCGGCATAGACGTCGGGAAAGACCAGCTCGACCACAGCCGTGACCAGCAGCAGGGCAAGGATGACGGTCAGAAAACGCGGCGAGAAGCGCCGCGCCGACGCCCCCAATGCCAGGAACAGCGGTAACATGGCGGCATCGTAGACAAAGCGCGGATTAAACGTGCCGGTGACGACGAATTTCAGCAGGACGCAGCAAAGCAGCAAGCACCCGGCAATCAGAAAGGTGCGCGACAATGGCGGCCGGCGCACCACGATCACCGCGACCGCCGCCAGCGTGATGACGAGCTGGACCAGCGCTACCACCCCGGCATTGAGCGTGAACAGGAAATTGTTCACCACCGCCAGGACGGGATTTTCCAGAACGCAGGCCGCAATCACGGCATAGATCGCGCCATCGCCTTGCGGGCCACGGCCGTTCTCCATCGCATCGCCTTGCCAGCCGGTTACTGCCTGTACCTGCGCCATTCCGCCGAACGGTCGCACGGGCGGTGTTAACGCCTGTTTACCAAGCCAGTGGCAAATATTTTACCGGCGGACGGCGATGATCGACTTGGTTAGACCGAGAAAGCGCTCCTTAAGGATTGTGGCATCGGGAAATAGCGCCCGCATCTCGGCCACCGTCAAAAGATCGATCTCGGCCAAAAGAGCGTCAATCGCCGCCTGGCTCGGCCGGTCGATGAGGCCCCAAGGCGTGCACCAGCGGATCAGCCGGCGCTGCCAGCGCTTGGGCAACCAATGCACGAAGGCACCGACGGTGTGGGGATCGGAAAAAAACCATTTGTTCGGCGTCTGCACGTAATAGCGCGGCGCGATGCGGCGGATCTCGGCGGCGAAGGCTTGCCGCGCTTTGTCATCGCCGACATGCTCGATCACCGAGTTCGAATAGCAAAGCTCGAAGCTGTTGTCGGCATAGGGCAGCTTACCGCGGTCGGTGTGGACATAGTGGAAGCGCCCGTCTTCGGAACTGTCAAATTCGATGTTGGTGAGGGTGACGTCCGGCTTTTTGTTGATCAGGGTCCAATTGCACTTGCGCCCGCCAACGTCGATCACCCGCATGCCGTCGTGCAAAGCGAACATCTCGGCGAACCGGCGCATCCGGCTGCCGCGGAACATTACCTGCAACGGAATGATAATTTTGTAGATGCTCATGGGGCGATAGCCTTGGTCGATGGACTGCAAGCAGTTTGGGGCGGATTCGACGTCAATTCGGTAAAGGCATCGTTGGTGCGGCGCGCCAGAACTGTCCAGTCGAATTTGCGGCGCAGGGCCTCGGCGCCGCTGGGAACGGCGGCCCAATCAATGCTGAGGATGCGGGCGGCGGCGGCCTCGGCATCTTGTCCCGCGACCAGTGAAATTGCCGGTGCGTCAGCGGCAAGCTCCTTGGTTCCCGGTAAGCTGGATGCGACCGGGGCCACGCCGCAGAGGAGCGCCTCGATCACCGTCAGCGGATAGGCATCCTGCAGCGAGAGATTCACCAGCACATCCTGGCGGCGCAGCACCGCGATGAACTCCGCCGGCGGCAAGGCGCCGAGCAGCGTGACGGCCAAACCGCGCCGGGCGATATCCGCCGTCAGCGCATCGCGAACCGCGTCATCCCCCGGCCCGATCATGGTTGCTTCGAAGGCGACGCCGCGACGGCGCAGCGCCTCGCACACTTCAAGAAACGCGAAACTGCCTTTGGCGGCCGACAGCCGCGCCACATGCACCAGCTTGAGAGATCCGGACGGGAGGTGGGACGGCGTATCGCCCTCGAGCAATTCCCGCGGCAGGAAGGTTCCCATGACGCGGCAGCGGCGGCCAAGACGGGCGGGAAAGCCCAGCGAAAGCGGCTGGGTCTGGTAAAGCGTGAAGACGGCGTCGGCGAGCATGAGAAGGCGGTTGCAGACCGTGCGCACGGCACCGTGGCGCATCGAACGCCAGCCGCCGCCCAAATGCGGGGTCACGGCGACGCTCTTGCCGAACAACTTGGCCATCACAAGATAAGCGAGATCAAAGGCGCTGCCGTACTGGAGCCAGACGATGTCGTAGGCGGGCAGCGCGCGACGGAAGCTTTGCAAGGCGCCGATGTAGCGCCACAGACTGGCCAGCCCCGCTCCCGGCGTTTCGGTAAAACAATGGCTCGTGATGCCAAGACAGGCGCTGGCGCGCGTGATGAAAATTTCGAGCCCGCCGCGGATATGTTGATGCCCACCGGCGATGAGAATCCGGCGGCGCGGTGAACAATCGGGGTTGAAAAATCCGGTGGCGGGCATGGCAGCTTTATGCGGACCCCTCGTCACCCGCTTCGGGTTCCAAGCCAAACAGGTCCTTCGCCATCACGAGCAGCGCAAACCAGGATTCGACGAAATACCGCCGGAAGAGCCGCCTGGGCTCCGTCAACACCCGCCAAGACCATTCCAAACCGGCACGGCGCATCCAAACCGGCGCGCGGCGGCGGAGGCCGACATGGAAATCGAGGCTGGCCCCGACCGCAAGTGCATAGGTGTCACCCAAAAGATGGCGGTGTTCGTGAATCCAGATTTCGGATTTGGGCGCACCGAGCCCAAAGAAAAGGTGCGTGGTGCCGTGATCGCGGATCGCGCCAGCGAGCACCGTCGAAGCATCGGGATCGTCTTCGAAGCCGAATCTGGGACTGGAAAAGGCAATCGCGTCCCGGGGAAAGCCGCGGCGGATCAAGAGCTGCCGCAGTCGCCGCCCGGCCTCGGCTGAGCCAACCACGAAGAACGGACGGCCGCTGCCCGGCACCATCTTGTCCAGCAACGACGCGGTCAGATCGGCGCCAGCAACGCGCTCCGGCACATCACTGCCGCGCAGACGCGCGTAAAGGTAGACCGGCGCGCCATCCGCGGTCGCCACCCAGGCGCCGGCATAAGCGGCGCGAAAGCGGGCGCTGCGCGCCAGATTGGCGATGTGGTCGACGTTGGCCGTGACGACCAAGCGCACCCCCTCGCCCGCCGGGATGCGTTCGCACAGCATGTGTCGGATCAGCATGTCATGCGTCAGGGACGAGAATGTAATTCCCAAAACGGGACTGTGCCCTTCCGGAACCGGCGTCTGGCATACAAGCTGATCAACCAAAGTCACGTCTCGACCTCTGCACCAAGTTGGAACAGAAATCGCGGGATGACACCGCCATGACTGCTCAGAGCGGTCAGAATCATTCCAAAATGGAACGGGATCGACCGCTATGAGGGCTGTGATGCAAGAGGTTTGCTAGATTTCGCGAGATGACAGAAATGTTAGCGCGCGTGTGTGAAGACCGTTAACGCCGGACGCGGCCATCGGATAGACGGCGCCAGAACGGGCCTGCGGCCGTCGACCGCCACCAGCAGCGTATCGGCGAGGGCCAGGACCGACGGTGCCAGCGCATCGCCGACGGCCGGCGCAACAATAATGGCAAGATCGAGATTCGTCTTGAGATTGGCAATGAGCCGCGTCAGCACCGGTGGCGACAGGACACTTGCATAGCCGATGAGACACGGATCGTCCGCCATCACCAGCGCCGCTGACAGCGGGTCGGACGTGATGAAGTCGTCGGCAGCACCCTGGCGTGCGAACACGCCCGGCCGGGACAGAACGGCGGCCGGTTGCCCCGTCATGGCGCCGAGATGACAGGCCGGCCGGTTGGCATCAACCACAATGGTTCTGATGCCCGCTTGCGCCGCGGTGCGGGCAAGCGCCAGTGCCAGCGTGGTCTTACCTGCGCCCGGCGTCATCGCCGTGATCACGATTGTGGCCGGCGGCTCGACCGCGGCAAGAATGCCGGACAGAAGCTGCGACACCGCCACAGCAAACGACGAGCGCGGATTGGTGATCACAAGATCGGCGGCGCGGAGCCCAGTGCCCATTTCGGGCAGGATTGCTGCCGGTTGGGGCGCCGGTTGGCGCTGCGGTTGCGATTCTGGCCTGCCGGTCAGGTTCGATTCGGCCGCCACCAAGCCGCGTTCGGCCAGGAACGCCAAGGCTAGGCCCAGCAGCAATCCGGCGGGGATCGCACTAAGGACGGCGAGCAATTTGGTCTGCGGTCCGAACGCTTCGGTCACTTCGGACGCCGAGATGACATAGGCATCCGGCCGCAGGATGCCCTGCTGATTTTCGGTCTGGCTGTATTGGGTGAGAAAGGCCTGATACATCGCCCGCGTTGAGGCCGCCGCCGACTGCAACGCCGTCAATTCGACCCCATCCTGCTTTTCGCGAGCGCTCAAGTCCTCGATCTGGCGCAGGCTCTTCTGCAGCGAGGCCACATGCGTGCCCGAGCTATCCGCATCGTTGCGGACGGATTCGGCAATGCGCAGTGTTTCTTGCGAAATCTTCGCTTCGAGATCGGCGCGCTGGGCCTTGAGCTCGATCATCTTGGGGTGGTTGGGACCGTATTTGGCGGCGAGGTTGGCGATCTCACGATTGAGTTCGGATTGCTGGGTTCTGAGATTGGTGATCAGCGGCGAGGCGATGACCTGGGGCGCCGACGCGAGCGCACCCGAACGCAATAATTCGGTGGTGCGGCCGGCTTTCGATGCTTTGTCGTCGTATTCGGTCCGCGCCACCGTGAGCTGGCTGTTGAGATCAGCGACTTGCTGCTCAAGCACGGAGGTACCGGCAGCGGTGATCGTGATGTGATGATCGGCCTTGTATTTCTGAACGGCGGCTTCGGCGTCCCGCACCTGCCGCGCCAATTCGGTGACGCGCTGGGTGAGCCAGAGACTGGCCTGGTGCGACGCCTGGGTCTTGGTACCGAGCTGCTCGGCCACATACATCGAGGCGGCGGCCGACGCGAGCATGGACGCCTTCTGCCGGTCGACCGAAGCAGCCGTGATACGAATCGAGCTGGAGAATCCAGCTTGCGTCACTTTAAAGGCGTTCTGCAGCTTGGAGATTGCAATCTCGCGCGGATCGACGTCCGCCGCGAACAACAGGCTGGCAAATCCTGGTGCGGAAAACTCAGGATCACGGTCGAGGTGGAAGCGATCGACCACCTTGCCAGCAAAGCGGTGCGACGTGAGGATTTCGATCTGATTGAGGATGGTCGGCTGATCAGACGGCAGGCTGGACAAGACGGCCGTCGCATTCTCCACACTCCACTTTTGCGGATCGAGCATAACCTCTGAGGTCGCGACATAATGCGGTCGCACCTGCAAAACGTAGATCGTCGCCACGAGCACGACGGTGAGGGTCGTCAGCGTGATCAGCCGGGTGTGGCGCTGGACAACGCCCCATATCTGCCGCAAGCCGAATCCACGGGCGGACCGCGACCGGTCATTCGGCAGAGGACGGAAACTGGGCACGCGAGCGTTCCTCTCTTGGACTCGGCAAAGGGCTTATCCCGGGACCAACGGAATTTCGGCCCTGCCATTGTGGACGCCGCGCTCTCACTATTGCGTTAATGGCGCAAAAAGGTTGATGAACCCGGTTCGGCCGCGGCGCCTTTGGCCGCTAAGTTGGCACTGGGCTTGGCAATTCCTGCCCGTAGGTAATTGGCGCAAGGGCGTGAAACCGTTTGCTAACCCTGTGCCGTTAGGTTCCCTTCCCGGGTGTGCGGCGCATATCCTGCAAACGAGGATGGGTGGGCCTCTGCGTTATGAATTTTTACGCGTCACGAGGCTTCCTCGATGCGGCCGCGGCGGTCTATTTCAAAGGCCGCGAGACGGCGATTGCGGACGTGCGCATCGGCGACGATGTGCTGCGTTTGCTGGTCGTCGACGGCAAGAAAATCGTGACACGCCTGTTGTTCCTCGACTTTCATCAGCCGCTGGCCGAGAGCGAAATCGACGGGCCGGTGCGGCCGGGGCGCTATGCCCAATGGGTCAGTCGCGGCGTGATCGAGGCTGGGGCGTGGAATAGCGAGCGCTACCGGAACATGGATCTGGCGCCCTTCATCGACTGGACGCGCTTTGCGTGTTTCGAGGATTACCGCGAGCAGCTTCTGACGCGTCACCGCGGCTTGGTGCGCGATCGCGAACGGCGCGGGCGGGCCTTGGCGTCCCAGCACGGCAAGCTCACCTTCACCATGGACGATCAGCGCGAGGATGTTCTTGCGCTGGCGCGAGCTTGGAAAGGCCAGCAACTCAACGGCATCGGATTTCCCGATTTCTTCGACGATCCGCAGACGATGGAATTCTTCGCTTGTTTGCGCGAACGCGGCCTGCTGGTTTGTTCGAGCTTGCGGGCGGGCGGGCGTCTGGTCTCGACGTGGATCGGTTTTGTCCACCAAGGTGCGTGGTCGGGTTGGATCTTCACTTATGATCCGGTGTTCAAAAAGTACTCCGCGGGCCACCAGCTCCTGATCCGCATGATTGAGGAAAGCTACCGACTCGGCCACCACGAATTCGATTTTTCTATCGGGGCGCCGGACTACAAGATGTTCTACGCCACCCACGGCCGCCTGCTCGGCAGCATCGGAACGCCATCGCCGAAGCGCGCCATGGAGCTGTACACGCGAAAACTGCTGCGCCAGCACAGTCCCGGATTGTTTGCGGCGGCGCTGAGAGCAAAGTGGATTTTGGGTTCGGCATTCCGGCGAACTTCTGTGGCACCGGCCACTGCGGCGGAGAGGGAATTGTGACGGATCACACGCCTGCGACCGACAACTCAGGTCCGGCCCAGCGCTACAGCACCGAGCCGCCAGACGTCGCGACCCCGAGCTTGAAACGGCGCATCGGTGAATTGGCATCGCGAGCGATCATGCCGCTGATCAAACGGGCAGCCCGGCCTTATCTTGGCGGCGAGTCGATCGACGACGCGCTGTGCGTGTCGGAACGGCTGATGACCGAAGGTTTCGCGACCGCGCTGAGCTATTGGGATGGCGGCAGCGAGAGTCTTGATGAGATGGAGACCCTCAGCCTGGCCGCAATTGGAGCGCTTTCAGAAAAAGTGAAATCCGGTTTTCCGTCCGAAAACGCGACAAACAAAGAATTTCGCGCGATGGCGATGGGCCAAAGCTATCTGGCGCTGAAACCGCCGTCCTTGCGGTTTTCACCAGAGGCTGCCCGCAAACTGGCGGCGGCGGCCGCGCGGCATCGTCTGCGCCTGCATTTTGATTCCCATGGTGCCGATGTGGTCGACCGGCAGAATGCTATGCTGGAGGTGATGCTGGGCACGCTCGGGTCCGCGCTTCTCGGCACGACCTTGCCGGGGCGGTTGCATCGCACGCTAGACGACGCCGATTGGGCTGTCGCGCACGGCTTGAATGTGCGCGTGGTCAAAGGCGAGTGGCCCGATCCGGCCGATCCCAAACGCGACCTTCGCGCCGGATTCCTGGAGGTGATCGATCGCTTGGCCGGGCGGGCACGTCACGTCGCCGTGGCAACGCATGATTTCACACTCGGCTGCGAGGCCATCACGCGGCTCAAGGCCGCCGGGACATCCTGCGAAGTCGAAGTGCTGCTCGGCATGCCGGCCGCGCCGCTGCTCACCTGGGCCAAGAACTCGGGCGTAACGGTGCGCATTTACGTGCCGTATGGCTGCGGCTTCATCCCAAACGCCGTCGGTGTGCTCCGGCGCAATCCCCGCCTAGGGTTGGCAATTGCCAAGGCGCAGCTCAATCAATTCGCGGCACTGTTTTCTTCCCATCGCCACAAATTGTAAATCAAGCTTACAAATTATCGCTGGGGAAGGACTGCGAAAGCGGTCTTTGCGGCGATTGTCCTGGCGGACAGCCCGCGGCCATCTTGCGCAGGCTGACAGGGCTGTCTGCCGATTCCGCCGCATTGTTCACGCCTGTCGTGTCCCCCATTTTCTAAGGTGACAACCGGCGGAAGAATCCATGGACCGCAGTCAGGACGATGCCATCAAGCCCGCGGCGGCCACAGTCTCGTATCACGAGCATGTGGCGGTGCCGGACTATTTGATGCGCCACTACTGGTGGGCCTATGTGCACCCAAAAGCCCCACGAGTATTCGACCGGCTGTGGCTTATCAATCTGATATTGCTTGGAAATTACCATCGGATGCGGCGCGCCGCCCTGGCCGAATTCAACGCCCCCGAGTTGGGGCGGGTTCTGCAGATCGCTTGCGCCTACGGCAATCTGACGCCCAAGCTGGCGAAAAAGGCGGCGCTGCAGAACGGCGACCTTGATGTTGTGGACGTGCTCCCGGTCCAGCTTCGCACTCTGAAGTGGAAGCTGCCGAAGCGTACCCCGGCGCGGCTGTTGCGTATGGATTCGACGGCGCTGCATCTGGACGATGCCGAGTACGATCACGTGTTGCTGTTTTTCCTCCTGCACGAGCAGCCGGTGGAAGTGCGCGCCAAGACGATCAGCGAAGCTTTGCGCGTCCTGAAGCCCGACGGCACGCTCGTCATTTGCGATTACGGCACCCCGGCGTGGTGGAATCCCCTGCGTTATCTGATGCCGCCCTTTCTGGCGCTGCTGGAGCCGTTTGCGCTGTCGCTCATGCGCCGGCCGGTCAAGGATTTGCTGCCGCCCGACATGACGGTCCGCCACACCCCGTTCTTCGGCGGCTTCTACCAAAAGGTGGTTGCCACGCGCGCCGGTTCTGCAAGCAATTAACGATACAAGCCAAATAATTACCCAGGATTCACCAGCGCCCGCTTCCGCCACGGGCATGGGCGACATAGGGTGCGCCGCCGGACCTTTGGGAGGGTAATATGACCATGATTTCGCGCCGTAGCGTTCTTGCCAGCAGTGCCGCATTGCCGTTCGCCGCTTTGACGATTGCCGCAGGGGCGGCCCCGGCGCCAGGCTCTTACGGCATGGTGCGCCGCCAGAATGCCGCCCTCGACACCATTGTCGACCTCAATGCACCGGTCGAACAGATCGGCTGGGGCTATAGCTGGGCGGAAGGTCCGGTTTGGGTGAAGGATGGCGGCTATCTGTTGTTCAGCGACCCCCGCAGCAACGCGATCTATCGCTGGACAGCAGGCACGCCACCGGCCGAATTCCTCAAGCCCTCAGGGCATGCCGGCGAGCCCAATCCGGCCTTGCGCGAACCCGGCTCGAACGGGCTGGCAATCGATGCCGCGGGCACGCTGGTGATGGCGGATTCCGGCACCCGGGCGATCGCTAAAGTCGACCTCAAAACCAAGAAAAAGGCCATCGCCGTCGACAAGTTCGAGGGCAAGCGCCTCAACAGCCCCAACGATCTTGTCATTGCCAAATCGGGCGCGATCTATTTCACCGACCCGCCGTACGGTCTGGCCGAAGGCGACACCTCGCCGGTCAAAGAACTGCCGTTCAGCGGCGTTTACCGGCTTGACCCGAACGGTACGCTGACGGTGCTCGACAAAGAGCTGGCGCGGCCCAACGGCATCGCCTTGTCGCCGGATGAAGCGACGCTCTATGTCACCAATTCCGACCCGGCTAAGCCAGTGTTAAAGGCCTATGCGCTAGGAACCGACGGTCTGGTGAAAAGTGCGTCGGTGTTGTTCGACTTCACGCCACTGATGACGCCGAACGCCAAAGGCAATCCCGATGGCCTCAAGGTCGACCAGGACGGCAATCTGTTCGTCGCCGGGCCCGGCGGCATTCTGATCCTGTCGAAGGAAGGCAAGCTTCTCGGTCTCATCAATGTGACTGGACGGGTGGCGCCCAATTGCGCCTTCGGCGAAGACGGCTTCACGCTGTTCATCTGCGCCACCGACATTGTCGCCAAGATCAAGTTGAAGACCAAAGCCGCGAACTGGTCGTAATTCAGGATTGCATCGTCCAGCCTTCGACCGCCATCGCCGCCTGACGCACCGCTTCGGTCAGCGTCGGGTGGGCGTGGCAAGTGCGCGCGATATCTTCCGACGACGCGCCGAATTCCATCGCCAGGGTGGCTTCGGCGATCAGATTGCCGGCTTCCGGGCCGATGATATGCACGCCCAAGACCTTGTCGGTCGCGGCCTCAGCAAGGATTTTGACGAAGCCGTCGGTCGCCAGAATCGTTTTGGCGCGGCCGTTGGCGCTGAAAGGGAACTTTCCGACCTTGTAGGCGATACCGGCGGCCTTCAGCTCTTCCTCGGTCTTGCCGACCACCGCCACTTCCGGCGCGGTGTAAACCACGGACGGAATAGCATCGACATTGACATGCCCGGCGCGGCCGGCGATGTGCTCGGCACAAGCGACCGCTTCGTCTTCGGCCTTGTGCGCCAGCATCGGACCTTCGCGGCAATCGCCAATCGCCCAGATGCCGGGCACATTGGTCTTGAAATGAGGATCGGTGATGACGCGGCCTTTGGTATCGCGCGCCACACCGACCGCTTCGAGACCGAGGTCCTCGGTGTAGGGGCGGCGGCCGATGGCGACCAGCATGACATCGGTTTCAAGTGTCTGCGGCGCCCCGCCAGCGGCCGGTTCGACAGTGACGGCGAGAACATCGCCTTTCTTCTCGACCCCGGTGACCTTGGTCGAGAGATGGAAGGTGAACCCCTGCTTGGCGAGAATGCGCTGGAAGGCTTTGGACACCTCGCCGTCGAGGCCAGGGGTGATGCGACCTAGAAATTCCACCACCGTCACCTCGGAGCCGAGACGCCGCCACACCGAACCGAGTTCGAGGCCGATGACGCCGGCGCCGACCACCAACAGCCGTTTGGGCACGCTCTTCAGCGACAAAGCGCCGGTCGACGAGACGATGCGCTCTTCATCGATGGTCACTCCCGCCAGCGGCATCACGTCGGAGCCGGTGGCGATGATGATGTTCTTGGCCGCAATGGTGCGAACGCTGCCGTCAGGCGCGCGCACCTCGATCTGGCCCGGTGCGGTGATGCGGCCCTCGCCGACAATGCCTTCCACCTTGTTCTTCTTGAACAGGAACGCGACGCCCTTGGTCAGCTCGCCGACGATCTTGTCCTTGTGCTGCATCAGGACGCCAAGGTCGAGGCCGACTTCGGCGGTGATGCCAAGTTTGCCGAAGTCCTTCTTGGCCTCCTCAAAGCGTTCGGATGCAAACAACAGCGCCTTAGACGGGATGCAGCCAATGTTGAGGCAGGTGCCGCCGAAACGGCCGCGCTTGTCGATGCAAGCCGCCGTCAGCCCAAGCTGCCCCAGCCGGATCGCGGCGTTGTAGCCACCGGGTCCGCCGCCAATGACGACAGCATCGAAAGAATCGGCCATGTCGGAATTCCCGCTAGGAAAGAGACAGGCACAAAATAGGTTTTCTTAGAATAATTCTCAAGGCATTCGGCCAAGAGAGGGACTCTTGGGCCCGCGCACCCGGTAAACGATGTAATGAGCGATGGCGATGCCGTGGCGCTTTCTGTCAATGCGGGCGACCGGGGTCACCTCGGCAAAGGCAGTGGCCACCAACGCGTGCAAATCGCGGCGCTCTTCAGTGATGTAGAGGGCCGGGCGCTGGTAGGCCGAAGCCTCTAGCGGAACAGTATTGGGCCAGCGCTCATCTTCACCCAGGCTGGCGACCGGATAGGAGCTGTAGAAGGCGAACCAAGCGGTAGAGGCGTAATCGGTGGTCAGGATCACCTCGGCGCGGCCCGCGGTTTTGAGGCTGCCAAGCTCGGCAACCACCTCGGGCATACCGACCGCCAGCAGCCGGGCCAGCGGGTCTTTGCGGCCCATCGGCACGACGCCGAGTAGCGCTTGGGCATAACCGACGACGAGCAGCACGGCGGCGACCGGGATTGCCAGTTTGGCCGACCACTTCGCCAGCGGCCGGCGCCAGCCGGTCCAATCGGTGCGGGTGACGGCGTCGAGCGCGGCGATGATCAACGCCGGATAGAGATAGCACGGCCAATTGCCCTGCACCCGGTCGTGCAGCGCATGCACGGCAAAATAGACGATTGAGGGCCAGATCAGGCAGGCAATCAGGGCGCGGCTTTGGTCGCGGCGGCGGGCGGCGCTGAGGCCCATCACACCCAAAACCAAGATGAAGGGCGTGGCGAGCAAAGCCTGGGCGCCGGCGAACTCGCCGAGGTATTTGAGCGTGATGTGATTGCCGGCGATGCGGCCGAATTGGAACGCAAAGGTGGCCCAGTCGTGAGCGGCGTTCCAAGCGATATTGGGCAAAAACAGCACGCCCGCGACGGCGGCACCGAGATAAGGCCAAGGGCTGACCAGCCAGCGGCGCGGCGCCGGCGACGCGAGCAGCCAGATCAGCACGCCGGCGCCCAGAAACAGCGTCGAATACTTCGACAGCAGACCCAGCCCGGCGGCGATGCCGACGGCGAGCCACCAGCGGCCATTGCCGGTCACGGCGACTTTCGCCAAGGCCCAGAGCAAGGCGCTGGCGGTGAGAATTTGCGGCGTGTCCGGGGTGGCCGCCAGCATTTCCACCGTGACCATCAAAGTCAGATTGAATAGCAGCGCGGCGCGCGGACCGGCCTGTTTATCCTTCAACAGCAGGACGGCGCTCTGCCACACGAACCAAGTGGCGAGAAACGAACTGAGAATGCCGACGATGCGCACACCGAACGCGGTCTGGCCGAATACCAGCGTGCCGACGCGAATCAGCCAGGCAATCGCGGGCGGGTGATCGAAATAACCGGCCGCAGGGTGACGCGACCACAGCCAGTAGTAAGCCTCATCGGCCGACAACGGCAGCACCGCGCCCGCAATCAGGCGCAGGACGCCCAGTACAACTAGCGCCGCCAGAAACCGGTTTTCGCGGATTACCTGGTGCGCCAGATGAACATGCTCGACATGGCGTAATTCCACAGCACGCCCACGATTGAACCGGCAAGGCCGGCAACCAACCATGTTTCATGATGGACGTAAAGCTGCGAGGCGAGCCCGATGTCGGTCACCGCACCGATGGCGCCGAAGATGCAAAAACCGATGAAGCCGCGGATCAGCCCGAGACCCTTCAGGCGGCGGTCGCGATAGGTGAAGCTGTTGTTGAGCAGGAAGTTCCACAGCATCGCGACGCCGGTGGCGACCGTCTTGGCCCATTCGAAACTCGACGCCGGATACAGCCCCATGGCGAGATTGAGGACCGCGAGATTGATCGCCACGCCGGTGGCCCCGACAATGGCAAAGAAAATGAAGCGTGGATCGACGAGACCATTGGTCAGCTTCGACAGGACCAAGCCGAGAAACTCGACGCCAATCTGCAGGTTGAACTTCGATTCGCCGTCGAAACGGGTGCCAAAGGAATAAGGCTGTTCGCCGATACGCAGGCCTTCGCTGGCGGTGGCGATGTCGAGCAGAATTTTGAATCCTACCGGCGACAGGCGCGGCGCCATTTCGTCGAAGGTCTCGCGGCGCATCATGAAGAAGCCGCTCATCGGATCCGAAAGCTCGGTGCCCAATACCTTCTGAGTGATCTTGGTCGCCAGCCGGCTGATCTTCGAGCGGGTCGCACTGAACGAGCCGGCGTCACCACCTTCGACATAACGTGTGCCACCGACGAGATCGTATTCGCCCGACTGCAATTTGGCGAGCATCGCGGGCAGCGCGGTTTCGTCATGCTGCAAGTCGGCGTCCATCACGGCGACGTAAGGGGCGGCCGACGACAAAATGCCTTCGATGCAGGCGCCGGCGAGGCCGCGGCGTCCGACCCGGCGCAGACACCGCACGCGCGGATCAGTGCGCGCGATGGCCTTCACCGCATCGGCGGTGCCATCGGGCGAATTGTCGTCGACGTAAACGGCTTCCCAAGAAATGCCCTTGAGCGTCGCATCGAGTCGCCGGATCAACTCGGCGACATTGCCGCGCTCGTTGTAGGTGGGGATGACGACGGAAAGTTGCACGTCCTGTCCCGTCATCGGGGCGGATTTGGAATCGACACTGGCGAAAGTCATGGGCCTCACCTTTGAGGGGCGGGTTAGTGAGCGCCCCGCGCGGCAACGTCAAGTGTTTGCCAGCCGCAGCCGCCGACCTCAAATTATTTCTTACTAATCAAGCCGTTAGCAAAACTTACCGTGGCCCCATCATGGCGCCGAAGACAGTAAATTGGTTTCCGGCGCCATGCTCCGGGCGGTATAAAGGAGCGGCGGAACGTCACGCCAGACGGAGGTTTGCATGTTGTCGATCATCAATTCGTTCGTCGAAAAGCGCTGGTACGACGTTCTGTCCCAGCTGCAATGCGGGACCCTGAAATTCGTTGCCCCGGACGGCGAGGTTCGCATCGCCACCGGCGCCTTGCCCGGACCGTCGGCAACGTTCGCGATTCGAGATTGGAGCGTGCTGCGCCACATCGCGCAACGCGGCGACGTCGCGCTCGGCGAGGACTATATCGACGGCGCCTGGGATACCGACGACATCGAGAAACTGGTTCAACTCTTCCTTCTCAACATGGATGCGCTCGGCGACCTCGCCAATGGCGGCCTGTTCGGCCGGATGGCGCTCGTCGTCAGCGATCGCCTCGTGCGGCGCAATTCGATTGCGGGCGCCCGGCGCAACATCGAAGCCCATTACGACGTCGGCAACGACTTCTATGCGCTGTGGCTCGATCGAAGCATGACCTATTCCTCCGCTCTGTTCGGCCAAACCGCGACGAGCTTGGAGAAGGCCCAAAGCAACAAATACGAACGCATCCTGCAGCGCCTCGCCGGGTGCGGACGATCGGTGCTGGAAATCGGTTGCGGCTGGGGCGGATTTGCCGAAAAAGCCGTGGCTGAGGGGCGCGACGTGACGGGGCTGACAATTTCGCCGTCACAGTACCGCTTTGCCACCGAACGGCTTAAAGGTGCGGCCAATATTCTGCTCGAGGACTACCGCAAGACCAAAGGCGTGTTCGACAGCATCGTTTCGATCGAGATGTTCGAAGCCGTCGGCGAACAATATTGGCCGGCCTATTTCCACACCATCACCGAACGACTGAAGCGCGGCGGGCGGGCGATCATCCAGATCATCACCGTGCGCGATGATCTGTTCGCGGATTACCGGCGGCGCAGCGATTTCATCCGCCACTACGTCTTTCCCGGCGGCATGCTGCCGTCGCTGCAACGCTTCCGCGAAGAGGCGGAACGGGCGGGCCTCAAGGTTACCGGCCAGTTCGCCTTCGGCAAAGACTACGCCAAGACCTTGCGCGCGTGGTCGGGGCGCATGCGCGAGCGCACCGCCGAGATCAAGGCGATGGGCCACGACGACCGCTTTCTGCGCAACTGGCAGTTTTACCTTAACATCTGTGCCGCCGCCTTCCAGGTCGAGCGCACCGACGTGGTTCAGGTCGAGCTGGTACACGCCGGTGCTTGATTTGTATGATTTCTGATTTGGGGGGATTCTCCGTCGCACTGTGACGGGCCGTCCTGAACGTGCTAACAGGACATTTCCGGCTATTGGCACCGGAGGGGACCCATAGTGCTCATGCATGCATCGCGTCACTGGCCGGTTGTTGCCTTGGGGCTGCTCGCGGCTCTTTTCATCCTGCCGTTGTGGTGTGTCGGTTCGCCTGCCATGCCGGACTATCCGGCGCATCTGGCCGGATTCCATCTCATCCGCAACGGCGCCGAGGCCTCGCCGTTCTACGTCATTCATTGGCGGCTGCTGCCTAACCTCGGCTCCGACATTCTGGTGCCGCTGTTCGCCGCCGTGCTGCCGCTTGAAGCCGCAGTGAAACTGTTCCTCTCAATTGCGGTGGTGATGTGGGTGACGGGCGCCGCGCTCATCCAGCGCGCCGTAACGGGCCGCTTCGGCGTCGCGCCGTTGGCGGGCGCACTCTTCACCGTCAACGCGAATTTCACCTGGGGCTTTCTCAACTACACCTTTGCTTCGGGACTGGCCTTCATGGTTTTCGCGGCCTGGATCGCCACGCGCGGCAAGCGTTCGCCGCTGGTGCTGGCCGGATTCATGGCGGCGGCGTTCGCACTTTATACCTGCCATCTGTTCGGCGCCTGCGTGCTGGCAGCCCTGATCGGTATGTATGAAATTTCGGCGGCATTGCGCGAACGGCCATTTCAGATCGCCGCGCTGGGCAAGCGCATGCTGACAGTGGTGGTGATCTTCCTGCCGGCAGCGTTCTTCATGCTGTTCTTCAAATCGGCTGGCGGCGAAGGCGGCGGGGTCGAATTCAATTACGGTGACACCATCGGTGACCGCTTCGGCAGCGCGGCGCAATGGGCGTTTTCCGATCCGGCCTATCTCGTCATCGGCGGGCTTTCGATTCTGATCCTGGCGGGTCTGGCCTACGGCAAGTTGCGGCTGCATCCGGCGATGAAGCTGCTCGTGCTGGGGCTGGCGACGCTGACGCTGATCGCGCCGGAATGGGCGCTGGGTGGCTGGGGCGTCGACATGCGTCTGCCCGCCGTTTTGGGCGTCATCACCTTTGCGAGCCTCGAGTTCCGGATGGACAAGCGGCTCGTTGCAGCGTTCGGTGCCCTCGTCGTGGTGCTGGCCGCCATCAATGCCGGGACCTTGATCGCCAGCTGGTCGACCACAGATCGTCAGTACAGGGAGTTCCGCACCGCTATCGCCGACATGCCGAGGGGCTCGAAAATCTTTACCGTGCTCGACGGCGACGCCTTGAGCGATACCTCCGACCCGCCCTATTGGCACATGGCGGAATTCGCCATCGTCGATCGCGGCGCCTTCACGCCCTTGATGTTCGCCACCAAAGGCCAGCATGTCATCGAACTGAAGGCCCCTTACGACAAGCTGGCCGCCGCCACGGCGCAACAAGGTTCGCCGCCCGACGCGACGGAACTGGCCAATCTGGCACTCGGCCGGTCCGCCGACGACGCGGACATCGATGAGGTATTTCCCTACCTCAAATTCTTCCAGTGCCACTTCGATTATGCGGTGGTGATCCACGGCGGCGGCGAGCAGGCCGACGTGCCGCCGTTCATGCACCTCGCCTATGCTGGAAGTTTCTTCTCGCTCTACAGGATACGACCCACCGGGCTGTGCGCCACGCTATGACGATGCCGACGCCCCGCTTTGCGCTTTATGCCGTTCTGACCCTTATCGGTCTTCTTTGTGCGGTGGGGCTGTGGCGAGTGGTGACGGTACTTGGCCTCGTCCTGCCGTTCGATCCCAACGAAGGCTGGAACGCTTATCACACGGCCGCCGTGATGAGCGGCCATATGCTCTATCCCGGACACGACGCCTATCTGGTCAACAACTACCCGCCGCTGTCGTTCTATGTTGTGGGCGTGGCCAGCCTCTTCGTCGGCGACAACATCGTGGCGGGACGGCTGGTGTCGCTCTTGGCGGTGGCAGGGATTGCGCTGGCGATGACGATCATGGCGCGGCGGCAAGGGGCAGATCGTGCGGTAAGCCTGCTGCCGGCGCTGTGGCTTGTCGCCGGATTACTGATCTCTACCGATTATGTTGGCATGGACGATCCGCAGATGCTGGCGCATGCGGTGTCGCTTTGCGGCCTCTTGGTGCTGGCGCAGAAGGCTTCGTCGCGCACCGGTGTTGCCGCGGCAGCGCTGCTGTTCGTGGCCGCGTTCTTCGTCAAGCACAATGTCGTGGCGTTACCGGTTGCTGCGTTCCTGTGGCTGCTGTTCGAAGACCGCAAGCGAGCGTTCGAACTTGCCGGTTACGGCACCCTGTTCCTGGCCGTCGGATTGCTCGCGTTCCGGCTGATGTATGGCGTGAGCCTGCTCGCGGTCGTTGCGACGGCACGGCTTTATTCGGTGGACCAGCTTATCGCAGCACTGCTGCACTGGCTGTACTGGACGGGCCTGCCCATTCTTGCGCTCGCCATTTTGGCGTGGCTCAGGCCGCGCGACACCGCGGTCCGCTTCTGTGCCATTTACGCCGTCAGCGCTATCGCCATCGGCAGCACTTTCCTCGGCGGCGCCGGCGTCGACCCGAATGTGATGTTCGATGCCGATATCGCCCTCGGCCTGGCGCTGGCGCTGGTGGTGCAGCGGCTGGGCGGCTGGATGCGGCCTGCCGCCGCGATACTGTTGGCGGCACCGCTGCTGGTCACCGCCGCGACTGACAAGGAATGGCAAGCCATCTATCTCGATTTTCATGCGGTGGGCGAGGAAGCGGCAGTCGCGCGCAGCGACGTCGCCTTCATGGCCGCGCAAAAGGGCCCAGGCCTGTGCGAGATGCTGTCATTCTGCTACTGGGCCGGCAAGCCGCCGGCGGTCGACATGTTCAACGTCGGCCAGCAGTTTGAGACTGGCACCCGCAGCGATGCCGAAGTAGCACACGACGTCGCAACGAAGCGCTATGCGGTGATCCAGTTCGATCCCGGCGAACCTTATGCCCTGGGCGAAAATGTCGCCAATGCGCTGACACGTTCTTATCGCCTGCATCACAGCGACGATTTCGGAACCTTTTACGTGCCGAAGTAATTTTTATGATCGCGCAACCAACCGAAAAACCGTGTCACACTTTTCCGGTTGAGCTCCGGTCCTTGACCGTACCCGTCCGTTCCAGCTTGCCCCAACCCACCACGGCACCGCGCAAGGCGGTCGAGATCGAGCGCATCACGACGTAGTACATAAGCTGGCGATAGCCGAAGCGCTGCAGCATCAGCCACCAGAGCAGGCTCCAGTTCTCCTTCTTCTCCATAGCAAATCCGACCACGGCCGCGGCGAGATCGACCAGCGTAAAGACGACATAATAGATGCCGACGGTGATGAGGTTCTGGTTAGAGAACTCGGAGCCGTGCTGCACATAAGCGACCCATTGCGTCAGCAATTGCCAAATTAAGAGCAGGTCGGCGACCGGCGCCAAGGCCGTCAGAATGATCTGAAACATCCAGACCTGCGGCAGAGCAATCAGACCCAGCGCGCCGTAGCGCTTGTTGAAGGTCATGTCGCGGTACTTCCACAGGCACTGCAATGTGCCATAGGCCCAGCGGAAGCGCTGTTTCGCAAGGGTGCGGAACGACGACGGCGCTTCGGTCCAGGCGACGGCGGACGAATCGAAGCGCACATGATAGCCGGCGCGTTGCAGATTGATCGTGAGGTCCTGATCCTCGGCGAGGGTATCAGTGGGATAGCCGCCGAGATCGAGCAACATCTTCCGCCGCCACGCACCGACCGCACCGGGAATCACGGTGAGTGTGCCAAGCGCCGCCAGCGCCCGCCGTTCCAGGTTCTGCGCCACGACGTATTCCAGCGCCTGCCAGCGCGTGATCATATTGAAGCGATTGCCGACCTTGGCGTTGCCGGCCACGGCGCCGACTTGCGGATCGACAAACCAGCGCACCAGCCGCGAAATCGTGTCGTGATTGAACTGGGTGTCGGCATCGAGCGCCACGATGACGTCACCATGCGCCCGCTCCAAACCGAGATTGAGCGCCCGCGCCTTGCCGCAATTGGGGATGGTGATGAGGGTGACGTTCGGCACCGATCCAAAGGACTCCTTCACCACCTCCGATGTGCGGTCGTGCGAACCGTCGTCGATCACCAGCACTTCAAGATCGCGGTAATCGGAGGCCAGGATGCGCGCCACCGTCGCCGCAATCACCTTCTCTTCGTTGTAAGCCGGGATGATGACCGACACCGGAATGTTGCTTTCCGGCGCCGGCGGATCATCGGATTGGTGGGCCCGCTGTTGATTCCACAAGGCCAAACCGCAAAGCACCAGCAGGCGCGCCAGCCCCAAGAAGATCGCTGCCAGGAAGCAGTAATAAAGAATACTGCCCATCCAGCTCAGCGTGAGAAAGACGACGCGGTTGGCGTAAAGCGTCAGAGTCGGCGCCGAACGCGGCATCGCCTGGTCGCGCGTGAGACCGGCGAGCTTCGACACCAAGACGAATTTGTAGCCACGGGCGCGCAAATCATCGATCAGACCGGGCAAAAGCTCGACGGTCTTGGTGCGGTCGCCGCCGGAATCGTGCAGCAGGATGATGTTGCCGCGGGTATCAGGATCTGGGTCGGTCACCGCCGCCAGGATGCGCGCCATCATCTCTTGGTGCGACGGCTGCTGCCAGTCGAACGGATCGACGTGCACACCGATCGTGAGATAGCCCTGATCCTGGGCGATCTGGACGGGAATGATTTCATCCTTGTTCACCGGTTCGGCGTCGCCGAGATACGGCGGGCGGAACAGCACCATGCGCCGTCCGGTCAAAGCTTCGAACAGTTTCTGGGTCGCGTTGTATTCGATGCGATCGGCTTCCGGCGAGGTTTCGGCGAGGTTGGGGTGGGTGAAGGTGTGATTGCCGACTTCGTGGCCTTCATTGAGGATGCGCTGCAGCAGCGCCGGATGAGCCTCGGCATTAGCGCCGATGATAAAGAACGTCGCCTTGACGCCCTTTTCCTTCAAGATTCTGAGAATGGCAGGCGTGTAGGCCGGATCCGGACCGTCGTCGAAGGTCAGCGCCAAGGTCTTCGGCACCGCGCCAACCCGGCGGATGACGAAGCTGGTCGGCAGGTCGGTATAGATCTCGTCGCTGATGTCGCCGGTCTGCGCATCAATTTCAAAGGTGCGGCTGCCACTCGACGGCGAAGCAACCACGCGCAGGACTTCGCCGATGCCTTCGAAATCGACGTCTTCGCTGGTCGGGATATGGCGCAATCCGGCCGGGGCCGGCGCATCGTAAGGCCGGCCAAGCACCGACCAGATGGTCGGGTCCTCACTGCCCACTTTCCACAACGCGTAACCGACCGGCTGGAAAACGTCGGCCGCGTGAATCTGGTTGAACACGGTGACACCGTCGAGGAACCAGACGTCGTGACGGACATGATCGTTTTCGAAATAGGAAAAGTGCGGGTTGTTGCTGTTGGGATCAAAATCGACGCGGGCGCTGGAGTCCTTGGCGGCCACCATCGCACCCTGGAATGTCAGGTTATCGGCCAACTCCTGGGCGTGCCAATCGTAGGCATAGCTGCCGACCGCGATGATGGTGCGGCTGGGCGGCAGCTCCTTCATCCGCTTGTCGAGCGTTTCTTCAAACCAGGACTCGCCCGCGATCGGTCCGGCGATGTCGGCATCGTCGTGCTGGTCGTAGGCCATCAGCACGGTGTAATCGATCGATTTGGCGAACCGGGCGTAGGGCCAAGTATCTTCCTCAAACGGCGCACACTGCACCAGAACCCAACCGTTGGGCGCGAACTGCGCCGACAATTCCTTGAGGAACATGTCGAGATCGTTATAGGCGCTTGCCGGCACCATTTCGAAGTCGATCACCAGGCCCTGATATTTGCCCGCCCGGATGAAGTCGACCATTTTTTTCTCGAGCGCGGCACGGCGGGCCGGGTCGGCGAGCATGCGCTGCAAATTCGCGCCATCCCAATCACCGCCGGCGATATTCTGCACCAGCGGCAGAATCGGCATCGACGGCCGCTCGGTCTGCACCAGCTTCTGGGCCTCGTGATCAATCGTGACCTTGAGGGCCATGTTGGGGCCGGAAACTGTCAACCAGCACGGCAGGAACCAGTCGAGCTTCCACAGCGCCCGCTTCAGCGCCGGGTAACTGGTGTCGTTGTTGTCAGAGGAATCATAAAAGCCCATCGCCAGCGGCCGGTCGGGACGGGGCCTGAGCGCCGCCGAAAGTTCGCGCGAGGAGGCCTTTTGATGCGCCAGTCGGTCTTTCCAGTTCCGCACCAGAGCTTCGCGGTGCCGGGCTTCGGCGGCATAGCGGACGGCGGACTTGAGCTGGGACGGGTCGATGGCACGGCGGACCAACGGATTGTTGGGAGTCAGCTTGAGCCGAAGATCGGGTGTCTCGTTGTTGGTGCTGACCAGGATCGAGGCCAAAAAGGCGATACCGAACAGGGTGCTGACAATCGCCCCCACCCAGCCCAGCAACGACAGGCGCGCCGCGCGGCGGCCCGTTTCATCGAAAAAAATCGGTTTGTTGGCCATCGCTCAAACTTCGGCTGCTCTAACCCGCATTATAGGCACACGGGCAGCGGCGCAATCCGATAGTTTCCCGTATGACAGGGCTGTAAGGCGGGATGCCCACTCAAGGCTGGTTGCGGGGACAGGATTTGAACCTGTGACCTTCAGGTTATGAGCCTGACGAGCTACCGGACTGCTCCACCCCGCGTTGCCTTGAAGGGTGGGCGGATATAGGCCATCGCACTGGCCCTGTCCACCCCGCTTTTCCGCTTCCACCACAAACAGATGGCGGTGTGCGGCAACGCTGGGTTTACCAAATTGCCGCGGTCGGTGGCGGCAAGCGCGGCACCGGCGTCCACATGACGGCGGTAAGCGAGGCCAAAGGCCCGCCTCTGCGGCAAATGCTCCGTAGGCACCCCACGTAAATCTTAACGCCCGCTGCCCATCTCCTGGGCAACAAATTGATATTCCCAGGGTTTTCTTCTTAACGTCGTCGCGCGATCTTCATTGAAGCGTGGGAAGACCGCCGCTATAACCCGCTTGAGAGCGGCACTGCGAAGGAGCGTGCATGGGTACCCAACTTCCGCTTGGCTATCGGCCGTCGGAAAGCGAACCCTTTATGAACGAGAAGCAGCGCGAGTATTTTCGGCGCAAGCTTCTTAGTTGGAAAGATGAGATTCTGAAGGAGAGTCGGGAGACTATCCAGAATCTCCAATCCGAAACTGTGCCCCACGCCGATCTCGCCGATCGTGCTTCGACCGAAGCCGAACGTCAGCTCGAACTTCGCACCCGTGACCGCCAGCGCAAGTTGATCGCCAAGATCGATGCCGCCCTGCGCCGGATCGAAGACGGCACCTACGGTTTCTGCGAAGAAACCAGCGAACCGATTTCGCTGAAGCGCCTGGACGCAAGGCCGATCGCAACCTTGTCGATCGAAGCGCAAGAGCGCCATGAGCGGCGCGAAAAAGTCTATCGCGACGACTGAAACAAGAAGCGAATAGCAAAATAGTGAGGTGCGAATAGGGTGTGCCCCGTCGGCCGCTCGCTATTTCTTTTCCTCTATTCGCTACTCGCCTTCTTCACCACGGCATCAAAATATCGAGGATCTCGCTGCCCAGGCGTGGCTGCTGCACATCGCTGACCGTGCCGCGGCCGCCATAATTGATGCGCGCTTCGGCGATCTGGGTGAGATCGATCGTATTGGAGCTGGTGATATCTTCGGTACGCACAATGCCCGACACGGTGAGATCGCGCAGTTCGCCATTAACCTTCATCTGCTGATGACCGGAGATCACCATATTGCCGTTCGGCAGCACTTGGGTGACAAGGGCCGCCAGCGTCATGCTGATCGTTTCCGAACGGGTCACCGCACCGGTGCCGACGTTGGAATTGTCCGAGGCCGTCGTCACCAGACTGCCCGGCGTGAGGCCGACACTCGGCATCACGTTCTCCAGCCCGAACAGATTGCTCATGCTGGCATTCTCGGAATTGGTGCGCGACCGGCTGGTCGTATTCGAGATCTTGGCCGCATCGGTCACGGCGACATTGACAGTAATAATGTCGCCGACGCGGGAGGCGCGCGGATCGTGGAAGAAACTGCGGGCGCCGGGCTGCCACAACGACGCACGACCCTTGGGCTCGGCCGGGGGCTGCGGCATCGGGACCGACACCTGCGGCGCATTATTGGTCATGCCGGCGAGCTTGGGTCCGCCACTGGCGACGTCGCTGAGCCGGTCGTAGGTCGAGCAACCCGTCGCGAGGACGGCGGCCGAGGTCAGGGCGATGACATTACGCAGCAACATGGCAGCTCCTCTTTAGGGATGAAGGGTGGCGATACGATTGCCGCCGAGTTGGGCGCCGCCGGACTGGGCGCGCACCTGGCCGGGGCCGATGACGATGCCGCTGATCTGACGGTAGGACGCGGGATTCTGGACGGTTACGGTTTCGCCCAAACCGCCTTCGCTCATGGCGCGACCGGAGGCTGTCAAAACGACGCCGGGGGCTTCAAACACCATGGTCACGGTCGAGCCTTTGGCGACCAGAACCGGGTGGCGCAGATCCTGAAGCCGCAAGGTTTCGCCGGCACGCAAGGTGCGGCGGGTTTCCAGGCCGATCACATCGGGGAGACTGGTGACAACGCCCATCACGTCGCTGGTCGCGACCGCATAGGTCATGTCGAACTCGGAGATCACCTGACCGCGGGCGATGTCGTGCGTTGGAACGACAACGCGGACGCCGCCGAAGGCTGGATAAGCGAGCAAAAGCGCCAGGGCGAGAAAGCAAAAGCGCGTCATGATCATGATCCCAGTTTGGCGGTTTCTTGCAGCATCGTGTCCGCGGTCGTGATGACTTTGGAGTTCATCTCGTAAGCGCGTTGCGCCGCGATCAGCGAAGTGATTTCGCTCACGGCATCGACATTCGAGGCTTCCAGAAATTCCTGCTGGATGGTGCCGTAGCCGGTCGAACCGGGAACACCGGCCTGCGGTCCGCCCGACGACGACGTCTCGGTATAGAGATTGTCGCCCTGCGCCTTGAGGCCAGCTTCGTTGGGAAACCGGGTCAGTTCGAGTTGCCCGACCGTCTGAGTCGCCGTCTGACTGGGAAGGGTGACTTGCACCAGGCCCGTTGTGCTGACGGTTACCGATGTCGCCGAGGTCGGAATGGTGATGCCCGGCTGGACCGTGTAGCCCTGCTGGGTCACCAGTTGACCCTCGGCTGAAAGCTGGAAATTGCCGTCGCGGGTATAGCCGTCGGTCCCGTCGGGCAGCTGGACCCGGAAATAACCGGTACCGCTGATGGCCATGTCGTACGTGTTGGAGGTGCTCGTCAAAGCGCCTGCCGTGGTCATGCGGTAGACGGCCGCGGTGCGTACACCGGCGCCGAGCTGAATGCCCGATGCCAGCAGCGTGCCGGTATCCGAAGACTGGGCGCCAGCCGCCTGGACGTTTTGGTAGAGAAGATCCTGAAACGCGGCGCGTTGGGCCTTGTAGCCGGTGGTGTTCATGTTCGCCAGATTGTTGGCGATCACTTCGACGTTGGTCTGCTGGGCCACCATTCCGGTGGCAGCGATGGAAAGGGCGCGCATAGACTATTTCCTTCTTACTGGACCGTGCCGAGTTTCTGGATGGCGGTGCGCTTCAATTCCGAAGAGCTCTTTTCCAGCGTCGTAGTGGCTTCATAGGAGCGCATGACCTCGATCATGCGCGAGATTTCAACGATCGGCTGAACGTTTGAGCTTTCGAGCATACCCTGCTGGAGCGACGCCGTGGTGGCCGGACCGGCGTTCTGTGAGGTCGAATAGAGGCTGTTGCCCTGTTTCTGCAGCTCGCGCGGATTGGCAAAATCGACCAGGCGCATCTTGCCGAGCTGGCCCTGCTTACCGCTGATCGTGCCATCGGCACCGAAGCTGATGTCGCCATCGTCGGGGGCGATGGTGATCGGGCCACCGTCGCCGAGCACCGGATCACCGTCTTCGGTGACGACCAGGCCATCAGCATTGAGGGTAAAATGCCCGTTGCGGGTGTAGCGCTCGCCGGCCGAGGTCTGAATGGCAAAATAGCCGCTGCCGTTAATGGCGAGGTCGAAGGGAGCTCCGGTCTGTTCTATGCGACCGTCGGACAGATCGCGTAAAATCCCGGCGTCCTTCACAAAGCTTAAGGTCTGGCTGCCCTTCTGATCTTCGGCCGGCTTAACGTGCTCGAGGACCTCTTCGAATCTGACGCTCTCGCGCTTGTAACCAGGCGTCGATACGTTCGCGACGTTGTTGGCGATCACGTCGATCGAGCGGAATGCCGCAAGCTGGTACGATAAATTGAGGAGCGACGCATTATCCATGGAGAAGGGGTCCTTTCTGGTCCTCTGCCAATTCCCTGGTCTGCACGCTCTATGCCAGCGCGGAATGCTGGATTTCGGGGACTTTTCAGGAACTCCATCGGACCCGTCGGCAAAACCTGCCGGGATAAGTCTGCCGGGGACGGATATTTGAACCACTCCTTAACCACGCCGTCCTAACGTCGCTTCACATTCTAAGGGGGTAACGATGGCCAACACGGATACGGAAGGCGAAGCCGAGGAAGGCCAGGCGCCTGTCGAGGGCGAAAAGAAAGGTTTCGTTAAGAAACTGCTCGGCAACAAGAAGCTGCTCATCATCGTGGGCGCGGCCTTGCTGCTCCTTTTAGGTGGCGGCGGCGCTGCCCTCTATTTCTTTGTCTTCAGCAGCAGCGACGAACAGGCGAAAATAGCCGCAAACGGACCGGAATTCCCGGCGACGCCGCCACAGGTTGTCTATTCCGACGTCCCCGACCTGATCGTGAACATTCAAAGCGCTGACGGCGCGCAGGTTTATCTGAAGCTGTCGCTGTCGCTCGAACTCTACTCGGCCGAGGAAAAGGCCGGCATCCAGGTGCTGATTCCACGCATCGTCGACCAATTCCAGGGCTATTTGCGCGAGCTTCGCACCGACGACCTCAAAGGGTCCGCTGGAATCATGCGCGTGAAGGAAGAGCTCCTGCGCCGTACCAACGTGGCCGCTGCGCCTTACAAGGTGCGCGACGTACTGCTCAAAGAAATGATCATCCAATAACGCGTCGAACAGCGAGTTGAGTATCTGAGATGGCCGACGAACCCGAAAAACAAATGACAAGCCAGGCCGAGATCGATGCGGCCTTTGCAGCGGCAGCGGCAGCACCCGTGCCGGGGCTTGAGGACGAATTGGACGGCGCGGCAGCGGCGCCGACCGAACGCATCCTTAACCAGGACGAAATCGACTCCCTGCTCGGCTTCGATGTTGCGACCGATCAGGCGCAGGACAAGTCTGGCGTCCGCGCCATCATCAATTCCACGCTGGTCTCCTACGAGCGCCTGCCGATGCTGGAGATCGTCTTCGACCGGCTGGTCCGGCTGATGACGACCTCATTGCGCAACTTCACCTCGGACAACGTCGAAGTCAGTCTCGACAACATCACCTCGATCCGTTTCGGCGATTATCTGAATTCGATCCCGCTGCCGGCGATTCTGGCGGTGTTCCATGCCGAACAGCTCGACAATTATGGCCTCTTCACCGTCGACTCAAATCTGATCTATTCGATCGTCGACGTGCTTCTGGGCGGCCGGCGCGGTTCGTCGGCGATGCGCATCGAAGGGCGGCCCTACACCACCATTGAACGCACCCTGGTCCAGCGCATGATCGAAGTGATCCTCCAGGATATGGTGCAGGCCTTCGAGCCGCTCGCGCCAGTCACCTTCCAGCTCGACCGTCTCGAAACCAATCCGCGCTTTGCCGCCATCGCACGGCCCGCCAATGCTGCCATTCTGGTCAAACTGCGCGTCGACATGGAAGACCGCGGCGGGCGCACCGAATTGCTCCTGCCTTACGCCACCTTGGAGCCGATCCGCAAACTGCTGTTGCAGCAGTTCATGGGCGAAAAATTCGGCCGCGACTCGATCTGGGAAGGCCATTTGGCGACCGAGTTGTGGTCCACCACCGTCGATATCGACGCCATCCTCGACGAACAGACCATGCCGCTCAACAAGATCATGAACATGCAGGTCGGCGAGACCATGCTGCTCAACGCTTCGCCCGATTCGAAGATCGAGCTGCGCTGCCGCGGCGTGCCGCTCTTGCGCGGCCGTATGGGACGGGCTGGTACTTCGGTCGCCGTCCGGGTTGAAGAAGCCATCGAACGCACCGACGCGTCGCGCGCCCTTTAAGGAAACATCCCCATGCACACCTCTTTGCAGATGATGCTCTCGATGGGCCTGGAACTACTCTTGTCGGTGCTCTTGGCCGCAACGCTGGTCTATTGCATCGTGCTCGAACGTCGGCTGGCATCGGTTCGCAAGGGGCAGGACGGCCTCAAAAAGATGATCGGCGAGCTCAATGGGGCTATCGCCGGAGCCGGGGCTTCGCTGCGCGCGCTGAAATCCGCCGCTGCCGATGCCGCCGAAACCCTCGACGACCGGCTGAAGCGCGCCCGCGCCCTCTCTGACGAGCTGTCGCTGATCACCAATTCCGGCGAGCGCATCGCCCAACGCTTTGATCGCGCCGTACCGGCCGCGCCCGCCTCCACGCTTCCGTCCGGCAGTGTAATGAATCGTTTGAAGGCCGTGCGATGAGATATTTCCGGCTTCTGCCCGCCGTCATTGTGGTGAGTATCGGACTGCTCGGCCTCAAGGGCGTTGGTCTGATCGACAGCGCCATGGCCCAGGAACAAAAAGCCGCGGGCGGTGACCAGTTGGCCCAGGATACCGCGCCGTTGCCGAAAGATGCCGCCGCCGAGGACACCAAATCCGAAAGCGCCGCCGAAATGGACGTGCTCTCCAGCCTCAGCAAACGCCGGGTCGAACTCGACGCCCGCGAATCCGATCTCGAGATGCGCACCCAGGTGCTGACCGCCGCCGAGCAGCGCGTCGACGGAAAGATCGCAATGCTGAAGCAATTGCAGGATCAGATCGCAACCATGCTGGGGCAGCGCGATGCCGAACAGCAGAAGCAGGTCGCCTCGCTGGTGAAGACCTATTCGGCGATGAAATCCAAGGATGCCGCGCGCATCTTCAACAACCTGCCCGACGAGGTGCTGGTGCCGGTGGCGCAGCTGATGAAGTCCGACGTGCTGGCACCGATCCTGGCCGCCATGACCGCCGACAACGCCCAACGCCTGACGCAGAAGCTCGCCAACCGGCTGAAACTGCCCGACACCGCAGCGGGCGCCATTACGCCGCCGGGCGCGCCAGCAGTGACTCCGCCGGCCGGTGCCGCCGCGCAAGCGCCGCAAGCCCCTGCGCCGAAAGCGACGAAGTAGACTGGTGAAGGATCGGATCGAGCGCCCCATGATAGAGCGGCCCATGATACTGCGGATCGTGACCCGGCTTCTGTATCTCGCTTTGGCGGGACTGCTTCTTGCGGCACAGCCAGCGGCCGCGGATTCGGTTTCGGGCACGACCAATCAGGGCTATGGACGGCTGCTGTTTGCACTGGGCCCGGCCGACCAGGTTTCCGCCCAGGTCAGCGGCAGCGTTCTGACCATCAGCTTCGGGCGCAAGGTCGCACTCACGCCCGAGACCATCACCTCGGCCATTCCCGGTTACATCGCCAACGGCCGCGTCGATGCCGATGGCAAAACCTTTCATTTCGCCCTGACGGGACAGGCCAAGGTGCATACGAGCTCGGCCGCCGGTAAGTTCGCGGTCGACGTCACGCCGCTTGCCTATCAAGGCACGCCGCCCGATCTGCCCAAGGCGGTTACCGCGAGGCCCAAGCCCATTGATGTCGCCAATCTGCCGGTGATCAAGGTCCGTTCCGGCGCTTATCACAATTTCACTCGCGTGGTGTTCGATTGGCCGAAAAACGTTCCCTATAAGGTGTTCGGCGGCTCCGGCAAGCTGACGGTCACGTTCGACGTTGCTGCCAAGCCCGATTTCTCCGCCCTTGATCGTCAGGCGCCGCCCTGGGTGAAGTCGGCAGGATGGCATTTGGCCGGCGCGACGACGGTGGTCGATCTCGCCATCGATACGGCATCGGGCTATCACGATTTCCGCGACGGGACACATGTCGTGGTCGACGTCTTGTCGCCCAAGACCGACGCTGATGCCTATAATCCGCCCGGCGATGCCAAACCCACCGTTACATCGCTGCAGCCTGGTAAATCGGCTGCCGCCACACCGGCCAAACCGGCACAACCCGTGGCGACCGGGGCACCCGCCAAACTCGCCGCCGCTGCGCCGAAACCGGTGGCCGTTACGCCGCCACCGCCGGCGGGCAAACCCGAGCAGCCACTACCGGAAGGCGCTGCACCGCAAGCCGCAACGCCCGAAGCGCCGGTCAATCCCAATGCCCAGATCGTCGACGGCCGCGTGACCAAGAACGGCGCGGTGCTGGTGTTCCCAGGTGCGGCACGGCAAGGCGTGGCGGTGTTCACCCGCGGCCTCAACGCCTGGATCGTCTTACAGAGCAGCCAGCCGCTCGATGTGATGAAGCTGAAGAGCCAGCTCGGCAACTTCCCCACCGATGTGGAAGCCGCAGCCGGTGACGGCATCCTCCGCTTGCGCATCGCGCTGCGCCAGCCCGAATCCATCGCCGCCTTCGCCGAAGGTTCCAACCTCAAAGTTGTGATCGCCAAGGACGTCATGCCGACGGCCATTGCCCTCGGCTTCGCCCGCAACCAGGAAAACCCGACTCACTCGACCATCTCGACGCTGCTCGCCGGCGCCGCCAAGGTGGAGAGGATGATCGATCCGCAAGCCGGCGACGAATTGATCGTCGTGCCGGGTATGGCCGGACGCAATGTCCCGAGCGAACGGACTTATATCGAATTCGCCGCGCTGCCGACCGCTGCGGGCCTCGTCGTAATGCCTTATGTCGACGATCTCGCCGTGTCGGTACAGGGCGTGCGCGTCACCATCACACGCCCCGACGGGCTGGCGCTGACCCCGCCGACGCTGTCGGCTGGCACGCCGGAGGCGCTGGCGGCTAACGGCAAATCCCCAAGCTTCCTCGACTTCGCCCGCTGGCGTACCATTTCGGGCGGCTCGTTCCTCAACACCGAACGCCGGCTGCGGGCGGCGGCGGCACGCCTCAGCCGCGAGCAAGCCAATACGGCGCGCCTCAAGCTCGCCCGCTTCTATCTCGCCAATAATTTCGCCGCCGAGGCGCTCGGGGTCATCAACCTGATGCAGACCGCCGACCCAGGCCTCAGCGGTGATGTGCAGTTGCAGACCATGAAGGCCGCCGCCAGCCTGGCGATGGGCCGCAGCCGCGACGCCCACAACGCGCTTGCCGGCGCCCAGTTCGACACCGACCGTCATGCCGCCCTGTGGCGCGGCCTCACCGATGCGGCGATGGAGAACTGGAGCGACGCGCGCGCCAATCTTGACCGCGCTGCGCCGGTCTTGAACGCCTACGAGCCAGCGCTCCAGGCCCGCGTGCGCATGGCGAGCGCGGAAGTGGCGCTGGCGACCGCGCAGTTGGAAGTGGCCGACGCCGAGCTTGAACGCCTGCCCAAGCATCTCGAAGGGGCGCTGGCAGTGCAGGCGATGCTCGACAAGGCGCGGCTCTACGCCGCCGAACGCCGAACCAACAAGTCCGACCCCTTGTTCGACGAGGTTGAACAGAGCGGCAACGACATGTTCGCCGCCCAGGCAATCTACTATCGCGTCACCGTCAGCCTCGCCAACGGGTCCCTTAAGCCGCAAGCCGCAATCAATGCGCTGGAACGCCTGCGCTTCCGCTGGCGCGGCGACAACCTCGAAATCAAGACGCTGCGCAAGCTAGCCGGCATTTACTTCGGCCAGCGGCGCTGGCGCGAGGGCCTTCTCACCCTCAAGGTCGTCACCGAGAATTTCCCCAGCGAAGACGTCGGCATGCAGGCGATGGACGATATGCGCACCGCCTTCATCAACCTGTTCCTCAAGGGCGAAGCCGACAAGATGGCGCCAGTGGCCGCCCTCGGTCTGTTCTACGACTTCATTGAGCTGACGCCGATCGGCACCGATGGCGACGAAATGATCCGCCGCATGTCCGACCGTCTGGTCAAGGTCGATCTGCTCGGCCCCGCCGCCGATCTGCTCAACTACCAAGTAACCAAGCGCCTCGACGGCGTCGCGCGCGCCCAGGTCGCCACCAAGCTCGCCATGGTGCAACTGATGGACCACAAACCGGCGGCGGTGCTCGACACCTTGCACACGACGCAGATTTCCACGCTGCCTGACGACATTTTGCATCAGCGCCTGCTGATGGAAGCCCGCGCCCTGATCGAGGAAAAGCACTTCGATCACGCCCTTGATCTGATCGCGGTCGATCAGCAGCCCGACACCGTACAACTACGTGCCGAAATCTATTGGAAGAGCGGCGCCTGGCCGCAAGCCGCCCAAGCCGCCGAACAATCGCTCGGCGAACGCTATAAAGACGACAAGCCGCTCACGGACCTGGAGCGTGAAGAGGTGATGCGGTCGGCGGTGGCCTATTCGCTGGCCAACGACCAGACCAGCCTCGACCGGCTGCGCACCAATTTCCTGGCGAAGATGAAGGGCACGCCCAGCGCCACTGGCTTTGCGGTGGTGACCGAACGCATCGACCTGCAAGGCGTCGCCTTCCGCGATGCCGCCGCCAAGGTCGCCTCGGTCGATACGCTGAAGATGTTCATGACCGAGATCCAGGCGAAGGCGCGGTAAAAGGTGCCCGCCGCTCACACCCCGACCAGATTGCGGATCGCGAACCCCGTCAGTTTGCTGACCAGCACCACGGCCGCCGCCACGCCGGTGTGCTTGACGATCTCCATCAGCGCCGAGACGTGGCGTGCTTTGGCGAGCAGATAACTGAGCACCGCCAACAAGAAAAAACCCCACGCCATGGAAACGAAGACCGCAGCGGTCGCCGGCAGCATCAGGAATACCACGAAGAAGCTGCCGGTCACGGCGAAACGCGCCATATAATTGGCGATGGTGGTGCGGAAGGCGTGATGCGGCCCTAGCCGCTCGGCTTCCTGATAGATGTGGACGCTGAGCGAGTCGCTCAAATTGTCAGCGATGCCGATGATGAGCAGGCTGGCCAGAACCGTCGCGCGGGATGCCGTCGCGGTGTCGAGCCCGACGATCAACGCCATCGAAGTAACGATGGCGGCAGGGGAACCGAAACTGATCCAGCGTAGGTCGAAACCTTCCAGCGGCCAGCGCTTACGCCCGGCCTTGACGTTGTCACTAGGCTTGTCTGTCTCCGTCACCATACCCTGCCGTCTTCTGTTCGCCGCGAGTGTACTGCAAAAAGGCGGGACGTTGTAACCGGCGGGAGGGGTCGCGGACGCCTTTTACACTTCTTGTACTGTGACTGCGACGATTCTTGTCTTTTTCCATCATGGGTTACGATCACAGACCGCGGCGATTAGTCGAGACCGAGACCGGCAATGATCTCGCGCAAAGTGGCGGCGGATTTGGCGAACAGCTGGCTTTCGTCCGGCGGCAGCTCGACCTGCAGAACCTGCTCAACACCCTTGTAGGACAGGATGCAAGGCGCGCCCAAGGCGACGTCGTGCTCACCGTATTCGCCGGCCAGCACCGCCGACACCGTCAAGATGCTCGATTGATTGCGCAAGATGGTGGCCGCAATCTCGGCCAATGCCAGCGCCACCGCAAACCAGGTAGCGCCCTTGTAATCGATGATGTGATAGGCCGAATGCCTGACCTCGTGGACGATAGCTTTCCGGCTGAAGGTCGAGTCAGCGCACTTTTCGCAGGACTTGCAGAACTGCTCGAACGGCATGCCGGCCATGTTGGTGATTGACCACGCCGCAAATTCCGAGTCGCCATGCTCACCCATGATGTGGGCATGCACATTGTGCACGTCGACGCCGCAGCGTTTGGAAAGGATATGGCGGAAGCGCGCGCTGTCGAGCACCGTGCCCGAACCAATGACGCGGCCGCGCGGCCAGCCCGAGCGCTTGTGGGCAACATAGGTGAGAACGTCGACCGGATTGGAGACGATCAGCACCACCGCCGGCGAATTCTGCGCCACGATCTCATCGATACAGCCCTGGACGATCACGGTGTTGCGCTTGACGAGCTCGAGACGCGACTCGCCCGGCTTTTGCTTGGCGCCAGCGGTGATCACAATCAAAGAGGCATCGGCATAATCGGCAGCCTCGCCGTCGCGAATCTGGATCGAAGGAAAGAAGGCCTGACCCTGCGCCATATCGAGCGCCTGCCCCTTGGCGAGGTCGCGGTTGTAGTCGATCAGTACGATTTCGTCGGCGAGCCCGCGCAAGGCCAGTGTATAGGCGAAGGTGGAGCCGACCGCACCAGCCCCGACGATCACGACTTTGCGGGATTTCCAGTGTTCCGATTCCATGCCTGATCCTCGCCTAAAACCAAGCAAGGTGATGAACGCAAATTGTGGCAATGACAAGCCTGACTAAGCCTCAATGGGTGAGATCAATCGTCTTGCCGCCGCTGCGGTTGCCGGGCTTAAGGTCCAAAAGGTGCAGCACCGTTGGGGCAACGTCGATCATGTCGAGCTGCTTGATGCGGCGGTGCGCGATACCCGGACCCCAGGCATAGAAGATGGCATGCATCGCGACTACGTCCGGCTTAAAACCGTGCATGGCGTTGAACCACTTTACCTGCGGTTCGTAGATGGGCGGCCCCGAGATGTTTTCCGTCCGCGCAGCGATGTCGGGTTTCATCAGTTCGGAGCCTTCGAAGGCGTAAGGCGGGCGAGTGATCAGAAGCAGATCGCCGACGCGCGCGCCGGAACCAATGTGGACGTAAGCCGGGAAATGGCCCTTGCGATAGACCTCAAAGGTGGCGTGGTAGCGCCTCAACGCGCGGGCAACGCGGGCCGCATCGCTGGCGGGCTTCAGATACAGCATCGCCGAACCCGAGCCATAGGCAACCTCGGCGTCAAAGTGGTGCAGCGCCTTCAGCTTGTCGATGTTGATGACCTTATCGACTTTGGTCATGCCGTGATCGGCGCCGATGACGAGATCGACCTGGCGGTCTTTCGGTAGCGCTTTGATCATCGTCATCAGGCGGCCCACCACCGTATCGGCCTTGGCCACCGCGTCTTTGGTTTTGCCGCCGTGCACGCCGTCGCCGTGTGCCACCGAGTCCGGATAATCGAAATAAAGCGCGATCAGGCGGATGTGCGAATCTTCGAGTGCCTGCGCCGTTTTGGCGAGGATGGTGTCGTCGTCTTCGTGATCCTTCCATGGCACCTCGTCATTGATGATGGTGGCCTGTTTGCCCGCCGTGCTCGACCAGCGGCCGACGAAATTGAATACCGCTGCGGGCGCACCTTGCCGTTCGGCCGCCTGCCACATCGATTCGCAACCCGTCCGCCAAGCGGCGTCGGCGCGATCAGCTTTGGTATCGTAAGGACCCATGACCGGATCGCGGAATTCGTTGGCAACGATGCCATGATAGGCCGGCCAACAGCCGGTTTCGAAGGTGGTGTGATTGACCATCGACAAGGTCGGGAACGACGGCACCAGATGACGTGAGGAGGCGCCTTCGCGCTGCAAGCGATCGAAATTCGGCGCCGCTACGCCCTCCAGCATGAATGGCGAGAAACCGTCGAATAATACCACCACAACGGTGCGGTCGGCAGCAACCGCGGCACATGTGAAGAGCAGTGCGGCGACAAGGAAATTGACCAGACGACGCATAAGGTCCCCCACCCCAAAACGCTGTGCGTTTTGGACCTCCCCGCAAGGGGACAGTTGCTAGGCCTTCACCAGATCTTTGAACTCGGCGATGATTTTTTTGTAGGTGTCGCGTTTGAACGGGACGATGAGGCCGAGCAGCTCGTCGAAGCCGGACCAGCGCCAAGTGGCGAACTCCGGCACATGGGTGACCAAATTAATGTCGCTGTCCTTGCCGAGGAAGCGCAGCGCAAACCATTTTTGCGACTGGCCGCGGTATTTGCCGTGCAGCGCCACGCCGATCAGATGCGGCGGCAGGTCATAATTCAACCACTCGGAATGGGCGCGGACGATCTCGGCCTTGTCGGTGCCGATCTCTTCTTTGAGTTCGCGCATCGCCGCCTGTTCCGGCGTCTCGCCCTTGTCGATGCCGCCTTGCGGCATTTGCCACCCCTCTACCGTCTGGTCGATGCGGCGGCCGACAAACACCTTGCCGTCGGCGTTGAGCACCATCAATCCGACGCAGGGGCGATATGGCAATTCTTCAGCTTTGATTTTCTTGGCCATGGGTTTCAGCCGCGTGGATGATCCAACCGGGACCGGCGCAGCGCCTATTTCTTTTCCGGCGCAACTATCGCCGATATCGGCGCCAGAACAAGACCCCGGCTGTGAAGTCCGCGCGCCCACAACGTCACCCGCTCCACCGTCACCGGATAGAGAAAGCCCGAGCCGACCGCCTTGCCCTTGGCTCTAGCTTCGTTTTCGAGCTCGGCAAGGCGGCGGTCAATCTCCATCGTCGCTTGGATCGAATCGATCGTATTGGTGGCCTGGGCGAAGGGCGCCCCCAGCCGCTCGGCCACTTGCGGCGCCACCGAACGTGAGGCCGCACCGTTGTCGTAGAACAAGAGGCCGCGGCGCATCAGGAAGGTCATCATCGGTTCGATCGGACCGGCTTCGGAGAGGAATCGTCCACCTAGCATGTTGGTCACGCCGACATAGCCGGTAAACCGCGTCAGGGCCCAGGAAAGCCGCTTGGTATTGGCCTCTTCACCGACCGAAGTGCGCAGCGTGTGCTCGCCCGGATCAGAATCGGGGAAGTCATATGGCTCCATCGGCACCTGCAGCAGTACTTCATGGCCACGCTGACGGGCCAGCGCCACCCAGTTCGGCACGTCGGCGAAATAGGGCACGAAGGCGAGCGTGACGCCGGCTGGAAGCATATTGATCGCCGCCTGCGTGGCACGCGCGGAAATGCCGAGTCCGGAAATTACGATGGCGATGCGCGGCCGACCCGGCGGCGGGCTGGGGGCAGCATAGGCCCGCATCGGCGACTGACCGGAATCGGAAATGCGCGGCAGGTAGCCTTGCGGCGTCTTTTCGAGCAGCGCCGGATTGGCCACCGCAAGACCGTCCTTCAGCGAGGGCAACGCGATCGGCGGTAGCGCCGGGGCGGTGGGTTGGACCGTGACGGGTTGCTGAACCTGTGGGGGCAGAGCCGCGACGGCGGCCTGTTCGGCGGGCGAGAGCTGGGCCACCAGGATGCCGCCGGGTGGGGTTTCGAACACTATCGGGGCCTTGGCGGCGGCCGCGGGGGAAGGCGGCAAGGGCTTTGCGGACTTGGCCTTTTGCGGGCGCGGTGCCAGGGCGGCGGTAACCGCCTCGCCGGAGGTGGCGTGACCGAAGAACTGAATAGCCGCCGCCGCGCCGACAAAAACGACGAGGGCGAGTGCCCACACGAGCCCAAGCACGAGGGCCCCGCGGTTCCCGTTCATGCTGTTCGCGGCCATATTACAATGGTAACGGCCGGCATGGTTCAAATGAAGTTAACAACGCCCATTTTTGCCGCAATTCCGGGCGGTTTGGCGAAACGACCGCCGATCTCAGGACGGCAGGGAGGAAAGCGGCACCCAAAACGAAATGGCCCGGCCCTCTATCGTTAAGGGGCCGGGCCATTCGCAAAGTTTTGCTGCGGCGGAGGACTATTTCTTCGCCGGTTCCTTAGCCTGAGCGACGGCGACTTTGCCGTGCAACAAGTCGAGGGCGTAGCTGAGCTGGAAGTCCTCGATCTTCTTGCCCTGTGGCGGGCGGATGATGGTGGTTGGCGCCTTGTTCTTGGCGGCGGCATCATTGGCGAGATGGCCGGGTAGATCGGCTTCGCTGGGACGCTCGAACTTGGCTTGGTTTTCTTCCGCACCCTGCGCCACCGAAATGGTCGGCACGATGCCTTCGGCCTGAATCGAACGACCCGACGGGGTGTAATAGCGCGCGGTTGTCAGCCTGAGCGCGCCGCCGCCTTCACCGAGCGGAATGATGGTCTGCACCGAGCCTTTGCCGAAGCTGGTCATGCCGACGATGGTGGCGCGCTTGTGATCCTGCAATGCGCCAGCAACGATTTCCGAGGCCGAGGCGGTGCCACCGTTGACCAGAACCACGATCGGCTTGCCGTCGGTGAGGTCGCCGGGCTTGGCGTCATAGCGTTGGGTGTCGTCGGGATGGCGACCGCGGGTCGAAACGATCTCGCCTTTGGTGAGGAAGTCGTCGCACACTTGCACCGCTTGATCGAGCAGGCCGCCGGGATCGTTGCGCAGGTCGACGACATAACCCTTGATATTCGGAATCTGCTTCTTCAGTTCCTTCACGGCCTTTTCGAGGCCACGGCCGGTTTCCTCGTTGAACGACGAAATGCGGATGTAACCGATGTCGCCTTCTTTGTGCCATTTGACGCTGTCGACGTGAATGACGGCGCGCAGAAGCTGAACATCAAACGGTTTCTTCTCGCCCTGGCGCAACACGGTGAGCGTCACCTTGCTGCCGGCCGGCCCGCGCATCTTATCGATGGCGTCGTTGAGGCCCATGCCTTGGATGGCGTCGCCGTTGATCGCAGCGATGTAATCGCCGGTCTTGATGCCGGCTTTGGCGGCCGGCGTGTCGTCGATCGGCGAGATCACTTTGATCAGGCCGTCTTCCATCGTCACTTCGATGCCGACACCACCGAATTCGCCCTTGGTGGTGATCTGCATGTCGGCCCAGGCTTTGGCGTCCATATAGCTCGAATGCGGATCGAGGCCGGAGACCATGCCTTCAATGGCACCGCCCATCAGCTCCTGATCGTTCACCGGCCGAACGTAATTCTCGCGTACCTTCTCGTAGGCGTCGCTGAACAGATCGAATTGTTTGTAGATGCCGCCGTTGTTGGCGCCCTGCGCTTGGGGGAGCAGCCCCACAGCAGTAACGATGCCTAGACCCATTCCGAGGGCGACATACCCAAGACGCTTCATGCTATCTTGCCTTCCTGAGCGCGACGGCGATGTATGGAGCGGGGCTCATCCCTCGTCCGTTTTTCAGCCGTAATTCAAAATATAACCGGGACTCGTGGTCAAATTTCGGCATGGCACCGACCGGCTCCCCCGCAAGAACGGCGTCACCGGACCGCACGTCGAGACGATCCAACCCTGCCAGGAGGACATCGTAACCAGCCCCGATATCCAGGATCAATACGCGTCCTAGCTTAGGAACCGGGCCGGCGTAAATAATCTTGCCATCCGCAGGGGCGACGACGGGGGCGCCTGGACGTGTAGAATACGTAATGCCGGGAGCCGATGCCCCCCCAACGCCATCGACACCGCCGGGATTGTAGGCCCCAACGACAGGTGCCTGCAGCCACGATTTGCCGCGCGAACCCGCGTTAACCGTGACAACGGAAGGACTCGTGGGCGCCGCACGCAACTGTGCCACCTTCTGAAGCAATGCCTGCAAGTTGACCGCCTGCGACGCTATGGTATCCAGCTTGGTCTTTAGAACTCCATAACGCGCCGCAGCTTCGTCCGCCTGCTGGCGCTTTTGGGCCAGCAACCGGTCGAGATCGATCTGACCTTGCGTCAGTGCAATGGCATTGGCGGCGGCCTCGGACCGGCGCCGGGTTAGTTCGGTGTGGGTGCGCTGAAGCTCGTTAATGCGGCGGGCCAAGACCGCGGCATCATGGTAAACGCGCGGTAATGACGATCCGATCAGCATCGCCGAGCGCGCCGCCGCCAAGGCATCATCGGGGCGGACCGCCATTGCCGGCGGCACGTCGTGCTGCAGCCGCTCCAGGATCGCGAGCAGCTTCGACACCGACACACGATCGCGCGCAAAACTCGCCGACAACCTAGCGTGGTCGGTGGTGAGACGCACCACGGCCGCATCAATGGTCAGCTTCTCGTTTTCGAGAAATTCGATCCTGGCAGCGGAGTCGATCAGTTTTTTCTGTAACGCCGCGGTCTGGCGCACCAGTTCGTCGGATTTCTGACGGGCGGTGTCGAGCGCTGGTTTGTTCTTGGCAATCTCACCCGACAGCGATTTGTACTGATCGGAGGTGGTCGGCTGGCTCTGATGCAGATACTGCTTCAGCGGTACGGCCTTTGCCATGTCGCTGTCGGAGATGCCATCGCCCACCGGCCGGGACGGCGTTGCCGGCGGTTTGGCGGCTGACGGCTTGGCCGCCGCGCCCGGGCGCGGCTGCGGCAAGGGCGCATGACGAGCGGGTCCGGCGGCTGCCGCAGCCGCCGCCAGAACCAATGCCAAACACCAAAAGAAGCTCTTAATGGTCGCGCAACCTAGCGGAAAACCGTCGATAGACGCTGCCGCTATCGACCATACTTTTCCCGATTGCGCTCCGTTACGCCTTCTTGGTCTGGGCTTTGACCGCGTTGATGCGCCGCTCAAGCTCCGCCGGGTCTCCCAGGAATTTCGCATCCGCGGCTTTCCAATCCGCAGTAAGACGATAGGCCTTTGGAATACCTGTCGGCAAATCGACTTCGGTGATGTCGTTGTCGGAAACGCCTTCGAGATACTTCAACAGCGCCCGCAGCGAATTGCCGTGGGCGGCGACGATCACCCTTTTTCCGGCCTTGAGGTCGGGCAGAATTGCGTCTTCCCAATACGGCATGACGCGCGCGAGCACATCTTTCAGGCTTTCGCTTTTGGGCAGATCGGCCGGGTTGATGTCCTTGTAACGGCGATCATGGCCGGGGAAATCTTCCGACGACGTATCGACCGGCGGCGGTGGCACATCATAGGAGCGGCGCCAAATCTTGACCTGATCGGGGCCGAACTTCTCCACCGCTTCCATCTTGTTCTTGCCCTGAAGCGCGCCGTAGTGGCGTTCGTTCAGCCGCCAATGCTTCTTCACCGGCAGCCACACCGCATCCATCTCATCGAGGGCAAGATACAGAGTCTGGTTGGCGCGGGTCAGCAGCGAACAATGGGCGACATCGAAGGCAAAGCCATCGTTCTTCAAGGTGACGCCGGCCGCCTTGGCCTCGCTGACGCCCTTTTCCGAAAGGCGGCAATCGCGCCAGCCGGTGAACAGATTCAGCTTGTTCCACTCCGATTCGCCGTGGCGGACGATGACAAGCTGATAGTCGCTGTACTGTCCCATCGCTGTTCCATTTTGCATGATTCCGGGGCTCTTTTAGCGCAGCGCCGGGCCAGGGGAAGAGGGTTTACGCGGTTTCAGGGTCGCGGGCCGCGAAATCTTCCAAAAACGAATGAAATACAATGACGTATCGGTTTACGCGGAACCTCTGAGACTCTCATCTGCCTTCACACGCGACAAGGTCCAACCGCTGGCATTCCGAGTGTGGGGGCAAGTGGCGCGTAGCGCCGAAGCGGCTTTCAGGCACGCGGGCAAAAAACGACCGGGAAAATCTTGCCGAGGGGCTGTTTTGGTGTCGCTAGACACGTTCCAAGATGTTGATTTTATTATGAATTTTTAGGGCGTCGGACGGCATGAAACTGGCATGAGACTGGGCCGGAGCACCGGGTGAAGTCTATGCGTCTTGTTCAGAAGGTCATTGTCGCCGTCCTTACCGCTGTGCTGATCGGTCAGCCGGCCCTGGCGCTGTCGCGGGTCAAGGACCTGGTCAGTGTGGAAGGCATCCGCGACAATGCTCTGATCGGTTACGGCTTGGTGGTCGGCCTCAACGGCTCCGGCGACTCGCTCAAGAACGCGCCGTTCACCCAGCAGTCGATCCAGACCATGCTGGAGCGCATGGGCGTCAACACCCGCGGCTCCACCATGCAGACCAAGAACACCGCCGCGGTGATGGTGACAGCCAAACTGTCCTCGTTTGCCGCCAACGGCACGACCGTCGATGTGGCGGTGAGCGCCATGGGCGATGCCAAGTCGCTGCAAGGCGGCACCCTTCTCGTCACCACGCTGTTCGGCGCCGATGGCCAGATCTACGCCCTGGCGCAAGGCCCGGTGAGCACCGGCGGTTTCTCCGCCCAAGGCGATGCCGGTTCGGTCACCCGCGGCGTGCCAACCTCCGGGCGCGTCCCCAACGGGGCTATCGTCGAGCGCGAGATCGGCTTCAACCTCGCCGCCGAACACAGCCTCAAACTCAGCTTACGCAATCCCGACCTCACCACTGCGTCGCGCATTGCCACGGCGGTCAACTCCTTCATCGGCACGCCGGTGGCGATCGTGTCCGATCCGGCAACTGTGCGCCTTGACGTACCGGCCGATTATCGTGGCGGTGTCGTCGCCCTGTTGACCGACATCGAACAGGTCAAGGTCACCGCCGATCAGACCGCACGCGTGGTAATCAACGAATCCACCGGCGTGATCGTGATGGGGTCCGACGTGCGCATTTCCACCGTCGCCATCGCCCAAGGCAATCTGACGATCAAAGTTACCGAAACGCCGGAAGTGAGCCAACCGGGGCCACTCTCCAGCGGCACCACCCAAGTCGTGCCCCGCACCAAGATCGATGTCGACGAAAGCAAGGGCAAGAAGATGGTCATGATGCGCGAAGGTGTGTCGCTGCAGAGTCTGGTCGACGGCCTCAATGCCCTCGGCGTCGGTCCGCGCGACATCATCTCGATCCTGCAGGCGATCAAGGCCTCCGGCGCGCTCCAGGCTGATATCCAGGTGATCGGATAATGGATATGGACGCCACCACCTCTGCGATGGCCGCCGTTCAGGCGACGCCAATTCGCACCCCGACCGCCACCGGCACAGCCGCTCAGATCAAGGCCAAGGCGCAGGAGTTCGAAGGCGTCTTCGTCTCCCAGATGCTGGGACAGATGTTCGAAGGACTCTCCACCGATGGCCCGTTCGGCGGCGGCCAGGGTGAACAGATGTTCCGCTCGTTGATGCTCGACGAATACGGCAAGCAAATCGCCAAGCAGGGCGGTATCGGCGTCGCCAATTCGGTCACGCGCGAGCTGCTCAAGTACCAGGAAGCGGCGCAGTCAGCTGCACATGCGACCGCAGACGTAGCCGATGTGACACCTCAGGCGACCAGGCAATGAACCCCGAAGCCGAACAATTCGAACGACTGATCACCCTGGCGCAGCGCCTGGTGCAGGCGATCGAAGGCGACATCGAAGCGTTGCGCACCGGCCAGCTGCAAAAAATGCGGTCGCTCGACCCCGAGGTGCAGAAGCTCTTGGTGCTGTATACCCGTGAGGCGCAAGGCGTCGATCCGAGCCGCTCGAAGTCCGCACCGGTCGAAACAAAAAAGCGCCTGACCGCCGTGACGGCGAAATTCCGCGATGTGCTCGGCCTGCAGCAGCGCCTCCTCACCCGCATGCGCAACGCCTCAGAAGGTATCGTCAAAGCGGTAGCCGATGAAGTGCAGCGCCAGCGCGCGCCCACCATCACCTATGCCCCGGGACAAACACAAAACCGCTATCGCCAGACCAGTGTGCCGATGATTTTCAACGGGGTAGTGTGACTCCTCCCCCGCAACGAGACGGCCGCGGGGAACCCCTCGCGGCCGTTTTCATTTGGACAGGCCGCAGCCGTTACGCTGACAGAAGACTGAGGGCGACGCTGCCGTTGGCGTTCACGTTGTTGCTGTAGGTCGTAGCCGCCACGGACATGCTCTGGTTCGATGTCTTGGTCGTGGTCGTCGAGGTGCTCGTCGTGTTGGTCGTCTGATAAATTTTCTGGATTGCGCTCAAGACGGTGAGGAGTTGGGCGCGGGCCGAACCGGCGTCGGTAGTCGAAGCGATGTCGAGATTGCTGGGCAGGCCGAGCGCATAGGTCGCGGTTGAATCGGTCGACGACGTGGAACTGGACGAGCTCGATGAACTGGAAGTGGTCGATTCCTTATAGAGCGTCTGGGCGGAAATACCGAGGCGGGCGAGTGCATCCGTCGTGGTCGGACCCGAAATCAGTTTGGCGGTGACGCCGGAGGAAACCGCGATCTTGAGGGCCGAACCGGTCGAGGTATAGCTGACCGACGCTTTGCCTTTGCTGCCGAGCTGGGCATTCAGCTTGGCGGCCAAGGACGTCATGGTTTCACCCTTGTCGATGGTGATCTTGAATTTGCGCGTGGTATCGCCCTCGATTTCCATCGAGAAGGAATCACCGGCGCGCAAGGTGGTTGAATTGGTGAGCGAGGAATCCTGCTTACCCTGCACCTCTCCCGATGGCAGACCCAACGCATCGAGCACGCTCGAACCACTCGCCGAGAACGCAATACCGGTGCCGACCGACTGGCCGTCTTTGCCGGCATATTGGCGCACCCAGTTGACCGAACCGTCGGTGGCAACCGAAGCTACGAACATGTTGGTGGTATCGGTCGAGCTGCGCGAATTGTCGGCGAACGTGCCGCTGGTGGTACCCGCGACATAGACGGTGCCGTCGGAACCGACGGTCAACGCCGCGCCTTTGTCGTTCACCGAGGTGCCGAGATAGGTGAGCTTGGCCGAACCGGAATCGACCGACGTGTCCGAGTCGGTGGCGGTGAACAGGAACGCATCGGTACCACCCGAGGCCGAGGTGCCGGTGGCGGTGGTGGCATTCAGGCTCGACGCAGACGTCGTACCCGACACATAGATCTTACCGTCCTTGACCGTGAGCCCGGAGACGGCGCCGCCGCTGCCGAGATCGCCCATGTCGTAAGTCCAGGCCGCCGTCGTTGTGGTGTCGCCGCCGGTGTATTTGGTCAGGATTGCGTGACCGTTCTGTACCGAGGCAACAACGAGATCGCCGCTGTCGGTTACCGCAGTCGCTGACACCGTGTCGCTTTCGGCGGTGCCGAACTGGCTTTCGGAAAGGATCACGCCCTTGGAACTGATCTTGGCGAGATAGGCGTCCGTGCCGCCTTGATTGACTTGGCCGGAGCCGATCACATTGGTCGTGGTACCGCCGATATAGACGTTGCCGGACGTGTCGACGCTGACCGAGGTGGCGCTGTTCTGATTGATCGTCGGAATCTGGGTCGTCCACACCTGATTGCCGCTGGCATCATATTGAGTAGCGAAGCTTTCGGCCTTGCCGTTGGTCAAAGCGGTGGAGGTGAGCGCCGATGTGGTCGAGCCAACGAGCGTCACCCCGCCACTGGGATTGAGCGCCATGGCGGTGCCGGTGGCCGTGCCGGTCGAGCCCAACATGCGCTGCCACAAGACGTTGCCGGCCGAATCGTATTTCGTCAGATAGACGTCCTGGTCACCTTGATTGAGTTCGGAGCCGAGATCGCCGGTCGCCGTGCCGAGCATGTAGACGTTGCCGGACGAGTCCGTCACCGTCGAAGAGGCCGTTGTGGTGCCGTTGGTCGGCGTCATGGTGCGGGCGTAAGCGGCGGTCGGATCGTCCGAGGACAGATCGCTGATCTTGATGAGACGGCCCTGGTTGTCGACCGAGGCATCGGATGTGGCAGTCGTCAAGCCCGTGGTGGTCGAAACATAGAGCGACGGCGACGAGGTGGCCGACATCGAAACAGTCTCACTGCCGCCCGGAACAACTTCGAGCGAATAGGACTGCTTGGCTTTTTCCGCCGTCGTCGAGGCGCCGATACTGCCCGCGGTCATGTCCTTCTTGAAACGGGTCGAGACGCCGGCCGCCTGAAACTGTGAATTGGCGTAGGTGACGACGTTGGCCAATGTTAGATCGCCGTCGACCTTGCTGAGATCGATGACAATGTCTTGCTTGGTGCCGTCTTTGGTGACGCTGACGGTGAAGGAGTCGGACTTTGAAAGCCCCGACAGCGGATTGTCGATATTGGTGCCGTTGGCCAGCGCCGTCGAGACGTAGCTGAAGGTGGCGCTCGCCACTTTCGCGGTGGAGGTCACGGACACGGCCGGCTCCTCCGCCTGCAGCGTGAAACCATTGAAGGTCGTCGACGTGATGTATTTCTGGATTTCGGTAAGACCCGCTTGGAAGCGCGTGTTATAGCCCGCTATCTGGCCGTCGGTGGCATCATCGCGCTTGGCCATGGTGGCAAGATAACTGAGATTGTTCACCGCCTTGTAAAGCGCAAAGAGCTTCTGATTGTCCTGCTCGGTCTTGGAGTCAGTCGTGGTGCCGGCCGACACCGGCACATCACTGGTGTCGATAAACGATGTGGCGTTCAGCACCTCGGCATCGCGTTTCTGCTGGCTCTTCGTGGTAGTGGTCCACGGCGTGACGTCGTCCGCGGTGGCGCTCTTCTTCGATGACGTGGTGGACGACGACGCGTTCGACGAAACCGAATTGGAGGCGCGCGCCGCCACCGCCTGGGTCTGAGCGTTGTAATAGCTCAGCAGCGTCGAAGAATCGAAGGTGAAGATCGTCATGGCCATAACAGATACGCCGGGTGCGTAAGACTCGGAGATACCGCGGCATTCTCGCGCCTGTTGGCTTAATGGCCACTTAAGATGGCAACGTACTTAACTGCGCCTTAACGCCCCCGGCGCGACAAGGTGAGGATGGATTCGTATGCTCAGGGTCAAACGTTTGCGGCGGCCGGACGCTATAGCGACGCCATCGCTGCGTTCGAGCGCGCGCTCGCCGAAAAGCCGGACGACACCCGCACGCTATTCGCCCTCGGAAATACCGCGAAAGCCCTCGGTATGAGCGCGGCGGCGGAACAGTTTTACCGCCAAGTGCTGACGCTAGAGCCGGGACGGCTTGAAGCCGTGGTTAATCTCGCCAATCTGTGGCGTGTCCAAGGCGCGTTCGCGGCGGCGGAAGATTTAATCCGTTCCGCTTTGACACGGACGCCGGAAGAACCGGAACTTCTTTTGACTCTGGGGTCGATTTTACGCGAGACCGGCGAGCTTGAGGCAGCGACGGAGTTTTACCGCGCCGCGCTGACTCAAGCGCCGCGGTCGGTTCCGGCCCTCGTCAATCTCGCCGACATGCTGTCTGACAACGGCGACGACGACGAAGCGCTCACTCTTTACGACCACGCCCTGAAAGCCGAGCCCGGCAATGCCCAGGCACGCCTCAACCGCGCCATCCTCCATTTGTTGCGCGGCAATCTGAAAGACGGCTGGCGCGATTATTCGGCACGGCTGAAAGTGCCCGGCAAAGTGCCGGTACCCGATCACGGTCTTAAGCGCTGGGACGGCGCCAGTCTCAAACGCACGCGCCTGTTGGTGACATCCGAACAAGGCGTCGGCGATCATCTGATGTTCGCCAGCCTGATCCCCGAACTGGCGACACGCGCCGCGGCGGATGGCGGATCGCTGATCCTCGAATGCGAGCCGCGGTTGCAGGCGCTGTTTGCCCGCTCGTTCCCGGGTGTTGCGACGCATGCTTGGGAGATCGAAAAACAGGGCGGCACGCTGCTAAGCCATTACGGCTGGCTGAAGACGACCGGCGGGGCCAATGCGACGATCGAGATGGGAAGCCTGCCCAAGTTGATGCGCCAGACCATCGACTCTTTCCCCAAGCGGCACGTGTATCTTAAAGCGGATGTCGAGGAAGCGGCGCACTGGCGCACCGCGTGCGCGGGATTGCCGCGGCCCTTGGTAGCGGTGTGCTGGCGCTCCGGTTCGACCGGCGGGGCGCGCGCGGTGCAGTACGCCTCGCTTAAAGACTGGGGCGGATTGCTGCGCGATATGCCGGGCACCGCGATTGTCGCGCAATATGATGCGCGCGCGGACGAAATCGCCGCGCTGAACATAATGGCCGGGCGCGATGTGTTCGTGCCGCAAGGCATCGACCAAAAACAGGACCTCGACCGCGTTGCTGCGCTGCTGTCGGTGTGCGACGGCATCGTCAGCGCCCCCACTGCGGTGTCGTGGCTGGCGGCGGGCTTAGGCCTACCAACCTTCAAGGCGCTGTATGATTTGAGCTGGCCGAGTTTCGGTGCGCGGTACGAACCTTTCGCGCCGTCGGCGCGCTGTTTGATGCCGAAGGTACGCGGCGATTGGAACGACGTTTTCGCACAAGCCTTGGATGCAATTAGAGCGCTACCGGCTTAGCGTTGTTTTCGCGCCGGGCGTTGATTTCGGCGACCAGATCGGCCGCGATGCGTGCCGCGCCTGCTCCATCGATGGTCATCAAGCCGGCGGCCCGCATCTGGCGGCGCTTGGCGCCATCGTTGAGCAGCGACCACACCGCCTTGGCGATGTCATCGTCGCTGGCTTTGTCCATGTGACCGAGGCTAACGCCCAGGCCCGCCTTGACGAAGGCCGACGCCGACGCCACGTGATCGTCGCTGATGCCGAGATAGATCGCCGGAACCCCTGAGGCTGCCAGTTCGTAAGCGGTGACGCCAAACGCCACCAGCGCGACGTCACTAGTGGCGAATTCGGTGGCCAGCCCGCGGGCACCTTCAACGGTTTCGAAATTGGGCGACAGACCGACGATGGTGCGGGCCAGACGGTTTTTGTCCTTGAAGCCAGGACCGATGACAAAACGGGCGCGGAACACCGGATCGAGTTTGCGCAAAGCTTGGGCGCACTTGAGCGTGAGGCCAAACGGATCGGAACCGCCCATGGTGACGAGCAACGTCGGGCACGGCGAATGCGAGCGCGGCCGCTCGGACACTTGCTGCTGGCCGAGCAGCGCCCACTCCCAACCAACCCGCGGCCGGCAAGAAGAGCTGGTCCAATCGAGGTGTGAGACCTGTGGCAACGGCGGATAATAAGCGAGATCACAGGCCAGCCGCCGCTCGGAGCCATCGTCGATGGTGGCTTTCAGCGGCACCGGCAGCGCCGCGATCGCCGCGCGCGACGGACCTTCGCGACAATCGAGGATGAGTAGGTCAGGGTTCTTGGCGGTGGTAAGAAATTCGCCGTTGGGTCCGTCGATCAGTTTGGCGGCAAAACCAGCGGCGCCAATCGGTACCAGCGCCTCCGGCGTGCCGTTGACGGCAAACACCGCGCCCAATCCTTCGCGATCCCGCAGGGCTCGTGCCAGGGCGATGGTGCGCTTGACGTGGCCGAAGCCGTAGTCGCCGCCGCCGTCACAGCGGATCAGAACCAGGCCGCCTTGCGGGGCGATGCCCTTCTGGCGAACATGGGCGTTGATATCGCGCAGCATGGGTTCGCGCTCCAGGAGCAGCAAGAGATCGGCGAGCGAGGCTTCGCCCGCTTTGGCAGCAAGTCGCGTATGCACCGCTTCGACAAAAGCAAGATCGTCGGGCGTGTCGACGGTGAGCCGACCCAGATTCTTGGCCAGCTTGGGATAGGCTTTGGCGCGTGCGATCGGTACAAAATCGGGATGCAGTTTGAAATAGCCGGTGACATGTTCCTTAGCGACGGGATCCTCACGCGCCACTAGCATCAGCTTGTCGAGGGCGCGACGGGTGAAAGGATCAACCCCGCAATGCGCGGTCTCGGCGTTTTCTTCGAGCAGAACGTAATCGCCGTCTTGTTCAATCAACGCGGTCACCAGATGATCGATGAACTCGGCATCGATGAAGGGCGAATCGGCATTGACGCGCACGATCACGTCGGCATCGGTCACTTCGGCGGCGCGGGCGAACCGGGCCAGCACGTCATCTTCGGCGCCGCGAACCACAATCACATTGTTGGTGGTGCAGAATTCGGCGATCGCGTCATCGAGCGGATTGGTCGAAGTGGCAACGGCAATCGCCTCGATCAGCTTGGATTTTTGCAGGCGGTGGACGATGTGCCAAAGCAGCGGCTTGCCCGCTACGGGCTTCAAGACTTTTCCCGGCAGCCGGGTCGACCCCATCCGCGCCTGTATGACGGCGACGATGCGAGGGTTCATTGGTCGGGCTCCCAGACGGCGCGCACAGCTTGCAGCGGACGCATGCCGTCGGATGGATCGGCCCGCCAGGCACGATCATCGCGTTCGGAAGGTTGCGGTTCCTTGAATCCGGTGCCGTCCGCGGCAAAAGATTCGCGGATTCGGGCGATGACGGGCGCGATTTCGCCCGGCAACCAGCAATGGCCGCTGGCGTATTCGGCGCCGCGGCCATCGAGATCGAGATGAAATTCGACGGCCCGGGCCCGCCAATGGTGAACGGCACGCTCGATTACTGCCGGGCGGCGGGTGTGGTCGGACCAGCCGACCCGGCAACCGGTGGCGTCGCGCAACGACTGAATGGCGGCAAGATTGGCCTCGGACGAGGGGGTCGGATAGGCCGAAACGCAGTGCAAAAGAGTGATGTCGGAGCAGCCTGCTGCGCGCAACGTCGCGACCGCGCCTAGGATTTCGTCCATCATCGCCATGCCGGTCGAGAGTACGACGGGCTTGCCGGTGGCGGCACAAGCGGCCAGCAGCCCGGTGACCATCAACTCGTAGGACGCCACTTTATAGAAGGCGACGTAGGGGCGGAGCTCCTCCACAGCTTCCCGGTAAAACGGGGTGCATGAGAACAGTATTCCGCGTTCCGAACAGTGTTTCGCCAGTGGGGCCAAATGGTCGAGTGGTAATTCCCATTGCTGGCGCGCCCGGTGTTTTTCGCTTTTGGCCAGGATTTCGGGGGCAAACAGCCGGTTGATCCGGAAAAGCTGGAATTTCACCGCGTCGCAGCCGGCATCGGCAGCGACATCAACAAACCGGAGCGCCCGGCCGAGATCGCGGCCGTGGTTGGAGGAGGCTTCAGCGATGAAAAGCGGGCCGGGATGCGGCATGGGAATCGCTCCTTAACGGTTTCTAAAGCCGGGTTCGCTAAGAGAGAGTTAACAAGAGGTTGCCCATGGCTGAGACTGTAACCGCGCCAAGCGTCTGGCAGGGTCACGAAGGCCCCCGGCTCGCCCGGATTAAGGACTTCGACATCATCGATTGCCGGACTTGCGGCTTCGTCCATGTCACGCCTCTGCCTGACCCCGAAAGCCTCGTTTCGACCTATCGCGACGACTATTACGTAGAGGAAAAGCCGACGTTTCTGTCCTTTGCGGCCGAAGATCAGGCTTGGGCGGAGCTGTTCCAGAACGACCGGCTCACGATTTTCGAGCGCTTGCTCGCCCCGAAGCGGCGGTGCCTTCTCGATATCGGCTCAGGGCCAGGATTTTTTTTGAAAACCGCCAAGGATCGCGGCTGGCAGGCCAAAGGCATCGAACCGTCGCGCCAGGCCGCCGCCCACGCCAAAGGTCTCGGCCTTGATATCGTGGAGGCGTTTTTCGGACCCGAGACAGCGCCGGCGCTGGGCCGCTTTGATGCCGTGCATCTGAACAATGTCCTGGAGCATCTGCCTGACCCGATTGGGCTTCTGACCTTGGCGCGTGATCTGTTGGAACCCGGCGGGCTCATTTGTATCAATGTTCCTAACGACTACTCGCCTTTCCAGATCGCCGGGCAGAAACAGGTGGGCGCCGCAGAATGGTGGCTCGCTCCGCCGCATCACCTCAATTATTTCAACTTCGACTCCGCCGCACGGCTGCTGGAACGGCTAAGCTTCCAAGTGGTCGAGCGCACCACCAGCTTCCCGATGGAGTTGTTCTTGATGATGGGCGAGGACTACATCGGCAAAGACGATGTCGGCCGGGCTTGTCACAACCGGCGGAAAAAATTCGATCTCGCCCTTGATGCCGCGGGCCTCGGCGAAGCCCGGCGCGCCTTCTACCGGGCGCTGGCGAGTTGCGGGATCGGGCGCGAAGCCGTGCTGATCGCCGTCAAATCGTGAGTCTTGTCGACTGATTCCAATTGATAGCGTTCGCATTGCACCTTGCGAGGTGCTGACCTGCGGTATGCGAATAGTCGCGGGCTAATGACCCCGGTGTCAAAACCCGCGCGCATCGCGATCGATAGTGAATTGTTAAGCAAACGCGGCGGAAGATGGTTACCAGTCTCCTTCTGGGCACTTCCCGATGCAGGACTTTTGCGAACTTTGCGGCCGCGGCGGGCTAACGCTGGCTTATGCACCTGAGCATTTGCACCGCGGCATCCGCGTTTATGTCTGCTGCTCTTGCGGGCTGGTGCAGTATCTGCCGCGCATCGATCATGAACCGTGTGTCGCACTGCGCGATGAAGCCCATGTCGCCGAACGCTATGGCGTCCCCTTGTCCGGACCCGAGGCGCTTGCCGCGGCCAAACCTGGTGTCGTGGTCGTCTTAACCCGCGGCGCGAAGAACGAAATCGCCACCGACGTGATTGCCAACAAACTTCTAAGCCGCGCGCGCCTCAGACGAGCCGCGTGAGTTTTGTTTTGTCGCGCTTTCGGACGGATTTCCGCAAAGCGCTCATAGGAGGGGACAACGCCATGCCCATTTGCGCTACCGTGAAAGAGACGGCATTTCTGGACGCGACGGCATTTCCGTCCGTATCCGCGCCGGATATCGAAGTTCAGATTGCCGAAGCCGCACGCTTTGCCCGCCGGCACCTGATTGCCTCGATCTATCGCGCCACCTCCGGCCATCCCGGTGGCGCGCTGTCGTGCGCCGACATTCTCGCCTGCCTGTTCGGCGCCGAGTTGAACATTTGGCCGTCGGCGATCGACGATCCGCAGCGCGACCGCTTCGTGCTGTCCAAGGGCCATGCCTGCCCGACGTTGTATGCGATCGGCGCCTGGCACGGCTTCTGCGACAAGAAAGAATCGTTGAACCTGAGGAAGCTGGGCAGTCCGTTCCAGGGTCATCCGCATGTCAAAGATCTGCCGTGGGTCGAAACCTCCACCGGCTCGCTCGGTCAGGGTTTCTCGGTCGCCATGGGTATGGCGATGGGCCTCAGGCTGCAGAAAATCCGCGCCCGCGTTTACACCGTTCTCGGCGATGGCGAGATGCAGGAAGGTAGCGTGTGGGAAACCGCGATGTGCTCGGCTCACCACAAGCTCGATAATTTCTGCGCCATCATCGACTACAACAAGATGCAGTCCGACGCTCTCAACGAGGACATCTGCGGCATTGCCCCACTCGGTGACAAATGGCGCGCCTTCGGCTGGGAAGTGTTTGAGATCGACGGGCACGACATCCCGCAAATCCTCTCCACCTTCCACAAGGCGGCGACCACCCGCGGCAAGCCGTCCTGCATCATCGCCAACACGCTCAAGGGCAAAGGTGTTCCCTACATGGAAGGCAGCCCCGCCTGGCACGGCAGCGTCAAGCTGAGCCACGAACAAGCCGAAACCGCCCTGCAAGCCCTCGGCTGCACCGCCGACGAAATCAAGGAGTTCCTCGATGTCTGACAACAATAGCGCTCCGGCCCTGATCGGCTCTTCCGGTGATTCGTTGCGCGAAGCCTTCGGCAAGGAACTGACCCGCATTGCGCCCGAGTTCCCGAACCTCGTCGTGCTCGACGCCGACGTCGCCGGCGGCACCGGTGTGCATCATTTCCGCAAAGCCCATCCCGACAAGTTCATCCAGTTCGGCATCGCCGAGCAGAATATGGTGGCGGCAGCCAGCGGCCTGGCGGCCACCGGTCTCATTCCGGTGGTGACCGGTTTCGCCTGCTTCCTCGAGCGCGCTTATGAACAGGTCCGCCTGTCGGTTGGCTATACCCATCGCAATGTGAAGATCGTCGCCAGCCATCCTGGCCTTGACGTCGGTCCTGACGGCGGTTCAGCGCAAGCCTTTGAAGACCTTGCCGCCTTTCGTGCCATTGCCGGTATGGTGGTGATTTCGCCAGCCGACCCGATCGAACAGGTGCTCGCCACCCGCGCGATCCTGGAATACGACGGTCCGGTCTATATGCGCACCGGCCGCTCGAGCGCGGTGCGTCTGTTCAATGACGATCACGTCTTCGAAATCGGCAAGGGCCAAATCATCCGTCACGGTACCGATGTGACGCTGGTGGCATGCGGCGTCGAAGTCGCCCGCTCGCTGCAAGCCGCCGACCTGTTGGCAGAAGAAGGCATCGAAGCGCGCGTCGTCAACATGGCGACGATCAAACCGATCGACGAAGCGCTGCTGAAGCGCTGTGTGCTGGAAACCGGCTGCCTTGTCACCGCCGAAGACCACAACATCTACGGCGGCCTGGGGTCGGCCGTCGCCGAAGCGGTGACCAAGCATCGTCCCTGCCCGATCGAGTTCGTCGGCCTGAAAGACTGTTTTGGCACCTCGGGCGAGCCCGACGAATTGGCCGAATATTTCCAGATCACGGCGCCTTATATCGCCGCGGCTGCCAAACGCGCCATGGAGCGCAAGGACCGCCTGCAATGACCAACCTCAACGGCAAGATTGCCCTCGTTACCGGCGCCTCCCGCGGCATCGGCAAGGCCATCGCCTTAGCGCTGCTTGAAGCGGGCGCGCGGGTGGCGGTCGGCTACAACACCAATGCCGCCGGTGCCGAAGAGCTGGAAGCCGCGTTCGACAACGCCTTTGCGGTGCAGCTCGATCAACGCAAACGCAAGTCGGCCCAAGCGGCGCTCAAAAAAGTCAGCAAGCACTTCAAGGCACCGGTGGAAATCCTGGTCAACAATGCCGCCATCGCCGACGAACGGCCGATGGAGACCATCACCGACGCGCAGTGGGACCGCATGCTGGAAACCAACCTGCGTGGGCCCTTCATCCTGGCACAGGAAGCCTTGCCGGACATGGTGGCGAAGAACTGCGGCCGTATCGTCAACATCGTCTCGATCGGGGGACAATGGGGCGGACGCAACCAAGTCCATTACGCGGCCTCCAAAGCGGCGTTGATCAACTTCACTCAGTCCTTAGCGCGGCTTTATTCGGCCAGCGGCATCACCGCCAACGCCGTCTCGCCGGGCCTAGTCGCCACCGATATGGCGCAGAAGGAACTCCACACCAAGGCCGGCAAGAAGAAAGCCTCGGCGATTCCGCTCGGCCGCATCGCTTATGCCAAGGAAATCGCCGACGTGGTTGCCTTCCTCGCCTCGCCGGAGGCCAGTTATGTCACCGGCCAGACCATCAATGTGAACGGCGGCATGTATTTCGGATGAAGACACTGCTCATCATCTCGGGCGGTGTCGAAGCGGCCGCCGCGGTCAAACGGGCCAAAGACATGGGGCTCTATGTCGTCTGTAGCGACATCAACCCCGAAGCCCCAGGGTTTGCCATCGCCGACTCGGCGCTGATCGCCGACGTCTACGGTCCGGCCGACACTGCCGCGGCCGCCGAACGGTTTCATAACAAGATTCGCAAAATCGACGGCGTGATCTGCGTTGCCGCTGACGCCCCGCTCACGGTGGCGGCGGTCAACGAGCGGCTGGGACTAAGCGGCCTGACACGAAAGAGCGCGGAACTGGCGACCGACAAGCTCGCCATGAAAGAGCGCTTTGCCGCGTGCGGCGTACCAGTGCCGTGGTTTTCGGCGGTATCGACACCACAAGAACTGATGCGCATCGTCGCCGAGCGCGGCCCTGATCTCGTCATCAAGCCGGTCGACAGCCGCGGCAGCCGCGGCGTGCAGCGCCTTTCGCTGGTGAAAGATCTCGCCAAGGCGTTCCAATTCGCTCGCAACTACTCGCCAACCCAGCGCGTGATGGTGGAAGCCTATCTGCCGGGTCCGCAAATCTCGACCGAATCGGTGGTGGTGGATGGGGTTTGCTACACCTCCGGCTTCAGCGACCGCAATTACGAATACCTTGAGAAGTACGCGCCCTATTTCATCGAGAATGGCGGCGACATGCCGACCGCGCTGTCGACCGACATCTACGAGCGCGTGCTCGATGTGCAGGCCGATGCGGCCGCAGCGCTAGGCGTTACCCGCGGCACCGTCAAAGGCGACATCGTGGTGCATGATGGCCAGGTCTATGTCATCGAACTGGCGGCGCGGCTTTCCGGCGGTTTCTTCTGCACCCAGGAAATTCCGCTGAATACCGGCGTCGACTTCATCGGTTGCGCCATTCGCGTCGCGCTGGGCGAAAATCCGGCACCCGACGAAATGACGCCGAAATATCAGAAGTTCATCACCCAGCGTTACATCTTCCCCGATCCCGGCACCGTGGTGGCGACCAGCGGCGCCGAAGCGGCATGGAAGGTACCCGGCGTGTTGGAAGTGAACATCACAGCCAAAAAGGGCGATTTGATTCCGCCGGCCGGCGACAAACGCCCCTCCGGCGCGATGGTGATCGCAACAGGTAGCGACCGTGACGAAGCGCGGGCCAATGCGGCGACCGCGTTATCGCGCATCCAGGTCGTCACCCAATGACAGCGCCGTATTCCGCGTCGGCGTTCACAACCGAAGCCGGTACCCTCAACCTCTTTGCCTTTTTTCATTTGAACCTCGCCTATTCTTCGATCGAAGAGGGACAACGGACCGAGGTGATCGAGCGCTGCTACAAGCCACTGCTGCGGCTGGCCGAAAAGTTCGGTCCGATCGGCGTGGAAGCATCCGGCTTCACGCTGGAAGAAATTGCGCTTCGTACACCGGACTGGATCGCTGATCTGAAACGGCTGATCGCATGTGGCAAAGTGGAGTTCATTGGCTGCGGCTACAGCCAGATGATAGGACCCTTGGTGCCTTGGCGTGTGACCGAAGCAAACCTGAAGATCGGTAACGAGATTTATCAGCGCTTGCTTGGCATCGCTCCGCGCCTCGCGCTGGTCAATGAACAGGCTTATTCCGGCGGGCTGGTCGGGCTTTATCTCGATGCGGGTTACGACGCCATTATCATGGATTGGGACAATCCGGCCTCCACCCATGATTGGCCGGTGGAAACCGGTTACACGCCGCAACGTGCGCGCGGGGCCGACGGGCGCAGCATCGCGCTGATCTGGTCGAACACTGTCGCCTTTCAGAAGCTGCAGCGCTATGCCCATAGCGATATCGCGCTCGACGATTATCTCGGTTACATCCGCCGCCAGCGTGGCACCACCGAACGCTGCCTTTGCCTTTATGCCAGCGATGCGGAAATTTTCGATTTCCGCCCTGGGCGCTACAAGACCGAAGAAAAAATCGGCGAAATTTCCGAATGGCAGAAGCTGGAAGACGCCTTTGCCCGCCTGCAAGTGGAACCCGGTTGCACCATGGTCGGCCCGTGCGAGCTGCTCGATGGGCCGCAGGACGCCGAACTGCGGCTGGAAACGCCAGCGGTGCCAATCCCGGTCAAGAAGCAACCCAAATACAATCTGTCGCGCTGGGCGGTGACGGGGCGCGACGATCTTTTCATCAACGCCGCTTGCCAACGCCTGTACCAGGTTCTGGCGGCGTCCGACGCCGCGCCGTCGGCGTGGAAGGAACTGTGCTGGCTGTGGGCGAGTGATTTCCGCACCCACATCACCGCCAAACGCTGGAGCGAACTGGAAAAACGCCTCAGCGCCGCACTGCAGCGCTTCCCCCTGCCCGAGGTACCGTTGCCGGCCGCGCCGCACGGCCCGGCGATCACCGACCGTTATATCGATATTGCAACGCCTTGCGTTCAAGCACGGCTCGACCGCCGCCGCGGGCTTGCGCTTGCCAATGTGCGCTTCGGCGGCGCTGCGCTGATCGGTATGCTGCCACACGGTACCTTCGACGACATTGCGTTGCAGGCCGATTGGTACACCGGCAATGCCGTGTTCGAAGCGCCGGGCGAGCATAAGGTCACCGACCTCGAATGGGGCCGCGCCCAGGTTTGGCAGGAGGGCGGCGATACGTTGGCGTTTGCCCGTATCGATACGCCCAAAGGGCCGATCGAGAAAACGATGCGGTTTTGCGGCGCCTCCGCCAGAATCGATTTCGACATCGCCTTCCATTGGGACGATTGGGGCAAAGGCTCACTCAGGCTCGGCCACGTCACGCTGCTGCCGGACGCCTTCGATTGGCAGCAGCTTTCGCTGACGACCCATAATGGCGGCAAGGACCCGGAGACCTTTGCCCTTGACGGCGAAACGGTCGACCACGGCGCCCCTGTGTCGTTCCTGGTTTCGGCCTCGCACGGTCTCGGAATGACCGAAGGTTGGGTCGAAATCGGCGATGCCGCTCACCGCATCCGCATCACGGTCGACCGCGCCACGGCACCGCTTCTGGGTCTTCTCACCCACCGCTGCCTTCGCGGCGGCATGTTCTGCCAGCTCGCACTCTCTGCCCTTGAGCTTGATGATACGCGCAAGCCCGCCGCGCCTCGGGCGGGGCCGCGGCGTTTCCGCTTTAACGTAAACGCCACCTTTCCATAAGCCACTTGTTAACCGCGTTCTGCAACGATTGGCATCGACATGATCAACGGTAGTTCCATGGCCCAGCGGGCAAAAAAAATCTTTCTTGATGGCGGCACCAATGCCGACGGGGAAACCCTGCACTCGGAGCTGCGCGATTTCTCCCAGCCCTGGCTCGATCTGAACGACAAGGACGTTCTGGTCACCGGCGGCACGGGATCGTTCGGCAACCACTTCGTCAAGACGATCCTCGGCCAATACAAGCCCCGCCGCCTGATTATCTATTCGCGCGACGAGCTCAAGCAATACGAAATGCAGCAGCGGTTCCCGCATGAGCAATACCGCTGCATGCGCTTCTTCATCGGCGACGTGCGCGATCGCGACCGCCTCGAACTGGCGATGAGCAAGGTCGATTACGTCGTGCATGCCGCGGCGCTGAAGCAGGTTCCGGCGGCCGAATACAATCCATTTGAATGTATCCGTACCAACGTCTTGGGTGCCGAAAACATCGTCTACGCCGCGCTGCGCAACAACGTGAAGAAAGTGATCGCACTTTCCACCGACAAGGCGGCCAATCCGGTCAATCTGTACGGCGCCTCGAAACTCGCGTCCGACAAAATCTTCGTCGCCGCCAATAATCTGGCAGGTGCCGACGGTACGCGTTTCGCGGTCGTGCGCTACGGCAATGTGTTCGGTTCGCGCGGCTCGGTCGTTCCCTTCTTCAAGCAGCTTGCGGAATCGGGCGCCCTCGAACTGCCGGTCACCGATGCGCGCATGACCCGTTTCTGGATCACGCTGACGCAAGGCGTGAACCTCGTCTTGTCGTCGATGGAAATGGCAAAGGGCGGCGAAATCTTCGTACCCAAGATTCCGTCCACCACCATCACTGGCTTGGCCACCCTTTTGGGTCCGCACCTGCCACAGAAAATCGTCGGCATCCGACCCGGCGAAAAGCTGCACGAGACCATGATTCCGGCCGACGATTCGCACTGGACGCTGGAACTCGACGACCGCTATGTGATTCTGGCGAGTTTCGCCGCCGATCTGCGCGACGCCTATCTCAATCGCGGCGCCCAGCCGGTGGCGGAGGGCTTCGCCTATTCGAGCGACAACAATCCCGAGCAGCTCGACGCCCGCGGCCTGCAACAGCTTCTGGCGCAGGCCTACGCATGACCGCACCACTGCCCAAGGCCGATGGAACACCGTCGTTCCTTCCCTACGGACGGCAGACCATCGAGGACGACGACATCGCAGCGGTGGCGGCCGCTTTGCGCGGCGATTATCTCACCACTGGTCCCCTGGTTTCGCGGTTTGAATCCGCGTTCGCCGCTGCCGTGCGCGCGGACCACGCTGTGGTGTGCTCGAATGGCACCGCGGCGCTCTACTTGGCGGCGAAGGCGCTAGGCCTTGGCCCCGGTAGCAAAGTCATCGTGCCGTCGATCACGTTTTTGGCCACCGCCTCCGCACCGCATCTCGCCGGTGCCGAAATCGTCTTTGCCGACGTTGATCCCAACTCGGGCCTGATGCGGGCCGAAGATCTCGAAAAAGCGATTGCGCGCAGCGGCCACGCCGACGCGGTGTTCAATGTCCATCTCAACGGTCAATGCGGTCCGGTCGAAACGATCCACGAAATCGCGCGGCGCCACGGCATACGAATCGTCGACGACGGCTGTCACGCCCTCGGTACCAGCTACCGCCTCGGTGGCGCTGAGAAGCTGGTGGGTGAAAATGCGCTTTCCGACATGACCGTTTTCTCGTTCCATCCGGTCAAGACCGTGACCATGGGTGAGGGCGGCGCGGTCACGACCAACGATTCCAAACTGGACGAGACGCTGCGCCTTTATCGCAATCACGGCATGACACGCGAGGCGTCCGCGTTTGAAACCGAACAAGACGCCTTCGATCATTCCGGTCATGCTCACCCCTGGTATTACGAATTGGTCGAGCCGGGCTTTAACTGGCGCATCACCGACATTCAATGCGCTTTGGGCCTCTCGCAACTCGCCAAGCTGACGCGATTTACCGCCCGCCGACGGGCGCTTGCCGCCGCCTATGATGCGATGCTGGCGCCGCTCGCCCCGATCCTGAAACCGGTGGCGCACACTGACTGCCTGCCGACGCTGCATCTCTATCCCGTGTTGATCGACTTCAAGGCCTGCGGACAGAGCAGAGCCGAAGTGATGGCGCGGCTGCATGCGGAAGGCATTGGTACCCAAGTGCATTACTATCCGGTACACCGCCAGCGCTATTATGCCGAGCGCTACGGACAACTCGAACTTCCTGGCGCCGACCGCTATTACGCGCGCGCGCTCAGCCTGCCGTTCTTCGCCGCGATGGCGCTCAGCGACGTCGCGCGCGTGATCGAAGCGCTGCGGCGCGTCCTGCGTCTCTGATCTGACGCAAACCCAAGAACGCAAAAGAGAGGCGGCCGAAGATGTGTCTTCGACCGCCCCTTCTTTTTGAAACCCCAACCCACGCCCCGGGGAAGGAGGCGCTTTGCCTCCATCAGCGGAAGACAACGGCGGACGCGGATGCGCCCACCGTTGCAAGAGAGCCTTACTGGAACAGAGACAAAACGACTGACGGCGAAGAATTGGCGATCGACAGCGCCTGCACGCCGAGCTGCTGCTTGGTCTGCAGCGAGGTCAGCTTGGCGCTTTCCTCGGCCATGTCCGCATCCACCAGATTGCCGATACCACTGGTCAGAGTGTCGGACAGCTTCGAGGTGAAGTCGAGCTGGATCGAGTACTTCTTTGCACCAGACGAGAACGAGGCCAACGCTTTGTTGACGTTGGTCAATGCGGTCTGGACCGAAGCGACCATCGACGACGCAGATGTCTGCGACGAGACATTACCGGTCGAGCCGATACCACTCATATTGGTACCGCCGAGCGACAAGTCTTGCGCCGCGACGGTGATCTTCTTCGAGCCGTCGGACGAAGCCAGAGCCGTGATGTCGGTCGCGCTGCTCTTGATCAGGTTGAACCCGTTGAACGAAGCGTTATCGACGATCGACTGGATCTGATCACGCAGAGCCGTAAAGTCATTGTTCAAGGCCGCGCGGGACGCCGTATCAATCGACTTATCGGCGGCCGAGAGAGCCTTTGCCTTCATCTGGATCAGCAGATCGGAGATCGACTGACCAGCCGACATGGCCGTATCCACGGCAGAAATACCGCGGTTCAAGCTGTCGGAAACGGCACTGTAGGCGGACACTGTGCCGCGCATGTTCTGGGCGATGGCGTAAGTGGCGCCGTCGTCCTTCGCAGAAGCGACTTTCATGCCCGTGCTGATGGCGGACTGGGTCTGGGACATGTCCGCCTGCGTCTGCGAAAGATACTGCAGCGCGGTCATGGCACCATTGTTGGTGTTGACGCTAAGAGTCATTGTACTGGTCTCCGTTCTGGCGTTTTCACGAGCGTTATGCTCAAAGGAGCTTTTTGCCCCACACGCTGGTATCGCAACGAACGTGCCGGGCCGCGCTTAGGAACTCGCTAACGTTCTTTTGGGAGCCACCATTTACGAAAACGCTTCGGCGCAACTTTGCCGGCATGCCGATTTTGCCGGGCAGTTCTTGCCAGGACCCGGCAATTTTTGCCGAGGATAAGGAATTTCTTGCCGGGTGATTTCTGGGCGCGGGCGTGCGAAAGGTCGCGCGCGGAGGGTACAAGGGGAACGCCAAAAAATGGAACGGCGCGGAACAAAGTCCCGCGCCGTTGTTTCTCTTACGCTATGGAAGTTCTTATTGGAACAGCGACAGGATCGTTGACGGCGAAGAATTGGCGATCGACAGCGCCTGCACGCCGAGCTGCTGCTTGGTCTGCAACGCGGTCAGCTTGGCGCTTTCCTCGGCCATGTCCGCATCCACCAGGTTGCCGATACCACTGGTCAGGGTGTCGGACAGTTTCGAGGTGAAGTCGAGCTGGATCGAGTATTTCTTTGCACCAGACGACAACGAGGCTAATGCTTTGTTGACGTTGGTCAACGCGGTCTGGACCGAAGCGACCATCGACGACGCAGATGTCTGCGACGAGACATTACCGGTCGAGCCGATACCACTCATATTGGTACCGCCGAGCGACAAATCTTGCGCTGCGACGGTGATCTTCTTCGAGCCGTCGGACGAAGCCAGAGCCGTGATGTCGGACGCGCTGCTCTTGATCAGGTTGAACCCGTTGAACGAGGCGTTATCGACGATCGACTGGATTTGATCACGCAGAGCCGTAAAGTCATTGTTCAAGGCCGCGCGGGACGCCGTATCAATCGACTTATCGGCGGCCGAGAGAGCCTTTGCCTTCATCTGGATCAGCAGATCGGAGATCGACTGACCAGCCGACATGGCCGTATCCACGGCAGAAATACCGCGGTTCAAGCTGTCGGAGACGGACTGATAGCCCGCAACATCACCGCGCATATTTTGGGCGATGGCATAGGTGGCACCATCATCCTTGGCGGAAGCAACTTTTAGACCTGTGCTGATCGCCGACTGCGTCTGCGACATCTGGCCTTGGGTAGTGTTGAGATACTGCAGCGCAATCATTGCGCCGGTGTTGGTGTTGACGCTCAGCATAGTGTGTTCTCCACTTCCGTCGTTGGGACGTCGGTTCTTTCCATGAGGCTCTCCGCCCCACTCCAAGCCATCGCAACCGCCGTGCCAGTCGATTCCTGCCGCTAATGCGCTGTAAACAAAGAAAAAGCCGCTAAGGGGCTGATTCCACCGGATGGTAAATATTGCCGACCGGCAAAAAATAAGAGGCCAGAGTTGCCTCTGGCCTCTTCAAAACACGCCCTCAAATAGGTTCTCACGCGGCGCCTTGCAGGCCCTGCATGATGGAACGATTGATCTCGATCAACGGTTCGAGCGGCGCACCTTTGCGCATGACGTCCTTGGAATAGCGGGTCACGAACAGCGACAACGAGACGATATTGGCCCGGACGCCGTCAGGAAGCCTATTGTGTTGGTCAAGGCAATCAGCCGCCAGCAAACGCCACATCTTGCGATTCCAATCAATCGCCTCGCACAAGGGGCCGCCGGAGCGGCCTTCGCGCTGGGCCGAGATCAGAGCACCGGTCACCTGGCCGAACAGCCGGTACTCGGTTTCGCGTGAATTCTCAGTAATTTGCTGCGTGTTTTGATATGCTTTGAGGGTCATAACTCAGCCGCTCCCGTTCGAATTCGAACAATTTCCTGCATTGCATTAGCGCCCGGTAGTAGGAGCCGCTCATTACTTCCCGACTTATCTCGACGCATGTGACCAGGGCATTGCGATCCTTGATCGCGCTCATGAACTCGGTCATGCGAAGGGCAAAATCGTTGTAGTATTGGTCGTTTCCGTCTCCATCCAGGTACATCATCATGATCGGAAGGTAGATCCGCCTTGCTGGCGTGGTCGCCTCTTCCGGCTGCATGATGTCTTTCTCACGCAAGAGACATGCCTTGTTTTGCACGATCAGGCAGGCACGCTTTTCGCCGTTGGTCAGAACGGCACCGTTGATAACGAACTTTTCGCCCGGTTTGAGGGAAAGCTTCAGAGGCATCCATGACTCCCTGTGCAGGTGACGCCATTCTAGGAAGTCCAGAGTTAAGAAATTCTCTTCGAAATCGAGCAATCGCATTCACCACCGCTTAAGTAAAACTCGGCTCTTATCAGCCCGGAATTATTGAGGGTCCGGGCGAATGGCGAATGTTGCTCCCGCCGCCGGCATGCTTGGTCTCACCGGTGTCGACGCCAAGCTCGAAGCGCTGGCCAAACTCGAAGCTTTGTCGGAGGAGCTCGGCGCCGAGTTAGCGCGTGGCAAATCGGATCGTTACATCCGCCGAGCCGTGCGCGCTTGGCGACGCGGCGATCTTGCCGGGGCAGGGCGGGCAGCGATGCGCGCTACTGAAATCGACGACACCAACCCCAGGGCCTACCATATCCTCGCCATGTATCTGGAGCGCATGGGTCATATGCATAAGGCCCTGGTCACCTACGAGCGCGCCTTCGAACTCGATCCGAACGATCCCGAACTCCTCATCAATCTCGGCCTGATGGCCTGGAACCTGAAATTCCGCGACGGTGCGGCGAAGATGTTCCGTCTTTATATCGCCGCCAATCCGGATTCGCCGCTCGGCTACAACAATCTCGGCACCGTGCAGAGCGAAATGGGCGATCGCGACGCTGCGATTGAGACCCTGAAGAACGCCATCTATCGCATGCCCAACCAGTCGATCCTGTGGAATTCGCTGGCGACCGTACTGGCCGAATCTGGCCGCGCCGAAGAGAGCTTGGTGTTCTATTCTGAAGCCATCCGGCTTGAGCCGACCTTTGCCCGCTTCTATCACAATCTCGGTTACGCCTTGCAGCATCTCGGCCGCCTCGACGAGGCCAACGCCGCCTATGACAAGGCGCTCGAATATGTCGTGGACCCGGCCGAAATCCGCGAGACCAATCACTCGCGCAGCCTGTGCCTGATCGGCATGGGGAAGTTGGAAGAAGGTTTTCGTGCTCACGAATGCCGCCGCGACGAACAATTCCGGGCTTATGTCCATCACATGGTGGAGGCGCCCCATTGGACCGGCGAGCCGGTAGAGGGCAAACGCGTTTTGATCGTGGGCGAACAGGGCCTGGGCGACGAGATCATGTTTTCCGAGTATCTGTCGGACGTGCAGCGCCTCGTCGGACCGGCGGGTAAGCTGCAGATCGCGGTCGACCCTAGGCTGGTGAGCCTGTTCCAGCGCTCCTACCCCGAAGCCGAAGTCGGCAGCTACGAAGACCGCATTCTGCGCGATAAGGACGGCGACAAGCACCTTCGCTTCATTCCGTTCGCGACCAAGGATGGCCAGCCGGATTATTACGCCTGGATGGCCTCGCCGCTCGGCTGGCTGCGCAAGGACCTCGCTGCTTTCCGGGGGGAGCCGTTCCTCAAGCCTGATCCAAAACGGGTGGAAGAAATCCGTGAACGGCTGGCGGCCGGCGGCCCCGGCTTCAAAGTCGGCATTTGCTGGCGTTCGATGTTCATCGACGTCAAGCGGGCAAAATATTTTTCCGCTCTCAATAGTTGGGGAGCGCTGCTGAAAACCCCGGGCATACGCTTCATCAATCTGCAATACGGCGATTGCGCCGAAGAGATGAAGCGCGCGGAAGAGCAGCATGGCGTCAAGATTGAAGAGATCGAAGGTCTCGATCTCAAAAATGATCTGGAAGGAGACGCAGCACTTTCAGCCAACATCGACCTAATGATTTCCGCCCCAACGGCGTCCGCGGCGATTGCCGCTGCGGCCGGTACCGAGACTTGGTTCTTGCTCGCGGGCGGGCGTAGCTGGCCGCAACTCGGCACCGACTACTATCCCTGGTATCGCAAGACGCGCACCTTCTCACCGGCAAGCTTCGGCGATTGGGACGAGTTGATGCCACGCCTTGCCGAGGTCCTGAAAGGCCACGCGGCGAAGTAATTATTGCTGCTGTTGTTGCTGTTGGTGATACAGGTGCTGCGGCATGGAGGGTGTCGGCGCCGGCGTTGCCATCGGCCGGGCCACGCGCAAAAAGTCCTCGTGGCGGACCGGCGCCTGAGTCGGTTCCACCGAAACGGCAATCGCCAGTTCGCTTGCCGCTACCCCTTTGAAGGTCCCGCGGGTCGGCGGCACGTCGGCGTAATCGCGGCCCACCGCGGCGCGGATGTGGCGTTCGTCGGCCAGGATATTGTTCGTCGGGTCGAAGCCGACCCAGCCAAGGCTCGGCAGATAGCATTCGACCCAGGCATGGGTGGCGTCGGGACCCGAGCGGTCTTGCGTCTTCGGGCGATGATAGAGATAGCCCGAGACGTAACGCGCCGGAATGCCCCAGCTTCGCGCGATGGCGATCATGATGTGCGCAAAGTCCTGGCAGACACCGCGCTTGCCGGTCAAGGCATGTTCGATCGGGGAGTCGGCCTGGGTCACGCCCGACTCGTAATCGAACGCTTGATTGATCGTCGTGTTGAGATAGCCCAGCGCCGTGAGCGGATCGCCTTCGGGTTTGGCGAGGTTCTTTTCGGTCATGAAGGCGGCGAGTGCCGGCGACGGCAGCGCGAATTTCGACGGCTCCAAAAGATCGAAGTGGTCGTGGGTCAGGTTGTAATTGTTGAAACGCTCCCATTCGAGCAGGTCGAGCGCGATCGGTGGGAGCTGGAAGCGCGCGATCTCGATCACTGCCTGGGCTTCGATGCGAAGTTCCGCGTGCTCTTTCAGCACATTGAAATGATAGACGGCGTTGCCGAAATGATCGGTATAGGCATAAAGCTGCGAGCGCGGATTGGTCGAGATCTGGAACGACCGCAGCATCTGCGGCCCTTCCGAGCGCGGCTGCATGCGGATTTCCATCACGCTCTCGCGTACCGGCGACGAATAGCGGAAGCGGGTGATGTGGCGGACGGAATAGAACATCGTCAAACCCCGAATAGAGAGTAGCGAATAGGGAATAGGGAAGTGTGCAGTGTGCAGTGTGCCGTTTTCCTTATTCGCTATTCGCTCCTCGCCCCTCTCATAAAACTGTCTCCGCGCCGTAAGCGATGTAAGCGGCATAGACCGCGTCGTGGATCTTTTCGCACTGCTTGGCGATATCGCCCAGAAAGCGATCAATCGAGCCGCTCATCAATTCCTCGATCTGGGTAAAATCGGCCGAGGCCTTGAGACGGCCAGCGAGCCGCTCAACCGTCGCCCGGCGTCCCGGCGGAGCGCCCGGCGCCACATGAATGAGTGCATCGCAGACGCGATCGACCGAAAACCGTACCGAATGAGGAAATTCGGCGTCAAACAAAAGAAACTCGGCGATCTTCTCGGGCTGAATCGTGGCCGTATAAACTTTGCAGTAGGGCTCGAACGCCGAGCAGAATTTGAGCAGCACCAGCCAGTCGAAATAATTCGCCTCCACCGCAATGCCGGCGCGAGCGGCGCCAAAATGCAGGTCGAGCAGACGGCAAATGAGCTGGGCGCGTTCGATATGCTTGCCAAGTTCGAGGAAGTACCAGCCTTCGCCATGGCTCAAAGTGGAATAGGTGACGCCCTCCAGCGCATGCAGGTCCTGCAGGATTTCGCGGAACAGCATCGCCGGGCTCGAAACTTCAGCAGCGGTCAGATCCCGCAGCTTCAGATATAACCGGTTCAGATTCTCCCACACCTCGATGGTGAGCTGTTCGCGCACTTGGCGGGCGTTGTCGCGCGCGAAACTGACAGAGGAGAGCAGCGAGGTGCCGTTCATCTGGTCGAAGGCGATGTGTTGGGTGATGGCGAGTACGTCGGAATCGGTCACCGGCGCGTGCTCTTCCGAAACCGCGGCGAGAACGCGGACCCAAGCGGATTCGGCATCTTCGCGCGATTGCTCCGCCGTGGTTTCGAGCTTGACCGCGAGCAGCCGCGCGGTGTGCTCGGCACGCTCCAGATAGCGGCTCATCCAATAAAGACTGTCGGCGACTCGGCTCAGCATCTAGTTGCTCAACACCCAAGTGTCCTTGGAACCGCCGCCCTGGCTGGAATTCACCACCAGACTGCCGCGGCGCAAAGCGACACGCGTCAGCGCTCCGGGAACGATCACGGTCTTGTCGGCATGCAGAATGAAGGGGCGCAAATCGACGTGACGCGGCTCGACCCTGCCGTCAACGAACGTCGGCGCGGTGGAAAGCTGGATGGTCGGCTGGGCGATATAATTCTCGGGATCGGCTTTCACCATCTCGGCAAAGGCTTCACGCTCGGCTTTGGAAGCGTGCATGCCGACCAGCATGCCGTAGCCGCCGGATTCGCCCACTGCCTTGACCACCAACTTGTCGAGGTTGGCGAGCACGTAGCTGAGCGATTTCGGCTCGCGGCAGAGGAAGGTCTCGACGTTGTTAAGAATTGGCTCTTCTGACAGGTAATAGCGGATAAGGCGCGGCACATAGGCATAGACCGCTTTGTCGTCGGCGACGCCGGTGCCGAGCGCATTGGCGATCATGACATTGCCGGCGCGATAGGCATTGAACAGGCCGGAAACACCGAGCGCGGAATCGTCACGGAAGATCAAGGGATCGACGAAATCATCGTCGATGCGCCGGTAGATCACGTCGATGCGCTTGAGGCCGGACGTCGTACGCGTATAGACGACATTGTCGTTGACCAGAAGATCGCGCCCTTCCACCAGCTCGACGCCCATCTGGCGCGCCAGGAAGGCGTGCTCGAAATAGGCCGAGTTGAAGACGCCCGGCGTCAGCACGGCGATGGAAACGTCTTCGCGTACCGGTGTCAGCGCACGCAAAGTGGCGAGCAGCTCGCGCGGATATTGATCAACCGGGCGCACGCCTTGACTGCGGAAAAGACTGGGAAAGGCGCGCCGCACCACATCGCGGTTGGCCAGCATGTAGGAGACCCCCGACGGCACCCGCAAATTGTCTTCGAGGACGACATATTCGCCGCTTTCGTTGCGCACCAGATCGGAACCACAAACGTTGACATAGGCATCATGCGGGACGGGTAGGCCACGCATCTCGCGGCGGTAGTGTTTGGAGCCGTAGATCATCGAGCGCGGAATCAGCCCGTCTTTCAACACGCGCCCGTCGGTATAGATATCCTTGAGAAAAAGATTGAGCGCGGCAATGCGCTGCGTCAGGCCGGCTTCAATCTTAGCCCACTCGGATGCGGTAACGATACGCGGGAACAGATCGGCGGGGAAAATGCGTTCGGTCGCCTGCTTGTCGGAATAAACGGTGAAGGTGATGCCTTGGTGCAGAAAGCTGGTTTCGCAAGCCTGCTGACGGCGCAACAATTCTTCCGGCGGCAGGTTCGCCAAGCGTTCGGCCAGCGCCGCATAATGAGGGCGGACGGTGCCGTCGGCAGCGAACATTTCGTCGTAGGGAGCACCCAGTTTATAGGCGGCGAACGGCGACTCGCCGGGTTGCGGCGACAGCACTAGTTCGGGGCGCGACTGGGCAGCAGACATAACGAATTATGACTGCCCCCTCGCCTGGTTCGTCAATGGGCACGCTGCCGAAATTCTGTGCTGGTCCCGCCCTGATATTCAGCAAAGCGGTATAGGCGTGCTGTAAATTTGGACGGTTTACGGGTGTGCGGCAACACGCGCCGAGCGTGTCGAAAACGGATGTGGCCGAGCTTATACCTTTGGCGTGGCGGCGGCCCGTTCCACCGCATCCAGCATCGCCGCCTGGTTGGGCCGTTCGGCCACGAGCACTTGGCGGAACTTCAGCGGCTCAAGAGCTGCAGCAGAGGCGGCACTGATGCAGATCGCGGCGATGGTCTTGCAGGCCTCGGCGAGGCCGGCACGCTGGATGCAATCGCGCAAAGCCATAGCCGAGCGCGACGAGAACACCACCGTGGCATCAAGGGTGCGATGCAACAGCGCCTCGCGGGCGATCTCCGGCAATTTGTGGATTGCCACCACCTCGTAGAGGACAATTTCATCGACCGTATAGCCCTCTTCGGCGAGCAGTGTCTTGAGCTGACCTTCCGTGTCGGCGCTGGCGGCATGCAAGAGCACGCCCTCTTCCGGCTTCACCCAATCGAGTACTTTTTCGGCCAGCGTCGAGGCATCACCGTCGGCGCATTCGACATTCTCAAATCCGGCTTTCTCTGCCGCATCGGCGGTCTGCGGTCCCACCGCCAAGATGCGTAAGTCGCGCCGGTCGGTGCGTTTGGCGAAGGCCCGGATACCGTTGGCGCTGGTGGCGATGATCGCGCTGATGCCGGCAAAGGTCAGTTCGGGTCCGTCGAAGAACCGTACCGAAAGCAGCGACGCACAAAGCGGTTCATGGCCGCGTGCCTGTAGCAGCTCGGCAAGTCGGGCCGCATCCTCCTGCGGGCGGGAAATCAAAATGCGCATTGGCTGTTTTTTTCTTCGCGCAGACTCGCGGAAAACCGCTTCCCACTTTTCCGGTCTGCGCTCATGTTCTGGAAGCCTTCTCTTCCAATCCGGAGCGGCCCTCGCGTGCCGCGAGCGTTTGCCAAACCTGGTCCGGCTCGACGCCACACGCCGCCCACAACACCAGCAGGTGGTACAGCACATCGGCGGATTCGGTAACAACCTCGGCTTTGTGGCCGGCCGCCGCCGCAATCACCGTTTCGACCGCCTCTTCGCCGAACTTCTTGGCGCAGCGCTCAACGCCTTCGGCAAGGAGTTTGGCGGTGTAGGACAGTTTCGGATCGGCACCGCGGCGCGTGGCGATCGTCTCGAATAGTTTGTCCAATGTGTGAGTCATCGAAGTCCTTCAATGCTTCTGGTCGGCACCATCGATGTCGAGGCAGAACTTGTAGGTACCATCGCTCTGCCGCCGCCACGCCGTGACGTAATGCCCGTCAGCTTGACGCTTGCGCCGTCGCGCGAGGCTTCGGCTTCTACCGGTGTCCACGCCAGATGCTGGCTTTTGTAAGTGGGATCCGCCTTTTCCTCCGCTGCAGTGGCTAGAGCCAGTATGTTGGCGAACATGGCTCGTCGCACGGCAATCCTCTCAACCGAAAATTGTGGCAGGCCGTCCAAATTCGCCGCAAATACGTCGCAGTCAGCAAACAATCCGGCCGTAAACACGCGGTTAACTCTGTCAACGAGGCTTTCTTCTCGCGCCAGCGTACCCGACCAAGTGTACCAATGGGGGAATGTCATGGCCAGAACTGCCGATCAGGCCCAGCCGAAAACCAAAAAAAGCCTTTCGCGTGACCTGTTGCACGGGCTCAGTCCCGATGAATTCAACCAGGAAGCCCAGAAACTTGCCGAAATGGGGACGATGGCCCCCGGCATGCGGGCGCGCCTCAAGGCCCAACTTATAGAACGGCTCAAAACCCCTGTGGATAAGCCGAGCTGGGGGCCCGATTGGCGCCACGAGGGCGAGAAGGTCGCCGGCTACAATCAGGCCCTCGAACTTTCGCGCGATAAGAAGAAGGAAGAAAAGGTAGCGCAAGAGAGACAGCGCGAGGCCGCCCCGCCGGACAGCGCCCTTGCCGGCAACAGTGACGACGACGCGATCATTGCCCGCAATATGGAAAAAAGCCGGCAGGTGGCACACTACAAGCCACTCTATGTGACCGCAGCGGGACTGGCCCTTGTCATCGTGCTGATCTCGATGTTCGTCGACTATCACATCATCCGCGAAGTGTGGACGCGCGCCCTCGCCAACGAGTTCATGGTGGTGCCGCCGGCGCTGCAAGCCTCGGTGAGGTTCAAGAGTCTGCAGGTCGTCTTCGCGGTGCTGATCGTTCATTTCATGCTCAAGCTCACGGGCAAGACCGGCCGCGCCACGATGATCACGGCGTCCTTCATCATGGCGATCCTGATGATCTCGGGACTTGGCTATCTCGTTGCCTACAACAACATGGCGGGCGGCACAGCGACGGCCCAGGAACAGACGGCAACAACCACACCGCCGCAGAACAACAGCGACTCCATCCAGCAGTTGTTTGCACCGGATAGTGGCGTGCAGTCCGCGGCGATGACAGCCACACCGGCCGCAACGCGCCCAAACGAAGCCAATGAAGGCGTGTCGCTGGGCCTGCCCAAGCTGTCGGACCGCTCGCTGGCGCATGCCGACAAGTGGTTCTGGCTCGCCTTTGCCAGCGTGGTGTTTTTCATCGTGACGACGGTCGCCGCGCTCTACATGCAGACGGTCGAGAACAACGTGCGCAACACCCACATCGCCAAGGACTATCAGCAGCGCCGCAAGGATTTCGCCCTGCTGCACCTGCTCGAGCTGTCCGAAGCACGGGGGTGACCATGTCCGTCTATCGCGTGGCACAGTCCTCGTCTAAAGTTGCGGACGTCTCCTGGGGATAAGGGAGAGATCGCAATGGGGCTGGGAAATATCATGCGAGGCTTGATTTTGGCGACGGTCACGGCCGTGGCGCTGGTGGCGGGCGGGGCGCTGGCGATGCAGGTTTCCCGCAGCGCCTCAAGCTATGATCAGAACACGCTGCACCCGGAACGGATCATCATTGGGCTCGATCTGTCGAAGTCCAATCCGCTGGTCGACGATCCGGCCTTTGCCGCCCGGGTTAGCCAGCGCATCGCCGCCATCGTGAGCCGTCTCGGTATGGCCTCCGAAGTCCATATCCGCACCTTCGGCAGCTACGATCCCTCCTCCAACAACTTTGCCTACGACACAAGGATCTCGGTGCGGGCCCGCCCCGAACAAGTCGCCGTCGAAGTGCAGAAGCTGATCGCCAATACCCCGCGGTTGGTCGCCAGCGGCCGATGGCGTAGCCAGCAGAAGACCAACATCCTGGCGTTCCTGGATAATTCGGCACGGGCCGTGGGCTGTGGCGGGGTGCCGACCACCGTGATCCTGGCCAGTGACGGGATCGAGGATTCCGAATACGCCCGCCTCACCCATGGCGACGCCCTGCCCCTACCGGACCGGCGGCTTTATCGCGGCTGCTTTAAACTGGCGATCTATGGCATCGGCCAGGGGACCGGCAGCCCGGTGATGACCTCCCGCCTGCGGTTTCAATGGGATAGCTGGGCTCACGCGGCCGGATTCGCCCAATTCGAAGGCCTCAACGACTGGTAATGACGGCCGACAGTCCCAACATCACCCGCTTGTTTGACGGATAAATACTCTGTTGTATAGAGCAATCTGTATCATGTTGAGGGTGTGGCCATGTCGCTGTCGTCTGAGGAAGCTCAAGCCAGTCTGAGCCAGGTTGAAGAAGCGAGCCGCCGCTCGTCGCAGCTCTACTTCTATCACCGCTCGTCGCCGCATCTGATCATGTGGGGCATCATCTGGATCATCGGTTACGGCGGCACCGGCCTGTTCCCGCATTACGGCAATCAATTGTGGCTGGGGTTGATCGTCATCGGCTGCACCGGCGGAGTGTTGCTTAGTCGCTGCCACAAGACGGACGGCGTTGTCGGCGGGCCCTATGCGTGGCGGATGGGCGCGCTGTGGGCTGTCATCCTGTTCTTCGTCTTTGCCACCTACGCCATCATGCAACCGCACTTCGCCCGGCAGTTCTGCGCCTATCCGGCGCTGATCACCGGATGCGTTTACATGGCGATCGGTCTGTGGCGAGGGTTGCGCTATGTGATCTCTGGAGCGGTCGTCGTCGCCTTGACTCTGGTTGGCTTCTACTACATCCAACCGATTTTCTTCTGGTTCGCCGTGGTCGGCGGCGGCGCCATGATCCTGACCGGTCTATGGTTCCGGACGGTGTGACATGGAACAGCCCGATTCCGTCATCCACCAGCCGGTACGCCTCAAGATCATGGCCGCCCTGAAGGCCCTGCCGCATGGTGAAGCAATCGAATTCGTTCGCCTGAAAGCCATCGTCGGCGCCACCGAAGGCAATCTCGGCGCCCACATCACAACCTTGGAAGACGCGGGTTATGTTGCGGTCCAAAAGGACTTCCTCGGCAAGCGGCCGCGCACGCGGGTCTCGATGACGCCGCAAGGCCGCCGCGCCTTCGACGCCTATGTCGCCTATTTGCAAGAGATCATCGGCATGGCAACACCGTCATAGGCGGCGGCGGATGTCCTCCGGCGTGACCCCGGCCTCGCGCAAGGACTTCAGCGTTACGGCGCGATCCCGTTTGGAAAACTTCTTGCCGATCGCGTCCAAGATCAAACGATGATGGGCATAAGCGGGTTCGGGCAAGCCGAGAAGCGCCTGCAGCACGCGCTGGATATGCGCCGCCGCAAACAGATCGTTGCCACGAGTGACCAGATCGACACCCTGGAATGCATCGTCCACCACGACGGCAAGATGATAGGCCGAGGGCGTTTCTTTGCGCGCCAGTACGACATCGCCGAACAGCCCAGGATCGACCGCGATACGCCCGGTCTCGCCAGCGGGTCCGGCACCATGTTCGGCGAAGGTAAGAGGGCCCACCGCAGCGGCAGCTTTGGCGGCATCGAGGCGCAAGGCATAGGGCATACCGGCGGCGATCTTTTCCGATCGTTCCGCATCGCTTAAGTGGCGGCAGGTGCCAGGATAACGCGGCCCATCGGGACCATTTGGGGCATCACCAGAGCGCGCAATCTCTTCGGCGATTTCGGCGCGGGTGCAGAAACAGGGATAAAGCAGTCCGCGCGATTTCAGAACGTTCAGCGCTGCCGCATAGGCACTCAGCCGCTCCGACTGGCGCAGCACCGGTTCTTCCCATGTCAACCCAAGCCACGACAGGTCTTCGAAAATGGCCGCGGCGTATTCGGGGCGGCAACGCGTGCCGTCGATGTCTTCGATACGCAGCAAGAACTGCGTACCCGCCTGCGCTGCGGTCAGCGCTGCGAACGCGTGGCCGAGATGGAGATAGCCGGTGGGGCTGGGGGCGAAGCGGGTTGTGGTCGGCATGGCGGTTGACCATCGTGCGGGGCACAGCAAAGGTCAAACCAGGATGGCGCTGTACCCCGGACATTCGGGGCTCAAACCCGCTGCAATCTTAGGATTTTTTGTATTCCGACCGGCGTGGTGGCGGCACCGACGCCGCCGCCCTGTCGCTGGCCGCCAATGTCCTCAAACTCGCGTTTGACGGGCAGCTTGCCACGCAGGGCGTATGCTGCTCACTCTTGCCGTAAGCGTCGCCATTCCGTCACACCGAATCACGTAACTTGGCGGCGTGTTTGATGCTGCGGCTTGGCATGGCCGCTCCAGGTCCTTAAAGTGCACGGTGCTATGGTACGGAGGCAGATCTTCCTCAGGGTCGTGTCGTGTTAGCCGGGCGCAGTCCCGATAACTGCCCGGCTCTGGTTCTCAACGCCGACTATCGTCCGTTGAGCTACTTCCCGCTGTCTCTATGGTCCTGGCAGGACGCCATCAAGGCGGTGTTCCTGGACCGCGTCAACATCTTGGAAGAATACGATCGCTGTGTGCATTCGCCGTCGTTCGAGATGCGGCTGCCGAGCGTCGTGTCGCTCAAGACTTATATCAAGCCGGTGCGCAATCCCGCCTTCACCCGATTCAACGTGTTCCTGCGCGATCGCTTCCAATGCCAGTATTGCGGCTCCGGCGAGGATTTGACATTCGATCACGTCATCCCGCGCTCGCGCGGCGGTAAGACGACCTGGGACAACGTGGTGGCGGCTTGTGCCCCGTGCAATCTTCTCAAGGGCGGGCGGCTGTCGCAGCAATGCGGCATGCATCCGCGCCAGCGCCCGCACCGGCCATCGGTCAACGAACTGCGCAACAACGGACGGCTGTTCCCGCCCAATTATCTGCACGATAGCTGGTCGGATTATCTCTATTGGGATACCGAACTGGAACCGTGATCGTGCGGGCTTCGAAACGCTCGCGCGGCTTGCTCCTCGGCATGAGATAGAATCTCAGACTTTCGTCGATAGCGCGATCGCGAGTTTGCACCCCTTTTTGATGACGGCGGTAAGAAGCGTGTGGCCGAGGGCTTTTTCGGAGCCGTGCGCAATCGCGGTGTCGCGATGGACGATTTCGTCGGCGCGGAATTTCTCGATGGTCGCCTTCAAATCGGGATCGCGGTCGCCGAGCGCGGTAACTTGGGCGGCGTAGTGATCGTCGATCACTTCTTCCACCGCTTCGGTGCAAGCCATGGCGGTGTGCTCGCCCATCAAGGCCGTGGCGGCGCCGAGGGCGAAACCCGCCACTTGCCAGAGCGGCTGCAGCACGGTGGGGCGCACGCCGCGTTCGGTGATGAGGGTGTTGAAGCGGGCGAGATGCTCGTCTTCTTGTTTGGCCATATGGCGGATGGCATCGGCGCCACGCGAATTGCGCGTGCCAAACACCGCCATTTGACCGGCATAAATGCGCACGGCACCATATTCGCCGGCGTGATCGACGCGGATCATCGCAGCCGTATCGGCTGTTGTGCCGGGCGCGACGGGGCGGGCTCTTCTCACAGAAGTTTCCTCACGAATTGGCCCATTTGTCGAGCCATGGAATCGGCAACCTGATCTTCTTCAGGAGAAACAGTGCGCTCAGAACAACCATCCCCCCTGAGCAAAGAACATTGTAGCCAGCGAGCGAGAGGCCGAACATCCGCCAGCCTGGATCCTCACAAGACTGCACCGGCGCGTTCAAATTCATGGCGGCCGTCAATTCGAAACGCGGTCCGGTACAGGTGTTCGGGCCGGGCCACCAGCGCCATTCCACGCCCGCCTGCCAGCCGCCGACCGCCACCGAAACCAGGATGATCGCCAGCGACAGCCACGCAAGAACGGCAACGCCATCGCGATTGATCAATCCCTTGTAGAAAAGGGCCGCACCGCCGAGACCGGTGACAATCGCGGCCATATGCGGCCAGCGCTGCCAATAGCACATCTCACACGGCAGAACGCCGATGACATATTCGAAGAAATAGACGCCCATGATCATCGCCACGCAGAACAAGCCGATCAGAAGTGCAACTTTTTCCTCACGCATCGCGCGAACATCCTTTGTGAACTAGCCAGTGTGGCATGCATTCCACGCCAAATCGAACGCCACCTGAGATTACAAAGTCAACATGCTGACCGGACAATTTTTCTTGCTTACGGGAATTTGAGGGTTAGAAACAGTGCCCCTTGCGCGTTGAGACGCTAGCTCCATCGCGTATAAGAACATCCACATCGGAAGGAAAAGATCGGTTGGCACAAGCCAGACGCATCGTGCGCCGCGAACTTCTAAAAATCGACGGCCGGGCCGTCGAGTTGAGCGTCAAGCTCAATCCACGGGCGCGCCGGCTGATCGTGAAGGTGCATCCCACCACCGGCGAAGTGATGGTGATCGCGCCGACCAAGCGCGCGCTCGATCGCGCCGTGGATTTCGCGCGCGGTGAATCCGATTGGATTGCCCGGCAACTGGCACAAGTACCGGCTCGCGTCGTGCTGGCGCCGGGCGCTCATATTCCGTTCCATGGCCAAGATCATCTGATTTTACGGGCCGAAGATGGGCCGGTGACGGTCGATACCGGCGTGATCCGCGTGCCCGGCCGCGCCGAACATGCGCCGCGCCGGATGCTCGATTTTCTCAAGAAGCAGGCCAAGCGCGAGCTGGAACAGAAGAGTTTCGATTATGCAGCGAAGTTGGGCATCAAGCCGAAGCGCATCACTGTGCGCGATACCGCCAGCCGCTGGGGATCGTGTTCGTCGACGCGTTCGCTGTCGTTTTCGTGGCGTCTGATTCTGGCACCGGAATTTGTGCTCGACTATGTGGTGGCCCATGAAGTCGCGCATATGAAGGAAATGAATCACGGCATCGGCTTCTGGCGCATCGTGGGCACGCTGATTGGTGATGTGGTGCCGGCACAAGCCTGGCTGCGCCAGCACGGCTCAGCCCTGCACCGGTATGCGCCGCGGTAGAGGTTTAGCTTTTTGTTTTGTCGCGCTTCATGGCCAAAACCCGGATTCCACTTTTCGGTGAAGCGCTTTAGGTTCCAAACAGCTTATCCAACAACTGCTGAAATGAATCCGGTTTTTGCTCGGGTTGTTGTTGCTGCTGCTGATCCGCTTCCGTTTCGGGGAGCGGCGCGCTGCCGGGCAGCGGTTTGGCAGGAAATTTCTGTTCGGCGCCGATCATGAAGCTCTTGAAGATACGCGCTGGCAGGGTGCCGCCAGTGGCATGGTTCATCGGCTGATTGTCGTCATTGCCGATCCAAACGCCGCAGACCAGATCGGCGGTGAAGCCGACGAACCAGGCATCGCGATAATCCTGAGTGGTACCAGTCTTACCGGCGGTGGGGCGATCGTCGAGACGCGCGGCCTTGCCGGTGCCGTAGGTGACGACATCGGTCAGCAGGCTGGTCATGGCCAAAAGGTTCTCGGGCGCGACCACTTGCGCGGGCGCCGACGCCTGGCGCTGCCACAACACTTTGCCTGATTGCGTTTTAATACTGACGATGCCGTAGGGTGCCGCTACATTGCCGTTGTTGGCAAATGGCGCATAGGCCGACGTCAGTTCGAGCGGCGTCACCACCGACGTACCCAGCGCCAGCGAGGACACCGCCTGCAACGGCGTTTCGATGCCCATGCGCCGCGCGGTATGCGCCACCGCCTTGGGGCCGACTTCCTGGGTGAGCTGCACCGCGACCGAATTCGACGAGATGGCAAAGGCCTCGCGCAACGACACGTCGCCGCGGTACTTGCCTTCATAGTCTTCCGGTTGCCAGCCGCGGACGTTGACTGGGCCGTCGTTCATGATGTCGCTCGGCTTGCGGCCGTGCTCGAAGGCGGTGAGATAGACAAATGGCTTGAACGACGAGCCCGGCTGGCGCAGCGCATCGGTGGCGCGGTTGTAGGGGCTCTGCGCGTAAGACGCACCGCCGACCATGGCGCGCACCGCGCCGTCGGGCGTCATCGCCACCAGCCCGGCTTGGCTGACGTTAAGTTTGGCGCCTTCCTCTCTGAGACCGGCAGCAACGGCGCGTTCGGCTTCGGCCTGAGCGTCGACATCGAAGGTGGTTTGGACCACCAAAGCTTCCTGCACTTCGCCGACATAGCCCGGAAGCTGGCTCATCACCCAATCGGCGAAATAGCCCGAACCCGGCGTGCCGGTGCCACGCGCGATACGCACTCGCGTGGTTTCGGCGTCGCGGCGAGTATCCTGGTCGATGAAACCGCAGTCCTGCATCGCGGCCAGTACCACACCGGCGCGGGCGTGACTGGCATCAGGATCAAACAGTGGATTGAAGCGCGCTGGTGCCTTCACCGAACCGGCCAGCATCGCCGCTTCGGTAAGCGAAAGCGCACTGGCATGTTTGCCGAAAAAGCGCTGCGACGCCGCCTCGATGCCGTACACCCCGGCGCCGAAATAGACGCGGTTGAGATAGAGCGTAAGAATCTGGTCTTTGGAGTAGCGGTACTCAAGATACAGCGCGAGCATCGCTTCCTGGATCTTGCGTTGGAAATTGCGGTCGGGGACCAAAAACAGGTTCTTGGCGAGCTGCTGGGTCAGCGTTGAACCGCCCTGCACGACGTGACCGGCTGATGCGTTCTGGTAGGCGGCCCGCATCAGCCCGATGGGGTCGACGCCGAGATGGCTGCGGAAACGGCGGTCCTCGATCGCGATAAAAGCGTTGGAGACATAAGGCGGCAGGGTTGCGACCTCGATCAGTACGCCTTGGGTCAGACCGCGCCGCGCGATCTGGTGACGGTTCTTGTCGAGAATGGTGACGTCGCGCGACGGGCCATTGGTCAGAAGGCTGCCGACGTCGGGTAGATCCGACAAAAAGCGCGAGAAGAAGATGCCGCCGAAAATTGCGCCCCAGGCGAGCAAGAGGATCAGCACATAGGGCCAGGTGTGATGGCGCTTGACCGGCTTGGGCGGGGTGGCCGCACGCTCGGCAATCTCATCCACTTTGTTGCGGGATCGCGCCATGCCTTGCCTCTTCACGGGCCTACTCTGGCGGCCAGTGGTTAACAGCCGTTAAATACCTTCGCTACCAAACCACAAAACGGGCCGGAACTGGTCCGGCCCGCCGCAGATTCAGATGGGCTGTGGCTCAACCGCCGATATTCAGCTTGGCGCCTTCGTTTTCGAGATTGCCGCGATAAGCCTTGATGCGAACGGTGCCCGAACCCATCGCCTCGATCTTCGGATTGACCGCCATGCCGCCGAAGCTGACGTTACCGGAACCCATGATTTCGACACTGAAGGGATTGGCCTCGCCACCGGCGATGGTGACTGAACCGGACCCGGCAATCGAGGCGTGCGCCGGTCCGCGGACGCTGGCGGCCGAGAAATCGCCCGATCCGGCGATGTCGATATCGACGCCACCGTTGATATTGCCGGTCGTGACCGAGCCGGAGCCAGCGATATCGGCCTTCACCCGGCCGCTGTCACCAATGCGGATGTTGCCCGAACCAGCGGTCTCGACGTTCGCCTCGCCCATTACGTTACCGACCGTCAGCTTGCCGGCGCCTGCCATTTCGAGCTTGGCCGAGGCGACGTTGCCAACCGCGGATTCGGTATAGCCCTGCACCGAAAACTTGAGCGGGCCCATGGTGTTGCCGATCGTCACATTGCCGGCGGTCTCGTCGACATCAACCGCCATGCCGCGCGGAATCGCGATATGGACCAGAAGCTGGCCGGGATTGTTGTTGTTCAGCCCACGAAAATCGAACCAGTGGCGCCAATCCCAGACACGACCGACCGGATCGGAATCAACCTTCAGTGTGGCACCGTTCAGGCGGACATGAACCCGGTTCACCCGGTCGGGCAGGCCCGAAACCTGGATGGCGACAGGACCGTTGTCCTTGACGTCGATACGTACGGTGCCAACCACATTTTCGAGCTTGAGGGCGCGGGCGTCGAAGGTTTTCCACGGGCCGTTGATCCAGCCGGAATCAGCAGCCAGCGCCGGAACGATCATCGCGGCGGCTACCGCGGCACCGATGAGGAGCGAATGAATGCGCATGACGAACTCCACCGACAAAATATCTCAGCCCTACAGATAGGCTCACCCTACTGCTACGCACAGACGGTCAAATTTGCAGACCCCAGCTTCGGCCTGCGAACAGGTTCAAACTAGTGCCCTAACCCAACGGCAGTGTAACCGAAAAACTCGCCGGTTGCTGCCCCTTGCGAACCCGTTCGGCCATGGATTCATAAGCCGATTCAAGGCTCCGGCAGAACAGAACCGAGTCGAACAGGGGGGCTTTAGAGCCGGTCTCGGCGAGCCTCACTCTTAACGCGGCCAGCCGGGCGGGGTTGCGCGCCAGGGCCAATGCGGTGGTCTCGTAAGCGGCAAGATCGGGAGCGATCAGTTCGCTAAGGCCCAAAGCAGTCAGCATGCCTGCCGCGACCCGCGTGGCAAAACTCTGGCCCGTCACCGTCACCAGCGGCACGCCCGCCCATAGCACATCACTAGCGGTGGCGTGGGCGCCGTAACAGCGCGTGTCGAGAAAGATGTCCGTGAGCGCGAGCCGCCCGAGATGGGCGGCTTGATCCGCAACATGCGGCGCGAAGACGAGACGTTCCGGCGCCACCGCGCGCGCGGCGGCCTCACGGCGCAAATTGGCGCGGGCGGTTTCATCTTTCTGGTTGAGCCACAGCACGCTGTCCGGCACGGCGGCGAGCAGCCGCATCCAGACGTCGAACAGTACGGGCTCAATCTTATAGCTGTTGGCGAAGGCACCGAACACAAGGCCCCGTTCGGGCAGACCGGCTTCCGCCCGCGACGGCGGCGGGCCGGGCGCTACGGTCGTATCGCGCGGCAGGAACGAGCACGGCAGCCGCACAACCTTTTCGGTGTAGTACACTTCGGCCTCGGGCGGGATCACCGTGGCATCGGCGATGATGTAGTCGATGTAGTCGGCCCCGGTGGTGCCGGGATAGCCGAGAAAATTCACCGCCAGCGACGCCGGACGCCGCGCCAGCGCTTTGGTGCGTCCTCGGGTGGTGTGGCCGGTGAGATCGATCACGACATCGAGATCTAGTCCCGCGATCAGCCCGGACAGCTCGGCGTCGTTGCAATCGCCGCTTTCGACAAAACGGTCGAAGGCCTTGATCACGCGCCCGCTGAACGGCGTGCCGTCGGTGGGGCTGAGGCTGATGCCAATCGTCTCGAAGCCGTCGCGATCGTGACGCTCCAAAACCTCGATAATCTGATGGGCAACGACGTGGTTGCGCAAATCCGCCGACATATAGCCGATGCGCAGGCGCCGATGTGGCGCAACCTTTGGACGCTGGCACGACGATGAACCCGCCGCCCGCTGCGCCGCTTTCCGGTGCAGAGCAGGATCGTCGACCGCGTAAAGCAGTGCGAAGGGATAGGTCAGCTTGCCGTCCCGGCAGCAGGCCGTCAGATCGGCCGCCGCCGCGTTGCGGCGCGTAAAATCGCAGCACGCCGCCACAATCGCAAAGCGCGTGGCAAGCGCCTCGCTCAAGGCAGGCTCCAGGGCCAAGGCCTGATCGATGTCGGCCAACGCCTCGTCATGGCGGTTGAGCGCTGCCAGCGCGTTGGACCGATTGTAAAAAGCGGCGGCGGACTTGGAATCGCGTGCCAAGGCCTCGCTGTAATCGGCGATGGCCTCCTTGTGGAGCCCCAAAAGAAAACGGGAGCCGCCGCGCCCGATATAAGCATCGATGTTGCCCGGGTCGCGACGGAGAATCTCGGAAAAAACTTCAATCGCCCGCACCGAACCGCCGTATGTCAACAGGATGGAACCAAATTGTAGAAGGGTTTCGATGTTGTCAGGCTGCAGGCGGATGGCGGCCTCGAAATCGGCGAGCGCCTTTTCGACCTCGCCCATGCCGGTTCGCACGAGAGCGCGCACGACCAGCGCCTTGGGATCATCGGGCCGCAGCGCCAAGCTGCGATCGATCACGGCCAGCGCCTCCGCCGAGCGCCCGGCAAGTTGCAATGCCGACGCCTGGTTGGCGAGCGTCAGCGCATCGTCCGGGCGCAGCTTGAGCGCGCCAGCGTAAGCGGCGACCGCTTCGTCGTAGCGCTTCAGGGCGTGCAGCGCCGAGCCGCGCCCGGCATGCAGGAGCGGGATGTCGAATTTGATCGCCAGGGCGGCGTCGAAGGCGGCAAGCGCCTCGTCATAACGGTCGAGCTCAGCGAGCGCGGTGGCAAACTGATAAAAGATAACGGGATCATTGCTGCGGAGGCGTGATGCCTTCCCGAACAGTTCCGCCGCTTCGGCCAAAGCACCGCGATCGGACAGCAGCGCGCCCAGATGCTGCAGGGCGGTGAAGTGATCGGGGTTGACGGCCAGCGCAGCGCGGTAGGCGGCTTCAGCCTCGGCGGCGCGACCCGCTTTATGCAACGACAGCCCGGTGAAAAAATGGTCGTCTGCCGACGTCATGGCACCAGCCGGTAACCGCCGTTTTCGGTAATCAGAAGGCGCGCGTCGCCGGGATTTTCTTCGATCTTCTGGCGCAGGCGATAAATGTGCGTTTCCAGCGTGTGAGTGGTCACCGCCGGATTGTAGCCCCAAACCTCGTTGAGCAAGGTCTCGCGCGGCACCATCACGCCCGTCCGGTAAAGGAACTTGAGGATGTTGGTTTCCTTTTCGGTGAGGCGGATTTTGCGCGATTTCTGATCGAGCAACAGCTTCGCCGATGGCCGGAAGGTGAACGGGCCGATCCGATACATCGCTTCTTCCGAACGATCGTGGCTCCTCAAATGCGCGTGCACCCGGGCCATCAACACCGCAAAGCGGAACGGCTTGGTGATATAGTCGTTGGCCCCCGCTTGCAGGCCCGCAATGGTGTCCGCATCGCTGTCGGCGGCGGTGAGCAGGATGATCGGGCAGGTCACGCCCGCGGTGCGCAACCCACGGCAAAGCTCGCGCCCGTCGCCGTCCGGCAGACCGACGTCGAGGATCATGAACTCGTAAAGGCCGTCGGCCGCGAGGGTGCTGGCGGTGGCGCAATCGCCCGCCCGGACAACCGTGTAGTCGCCTTCCTGGCTGAGTTGTTCGGCCAGGGAATCGGCGAGCATCTCATCGTCTTCGACCAAGAGGACACGCTTGGCGCTGGTCATGATTGGTCCAATTTCCTTCAACGGGGCGCTGGTGGCGCGGACTCTATCCGGTTTTCCCGTGCTGGTGTATTGGGATAGCCGTCATGTCGCAATTGCGCCGCGCCCCGTCTACGCCGCCCAAGCCTGCCCCCCAAGGCGGGCTCGATGCGGTTGCGCAAGCGATCGATGCCCTCAGGGCCGGCCGGCCGGTGCGGCTGAATGACCGGGGCGTGCACACCATGTACGCGGCCGAGACCATCACGGCGGCCACCCTAAAACGACTGGGGCGGCCGCTGCTGATTTTGAGCCATGCCCGTGCACAGACATTGAAAATCCGACTTTACACGCCCGAGGTTGTAGCCCTGCCGCTGCCGGCCGGAACCACGCCGGCCGCGATCCGCGCCATCGCCGATCCCACCGCCGATCTCGACACCCCGCTCAAAGGTCCGTTCAACGCCCGCCGGGCGAAGCTTGGGCCCGCCTATGGTGCCGCGGTGAAACTTGCCAAACTCGCGGGATTGTTACCGGCGGCGGTGGTGGTTACCGGCGCTGAGCGCGGCGGAATGGATCTCAAAGTGACGGATATCATGAGCTACGAATCACGCGCCGCCGAGAGCCTGGCCATCGTGACGCGGGCTTATGTACCGCTGCAAGCCAGCGAGAACACCGAGCTGATCGCCTTCCGGGCCGGCGACGGGGGGCCGGAGAACTATGCTGTGGTGATCGGGAAACCGACCAATCCAGTGCTGACGCGGCTGCATTCGGAGTGTTTCACCGGCGATCTCTTGGGCTCGCTCAAATGCGATTGCGGCGAACAATTGCGCGGCGCTGTGGCTGCGATCGCCAAAAGCGGCGGTGGCGTCCTGTTGTATTTGGCGCAGGAAGGGCGCGGCATCGGCTTGATCAACAAGCTGCGCGCCTATCGCCTGCAGGATCAGGGCTATGACACCATCGAAGCCAACGAACGGCTCGGCTTCGCAGCCGACGAACGCGTCTATACCGTGGCGGCGCGGATGCTTGGTTTGCTGGGTTTTAAAGCGGTTCGTTTGCTGACCAACAATCCGGAAAAAGTGGAAGGCCTGACACGCGCCGGGATCAAGGTCATCGAACGGGTGCCGCACGCCTTCCCCAGCAACCGGCACAATGAGGCCTATCTGCGGACCAAGGCCGAAAAGGCCGGGCATTTTCTCTGAACCGGGCAGAAATTGCCGGGCGCGGCTGCGACAAATCCGAACAATTCCGAGAACCGCGGATTGGCACCAAGCTTGCTTAACAGGGGGGTATGCCTGGGACCGACTTTGTACTCCGCAACCAAGACTACGCCCGCAAGCTGGCCGCCCAGCCGGCGCCGGCGGCAACGGATTCAAATGCGGATTCGGGCTTCAGCTTCGGCGACCTGCTCGACATCGTCAATCCGCTGCAGCACATCCCAGTGGTCTCGACCATTTACCGGCACCTGACGGGTGATGGTATCGGCGTCGGCGAGAAGATTGCCGGGGACACGCTATATGGCGGACTGGTCGGATTTCTTGGCTCGGTCGGTGATGCCATCTTCACTCAAGTCACCGGCAAGAGCGTCGGCGATACCGCTTATGCCGCGTTGATCGGCGGCGACGCAGGCGCACCGGCAACGGCGGTGGCGTCGAACGAACCCCCTCCCCCCGACGAGCAGATCACAAATCCAGGGACAATGATGCCAGCCTTGGCCGCTTATCGCGCCAGCGGGCAGCTCGCGGAAGCTTACTGAGCTTTGCTGCCGTAATCCCGAGCGCCAAAAATCGCGGTGCCGACCCGGACGTGGGTGGCGCCGAAGGCGATCGCGATTTCGAAATCATCGCTCATGCCCATCGAGAGCAGCGGCAATCCAGCGTCGTGCCCAAGCTTCTTGAGCAGGCCGAAATAGGGCGCGGGCGCGACGTCGAACGGCGGCACACACATCAAGCCGACGAGATTGAGACCCAGAGCTCGCACCTCTTCAACCAAGGCTAGCGTTTCACGCGGGAATACGCCAGATTTCTGCGGCTCCTCGCCGATGTTCACCTGCACGAAGATCTTCGGATTGCGTCCCTGTTTTTCGCCTTCAGCGGCAATCGCGCGCGCCAGTTTCAGGCGATCGACCGACTGAAAAGCATCAAACAGGCCGACCGCTTCCTTCACCTTGTTGGTCTGAAGCGCGCCGATCATGTGCAACGCGACATCAGGATATTGCGCCCGTAACGCCGGCCATTTGGCGAGCGCTTCCTGCACTTTGGATTCGCCAAACAGGCGATGACCTGACTGGAGCGCTTCGGCGATCGCCTCGGCGGGATGGGTTTTGGAGACCGCGATCAGATGCGTCTCGAGCGCCGGGGCTACAGCATTGGCCCGCGCAGCCTCGATACGGGCACGGATATATTCTAGGTTGGCGGCGACCGGAGAATTGGTTGGAACCATGGGATGAGCGATAGCGCTTCGCGCCAAGGCATTGCAAGAACAAGGCTGGCAAGGGCGGCGGAAAGACTGGCGGCCGCCGCCGGTTCGCCGCTGCCGCCGCTGATCCTGTTCACCGACGACGAACGCCTGCCCGATCCGGTGGCCGCCGCAAAGACGCTGCCGCGCGGCAGTCTGGTGATTGTGCGGGCACGCGACGCGAGGCAGCGGCGGGAACTGGCGCTCGCCTTGCGCCAGGTGGCACGGGCGCATGGGCTGTTGCTGTCGATTGCGGGTGATGGCGCGATGGCGCGGAGCGTGGGGGCCGATGGCGTGCATTTGCCGGAAACGAGGGTCAGCGAGGCGGTGGGCCTCAGGCGGCGGTTTTTGGTCACCGCTTCGGCCCATTCGCTGGCGGCGTTCAGGCGCGCGGGCCCTGTCGATGCGATGATCCTGTCGGCGGTGTTCCCGACTGCCAGCCATCCGGGGCGGGTGGCACTGGGGGTTTGCCGCGCCAATTTGATGGCTCAGCTGGCGCAGCGGCCGGTTTATGCCCTGGGCGGTATTTCAGCGGAAAATGCCGGAAGTTTGCACGGGTTCTGCGGGATCGCGGCGATTGGTGCGTTGGCCAAGTGACGTTCTTTGGTCCCAATTTTGGTGCAAGTTCCGGGAAATTTTGTTGGTTTCTGAAAATCAACAGAGGAATGACCGTTAAGCATTGGCTCTGACTTGACCCTTGACTCCGCAAGACTCATCCTCTCAAAAGGCGAATCAACAGGCCGCGGGGCTTCTAGTGGGCGACGGCCAAAACAAAAAGAGAATAAGATGAACGTGGTCGCGAGGCTCCATAACGTGCTTGATTCTGGACCTGCTCGGGTTGACGCAGCGCTTCGCGATTTGGTGAGAGAGCGTTCGTTTCGTCGCGGCAAGTTCCGTCTATCGTCGGGAGTAGAGAGTGAACTTTATTTCAATTTGAAGCCCACCATGATGTCACCCCTTGGCGCAGAACTTTCTGCACGCGCATTTCTCGAGCGTATTTGGAACGAAACCGTCGATTATGTCGGCGGGCTGGAGATGGGTGCGGTGCCAGTGATCGGGAGCTTGGCAGCAATAAGCGAGGTCGAAGGTCGCCCAGTTAAGACATTCTTTGTACGGAAGAAACAGAAAGAACACGGAACGATGGACCTTATCGAAGGACTAGGTCCGACAGAATCGCTCTCTGGTGCTCGCGTGATGATAGTCGATGATGTAGCTACCACTGGTGGCTCTATCCTTAAGGCGATCACTGCGGCCCGCGAAGCTGGTGCGATTGTTGAAACAGCGCTTGTATTAGTCAACCGCGAAGAAGGCGCAGACGAATACCTACGCCAACAGGGCGTGCGACTACTGTCAGTTCTTCACGCTCGCGATTTTCTCTGACCACTTCGTCATGGCCGCCCTTGAGGCGGCCATCCAGGCGACAGCTTCACCTAGTACATCTCATCCGTTGCGCCAGAATTGAAGATGGATGGCCGGGTCAAGCCCGGCCATGACGTTAATGTTTTGTGCTACACCTTGAACTTCAGGTGCAGGAACGCGGCGTTCATGTCGATCTTGGGGGCGCCGTTGTAGAACACACCGCCGCCTTTCTGGTCGTAGTCGAGCTCTTGCCAGCCCACTGTCGCCTGCAGGTTGGTGTTGATCTGATAGCCGAGCGCAATCTCGTAGGCTTTGACCCCGATTACCGCGCCGCCGCTTCCCGCATTGGCCGTGCCGCGGCCGTATTCGCCGCCGAAGGTCCAATCGTTCCACGCCAGTGTCGAACTCAAATGCGCGCTTTCGGTGCCGGCGCTGGTCGAAACCGAATAGACGTCGAGGGCGAACGTGTTGTTGTGGTGATAGCCACCACCGAACGCAAATTTCCATTCCTCGCTGATCGGTACGTCGATCTCGGCCCCAACGCCCCAATCGGTCAGACCGGCAGCGCTGGGAGCCTTACCGTCACCATGGCCGAAGGCGGCCGCACCGGAAAAGCCGAGCGAAAAGCTCTCGAAGGTCTGTGAATAGCTGACCGCGGTCTCCCAGATGTTTTTCTGGCGGTTGGCGGCATGAGGGCCGTTGTTGAGAAAGGGAATGACCTCGCGGTTTTCCCCTGGCGTGTAGGAGACGCCGACCTGAACCCCGAACAAGCGCGGGGTGTAATAGGAAATCTTGGCGTAGTTCGAGGAGGAATTGACCGAGGTCGACAGACCGAACACCTCCTGAAACGAGCGCCCAGTGGAAGGATCGATGAAATAGGTCTCGTTGGGGTTGTCGATGGTGGTTATGTCGTCCACCACCGGGCCCGTGACTGCCAGCGCATAGCCGGCGCCATCGGTCATGCCGACTTCGATCGAGCCGAGCCCGGTCTGGGCGACGCTATAGACCTTCTGCACCAGCGCACCGCCGTAATTGTCATAGGACAGACGGTCGCGCAGCACCTCGAACGACGACTTCAAGGACAGCGAAAGACCGCTGTCGTAATCGCGCTGGAGCTTCAGATTGAGATCGGCCGCGCCGGTGGCCCAGCGCTGATTGGCGCCCGCAGCTTTCGGCACATCGGGCGTAAACAGGGCGCCATACGCCAATCCGCCCGCTGAAACCGTCAGGTTGTCGAATTCCGCCGTCCACGGCGAAACCGACCAATCTTCGGCGTACGCGGCCGAACCGGCCAGCGCGGCCGCCGCCGTTGCGAGCAATATGGCTTTCATGTCCCCCACTTTAATCCGAAAGGGCGGAAATTTGGTAAAGACCGCCCCGCGTTAAGCTTTGATCATAATGGTAAGATTTGTCTCAAGCTATATGACGCAACGTTGCGCGGGCGTCAGGTGGTCATTATAAGCCGGAGCCTGCTCACGGAGTTTGTCTGATGCGAGCCTATATCCTTTTGGCATGTGGTCTGTTGCTGGCCGGCTGCGGTTCATCTGACGACAAGCAATACATCCAGGACAGCGATACTGGCTCCACCGCCATCTCCAGTGAGAGCGGTCAGCGTATTTTGGGTGTTAATTCCTACCTGTGGCACGCCACACTCGATACTCTGTCGTTCATGCCGCTGCAGTCCGAGGATCCGTTCGGCGGCGTCATCATCACCGACTGGTACAGTTCGCCGCAGACTCCGGCCGAGCGCCTTAAAGTAACGGTCTACATCCTCGACCGCCGCCTTCGGGCCGACGGCCTCAAGATCGCGGTGTTCCGCCAGACCAAGTCCAACGAGGGCTGGGTCGACGTGGCGGTTAATCCCGATACGGCCACCAAGCTGACGGACGCCATCTTGACGCGCGCCCGCGAGCTTCGCCTCGCCACCAAGACCAACAACTGACGCCGCACCGCGGCCGCGATCCATCTGAATGCTGGAAAATGCGGCGCGTTTGCCGCAAAAGACAGCGTTTGATTATTGTCGCGCGACTCGTTGGAACTCCGGTTTTCCTTTTTCCGGTCGCGCCCCTGAAAGGTAGCGACTGACATGGCGCGCTATAACGCCAAAGACTCCGAAAAACGCTGGCAACAAGCCTGGAACGAGGCGTCCGTCTTCCTCACCCCGGAAGGACGCGACAAACCCAAATGCTACGTGCTCGAGATGTTCCCCTATCCATCGGGGCGCATCCATATCGGGCATGTGCGTAATTACACGATGGGCGACGTGCTCGCCCGCTTCAAGCGCGCCCAAGGATTCAATGTGCTGCATCCGATGGGCTGGGACGCCTTCGGCCTGCCGGCGGAAAATGCTGCGCGCGAAAAGCATGTGAACCCGCGCGATTGGACCTACGACAACATTGCCAACATGAAAGAGCAGCTCAAATTGATGGGGCTGTCGCTCGATTGGAGCCGCGAGTTTGCGACCTGCGATGTGGCGTATTTCAGCCGCCAGCAGAAACTGTTCCTCGATTTCTATCGCAAGGGCCTCGCCTACCGCAGTGAAGCCGACGTCAATTGGGACCCGGTCGACATGACCGTGCTCGCCAATGAGCAGGTGATCGACGGCCGCGGCTGGCGTTCCGGGGCGCTCGTCGAGCGCAAAAAGCTGTCGCAGTGGTTCCTCAAGATCACCGCCTATTCCGATGAACTGCTGGCGGCGCTCGACACTCTCACGCGCTGGCCGGAAAAAGTCCGGCTGATGCAGAAGAACTGGATCGGGCGGTCGGAAGGTCTGAAGTTCAAGTTCGATTTGTCGGAAAAAAATGGCGTCGGCGGCGGTCAATTGGAAGTCTTCACCACCCGCCCCGACACCCTGTTCGGCGCCAGCTTTGTGGCGCTGTCGGCCGATCATCCGTTAACGGAAGAACTCGCCAAGACCAATCCAGCCCTGGCGGCGTTTCAGGCCGAATGCCGGCGCATCGGCACGGCGGAAGAAACCATCGAGAAGGCGGAGAAGCTCGGTTACGACACCGGCCTCACCGTCACGCATCCGTTCGATCCCAATTGGAAACTGCCGGTCTATGTCGCCAATTTTGTGCTGATGGGTTACGGCACCGGCGCCATCTTCGGTTGTCCGGCGCATGACCAGCGCGACCTCGATTTCGCGCGCAAATACAAGCTGCGCGTCCAGGCGGTGGTGATCCCGGAAGGCGCCGATCCGAAGACCTTCGATGTCGGGGATGAGGCCTATGTCGGACCTGGCAAACTGGCCAATTCGGACTTCCTCGACGGACTCGACGTCGATGTGGCCAAGAACGAAGTCACGACACGTTTGGAAGCCCGCGGCATCGCCAGCCGTACGGTGCAATATCGCTTGCGCGACTGGCTGGTGAGCCGCCAACGCCCCTGGGGCTGCCCAATCCCGATGATCCATTGCGCCAAGTGTGGCGTGGTGCCGGTGCCGGACGCCGAGTTGCCGGTAAAGGCGCCCGATGATCTGACGTTCAATGTCAAAGGCAACCCGCTCGACGCGCACCCGACCTGGAAGCACGTCAAATGCCCCAAATGCGGCGGCCCGGCCGTGCGCGATACCGACACGCTCGACACCTTTGTCGATTCGTCCTGGTACTACGCGCGCTTCACCGACACCAAAGCGGCAGGGCCGGTGAACAAAGAAGCGGTCGATTATTGGCTGCCGGTTGATCAGTATATCGGCGGCATCGAACACGCGATCCTGCATCTGCTCTATGCCCGCTTTTTCCTGCGCGCCATGAAGAAGTGCGGCTACGTCAAGATCGACGAGCCGTTCGCAGGCCTGTTCACCCAAGGCATGGTTTGCCACGAGACCTACAAGGACCCCAACGGGGCCTGGCTGTCGCCCGATCAGATCGAAAAGAAGGACGGCAATGTCTTCATCAAAGGCAGCGGCGAACCGGTGACCGTCGGGCCATCGGAGAAGATGTCGAAGTCGAAGAAGAATGTGGTGGCGCCTGAGACCATCATCGACATCTTCGGTGCCGACACCATCCGCTGGTTCATGCTGTCCGACACCCCGCCGGAACGCGACATCGAATGGACCGAAGAAGGTGCCGACGCCTGCTGGAAATTTGTTCAGCGCGTCTGGCGGCTGGTGACCGAGACGGAAAGCCTTCCGGCGCCGGGAACGCCGGTTGACGGCGCGTCCGATTTGCGCCGGGCGGTGCACCGCGCCATCGCGGCCGTAACCGACGATTTGGCGGCTTTGCGCTTCAACCGCGCCGTGGCGCAGATTTATACCCTGACCAATGCTATAGTCGCCGCTACAAACGCGCCGGGGCCCGAGCGCCGTGAGGCCTTGGAGACCCTGGTCAAACTGATCGGACCGATGATGCCGCATCTGGCCGAAAGCTGTTGGGACGCGTTGGGCCACCAGCCCTTCCTCGCCACCGCGCCGTGGCCGGTGGCGATTCCAGCCCTGATTGCGCAGGCGACCGTCAAAATGGCGGTGCAAGTGAACGGCAAGCTACGCGGTACCATCGAGATCACGCCCAATGCCGACAAGGCCGACGCCGAGCAAGCGGCACTGGCAGTCGATACCGTGCAGCGCGCACTAGACGGCAAAACACCGAAGAAAGTGATCGTGGTGCCCAATCGCATCGTCAATATCGTCGTATGAGAGACAACGGATGAAAAACGCGGGCCTGCTTCTGTTCGGACTTGTCCTGGCCGCCTCATTGTCCGGCTGCGGCTTTCATCCGCTGTATGGCGTGCCGAACATGCCTGGCGGTTCGATGCAGAACACGCTGCGCGCGATCTATGTCGAGCCGGTACCGGAGCAGCTCGGCTATCAACTGCGCAATTCGCTGATCGACCGGCTCGACGGCCAGAGCGAGGCGGGCGGTGCGCGCTACCGCCTCAAGGTCACGCTCACCACCAAGAGCGAAGCCATCGGCGTGCAAAGCCAGACCACGACGAGCGGCGTCACCCAGACCGCAATCACCCGCTATAACGATACCCTGCGGGCGGAGTACGAACTCTCCGATGCACGGTCCGGCGCCATGATCACCAAGGGCGTCGAAACCGGACTTTCGGCCTATAACGTGCTGTCGTCGCCTTACGCCACCTTGGCAGTGCAACAAGATGCCGACCGTCGTGCCGCCGAAGACATCGCTGACCGCATCCGCATCGACCTCGCGGTGTGGTTCGCCCAGCAAGCCAAGAAATGATCGTCAAGTCTTCCGATGCCGACCGTACCGCGAAGAATCCGCCCAAGGGTGTGATCGCGGCGCTGATCTATGGCCCTGATGCAGGGCTGGCGCGCGAGCGGGCCGAGACGCTGCTCAAAACGGTGGTGGATGATCTCACCGATCCGTTCCGGGTTTCCGATCTTGACGACGCGACGCTGGCCGCAGATCCGGCGCGGCTTTCCGATGAGGCCGCCGCGATCTCAATGCTGGGCGGGCGGCGCGTGGTGCGGGTGCGTGGAGCCGGGAACGGCCTCGCCAAAATATTCGAAACCTTCCTCGACGATCCCAAAGGCGATGCGCTGCTGGTGGTGGAAGCGGGCGATCTGGCCAAAGGCGCCGCCTTACGCAAAGTGTTCGAAGAGGCCGACAACGCCGCAGCGATTCCCTGCTATCCCGACACCTCGCGTGATTTGCCCGATGTGGTACGCGATGGCCTCCGCGCCGAAGGCCTCTCGATTTCCGGCGATGCGCTGGCCGATGCGGTCTCAAGGCTGGGCTCGGATCGCGGCGTGACCCGGCGAGAATTGGAAAAACTGGCGCTGTACTGCCGCGGCCAGAAAACGGTTTTGCTCGACGACGTGCGCGCCGCCATGGGCGACGAGGCCGAAGCGCGGGTGGAAGAGGTCTGCGACGCGGCAGGGCTGGGCGATATAAAAAAACTTGACCGAGCGCTGGAACGGTTATGGGCGTCGGATATCTCGCCGATCGCGGTGGTGCGCCAAGCGATGGGGCATTTCCAGCGCCTCTTGCTGGTGGTGACCGATGTGGCCCGCGGCGACAATGTCGAATTCGCCACGAAAAAGCTAAGGCCGCCGGTGCATTTCTCGCGCACCAACGCGTTCAAGATACAGGTCCAGAAATGGACCGAGCCCAGGCTCGGCGATGCCCTCGACCTGCTCTTGGAAGCCGAATCCATGTGCAAAACGACAGCAGTTCCTGCCGAAGCGGTGCTGGGCCGGGCGCTGTTTAATGTCGCGGCAACGGCGAAGAAAGCAAATAGGGAGTAGCGAATAGCGAGTAAGGTTAAATCGCGCAAACGGCATCCCTTGCCTCGCCTCCCCCACTTCGCTACTCCCTATTCGCCATTCGCCCCGGAACCGCCATGCTCAAGGTTCGCATCATTCCCTGTCTGGACGTGAAGGACGGCCGTGTCGTCAAGGGTGTCAACTTTGTCGATCTGGTCGATGCGGGCGATCCGGTGGAGCAGGCGATGCTCTACGACCGCATGGGCGCCGACGAACTCTGTTTTCTCGACATCACCGCTTCGAACGAAAAGCGCGCCATCATGCTCGACGTGGTGCGGCGGACGGCTGATGTTTGCTTTATGCCGCTGACGGTCGGCGGCGGCGTGCGTACGCTCGATGACATCCGCAGCTTGCTCCTGGCTGGCGCCGACAAGGTTTCGATCAACACCGAAGCTGTCAAACGGCCGGAATTCGTGCGCGAAGGCGCCGAAAAATTCGGCAGTCAATGCATCGTTGCGGCGATCGACGCCAAACAAGTGGCACCGGGCAAGTTCGAAGTTTTCACCCACGGCGGCCGCAACCCCACCGGCATTGATGCGATCAAACACGCTATCAAGCTGGTCGATTACGGCGCCGGCGAAATCCTGCTCACCTCGATGGACCGCGACGGCACCAAGATCGGCTACGACATCCCGCTGACCCGGGCAATTTCGGATGCGGTTTCGGTGCCGGTGATTGCCTCGGGCGGGGTGGGAACGCTCCAACATCTGGTCGAGGGCGTCCGCGACGGCGGTGCCAACGCCGTGCTGGCAGCGTCGATTTTCCATTTCGGTCAATGGTCTATCGCGGACGCCAAAGAAGCCCTTGCCAGCGCCGGGATTCCGGTACGGAATACCTAAAATAACAAGGATCTGTGGGGATTTATGAGCGAGCCCGCGCGGCCGCAACTTTTGTTTGTGCCGGTTTCGGCGCGACAGCCTTTGCTCGACACCATGGTGTCGCCGGACGAGGCCTTGCGCGTCATCCTGTTCGAAACCCTGGCGCAAGTGAACGCCAATGTGCCGGTGGTGATGGAGGCACACTGCAGCGAAGGCTTGCATCAATTGCGTGTCGGCATGCGGCGCTTACGCACCGCGCTCAGGCTGACGCAGTCGCCAACCCTCGCCGAGCTCGATGCGCGCGCGAAAGTGTTCATCAATCTGGTCGGAACGGCGCGCGATCTCGACGTGTTCCTGGACGAGCTGTTCGTGCCGGCGGTCGCCGAGCTGGGATCGCGACGGGGCTTCGACATTTTGGCGGCGCGGGCCGAGCGGCTCCGCGACGGCGCCTGGCAAACCGCAGAGGCGCAAATCTCAAGCCCTGAATTCCGCCAGTTCGACGAGGACGTCGCCGCGGCGGCACGTTGCGTGACCTGGACCCACGAGCCCGAGACAATCGGCCCAAAAACGATCGGCGACATGGCGCCGTCAGTGCTCGACCAAGCACTGCATCGCGCCAAAACGCGCGGCCGCCATTTCCAGGAGCTTGCCCCGCCCAAGCGGCATCGGCTGCGCATCGCCCTCAAAAAACTGCGCTATGCCGCGGAATTCTTCGCGCCGCTTTATCCGACGAAGGCCGTGAAGCGCTGGATCGAGCCGCTGAAGGAATTGCAAGACATGCTGGGCCACTTGAACGACGTGGCGCAGGTGCATGGGGTGCTCGGACGGCTTCTCATTGGTGAAGCCGAAAGCGCATCGCTGCAAGCCGATCTCAGTCACGCCGCTGGTTTGCTGCAAGGTTTCCATCAAGCGCGCAGCGGCGCCTTTGCCCACAAAACGCACAAGCGTTGGAAAGCCTTTCGCGCGACCGAGCCGTTCTGGGTGTGATCAGGCGCGGTCGTAAGACCGGCACAATCTCGTTCCCGATCAACTTCGAGGTGGGACCTTATTGAGAAGGGGCGCGCTTATACGAGGGTGTGATACACTCCTTCGGCGGCGGTGTGCTGCGGATGATTTTTCCAACCTTCTCGTGCAGTTCCTCGACGGTTGCTGTCAAGCGATTGATCTGCGAAGTCGTCTGCGTCAATTCGGGGCCGTAACGGGAAACCAAATACTCGCGGTTGGCGGTCATAGCCGCCAAGTGTCCGGCCGTGCGTTTGCGAAGATTGAGACCGTTTGCGATGGCTGCCTCAAGCCGCGCAGCCAGATTATGGCCCATCGCGCGGATAGCGTCGGGCGGATAGCGTCGGGCGGAATGCCGACGTGCAACAGCAGTGTGTTCAAATATAGTTCGATGGCATGAATTGCCACAAGGCGAAACGGCGCGCGCGACAGTGGTTCGCTATTGCGACTGCGAGGCAACAGTATTTTTGCCGCTTGTCTGAATTCGTCGGCAAGGCGCAATAACTGATCGACGGATGCCTCTTCGCCCGGATAAGGGGGCTGAGTTGGCGCTGTCGTTTGTAAATGCCCTGCCACCATGCGCACAGCCCCACCATAGTGCACGCATTTGAACCCGGCAGGTGAATAGATGCAACCAGACGGCTATGACGTGAGGTGTGTTATCGCTCGGCTAGAGACCGTTGGCGTAGCGGCGCATTCAGTTGCGCAATCGTCGGCGTGCCATCGGGGGCAAGTGAGAGCACCAGCGCGGCTTTAAGGTCGAGCTCGGCCGGCATCGGTGCGGCCATATCCCAATGGGTGGTGAGCACATACGCGGCGCGCAGCACACCCATATGCGACACCGCGATGGCATCTTCGCCTTTGGCCGCAACGTCTTGGAAGAAGTTCCTTACGCGGGCGTGCAATTCGCCGGTGGATTCGCCGCCGGGGGGACGAAAGGCGATGCCGCGACCGGAACGCTCAAACGCATCCTCGCCGTCGCGCGCCAGCATTTCGGTGCGGGTAAGGCCTTCCCAATCACCCCAGTTTTGTTCGGCGAGCCGCGGATCGAGATGGACATTCCCCAGCCCGAGACAAGCGGCGGTTTGGCGCGCGCGCAGCTTGGGACTGCAATAGACCACAGCGGCGTCAAAGCCTTCCGGCGGCTTCAGTGTCCGCATCTTCGCCTTGCCGTCTTCCGACAGCGGCGTATCGACGGTGCCTTGCACGCGTCCTTGCGCGTTCCAATCGGTGGGGCCGTGACGAAGAAGAGCGATCCTCATGCCGCGAGATTACACATCAATTTCGGCAATAATCGGGACATGGTCGGACGCTTTTTCCCAGCCGCGCATCTTTTTAATGATCGCTTGGTTTTTGATAGCGCCTTTCAAGGCCGGGCTGGCCCAGATGTGGTCGAGACGACGGCCGCGATCGGACGCTTCCCAATCGGCAGCGCGGTAGCTCCACCATGAAAAGATTTTTTCCGACGCGGGGACGAACTGGCGTGTCACATCGATCCAGTTGAAGGCGGCTCGCGCGGCATTCAGCAGGCTGGTTTCGATCGGTGTGTGGCTAACGACTTTCAAAAGCTGCTTGTGGTTCCAGACGTCATTTTCGAGCGGCGCGACATTAAGATCGCCGACCAGCATGACCGGAGTCTTGGCGCCATCCTTGCGTTTTTTGAATTTCTGTTCGAGGCGCTGGAGAAAATCGATCTTGTGGGCAAATTTCGGATTTTGCTCCGGATCGGGAATATCGCCGCCGGCTGGGACATAGAAATCGTGCAGCTCCAGGCCGTTCTCGAATGTCACTGAGATATGGCGGCAGTGGCCTTCGCGGCAATAATCGCCGACCTTTTGCGCGACGAACGGCAGGCGTGAGACAATGGCGACGCCATGATAGCCCTTTTGTCCGTGTACGGCCTGATGCTCATAGCCGAGCCTCGCGAACTCCTTGACTGGGAACAGATCATTGGGGCACTTGGTTTCCTGTAAGGCAAGGACGTCGGGAGCATGTTCGCGCAAAAACCGCGCCGCCAGCGGCGCCCTGAGGCGCACCGAATTGATGTTCCAGGTGGCGATCTTCATGGCACCTCTTGCGGGTAAAGCGGCCAGCGGGCGCGCGCGGGTGCCGCGAAGGAATCGAACCGGCCCAGCGCCGCGTTTTCAATGCCGGCCCAAGCGATCATTGCGGCGTTGTCAGTGCACAGGTGCACCGGCGGCACGTTGAAGCCGAAACCCTTGGCGGCGGCGAGCTGCGCCAGCTTCTCGCGGATCGCACCATTGGCGGCGACGCCACCACCAACCACGAATGCGGGCGCCGGTTCGTCCGGAAAATCGCGCCGGAACATCGCCATCGCGGCAGTGGCGCGGTCGATCAGGATGTCGATCACGGCGGCCTGGAAGGAGGCAGCAACGTCGGCTTGGTCCACATCCCCCGTCTGGATCAATTGGCGGACGGCGGTCTTGAGACCGGAGAAGGAAAAATCGGCACCGGCGCGCCCGCGCATCGGCCGCGGCAAAGTGTAACGGGCCGGATTACCGTCGCGCGCCAAAACCTCGATCCTGGGCCCACCGGGGTATGGCAGGCCGAGCAGCTTGGCGGTTTTGTCGAAGGCCTCACCGGCGGCATCGTCGATGGTGGTACCGTAGAGACGGAAGCGCCCTGGCCCTTCGACACCTAACAGCTGGCAATGGCCGCCGGAGACCAGCAGCAGCAGGTACGGGAACTTGACCCCATCCGAGAGTCGTGGAGAAAAGCCGTGACCTTCCAAATGGTTGACGGCAATGAGTGGCTTGCCTGCGGCGAGCGCCAAAGCCTTGGCAGTGAGTAGGCCGACCATCACGCCGCCGATCAGACCGGGCCCAGCAGTGGCCGCCACAGCATCGACTTCGGCGAGCTTTAGCCCGGCGTCGGCGAGCGCGCGCGTGACGATCCCGTCAATCAATTCGACATGCGCGCGGGCGGCGATCTCCGGCACCACGCCGCCGTAAGGGCGATGTTCCTCAAGCTGGCTGAACACCACATCCGACAGAATCTGGCCCGGACCGGGCGGGCAGCCGCGCACCACCGCGGCGGCGGTCTCATCGCAGCTCGTTTCAATCCCCAAAATGGTCCAGGAACGCTGGTCGGCAGGCTGTTCTGTCACGACAAAAGGCTGTAATCGAAAAAAACCATGGCGGAAAGCGCTCTTCGCATCGGGACTCGCGGTTCGCGTCTGGCTACGGCCCAGGCCGAGATGGTGGCGCGTACCTTTGCCGCCGCCGGGACACCCACAGACATCGTTCTTATCAAGACCACCGGCGATCGCATCCAGGACCGCCCGTTGGCCGATGCCGGGGGTAAAGGCCTGTTTACCAAGGAACTCGAAGCGGCGCTGCTGGCCGGTACCATCGATCTGGCGGTCCATTCCATGAAGGATGTACCGGTAACTCTACCGCGGGGGCTGGTGCTGGCAGCCATTCTGGAGCGCGAAAATCCAGCGGATGTGTTCCTTTCTCGAATCGCCCCGTCGCTGAAAGCGCTTCCCCAAGGTGCGCGGGTAGGGACGAGTTCGGTGCGCCGGGCGGCGCAGCTGAAGCGGGCGCGCCCAGATCTTGTTCCCGTCTTGTTGCGCGGCAACATCGACACCCGGCTCAGGAAGCTGGGCGAAAGCGGCATAGAGGCCATTCTGCTGGCACTGGCGGGCCTCAGGCGACTCGGGCTGCAAGAACAGGTTACAGAAATTCTGCCTACGGATGAATGGCTGCCGTCGCTGGCGCAAGGGGCGATCGGAGTCGAAATCCGCGAAGCCGATGCGCGCGCTGCGGCGGCGGTGGCGCCGCTCGATCACCTGCCGACGGCGATCGCGCTCGGCTGCGAACGCGCGTTCCAGGCGGCGCTCGACGGATCCTGCAAGACACCGATCGCGGGGCTTGCGACATTCGACGGTGCAAAATTATCGTTCAGAGGAGAAGTGCTGGCACCCGACGGTTCCGGTTCGGTGACAACGAGTTTTGTCGTCAATCACATCGGATGCGGGAAAGAGGAAGCGGCACGCGCTGGGCGGGAGGCAGGGATCAAACTAAAGCCGCAGGCGGCACAGTGGCTCGCCAGCTGATATCAGAAAAACGCGCTACTTCGCGTTTTCCGAGGTGTCCTCGGCCAGGGACTTGACGAGATCAAGCACACGCTTGCGCACCTTGGGATCCTTGATGCGCATATACGCGAGAGAGAGTTGAAGACCGTCGCCGCTCGAAACAAATTCAAGCACGGGTTGGGAATCGCGTTCGGCAAAACCCGGTGTGCTCGCGAGCTGTTCGGTCACGCTCTCATAGAAGTACTGAATCGGAACGCCGAGAATGCGCGCAATCTCGAAGAGACGGCCCGCACCGATTCGGTTCACACCCTTTTCGTACTTCTGTACCTGCTGAAACGTCAGGCCGAGCAACTCGCCCAGCTTTTCCTGACTCATCCCGATCATCATGCGACGCAGGCGAAGTCGGTTGCCCACTTGGCCGTCGATCGGATTGGCTTGTTTTTTTGGCAAGGTCGTAAACTTAAGGTTGGAGATGAAGTTCTATCTATCGGATACCACATGCGAAGGACGAATTCATACTATCCGGCGCGGTGAGAGTCATTTTCCTTTGGAAAAAACACAACTGTCAAAGCGACCATTGCGCATACCATGACTGCGAACCACCAGTCGCCAAAACGCGAAAATGGGGTTGACGCAATCGCTGCGGGAAGGGGCCCGTCGAGAACACCCATTTCATCCAACTTAAGCTGTTGGGTGATCCGCCCAAAGGGGTCGATGATTGCGGAAATGCCGGTATTTGCGGCGCGCGCGACCGGCAGTCCTTCTTCGATGGCTCGCACACGTGCGACCAAAAGATGTTGCCGCGGACCAGCCCACGGACCGAACCACGAATCGTCGGTGACATTGACCAACCAGTCTGGACGCTGAACGCCTACAACTTCACCGGGAAACAATATTTCATAGCATATCAATGGTGTTAGCATGCCGACGCCGGGCAATGCATAGGTCTTAGGGCCGTCGCCGGGCGCAAAGCCGCCGTCGATCCCGGTGAGCTTTTTGAGGCCCAACGCGGTAAGCGTTTTTTCAAACGGCAGATATTCGCCAAACGGCACCAGATGCGACTTGTCATAAGTCGCAAGCAGCGTCCCGCCTTTGCCGAAGACAAATAGGCTGTTGGCATAACGTACGGCATTATCCGCCGCGAATTCGCGGCGGATTGCGCCGGTGATAAGCCCCTGTCCTTTGGCCGTAATATTCGCAATTTGCTGCAGCGCCAGCGGCTGTTCGTCGAGCAGAAATGGCGGGGCGGCTTCGGGCCAGATGATGAGCGTGGGATGGCCGGGCGCCCCAGATTGCTCGATCAGGCGGCGCCAATTACGGAGCGTATAACGGCGCTGGTATTTTTCCACTTGCGGAACATTGGGCTGGACCAGCCGCAATTCGACGCCGGCAACGGTCGCCGTGGGCGAGATCCAAAGCCGCACCGCACCGCCGATAAAGAACAGAGCAAATAGGCCGGCGAGCACGGCAGGCAGCTTCCATTTGGGCTGCGCCTGAAACAATTCGGCAAGGCTCGCACCGAACAGGACCGTCAGAAGCGACAGGGTGTAGGCGCCGAACAGCGCCGTCGATTGCAGCACGGCGAGCGAAGCGCCCCAGCCATACGCGGGGATGTTCCAGGGAAAGCCGGTGAGGATATGGCCGCGCAGCCATTCGGCGAGGCCGTACAGAACGGCAAAGAGGACAATGCGCGCCGGGCCCGGACGCCAAAACCTTGCCGCCGCGGCGCACACAACCGTTTGGAAAAGGGCAAGCAGAAGGAAAAAGAACAAGAGAAACGGCAGTTGCCATTCATTCGTACCGGGAAAAATGAAGAAGGAATAAGCGATCCAGTGCAGGCCCAGCAGGAATTGGCCGAAGCCGAAGGCCCAGCCGAGCGTGGCGGCCGTGCGGATGGGACGAGGACCGGCGCTGGTGCTGTCAATCAGCAGCACCAGCATTGCGAAACCCAAGAGCAGCGCCGGAAAAAGATTGAACGGGGCAAAGCCGAGCGCCGAGATGAGACCGGCGGCAAAAGCAAAGCCAAACCGCGGCCAGCCGGAGAGAGCACGCACATAAGCGCCGGCGCGCGCCAGATATCCGGGCAACGTGTCACTCATGCTTCTGCGGACTTTCCTTGGGCGGATTTTCCTTGGGCGGGCGGATCAACAGCCGCTTGACCCGGCGCGGATCGGCTTCCAGCACTTCGAACTCGGTCCCGTTTGGATGGGCAACGATTTCGCCGCGCTGGGGCACACGTCCAAGCAGCGACACGACGAGGCCGCCAAGGGTATCGATTTCGCTGTCCTCATCAACGGGAAATTCGATTCCGGTCTCGGCCTTGAAATCCTCAAGATCGATGCGGGCATCGGCGATGAAGCCGCCCGACGGCAAGGGACGCGCCTGCGGCGATTCCTCGTCATGCTCGTCAGCGATGTCGCCGACGATTTCCTCGATGATGTTCTCGATCGAGACCAGACCGTCGGTACCGCCGTATTCGTCGATGACAAGCGCGAGATGAATGTGGGTGGCTTGCATCTTGAGCAACAGATCGAGCGCCGGCATCGACGGCGGAGCGAACAAAATGTCGTGTTTGATGGCGGAAATCGGCGCCTCGCGCAGAGTGAACGCCCCGTCGTCCTTAATTTCGAGTTGCTGCAGAACGCTTTTCAAATGAACGAGGCCGATGGGGTCATCGAGTGTTTCACGATAGACTGGCAGGCGCGAATGCTGCGCCTCGCGGAATTGCAGAATCAGTTCGGAGAGCGGAGTCGATTCCTCCACCGCCACGATGTCGGCGCGCGGCACCATCACATCCTTAACGCGCAATTCGCCGAACTTGAGGAGATTGGCGAGCATGATGCGTTCCTGGTCGGACAAGCCCGGGGACTGCCGGTCAGCTTCTTCGATCGCTTCTTCCAAGGTCTCGCGCATCGAGGCCGCCGCATTGTCGCCGCGCAACATCTGCGCCAGCCGCTTTAGCAGCGACGGGGCTTTGTCGTCATCGGTATCAGCGGTGCTCATTGTTCCTCGTAAGGATCAGCGATGTTTAGTGACGCCAGGATACGCGTTTCCATCGGCTCCATCACGCGTGCTTTTCGCGGCGTGACGTGATCATAGCCCAAAAGATGCAACACGCCGTGAACGATGAGATGGGTGGCGTGATCCAGCAGCGTCTTACCCGATGCCTTGGCCTCTTTGGCGGTGACACCATAAGCAATGGCAATATCGCCGATATATTCGTTGGAGGTCGTTGGAAACGATAAAACGTTGGTCGGCTTATCGAATCCGCGGAAGTCGCGATTGAGCGCTTGCACGCGCTTGTCGGTGGTTAGCAGCACGGTCAAAGCAGCAGTCTCATCAGCACCGGCCGCGTGGAGCGCGGCGCAGACGGCTTTTTTCAGGCGTGCGGAAATCCCGCGCAGCTTGCGCCATCTGGCGTCCTGGATTTCGAGCGTAAGGCTCAAACCTGTCCCTTGCGCGGGCTTGACGGATTTTTTTCGCGCACCTCTCCAGCGGCATTATAGGCGGCGACGATCCGCGTGACGAGAGCGTGGCGGACCACATCGGCTTCCGAAAACCGCGCCACCGCGGCGCCTTCGATGCCAGAGAGAATGTCGAGCGCCTCACCAAGTCCCTCGGGGCGCCCGCCGGGCAGATCGCTTTGCGAAGGATCGCCGGTCACCACCATGCGTGAATCTTCGCCCAAGCGGGTGAGAAACATCTTCATCTGCGGCGAGGTACAGTTCTGGGCCTCGTCCAGGATCACGAAGGCGTGCGCCAGTGTCCGGCCGCGCATGAAGGCCAGCGGCGCCACTTCGATGACCCCCTGTTCCATCAGTTTCAGGCACGGCTCGCCGATGACGTCAAACAGCGCGTCGTAGAGCGGGCGCAGGTAAGGATCGACCTTCTCTTTCAGGTCACCGGGCAGAAAGCCGAGACGCTCACCCGCTTCAAGCGCCGGACGCGACAGGATCAGCCGCTCGACTTGGCGCTTGTGCAGGAGATAGGCGCCGAAGGCGGCGGCGAGATAGGTCTTGCCAGTGCCCGCCGGCCCGACGCCGAACACGAGAGGGTGGGTGCGCATCAGATCGAGATAAGCAATCTGCGCCCGCGAACGGGCCCGGAGCGTGCGCCCAGTCCAGGTGGTGAGGGTGGCGGAACCGGCCGAGGATGCAACCTGCTTGTCGCCTTCGGCAGAGAACCTAAGCTCGGTGTCGAACTCGGCGGTACTGACTGTTTCGCCAGCTTCGAGGCGGGCATAAAGCGCGCGCAGCACCTGCGCCGCTTTCTCGCGTTCGGCCCCTTCGATCGAAATGATATTGCCGCGCTGGCCTATTTTGACGCCGAGCTTGTGCTCCAGCCGCACAAAGTTTTTCACATGCGGGCCCGAGAGATCGAGCAATAGTTTGTTGTCGGAAAATTCCAGCGTCAGCTTGGAAGGCTTTTTCACGTTCAATTGGCGAGTGCCTTTTCGCGGGTGCCTTGAGAGACCAAAACGCCTTTCAAGCTGTTGGACAGGACGGCCTCGATCCGCACTTGGGCAATCGTGCCGGTCAGTGGCAGAGCGTCCTCGACATGAACCGATTGCAGATAAGGCGAGCGGCCGACCGCTTGGCCGGCCTTGCGGCCGGGATGCTCAAACAGCACCGGGAAAGTGTGGCCGACGCAAGAGGCGTTGAACGCCTTCTGTTGTGCGGTGAGCAACCCTTGCAATTCGGCGAGGCGGGCGTCTTTCACCTCTTCGGGAACTTGGCGCGCGCTCGCGGCGGCTGGCGTTCCGGGACGGGCGCTGTATTTGAACGAATAGGCCCCCGCGTAGTTCACCGCACATATGAGATCGAGCGTGGCAGCGAAATCGGCATCGGTCTCGCCCGGAAAGCCGACGATGAAATCGCCCGACAGCGCGATGTCGGGACGGGCGGCGCGAATGCGCTCCACCAGCTTCAAATAATCGGCCGCGGTATGACCGCGGTTCATCGCGGCGAGAATGGTATCGGATCCGGCCTGCACCGGCAGATGCAGATACGGCATCAGAATGGGGATGTCGCGATGGGCGGCGATCAGATCGTCCGTCATGTCGCGCGGATGCGAGGTGACATAGCGCAGGCGCTGAAGGTGGTCGATGGTGGCGAGGGCTTTGACCAGCTTGGCCAGCGACCACGCCTTGCCGTCGGGACCGGTGCCGCGATAGGCGTTGACGTTCTGGCCGAGTAACGTGATTTCACGCGCGCCGCTGTCCACCAACGTTTTGGCCTCGGCAATGACTTGCGCCACGGGGCGCGAAAACTCGGCGCCGCGGGTGTAGGGCACGACGCAGAAAGTACAGAACTTGTCGCAACCTTCCTGCACCGTGAGAAACGCAGTAGGAGCACCGTGCGCGGTGTGCGCCGGCAGCGAGTCGAATTTGTCTTGCGCCGGAAAATCGGTTTCGAGCGCGTGACCGGTGCCGCGGCTGACCCGCGCAATCATTTCGGGCAGCCGCTGATAGGATTGCGGGCCGACCACAATGTCGACTGCGGGCTGGCGCGCGATGATCTCGGCGCCTTCGGCCTGGGCGACGCATCCGGCCACGGCGACGATCAGGCGTCCGCCATCGGCCGCCCGCGCTTGTTTCAGAAGCTTCAGCTTGCCGAGCTCGGAATAGACCTTCTCCGCCGCCTTCTCACGAATGTGACAGGTGTTGAGGATCACCATGTCGGCGTCGTCGGGGGTATCGGTCGCGGTAAAGCCGAGCGGCGCCAACAAATCCGCCATGCGGGCGGAATCGTAGACGTTCATCTGGCAGCCATAGGTCTTGATGAAAAGCCGCTTCATGGGCTGGTTATGTTCGATGGCTTCGAGGAAAACAAGAAACCGTCAAGCCGGGGCGGCGGCCGGATCGTCCGGAGGCTCGCCCCAATTGCCTTGCAAAGCCCGAAGCTGGCCTTGCCTACACAGGTTTTCGGCCAAAACCGCGATTTGTTTGCGCCCGCAACCCGGCCCGACCTTGAGCGGAGCGTGGAACTCCACCACCACATCGAGAGGACCGGTTTTGAATGCCTCCCACACATGCGGCAATAGCTCCATGTCGCCGTACCAGGCGAAAAAGGGCCGCGTTTCGCGCCCTAAGGGAATTCCGTGGAAACCGACATAGGTTATCGACACCGGTTGCACTGGCGCATATTCGGTGTGGTCATCCGTGCCGATATCGGATTCCACCGCGCCCATCAGCGCGCTCTTGAACGAAATAACGTGGTTGCCGTCGGTGGAAGTTCCTTCCGGAAACAACATCAACGCATCGCCTTGACGCAGGCGCTCGCGAATGACCGCCGCCGATTCCGCGACGGCAGACCGACGGGACCGGTCGACGAAAACCGAGCGCTGCAACTTAGCCATCAACCCGAACAATGGCCAATGGACCACTTCCGACTTGGCAACAAACGATACGGCCGCCGCCGCCGACATGATGAGGATGTCGAAATATCCGGCGTGATTGGCCACCATCAAAACACCGCGATCTTGGATTGGCTTGCCGATCACATGCAGGCGGATACCGAACAAACGGCAGAGGAACTTATGATAGGCGTGGGGATAGCTCTTCTGCAGCTTCCAGCCAAAGCGGATCGACAGCCATTGAATAGGCGCGCTCAACGCCGTCAGCCCAAAAAATGCGAGGGCTAGGCAGAACGCTCTGAGGGTGGGCATGCTTAACGCGGCTTCTTGGGAACACCGTAAAGCTCTAACCGGTGATCGACCAATTCGAAACCGAGTTCTTCGGCGATGCGGCGCTGAAGCCGCTCGATTTCCTCGTTACGGAACTCGATGACGCTGCCCGACTGCACGTCGATCAAATGATCGTGATGCGACTCCGGCGTCTCCTCGTAGCGTGAACGGCCGTCGCGGAAGTCATGCCGCTCAAGGATGCCCGCGTCCTCGAATAGCTTCACCGTTCGATAAACAGTCGCAATCGAGATATGCGGGTCCAGTGCCGACGCCCGCCGATACAACTCCTCGGCATCCGGATGGTCGGCAGCGTCCGACAGCACGCGCGCAATGACCCGGCGCTGCTCAGTCATCCGCAGCCCCTTGTCAACGCAGAGTTTTTCGATCCGCGTCATAGCGTTCCCCTGCTCCCTTGAGAGTGCGACTCTATCCGAGTTGCAATGAAAAGCCTACCCGGAGAAGTGGAATTGACGCGCGCAGGACTAGGGCATCTTCGCGCATGCCGTGTGGTACCGCGTAGTACCCTTTGCGTAACCCCACGGCGCCAAAGCCGAGCCGCTTATACAGCACGATTGCAGGGTTATTCGTGGCATTGACCTCGAGAAACATAACATTGGCGTTAGCTTCGGCAGCGCGTTCGGCAGCGGCCGTAACCAAGACTGTGGCTACACCGCGGCGTCGCGTCGCAGGTGCCACACAGAGGGTCAAAACCTCGCATTCCCCACCGGCCGTCCGCACCAGAATAAAACCGGTCTGGTCCTCGTCGACGAGGGCAAAGGTGCCTGGAGCGGCCATCAACTCGGCGATCGCCGCGGCGTTCCAGATTTCGTCGAAGCATTGCCCGTGCAGGGCCGCGAGCACTGGCGCTTCGCCGATTTCAGCCAATCGCATGATCATCGCGCGCACACGGGCTTGGGAAGCTTCGCATCGGGGGCGCGCAGATAAAGCGGACGCGGCGTTATGTCGGTTTCTTCGATGTTCCCGGCCAGACGCGCCACCCATACCGCATCAGGCGCGGTGATCGGCAGAACGCACGCAGACGGATGGGCCATCAAGGCCGCGCCGGTTCCGGCGAGCGCCAGCGACGGGAATGCAGACAACAGGCGCTGCGCATCGGCGACGGTCATCACCTGCGCGGCAAAGCCGGCGGTGGTTTCGATGTAAACCTCACCGCGCTTGGCATCGTGCACCGCAGCCGCAACCTCAAGGCCGGAGTCCGCCAGCGCCTCGGCGGCCATGGCAGCGAGACTGGTGACCCCTGCGAGCGGTTTGCCAAGCGCCACTTTGAGTCCGCGCATGAAAGCGAGACCGACACGCTGGCCGGTGAAGGAGCCGGGACCGGTGGTGACGGCAAGCTTGTCGAGATCGGCGAAGGCGAGACCGGCTTCGCGCATCACCGCTTCGACCATCGGAGCAAGCGCTTCCGCGTGACCGCGCTGCATAACCTCGAAACGCCGGGCCACAACCTGCGTGCCTTGAAAAACCGCCGCGGAACACGCGCCGAACGTGGTGTCGACCGCAAGGAGGCGCTCAGACAATCCGACAGGCCTCATCGAAGGAGAGGCGGGGCGCCCGCGGGTGCAGCTTTGCCGCGTCACCATATCCAATGTTGCACAAAAAGTTCGATTTTACCGACGTTCCGGCGAAGAACTCGCGATCAACCCCGCCGTTGTCAAAGCCGGACATCGGCCCGCAATCGAGCCCCAGCGCACGCGCCGCAATGATGAAATAGCCGCCCTGTAACGTGCCGTTGCGGAATGCCAGCACTTCATTTGCCGTCTTATCGGTCAAACCTTCCGCGAGCTTGGGGCTGTGGGGATTGAGTTCGGCCAGCGTCTTGGGGAAGTCGACATCGAAGCCCAGGATCGCCGTGGCCGGCGCGGCCAGCGTCTTGTCGACATTGCCGGGGACCAGATGCGGCTTCAGACGCGCCTTGGCTTCAGGCGACACAACATAAACGAGGCGCAACGGACCCGCATTGAGCGCGGTCGGTCCCCAGCGCACCAAATCGTAGATCGCCATCAGGATCGCGGGCGACACCGGCTTATCCAGCCACGCACGATGGCTGCGCGCGGCACGGAAGATTACATCCAGAGATTCGTCATTGATCGCCACGGCAACCCTCGGGTCAGGAATCGGAGCGCAACCCTAAACTGCTTCGACCGCGCTGACTTCGGGAATGTAGTGCTTGAGCAGATTTTCGATGCCGTTCTTCAGCGTCATGGTCGACGACGGGCAGCCGGCGCAGGAGCCGCGCATGTGCAGGAACACGACACCGCTCGCCACATCGAAGCCGTGGTAAATGATGTCGCCGCCATCCTGAGCCACCGCCGGGCGCACGCGGGTCTCGATCAAATCGCGAATCTGCGCCACCACTTCAGACTCGTCTTCCGCGGCGGGCTCGGCTTCTTCGGCTGCGGTGTCGATCAGCGGCAGTTCGCGGGTGAAATGCTCCATGATCACGGCAAGGATGCCGGGCTTCAGGTGCTTCCAATCGCCGTCGGTCTTGGTCACTGAGATGAAATCGGCGCCGAAAAATACCCGCCCAACTTGCGGGATTTCGAACAGAGTACGCGCGAGCGGCGACCGCCCGGCAGCTTCGGCACTGTCAAAATCGGCAACCCGACCCTCACCCATGACCTCACGGCCGGGCAGAAATTTGAGGGTGGCCGGGTTTGGCGTCGACTCGGTCTGGATAAACATAGAATGCTTCCAATTCGCTTATAGCGGTCTTTTGTTAAATGGACCCTTCGGCGCCCGCTTGCAAGAGGCTCAAAAGTCCGACGCAATTCCCTTCTTTTCCCAATCGCCATAACGGGTTGGCTCGGGGCCGCCGCGGCCGCCCAACTCTTTTGGCAGCGGCGGGCGCGCGGCGGCGGCTTGGCGCCGTGCTGCGGCTTCCGTGAGGGCGCGGGCTGCGGCCGCGGCGATCCGGGCCTTGATTACGTCTTGCGGGGTTTTTGCCATGGTCTTTCCGTCACTTGACTGGCTGGCAGGACACCATACATCACAGCAGCAACGATCCTGGAAGGACTTTCGTGAACACGCTGCGCACTGGCATCCTGATGGCCGCCCTGACCGGGCTGTTTGTGGCGATCGGCTTTCTGATCGGCGGGCCAACCGGCATGATGATGGCGTTCCTGTTTGCGGTGGGCACCAACGCCTTTGCTTATTGGAACTCGGACAAGGTCGTGCTGCGCATGTACACCGCGCAGGAGGTCGACGAGCGCACCGCGCCACGTCTCTATGGCATCGTCCGTGATCTCAGCCGCGCCGCCGGACTGCCGATGCCGCGGGTCTGCATCGTTGAAAACGACCAGCCCAATGCTTTTGCCACCGGCCGCGATCCTGGGCACGCTGCGGTGTGCGCCACCACCGGGCTGCTGAACCGGATCAATGACGAGGAACTGGCGGGTGTCTTGGCGCACGAACTCGGCCATGTGCGCAATCGCGATACCCTGACCATGACCATCACCGCGACGATCGCCGGCGCGATTTCCATGCTGGCCAATTTCGCTCTGTTCTTCGGTGGCGGTAACCGGCGTGAGGGGGGCAATATCGTCGCCGTGCTCTTGATTTCGATCCTGGCACCGATCGCCGCGGTGCTGGTGCAGTCCATGATCAGCCGTACCCGTGAGTTCGAAGCTGACAAGGCGGGCGCTGAAATCTCGCGTCATCCGCTGTGGCTGGCGTCAGCCCTGTCGCGCATTGAAAGCGCGGCTGAAATTACCCAGAACCCGGAAGCCGACGCCCATCCGGCGACGGCGCATATGTTCATCGTCAATCCGCTGTCGGGCGGCGGTATTGCCGGATTGTTTGCCAGCCACCCGCCGACGGCCGAACGCATCGCAAGGCTGCGCGCCATGGCGGGCGGCGCGGCGATCAGCGGTCCGGCACCCAGCGGCGTGTTCGACGTGCCGCGTAAAGGACCTTGGGGTTGAGCGCGGACGCCGGCCTGGCGGCGCGGCAAGCGGCCCTGCAAATCCTCTCCGACGTGCTCAGGCGGCGTAAGCCGCTCGATGTGGCACTGGAAGCAAGTCACGCCCTTGATCCGCGTGATGCCGGATTTGCTCGCGCTATCGCCGCCGAAACATTGCGGCGCCTCGGACAATTGGAAGATCTGATCCGTCACTTCGTACCCAAACCGCCGGCGCGCAACCGGGCCGGGCCAGTGCCGGAAATCTTGCTCGCTGGTGCCTGCGAACTGGTGTTTCTCGACGTGCCGCCGCATGCCGCCGTGGATGGCGCCAACCGTCTGGCGCAGGCCGATTCTAAAGCGGTGCATTTCAAGCCGCTGATCAACGCCGTGCTGCGGCGCGTCGCGCGCGAAGGCAAAGCGGTAGTCGAGGGCCAGGATGCGGCCGCGCTCAATGTGCCCGACTGGCTGTTTGGGCGCTGGATCGATACTTACGGCGAGGACACCGCGCGGGCGATTGCCGCGGCGCATCAAGGCGTGCCGCCGCTTGATATCGTGACCAAAGGTGCCACGAGCATCGAAGGGGCGGAACCACTGTTCGGGCCGATCTGGCGACTGAAAGACCCCGTGCGAGTCGATACCATGCCGGGTTACGGCGATGGCGACTGGTGGGTGCAAGATGCGGCCGCGACGCTGCCACCGCTGCTGCTTGGCGATGTCAAAGGCGCTCGCGTCATTGATCTGTGCGCCGCGCCGGGCGGCAAGACGGCACAATTGGCCGCGGCGGGCGCCGAGGTGATCGCGGTCGAGCGCGAAGCCACCCGTATGGAGCAGCTCAAAGCCAATCTGGCGCGGCTGAAACTTACTGCCGACTATGTGATCGACGATGCGCGCGCTTGGCGGCCGGCGGAGCTAGCGCCATTCGTTTTGCTCGATGCACCGTGCAGCGCCACCGGCACCATTCGCCGCCATCCCGAACTGCCCTGGATCAAGAACGCCAGCGACGTGACGCTGTGCGCGGCTGCGGCGGGTGATCTCGTCGATGCCGCTGCCGAGATGACGGCGCCGGGCGGCGTGTTGGTGTTTGCCACCTGCTCGTTGGAACGCGAAGAAGGACCGGAACAGATCGAAGCCTTTCTGGCACGGCACGCGGAATTCCAACGCGTGCCGGCGACGTCGGCCGATGTTTTCGGGCACAGCGAATTCATCGATGCGGCCGGCGATCTGCGTACCCTGCCCTGCCACCTCAAAGAAAAGGGCGGCATGGATGGGTTCTATGCCGCCCGTCTCAGGAGAGTGTTGTAAGCGTGGCTTACAATCTTCCCAGCGCATAGGCGATGGTCAGATAGATCTTGCCGGTATCGGACGACAGGATCGTCGGAGCGAGCAGGCCGCCGCCGTCGCCTTGGCGGGCGCGGGTGTGCAGTGCCTCGAATTCCTCCATGTAGACGTTGGCGCTATCGCGGAAGCGGGCATTGTCGCGATAGAGCGTGGTGATGCGATGGACGCTGTCTTCGTCGAGAGTGGTGGCGAGCTTGCGGGCAAACACGGCACGGTCCCCGGCGAGATAGCGGCGCCACTCGTCCTCATGCGGCTGAACATCGGCCGAAATTGCGTCGAGATCGATCGCCATATCGTTCAGCGCCGCCTGCAACGCGCCGAGCGCCGCAGCGGCGGCGGGACGCAGATCTTTGTGCGAATCCTTGTCTTCGACGGCGGCAAGCAGCGCCGACATCTGCCATTTGCCTTTGGTTTCCTCGGGCTTCTTAGAGCTGCGCGAGGTCAGCTTGCGGGCCAGCCCGCGCAGGCCTTCGTTGTCAGAATTGCCGGCCGGTTCGTCGCGGTGGGCTTCCGACGGGGTGCTGCGCGAGGCGGTGCGCGCATGGATGGTGGAGAGCGTGCGGGCTGACAGGTCGAGGATCTCCTCGGTCTCGGAGTGAACCATCTGACGCACGCGCTGAGCTTCCTGCTGAGCAACCTTCGGCAGATTGAGCAGATGCTTTTCCACTTCCGATACGGCGCCGGCGAGCGCATCGCGGATCTCGTTGGCTTCGGCCGAGAGCTGGGCGGCGGTGCGCAACAAGCGCTCGCATTCGGCCATTGCTTCACCCACCAGCGCCTTGGCATCGGCCTTGGCTTGGCCTGCGGTCTCGCCGATCAGCGTCTGGGCGCCGACACCGGCTTCCTGCAGCGCCCCGATCAGATGGGCGATGGTGTTGTTGGCGGCATCGCCGATTTCCTTCAGCCGGTCGGCTTCCTTGGTGAAGCTCTGCGCCAGTTGCGCGGTGCGCATCGAGGCACCGGCCATCAGGAGCTCGAGATTGTGCTCGGCATCACCGGTCAGGTTTTCGAACTTTTGGGTTTCGCTAGAGAAGGCGGTGATCGACTGTTCAAAGGTGGCGCGTTGGGTGGCGAGGGCCTGTTCAAAGGTTGTCGAGTCCTCCTTCAGGCGCTGCATCAGCTCATTCATCGCTGTGCGGTGACGTTCCTGGCGGCCAAGCACGAATTCAGCCCGCGCCATGGCGGCATCGGCAACGGATTCGATGCGCTTGGCCTGCTTGTCGAGTTCGACCGCGGCGGCGTGCGGCGCTTCGGCGGCGGCCCCGGCAGAGGCGCGGAAACTGGCGGCCTGGGTGTCAAGACTCAGTCCGGCGGCTTTCAGGCTGGTTTCCGCCGCTTCGATCATCGATTTGAGCTGGGCGCTGCGCCCGGCCACGGTCTCACCGGCGCGGGTGGCGGCATCGGTCAGCGAGTCGGCAACGCCTTCGATGCGCTCACGCTCCTGGGTCAGACGGGCGGCCAGCGCTTCGCCGCGGACGTCGACCCGGGCCCCAGCTTCGTCGAGGGCGGCAATCTGGTTCTCCAGCACGCTTTCGAGGGCGCGCAAGCGGGTGAAGGCGCCATCAAGACCGGCATTCAGCGCGTCCAATTCGCGGCGGACGACCCGGCCGAGGCGCGCGGCAGTGCGCGAAGCAGTCTCATCGGCCGAAAAGAGCCGGTCGGTGGCATCCGCCAAGAGTTCGGCGTTGATCGACATCTGATAACCGCGGGTCAGCATCCAGGCGATGGTGATAAACAGGCACGGCGGCACCAGCGTCACTGCCAGTGTGATGGCGAACTCACGGATGCTGAAGGTCGTCGTCCAGACATCCTGGTACATGCCCCAGAAAAAAGCCGCGGCTGTGCCGGCCCAGAAAATCGCCAGAAACCCTGCCGCAATTTGACCTACCATCGCGCTCATGTCGGTCTTGGGCTTGGCCCGGACGAACGCAGCATCTTCCGGAATGTCGGGAGACTGGATAAGGGTCGGCGGTGTTATGGACGGCGTCGCCATGGAACTTCCTCACGGGCCGGGGGGCTGGGTCAAGTTTAACCATGCTGGTGATGACAGCGCGAGGGATGTTTCTGTTTATCCTCGGGATAATCTGAGCGACGGATTGGTGGGGGGGGGGTTCGATGGCAAATTTGATTGCGGCGGCGGGTCTGTTCTTGGGCCTTCATCTGTTGGTGTCAGGTACCAAACTGCGGGACCTGATCACTGCGAAGATCGGCGAGAAGCTCTACATTCCGCTGTTTGCATTGGCCTCGCTTGGCGCCATCGTCTGGCTTTGCATCGCCTACAATGCGGCCAGCGTCAGCGCAGCGAACACTGTTCTGTTTGTGCCCCCGGCGTGGGTGAAAAGCCTTGGGCTTGTGGTGATCGCGGCGGCCTTCGCTCTCGCGGTTCCGGGCATTTTGCGCGGCAATCCGACCTCCGCCGGCCAGGAAAAAGCCCATATCGACGGCATGTTGCGCGTCACCCGCCATCCCTTCCTGATGGGTGTGACCATATGGGCGGGCTTTCATCTGGTTGCCAAGGGGACGCTGGCGGCCACACTCTTCTTCGCCACTTTCCTGGTGCTTGCCCTCTTCGGCACCCGCGTCATCGACGGCAAAGTCGCGCGCAAGCGCCCCGGCGATTTCGAGCGGATCGCGGCCCAAACCTCGGTTATCCCGTTCATCGCTATTAGCAAAAAGCGCAACCAATTTGTGGCGCCGGAGATCGTCGACTGGCGGATTTCGGTCGCCGCCGCGGTATTCGGGACCTTTCTCTATTTCCACAGCGCTCTTTTCCGTGTGGCACCATTTCCGGCGGAATGGCTGGCTGTTTTAACCGGCCATTGACCTAAAACCGGCATGCTCCCGCCCGTTCGCCAAAGAGGCCCGAGCCATGAAGCCTGCCGTCGATATTGCCCATCTATCCCGCTACACCGGCGGCGATGAGGCGCTGAATGCTGAAGTGCTCCAGCTTTTCGACACCCAGATCAGCGAAATGGTGGGGCGGTTGCGCGCGATTCTCGACGCTCAAGACGCCAAAAGCTGGAAAGAAGTCACCCATACGCTGAAAGGCGCGGCGCGCGGGATCGGCGCCTTCGAATTCGCCGATGCGGCGGCGGCGGCCGAGCCGATTGATCCGGTAGGTGATCGCGGCAATGCCTCGCTCGCCATCGGCACGCTGTCAGGCGTTTCGGTTGAGGTGCAGACCTTCATCCATAACTATCTCAAGCGCTGAAGGCTTTTTTTGTCGCGCAACTAATCGGAAAGCCGGTTTCCACTTTTCTGGTTGCGCTTTTCGAACGCTTCCATCTCCAGCGCGATCGAGCGTTCCATCAGCTCGCGCCACACAGCGCGGGCGATAGTGGTATTGAGACCGGCCTGTTCGGCCGCTACCGTCACCTTGGCGAGTACGTCGGCGATGCGAGCTTCGTCGTGGATTTCCTGCCGGTGGGCTTTGATTTCGGCCGCCCGTTCGATATAGCGCTGGCGCAGCGCAAGGAGTGTCACCAGCTTGCGATCCAGAGAATCGATCTCAGGGCGTAGCTCGGTCATGCTATGGCATTGTTCTGCAGGCTTAATCTTCTGATTCTGGACGTCCATGCGGGTCATAGTCCTGGGCGGCGCAGCCTCTTGTATAAGACAAATGGCCCACCAATGAGTTATTGTAAATTAGATTTTTAACAATTATAAGTCGCGTTACGTTGGGGAAATAACTTGGGAAGTCTGTAAAATAAAATGTCTGAACCCATCCAAACCGATGTCGTGATCATTGGCGCCGGTCCTGCCGGCCTGTTCGCCGTGTTCGAGCTGGGACTCCTGGACCTTAAGGCGCATCTCATCGACATTCTGGACCGTCCGGGCGGTCAATGTACCGAGCTTTATCCGGAAAAGCCGATCTACGACATTCCAGCCCTGCCCGTGGTCACCGGCCAGGATCTGGTCGACCGCTTGCTGGAGCAGATCAAGCCCTTCAAGCCTACCTTCCATCACGGCGAACAAGCTGCCGGTCTCACCAAGTTGCCCGACGGGCGTTGGAAACTAACCACCAACAGCGGCAAAGAGCTGATCGCGCCGGTGATTGTGATCGCTGCGGGCGCCGGATCGTTCGTGCCCAAGCGCCCTCCCATCCCCGGTATCGAGGCTTATGAAGGCACTTCGGTCCACTATGCCGTGCGCAAGATGGACGCGTTCGCCGGCAAGAACGTGCTGATCGCCGGCGGCGGCGACAGCGCCCTCGACTGGACGCTCAATTTGGCTCCGATCGCCAAGTCGCTGACCCTCGTCCATCACCGCGACGGTTTTCGCGCCCAAACGCACAGCGTCAATCAGATGCGAGAGCTGGTGGCGGCCGGAAAGGTCAATTTCCATGTCGCGAGCGTGAAAGCGCTGCACGGCCAGAACGGCCAGCTTGCCGCCGTAACGCTCGCCGGTCATGACAAGAAGGAATGGCAGATCGACGCCGAAGCCTTCCTGCCATTCTTCGGGCTGACCATCAAACTCGGCCCCATCGCCGAATTCGGCATCGGCCTGCACGAGAATCTGATTCCGGTCGATACCGCCAAGTTCGAAAGCGAACAGCCGGGCATCTTCGGCATCGGCGACATCATCACCTATCCCGGCAAACTCAAGCTTATTTTATCGAGTTTCCACGAAGCGGCCTTGATGGCGCAAGCGGCCTTCCATATCTGCCGTCCGGGCGAGAAACTGCGCTTCCAGTACACGACCTCGTCGTCGAACCTGCAGAAGAAGCTGGGCGTAAGTTAAGGAATTTGACGTCATGAAAATCTACGCGACGGATCGCGAAGGTAAGGAAATCGAGATCGAAGGCCGTGAAGGCTGGACGATCATGGAAATGCTGCGCGATGCCGGTCTGCCGGTGGCGGCCGAATGCGGCGGGGCCTGCGCTTGTGCCACCTGCCAAGTCTATGTCGAGGACGGCTGGTACGAAAAGCTGACCCCGGCCGCCGATATGGAAGTCGACATGCTGGATATGGCGCTGGCGGTGCAGCCCAATTCACGGCTGTCCTGTCAGCTCGTGTGCTCGGAAGAACTCGACGGCATCAAGGTCACCCTGGCACCGGAATAAGCAGAGATTTCAGCTGGTTTGCAGCAGGGGCCCCCGGCCGGGGCCCCTGTTTTCGTTGCAGTGGGTTGACGCGTTCTAACATATGTTATAAATTTCGTTATAACGGATGTGAGAACATCGATGAATATCAAGCTGAAGCTAACCTCGATCGGCAACTCCGTGGGTGCTGTTTTTCCGCGTGAATTGCTCGCCCGCCTCAAGGCGGACAAGGGCGATACGCTCTTCGTAACCGAAGGGCCAACCGGCATTTGCCTGACACCCTACGATCCCGAGGTGGAAAAGCAGATCGAAGCGGGACGTGAGGTCATGCGCGAAAACCGCGATGCTTTGCGCGCCCTGGCCAAATGAGCGAGCCGGTCTGGGTCCGCGCTGACGTTCTCAAACTGCTGCATGGCGAGAGCATCGCTGAGTACGGCGGCGCCGACGGTTTGCGCGGCGAAGGTCTGTTCGAGTCGGCTTTGGCACGACCACGCAATCTGTTCGCCTACGAAAACGTAGAGGATATGGCGCGGCTGGCAGCGGCCTATGCCTACGGCCTTGCCAAGAACCACGCGTTTGTCGACAGCAACAAGCGGATTGCTTTCATTGCCTGCGCCCTGTTCCTCAGATTGAACGGACTGCGACTTGCCGCCGATCAGAGCGACGCCGCTTTGACGTTTCTTTCGCTAGCTTCCGGCGCCGTTGGCGAAGACGAATTGGCCGATTGGATCAGAAAGCACGCAAGGCCGGCTTAGGGATTTCCCGTCAGAACGCCGATGTCTTTCACCGCTTCGCCGTAGATCGCGGTGAGGAAGGTACTCGCTATCGCCTTGTCTTGCGGCTGGGCGTATTCGACGATCACCGCCACCGACCACGCGCCCACCGCGCCGCTGGCGTAGAGCGTGCGATATTGGCGCGATTGCAGCCGCGCGGTTTCATAAACGCGCGTATAGACCGGAATCGTTGCAATTCGCTGCATCTCTTCGCCGATCAAATGTCCGTCGGTACCTTCCTGGACGCGGAATTCCGGCGCCAAAACATTCTTGGGATCGAACGGCGACGGCAACGCCATGATGATCACCGTGCCGTAAATGCCCGAAAGGGCCGAATAGGCGCAGTAATCGGCGCCACTCCCAACATCGCGCAGACCGGTGGCATCGCGCTCGAAGGTGCCGATCTTCAGCGGACAGACGAACCCCGAGGTGTGGATCGCCGCCCCGTTCGGCCCATCGCCAAAGCCGCCCTCCTGCGCCAGCGCCGGCGCAACAGCCAGCAACAGCCAAACGACGACAACGCCTTTGCCGGCATGGCGATGGTGATGGTCTTGCTGTCCACCGACGAGCCCCTGATCGCGAAGAACCACGTCTTGTTCCCGACCCTCAAGCTGACGAACCACTGCGAGTCATTATTGGCCTCTTTGCCGCCGCTGAAAAGCGCGGCCAGACGGGGGCCGGTATCCCGGTTATCCCGCTGGCCGAACCAGCAGGTGCATGGCGGAACAAAGCAAGATAAGGTGAACGACGAAAGAGCGGGGGAAGGCATGATCGCCGTTGCGATTCTGATTGCCGGCGCTGTGTCGGTACTGACCGATTGGTTGTTTCTGCGTGTGGCCTTTGCCGAAGCCCGGGGCAGCTATCCCGAAGTGTGGTGGCCGGCCATCCGCGACGGCGAGCTCGGACCCGCCAAGATCTGGACCGTGCTGCTCGGGTTCGTCGCTAGCGCCGCTGTCGTGCTGCTATGTGTCGTAAGCGGTGCGCACGGTCTGACGCACGGCGTGTTGACTGGGGCACTCGTCTTTCTCGCACCAGCCGCGTTTTTGCTGACCGCGCTCCAATTTGTCAAATTGGATTTGTGGGTGGTGTTCGCACAGAGCCTTGCCTGGCTCGCTCGCCTCTTGGTCGCCGGAGCCGTCGCGGGGTTGTTGCTGCCGTGACCGTCGCGCACATCTACACCGTCGCCTTTCAAGGCATCGAAGCCCGCGAAGTGGATGTGCAGGTGCATGTGTCGGATTCAGGCGGCGGCGGTATTTTCAACATCGTCGGGCTTGCTGATAAAGCGGTGGCGGAATCAAAGGAGCGCGTGCGGGTGGCGCTGTCGGCGGTCGGGTTGTCGCTGCCCTACACCCGCATCACGGTGAATCTGGCGCCTGCCGATCTGCCGAAGGAAGGCAGCCATTACGATCTGCCGATTGCGCTCGGGCTTCTGGCCGCCATGGGCGTCTTGCCAGCGAGCGAGATGGAACATTATGTGGCGTTGGGTGAGCTGTCGCTGGACGCCCAGGTGATCCAGGTGGCGGGCGTGTTGCCGGCAGCGCTGGCAGCGTCGGAACAAGCCCGCGGCTTGATTTGTCCGGCCGCCTGCGGCGCCGAAGCGGCCTGGGCCGGCGATGTTGATATGATCGCGACGCCGTCATTGATCGCTCTCGTCAATCATGTGCGCGGTGTGCAGGTGCTGAACCGGCCGACGCCGAAGCTGGCCGAAGAGACCGGCGCCATTCCCGATCTGAAAGACGTCAAGGGCCAGGAAACCGCCAAGCGCGCGCTCGAAATCGCCGCGGCGGGCGGCCACAACATGCTGATGATCGGCCCGCCCGGCGCTGGTAAATCGATGCTGGCGCAACGTCTGCCCGGCCTGTTGCCACCACTCGATGCGCGTGAGGCGCTTGAGATTTCGATGGTGCTGTCGCTGGCAGGCGAATTGCCCGGCGGCACGATCTCGCGCAGACGGCCGTTCCGCAACCCGCATCACTCCGCGTCGATGGCAGCGCTGGTCGGCGGCGGCTTGAAGGTGAAGCCGGGCGAAGTCAGCTTGGCGCATCTGGGCGTATTGTTCCTCGACGAGTTGCCGGAGTTCCAGCGCGTGGTGCTCGACAGTCTGCGCCAACCGATCGAAACTGGAGAGGCTATTGTTGCCCGCGCCAATGCCCATGTACGCTATCCGGCACGGTTCCAACTGGTCGCGGCGATGAATCCTTGCCGTTGCGGCTATCTCAGCGATCCCGCGCAGGCGTGCGCCCGGGCGCCCAAATGCGCCCAGGAATACCAATCGAAAATTTCCGGCCCGCTGTTCGACCGCATCGATATTCATGTCGAAGTGCCGGGCGTATCGGCTGCCGACCTCAGTCTGCCACCAGCGGCGGAAGGCAGCGCCGAAGTAGCGGCACGGGTTGCGGCGGCACGCGACATCCAGCGGGTACGCTATGCGGAGGTGGGTGTGCGCACCAACGCCGAAGCTGAAGGTCAGCTTCTCGATCAGGTGGCGACACCTGAACCCGCCGGCGCCGAACTATTGTCCAAAGCCGCCGATGCGATGAAACTGACGGCGCGCGGCTATCACCGGGTGCTACGTGTGGCGCGCACCATCGCCGATCTCTGCGCCAGCGACGAGGTCAAGCGCCTCCACATCGCCGAAGCGCTGTCGTTCCGGCGGCTAACGCATTTGCATTGAGAACTCCGGCAATCACCCAAACCGGCCGGTGATGTACTGCTCGGTCTTTTTGTTGGACGGGGCGGTGAAGACTTTTTCGGTGACGTCGAACTCGATCATTTCACCGAGATACATGAACGCCGTGTAGTCCGACGTGCGCGAGGCCTGCTGCATGTTATGGGTGACGATGACGATGGTGTAGTCCTTGACCAGTTCGTCGATCAGTTCTTCGATCTTCGCCGTCGAGATCGGATCGAGCGCCGAACAGGGCTCGTCGAGCAGAATTACTTCCGGGCGCGTCGCTACGGTACGCGCGATGCATAGGCGCTGCTGCTGGCCGCCCGACAGCGACAGGCCCGATTCCTTCAGCTTGTCCTTGACCTCGCCCCACAGGGCCGCGCGTTGCAAGGCGTCTTCGACCCGCCCCTCGAGCACGGACCGCGGCAGCTTCTCATAGAGCCGGATGCCGAAGGCGATGTTGTCCCAGATCGTCATCGGGAACGGTGTCGGCTTCTGAAACACCATGCCGACGCGGGCGCGCAAGAGGTTGAGGTCCTGCTTGGTGGTGAGGATGTCCTCGCCGTCGAGCAGCACTTCGCCTTCGGCGCGTTGGTTGGGATAAAGCTCGTAAATGCGGTTCAAAACGCGCAACAGCGTTGACTTGCCGCAGCCCGATGGGCCGATGAAGGCCGTCACCTTGCGATCGTAGAGCGGCACACTGACGGATTTCAACGCCTTGGTAGCCCCGTAATAGAAGTCGAGGTTCTTGACCGAGAGCTTCAGTTTTTCCTGTACGGCGACATCCATGGCTTAATTCTTCCTGGAAGACTCGAGGACACGAGCGATAATTGAGAGCGTGAGCACCGTGATGGTGATGAGCAGCGCGCCGGCCCAGGCGAGCTTGTGCCAATCCTCATAGGGGCTCATCGCGAAATTGAAGATCATCACCGGAAGGCTGGCGATCGGGCCACCCATATGGGTCGACCAGAATTGGTTCGACAAAACAGTCAGAAGCAGCGGGGCGGTCTCGCCCGAAATGCGAGCAATAGCCAAGAGTATGCCGGTCAACATGCCGGCCCGGGCGGCACGCCAAGTCACCGCCTTGATCACTGTGGCGCGCGGGGCGCCCATGGCCGTAGCGGCCTCGCGTAGACCGTTGGGCACGAGCAGCAGCATGTTCTCGGTGGTGCGCACCACCACCGGAATGACGATCACCGTCAGAGCCGCGGCGCCCGCCCAGCCCGAGAACGTGTGGGTGGTGGCGACAATGATGACATAAATGAACAGGCCGATCAGGATCGATGGCGCCGACAAAAGGATGTCGTTGATGAAGCGTACCACGTCGGAAAGCCAGGAATAGCGGCCGTATTCGGCCAGATACGTGCCTGCCATGATACCGATCGGCGTGCCGGCGGTGACAGCGATGAGACTCATCACGACACTGCCGAAGATGGCATTGGCCAGCCCGCCATCCTGTCCTGGCGGCGGCGTCATCTCGGTGAAGACCTTGAGCGAAAGGCCGGAAAAGCCGTTGTAGAACAGCGAATAGAGAATCAGCGCCAACCAGATCAGACCGAACACCGCAGCAAAGGTCGATAGACAGAGAAAGAAGCCGTTGGAGCGCTTGCGGCCATTGTAGATGCGTCTGTTGATGGTCGTGGTCATCCGGACACGCCTCCCGCCCGCTTGTGCAGAATACGCAACATGATCTGCGCGCAGGCCAGCACCACGAAGCTGATGAAAAATAGAATAAGGCCGAGTTCGATAAGTGAGGAGTGGTAGACGTCGCCGACTGCCTCAGTGAATTCGTTCGCGATTGTGGCCGAGATCGTCGTGCCCGGCGCAAAGATCGAGCCGTGAATGCGGTGTGAATTGCCGATCACGAAGGTAACCGCCATGGTCTCGCCGAGCGCCCGACCCAAGGCCAGCATCGCGCCACCAACCACGCCAGCGCGGGAGAACGGCAGCACCACATGCCCGACCACTTCCCAGGTGGTGCAGCCCATTGCGTAGGCCGATTCCTTCAACGTTCCAGGGACCGTGTCGAACACATCGCGCGTCACAGCGGAAATGAACGGCAAGATCATGATGGAAACGATAAAGGATGCGGTAAAGATGCCGATGCCGTAGGGCGGACCTCCAAACAAGCTCTCAAGGATCGGGATGCCCACCACCGCATCGACGAGCCAGGGCTGGATGTGCTCCTGGAAGAAGGGGGCGAAAACGAACAGACCCCAGATGCCGTAAACGATCGACGGGATGCCGGCCAAAAGCTCGATGGCAATACCGATCGGCCGGCGCAGCGTGCGCGGGCAAATCTCGGTCAGGAAGATCGCGATGCCGATGCCGACCGGAACCGCGAGCAGCATCGCCAGGATCGAGGTGATGAGCGTGCCATAGATCGAGGCGAGCGCCCCGAACTGTTCCGTCACCGGATTCCATTTTTGCGAAGTAATGAAGGTGGCGCCAAAGGTGCGTATCGACAGCCAAGCACCTTCCGTCATGGCCCCCATCATGCCGAGGAACAGAACAACCACAACCGACGCCGCCGCGATGGTCAGAAAACGGAATCGGACATCATCGGCGCCACTGCGTTTGACGGCAGCAATCTTAGCTTCGGAACATTCCATGGAAGTCGCTTCTATCGCCACATCAGCCATCATGCGCGTCCTCGGCAGCGGCAGAACACGGCGCGCGAAGGATCTTACCCATCCCTCATCCTTGACTGCCCGGCGGGCATCACGTCCGGCCTTGGTGCAAGCAGCATCACAGTTCTGCGAAGGTTTTGTGACACCTGCGGATGCGAGCCCCCGGCGACCTGTCGCGGGTGCGGAAATCCTGGAAAAATCAGGGCCCAAGCCCTTGAACGGGGTTAAAAAACCAATTTCCCGGGGCGCGCTTAAGGCTTCCGCAACCACACCTGCGGCTTAGTTTCCCGGGGAGTGATGTATGGCCCTCCGTTTCCTTCGAACTGTCTTCGGACTGGCGGCGCTTGCGGCGCTGGTGGCGGCGCTCTGCGACGTGATCGTGCACGGACGGCTGGCGTGGTTTTCGCCTCTGGCGCTTGAGGTCATCGTCGCGGTCGTCATCGCCTATGTCCTGCACAGCTTTGCGGCGATGCGGGCCCAAAACGAGTTGGGCGACCGCCAGGCCCAGCAGCTTCAGGCCAACACCATCCGGCTGCAAAATTCGCTGGCTGCCGCTGCGGCCATGAACGCCCAGCTCAACCGGAGTGAAGTCCGCTACAAGGGCTTGGTCGACGCCCAAGGCGACGCGATCTTCCGCCGGTCCGCCGATTCCACACTAACCTACGGAAATGACGCATTTTTCCGAATGTTTGGCCTCAATCCCCAGAGCTCTATCGGCAAACCCTTTGCGCCCGAACTGCACCCCGAAAGCCGCACCCCCTTCTTCGGCAGCTTCGGCGGGCTCGAATCCGGCCATGCCCGGGCGCGCTACGACCAGCATGTGCGCACCGCTTATGGCTGGCGCTGGCTCGCTTGGGAGGATTACGCCATCCGTGACGCGCTCGGCCGCCTCATCGAAGTGCAAAGCGTCGGGCGCGATATCACCGACCGCAAGGCACTCGAAGACGCTCTGACCGAGGCGCGCGACAAGGCCGAAGCGGGTTCGCGGGCAAAAAGCGGGTTCCTGGCGACCATGAGCCACGAAATCCGTACCCCCATGAACGGCGTGCTCGGCATGGCGCGGCTTCTTCTTGAAACCGAGCTGAAGCCGGAACAGCAGACCTACGCCGAGGCGATCAAGCAATCGGGCGAGACCCTGCTCACCCTGATCGGCGACATCCTCGACTTCTCCAAGATCGAATCCGGCAATTTGAGCCTGGAAGAGGAAGACACTGAAATTCGCCCGTTGATCGAAGGGGTATGCGAACTGCTCTCGCCACGCGGCCATGCTAAGGGCATCGAGCTGGTCGCCTCTGGCGCGCCGGATGTGCCGATCGCTATCCGCTCCGACCGCATGCGCCTCAGGCAGGTGTTGATCAATCTGGTCGGTAACGCGGTGAAATTCACCGAACGGGGCGGCGTCAGCATCAAGGTAGCGACGTTCGCCAATGGCGAACGCCAATTTCTGCGCTTCGAGGTATGCGACACTGGCATTGGTGTGCCGGAAGCTAAGCGCAAAGAAATCTTCGAGGAATTCGTCCAGGCCGACTCCAGTCATGGGCGCAAATTCGAAGGCACCGGCCTGGGGCTTGCCATCTCGCGGCGCCTGGTTGCCGCGATGGGCGGCGAAATCGGCCTCGACCCCAGCCCCACTGGTGGTAGCATTTTCTGGTTCACGCTGCCGGCGGTCGGTGCACGTGCCGCGCCCAATTTCGGCGGCGCTTTGTCGGGCAAGCGCGTTGCCGTGCTGTCGCGCAATCCGGTCTTGCGCGAAGGCTTGATCGCTCAGTTGCAAGCTGCCGGGGCCGAGCCCGTTGCCCTCAACGAAGGCGGCCTGCGGGGCGCCGACGTCCTCTTGATCGACGGTGGCCTCGACGCCGACCCGATCCCGGTTGCTCCGCCGATGCCGTCCGTTCCCTGTTATCTCTTGTTGTCACCGGCCGCCCATGCCGCGTCGGCCGAGGATCGCATGCGCGGTTTCGACGGCTTCTTGGTCAAGCCGGTGCGCCAGATCACCTTGATCAGTCGGGTCGGTAATATCGCGATGGAAGTGAGCGCCCCGGCGCTCAACGCCACGGTGCCAAAACCGCTTTTGACCGGTTCAGGCTGTCATGTGCTCTTGGCCGAGGACAATCCGATCAACGCCTTGCTCACCAAAGAGCTGCTTAAGCGCCGCGGTCACACCTTCACCCATGTGACCAGCGGCGAGGGCGTGGTGGCGGCAATGGAAACGGGCTCCTTCGATCTCGTCCTCACTGACATTCATATGCCGGGCATGGACGGCATCGAGGCAACCAAGGCGGTCCGGGCCTTGGAACAGCGCGCGGGACGGATGCGCACGCCGGTCATAGCGCTCACCGCTGATGTGCTTGAAACCGGTCGACGGGCTTGCCGCGAAGCGGGTATGGATGGTTTTCTCACCAAACCCATCGAACCAAAGCAGCTTGACGACATGTTCGCAGCCTTCTTCCCCGACAAATACGCGCCGCAGACCCGGTCGGTCGCATGAGCAAATCTCCACGCCGTCCGCTCGCCGTTTATCTCGAACGGCAGAACCTCATCATGCTCGCGCTCGGGTTCTCGTCAGGTTTGCCGTTCATGCTGGTGGCCAACACCCTTGGCTATTGGTTGCGCGACGAAGGCACTTCGCTCAAGGCGATTGGTTTCATCACCTGGGTGGGCTTTGCCTACACTTTCAAATTCCTTTGGGCGCCGATCATCGACCGCACCAGCGTGCCACTTCTGGCCAAACTGGGGCGCCGCCGCAGCTGGATGATCTTGATGCAGGTCCTGATTGGTGTCGGACTCGCCACGATGGGGACCGTGGGTCCGTCACATGGGCTCGTGACTCTCGGCATTCTGGCGCTGGTTGTGGCCTTCTCGTCAGCAACCCAGGACGTGACCATCGACGCCTGGCGCATCGAGACAGCCCGCAATCCCGAAGAGCTGGGCGTGATGACCTCGTCCTATACCTTCGGCTACCGCGGCGCGCTTCTCGCCAGCGAGGCCGTCATCCTTCTGGTGGCGACGCGCATCGGCTGGAACAGTTCTTACGTCGTCTACGGCGCCCTGATGGCCGTGGGGATTACCGCCTGTCTTCTGGCAGCCGAACCGCTTTCCCAATCGGCTCTGGCTACCGGAGCGGTGCGGACCAGCTCGCTGAACAGGCTTGTCGATTCCATCATCAACCCCTTCGTCATCTTCTTCCGGACACACGGGACCAACGCCTTCTTGATGCTGCTCGCGATCAGCCTGTTCCAGTTGCCCAACTTCGTGATGGGGCCGATGACCAATCCGCTTTATCACGACATCGGCCTCACCAAGGACACGGTCGGGGCCGTACGCGGCTCCTTTGGCCTGGTGGCGGTGTTTGCTGGCGTGGCGACCGGCGGTTTCCTGGTGCTCAAGCTGGGGCGCATCGGAGCGCTGATGGTCGGCGGCTCCGCCCAGATCCTCGGCACCATCGCTTACGCGATTCTTCCTTACGCGCACGATCCGGTAACGTTCGCCGCCATCATGGCCGCGGACAACTTTGGTATCTCCATGGCGGGAGTCACGCTCGTCACATATATGTCAAGCTTGACCACCCTGGGCTACACGGCCACCCAATATGCGCTCCTCAGCTCGGTTTATACCGTGTTCGGGAAGCTCCTGAAGGGTTTCTCGGGAACCGTGGTAGAAGGGTTGGCCGCCCATGTCGGGTTGATGGAGGCCTATGCCTTGTTTTTCGCGGGCGCCGGTTTGATAGGCATTCCGGCCATTCTGCTGTTTCTGCTGCTTGCGTCACAGCGCCGCCAGCGGGCGCTGTAAACCAAGTAGGGATTTGCCCGGTTTGTTTTGTTATCCGCCCTAGAGTAAAATCACCGCATCAATTCGCACGACTACGCCTCGCAAGGAAGCGCACGTCATGGTCAACATCTACGAGCCCGGGCCTCTTGAAGGCCGCATTGCACACTGGCCGGTTCTTGCCGCCGCTGGCGTTTTGGAAGTGCGTCTGGCCGAGACTGACATGGAAGTGGAGGCCGCCCAGCGCCTGCGCTACCACGTCTTCTATCAAGAGATGTCGGCGGTGCCGTCGCCCGAGATGATCGCCACCGGCCGCGACTTCGATCACTTCGATGATGTTTGTGATCATCTTCTGGTGGTCGATCGCTCGGTGATCGACGACGACGGTCAGCCAGTGGTGGTCGGAACCTACCGGCTGATGCGCGATGTCGATGCCACGCGCGCCGGCGGATTCTATACCGCCAGCGAATACGACATTACACCCTTGCTGATAGGCATGCCGCACGGTTCAAAGCTGCTCGAACTCGGGCGCTCCTGCGTCTTGAAGGAATACCGTTCGCGTCCCGGCGCCATGCAGCTGTTGTGGCGCGGCGTGATGGTCTATCTCGCCCGCTTCTCGATCGATGCGATGTTCGGTTGCGCCTCGTTCGCTTCGACCGATCCCAAGGCACTCGCCTTGCCGCTGTCGTATCTCTACCACTTCCATCTGTCGCCGCCGGACATCCGCGTGCGCGCCAATCCGAAGCTCTATGTCGACATGAACCTGATGCCGAAAGACGCCATCGATCCTAAGGAAGCGCTGCGCACCCTGCCGCCGCTCTTGAAAGGTTATGTGCGGGCCGGCGCCACCATCGGCGACGGTGCCGTGGTCGATCTCCAATTCGGCACCACCGACGTCTTCATCTTCTTCCCGGTGTCGAAGATGGACGACCGCTATCGCTCCAAATTCGCGCTGAAGCAGTAAAACAAAGCAAAGTATTTCTCACGCGGCGCGGAGCGGGCGTGCCGGTTGTATTATCGCAGCTCCGTTTCAGCACCCTGCCTTAGTGATTGCACGCATACCTCCGCGGCTCCGCGTGCAATCAATTAAGATGGTCAGGATCAGCCCTTCCGCCGTCTTTCAATCGCATCCCAGATCAGGCTGGCGCCATCGGGACCGCCGAAGCGTTTGATTTCCTGGATGCCGGTCGGCGAGGTGACATTGATCTCAGTGAGGTAGCCACCGATCACGTCGATACCGGTAAAGATCAGCCCGCGCGCCTTCAGTTCCGGACCAATGATGGTGCAAATTTCCAAATCGCGCGCGGTCGCTTCGACCGGTTCGGGACGGCCGCCGACATGCATGTTGGAGCGCGCCTCGCCCGCGGCGGGCACGCGGTTGAGGGCGCCGGCAAATTCGCCGTCGATCAGGATGATGCGCTTGTCGCCTTGGCGCACTTCAGGCAGATAGCGCTGCACCATGATCGGTTCGCGATAGAAAGTGGTGAACATTTCCAAAAGCGAGCCGAGATTCTCGTCGTCGGGCTTGAGCCGGAACACGCCAGCGCCACCATTGCCGTAGAGCGGCTTCAGGATGATGTCCTGATGCTCGGCCCGGAAAGAACGGATTTCTACCGGGTCCGAGGTGATCAGGGTCGGCGGCATCACGTCCTTAAAGGTGGTGACGAACAGTTTTTCCGGCGCGTTGCGCACTTCGCGCGGATCGTTGACCACCAGCGTCTTGGGATGAATCCGCTCCAGCAGATGCGTCGTGGTGATGTAGCCCATGTCGAACGGCGGATCTTGGCGCAGCAGCACAACATCGGCTTCGGACAAGTCGTAGCGGACGGGCTCGCCGAGGGTGAAGTGATCGCCTGCAACTGGTCGCACGCTTAGCGGACGCACCACGGCCGTCACGATGCCGTCGCGGAAGGTGAGTTGTTTGGGACCGTAATAGTAAAGCGTGTGGCCGCGGGCCTGGGCTTCGAGCGCCAAGGCAAAGGTCGAATCCGCCATGACCTTAACGGCCTCGATGGGATCCATCTGGATGGCGACGGTCAGCGGCATGACGGAAGTCCTTTTTCGGCAAGCTTTATATAAGATCTGATTGCGCGGCGCGGCGGCAACCCCCCACTACATTACGTCATCCGGGCGCCAAGCGTCTTTCAAGTGGCGCGGAAAACGGCCGGGGATGACGGTGATGACATCAAACCGCGCCGCGGCCGGCCGGTTGGCGAGATAGGCCTTTGCCGCGCGCACGATCCGGCCGCGCTGGCGCAGGCCGACGGCTTCGACGGCGAGGCCCTCGTCAGGGCGGGCTTTCACTTCAATAAAGCAGATGATGCCGGACGGGGCTTTGGCGATGAGATCGATCTCGCCGACGCGCATCTTCACCCGGCGGCCGAGAATGCGATAGCCCTTGCAAACGAGCAGCAGCGCCGCGAACAACTCGCCGCGCCGCCCGCGCTTTTCCGCCGCCTTACGCGTCTTGGTCCGGTCGTTCATCTTTTTTCGCCAGAGCACGAGCATAGACTTGTTTGCGCGGTGCCTTCAGCAATTCGGACACCAGATCGACCGCCGCCCGCACCGGCATGAATTCGAGCGCTTTGTCGAGCGCGGCATCGACCGCGGCAAAATCGATTTCGGCTTCTTCCGCCGGACCGACCAGCAGCGTGATCTCGCCCCTGGGCTGGTCTTCTGCAGCATAGGCCGCAGCCAATTCCTGCAAGCTGCCACGCCGCACTTCTTCGTGCAGCTTGGTGAGTTCGCGCGTTACCGCAGCTGGACGGTCGCCCAATACTGCCGCCAAATCGACCAGCGACTCCGCCAAACGTTGCGGTGAATCATAAAAGATCAGCGTGGCGCGCAAACTCTTCAATTCGGCGAGCCAAGTGCGGCGCTCGGCTGATTTGGGTGGCAGGAACCCGGCAAACAGGAAACGATCGGTCGGCAGGCCCGCCAGCGCTAGACCGGTGAGCGCCGCCGAAGCTCCCGGCAGGGCATGGACAGCAATGCCTTCTGCGAGTGCCTCGCGAACCAGCTTGTAACCGGGATCGGAGACCAGCGGCGTACCGGCGTCGCTAACCAGGGCAATCCGCGCGCCCTGGCGCAGCTTGGCGAGGAGGCGCGGGCGCTCATGCGGGCCATTGTGGTCGTTATAAGCCGTCAACGGCCGCGAAATCGCAAAGATGGTAAGGAGCTTGGAGGTCACACGGGTGTCTTCGGCGGCGATTAAATCGACCCCTTCGAGCACGTCCAGCGCCCGCAAAGTGACATCGCGTGCATTGCCGATCGGCGTGGCGACGACGTAAAGCCCGGACGGCAGCGACTGTTCCGGCGATTGTACCGGCGTCCCGGAATGCTTAGGCTCGCCGCGTTGAGGAGCCCTCCATGTCTTCGTCATTACTCGAGTCCTTTGCCCGCCCCTTACGGCGCCTTTTTGCCATTGCTGCGTGCCTCACGATAGGTGCTTGCGCCAATCAGCAGGTGCTGCCGCCCGTCCCCGTAGCCCCCGAACCGCCGCCAGCGCCGCACCAGATCTCGGCCGAATCCCCCCAATTCCTCAAGCTCGCCAATATCCCGGCCGGCATCACCCCGGTACGGGTCGGTGTCATCCTGCCGTTCGACAATGCCAGCGCCAGCGTGCGCGCGCTGGCCAAGTCCATGATGCGGGCGGCGGAATTGGCACTCTATGACGCCGGCAACCGCAATATCATTCTGATGACCGCGGAGGACACCGGAACCTCGGCCGATGCCGCCGCCGCGGCCCAAAAGCTGCTTAATGAGGGCGCCGAAGTGATTGTCGGGCCGCTGTTCTCGGGTTCGGTCGAAGCGGTGGCACCGCTGGCGCGCGATCACGGCGTGCCGGTGCTGGCCTTCTCTACCGACCGCAGGGTGGCGGGCAACGGCATCTACCTCCTCAGCTTCCAGCCGCAGAACGAAGTCAAGCGCATCGTCAGCTATGCCGTCAGCCAGGGCCGCACCAAGATCGGCGCCTTGATCCCGCAGACGGCCTATGGCGACGTGGTGGAACAGGCATTCCGGAAAGCCGCCGAGGAAGCTCATGTTCCGGTCTGTGTGGTGGCGCGCTTTTCGCCCAATTCCGGGGCGCTGGCCGACCCCGCTGCAATCGTGGCCAAAGCCGGTTGCGATGCCATTCTGGTGCCGCAAGGCGGTTCGCTACTCCGCGGGCTGGCCCAGACACTGGCTTACAGCAACGTCGATCCAGCCAAGGTGAAGCTGCTCGGCACCGGCCTGTGGTACGAACCCGGCAGTCAGAAGGAAAGCCTGCTCGCGGACGCTTGGTTCGCGGCGCCGCAGCCCTCTACCGACGATGCCTTCAACGCCAAATACCACACCACCTTCGGTGGCGAACCGCCGCAACTGGCCTCGCTCGCCTACGATGCCGTGTCGCTGGTGGCGCTGCTGGCGAACGGCGTGCCTTATCACCGCTTTACCCCGCGAGCGATCACCGATCCCAACGGCTTCAGCGGCGTCAGCGGCGTCTTCCGTTTTGCGCCGGACGGCACGGTCGATCGGGGCCTCGCAGTGCTAGCGGTGGAACCGGGCGGATTCACCTTGGTCAGTCCGGCACCGACGACGTTCCAGGCCGGCCCGAGATCTTAATTAACTAAGGTAGCAATCACCGCATTCAGCACCAGCATGCCGGTGGGCGTGACGCAAAGCTGGGTACCTTCCAGCGCGACGAGACCTTGTTCAACAAGATCGGCGATACGGGTGGGATTGGGCGCGGTATTCCAGCGGGCGCGGTAATCGGCGAGATCGAGACCTTCCACTAGCCGCAGGTTCATCAATAGATGTTCGCGCGCGGCGTCGGGGGGGGCAATTTCGTCCCAGGCAACGAAGCCGTGGCCGTCCCGCGCGACGCGATCCATCCAGCGCTCCGGCACGCGCTCGCAGGCCGAGGCAAAACGTTTGCCGCCAAGCTCCAGCCGTCCATGCGCACCGGGACCGAAACCGGCATAAGAACCGTAGCGCCAATAGATCAGATTGTGCCGCGCTTCTTCGCCGGGGCGGGCGTGATTGGAGACTTCGTAAGCGGGCAGACCGGCGACGGAGGTGAGTTCCTGCGTCGTCTCATACAGCGTAGCGGCGCGGTCGTCGTCGGGAATGGGAATTTTGCCCTTCTGGTAGAGCGCGGCGAACGGTGTCTGCGGCTCGATAGTGAGCTGATAAAGCGACAGATGTGAAGTGCCGAAGGCGAGCGCTTCAGCAAGTTCGGCTTTCCACGCCGCAACCGTCTGGCCCGGGCGGGCATAGATCAGATCAAGCGAGACGCGATTGAAGGTCTTGAACGCCAGCGCCAGCGCGGCTTTGGCTTCCGCCAGATTATGCAGACGGCCGAGGAAGCGAAGATCGGCATCATTGAGGGCCTGAAGGCCGAGCGAGACGCGATTGATGCCTGCGGCACGGTAATCGGCAAAGCGCGACGCATCGGCGCTAGCCGGATTGGCTTCCAGCGTGATTTCCACATCGTTGGCCCACGGCCACAGACGTTTAGCTTCGTTGAGAATTTTTTCGACGCTGGCGCCGCGCATCAGCGACGGTGTGCCACCGCCGAAAAATATCGTTTCGACCACCGGCCGCACATCGCCTTGCAACGCCGCGACATACGCCATTTCGGCAAGAATGGCATGGCACCAGCCATCTTCGTCGATGGCAGGGCGGACATGGGAATTGAAATCGCAATACGGGCACTTGGCCGCACAGAACGGCCAATGAATGTAAAGGCCGAAGCCCGTCATGCAAGGACCGCCTTGGCAAATTTCTCGAACGCCTTGGCACGGTGGCTGATGGCATGCTTCTCCGTCGGATCGATTTCGCCGAAGGTTTGTTTCATCCCATTGGCAACGAAAATTGGATCGTAACCGAAGCCGTTTTTGCCACGCGGGGGAAATTCGAGATGGCCGTGCACGTCGCCTTCGTACACATTCACGTTGCCTTGCGGATCGCACAGCGCCAGGGAACAGACAAACTTGGCCGCGTAATTGCTGAGCTTCAGTTCATCGAACAGCCGTTTGATTTTATCCATCGCGACCGAAAAATCGCGACCTTCACCGGCCCAGCGCGCCGAATAGATGCCGGGAGAGCCGCCGAGGGCGGCAACAGAGAGGCCGGAATCATCGGCCAGCGCATACGCCTTGGTGGCGAGGGCTGCGGCGCGGGCTTTCAGGATCGCATTCTCGGCGAAGGTCGTTCCGGTTTCTTCGGGCTCGGCAAGACCAAGCTCGCCGGCGCCCTTCACGGCGATCCCGAATGGCGCTAGCAGATCGATAATCTCGCGTACCTTGCCCTTGTTGTGGCTGGCAACGACGAGGGTGCAACCCTTCGGCAGCTTCATGCGCCCCAACTCCCTAATCCAGCGCCCTCTTCTGCAATTCCACCAACTCGCCGATGCCTTTGCGGGCCAGACCGAGCAATTTGGCAAATTCCTCGTCGGAGAACGGGGCGCCTTCCGCGGTGCCTTGAATCTCCACCAGGCCGCCGGTGCCGGTCATGACGAAATTAGCGTCGGTCTGGGCAGTGGAATCTTCGGCATAATCAAGATCGAGAACCGGGGCACCCGCCACGATTCCACAACTGATCGCTGCGACATTGTCCTTGAGCACCGGCTTGGTCGCCATGCCGGTCGCTTTCATGAACTTGATGCACTGGGCGAGTGCGACATAGCCGCCGGTGATCGAGGCGGTGCGGGTGCCGCCATCGGCCTGCAACACGTCGCAATCGATGACGATCTGGCGTTCGCCCATTGCCGACAGATCCACCACGGCGCGCAAAGACCGGCCAATCAGGCGCTGAATCTCTTGGGTGCGGCCCGATTGCTTGCCGACGGCGGCCTCGCGGCGCATGCGGGTGCCGGTGGCCCGCGGCAGCATGCCATATTCGGCTGTCACCCACCCCTTGCCTGAACCACGCAGGAAGGATGGTATAGTTTCCTCAAGGGAAGCGGTGACCAAAACATGGGTGTCGCCGCACTTCACGAGGCACGAGCCCTCGGCGTGTTTGGCAAAGCCGGGCGTCAGAGAAACTTCACGAATTTGGTCGGGGGCCCGGTCACGCATGTGCACACCTTGAAACTTCGATTGCAGGCCGTTACCTAGCGGCTTGACGCGGAAAAGCAAACCCGCTCAGGACTGTGCGGCAATTCGCAGGGCATTCAAGGACTTAACTATGAGTTCGCCGATGATGAGCGCCGCGATCTTGGCCGATCGCCAGCGCGAGGTCTTTCGCCATCTGGTCGAGGCGTTCCTTAACACCGGTGAACCGGTAGGCTCGCGCACCCTGTCGCAGATCCTTCCCATCGCTCTGTCGCCGGCCTCGGTCCGTAATGTGATGGCCGATTTGGAGGCCATGGGCCTGCTCTATGCCCCCCACACCAGCGCCGGACGGGTCCCCACCGAGCGCGGGCTTCGCCTCTTCGTCGATGGCCTGTTGCAGATCGGCGATATGGCGGCGACCGAACGCGACGACATCGAAGCCAAGCTTGCCGGTTCCGACGGCGGCATGGAAGACCTTCTGACCCAGGCCACTACCATGCTGTCAGGCCTGTCGCGCTGCGCCGGGGTGGTGGTCGCTGCCAAGCAGGACAGCCCCCTTAAGCACATCGAATTCGTCGCGCTGTCACCGGGCAAGGCGATGGTCATCATGGTGTCGGAAGATGGCCAGGTCGAGAACCGGCTGATCAATGTCCCGCCGGGACTGCCGGTTTCGGCGCTGGCCGAGGCGACCAATTACCTCTCCGCGCGGCTGGCGGGCCGCACCATCGATGATGCGCGCAGCGGAATTTTGGGTGAACTCGAAGGCGAGCGCGCCGAACTCGACGTGCTGACCGCCAAGATCGTCGCCGAAGGCCTCGCCACGCTATCCGCTCCGACGGAAGGCGACGAAAAAGTGCTGATCGTGCGCGGCACCAGCCACTTGCTGGAGTCGCTGGAAGCGCAAGGCGATCTCGATCGCATTCGCACCCTGTTCGACGACATCGAACGCAAGAACGAATTGATCCGGCTGCTCGAACTGGCGCGCGAAGGCGACGGCGTGCGTATCTTCATTGGCTCGGAAAACCGCTTGTTCAGCCTGTCGGGCTCGTCCATCGTGGCGGCGCCCTACGTGAACAGCAAAGGCAAAGTCGTGGGCGTGATCGGCGTTCTCGGTCCGACGCGCCTGAATTATGCACGCATCATCCCGATCGTGGACCACACGGCCCGTGTGATCGGACGTTTGCTCGGATAGGATTGTCAGATGGCTGAGGATAACGAACCGCAACAAGACGCGCCCAAGGATGGACCGGCGCCCGATGAACTCGAACAAGTGCTGGCCGTGGTACAGGCGCTCAACGCCGAAAACGCGGAGCTGAAGGATCAGCGGCTGCGCGCCCTGGCGGAGCTCGAAAACACCCGCCGCCGCGCCGAACGTGAAAAGCAGGATGCGTCGCAATTTGCGGTGACGCGGTTCGCCCGTGACATGCTGACGGTCGCCGATAATTTCTCCCGTGCGCTTGCCGCTTGTCCGCCGGAAAAGCGCGAAGCCGCCGATCCGCAAGTCAAGGGTGTGATCGACGGCGTCGAAGTGACCGAACGCCAACTGCTCGCCGCCATGGAACAGCACGGCGTCAAGATCATCGACACTTCCGATGCCAAGTTCGATCCCAATCTTCATCAGGCGGTCGCCGAAGTGCCGGGCGAAGGCAAGCCGCCGGGCGCCATCGTGCATGTGATCCAAACCGGCTACACGCTCAACGGCCGCCTTCTCCGCCCCGCCATGGTCACCGTGGCGCGCAAGGAAGATTCCACGCCGAACGTCGATATGAAAGCCTGAATGATGAGCGACATCCGCATCGTGGTGGCAGGGGCCGCCGGGCGCATGGGCCGCACCCTGGTGCGGATCATCAGCGAAACCAAAGGCTGCGTGGTTTCCGGCGCCTTCGAAGCCAAAGGACATCCGCTGATTGGCCAGGATGCGGGGACGCTGGCGGGCATTGGTGCACTGGGTGTGGCGGTGACCGGCGATCCGTTGCCGGTGATCGCCAAGGCTGAGGCGCTGGTCGATTTCACGACACCGAAAGTATCGGTGGAACTGGCCGGCCTCGTCGCCCAGGCGCAGATTGTCGATGTGATCGGCTCGACCGGGTTTTCGGCCGACGATGATGCAAAAATCGCCGCCGCGGCGCGCCACGCGGTGATCGTAAAATCCGGCAATATGAGCCGCGGCGTCAATGTGCTGGCGGCGCTGGTCAAGCAGGCAGCCAAATCGCTGCCCGGCTTCGACATCGAAATCGTCGAGATGCACCACAACAAGAAAGTGGATGCCCCTTCCGGTACGGCACTACTCTTGGGCAAGGCGGCAGCTGATGGGCGCGGGATTGCACTCGAAGATCATGCGGTGCGCGGGCGCGATGGCGTCACCGGCGCGCGGGTGGCCGGTACCATCGGCTTTGCGGCGCTGCGTGGCGGCACCGTGGTCGGCGATCACCAAGTGATTCTGGCCGGTGAAGGCGAACGCCTGGTGCTCAGCCACATCGCCGAGGACCGTTCGATCTTCGCCCAAGGTGCAGTACAGGCGTGTCTGTGGGGCCAGGGTAAGAAGGAAGGTCTTTACAGCATGACCGAAGTGATGACCGACGTGCTGGGGCTTTCCTGATTGAGCTTCGCTGCTTCTACAGCAAGCATCGCGCGTTTTCTTTCTACGCCCCAATGATAGCCAGTGAGCGCGCCGCTTGATCCCAGCACGCGGTGGCACGGGATCAGCCAGGAAATCGGATTTTTTCCGACCGCGGCGCCGACGGCGCGACAGGCGTTGGGATTCTTGAGTCCTCCTGCGATCGTGCCGTAGGTCGAGAGCGCGCCACTCGGAATGGCGAGAAGCGCTTCCCAGACTTTGATCTGGAATGGCGTGCCCATCAGATGCAGCGGCAACGCTTCATCCCGCGCCGCCGCGAAGATTTTTTCGATTAGTTTCGCTGCGCGAGCATCGTTGTGGCGATAGGTGGCTTTCGGCCAGCGCGCCGTCATGTCGGCGAGCATCGCCGCTTCGTCGTCGCCGAAGCCGAGGCCGCAGACGCCTTTCTCCGTTGCGGTGACAATCGCGAGACCGAACGGCGACCAGGCAAAACCGGCATCGATGGTGAGCCCGGCACCGGCCTTGGCGTAATCGCCCGGGGTCATGGCTTCGATCTTCAAACACAGATCATGCAACCGCGACGGGCCCGATAATCCCGCTTCCAAAGCCGCGGCCAGGACGCTGGCCCCTCGCGCCAGTTCGCGTTTGGCGTGGTCGAGGGTGAGATGGCCGACAAACGCCTTGGGGCTGACCCCGACATGGGCCGTAAACAGGCGCTGGAAGTGGAACGGCGACAGGCCGACCGCCGCCGCGGCCGCTTCCAGGCTCGGCTGGCCCTGGTAACGGGCGGTGAGAAACGCAATGGCATCGGCCATACGCTTCATATCATCTGGGCGCGTCATGGAGACGATTGTGGCCATGGTCGGAGCTTGGAGCAACTGCCGCGCTCCGGCCACCCGGTTCTTGCTATGCGGTTGCAGCGGCAGGAAAGTTGGAGGTTAATCACCGCCGCAAATCACCTTTAGATCCGCCATGCCAAAGCCGTTTTCCAAAGCCGAAGTCGACGCCTTTTTTGCGGCGCTGAAGAAGCTCAATCCCGATCCCAAGACCGAGCTGAACCATACCAATCCTTACACGCTGCTGGTGGCGGTGGTGCTGTCGGCCCAAGCCACCGACAAGGGCGTCAACAAAGCGACCGAAGCGCTGTTCAAGATCGCCGATACCCCGGCCAAAATGGCGGCGCTGGGGGAGGACGGTTTGATCCCTTATGTGAAGACGATCGGGCTCTATAAGGGCAAGGCCAAGAACGTCATCGCGCTGTCGAAGCTGCTGGTCGCGCTGCATGGCGGCGAGGTACCGAATGATCGAACGGCGCTGGAGGCGCTGCCGGGCGTTGGGCGCAAGAGCGCCAATGTCGTGCTCAATGTCGCCTTCGGCGAGAAAACCATCGCGGTCGATACCCACATCTTCCGCGTTGCCAATCGCACTGGCCTGGCGCCAGGCAAGGATGTGCGCGCGGTCGAAGACGGGCTGATGGCGGTGGTGCCGGACGTCTATCTTCTCGGCGCCCACCACTGGCTGATCCTGCACGGGCGCTACACCTGCGTCGCGCGCAAGCCACTGTGTCCCACTTGCGTGGTGCGCGAGCTCTGCCGGTTCGACGACAAGACCGAAGAGGCGCCGCTTAAACCCGTCAAGAGGTTCGGGAAGCTGGTTTCGCGCGCAACGCGCTGAGACAGGCGGGGTCGGCAGCCATCGTCCGCTCGTGCGGCGCCGTCTCGACATGGCGCACCCGCATGGTGCCACCTTCGGCATAGAGGAAGAAGAACGCACGGCAGTCCCGGCTGTCGTAGCGCCACAGCTCGGAGCCGTTTTCACGGCGGGAGAATGACGCCGCGCCCAGCTTGGCCTGGAGCTGCGGACCCGTGAGGCCGATGAGGTCGGCCGGCTCGCCGGTAGGCGGCGGTGCGGGCAAAGGCTCGTTGGTGGTCCCGCGCGGCTGACTGGCGCAGGCGCCGAGCAGCAAAACCAGGGCGATGGCCAGCCTTTTCATGGGGATGAGCTCCTTTTCCGGCTCTAGATACACCATCGTGCATGGCGATTGGAGGTGAACAAGCGGCAATGTTTTGCCGTTCTGTAGGCTTGCGCCAGGACTGCCTGCCCTTTAAGCGAGCCCAGGTTTCAAGCGGGAGCGGGAAAATGGCGCGCAAATACGATGTGATAGGTTTGGGCAATGCTATCGTTGATGTGCTGGCCCCGGTCGATGACGACTTCATCCTGACCCATCAGGTGGTCAAAAACGCCATGATGTTGATCGACGAATTCCGCGCCCAGCAGCTCTATCAGGCGTTTGGCGACAAAGTGGAAGCGGCTGGCGGCTCGGTCGCCAATTCAATGGCGGGTTTGGCTTCATTCGGCGCACGCGGCAAATTCGTCGGCAAGGTCAAAGCGGACCGGTTGGGGGAAGCCTTTGCCGAGAGCCTGATCGCGAACGGCACCGATTTCACCACCGCGCCCGCCAGCGAGGGTCCGGCCACCGCTTGCTGCCTGATCGCGGTGCCGCCCGATGCCCAGCGTGCCATGAATACCTTCTTGGGCGCCAGTCGCCGGCTTGGCCCGGACGACATCGTTGCGGACGACATCGCCGCGGCGAACATCGTCTATGTCGAAGGCTACCTCTGCGATTCCGAGGTTTCGCTGCAAGCGGCGCACAAGGCAGCGGCCATTGCCAAACAGACCGGTACCAAGATCGCCATTACCTTGTCGGACTCGTTCTGCGTCGGGCGTTATCGCGACGAATTTCTCACTTTCCTCAAGGACGTCGATGTTGTCTTCGCCAATGAGGAAGAGGCCAAATCGCTGTTCGAAGTGGAAGATTTCGACGATGCGTTGCAGCGCTTCAAGGCCTGGCACGGCATCACCGCGCTCACCCGCGGCGCTAAGGGCTGCGTGGCGGTGGGCGGCGGTGAAGTGCATGTGGTCGACGCCGCCGCGGTCAGCCAAGTGCTCGATACCACAGGCGCCGGCGATCAGTTCGCCGCCGGATTCCTGTTCGGCCTGTCGACCGGCCGGACTCTGGCCGAATGCGGCAAACTCGGTTCCTTGGCAGCAGCGGAAGTGATCTCTCACTTCGGCGCGCGGCCGGACGTTTTGCTGCAGGACTTGGCGCGCGAAACCGGATTGATTTAAGCCCGCGTGCTTTTGCGCAAATAGACATATAGCGCGCCTTCGCCGCCGTGACGGCGGTGGGCCCAGCGTTTGTCGACGATGATTTTTGCCATCGGCGCTTCATCAAGCCAGCGCGGTACCATCTGTTTGAGTACGCCGCGGCCGGTGTCGCCCTTGCCGGTCACCACCAGCACCAGCCGGTCGCCGCGGCGGTGCGCGGCGGCGAGGAAGGTCAGCAGCGAGCCGTGCGCGGCAGCTTCGGTGAGGCCGTGCAGATCGAGCTTGGCGGTGGGAGCGATCTCGCCCTTTTCGAGCTTCTTCTTGGTGTTGCCGTCGAGACCGGCCGGGCCTTTGACGCGCTCTTTGACAGCAGGCTTAAGGGGTGGCGCGATCACCACTGGCGGCGGCATAGCGCGTGGATGTCTGAAGCCTATTGCCTCCAAAAACTGCAGCACTTCTTCGTCGCTGGCGCGGCGGCGCCCGGCAAAATGGGCGGGCTTTGGCGTCGCCGATTTGGGTTCCGGTGGCGCACCTTCGGCGGCTTTCTTGGCCACAGCTTTGGCGACCGCCCGCATCATCTTGACCGGCAAACGCCCGGCCAGTGCTGCTAGAAATAGCTCACGCTCCTCCGCCGTAACCTTTCTCATCGCAGCGTTCCGGCGCGGGCAAGCCGTTCCACAACGGGCTTCGGCAGCAGGGCATAGAATCGGCCCATTTGGTTCATGGTCCCGGCTTGGCCTTCCGCGGGTTCGCCATAACCGAAATAAACATCGCCGCGAATGACGCCGCGGATGGCGCCGCCGATGTCCTGAGCAATCAAGAGGCGCCCGAGCGGAGCCGGACCGGCGACGAAGAACGGCGTGCCCAATCCATGTAGCCGCGTATCGACGGCGAGGCTGGCTTTGGGCGTCAGCGGCACACCTTCCGCCCCTTTGGCCCCGAGCGTGGGATCGCCGACCGGCTCTTCCGAAAAGAAAACATAAGAGGCGTCGGCGTTCATCACCGCGTCGGCGTCAGCCGGATGCGCTTTCAGCCAGGCGCGGATTACTTGCAGACTCATGCCATCTTTGGGCACGCCGCGGGCGATCAAAGTCTTGCCGACGGCGGTATAGGGCTGGCCGTTCTGGGCGGCATAGGCGACGCGCGCCGTGGCGCCATCCGGAAACGTCACCCGTCCGGAACCCTGGATGTGAAGGAAGAAAAGTTCGACCTTGTCATCGGTGTAGAACAGCGTAGCGGCATGGCGCAGGCCGACGGCGGCAATCTCGGCCCGGCTGGCGTAAGGCACCAGCTTCATGCCGTCGAGGCGCCCGGCGATGCGTTCGCCGGCAAGATTGGGCCGGAAGGCGCCGAGATCGACCTGGATGAGATCGTCGGGTTTGCCATAGACCGGCACTTGGAAAGCGCCCTGACGGGTGCGGCTGCCTTTGATTTCAGGCTCGTAATAGCCGGTGAAGCGGCCTTGTTCGACCCGCCCAGCGGTCACCGCGACGGGGGCGAACCAAGTTGCGAAAAAGGTGCGAGCCTTGTCCGGCGCAGCCTTTCCGGCGGCGGCACAAGCGGGCCGCCAATCGGCCAGCGTGCCGCCATAGGTCCCCATCGACTCGCTTTCGGGCTTTGCCATCAGCTCCTGGCAGGAACGCTGAAAGGCTGCCAACGCCGGCCGTGGATCACTCTCAGCCCAGCCCTTGAGATCGGAAAAGCTGGCGTGGGAAAGCGTGAGCGGTCCGGGTTTGGGATTGAGATACCAATAAAGACCCACCCCAATCAGAAACAGGACGGCGAGTGCGACAATGATGAAAACCAAGCGATGAGGGTGGTGCCGCGGCACTCAGCGCGGCTCGCTCGAGGTCGCCACCAGCACCCAATTGGGGTCACGTGCCCGCACGGCGCGGGTGAAGCTCCAGACATCGGTGATGTCTTGGACCGCGGCGGGGTCGCCGTCGACGACTTTGCCGTCAGCGCTGGTGGTGACGGAGATCAGCCGGGCGCTGAAGGCCAGAGTGATGTCGGCGACCGAATTCTTCAGCGCCGCGGCAATAATCTTGACGTCGGTGAAGCCGACCAGGGTCAACGCCGCCTTATTGCCGGCAGTTTCGCGCTGGCGGATGGCAGCATCGAAGGCGGCAAACACTTCGTCGGACAGAAGTGGCTTCAAGGTGGTGCGGTCGCCGCTGGCGAACGCCGTCAGGATCATCTCATAGGCGGCGCGGGCACCCTTGAGGAATTGGTCCTTATCGAACGAGCGGTCGGCGAGGTTGATATCGAACAAGCCAGACGCAACCGGGTCGGACGGACGGTCTGGCGAGATATGATTGATCTTTGGAGCTGTGCCAACGGCGTTTTCGGCCTGACGGGGCCCAAGCTGGTAGTTCTCCTGCGGCGGGCGTTCATGCCCGGTACGCCGGCCGAGCACGGTATACAGCCGGTACAGGATAACACCTGCCACAGAGGCGATCAGGATGATGGTTAGCAATTGGGAGTCTGCCATAGTGGTCTTCCGCGGCATCATGGCGCGCGAGTTTGCCTTAACCTACCGCCGCAGATGGGTCGTGGTCCAGATATAGGGCGTCAAAATGGCAAAAGTGCGGAGCCAAGGTGGTGTTATCCTTGAATCCGGTTCACATTCCATGGTAGCGCCCGCGCGCGATGAATTTTCAAGGGTTTACCATGGCCGACGAGCTCCCCCCAGAAAGCACTAACGGTTCGGATCAGGACGCGCCACGCGTTCAAGTGGTCGGCCAGTACATTAAGGATCTCTCGTTCGAGAATCCCGGCGTGATCGGTGGCCAGCAGGCCCGTCCGCAGATCGAACTCAATGTCGATCTGCAAGTGCGCCAGCTCGAGCAGGAGCACTTCGAAGTCGAACTGAAGTTGCGCGTCAATGCCAAGGCCGAGGACAAGGCGCTGTTCTTACTCGAACTGGTCTATGCTGGGCTGTTCCAGCTCCACAACATTCCCGATGAAGTGCGCCAGCAGGTGCTCCTCATCGAAGCGCCGCATATCCTGTTCCCGTTCGCCCGCCGTATCGTTGCCGATGTGGTTCGCGATGGCGGCATGCCGCCGCTGATGGTCGAGCCGATCGACTTCGCTGCTCTGTATCGCGCCAAGATGGCTCAGATGCAGGGTCAGCAGCCGGTTGCCCAGGCTTAATTTCCTGGTTTAATTTGTTGGTGCCGAGGTCGCGTTCCAAATCGCGGTCTCGCCCAATTCCTTGGCGACGAAAGCCGCATGGGCGTCGCGCTCCTCAGGCGTGAGCAATGACGGCAGCGGCTCAGGGCGTACCCGCACAGGCCGCGACTCTTCCGTTACGGCGGCGTGCCCATCGCCCGGCGCCAGGATGAAGCGCTTTTGCCGCCCGCCCAGAAGTTCGAGATAGACCTGCGCCAGAAGATCGGCGTCGAGTAGCGCGCCATGCTTGGTGCGCTCCGTGTTGTCGATGTCGAAGCGCTTGCACAGCTCGTCGAGCGAAACACGGGCGCCGGGAAATTTGATCCTGGCCATGGCGAGGGTGTCGATGGCCCGCGCGTCCTCCAGGATGGCATGGCCGATCCGCGCCAGTTCGGCATTCAAGAACTTCATGTCGAAGCCGGCGTTGTGGATCACCAGCGGCGCATCGCCGATGAAGTCGAGGAATTCCGCGGTGATCGCGGCGAAGACCGGCTTATCCGACAAAAATTCCGCCGATAGGCCGTGGATGCGTTCAGCGTCCGCCGGCATGTCGCGCTCGGGATTGATATAGACGTGATAATTCGCCCCGGTCGGAAAATGATCGATTAATTCGACGCAGCCGATTTCCACGATACGGTCGCCGCTGGCCGGATCAAGACCGGTGGTTTCGGTATCGAGAACAATTTCACGCATAGTGAGCGCTTTCAGGAAAAGTGGGCCCCGGTTTTCCGCCCGAAAGCGCGGCAGTTAAAGAGCCTTCCGCTTAGCTTTCAGGTCGGCGACGATTGTAAGGACTTGGGCGCGGGCGTGGGCGAGGCCTTGGCCGGTGTCCACAACATAATCGGCCAGGGTGCACTTCTCGAGGTCAGGCATCTGGCGGGAGAGGATTTGCTCGAATTTCGTTTCCGTCATGTCGGGACGGGCGAGCGCACGGGCACGTTGAATATCAGGCGGTGCCGAGGCCACGACCACCACGTCCATCCGGCTGTCACCGCCGGTCTCGAACAGCAGCGGAATGTCGAACACGATCAGCTCGGCCTGCATATGGGCGGCGATAAATTCACGCTGCTTCTGCGCCACCAAAGGGTGGACGATCGATTCCAACCTGGCAAAACCGGTTTGGTCTTTTTGCAGTGCGGTCATCAAGACGAGGCGATCAACGGCACCGTCTTTAACCGCTCCGGGAAAGGCTTTGCCAATCGGCTCCACAGCTTGTCCACAAGCCGCATACAAACTGTGGACGACGGCATCGGAGTCAAAAACTGGAACGCCGAGGGCGGCAAACATCTTGGCGGTCTCGGTCTTGCCCATGCCGATCGAGCCGGTGAGCCCAACAAGAAGCGGCCGCTCAACCACCTTGCAGCACCTTCACAAGTTTCTCGCGCAGCGCTGGGGTGACGTCCGGTTTAAGACCGTAAAAGGCTTCAAAGGATGGCACCGCTTGATGCAGCAGCATCCACAATCCATCCACCGTGATCAGGCCTCTTGTGCGTGCCCGGGCGAGCAGCCCGGTTTCCAGCGGGTTGTACACCACATCCAATACGCAAGCCCCTGCCGGTAGATCGTCGAGACTGAGATCGAGCGATGGGGTCTGCTTCATCCCCGCAACAGTGGTGTGAACAAGGACCGTCACATCCTTGCCGGACCAAGCGTCGTAACCCGCACCACTGACTTTGGCGGCAACCAGGCCGGTAAAACTGGCCGCCAGCGCCACTGCTTTGGCGGCGGTGCGATTGAAAATGCGGATGTCGGTGACGCCAAGCCCGGCTAGGGCATAAATCGCCGCCCGCGTGGTACCGCCGGCGCCCCAGATGGCAGCGGTCTTGCCGCGCAAGACATCTAGCCCGAGGTGCTGGGTCAAGCTGGCAGCGAGGCCATAGGCATCGGTGTTGCGGCCTTCGAGTCCCTTTGGTGTGACCACCAACAGATTCACCGCTCCGATCAACCGAGCGGCGTCATCATGGTGAGCGGCGAGGGCAAAGGCAGATTCCTTATGCGGCACAGTGACGTTGAAGCCGACAAACCCGGCGCGTGTGAGGCCGTCGATACTGCGGGCAAAATCGGAGGCCGTAATCGCGAGCGGCACATAAGCGCCGTCGATACCGTATTGCTCCAGCCAGTGACCATGCAGCATTGGCGACAAAGATTGCGCCACCGGCCAGCCGATAACGCCCGCCAGACGTGCCGAACCGCTGAGTCTCATGACACGACGAGACCGCGTTCGCGCAGTGCTGCCAGAAGTGGCAGCAGCGGCAGGCCTAAAACACAGAAGAAATCGCCTTCGATTTTGTCGAAAAGCTGCGCACCGCGCCCTTCGAGCTGGTAACAGCCAACCGCACCCAAGACGAGTTTGCCTTCGTCTTTCAGGTAGGCATTGAGGAATTCGTCGGAGAAGGCACGCATGTGAAGTGTGGCGCGCTCAACATAGCGCCAAACCGGCTTGCCACCCTGGGCGAGCACACAGGCGCTGATAAGGTAGTGATCTTTGCCGCGCAGGAAAGCGAGTGTCTGACGTGCTTCGGCGGTATCGTGCGCCTTGTCGAACAAGTGGTCCCCGCAGACCAACACCTGATCGCAGCCGAGCACCAGCGCCTGCGGCGAGGCGTTCGAAACGTCGAGTGCCTTGGCTTCAGCTAGCGCATCAGCGAAGGCTTCGTTGGCAACACCGCTTGCGCGCAACCTTGCCTTGATTTTGGGCTCATCGACGTCGGGCGGGCGTACGCCGAACCGCACACCGGCCTCGCGCAAAAGCCGGGCTCTGATGCCACTTGCCGAAGCCAGGATCAGCATGGTCATGTCTGTTCCTCCTTCGCCAATTTGTGTTCCGATAACAAGTTCATGATCGTAGCTGCGGTTTCTTCGATCGAGCGGCGGGTCACATCGATCGACGGCCAGCCATGATATTCGTAGAGACGTCGCGTCGTCATCACCTCGCTACGGACTTTTTCGATATCGACGTAATCGGTATCATTCTGGACACCCATGGTGATTAGCCGGTTGCGACGAATCTGTACCAGACGCTCGGGGCTGACCCACAAGCCGACGATGAGTGGCTTGGTGAAGGTCAGCAATTGTGATGGGGCATCCATGCCCAGGACCAGAGGCACGTTTGCTGCCCGGATGCCGCGCATGGCCAGATAGACGCAGGTTGGCGTCTTGGAAGTGCGACTGGCCCCTACCAGAATCAGTTCGGCGTTGCCGAGGTCAAGGTTGGAGCCGTCGTCGTGCTCAACCATATAATTGAGCGACTCCATCCGGTGGAGATATTCCTGATCGACCTCGTGCTGACCGCCGGTGCGGGCTGTGGATTGGGTGTTGAAAACCCGAGCCATCAAGCCGACGGGACCTTCCATCACGTCAAAATTGGGCAACCCCATCAGGCTGAGTTGCGCTACCAATTCGGTGCGCAATTTGGTGTTGACGATGGTAAACAACACCAAGCCGGGGTTTTCCCGAATCCGGTCACACGCGCGTTGCAACTGCCGCTCGCTGCGCACCAGCGAATAGGCGTGTTGCTGGATGGTGAGACCTTGAAACTGCGCCATGGCAGCCTTGGCCACCGAATGCAGGGTCTCGCCCGTAGCATCGGAAATGAGATGGACATGAAATGGTCCACTCACAATTTTACTCCCCAACTGTCCACTGCTTCGCTCCAACTATGCGCATAACTACGGCGCTGTTCAAACTGTGCGTCTTTACCCCTTAGGAGTCACCGGTCCGTGCACCGAGGAGGAGCCTGAGGCGTACAAATCGTAAGGCGCAAGTCCTTGAACTCGCCTATACTCCGCTTCGCAACTTTCGCCATCCCCCGAGCGTTCCACAATTCACACCCCAAACAACATCTTCAGAATCCTTTAACTTAGGAGTCTTGTTTTGTCTGGTCTGTTCTTGGATGTGCTTACTGGAAAAAAGTCGGAGTGTCCGCCACCGGTCTGGATGATGCGTCAGGCTGGGCGCTATCTAGCGGAATATCGAGAGACGCGAAGCCGAGCGGGTTCTTTTTTAGGATTGTGCGGCGATCCGGAACTGGCTTCAGAAGTGACGCTACAACCGATTTGGCGGTTTGATTTCGACGCGGCGATCGTTTTTTCCGATATTCTCACCGTCGTGATGGCCTTGGGCCACCCAGTAACCTTCGATGAAGGGCCAAAACTTCCTCCCTTGGCCTCTGCAGAGGGACTGGAGCGTGATTCGGTATATTGGCGGCAGGTGCTGGAGCCGGTTTATCGGACCCTTGCCCTGACACGGCCCAGGCTCGCTCCGGAGAAAGCGCTGATTGGCTTTGCTGGCGCGCCGTGGACGCTTGCCGTCTACACGGCGGGTGGTGGTAACGACGAGCAGAAAGCGGCACGCCTTTGGGCTTATCGCGATTTGGACGGGTTTCAACGCCTGATCGATCGGTTGGTGGATTGTGTATCGCAGCATTTGATTTGGCAGCTGGAGGCGGGCGCCGATGCGGTGCAGATCTTCGACAGTTGGGCTGGCGGCCTGCCGCCTAAACTATTCGAACGCTTTGTGGTGAAACCGACCGCCGCGATTGTGCACAATGTACGCACCGCCATTCCCGGTGCCCCTATCATCGGTTTTCCGCGCGGCGCTGGATTGGCTCAGCTTGAACGCTACGCCAATACGACCGGTGTCGATGGGATTTCGATCGATCCGTCGGTTGCGATGGATTGGGCTGTGGAGCGATTGGGGGCGGTGGTGCAAGGCAATCTCGATCCGCTTGTTTTGGTGGTAGGCGGTGCGGCGCTGCAAGAAGGGGTGAACGACATCCTGACGGCGGCACATGGAAAACCATTTATCTTCAATCTCGGTCATGGCATCCTGAAGGAAACCCCGATCAGCCATGTACAAGAACTGGTGAAGCTAGTGCGGAACGCACGATGAAACTCGCTGTCGTTTTGTTCAATCTCGGCGGGCCGGATTGCCCGGAAGCGGTCGAGCCGTTCTTGCGGAATTTGTTTAGTGATCCCGCAGTGCTGTCGTTGCCAGGGTTGATCCGCAAGCCGTTAGCATGGTTCATCGCCAAGAAGCGCGCCCCAATTGCCCAGAAAATTTACGCCAGGATCGGCGGACGTTCACCGATTCTGCCCGAGACAATGGCACAGGCCAACGCGCTCGAACGTGTCCTCACCAAACACCAGACGCGGGTCTTCATCGCCATGCGCTGCTGGAAACCATTCACACGCGAGGCGGCCGCGGCGGTGGCGGCGTTCAAACCCGATCATGTGGTGTTGCTGCCGCTTTATCCGCAATTTTCGACCACCACCACAGGGTCATCGCTTGCGGAATGGCAACGTGCAGGCAAGGCCGCCGGGATCATTGCGCCGACCACAACCATTTGCTGCTATCCGGTGCTACCGGGGTTCATCGCGGCGCTGGCGGCGGCGATCTGCGACACCCTGCAGAAGGCAAAACCCGACGTTTCCTATCGGCTGTTGGTGTCGGCCCACGGCTTGCCCAAACAGGTGATTGCTCGTGGCGATCCCTATCAAGGCCAGGTTGAGCAAACGGCGGCGGCCCTGGTGCAGCGCTTGGGCTGGGAAGATTTCTCGATCTGCTACCAGAGCCGGGTTGGGCCGCTGGAGTGGATTGGTCCAGCGACCGATGCTGAAATCCACCGCGCTGGCGCCGATGGCAAGGGTGTGATCATCGTGCCGGTAGCCTTTGTTTCGGAACATTCCGAAACCCTGGTTGAACTGGACATCGAATATGCCCATCTGGCGCGCGAGGCCGGGGTGAGGGACTACCTGCGCGCTCCCACCGTCAGCGTGCGGCCAGAATTCATTGCCGGTCTGAAGAGCCTTGTGCTGGAATCAATTGCGGGCGAAGGAAAGCGGATATGTTCCCAATCCAGCCCTTGTTGCCCGCGGATTGAAAAGCAATGAGAGAGTGGCTGCTCGAATATTACCTGTTGATCAAGGCGCTGCACATCATCGCCGTGATCGCCTGGATGAGTGGCATGTTCTATCTGCCGCGGCTGTTCGTTTATCACACCGAAACGGTGGTGGGCGCGGCAGATTATGAGCGCTTCTGCACCATGGAGCGGCGTCTGCTCAAAGCGATCATGCTGCCGGCGCTGGTCCTGGTATGGACCTTTGGTCTCACCATGGCGTGGCTCAACGACTGGTGGGAGGCAGGCTGGTTCCAGATGAAACTTGGCCTAGTGGCAGGACTGACCTGGGTGCATGTCACCAACGTCTTGTTTGCCCACGATTTTGCACGCGGGAAAAACGCGCGAACCGGGCGGTTTTTCCGCTTCTGGAACGAGCTACCGACCCTGTTCATGATTGCTATCGTTATTTTAGTGGTGACCAAAGCTTTTTAAGCCGCTTCTGCCAAGATGATTTTATCTAGTTCGGACTTAAGGTTCAGATGGTCAAGTATAAATAGGAATTCGAACTGACCATTATTTGTCAGATTTTCGAGAGTATTTTCCTTGCTCAAACGAAATACTGCGTTTCCATCTGTGACTAATAATCGAACTTCGGAAAGTTCCTTCAACGTACAGGATTCATCGCACTGAATTTTTAGTTGCTTAAGGCATTTCGAAATTCTTGTAACACTAACGCCCCTATCAAGCAGCGATTTCACCGAAATTATATAGAGCAAATCGGGATACGAAAATATACGAGGCTTCCCTCTACCTCGTTTTCCTTTTCGTACACTTGGAATTAACAGACCGGATCGGCAGAGGTAATTGATCATTGCCTCTGAAAGTTTGGTGATTCGCGAAACTTGTCTAATTTCAAATCGCTCTGGCGTGGCCATAATCATAGTCCTGAGCAAGACTATATTTTTAAATACAGCATACATCGGCAACTTGTATAGATAGAACGTTGTGCCAACTAAGGACTTGACGGATAGCTAATTGCTGTATCTGAATACTATCGAATATCTAGATATTGTCTTCTGAGCTGGATGTTGTGGTTTTCAGGAATGAGGTGGTGGGAAGCGAAAGCGAGCGAATTGGCAGAGTTAAGCAGGAGACCCCAACCATGGGTATGGCGCGAGTAATTGCAGGCTCCAGCAGTTTCACCTTGGCAAGCGTCTTTGAAGTCTGTGTTGATAGCAAACACGTCTCTGCAGTTATGTTGAGAGAATTAGGAAAACTCGGCTACATATTGGCGGTTGAAGGGCCGATTGTAACGATTCGTACTCTCGCTACTATGGAGCAGTTAGCTTCAGCCGTAAAACGGGTGAAAGAAGAATTTTCTGTCTAGCTTTGCATTGGCGGCAAAGCGCGGTATAAATAATTAGTTCCCCATTGAACCCACCCGATCGGCCGCGTCCTTGCGGGCCGTCATGGCATCGAGCCAAGGGGGGTTGTTCTCCACAATCCATCCCGTGAGACATTCTTACGGGTATGCCCAGGTGCTATTCCCATGACGGTGCAAAACGGCCTGCAAGCCATGAAGCTGCAGGATCTGAAAGCGAAAACCCCGACCGATCTTTTGTCCTTCGCCGAGGAGCTCGAAATCGAGAACGCCTCAACGATGCGCAAGCAGGACATGATGTTCGCCATCCTCAAGGAATTGGCGGACCGCAATGTCGAGATCACTGGTGCGGGCGTGCTTGAGACCCTGCAGGACGGCTTTGGCTTTTTGCGCTCGCCGGAATCCAATTATCTGGCCGGGCCCGACGACATCTATGTGTCGCCGTCGCAGATCCGCCGCTTCGGTCTTCGCACCGGCGACACGGTAGAAGGCCCAATCCGGTCGCCGAAAGACGGGGAACGCTATTTCGCGCTGCTCAAGGTCACGACGATCAATTTCGAAGACCCTGAGAAGATCAAACACAAGGTTCACTTCGACAACCTCACGCCGCTCTATCCGACGCGCTGGCTGAAGATGGAAATCGAAGATCCGACTATCAAGGACAAGACCGGGCGCGTCATCGACATCGTGTCGCCGCAGGGCATGGGCCAGCGCGCCCTGATCACCGCCCAGCCGCGTACCGGCAAGACCGTCATTTTGCAGAACATTGCACGGGCGATCTCGGCCAATCATCCCGAGTGCTATCTGATCGTGCTCTTGATCGACGAGCGGCCTGAAGAAGTGACCGATATGCAGCGGTCAGTGAAGGGTGAGGTGATTTCCTCCACCTTTGACGAACCAGCCACCCGCCACGTTCAGGTTGCCGAAATGGTGATCGAAAAGGCCAAGCGCCTGGTCGAACACAAGCGAGATGTTGTTATCTTGCTCGATTCCATCACCCGCCTCGGCCGCGCTTACAACACCGTGGTGCCGTCGTCCGGCAAAGTGCTGACTGGTGGTGTCGACGCCAACGCCCTGCAGCGCCCCAAGCGCTTCTTCGGCGCAGCCCGCAACATTGAGGAAGGCGGCTCGCTGACCATCATCGCCACCGCGCTGATCGATACCGGCAGCCGCATGGACGAAGTGATTTTCGAGGAGTTCAAGGGGACCGGCAATTCGGAAATCATCCTCGATCGCAAAGTGGCCGACAAGCGTATCTTCCCAGCCATCGATATCCTCAAGTCAGGCACCCGCAAGGACGAGCTGCTGCTCGACAAAGGCACCCTGTCAAAGACCTATGTGCTGCGCCGCATCCTGGCGCCGATGGGCACGGTGGATGCTATTGAGTTCCTGCTCGACAAGCTGCGTTCCACCAAGAACAACGGCGAATTCTTCGAGAGCATGAATACCTGATCCGAATGGATCGTTTGTCAGCAAACAAGGACGGTGGTGACACCGTCCTTGTTGTTTAAGGCACCAGAATCGTCGCGCCGGTGGTTTTGCGGGACTGCAGAGCCTCGTGGGCTTTGCGAGCATCAGCGAGGGCGAAGCGCTGGTTGACGGCGATTTTCACTGCGCCGGCGGCGATCACCGTAAACAGGTCATTGGCCATCGCTTGCAGCGCCTGTGGTGTGGCGGCGTAATGGAATAAGGTCGGGCGGGTGAGATAAAGCGATCCCTTGGCCGACAAAATGGCTGGCGAGATTGGGGCGACGGCGCCGCTCGAATTGCCAAAACTGACCATCAAGCCGCGCGGCGCCAAGCAATCGAGCGAAGCTTCGAACGTGTCTTTGCCGATGGAGTCATACACCACCGGCACGCCGTTGCCCGCAGTGGCTTCGCGCACCTTGGCGACCCAGTCGTCCTGTTTGATGTTCAAGACCAAATCGTAACCGTTGGCCTTGGCGAGGGCGATTTTTTCGTCCGACCCGACCGTACCGATCACCTGCGCCCCCAAGTGCTTGGCCCATTGCCCAGCGATTAGTCCGACGCCACCCGCGGCGGAATGGACGAGAATGGTCTGGCCTGGTTGCACGGCAAAGGTCTGCTTCAGCAGGTATTGTACCGTCAGGCCCTTCAGCATCGCCGCGGCGGCGGTTTCGAAGGACACCGCGTCAGGCAGCTTCACCAATTTTTCGGTCGGGACGACATGGGTTTCGGCATAAGCGCCGATGGGGGCGGTGCAGTAAGCCACCCGGTCGCCCGGCGCGAAGGATGTGACATCCGCACCAGCCGCTTCCACCGTACCCGCCGCCTCGGTGCCGATGCCGCTGGGCAGCGGCAGCTTGTAAAGACCGGAGCGGTGATAGGTGTCGATGAAATTGACGCCGATAGCGGCAGCGCGAACCAGCACTTGGCCGGGGCCGGGCACCGGCGTTTCCACCTCCTGAAGGGTGAGGACATCAGGACCGCCAGTTTTCAAGATGCGAATGGCTTTCATTGGCTTTCCAATAGGTTGGTACATTCGTTTTCAAGTTTTTGGGTGAGGGCTGTGCCCTCGCGCGCCTTACCTGGCCTTGAAAGAAAACGGCTGGCCTCGCAAGGGTTGGACGTTTTTCTATTTCATGACTGGCGTGTCTTGCGGTCAAGGCGGCTTGCGTCCTCGTGGCCAATCGGCGCTGTTGGTGCGGGCGAAAGATTGGGCTAAGGAACGGCCGCAAAGGGAAACCCCATGTCGCTCGTCGCCCTGATTGATTACGGCTCTGGAAACCTGCGGTCCGCGGAAAAGGCGATCGCGCGGGCGGCGGTGGAGCGTGGCCTGAGCCGAGACGTCGTCGTCACCTCTGATCCGGCAGTAGCCGCCAAGGCCGCAAGAATCGTGCTGCCAGGTGTCGGCGCTTTTGCTGATTGTATGGGCGGGCTGACCAGGCTCCCCGGCATGGTGGAAGCGTTGCGCGAGGCGGTGCTGGTGAAAAAGGTGCCGTTTCTTGGCATCTGCGTCGGCATGCAACTTCTGGCGGCGGTCGGGCGCGAGTTTGGCGACCACAAAGGTCTGTCGTGGATTCCGGGCGAGGTGGTGCGGCTAACCCCGTCCGATCCGGCGCTCAAGATTCCGCATATGGGCTGGAACGAGCTTCGCTTCGTCAAAAACCACATCTTATTCGCCGGTCTCGACGGCGGTGCGCACGCGTATTTTGTCCACTCCTATTGCTTCAAACCCGCCGACAAGGCGCATTTGCTCGCCACCACAGAGTACGGCAGCGCGGTGGCGGCGGTGATTGGCCGGGAAAACATTGTCGGAACTCAGTTTCATCCAGAGAAAAGCCAGGCTATGGGCCTCAGCTTCCTTGGAAATTTCCTGGACTGGACGCCGTGATCCTGCTGCCCGCCATCGACCTGAAAGACGGGCGCTGCGTCCGTCTGCAGCGCGGCGAGATGGCGACCGCCACTGTCTTTAACGACGACCCGGCTGCCCAAGCGCGTCTGTTCGCTGAGGCCGGGTTCCAATGGCTGCACTGCGTTGATCTTAACGGGGCCTTTGCAGGTCGTTCGGTCAATGCCGCGGCCGTGGCCAAAATCCGCGCCGCCATCGATCTGCCAATTGAGCTAGGCGGCGGCATTCGCGACATGAAAGGTATTGCCGCTTGGCTGGAGGCCGGGATTACCCGGGTCATCCTGGGGACGGTCGCTCTCATAAATCCGGCGTTGGTCAAAGAAGCGGCGCGCGCATTCCCCGGGCAAATTGTGGTTGGAGCCGATGCTAAGGATGGCATGATCGCGACCGAGGGCTGGGCGGCAACCAGCACGGTCAGCCCGATCGAACTCGGCAAGCGGTTCGAGGATGCCGGGGTGGCGGCGGTGCTCTACACCGATGTTGACCGCGACGGTTTGCTCGGCGGGGTGAATGTTGCAGCGACGGCGGATTTGGCCAAGGCGCTTTCGATCCCGGTGATCGCCTCAGGTGGGGTGTCGGGCATTGGCGATGTGGCAGCCCTGATCGCTGCAAATGAGCCGAATATCGAGGGCGTGGTGGTCGGACGGGCGCTGTACGATGGTCGCATCAACGCCGCCGACGCGTTACGGCTGGCGCACAGTCCACAAGCTAATATGTAGCGGCAACACCACTATAAAAAGTGTTGTGGATAAATCCGTTATTAGAATTTCTTCAAGCGTAAGATGAGGTCGTCGAGTTGCTCTAAGGTCTTGTAGAAGATCTTAACCTCGCCGGCTTCCCCATTTTTATCCACAATCTGAACTTTGAGCCCTAAGATATTGGCAAGGCTCACTTCTAGTGATTTTGTGTTGGGATCTTCCACAGGCGGCTTGTGGACTGACTTATTACCGGTCTTAGCTGCCTTCGAACGCTGTTCGGCCTGGCGGACATTCAGCCCGCCTGCGACGATTTCCAACGCTCGCGCCTCGGCATCGGGGTCGCCGATCAGGGTTCGTGCCGCACCAGGGGTAAGTTTGCCATCCCGCACCAGTACCCGCACCGGCTCCGGCAATTTAAGAAGCCGCAATGTGTTGGCCACATGTGGCCGGCTCTTACCGACAGCGTCGGCTAGTTTCTCCTGGGTATAGGAAAAACGTTCCATCAGCTCTTCGTAAGCCAGACCCTCTTCGATGGCGTTGAGGTCGGCGCGCTGGACGTTTTCGATGATGGCAAATTCGAGTGCTTGGCCATCCGTCAGCTCGCGCACGATCACCGGCACTTCGTGCAACTTGGCGGCCTGGGCGGCCCGCCAGCGCCGCTCGCCGGCGACAATCTCATAGGCGTTCTGCTCACCCGCGACGGGGCGGACCAAAAGCGGTTGTAAAATGCCCTTGTCTTTCACTGAGGCGATCAGGTCATTGAGGTCACCTTCGGCGAACGTCTTGCGCGGCTGAAACTTGTTAGGCCTGAGGAACGCGGTCGGCACCGTTCGTGGCGCCCGGTTGCCGGTGCGCGGTGCTTCTTCGCCGATCAGCGCCGACAGGCCCCGGCCAAGCCCTCGTGGGCGCGATTCATCTGCCATGGTCGTCTCCGTCTGAGCGCTTTCAGGAAAAGTGGAATCCGACTTTCCGCTGCGAGGCGCGATAATTGAGGAACTCATGCCGCCGTCCGCACCCGTTCGCGCTGGATCAATTCGCCGGCCAGTTTGATGTAGGCCTGACTGCCCGGACATTTGAGGTCGTAGACCAGCGCCGGCAGGCCATGGCTCGGCGCCTCGGAAATGCGCACGTTGCGCGGGATCACGGTGTTGTAAACCTTGTCGCCCAAGTGGGAGCGCACATCGGCCGCAACTTGGTCCGACAGCTTGTTACGCTTGTCGAACATGGTCAAAACAATGCCCTGCAGCTCGAGATTGGAATTGAGGTTTTCGCGTACCAGCTCGATCGTATTGAGCAACTGGGTCAGGCCTTCCAGCGCAAAAAACTCGCATTGCAGCGGCACAACCACGGCATCGGCCGCGACCATCGCATTGACGGTCAGCAGCGTCAGTGACGGCGGGCAGTCGATCAGCGCGTAGGAAAACGGACTATGTCCGTGTACGGAATATTCCTCGATGGCATCCTTGAGGCGGTCGTTGCGCCGCTCGGAGCTGATGAGCTCGAGTTCGGCGCCGGACAGGTCGACGGTGGCCGGCACGATCGACAGTTTCGGGATGCGCGTGGGGTGGATTGCCTCGGCAAGGGTGGCTTGGCCCATCAGCACGTCATAGATCGACACCTTGCGTTCGCTGCGCGCCATGCCGAGGCCGGTGGAGGCATTGCCTTGCGGGTCGATGTCGATGATCAAGGTTGGCGCGCCGACGGCGGCCAGCGCGGTGCCGAGATTGATCGCCGTGGTCGTCTTGCCGACGCCACCTTTCTGGTTGGCGATGACGAGGACGCGCGGCTTCTTAACGACTGGAGACATGGACTAAATCCCGGATCTCCAGAACCACACTAAGCGGATGGGTCTGGCTTGGGTGTTTCTGGAGGGTCATCTTCCAGGCCCGCTGGGCCTCGGTCAACTCGTCGGCGTAGTTTTGGCCCTTTAAAAACAAACAGATCGTCTTGGGCCCGGCCAAGTTTTGCGCATAAGCCAGCAGCGTCGGCAAGGGTGCAAAGGCGCGCGCTGTAATAATGTCGAAGCGCCGTTTGGGCGCGGCTTCGATGCGCTCGTTGCGGACATCCACCGCCAGGAACAGGTGCTGGGCGACCGCCTTGAGAAAATCGGCCTTCTTCTTGGTGCCCTCGTAGAGGGTGACCTTGACCCGCTTCCGCCGCAGGATCGCCAGCACCAGACCCGGGAACCCGGCGCCACTGCCGAGATCGACCAGCGTCTTGGTATTCTCCGGGATCAGGGCGTCGAGCTGGGCGCTATCATAAAAGTGCCGGTGCCAGACGTCCTTGAGGCTCGCCTCCGACACCAGATTGTGCGGACTGGCGGCCAAGAGCTCGGCATAAGCCTTTAAGTCGGTCAGTGTTTCATGTGAAACACCAGTCGCTTGGGCAAAAGCCTCGGGGCCGAAGCCGTCAAGCGGCATGGGATCGGGATTTGACATGAGCTAGGACCAGAGTGAGCGCCGCCGGGGTGACACCATCGATGCGTGACGCTTGGCCGAGGGTGGCCGGCCGGATGGTGGTGAGTTTCTGCCGTGCTTCCGCCGAAAGCCCGCAGACCATCCCGTAATCGAGATTGGCTGGGAGCGCCAGTGCTTCGTCGCGTTTGAAGGCCAGAATGTCGGCCTCCTGGCGGTCGAGATACCCGGTGTATTGGGCGTCAATCTCGAGTTGCTCGGCGATTTCGCTGCCAAACTGGCCCAGTTCCGGCCAAACCATCTTCAAACGGTGAAAATCGACACCCGGCAGGCTAAGAAGTTCATGCGCTGAGCGCCGAGAGCCGTCCAACCGCACCGAGATCCCAAATTTCAGTGCTTCATTGGGTGTCAGATTGAGCCCTGTCAGTATCGCTCGCGCGGCCCCGAGTTCGGTCATTTTGGCCGCGAACGCCCGAGATCGCTCCGATCCGACGCATCCGGCCGCCGCAAATGTCGGTGTCAGCCGCTGATCGGCATTGTCGGCTCTTAGCGTCAGTCGGTATTCAGCCCGCGAGGTGAACATCCGGTAGGGCTCGGTGACGCCTTTGGTGACGAGATCGTCGATTAAGACCCCGATATAGGCCGAAGCCCGGTCCAAAATTACCGCTTCAGACCCGCCCGCTGCCCGCGCTGCGTTCAAACCCGCCATCAAGCCCTGGGCGGCTGCCTCTTCATAGCCCGTGGTGCCATTGATCTGGCCGGCGAAGAACAGTTTTTCGACCTTCTTGGTCTCCAGGCTGGGCTTCAGCTCACGCGGATCGACATAGTCGTATTCGATGGCGTAGCCGGGCCGTAACATCCGCACCTTCTCCAGCCCCGGAATGGTCCGCAGCAGTGCGTGCTGCACGTCCTCCGGCAGAGAGGTCGAAATGCCGTTGGGATAAATGGTGTCGTCATCGAGACCTTCCGGCTCCAGGAAGATCTGGTGGCTGGAGCGATGGGCAAAACGGACGACCTTGTCCTCAATGGAAGGGCAATACCGGGGTCCGCGGCCGGAAATCTGGCCCGAATAGAGCGGCGCCCGGCTCAAATTCGCGCGGATGACCTCGTGAGTGGCCTCGGTGGTGCGGGTGATGTGGCAAACGACCTGCGCCGTCGTGATCGCGCGGGTCATAAAGGAGAACGGCGCGGGCGGATCGTCACCGCGCTGCACTTCGAGACTCGGCCAATCGATCGTACGGCCATCGAGCCGGGCCGGGGTACCGGTTTTCAGCCGCCCCATCGCGAAGCCGATGCGATGTAAGGTGTCGCAAAGCCCGATGGATGGCCGTTCGGTGCCATCTTCGTCAAATCGCGATTTTCCGGCGATGGCGCGCCCAGCCGGGAAGGTCACCTCGCCACAATGAATCAGCCCATTAAGGAAGGTACCTGTGGTCAAAACCACAGCGCCGGCGGCCAGGGTGTCGCCATCGCCGGTCACCACACCTTCAACCTGACCGTCCTTCAACACGAGATCTTCTGCCGCTACTTCGCGGATTTCGAGGTTTGGCGTCGCTTCCAGGGCCGCAACCATCGCTTTACGATAAAGCGCGCGATCAGCTTGGGCTCGCGGTCCGCGGACAGCCGGGCCTTTGCGGCGGTTGAGAATACGGAACTGGATCCCAGCCGCGTCGGCGACCCGGGCCATCAACCCATCAGCCGCATCGATCTCGCGGACGAGGTGGCCCTTGCCGACTCCGCCAATCGCCGGATTGCACGACATCTCGCCGAGCGTGGCGCGGCGGTGGGTAAGGAGGAGAGTCTTGGCGCCCGCGCGCGCAGACGCCGCCGCTGCCTCACAGCCAGCATGCCCCCCCCCGATCACGATTACGTCGTAGCGCATGCCCGGTCCAATACGGGAGCGAACGGGCAGGGGCAAGCCTCAACCCTGTTTCACGTGAAACGGCTACTTCCCAATACAAAAATCGCGGAAGATCATGTCCAGCAGGTCTTCTACATCGACCCGTCCGGTGATACGGCCGATAGAGCGGACGGCGAGTCGCAGGTCTTCGGCAAAGAGTTCCGGCTGCGGCTGGGTTTCAGCACGGGTGAGCGCTGCGAGGGCCTCTTTCAACGCCTCGCGGTGCCGGACCCGGGTGAGGAGAGGGGCCTCGCCAAGGCCTTCCAGCTTTTCACGCGCCGCCGCAGCGATAGCACCAACCACGGCTTCCAGTCCTTCGCCGGTTTTCAGCGACAGCCGCAAGCCTTGTTGCCCAACCGGCCACGGCAAATCCGCCTTGTTCCACACCGTAACGACAGTATTACTGTCCAATTTTCCGTGATATTCCAAGGACGTATCCGGAGAACTTCCATCCTTAACCAGCACCACCAGGTCGGCCGCCTCGGCCCGTGCCAGCGCCCGGCGCACGCCTTCGGCTTCCACTTGGTCCGCCGCCGCACGCAAACCCGCCGTATCGGCCAGCACCACCGCATAGCCGGAGAGATTCAATCGCACCTCGATTACATCACGGGTCGTGCCTGCGGTTTCGGCGACAATCGCCACATCGCGTCCGGCCAGCGCATTGACCAGCGAGCTCTTGCCCGCATTGGGGGCCCCGACCACTGCCACAAACAGTCCCTCACGCACCAACTCGCCGCGATGGGCATCATTAAGCTGTGCCGCGATGCCAGCCCCGACCACGCTGACGGCCTGGCGCGCATCCTCCATCACATCACTGGGAAGTTCGTCATCCGAAAAATCAATCGCCGCTTCGACCCAAGCCAAAGCTTTTGCAAGCTCGCCACGCCAGCCGTCGGTAAGCGTGGCTAAGGCACCGTCATATTGCCGCAGGGCTTGGCGCCGCTGAGCCTCAGTTTCAGCGTCAACCAAATCGGCAATCGCTTCGGCTTGCGTGAGATCGAGTTTGCCATTCTCCACCGCGCGCCGGGTGAACTCACCGCGATCGGCAGTGCGAAAGCCCGGGATGGCCGCCAACACGTCGGTCAATGCCGCCAAAATTGCCCGCCCGCCATGAACCTGGAACTCGGCCACGTCCTCGCCGGTCAGGCTGTCCGGCCCGGGAAACCACAACACCAAGCCCCGGTCGAAAATCTCCCCACTACCACTTCGCAAAGCGCGCAATGCCGCTCGCCGCGGCGGTGGAGGGGCCCCACGTGTGATCGTCTGCAGCGCGAACCGCGCCGCCGGGCCTGAGACCCGAATGATCGCCACGCCGGCCCGCCCAACTCCGCTCGCGGGCGCAAAAATCGTGTCGTCTCGCCGCATACCGTCTCCCCAATTCACCAATTAACCCGGCACACAAGGAGGCGACCGCCTGCCAGCTTGTGAGCGCTTGTTTCGGCGCGTAAAGCTTGGTCCAAATCAGTCCCGCAACAATGCGCGCCCGCGCATCTCACCGGAAGATAAAGATGAGCACCAACCGCCTCGCCGAGGAAACCAGCCCCTATCTGCTCCTGCACAAGGACAACCCCGTTCACTGGTACCCGTGGGGCCAGGAAGCGTTTGCCGAAGCGCAAAGCTCGGGTAAGCCGATTCTACTTTCGATCGGTTATACCGCTTGTCACTGGTGCCATGTGATGAACAGCGAAAGCTTCGCCGATGCCGATACCGCGGCGGCGATGAACGAGAACTTCATCAACATCAAGGTCGACCGCGAAGAGCGTCCCGACATCGACCAGCTCTATCAGGCGGCGGCTCAGACCATGGGCTACCAGGGCGGCTGGCCGCTCACCATGTTCCTCAATCCGAAGGGCGAGCCCTTCTTCGTCGGCGGCTATTTCCCCAACGAAGAACGCTTCGGCCAGCCCCCATTCAAGCGCGTGCTCGAAGATGTTTCCAAGAAGTACAAGGAACAGTCCGAAGCCGTGACCACCGACGCGACCAACATCACCGCGGCCGTCGGCGCAATCTGGACGCGCGATTTGCGCGGGCCGCTGGATCCGCGCCTGCTCGACGTTCTATCGGTGCATGTCGCCCAACGCTTCGACATTTTCTACGGCGGTGTCAGTGGCGCACCGAAGTTCCCCAACACGGCACTGGTTGAGACGCTGTGGCGTTCGTTCCTCCGGACCGGCGCGATGCAGTTTCCGCAGCTCGTCCAGATCACGCTCGACACCATGTGCCTTTCCGGCATCTATGATCATGTTGGTGGCGGCTTCCATCGTTATGCCGTCGACGAGCGCTGGCTAATCCCACACTTCGAGAAGATGCTTTACGACAACGCCCTGCTGGTCGATCTGCTCGCGACCGTCGGCGTCCACAATCGCGTGCCGCTGTACAAAGTCCGCGTCGAAGAGACGATCGGCTGGGTATTGCGCGAAATGATGGTCGGCGATGCCTTCGCCGCGAGCCTCGATGCCGATGTCGACGGCCAAGAGGGCGCCTATTATCTGTGGACCGCGCCGGAAATCGACGCCACCCTGATGGGCACCTTCGCCCAGCGTTTCAAGGACGTTTATGCGATCCGTCCCGAAGGCCCGTTCAACGGCAAGAACATCGTCGCGCGCACCGGCGGCGCCCCGTTCCCGCTGCCCGATGCCGACGAAGCGCTCTTGAAACGCCAGCGCGACCTCTTGCTCGCCGCCCGCCAGCAAACCCGCAAGGCGCTGCTGCGCGATGACAAGGTTCTCGCCGATTCCAACGGCATGATGATCGCGGCGCTCGCCAATGCCGGGTCCAGCTACGGCAATGCCGAATGGATCGCTGCGGCGCGGAAGGCGTTTGCTTTCATCACCACAGCGCTCGCCGATGGTGATCGCTTGTTCCACTCCTGGCGCGACGGCAAGCGCGGCCATAGCGCCTTCGCCGACGATTATGCCCACATGGCACGCGCCGCGATCGCCCTGTTTGAGGTCACCAGCGACAAGCAGTATCTCGATTATGCCAAGCGCTGGACGGCTGTGCTGAACGAGTTCTTCTGGGACGCCACGGCTGGCGGTTATTTCCAGACCGCGGTCGACGACACGCCGTTGATCCATCGCGTCCGCACCGTTTATGACGCCGCCACACCGGCGGCCAATGGCGTCATGGTCGGCGTCCTGGCGAAGCTATATCTCGCCACCGGCGACGTCAGCTATCGTGACCGCGCCGGCAACATCGTCGGCGCCTTTGCTGGCGATGTCGGCCGTTCGTTCTTGGCTATGGGAACTTATCTCAACGGGCTCGAGACTCTGATCGCCGGTTTGCAGATTGTCATTGTCGGACCGCACGATAGCCAAAAGACCCGCGAACTGATCACCGCTGTGCTCGGCCGCAGCCTGCCGAACCGGCTGTTGATGGTGATCGATCCCAGCGAAGAGCTGCCCGAGGGTCATCCCGCGCGCGGCAAGGCGATGGAGAACGGCCAGCCCACGGCTTACGTCTGTCAGCACCAGAACTGCTCGGCACCGATCGCCAATCCGGTGACGCTCAGCCAAGTCCTGCAACTGCCGCCCCGCCAGCCACAGCCAGGCCAGCGGCCGCAGTAAGTTTGGACATCATTGCTTGTACAAACGCCCGGTCAGCGATGGCCGGGCGTTTGTCGTTAGGATTATTCTCTTCGAAATCTGTTACTGCCGCCAACGTACACGTCGGATCAAAGCAATTTATAGTTGCTTTAGCTGTTTCGGTTCGCCGACGCGACCTCGCGGCCTAATCCTGGTCCATCTTCAGCGCCGCGATGAAGGCTTCCTGCGGGATGTCGACTTTGCCGAATTGGCGCATCTTTTTCTTACCCTCTTTTTGCTTGTCGAGGAGTTTGCGCTTGCGGGTGATGTCGCCGCCGTAGCACTTGGCCGTCACGTCCTTGCGCAAGGCCGAGATCGTCTCGCGGGCGATGACTTTGCCGCCGATCGCCGCCTGGATTGGAATCTTGAACAGGTGGCGCGGGATCAGGTCCTTCAGCTTTTCGCACATGCCGCGGCCGCGCGATTCCGCCCGCCCCCGGTTGACGATCATCGACAGCGCGTCCACCGGTTCTTCATTGACCAGGATGCTCATCTTGACGAGATCGCCCTCGTGATAACCTTCGAGGTGATAGTCGAAGCTGGCATAGCCGCGGCTGACGGATTTCAGGCGATCGTAGAAATCGAACACCACTTCGTTGAGCGGCAGGCGGTAGATCACCATGGCGCGGTTGCCGGCATAGGTCAGTTCGATCTGCTCGCCGCGGCGATCCTGGCACAGCTTGAGCACCGCACCGAGATAATCGTCCGGCACCATGACGGTGGCGCGGATCCACGGTTCTTCGATTTTCTCGATCTTGGTAGTTTCAGGCATGTCGGCGGGGTTGTGCAGCTCAAGCATCTCGCCGTCGGTCATGTGGATGCGATAGATCACGGATGGCGCGGTGGCGATCAGTTCAAGATTAAACTCGCGCTCCAGACGCTCCTGGATGATTTCGAGGTGCAAGAGGCCGAGGAAGCCGCAGCGGAAGCCGAAGCCGAGCGCGGCACTGGTCTCCATTTCATAAGTGAAGCTGGCATCGTTCAGATGCAGCCGCGCCAGCGCGTTGCGCAAATCCTCGAACTGGGCCGCATCCACCGGGAA
>DBUB01000002.1:0-142924 GCA_002307725.1 Alphaproteobacteria bacterium UBA1301 | reverse complement strand
AGGCCGAGGAAGCCGCAGCGGAAGCCGAAGCCGAGCGCCGCGCTGGTCTCCATTTCATAAGTGAAGCTGGCGTCGTTGAGATGCAGCCGCGCCAAGGCATTGCGCAAATCCTCGAACTGGGCCGCATCGACCGGGAAGAGACCGCAGAACACCACTTGCTGCGCTGCTTTGAAGCCTGGCAGGGCCTCGTCGGCGGGTTTGCGGTCGTCGGTGATGGTGTCGCCGACATGAGTTTCGGCGACTTCCTTGATCTGGGCGGTGATGAAGCCGACTTCGCCGGGACCAAGGCTATCGACCAACACCTGTTTGGGGGTGAAATAGCCGACGCGTTCGACTTGATAGGAGGCGCCAGAGGCCATCATGCGGATCTTGTGGCCCTTTTTCAGTTCACCGTCGATGATCCGCACCAGGACGATAACGCCGAGATAGGCGTCGTACCAGGAATCGATCAACAGCGCCTTGAGCGGAGCTTTGGCATCGCCCTTGGGCGGCGGCAGACGGGTGACGATACCTTCCAGCACTGCCTCAATGTTGAGGCCGGTCTTGGCGGAAATCGCGATGGCGTCGGAAGCATCGATGCCGATCACGTCCTCGATTTGCTGCTTGATCCGCTCCGGTTCAGCGGCGGGTAAATCGATCTTGTTAAGCACCGGCACGATCTCGAGCCCGGCGTCAATCGCCTGATAGACATTGGCCAGCGTCTGGGCTTCCACCCCCTGGGAGGCGTCCACCACCAAGAGCGCGCCTTCGCACGCGGCGAGGCAGCGGCTGACTTCATAGGCGAAGTCAACGTGGCCGGGCGTGTCCATCAGATTCAAGGTGTAGGTCACCCCGTCGTGGGCCTTGTAGTCCAGGCGGACGGTCTGGGCTTTGATGGTGATGCCGCGCTCACGCTCGATCTCCATCGAGTCGAGCACCTGTTCCTTCATCTCACGGGTGGTGAGTCCACCGGTGAATTGAATCAGCCGGTCGGCGAGCGTCGACTTGCCGTGGTCGATATGGGCCACGATGGAGAAATTGCGGATGTGCGAGAGATCGGTCATTTGGGCTCTGTGAGATCGGCCGATCGCCCGGCCAGGGGCGGCATATAGCGGCGGGAACGGGCCCGCGTCCACCCTGTCCCCCGGCCGCAGGAAAAGGTAGGCTTAATCCCCAGGCAAATGGAGGGATCCGCCATGAAATGCGACCCGTTGGCTGGCTTGATGGTACTTGGCCCTGCGGTGGGCGCGCCCCATGTCGGCATTGGTGACGCCTGGGCCGGCCCTGCACGCCAGGATAGCGGTTTTCTCGGCGGCCTGATCGATGAGCCCGAGCCGAAGATGGTTACTTGGCTCTCCAAATAGCGGCCTCAAGACGTGAAGACGTTTGCAACAATTTTGTTCGCTTTGGCACTTGTGACGGCGCCCGCTTGGTCCGAAGCGAGTGACTTCATCGGCAATTGGAACAATCCCAATCCCCAAGCCGCCGGTCTGATGCATGTCGCCATCAGTCCCAACGGCGGCAATCGCGTTGACGTGCGCGCCTATGGTGATTGCCATCCAATGGAATGCGATTGGGGCCTGGTGCAGGGCGACGTCTATTATGCCGGTCCCAAGTCCGATCACGTCGCGGTGATCGTTGCGACCTTCCATTTCGGCTTTGCCCATCACCAGATCACCTTCCACAAAGGCGAAAAAGGGCAACTCCTTTTTGAGATGTTGACCAAGCTCGACGACAACTCCGAGCGGCATGATTATGGCGTGGTTGGCACCTTGAAACCGACGACCTGGGTCGGGCCGATCGCACCGGTGTGGCAGACCCAGCCCGGCCTCTCCACCGGCTGGGGCGGCGGCGCGCGGTCGGGTGCAGAACCCCCGCCGCACGAGGACTGTACGATGTTCGACACGCGTGCCGCCCGCGCCGTCAACCAAGGCGGTTCCTGGGTGGTGAAGGCGAACGGCAAGGTGCTGATCGCCACCGGCAAGGACAATAAGGCGGCGATGCTCGCCGAAGCGGCATTTCACCACTATCGTTTTGACCGGCAATGCAAATCGGGCGGGCCGTGGAAGCCCTATTGGCGCTCTGCAAAAGGTTTCAGCAGTGACCCCATGGGCGGGGTCTTTTGCCTCAAGTTCCATCCCACCACGGCGCATCTGGTGCGTTTAAAAAATAGTTGGAACATCGTGGACGATGCGACCACGCTGGTCGAACTCGGCCCCTACAAAGCACAAGCCGAAGCGCTGCTGGGAATGATCCGCGCCAACCGGCTGACCAGCGAGTGCTTCATCGGCTCGCCCGACATCATGACGTTCTGGATTGCCGAACCGACGCGATAGGTCCGCCCGTCAACTTCTCAGCGTTCCACCGGTGGCTTTGGCCACGGACGCCACGATCTTCTGGCCGACCGATTCGATTTCGGCGTCGGTGAGGGTTTTGTCCTTGGGCTGCAGGCGCACCGTGATGGCGAGCGATTTTCTGCCTTCCGGAACTCCTTTACCTTCGTAGACATCGAACACCGCGACGGACTCGATCAGAGCGCGCTCGGCGGTTTTGGCAGCTTTGACGACATCATCGGCGGAAACGCTAGAGTTCACGACAAAGGCGAAGTCGCGCTCTACCGCCTGATAGGGCGAGGGCGAGAAGCTGGTTTTTTTGGTCTTCGACTCCGGGATCGCATCCAGGATTAGCTCGAAGGCGGCAACCGGGCCGGTAAGATCGAACGCGGCGACAATTTTCGGGTGCAACTCGCCGAACACCGCCAGCACCTTGGGGCCGAGCGCCAGGGTGCCGGAGCGGCCAGGATGATACCAAGCGGGCGCCGTGGCCTTGATCGGTGCCATCATGGGTGAACCCATTGCCACTTCGAGGCTCGCGAGAACATCGGCTTTCACATCGAAGGCATCGGCAGGATGCGCCGCTTTGGTCCAACTTCTGACGCCCGATCCGACGCGGATACCGGCAGCAATAGTTTGCTGGCCGCCCGGCACGCCGGACTGGAAAGCGGCGCCGATCTCGAACAATTGCAGGTCGGTGAAGCCGCGGGCCTGATTGCGAGCGGCGGCCGCAAGCAGCGAAGGCAAAGGCGAAGGGCGCAAGGCATCCATCTCGGCTGCAATCGGGTTTTCGAGCTGGCGCACATCATCGCCGCCGCCGAACAGGCTCGCGTGGGCGCGCGGAATGAAAGAATACGTCACGGCTTCGTTGAAGCCGCGGCTCGCCAATGCCCGGCGGATTAACCGGCGACGCTTTTGCGAAGACGTCAGTACCGGCCGCGCAATCGCATGCGGGCGCTCCATCGGCACGCTCGGCACATGCTCGAGGCCGTAAATGCGCACCACTTCCTCGACCAGATCGGCGGCGCCGTCGATGTCGCTGCGCCAGGATGGCGGCACAACTTTCAACGCGTCACCGGCCTCGCTCACGCCGAAACCAAGATGGTTGAGAATTTCGACGATACGCTCTTTCTCAACCTTGAGCCCGCCGATGCGTTCGACCGTACCGGCGGGAAAGGCGATCTCGCGCTTCCAGGCCGGAACCTCACCCACCACCACGATGTCGGACGGTTCGCCGCCGCACCACTCCAGGATCAGTTTGGTGGCGAGTTCCAACCCGGGCACGACGAATTCGGGATCGACGCCGCGTTCGAAACGATAACGCGCGTCCGAGGTGATCTGCAGCTTGCGCCCGGTCGCGGCGACGCTGACCGGCTCGAACCAAGCCGATTCCACGAACACATTGGTGGTGGTTTCGGTCGAGCCGGTATCTTCGCCGCCCATCACGCCGGCAATCGACTGCGCAGCCGTGTCGTCGGCGATGACACACATTTCACCATCGAGCGTGTAGGTCTTGCCGTCGAGGGCGAGCAGTTTCTCGCCGTCCTGCGCGAACCGCGCCTGGACATTGCCGTTCAGCTTGTCGGCATCGAAAACGTGCAGCGGGCGGCCGCGATCATGACTGATCAGATTGGTGACGTCGACCAGAGCATTGATCGGGCGTAGGCCGATGGCTTTCAAACGCTCCTGCGCCCAAGCGGGCGACGGACCGTTCTTGACGTTTCTTATCACGCGCCCGGCGAATAGCGGACACGCCGACTTGCTGTTGAAATGAAGGCTGATGGTTTTCGGCGAAGGGAATTTGCCGTCGACTTTTTCGACCTTGGGCGTCTTCAGTTTGCCTAAGCCCGCCGCTGCCAAATCACGTGCCACGCCCCAAACGCTGGTGCAATCGCCGCGATTGGGGGTGATGGAAATATCGATCACCGGATCGGTGAGACCAAGCGCAGTTGCGGCGGGCGCCCCCACCACGGCGTCTGCGGCAAGCTCGATGATGCCGTCGTGATCGTCGGAAATCAGCAGTTCGCGGCCCGAGCACATCATTCCCCGGGATTCGACACCGCGAATGGTGCCGACCTTTAAGGCTTCGCCGGACACCGGGATCACTGTGCCGGGTTTGGCGAACACGACTTTGATGCCGGCGCGCGCATTCGGTGCGCCGCAGACGACCTGCACCGGTTCCTTGCCGCCGGCATCGACCGAACAAAGATGCAAGCGGTCGGCATTGGGATGTTTGTCGGCCGAGATGACGTACGCGACAACAAAGTCTTTAACCCGCACGCCGGCATCTTCGACGGTTTCGACTTCAAGCCCGATCGCCGTCAGCTTGGCGGCGATGGTTTGCGCGTCGGCATCGGTTTCGAGATGATCCTTGAGCCAGGAGAGCGGGAATTTCATCGGGAAAGCCCTCCATCAAGGGTGGGGATATCGAACGCGGTAAAGCCGTAAGCTTTTAGCCAGCGCAAATCCGATTCGAAGAACGAGCGGATGTCGGGAATGCCGTATTTCAGCATGGCGAGCCGGTCGATGCCGCCGCCGAAGGCATAGCCCTGGAATTTTTTGGAATCGATGCCGCAATTCTCCAGCACGTGCGGATTGACCATGCCGGAACCGAAAATTTCCAGCCAGTCGTTACCGGTGCCGAATTTGATATGGCCGCCGGAGCGATCGCAACGCACATCCCATTCGAGCGACGGTTCGGTGAAGGGAAAATAGCTCGGCCGCGCCCGCAGCTCGGCGTGATCGATCTCGAAGAACGCCTTGAGGAATTCCTCCAGCGTCCATTTGAGATGGCCGAGATGGGTGACCTCGTCCACCACCAGTCCTTCGATCTGATGGAACATCGGCGAATGGGTGGCGTCGGAGTCGCGCCGGTAAGTGCGGCCGGGTGAGATGATGCGGATCGGTGGCTTCTGCACCAGCATCGTGCGCACCTGCACCGCCGAGGTCTGGGTTCTGAGGACATGACGGCTGCCGTCGGTTTGCGGCGCCATATAGAAAGTGTCCTGCATCTGGCGCGCCGGATGATCGGGCGGGGTGTTCAGCTTGGTGAAATTGTAGTCGTCGAATTCGACGTCGGGGCCTTCCGCGACGGAAAAACCAAGATCGGCGAAGATTGCCACCACTTCGTCGAACACCTGGCTGACCGGATGCACGGTGCCTTGCGGCTCGGGACGCACCGGCAGCGTGATGTCGACGCACTCGGAGGCGAGGCGCGTATTAAGCGCTGCTTCTTCGAGTTCGCCTTTGCGTGCGGCGATCGCCTTCTGGACGCGGTCGCGCAGGCCGTTGAAAGCGGGGCCGTTGACCTTCTTTTCCTCCGGGCTCATGGCGCCGAGCGATTTCAATAGATTGGAAATGGTGCCCTTCTTGCCAAGGGTGGCGACGCGCACCACTTCCAGCGCCGCTTCATCGGTGGCGGCGGCGATATTTGCCAGATGGAGACTTTCGAGGGTGGAGATGTCGGTCATGACTTGCCTCTTCGAATCCGTTTGACCACGCCGCTGGCGCGTTGCCAATAACGCTTTTTCGCCAAATAAAAACCCGACAAAGCCGAACAGCCGTGCCGGGTTCTTGGATTGGTGAGGTCGAAAAAATCAGGCCTTGGCCTGGTCCACCAGAGCTTTGAACACGGCGGGCTCGGACACGGCGAGTTCGGCCAGAACCTTGCGGTCCACGTCGATTTCCGCCTTGGCGAGCAAGGCGATAAATCGGCTGTACGTCAGGCCGTGCTCACGGACCGCGGCGTTGATGCGCTGGATCCAAAGAGCACGGAAATTCCGCTTCTTCAGCTTGCGGCCGATGTAGTTGTGCTGCAACGAACGATCGACGGCAGCGTTGGCGACCGTGATGGTGTTCTTGCGGCGTCCATAAAAGCCTTTGGCGGCCTTTAAGACGCGCTTACGGCGAAGACGAGAGGGTACGGCGCGAGGGGCTCGGGACATGGATTAAACTCCCCCGCCATACGGCATCCAGCGCTTGACGCGCTGGGTTTCAGATGACGACAGCACCGACGTCCCACGCAGTGTGCGGGTACGCTCGGGTGTGTTTGAGATCAAACGGTGGCGCTTGCCGGCCTGGCCGGTCTTGACCTTACCGCTGGCCGTGAGTTTGAAGCGCTTCTTAGCGCCGGACTTGGTCTTCATTTTGGGCATTTCGGTCTCCTGGGGACGCGAAGTCCCGGTTGCCTTTATGAGCCGCCACGGCATGCCCTTTTCGCCGGGCCGCTCTAAAGAGGGGGGCGTCTTATACGAATAAGACCGCCAAAAGCAAGGCGGACCGCGAAAATCCGCGTATCTGCGAAGCCTTAACGCCAAAATGCCACGAGCCATGCCGCAAAAAAGGGTGGGAGAGGACCGGGGCATGGGAGGCACATTTTTGTCAAGTGGTTGCTACAATTAGATTTTTATCTGTTCTTGCCGGCTATTGCCATGGCCTGTTGGGGCGAGTTGTCGTCGGCTGGTTCCTCCTTTGGCTGATCCCATCGAAATCTCTTGCCGCACGGGTGCGCGACTAGCATCTTGGATTCATCGCGAATCCGTCTTGGGATAGATCCATGTTCAAGGAATTCCGCCAGTTTGCCCTCCGCGGCAACGTGGTCGACCTCGCTGTTGGTGTGATTGTCGGCGCCGCCTTTACCAGCATCGTCAACTCGCTGGTCAAAGACATCATCACCCCGCCGCTTGGGCTGGTCACGGGTGGCTTGGATTTCACCAACATTTTCATCGTCTTGAAGGGCGATCACACCGCCACTCTGGCGGAGGCTGCTAAGGCCGGCGCGGTGACCCTTAATATCGGCATCTTCCTCAATGCCCTGATCAGTTTTCTGATTGTCGCCTTTGTGCTGTTCTTGATCGTGCGCTCGGTCAACCGCTTGTTCGCCAAGGCCGAAGCCCCGGCTGCCCCAGCCGCGCCGCCGGAAGACGTCACGCTCTTGCGCGAAATCCGCGACCTGTTGAAACAGAAAAACTAACCAGCGCCGGTTACCCTCAATAGGGGTGTGCTTGATTCACCTGACCACCCCGCGTAGGCACGTGTGCCTCATTAGGGCTGTTTCGTGACGCCGTCTTCCCATCGGATCGATGCTGGGCTTTGGGCCATTCTCGCGGCCGCGGCAGTGTTCGCCGCGGTGCTGGTGGTGCCGCGCGTGCTCGCGGGTGGTGATCTCTATTGGCACATTGCCGCGGGTCGCTGGATGATCGAGAATCAGCAGGTCCTGCGCATCGACCCGTTCTCTTCCACCTTTCAAGGCCAGCCGTGGGAAACCCGGGATTGGCTGGCCGAAATTCTGTTTGCTGCGGCTTATGTCGGCGCCGGCTGGGGCGGGGTACTGGCGCTCACGGCGGCAGCTGCAGCGGGTGGAACCGGTCTGCTGGCGTTCCACTTGGCGCGCGGCCGGCGGGCCGTGTTCACTGCGATCTGGCTGGTGTTGGCTGTCATCACCGCGGCGGGCGCGGTCAGGGCACTGCCATTCCTGCTGGCACTGCCGTGTCTCGTCGCCTGGACCGGCGGCCTGTTACGGGCCGACGAAAAAGGCCCGTCGCTGCATTTGCTGCCGGTGATGCTGGTTTGGGCCAACCTCTCGAGCAGCTTCGTGATCGGGCTGGCGCTCACCGCTGTACTGGCGGCCGAAGCGATCCTGGCCGCCAAAGAGCATCGGCTGACAGTGGCGCGGGGCTGGGCGGTGTTTGCGGGCGGCTCTTTGATCCTCGGCCTCGTTACGCCGACCGGTGTGCCGGGTCTGGCGCATGCGATCCGTGCGCTCGCGACAACCGGCCCGGTCATCAATGTGCTGCCACTGCTGGTCGCCTTGCCCGCCGCTTCGGTGCTGCTGCCACGCCGGTGGCTGCGCTTTGTGTTTCTGGCCGGCCTCTTCGTCCTCGCTTTGACCAGTACGATGGGATGCTTGTTCTTCGCCGCCACCGCGCCGCTTCTCGGCGCCGGAGCGCAAGCGGACGAAAACCTGAAGCAGCCATGGCGTCCGCTGGCGGCGCTGGTTTTGCTCGCGCTCATCGCCACAGCGGTACGCATCGTCGTACCGGTGGAGCGCCACGACGATGCCGCAACGCCGCAAACGGCGCTGGCGCAGGTGCCGGCGACGATCAAACGTCAGCCGGTGTTCAATGACGCCGCCTTCGGCGGTTTTCTCATTTTCAGTGACGTGCGGCCCTTCCTCGACAGCCGGCCGCTTTATTTCGAAAGTTTCCGCAACCGCTATGCGGCTATTGCAGCGCCCGGCTTGCTGGCGAGCACGCTGACACGCTACCACGTCCGCTGGACTATCCTGGCGCCGGATAATCCGACCGTGAAACTGATGGATGGCATGACTGGTTGGCATCGTCTGTATGCAGATCAATGGGCCGTCGTGCACGTCCGGAACGATGCCCGGTAAGACCGACGACAAAATAATAGGCAAAATGAACAACACCAAAACCGCGCTCTACCGCGATCTCTTGTTACAGGCGCAAGGGATCATGACGGGCATCAGCGACCCCATCGCCAACGCCGCCAATATCGCCGCGATTCTGTGGCATGGCTTACCGGGTCTCAATTGGGCGGGATTCTATTTCGCCAAGAACAATGATCTGGTGCTGGGTCCGTTTCAGGGCAAGCCCGCTTGCGTGCGTATTCCTAAGGGCAAAGGCGTGTGCGGCACCGCTGCTACGTCGGCCAAGACCGTGATTGTAACCGACGTACACGCCTTCTCAGGCCATATCGCCTGTGATGTCGCTTCGCAGGCGGAGATCGTCATTCCGCTGATCAAGGACGGCGCCGTGATCGGTGTGCTCGATCTCGACAGTCCGACGTTAGCGCGGTTCGACACCGCCGATGCCACGGGGCTTGAGGCCATCGCGCAAGCATGGGTTGCGGCCAGCGATAAGGTCTAAGGAGAATTCGATTCTGGAAAAGAAAAAGGGCGGCGCTCGGGCCGCCCAAGTCCAGGGAGGAGTGACCAGCACTCACAAATTTTCGACCAGGGGTCGAGGACAATACACCAACTATAGCGCAGTCCGAGCGTGCTTACCAGAAAAATTGACAGCGCTTTCCTCAATTTTGAGAAACCCCATTAAAGCAATGTCTTACGTCAGGATTGGTTAGCACCGGGCGGCGGGACGGTGGATTCGCGCACCACCAACTCATGGTCGAGCCGACGCTCCACCGGGGCGTCGGCGGCAGTGCGCTGAATCAGCATCGAGACGGCGGCTTCAGCCATCTCCCGGATCGGTTGGCGGCAGGTGGTCAGACGCGGCGACACCACCTGGGCGACCAGGGAGTCGTCGAAGCCCGCAACCGAAAGTTGCTGTGGAATCTTGAGGTTAAAGCGCTGCGAACAAGCCAGCACCGCCGCCGCCATATCGTCGTTGCCGGCGAAGATCGCGGTCGGCCGGTCCTTGAGTGACAGCAGCTTTTCGCCCGCTTCCAGACCTGACTGGTAGGAGAAATAACCTTGTACGCATAACTCCTCGTCGAGCGGAACGCCGGCATGTTCGAGAGCGGAGCGGTAACCGGCGAAGCGGGACTGGGCGGCGCCATGATCAGGGTGGCCCTTGATGAAACCGATCCGCTTGTGACCGAGGCCAAGGAGGTACGCGGTCATGTCATAGGCCGCCTTGAAATCGTCGATCCGCACATCGCAAGCGCCCGGGAACGGCTTTTCCGGCGCGATGCGCACAAACGGGCAGTTGGCCCGGATAAGGGCATCGATCACCGCCTGGGAGTCGCAGAGCGGCGGGGTTAGGATCACGCCATGCAGCGAAGATTCGGTCACCAGCGAATGCACTTGTCGGCCAATATTGGGATTGGCAGCGTCCAGGCTTTCGACGATGAGATGATAGCCCTCTTCGCGGCAGCGGGTCAGAACACCCACCTGCATTGCCGCGATATAGCCGGCCGACGGGTTGTCATAGAGCAGACCGATCAGGAACGAGCGTTCACTGGCCAGCCCGCGCGCGAAGATATTCGGGCGATAGGATAACGCGTCCACCGCCAGCATGACTTTCTCGCGGGTGGCGTCGCTCACATTGGACTGCCGATTCACCACGCGCGAAACCGTCTTAATCGAAACACCAGCCCGCTTGGCCACATCATAGATGCTGGCCGGCTTGGGATTATCGGGGCGATCGGAAGAAGTGGGTTTCACGTTTGGTCTGTTTATTGGGGCGGGATTCGCCAGAACGACAAAATGACAACGCTGCCATCATAGTCGCCGTTCACCCAGATACCAGATGATACCAATCGCCCCAGGCCCGGAATAATCATATAAATCGGCGCTGTAGCATCATCGCCGACGCGCATCATGGTTAGGGATGGGGCGGCATAATGCGCAGCATCACAAACCTGTGTCGCCAATTGTCAGACATTTATGCTAAGATGCGCCAGCGGTCGTTGGATGCATGTCCGCGGCTGATCTCAAGCATCGTCCGATAAAAATGTGCCCTACCAAAGAGGAAACCTCATGCGTCATTTCCTGATTGTCGCCCTCCTGGCCACCGCTCTGGTGCCGGCCGCGCTTGCCACGGACGCCAGCACACCGCTGCCGCTGACCGTGGACGTTGCCAAACCAGGTGCCACCATCGACCGGCACATTTTCGGCCAGTTCGCCGAGCATCTCGGGCACGGCATCTATGAAGGTATTTGGGTGGGCCGGGATTCGAAGATTCCCAACACCCGCGGCATCCGCAACGATGTGGTGGCGGCGCTGAAGGAACTGCATGTGCCGGATGTGCGTTGGCCGGGCGGTTGTTTTGCCGACGAATATCATTGGCGCCGCGGCATCGGCGCGGCGCGCTCGGCGATGATGAATGCCAACTGGGGTGGTGTCCTCGAACCCAACAGTTTCGGCACCGACGAATTCTTCGACTTCATCTCACAGATCGGCAGTGAAGCTTACGTTTCGGTCAATGTCGGTTCCGGGACGCCCGGCGAAGCGGCCGAATGGCTTGAATACATGACCGCCAGCAAGGACGACGGCCTGGGGGCGGAGCGCGCCAAGAATGGCCATCCCGAACCCTACAAGGTCGCCTTCGTCGGCCTCGGCAACGAAAGCTGGAGTTGCGGCGGCGCGATGTCGCCCGATTTCTACACCAGTGAGATGAAGCGCTACGCCCGCTTCGTGCGCAACTACAATGCAGCGCAGCCGATGAGCCGTATCGCGGTCGGACCTGGCACTGCTGACACCGCCTATACCGAAACGGTCATGAAAGCATTCAAGGAACACGACTGGGCCTGGAGCATCGAAGGGCTATCGCTGCATTCCTACACGGTCGGTGGCCCCTGGCCGCCGGCGCAAAAGGAAACCGGCTTCGGCGAAAAGGAATACGCGCTGATGCTGAAAGAGACGATCGGCATGGACACTCTGATCAAGAATCATGGTGCCGTCATGGACAAATACGATCCGGAGAAGAAGGTCAGCCTTACGGTCGATGAATGGGGCGCTTGGCTGGCGCCATCGCCAGGTTCCAATCCGGGATTTCTGGTGCAGCAGAACAGCCAGCGCGATGCGGTGCTGGCCGCCCTCAACTTCAACATCTTCGCCCGCCACGCCGATCGCGTGCGCATGACCAACATCGCCCAGATGATCAATGTGCTGCAGGCGATGATTTTAACCGACAAGGAAAAGATGCTGCTGACGCCGACCTATCACGTCTTCAAACTGTACGTGCCGTTCCAAGATGCGCGCTTCCTGCCGGTGGATTACGACGCCGGCACCTACGTCGTCGACAAGATCAAGCTGCCGCGAGTCGATGCGATCGCCGCCAAGGACAAAAACGGAAAAATCTGGCTTGCCATCACCAACATCGATGCCAAGAATCCGGTGGAATTTTCCGTCTCCGTGCCCGGCGTGACGGCGACCAAGGTGGTCGGTCAGACCCTCAGCGCACCCAAGATCGACAGCATCAACACCTTCGACGCCCCTACCACGGTGACGCCGAAGCCGGTTTCGGCAACAGCGGCGAACGGCAAAATCACCCTCACCCTCGCCCCCGCTTCGGTGACAGTGGTGGCGCTGGAACCGTAAACGGCAGCTTTCAGAAGGCGTTTCTCAGCGGCCGGGCTCCACAAGGGTCCGGCCGTTTTGTTGCACGGCACAGCTGCGTCCGACTTGGCGCCAGCGAACGTCTTTCGCCCCCTGCAGGGGCGCGAGCAATATGTGTTGGCTGTGGATGAGCAAAATAACTGGTGCACCCGACAGGATTCGAACCTGTGGCCTCTGCCTTCGGAGGGCAGCACTCTATCCAGCTGAGCTACGGGTGCAGCGCGGAACGGATGCTATAGCCGATCGACTCCGGCGTCGCAATCACGGGAGCGCAATCCCGAAAAGTGTGCAGCGGTTTTCCGGCAGGTTGCGCGACAGCCTCAAAAACTTCGCCAACCCTCGGGTGGAATTTCTCTTTTTCGGGATAGGGGCTATTGCAAAATCGACCGGAAGGCGCCGTCCCAATCCGCCCCTGGCGGGTTGTCCTCGAAATAGGCGATGCGGTTGAGGTGCATGTCGTAGAGCCTCTGGCTGGCGCCCGACAGCGTGCGGCATTGGGCGATCAGGGCGCGGGCCTTGCGCCACTCCTGGTCGCGCATCGACTGGAAAATGTGGTCGTGGAAGGTGGCCAGCGCCCGGAACTTGGGGCTGGCGCGCATCACTGGATTGCCTAGCATGGCGTAGAGCTTGACCGGGCCGTCGTGGTTTTCCACGGCAATGTAATCGACCTCGAGAAAGGCAAAGCCGCGTTCAGCCGCTTTGCGGGTGTCTTCGCTGACCACCACCGCCGGTCCGTATTGCCCCGAAAGCTGTTGCACCTTGGCGGCCACCACGGCGCAGTCGCCGTTGACCGAATAGGTGGTGCGGCCATGCACCTTGAAGCCGCCCGCAATCGCCGGACCACTCGACACGCCGACACCGATCTCGACCGGATCAAGCGCGACACCGTCGATGCGCCGCTCATGCGTGATGATCTCGTTGGTCTTGGCGATGGCTTCCATCATGCCCATCGCCGCCTCACAAGCATGCACCGCGTGTTCGGGATCGTCGAGCGGGGCGTTCCAGAACGCGGTGAAACCATTGGCGGTCAGCTTGTCGATCGCCCCGCCATGGGCCAGCGCTTCGCTCATCATCGGATCGAGCACGCGTTGGATTAACCGGGTGAAGGTGGCAGGATCGCCGCGAAATGAAGACGCCAGTTCGGCAAAGCCGCGCACGCCACAGGCGAGATAGGTGACCGTGCGGCTTTCGCCTTCGAGCCGCATCGGCTCGGCGCGGCGGGCTATAGCGTCAATCACCCGCGGCGGCAGCACGTCGGTGAAGGCACGTTTTAGTGCCGAGCGGATCCAAATAATTTCGACAGTTCGCGCGACCGCGCCGGTCGCCCAGATGGTCCACAGCCCCACCGAAAGGCCGAGTGCATCGAACAGGACGTGATCGCCGGTGTACAGCCACCAAGCGACGTAGCCGACGATGGCGGTGACGCCAAGAACGAACCCGGCCGCCGCGCGTACGCCGAAGCGGTAGATCACCAGCGAGCAGCCGATGCCGAACAAAACGAGGCACAAAAGCTCGGCCTGTTCCGCGCTGGGCGGGCGGCGCAGCACGGTGCCGAGCAAGAGATCTTCGGCCGCTTCGGCATGAACTTCGGCGACCGAGCGTGGGCCCAGCGGCGTCAACACCAGCGCGTCGGGGGCGCCGATATAGACAACAGCATCGCGCAAAGCGTCGGGGGCGAGTGTGCCGTCCATCAGCGCGGTGAGGACGACTTGCCGCGCCGGGTTGGGGCCGGAGAAGCTCATCCAGATGGCGCCATCGGGCGCGGCAGCAAGCGGGCCGCCGCCGGTTTCCACAGCTACCACACCGGGCGAGCCACCGAACAATCCGCCAAACAATCCGCTCTGGCCATCGTCGCTTTTCAGGGTCAGTGCGGACTTATTTTCGGTCAGACGCAAAACTTCGCCATCCAGCGTCGGCAAGGTCTTGCCGTCGAAGCGAAACCCCAGCGGCATCCGCCGCACCCTTCCATCGGCATCGACCGCCAGATTGAGGGCGCCCATCCCGGCGCTTGCCTTCTGGATCGCCTCGATTGAGCCCGAGACATGGCTGGCGCTGGGCATTCGGCCAAGGGGATTGCGGCTGCCGCTCCAGACCACGCCCGACTTGAACGCGACGTTGCCGGCGGGTTCGGGCCCGTCGAGGGTGAAGCCCGTGACCGATTTGACCCCGGCGAAGGCGGCCACAAGGGCTGTATCGGGTGACGGCAGATGCTCAAGCGCCTCGCGGGCAGCGTCGAAGCTTGGGCCGGGCGGGACCAGTAAGGTCAGGTTCTTGGGCGACGCGGAATCAGGACGGTCGATAGTGCCGACAAAAACCACCATCGCCGCACCGCGCTGTTTGAGGGTGCCCACGATCCCCGCCAGGGTTGCGTGCGGCCAGGGCCAGGCGCCGAAGCGGGCAATTGCGGCCGGATCAGCCTCTAGAACCCGGACCGGATGGCCAGTGACGCGGGTATCCTGATAGGTCCGCGGACGGGCCTGGGCGAGACCGTCGAACAACAAGCCGCGCAGCCGGGTCGCCACACCACCGGCGTCGGTGCCGAGGACCAACAGCGCCAGCAAAAGCGTGACCAGCGGAAGGCCCCAAACGGCAAACGGTCGATCGCGAAATGTCATCCAGCCCCCCGGCACCCCCAAACGCCGATTAGGCGCCGATGAGACTGATTTATCGCGCTTTTCTGCACCAAGCGGAAGAGGAAATCGTGTCGGCCGATTAGCGTTTGGCGATCAGGCCATAAACCGACGACAACGCAAACAACCCGCCAGCCGCCAAGACAATACAGGGCCCGGCCGGCGCGTCGACCGCGAGCGAGGCGGCAAGTCCCAGCGGGGCCGAGATCGCGCCCAAAAGAGCGGCCCATAGTGCCATCGCTTCTGGCGTCTTGGCCAAAGGCCGGGCAGCGGCGGGCGGGATGATCAGAAGGGCAACAATCAACAGCGCCCCCACCACTTTCAGTCCAAACGCGACCAGGACGGCCGTAAGAATCAGAAACCCGGTCTGGGCCAGGGCGCTGGTGCGGCCTTCGGCAGCGGCGATCGGTCCTCCGGCGGCACTGCGCAGGAGTGGCTTCCAGATCACGGCGGTGGCGCAGAGGACCACGATGCCGACCGCAGCGATGGCGATCAGATCCTGGTTGGAAAGCGCCAGCACGTCGCCGAACAGATAGCCGAGCAGGTCGGTGCGCACCGTGTCCATCAGTGACAACACGATAAAGCCAAGCGCCAGACCCATATGGCCGATGATGCCGACGAAGGTTCCGGCCGGAATGGTACGGTCGGAGGCGCGCGTCATGATGAGCGCCGCCGCAATCGCCAGCGCTGCCGTGCCGACCAGTGCATTGACGCCCATCAACAGCCCGATGGCGGCGCCGAGCAGGCCCATATGCGCCACCGACTCCCCGACATAAGCCATCCGCCGCCACAGAATGAAGCAACCGATCGGACCGCAAGCGGCCGCCAGGAGCCCTGCGCCCAATCCGGCGCGCCAGAGAAAATCGTCAATGATCATGAAGGGTTTCGCCGGCCAGCGAATGGGCGTGGTCGTGGTGATGGGGATAAAGCGCCAGCTCGCCGCGGGCGCCGAACAGTTCGATGAAGGCAGGATCACGTCGCACGTCGTGCGCATCGCCTTCGCAACAGATATGATGATTGAGGCAGATCACGCGGTCAGATTTTCCCATCACCACGTGCAAATCGTGACTGACCAGAAGGATGCCGCAATTCAGTTCGTCGCGCAGCTCAGCGATGAGGTGATAAAGTGCGGCCTCGCCCGCAACATCGACGCCCGCCAGCGGTTCATCAAGCACCAACAGATCGGGTTTTCCGGCAACAGCCCGCGCCAGCAGCACCCGGGCGATTTCCCCGCCTGACAGAGCGCTAAGCTGACGGTCGTGCGCATCGGCAATGCCGACGCGTTTGAGCGCCGCCCAACCCGCTTGGTGTCCGGCGAAAAGGTCGAGAAAACGGTGCACTGTCATCGGCAGGCTGGGATCGGGGGTGAACTGCTGCGGTACATAACCGACCTTGAGGCCGGGACGGCGGGTGATGTCGCCTTTGACACGAACGAGACCAAGCAATGCTTTCAACAGCGTCGTTTTGCCCGATCCGTTGGGACCGATCAGGGTGACGATCTCGCCGGGATGAATCGCCAGCGAGACATCGTTCAAGATCGTCAAGCATCCAGCCGCGAGCGTCAGGTGATGGGCGGTGATCAAAGGCTCAGTCATGGGCGCTTCTTACTCCGGGCGCTTAGTCGCCGCCACCGCCACGCCGAGCAGCACCAGGCTCATCACGAGTGCAATCTGGCCAAGCCCGTCGCCGGTTTGGGCATAAAGTGTCCGGCCCGGCCCGCGCGCCACATCAGTCCGGAGCGTGACCATGCCGCCGCCTGTGGAGGGTTTGGCGGCAATCACCCGGCCATAGGCATCGCTGACGGTGAGGAACCCGTTGTTGGCGGCGCGCGCTACGGCAAAACCGTTCTCTACCCCGCGCAGAATGGCGAGCCGGGCATGCCAGGCACCGTCGTTGCCGAAATCCCAGGCCGGTACCGCATAGAGCGTCGGCTGCAATTGCGAATACGCGCGCAGCGTGGCGGGAAAATCCATGTCCTTGCAGATGGTGACGCCAGTGAAATCGCTGGTCATGAAGCTCTTGTCGCCGGGCTCAAACACGCTCTCGAGGCCGGGCACCAGATGGCGCTTGAAATAGCTCTGCGGCGCCGCACCGTTGGCGAAGTAATAGAACGCCGCATTGTGGCGCGGCTTTTGGCGATCATCGAATCCCATCACCACCGCGGCGTGACCGACATGGGCGACCGTCTCCAGTTCCGCATTCGCCGCGTCGCGCCACTCCGGCTTCAGTACGGCAGTGCGTTCGGGAAAGACGATCAGTGTGGCCTGCTGCTGCGCCAGCGTCCGGCCGACATCAGCATAGGCTTTCACGACTTTCAGGGCGCTGACTTCGTCTTGCTTAAAGCGGAGCGGCACCAGATCGTCATTGGCGGCGAGACCGACAGCAACTATTGGGCTCGTGGGCGCAGTCGTGATGCGATAGAAGCCGTATCCCAGATTGAGAAACAAAATACCGGCGGCGAGAACGGCAAACAGGCGCTGGCGCGTGGCGGCAGCCATTGCCAAGGCCGCGGCGAAGAAAGCCACGACGAAGGTGATCGCCCAGACGCCGAACAGCGCGGCGACTTGGATCATCCACGGCATGCCAACTTGGGCATACGCAGGCGAGGCCGCAGTGCCGTTGGGGCCGAGCGACAGCAGATAGTCGAAGCCGGTCCAGAAGAAGGCGAAGGCGATGACCGCCGTGATGGGCGTGACGCGAAGGCTCACGAACCGCGCCGCCACGACCGCGCCGGCAAACAGCAATGCGGGCACGAGAATCGCCAGCACCAGCGCCAGCGGTGACAAAGTTCCGGCATAGGCGGGTAGAATGTTGCAGCTTCCGAGGGCGTAGGCCGCCAGCGCCACCAGGAATGCGACCCAGCCATGTTCTGCGCGGAAGGCGAACCACAACACCGGTACCGGTGCCAAGAGTGCCAGGATCCACAGCGCGCCCAGTCCCGGTGAAACGGTTCCGGCCAGGCCCATCGACAAGAAAATCGCACCGCCGCTAAGGGCAGCGGCGAGCACCGGGGCGACGCGTGGAAGTTGTGTCATGAGAACAATCCGATCCGAGCAACCGGTATTATGCCAGATCAAACGCGGCGTGCGACGAACTTTGTTTCGCCGCGTTTTCGAATGGAAAACCGCCAAATACGCGTCGTTCGCGGTAGCTCTCGCCCTCTTGGCACTACTTTTCCGGAAAGCGCTCTATTGGTTGAGCTGAATCGCCACTTGTGCCAGCAGAACCCGCGCCCCCTTTTTTCGCAGAATGCGATCAGTCACGCCTTGCAAGCGGTCGGCAATCGCTGCCACATCGGGCTGGCGCCACGAACGCACGTTGATGGCCGTGTAGGCCATCAGACTGCGGACGTAACCGTCTCTGAGCTGTGGCATGTCGCGCTCGATTTTGTCGCGCAACTCTGGATCGGGCACGTCGAGGCCTATGCCGATCATCAGAAGACCGAGCGGCCGGCTGCCATCGATGATAGAGGAATAAAGCGGGTCCACCATCAAATAGCTATCGGACTGGGCGATCTTGTGGACCGCGTCCTTCTTGTCCTTTTTGTCTTTGGCGGGCTTTTCGGCGGTAGCGGCGGTTTCCGCCGCAAAGGCCGCGGGCCCGGGAACAGCCAAAGCTGCCGCCAAAAGAACCGGGAGAAGAAGATGTTTGCGCATCGTTCCTGGCAATAAACCAACATAGTAAAGCGCCAGTGAACGGGGCGCACGACAAGAAAATGTCTGTAGCGACAAGACGGTTGCTAGGTCCCGCTTGACAGCGCGATAGGCCGCTTCCTACATACGCCCCCCATCCCGTTGCCGGTCCGTCCGGGGGCGGGGACCCTTGGTTAGGGGCTGTAGCTCAGTTGGGAGAGCGCCTCGTTCGCAATGAGGAGGCCAGCGGTTCGATTCCGCTCAGCTCCACCATTTCTCCTAATAGGATCAATGGGTTGTCACCTACATCCGAGTGGTTTTTTGCTACTCCGCGAGGTGTGGGGCAAAAGGCGCAAAAGTTAATGATTGGCCAGCTCCTGGGAACGGCCAATTGCGCGATTTGCACGATGCGTGAGGGATCAAAGCGGCGCGGCGGCCCGGCTTTTCGCCATCCAATCCAACAAGGCTGCAGCGCTCTCCTTGCCGCAGACGTGCAGCCGCCCGGCCAGGGCAACGGCCTCTTCCGCATCGGCGTTCTTGCACGCGTTTTCCAGTTGCCGCGACAAAGCACTCATCCGCATGGCGCCGAAGGTGCCGGCCATGCTGATCAGCGAATGGGCGGCCCGCCGGCAGGCGTCGAGGTCACCGTCCGCAATCGCCGCGTCGATCTGGATGAGCCGTTCGGCGGCATCACTTAAGAACACTTCGACAAAGCCGATGGTCTTTTCGGTGAGAACCGCTTCCAAAAGGTCACTCAGGTTCTGTTCGTCGAGCACCGGTTCCAGCGCTGTGGCGGGGATTGCGGCGGGACGCTCTGGAGGGCCGAATTTCGCGGCGGCAAGTGCGGCGAGCTTCGCGATCAATACCTTGGGCTGCACCGGCTTGCAGATGTAGTCGTCCATGCCGGCGGCGAGATATTCGTCGCGGGCCCCTGCCATGGCATTGGCGGTCATGGCGATGACGGGCACGGCGCGGAGCGGACGCGGCAGGGCGCGGATCAGCCTGACGGCCTCAATGCCGTCCATCTCCGGCATCTGTACGTCCATCAAGACGACGTCGTAGGCGTTGCGGCGCACGGCATCGACCGCCATCTTGCCGTTCTCGGCGATGTCGACGCGATGGCCGGCACGGGTGAGGATCGTGCGCGCCACGTCCTGATTGACCCGGTTGTCCTCCGCCAGCAATACGGTCAAACCGCGCCCGGAGATTGGTGTGGTACGCTTGGGCGCACCAGAGGGCACTGGTTGACGCCGTGCCGGGGCAAAAATAGCCGCAAGACAATCGCCGAAGGCGCGTGTCTGCAGCGGCTTTTCCAAGACGGCATCGACGGCGGACGGATCTTCGATTCTGTCGCGTCCGGCCGAGGTGAGCAGAATGAGCTTGATCGCTGCGCCCGCCGGCAGCGCCCGCACGCGGGCGGCCAAGCGGTCGCCGGGCAGAATGGGCATGACGTGATCGAACACCGCCAGATCGAACGGTTGCTCATCGCGCTCGGCCCGGTCGATTTCACTGAGGACCGCGAACGGGCTCAGCGCAGTGGTGACTTCGAAGCCGAAACATTCGAGGTGACGGCGCGTGAGGTAGCCGATCAGTGGCACTTCATCGACCACCAGCGCCCGCATCCGCCGCTGCGGCAGGAACGCGGGCTGATCTTTCGCCGCGGTCGATTGGACCAGCGGCAGTTCGAACCAGAACGTCGACCCATTGCTTGGTTCGGAGGTGACGCCGATCTCGCCACCCATCGCCTCGACCAGTTCTTTGCAGATGGCGAGTCCCAATCCAGTGCCGCCGTAGCGGCGCGTTATCGAACTGTCGAGTTGGCTGAACTTCTTGAACAGCCGCTGTTGGCGTTCATCGGGAATGCCAATGCCGGTATCGGTGATCTCGAAGCGAAGGCGCGCCGCATCGCTGTCGTCAGGCACGGCAAAGACCTGCAAGGCGACCCCGCCTTTGTCGGTGAACTTGATCGCATTGCCGATGAGATTGAGCAGAATCTGCCGGAGCCGCGAGGGATCGCCGCGGAAGCTGCCGCACGCCTCGGGCGCTACGAACACGCCGATGTCGATTCCCTTCTCGCGCGCCTTGGCGAGCAAGAGCCCGGCCGCCTTGTCGGCGAGATCGCCAAGGTCGAATTCGATGTTCTCGAGTTCCAGCCGTCCAGCCTCGAGCTTGGAGATGTCGAGAATATCGTTGACGATGTCGATCAACGCTTCGCCGGATTCGCACACCGTTTCGGCATAGCGGCGCTGTTCGTCGTCGAGATCGGTTTCGAGCAGCAGCCCCGCCATACCGATGACGCCGTTCATGGGCGTGCGGATTTCATGGCTCATATTGGCGAGGAATTCGCTTTTGGCCCGGTCGGCGGCCTCGGCGGCGTCGCGGGCGGCGGCGAGTTCGCGCGCCTGTGCCGCCAGTTCCTCGGTTTGGGCGGCAAGTTCGCGGGCCTGGTTGGCGAGGCGTAGCTCGCTGGCGCGCAAATCCTGTTCGGTTTCGTGGCGGCGCTTTTCATGCAGCAGCAACGTCCCCAAAATCGTGATTTCGATGACATGGGCCGACAAGGTCGGCGCCGCCGACAGAGTGGCAGCGGGTCCGCCCTGGAAAACCCACTGCGCCGCCAGATCGAGCACCGCCGAAAGGCTGCCCAGAATTGGAAAGTGCCAGTAGGAGACGCCGCTCACATGGGCAAACCGGTCGAGGCCGAAACGCAACATCACACCCGCCGCCGCCGCAACCGCCAGGATGGTCAGGCCGAAACCGTCGAGCGGCAGGCCTTGCAGATACGGTACAAGCTGCGCCGTGCAGGCGATCAGCACTGCCGCCAGCGCCGCAAATGGTCCCCCCAACAGACCGGCGAGCGCGAGCAGAACCGTCTGGCTGCCGGTCGGCGCGCCGCCGATGAGATGCACCGGCTGCAACACGGTGATTGCGGTGGCGATCCCGAACAAAACACCGGTCGCTGTTCCCAGCGGAATCGAGGTCGTGGCGCGCAGACGGGCGGCAAGGATATTGACCGGGCCATAAGCGATCACGGCCACGGCAAAAATCGCCAGATTGAGAAGTGCCTCAACCACGGTGATCTGCCAAAAAAGGTCCGTGTCGCCCATGGATATTACATATCAAATGCGAGGGTGACGAAGAACTGGCGTTCGACGTTTGGCCCTGAGGTCTGTTGCTGCTGCGCGTTGAACAAATCCTGGCCCGAAATTGCCAGCAAGAATTGATCCGTCAGGCGATAGGCCAGCCGGGCATCGATCGAAGTAAAGGGCTGAATCGGAACAAGCAGACGCCCCGGCCCGAAACGGCGCAAACCCGCCGACTCCGATTGGAAATGCATGTAGGCGTTGGCTTCCCAAGGGCCCGAGGTCCAGCCGAGACCGGCTTTAGCGACATGTTGCGGTGTGGTGTCTTCGTAATTGACAAGATCGGTGCGGCCGGTGCCTTTGACGTAATTGTCGTTAATGAGCTCGAAGCGATAGCTCACCGACCAGGTCCAGGTTGCGAATAATTGGCCGTTCCAGCCGATTTCAAGACCCGTCGCTTGCGAGGAGCCGACATTCGCCGGCGCCATGCCCGGTGATCCCGGTACGTCGACGGTGCCGCTGCCGGTCGAGATGACGTCGGTGGTTTCCTGATGGAACACGCCAACCTGCATGCGCGCGTTGATGGCAGTGAAATGCCGGTTCCATAACACCTCGACGTTGGTCACCGAGGATGGCCGCAAGCGCAATGTCGGGTCGGAGACTTCGGCTTGACCAGCGGCGGCATCCCACACCTGAACGAGATTGGGAAGCTGAACGCCGCGCGAGGCGATCAACCGCAGCGTATCACTCGCTGTCGCGTTCCAGACCAATCCGGCATTGAAGCTCCATTGATCGATTTGCAGCGGTGCACCTGCAATCGAGGTTTGTCTGGTACTGCTTTTGGCGAGCTTGCTATCGTAAGAGACGCTGTCGAAGCGCAAAGCGCTGGTCCAGGACAGATCTGGAAAAATCTGCCAATTCCACATCGCCGAAGCGGAACCGGCATCGAATGCGACCCAGCCGTCGCTGCCATCGCGCGGACCTACCTCGTTATGACGATACTCGGCGGCGAGGCGGATAGTGTGATTGGGGGTGACACTGAAGGCGTCTTCGGCCTGGATGACCGTGACTTGGTTCATCAGCTTGGGCGCAACGTTTCCCGCACCGACCGCTCGCGTCCAGGCAAACCAGTTCGAATAGCCGGTCAAGCGCACCAGGCCCCAGCCGCTATCGGCCAACAGCCGCGCCAGCACGGAATTGGTGCCGTATTCCGACGTTTGGAGCTTATAGCCTCCGGAAACCTCGTTCTGATTGGCCTGGGTGTGACTGGCTTCGAGTTCAAGTTCGATGTCCGCGGGCAGACGGAAGACCGCGTCGGCATCCACCGAGGTGCGATCGTTCTTGGGCCGCGGCACGCCATCGACCGGTAGCGGATTGGAAGTGCCGAACGATTTGTCCGAGCGGTAGCCGGCGGAAAGCCGCAAGAAGACATCCTGTCCGAGCGCGAAGCGCATCGCGCCCGAAGCTTCCGCCATGTTCTGGCTGCCATAGCGCAGAGAGGCCGTCGTTACGTCGTCGTAGCGCGGATTGTTGGTGATGATGTTGATCACGCCCGCCACGGCGTTGAAGCCAAACAGCGCTGCATTGGGACCCTTGACGACCTCGATCTGACGGATGGCGCCGAGTTCGACCGGAAGCGCACTCCAAGGCGTGAAGCCAAAGGAATCGACATAGACTTGGCGGCCGTCGATCAAAACCAGGGTCCGGGCGGAATAGGCCTGATTGTAGCCGCGCGCCGAGACGTCAAAATTGTCGTTCGCCCATTGCAGCACATCAACGCCGGCAACATGGCGCAAGATTCCCGGGATGTCGCGCGCACCGGAACGAGCGATCTCATCACGGGTCACAATGGTCATGTTGGCGGCGACCTCAGTGGCGCGTTGCGGCGACCCGGTTGCGCTCGTGGTTGCCGGCTCGCCGAAGAGCTGTTCGATCGATCCGTAATCCATCGACTGGGCATTTGCCGCCGACAACAGTAGAAGCGCCGCGAACGGCAGAGTTGGGATCTTACTCATTTGCGTTTCACCAACATCGTAAACACTGTGGAGAATTTCGCACCCGCCGCCTTAGCGAGTGCGGTATCCAGAACAACGGACATGCTCGTGCGGGCCTGTACCAGTAGCACGCAGGTCTGCATCTCCAGGCACGCGGGATCGTAAGAAACCGAAACGACGCCTTGGCGCCGGACGAAGTCGGAAACGGCACGGCTGGTCTCAGCCGGCAGTCCCATCAGATAGATCGCGTCGTAATGTTGCGATCCCAAGTCTTGCGCCGCTACGACAAACGCCGCGATCGTGGCGGAGCGAGGACCGGCAAGACGCACCAATTCGGCGGCGGCGCGGGCTGCTTGCGCCTTCGACGCGGGATCGGCGCCGTTGTAGACGACACCAATCACAATCGAAGAGCGGTTTTGCAGTGACGACAGGAACCCGAGCGAGCGCACCGCGGCATTGAGATCGGCGGGCGAAACGTCAGCAGCCGCAAGCGGCGGCGCCAGCACAACGCAAACCAACACGGCACTCAATAATGCGAGGCCGCGTCTTGGCGTTGCGTGTGGTTTACCCCCGGGCAAGGTCGTCTCTTTGTGTTCAGTCGTGCGGCCGGCCTCGGGTGACCGAGACTCGCGGACAATTGGACGGGTAAGGACGTTCAGTCCATACCAGCCTGTCCCGGCAGCATAGCGATGAAAGAAGAATGGTTCGCCCATTGGTTTTCGGCAGCAAGCCTGTGTGGGATAATTTGTTACAGATATGGGACACGCCTACACGAACTCAAATCAGCGCCGCAAGAACTCCCATCGTCCACAATTCATTAAGGACGAAGTCAGTAGATCCATCGACGTACGAATTGCCCATTTCGCGCTGTCGCAAGCCGGCTGTAAAAGTGGCAGAAGGGCCGTTGCAACGCGTCAGGTCTTGGCGGTCTTCCGGTCCAGCTTGGCCGAGTAATAGGCGTTTGCCCGCATGCGCGCCTTGTGCATTTTGCACACGAAGATGGCACGCATAAATAATGTGCTACTCGACGCGCTGTCGTAATTGTAGCCTGAGCACCAGGCACAGCCGGTTGCCACATCGCAGTCGAGACATTCTTGCGGGCTTTGCGTCGTTCGCGTCAGGGCCAGGAACGGACGCAGCTTGTTGTGGTCGATCCCGGCATAGCAATTGCCGATGATCCTTGGTTCCTGGTTTCACTGCGATGCGGCGGGCGTCTAATAATGGGCGTTGTCGTAGTGGCGGAATGCGACCGCCCCGCGCTCCGCAAGCACCAAGAGGTGCGCGATTTTCGATGTATCGAAATCCGCCAAGTATGCCCCCCGAACAGAATTAGGCCCACACCGGTTCAACACCTGAAAAGGCAGATCCCATTTCGGTGGAACGGCAATTCTCTTGATACGGTCATATTGCACCGGGCGGGAGGAAATGGTGCAACCGGCCGCGCCTCGGCGCGTTAGCCTTGATTCACCCCGTAATCGGGCGCGGCTTGCAGGGTGGGGGCGAAACGGGATAGGTCCTGCGCCGCCCATGGGAGCCGCGCAACAACATGTACACCGCCGTCAACCCCGTCATCTGGCTGATCCTCACCCTGCTCGATGTCTATTCCTGGATTGTTCTCGCCGCCGTGGTCATGAGCTGGCTGCTCGCCTTCAACGTTGTGAATTACCACAACAATATCGTGCGCAGCGTGGTCCGGTTCCTCGATATCCTGACCGAGCCGGTGTTCCGCCAAGTGCGCCGCGTCCTACCGTCGATCGGCGGGCTCGACCTGTCGCCGATCGTGGTGTTCATCGCCATCATCTTCCTGCAGAAGCTGGTGGTTTGGCTCTATGTCCGCTTCCCGTTCTGACGCTGTGGCGGATCGCCTTCGCATTGCTGGCGGGATGGTCAGCTTTCATGTCCGTCTGACCCCCAAAGGCGGGCGCGATGCGGTGGAGGGCTGGCAAGCCGCCTCCGACGGTTCGGAGCACCTGAAAGCCCGCGTTCGCGCCGTGCCGGAAGACGGCAAGGCCAACGCCGCCCTGGTCGAACTCCTGGCCAAAACCTTGGCTGTGCCCAAATCGAGCCTGCGTATTGCCTCCGGCGCCACGGCGCGCTTGAAAAGGGTGGAAATCACGGGCGATTCCGCCACTCTGGCCGCCCGGCTCGAAGGATTAGCGAAATGACCGCGTCCATCATCGACGGCAAGGCCCATGCCGCCCAACTGAAGGCCCGCCTGATCGCGGAAACTGCCCGCCTCAAGGCCAATCACGGTCTGGTGCCCGGTCTTGCCACCGTCCTGGTCGGCAACGATCCGGCCTCGGAAGTCTATGTCCGCAACAAGAACAAGACCGCCGAGGCGCTCGGCTTCAAATCGGTACATCACCATCTGGACGCCACCGCGAGTGAGGCTGAGGTTCTGGCGCTGGTGAAAGGCCTCAACGCCGATCCTTCGGTCCACGGCATTCTGGTGCAGATGCCGCTGCCGCCGCAGATCCGCGAGCAAGCGGTGCTCGACATCCTTGATCCGGCCAAAGACGTCGATGCCCTGACACCCACCAACGCCGGGCTTTTGCTATCGGGGCGCGCCAAGCTGGTGTCGTGTACCCCGGCCGGCATGATGATCTTGCTCAAGGAGACCATCGGCGCCGTCGCCGGTTTGGAGGCGCTGGTGATCGGCCGCTCGCTACTCTTCGGTAAGCCGGCAGCGCAACTGCTGCTGGCCGCCAACGCCACTGTGACCATGGCCCATTCTAAGACCCGCGATTTGCCGGAGGTCAGCCGCCGCGCCGATATTCTGGTGGCGGCGATCGGAAAGCCCGAATTCGTCCGTGGCGACTGGGTCAAGCTGGGCGCCACTGTGATCGACGTCGGCATCAACCGGGTCGACGCAGGCGAGGGCAAAACCAAACTGGTCGGTGATGTGGCTTATGCCGAGGCGGCGGAACGGGCCGCCCATATCACGCCGGTGCCGGGCGGAGTTGGGGCGATGACCATTATCTGCCTGATGCGCAATACCCTGATCGCGGCCACCACCCAAGCGGGCATTCCCACACCCACCCTGTAATGATACAAGTTAGCTTCTGAGTTGCAGGTGCAGTTCAAGACTGCGGATTAACCGCCTGCGCAAAAATTACGTGCATTCTGCCGATCGTGATATCGCAGGACACAAATTTGCCAGTTTGCCGCACTAAAGCCGCCGCAGCCGATCCGGAGATTGTTCGGGAAAACGGTCGATTTTTGTCGGCTAAGCTGTGCGGATCATTACGTATTGCACTCTTGGTCGCACCTTAGGCTGATAAGGACATGGAGAACATGTCGCAGACGGCTGAATCCCCGGAGGGTGAACGAAAGTTCGCGGCGCCGCGGGCCCTACCCATCGCATCAGCCTCTGCCTTGCGCGGCCGAGTGAGACTGAGAACTCTTACCAATCTAAGGTGGATGGCGGCTGGCGGCCAAACCGTAGCGCTGGTCCTGGTTTATTTCGGCTTCAAATACCCCTTGCCGATCGCCCAATGCCTAGCCTGTGTTTTGTTCAGCGCCGGGCTCAATTTGGCGCTCGCCTTCCGCTATCCGGTCAGCCAGCGTCTGACCAACCGCGAAGCCACCGTTTACCTCGCCATCGATGTGTTGCAGCTTGCCGCCCTGTTGTACCTCACCGGCGGCATTCAGAACCCTTTCGCCCTGATGTTCATCGCCCCCGTTGTGATTGCGGCTTCGACCCTGAACCTCGGTAACACCATGATCCTCGGCGCCATCGCGCTCGCCGCCACCACGATCATTTCGGTGGTGCACGAGCCGCTGCCCTGGGTCGGTCCTCCGATGGTACTACCGCCGCTGTACCAAGCCGGTGTGTGGGCCTCACTGGTGCTCGGGATCGGCTTCACCTCCGTTTACGCTTGGCGCATTGCTTCGGAAGGCGCCCGCATGTCGGCGGGGCTAGCCGCCACCCAACTGGCCCTGTCGCGCGAGCAGCGTTTGTCGACTATCGGCGCTTTGGCAACCGCCGCCGCTCATGAACTGGGCACACCGCTCGGCACCATCGCCATCGTTTCGCATGAGTTGGAGCGGGCGCTGCCGCCCGGTTCGCCCGAAGCCCTGGACGCCCGTTTGCTGCGCAGCCAGGCCGAGCGCTGCCGTATGATTTTGATGAAGCTCGCCCGCCCCGACGAGCCGATGCTGGGTGGCACGGCGCGGTTGCCGATTTGTGCTTTGCTCGACGATCTTGCCGACGAATTCCGCGACGAAGAACTCGAGATCGTCATTTCCGCCGCCCCAACCGACCGCGATATCCCTCAGCCGCAAGTTTGGCGGGCCCCCGAGCTGCTGCACGGCCTCGGCAACATTATCGAGAACGCCGCCGACTTCGCGCGCGCGCGGGTGCGGATCGAAGCCTCGTGGTCGCCAACCGCCTTGAAGGTTACGGTGGAAGACGACGGCCCCGGCTTTGCGCCCGACATTTTTGAAAAAATTGGCGAGCCCTACATCACCTCGCGTCCCGGCGATAACGCTGTGGGCGAAACCGAAATTGGCCCGCCGACCGCCAAGATCGGCAAGCATGAAGGCATGGGTCTGGGCTTCTTCATCGCCAAGACCCTGCTGGAACAAACCGGTGGTTCCGTGAAAGCTCTTAACCCGCCCGGTGGCGGGGCGCGCGTGAGCGTGTCCTGGCCGCGAGGGTCAATCGACGGTGAGACGGCGCCGGAACGGGGCGAAGAGGATTGACCAGTCGTGCAACCAGGCCTATTGGCGAACGTGCGTAAGGAAGAAGAACAATGATGGAAGACAAAACACTTTTGATTGTCGAAGACGATCGCCCCTTGCGCGAACGTCTGGCCCGGGCGATGGAAACCCGCGGCTTCGTGGTGACCATTGCTGAAGGCGTCGCCGACGGTAAGGCGCGTGCCAAGGAAGCCCCGCCGGCCTATGCAGTGGTCGACCTCAAGCTCGAAGACGGCAACGGCCTTGACGTCGTTGAAACTCTGCATGCGGTGCGTCCCGAAGGCCGCGTTGTGGTGCTGACCGGTTTCGGCAACATCGCCACCGCTGTCGCCGCCGTGAAGTATGGCGCCATCGATTATCTTCCCAAGCCCGCCGACGCTGACGACATTGCCAACGCGCTGCTTGCTGCGCCAGGTTCCAAGCCGAAGCCGCCGGAAAATCCGATGTCGGCCGATCGCGTCCGCTGGGAACACATTCAGCGCGTCTACGAATTGTGCGGCCACAATGTCTCCGAGACCGCCCGCCGCCTCAACATGCACCGTCGCACCCTGCAGCGGATCCTGGCGAAGCGTTCCCCGCGTTAATTTCTGCTCTTTTACCGTTCCCGCAGCCTGCCGTATGAGCACAAGACATGCTCCGGCGGGCGCTGGAACCGTCCCTCAAATCAAATGGAATTGGTCGTCTCGATGATCTGCGCGAGGCGTTCCGCCGCCACGCGCGCGAAACTTAAAGTCACCGCCTTGCGCCGTGAGGGGTGCAGCACGGTACGGGGACTGGGCCGCACGATCGCCCCGCCAAAGCGGTCGGCGACGATCAGGCCGGTGTCTTCCGGTACATATTCATCGGGAAAATCGGGCGGGATGGCGAAGTAAAACAGCTCGCAGAACTCAAGATATTCCGGCCATTTCTGGTCACCCTTGAGGTCCGATAGCGCAACTTTGATTTCCACCCCAACCATGGTGCCGTCCGGCCCCAATGCCGCCACATCGAGCCGCCGCCCATTGGCCAGGGTGAATTCCAGAATGGGCGAATAGCCCTCCTGAATCAGCAGCCGCGAAACCCCGCGCGCAACCCCGATGGCTTTTTCCATGACAACATTAGAACGGAGGGGGAACGTCAGGTCAACCTTGGACGCTCAATCATCCTTCTCGCCCAGCATGCCTTTGGTGGAAGCGACGTCGCCTTCCAATCGCTCATCGGGGGTGATCGCTTGGCGCAAGGCGCGAGCGAGGCCTTTGAAGCAGGTTTCCACGATGTGGTGGCTGTTCTCGCCATAGACATTTTCGACGTGCAAACAGAGGCCTGCATTCATCGCGAAGGCTTGGAACCATTCCTTGAACAGCTCGGTGTCGTACTCGCCGATCTTGGGCTGGGTAAATTTCACCCGCCACACCAGATAAGGCCGCCCCGCCACATCCACGGCCACCCGGGTAAAAGCTTCGTCCATCGGAATGCCGGCCGAGCCAAAGCGGGTGATGCCAGCGAGGTCGCCGAGTGCCTTCTTCACCGCCTGACCGATGACGATAGCGGTGTCCTCAGTGGTGTGGTGATAGTCGACATGCAGATCGCCTTGTGCCCGCACCTTGAGGTCGATCATCGCATGGCGGCCGAAGCTCTCCAGCATGTGGTCGAGAAAACCGATGCCGGTGTCGATATCGCACTCGCCTGCCCCGTCGAGGTCGAGGGAGACGGCGATTTCGGTTTCGCGGGTTTTGCGTTCGACGGTGGCTGTGCGCATGAAAGACTCCGAATTGCTTACGGCGTTCATAGCAACGCCCGCGCTAATAAAAAACCTATGCCGCCAGTTCGAACAGCTCGGTGACCGGCTTGCGGCCGGCGGTGCCCAGCACCTTGAGGGCGCCGGTGGCGGCGTTGGCGACCATCACCAGACGGCTGTTCACATTGGCAATCGGGGCAGTAAACCAGGACATGTCTTCGGTGTCGCCGGGAATACCCATGGCTTGGGCCAGCCGTCCGAAGCTATCGATCGGCCGCGCCTTCCAGCCGAGCTCGGAGTCGTTCAACTGCGAGGTGAACGCATTGGCGGCGCAGACCCGTCCGTCCGCAAGCTCGCGCACCGCATAGGCATCCTCGGTGCGCTCAATCACGCAAGCTTCGCTAGGGTGAATGCCGGTGAGCGTGAAAATCGCCGGAACCGCCAGCGGGGTCATGCTGAGCATGGTGCGGGCGCTCGCGTAATCGCGCGCGGTTTCGAATGCCCGGCGCAAGAGATGAACCGGCGGCAAGGCGAGGCGGGTGTTGGTCTTGAAGCGCCCCGCCACCCAGGCGCCGAGGAAGCCGCCAGCATGTTTGCGGCGCGGGGCCTGGTTAATGGATGCGGCAAAGCGGCCTGGCGCCATCGCCTGCAAAACCCCGGCAAAGCCAGGCCAGGTCACATTGAAATAATTGCCCAAACGGCCATGGTACTGCGCCACCACCGGAAATTCGCCCAGGCGCGGGAATGGCCAATCGAGCACCCGCCGCAAAAAGGGCCCCGACGGACTCGTCCAAGCGCCGCTGGTGCAGCCCCACTCAAGGCAGGTATTGAGCGCATAGACACCGGGCCGGTGGATGGCGTTCGCGATCAGGTCGATCTCTTCGAGATAGGGATTGCTCGCTTTCTTCAGCCACCGTTTGGAGAAGTGATCGGTCGCCAGCGCCAGCACCCGTCCCGGGCCGTGGCCGACTAGCGCTAACGCCCCGTCGAGCAGGATGTTGGCCGGCCGCCGGAAAAGAAACAGCAGTTCCAAGGGGGTATGGCCGCGAAGGTCGACCAGAGGTATTTTCGCCAAAGGTCTTTCAGATGGCTGCATATTCCCGAATCCTAGCCTATAGAGGCACCTATCATGTCTGATCAGAAATGGCGTTCAACCACCATCCTCAGCGTCCGTAAGGGCGGTACCGTTCTTGTCGCCGGCGACGGCCAGGTTACCCTGGGCGCGACGGTGATGAAATCCAATGCCAAAAAGGTCCGTCGCCTCGGCAAAGGCGACGTGATTACCGGCTTCGCCGGGGCTACTGCCGACGCCTTTGCTTTGTTTGAGCGGCTGGAATCCAAACTGGAGCAGCATCCCGGCAATCTGGCGCGGGCGTGCGTCGAACTGGCCAAAGACTGGCGCACCGACCGCTACCTGCGGCGCCTGGAAGCGATGATGGCAGTCGCCGACGCCAAAACCAGCCTGATCCTGTCCGGCACCGGCGACGTCGTCGAACCGGAAGACGGCCTCATCGGCATCGGCTCGGGTGGGCCTTATGCGCTTGCCGCCGCCCGCGCCCTGATGGATTTGGATCTATCCGCCGAAGAGATCGCCAAGAAAGCGATGAAAATCGCCGCCGGCATCTGCATCTACACCAACGAGAACGTGGTTATTGAAAGCCTGTCCCTCTGATGATCACTGCCTTTACCCCCCGCGAAATCGTCTCTGAACTCGACCGCTTCATCGTTGGCCAGCACGACGCCAAGCGCGCCGTCGCCATTGCGCTGCGCAACCGCTGGCGCCGCCAGCAACTTCCGGCGGCGATGCGCGAGGAAATACTGCCGAAAAACATTTTGATGATCGGCCCGACCGGCGTCGGCAAAGCGGAAATCTCGCGGCGGTTGGCGCGCCTGGCCCAGGCGCCGTTCCTGAAAGTGGAAGCGACCAAGTTTACCGAAGTCGGCTATGTCGGTCGCGATGTCGAACAAATCGTGCGCGATCTCTTGGAAATCGCCATCGCCCAGGTGCGCGAGCGCAAGCGCCACGACGTGGAGGCGCTGGCCGACGACCGCGCCGAAGATCGCTTGCTTGATGCCCTGGCCGGGCCTTCAGCCGCCTTGCGCGAAACCAAGCGTCGCCCCTTACGTGCCGGAGAGCTCGAAGAAACCGAAATCGAGATCGAGATGAAGGATGTGGGCGGCATGCCCCAGTTCGAAATACCTGGCATGCCCAACGCCAATATTTCGATGGTGGGTCTCGGGGACATCTTCGGCAAGGCCTTTGGCGGCCGCCAAAAAGCGCGGCGGATGAAAGTGAAAGACGCGCGTGCTCCGCTCAAAGCGGAAGAAGCTGATAAGCTGCTCGACCAGGACTCCGTCACCCGCGAGGCGATTGAATCCACCGAGCAGAACGGCATCGTCTTTCTCGATGAACTGGACAAGATCTGCGCCCGCTCCGAACTGCGCGGCGGTGGCGATGTCAGCCGAGAAGGCGTGCAACGCGATCTTCTGCCGCTCATCGAAGGCACCACGGTGGCGACCAAGCACGGCCAGGTGAAGACCGATCACATCCTGTTCATCGCCTCGGGCGCGTTCCATACCGCCAAACCATCGGACTTGCTTCCCGAACTGCAAGGCCGTCTGCCGATCCGCGTCGAACTCAAGGCGCTGACGCGCGACGACATGCAGCGCATCCTCACCGAGCCGGAAGCCAGCCTGATAAAACAGTATGTGGCGCTGATGAATACCGAAGGCGTCAGCCTCGATTTCACCGAAGACGGCATTGCCGCGATCGCTGACATCGCCACCTCAGTCAATGCCAGTGTCGAGAACATCGGCGCCCGGCGGCTGCAGACGGTGATGGAGCGCGTCCTCGACGACATCAGCTATGTCGCGTCCGAAAAGCATGGCGAAAAGCTCACCATCGATGCCACTTACGTCAAGGCGCGGGTGGAAGACCTCGCCAAGGACCAGGATTTGTCCCGGTTCATTCTATAAAACTCTGAATTTACCAGAAAACCTGCGCTCCAAGGCCGCATGTGCCGTCCGCCTGGGCCAACATATGCCGAAATGTGCATATGCTCATTGACCCCCGCCCCAAGACCTGCAAGGAGTCCCCTCAAACGGAGCGCCTACGGGCGCGTTGAGAAGGGCTTTGCACATGGCGCGGTCAGACTATCTGTTCACTAGCGAAAGCGTTTCGGAAGGTCACCCCGACAAGGTGTGCGACCGGATTTCGGACGAGATCGTCGATCTATTTTTCCGGGAAGGCCCCAAACACGGTTATTCACCGTGGGATCTGCGGGTTGCGGCGGAAACGCTGGCCACCACCAATCGCGTCGTGATCGCTGGCGAGACCCGCGGCCCTAAGGAAATCACACACGATCTGGTTGAGGCGGTTGCCCGTGCGGCAATAAAGTCGATCGGCTACGAGCAGGCCGGCTTCCACCATGCCAACGCCAAGGTCGAGGTGCTGCTGCACTCGCAGTCGCCGGACATTGCTCAAGGCGTCGACGCTGCGGGCAACAAGGACGAAGGCGCGGGCGACCAGGGCATCATGTTCGGTTATGCCGTCAACGAGACCCCGGAACTGATGCCGGCCCCCATCGCCTATAGCCATAAGATTTTGGAATTGCTGGCAAAAGCGCGCCACGCCGGCAAGGAGCCGCAACTCGGCCCCGACGCCAAGAGCCAGGTGACCTTACGCTATTCGAATGGCAAGCCGGTGGAAGCGGTGCAGATCGTGCTGTCCACTCAGCACCTCGATGCGTCGCTGACTTCGGCCGACGTGCGCAAGATCGTCGAGCCTTATATCCGACAAGCCCTGCCGGCCGGTTGGATCACGCCTAAGACTGTCTGGCACATCAACCCGACCGGCGCCTTCGTGGTTGGCGGCCCGGATGGCGATTCCGGCCTCACCGGCCGCAAGATCATCGTCGACACTTACGGCGGCGCGGCCCCCCATGGCGGCGGCGCTTTCTCGGGTAAGGACTCGACCAAGGTTGACCGTTCGGCGGCTTATGCCGCGCGTTATCTGGCGAAAAACGTGGTCGCTGCCGGTCTTGCCGACAAGGTCACCATCCAAATCGCTTATGCGATTGGCGTGTCGGAGCCGCTGTCGGTCTATGTCGACACCCACGGCACTGGCAAAGTCGATGAAGCCAAGCTGGAACTGATTCTGCCGGAACTGGTGTCGCTGAAGCCGCGCGCGATCCGCGAGCGCCTCGGTCTCAACAAGCCGATCTATGCCCGCACCGCGGCTTATGGCCATTTTGGCCGCACCCCCGATGCCGACGGCGGCTTCTCGTGGGAAAAGACCGATCTGGTCGATGCTTTGAAGAGCGCGTTCTAAGCGTTTTCGGGCGATATTGATTTGGAAGGCGGGCCGGGGTACCGGCTCGCCTTTCGTTTATGGGCGCAGATGTTCGAGCACGAGCAATTTCAGAAGAAACTCTACGGCCGCCGCAAAGGGCCTAAACTGTCGGCGTACAAGGAAGACCTGCGCCGCACGCTGCTGCCGAAGGTGGCGTTGAACATCGTGAACGGCGCCGCCCCGCACTCCTACTTCTCACCACCGGTTGACGACGTCTGGCTGGAAATTGGGTTCGGGGCGGGCGAGCACATGCTGGCGCTGGCGCGGGCCAATCCAGTTGTGGGCCTGATCGGGGCCGAGCCTTATGAATCGGGCGTTGCTAAGCTCTTGTCGCATATGGCCGATGATCCACCGCCCAATATCCGTATCCATGAAGGCGATGCACGCGACATCCTTGCGAGCTTGCCCGACGGTACGTTAGGCAAGATTTTTGTGCTGTTTCCCGATCCTTGGCCGAAGACGCGTCATCACAAGCGCCGTTTCATCCAGACAGCGATGCTGACCGAATTCGCGCGCGTGTTGAAACCGGACGGTGAGTTCCGTTTTGCCAGTGACGACGCCGGTTATGCCGCCTGGACGCTGGAGCGCTTGCTCGCCCATCCTGCTTTTATCTGGACCGCCGCCAGTCCCGCCGATTTCACCACCCGGCCCGCCCACTGGCCGCCGACCCGCTATGAGGCCAAGGCTTTGCACGGTCCGCCAGTCTATTATTCTTTCGCCCGTGCCTGACGCTGGATTACAATTGACACTTGGCAGTGCGCCTCTCTGCCGCCACGATAAGGGCTTAGGACCAAGCGCATGACCCATTCCGACGACGACGACGATGACGACGGCAAATGGGTATGGCCGCATCCGGCCGACCTCGGGACCATTTTGATTGCCGGCGTGTTCCTGGTCGGCATGATAGGGGCGCTGCTGTTCATTTTTTCCAGCCCCGAACCGGTCCGGGACATGTTCAACAAAAAGCCGCCAGCGGCCGAGTCCAACGAAGTGACGGTTACGCTTCCCGATAAGAAGTGATCGGCTTGTAATTCCCTCTATTCAAGGCTACATAGCGGCTATCCCAGACAACAGAATGCTGTTGTGTGGCGGTCAACGGAGACCGCCGCGGGGAAAAGGTTTGGCCGTGTGGCCGGGCTTGAACCGGCCACACAGAACAAGGACGTACGCTCATCCTTAGTGCGGTATCCCATCTGGAACCGATCCTGGCGCCCATCATTACGGCGGCCGGGTTCCAATTGGTGCGTCTTCGCATGCTGGGCGGCAAGCAGAAGACGCTGCAGATCATGGCAGAGCGCGCCGACGGTTCGATGAGTGTCGAAGATTGCGCCGCGTTGTCGAACGCGCTGTCGGATTTCTTCGAGGCCGAACCGGACGCGGTCGAAGGCGATTATCTCTTGGAAGTGTCGTCGCCCGGCATCGACCGCCCGCTGACCCGGCTCACCGATTTCGCACGCTGGGCTGGCCACGAAGCCAAAATCGAAACCTCCACGATGATCGACGGACGCAAGCGCTTCCGCGGCATCCTGAAAGGTCTCGACGGGTCCGATGTGGTGTTGCAGGTTGGTAAAGACACTATCACGCTGGCCTTCCGCGCCATTGCGGAAGCCAAACTCGTTCTCACCGACAAACTGATTGACGAAGATCTGAAGGCGCGTGAAGCGCATAAGGAGCACTGAGCTATGGCAGCGATTGCCGCAAACCGTACCGAACTCTTGCAGATCGCCGATGCGGTCGCGCGCGACAAGTCGATCGACAAATCGGTCGTCCTCGGCGCTATGGAAGAGGCCATGCAACGCGCGGCAAAAGCCCGCTATGGCGCGGAAAACGAAATCAAGGTCGAGATCGATCCCAAGACCGGTGAGACCCATGTGTCGCGCTATCTGCACGTCGTGGAGTTGGTTGAGAACGACAAGATCGAAATCAGCTTGGCCGATGCGCAGGCGCGCAACCCCTCAGCCATGATCGGCGACATCATTGCCGAAACGCTGCCACCGGTCGAATTCACCCGCATCGCCGCTCAGGCCGCCAAGCAGGTGATCGTGCAGAACGTGCGCGAAGCCGAACGCGCCCGCCAATACGAGGAATACAAGGACCGCATCGGCGAGATTATCCACGGTATCGTCAAGCGCAGCGAATTCGGCTCCGTCGTGGTCGATCTCGGCCGCGCCGAAGGTGTCGTCCGCCGCGACGAGATGATCCCGCGCGAGAACTTCCGCACCGGAGACCGCATCCGCGCCTACATTTACGATGTCCGCAAAGAGACCCGTGGACCGCAGATTTTCCTGTCCCGCAGCCATCCGCAGTTCATGGTGCGCTTGTTTGCCCAGGAAGTGCCGGAGATCTACGACAGCATCATCGAAATTCGCGCTGTGGCCCGCGATCCGGGCTCCCGCGCCAAGATCGCGGTGATCTCGAAGGATTCGTCCATTGATCCCGTCGGGGCCTGCGTCGGTATGCGCGGCGTGCGCGTGCAGGCGGTGGTGCAGGAGCTGCAGGGCGAGCGTATCGACATCATTCCGTGGAACGGCGAAGCGGCGACATTTATTGTCAACGCACTGGCGCCGGCGGAAGTCTCCAAGGTCGTGCTCGATGAAGAAACCCATCGCGTCGAAGTTGTGGTGCCCGACGAGCAGTTGTCGCTCGCCATCGGCCGCCGCGGTCAGAACGTGCGTCTGGCGTCCCAGCTCACTGGCTGGCAGATCGACATTTTGACGGAAGCCGAGGAATCGGAACGCCGCCAAAAGGAATTCGCGACCCGCACCGCGTTGTTCATGGAAAGCCTGGATGTTGATGAGACCGTCGCCCAGCTGCTCGCTTCCGAAGGCTTCGCCGAGATTGAAGATGTGGCGTACGTCGATCTGCACGAGCTCGCCTCGGTGGAGGGTTTCGACGAAGAGACCGCCCAGGAACTGCAGCAGCGCGCGGTCGAGCACATCGACGCCCGCAACAAGGAACTAGATGACAAGCGCCGCGCTCTCGGCGTCGAGGATGAAGTGCTGGAAGTGGACGGAGTTACCGCGGCGATGGCCGTCGCCCTCGGCGAGCACGAGATCAAGACGTTGGAAGACCTGGCGGGCTGCGCTACCGACGATTTGCTCGGTTACTACGAGGTGACCAAGGATGCTGCCGGCAAGAGCGAGCGTGTGCGCATCGCTGGCGCCCTGGAGGGCTTCGAGCTGACGGCCGATGATGCCAACGCCATCATCATGAAGGCCCGCATCAAAATCGGCTGGATCGAGGCGCCCGTTGAGGAAGTGGTGGAAGAGAACGTGACCGAAACCGGCGAGGAAGTCGCCGAAGAGAGCGGTGACGTACCGGAAGCAGAGGCGTAAGCACCTCGAAGAGTTGAATTTTTTGTCGATAGGCAAGACCGGAAGGACCGGATATAAGACCCTCCTTTCGGGTCTTACGATAAGGAGTGACGAGCGCTGGAACGGGTTTGGGCGATAGCGACGGGGAGGGCGCCTCATGTTGGCAGCCACCTCGGACAATGACGGCGCCAGCCACGAGCGGCGCTGCATCGCCACCGGCGCGAGCCTGCCGGTGGAAAAACTCGTTCGCTTTGTCGTAAGCCCGGACGGCGACATCGTTCCTGACCTCGACGGCAAGCTGCCCGGCCGCGGAATTTGGCTGTCGGCCGATCGCGCCGCCTTTGCGAAGGCCGTTGCCAAGGGCGATTTTGCCAAGGCCGCCAAGGCTAAGGTGAATGTCGCGCCCGATTTGGCCGATCACGTCGCGCAGCTCTTGGTCGCCCGGCTGCAGGCCGATCTCGGCATGGCGCGGCGGGCCGGATTCGCTGATACCGGGTTCGACAGCGTCATGCGCGCACTCGACAAGAAAACCCCGCCGGCGGTGGTGTTTCATGCTGCTGGGTCAGGGGACGACGGACGACGCAAGGTTCGGTCGGCGCTGAAAAGCCGGGAACTCGATACGCCTTCGCTCGATATCCTCACCCGGGACGAGCTCAGCTTGGCTTTGGGCCGGGAGAATGTGGTACACGCCGCTATCAGGCCTGGGGCCCTGGCGGATCGGTTGATTTTGAATTCCATGAGACTGGCGGGCCTAAGGGCGAAGCCGTCGGATACTAAGGGCTTGGCCCAGGACGAAAGCACGTTATGAGCGACACCAACGATACCAAAAAGCCGGCCGCCGCGCACAAGACGCTGTCGCTGAAGAAGACGGAAATGTCCACCGTGAAGCAGAGCTTCTCCCATGGCCGCACCAAGGCGGTGGTGGTCGAGAAAAAGCGCTCCCGCATCGAGCCGGGCAAGCCTGCTGCGCCTGTCAAAGAAACGCCGAAAGCGGCCGTGGCCGCGCCGGCCGCGCCTGCAACCCCGGCACCGGCCCGCGTCTCCCGTCCCGGTGTTGTGCTGCGTCAGCTCACCGACGAGGAAAAGGCCCGCCGCGGCGCTGCCCTCGCGGACGCCCGCGTCGCCGAAGTCGAAGCCCGCAAGATTGCGGAAGAAGAAGCCAAGCGCCGCGCCGAGGAAGATGCGCGCCTCAAGCAGGAGCGCGATGCCGCCGCCAAGCGCAAGGCGGAAGAGGATGCGCGCAAAGCCGCTGAGGACGCCGCCAAGAAGCGCGCCGAAGAGGACGCCCAGCGCCGCCTCGAAAAGGACAAAAAGGGCGACCAACCGGCGACTCCCACGCTGGCCGCCAAGATCGCGGGCACCAAGCCCACCCCCGTAACGCCTGCGACCACCGGTCCCAAGCCACCGGAACCGCCACGCCGCAAACTGGTCGTCAAAGAAGAGGAAGAAGAATCCGCGCCGAAGAAAGCCGGTGTCAAAGTCCCGGTGAAGACGCCGGCTGCCAAAAAGACCAACGAAGGCGATCGCCGTCGTGGCAAGCTTACCGTCACCAAGGCGCTGTCGGGCGACGACGAGCGCATGCGTTCGGTGGCGTCCTATCGCCGCCATCTGCAACGCCTGAACAAAGGCCAAGCGGTTCAGGCCGCCGGTCCCGTCGGCCCCCGCGAAGTCACCATTCCGGAGACTATCACGGTCGCGGAACTGGCCAACCGCATGGCGCGCCGCGCCGTCGACGTCATCAAGGTCTTGATGAAGAGCGGCATGATGGCGACAGTGAACGACGTAATCGACGCCGATACCGCCGAACTGGTGGCCACCGAATACGGCCATACCGTCAAGCGTGTTGCCGATTCCGACGTGCTCGAAGGACTCAAGGGCACCGAGGATGCGGCGGAAGAGCTCGTGTCGCGCCCGCCGGTCGTCACCGTCATGGGCCACGTCGACCACGGCAAGACCTCGCTGCTTGATGCTTTGCGGGCCACCGACGTGGTGGCAGGCGAAGCGGGCGGCATTACCCAGCACATCGGCGCCTATCAGGTGCAGCTCAAGACCGGCCAGAAGATCACCTTCATCGACACGCCCGGCCACGCCGCCTTTACTGCGATGCGCGCCCGCGGTGCCGAAGTGACCGATATCGTTGTGTTGGTGGTGGCGGCCGACGACGGCGTCATGCCGCAAACCGTGGAAGCCATCGCCCACGCCAAGGCGGCTGGGGTTCCGATCATCGTGGCGATCAACAAGATCGACATGGGCGGCGCCGATCCGATGCGGGTGAAGACCGAACTTCTCCAGCACGAGATTCAGGTGGAAGACCTCGGTGGCGAAACCATCGCGGTGGAAGTCTCCGCCAAGAAGAAGATCAATCTCGATAAGCTGACTGAGATGATTTTGCTTCAGGCCGAAGTGCTCGACCTCAAGGCCAATCCCAATCGCAGCGCCGAAGGCGCCATCATCGAAGCCAAGCTCGACCGCGGTCGCGGTCCGGTGGCGACGGCGCTGGTTCAGCGCGGCACGCTTCATGTCGGCGATATCGTCGTGGCGGGTTCCGAGTGGGGCCGCGTGCGTCTGCTCCAGAACGAGCGCGGCGAAACCGTTCCCAGCGCCGGTCCTGCGGTGCCAGTGGAAATTCTCGGGCTTTCGGCGGCACCGGAAGCCGGTGACGATTTCGTGGTGGTGGAGAATGATTCCCGCGCCCGCGAAGTCACCGAATACCGCACCAGGAAGCGCCGCGACGCGCGGGCGGCGTCCAACTCGCGCCTCACTCTCGATCAGCTCCTCAAGAGCCGGGCGGCGGGCGAAAAGAAGCTGTTGCCGCTGGTTCTCAAGGCCGACGTGCAGGGCTCGACGGAAGCCATCGAAGGCGCGCTTCTCAAACTCGGCACCGATGAGGTTGGCGTGCAGATTCTGCAGTCGGGCGTCGGCGGCATCACCGAAAGCGACGTGATCCTGTCGCATGCCTCGGGTGGCGCCATCATCGGCTTCAATGTCCGCGCCGACAAACAGGCGCGCGAACGGGCCAAGCGCGACGGCGTCGAAATCCGCTACTACAACATCATCTACAATGTGGTGGATGACATCAAAGCAGCGCTGTCGGGCATGCTCGCCCCGGAAACGCGCGAAAAGTTCCTCGGCAATGCCGAAATCCTGGAAGTGTTCACCATCACCAAGGTCGGCAAGGTTGCGGGCTGCAAAGTCACCGAAGGCGTGGTACGGCGCGGCGCCAAGGTCCGCCTCATCCGCGATCATGTCGTGGTGCACGAAGGCGAGCTTTCCACTCTCAAGCGCTTCAAGGATGAAGTGAAGGAAGTGCAGACCGGCCAGGAATGCGGCATGGCCTTCACCAACTATCAGGACATCCAGAAGGGCGATATCATCGAGGCCTTCGAGGTCGAGACGATCCAGCGCGCCCTTTAGTCACCAGTCTCGTTGCGGCATCGCGCGAAAGGCGTGCGGTGCCGCTTCTCTATTTGGAGACATCCATGCCCCGCCCTCGCAGCCGAGGAAATTCCCGAGACACTCTCGGCCCCTCTCAGCGCCAGCTCCGAGTCGGCGAAGTGCTGCGCCATGCGCTCAGCGAAATTCTTCTGCGCGGCGACATTCGTGATCCCGATCTGGCCGGCGTGTCGGTGACGATCACCCAGGTGAAGCCCTCGGGCGACATGCGCCACGCCACGGTCTTCTGCGAGCCGCTCGGCGGCAAGAATGCCGACAAGATCATCGCCGCGCTCAATCGGGCCAAGGCTTACTTGCGTGGCGAGATGGGCCACCTCATCACCTTGCGATTCACCCCCGAATTGCGCTTCGTCGAGGACGACTCCTTCACCGAAGCCGAGAAGATCGAAAACATTCTCAAATCGGCGCGCGTGCAGCAGGACTTGCTCAAGAGCCAACAAGAAGCGGCCTCAAGCAGCGCAGCGATAGGCCAAGAAAAACCGGCCTCAAGCAGTGAAGAAGAAAGCAAAGATGGGCCGCAGGAAGAAGGGTAATCCGGTCCATGGCTGGGTGATCGTCGACAAGCCGATCGGGATCACCTCGACGCAAGTCGTGGCCAAGGTCCGGCGCATCTTCGATGCCAAAAAGGCCGGTCATGCCGGCACGCTCGATCCGATGGCGACCGGCGTCTTGGCCGTGGCGCTCGGTGAGGCGACCAAGACCGTGCCTTACGCCATGGACGCCGAGAAGACCTACATCTTCACCGCCCGCTGGGGCGAGGGACGCGACACCGACGACGCCGAAGGAGCGGTCACCGGCACCAGCGACCAGCGCCCGACCCGCGCCGAAATCGAGGCGGTTATCCCGCAATTTCAAGGCCTTATCAGCCAAACGCCACCCGCTTATTCGGCCGTCAAAGTCGACGGCGAGCGGGCTTACGATATCGCCCGCGACGGCGAGGTGGTGGAATTGGAGGCACGCAATGTCTTTGTGCGCCAAGTGCGGCTCATCGAGATCCCCGATCCGGACCACGCCGTGTTCGAAATGCATTGCGGTAAAGGCACTTACGTCAGGGCCTGGGTGCGGGATGTGGGCCAGGCGCTAGGCTGTTTGGGCCATGTTTCGGCCCTTCGAAGGACACGTGTGGGGTCATTCCGCGTCGAAGACGCCACGGCGCTGGATTCCTTAGAAGGTTTTATGCATAGTCCCGCCGCTTTCGAGCACTTGAGGCCTATTTCCACCGCGCTGAACGGCATCTTGGCGTTGGCGGTGACTGGCCCGGATGCGGTTCGCCTGAAAAGCGGCAATCCGATCCTTATCCGCCCGGCGATGTTCGCGCGGATATCGGAGGGCCATTCCGGCGACGATCTTCAGGGGCTCACGGTCTATTGTTCCACGGGCGAAGACGAGCCGGTAGCGCTCACCACCTTCGAAGCCGGCGAACTCAGACCGTTCCGTGTTTTCAACTTTGGATGACCGAGGACGACCCTACCAATGTCTGTCAAGAACGAACGTAAGCAAGGCGTTATCGAACAATTTGCGACCAAGCCGGGTGACACCGGCTCGCCGGAAGTCCAGGTGGCCGTGCTCTCCGAGCGCATTGCCTATCTGACCGAACACTTCAAGACGCACGCCAAAGACAACCACTCGCGTCGCGGCCTGATCAGGATGGTCTCGCAGCGCCGCCGTCTGTTGGATTACGTCAAGACCGTCGACGTGAAGCGCTACGACTCGCTGATCGCGCGGCTCGGACTGCGGCGCTGATCGCCGTTTCCCCCGCTGTTAGGTGTAAATCTCCGCACGCGCTCTGTGGAAGGGTGCGTGCGCTCGGATTCTTGAGACCGGAATAAATCCGCTCAGGGAAATGCCGCACGGCAATCCGGCCGCGCGGGAATGAAGGAAAGTATCAAAAATATGTTCAATATCACCCGAGAGGAAATTGAATGGGGCGGTCGCAAGCTCACGCTTGAGACGGGCAGAATCGCCCGCCAGGCTGACGGTGCCGTTCTGGCGACTTATGGTGAAACCGTGGTGCTGGCGACCGTCGTCGGCGCGCACCAACCGAAACCTGGGGTCGACTTCTTCCCCCTCACCGTCAACTACCAGGAAAAATATTTCGCCGCCGGCAAGATTCCGGGCGGCTATTTCAAGCGGGAAGGCCGCCCCACCGAACGCGAAACGTTGATCTCGCGTCTGATCGACCGCCCGATCCGTCCGCTCTTCGCTGACGGCTACAAGAACGAAACCCAGGTGGTCTGCACCGTTCTCAGCCACGATCTGGAAAGCGATCCGGATGTGGTGGCGATGGTTGCCGCCTCGGCAGCGCTGACGATTTCCGGCATTCCCTTCATGGGCCCGATTGCTGGTGCACGCGTCGGCTTCATCAACGGCGAATACGTGCTCAACACCCCGATCGATTCGATGCCCGAGTCCAAGCTCGAGCTGATCGTCGCTGGTACCCATGACGCGGTGCTGATGGTCGAATCCGAAGCGCAGGAACTCTCCGAAGCCGAGATGCTCGGTGCGGTGATGTTCGGCCACAAGGCGATGCAGCCGGTGATCGAGATGATCATCCGTCTCGCCGAAAAGGCCGCCAAAGAACCGCGCGATATTCCGGCCAATGACACCAAGGAGATCGTCGCCAAGGTCAAGGCCTTCGTTGCCGCTGATCTTTTGGCTGCGTTCCATATCTCCGAGAAACAGATCCGCTACACCAAGAAGGACGAGATCAAGGCGAAAGCCGCCGCCGAATTCACCGGCGAAGGCAAGCTCGACGATCAGAAATTCAACGCGGTATGGCACGACGTCGAAGCCCAGGTGATGCGCAACATGGTGCTGGACACCAAGAAGCGCATCGACGGACGCGATCTAGTCACCGTGCGCCCGATTCTGGCGCAGGTCGGCGTGTTGCCGCGCACTCACGGCTCGGCCCTGTTCACCCGCGGTGAAACCCAGGCCCTGGTCGTTGCCACCCTCGGCACCGGTGAAGATGAGCAGTTCATCGACAGCCTGGAAGGAACCTACAAGCAGCACTTCATGCTGCATTACAACTTCCCTCCCTATTCGGTCGGCGAATGCGGCCGCATGTCGGGTCCGGGACGCCGTGAAATCGGCCATGGCAAGCTGGCGTGGCGCGCCATTCATCCGATGCTGCCGAAGAAGGAAGAGTTCCCTTACACGCTCCGCGTGGTGTCGGAAATCACCGAATCCAACGGTTCCTCGTCGATGGCGACCGTTTGCGGCACCTCGCTGGCGCTGATGGATGCAGGCGTTCCGCTGACGCGGCCGACCGCCGGTATTGCCATGGGCCTGATCCTCGAAGGCGATCGCTATGTGGTTCTGACCGACATCCTGGGCGACGAGGATCACCTCGGCGACATGGACTTCAAGGTGGCCGGCACCGACCAGGGCGTGACCTCGCTGCAGATGGACATCAAGATCAGCGGCATCACCGAAGAGATCATGCGCACCGCGCTTGATCAGGCCAAGGGCGGCCGCTTGCATATCCTCGGCGAAATGGCCAAGGCGATCACCCACAGCCGCGCCGAACTCGGCGAACATGCGCCGCGCATCGAGACCATCAAGATTCCGACCGACAAGATCCGCGAAGTGATCGGTTCGGGCGGCAAGGTCATTCGTGAAATCGTCGAAAAGACCGGCGCCAAGATCAATATCGAGGACGACGGCACCGTGAAGATTGCTTCGGCCGACGGGGAGTCGATCCGCGCCGCGCTGAAGTGGATCAAGTCGATCGTGGCCGAGCCGGAAATCGGCGAGATTTACGACGGCAAGGTCGTCAAGGTGATGGACTTCGGCGCCTTCGTGAACTTCTTCGGCCCCAAGGACGGCCTGGTGCACATCTCGGAACTGGCGCCGAAGCGCGTCGGCAAAACCACCGATGTCGTCAAGGAAGGCGATAGCGTGAAGGTCAAGCTGCTCGGCTTCGACGATCGCGGTAAGGTGCGCCTGTCGATGAAGGTCGTCGATCAGACCACCGGTGAAGACATCACCGAGAAGTTGAAGGCGGAAGGCGTCGACGTCGGCTCGGAAGAGACCCACAGCGGCCCGCGTGAACACCGCGGCGGCGGTCGCGGTCGAAGCGGCGGCAGAGACCACCATCGCCGGGACGAGGGTTCGTCCGATTCCAAGCCGGAAGAGCCCAAGTCGGAGTAACCCGGCCGGTTTTCGGTAGGACATAAAACGGAACCGCCCGCGACCTCGCGGGCGGTTTTGTTTTGATTGGACAATCGCACAAATATGTGCGAACATAACTGTGTGAATGGCCACGAATTCGAACGCTTGGTACGCAAGTACGGGCGCCGGAATGGCGTCGCGGTATCCTTTGAGCCCGGGCACGGCAAAGGCAGTCATGGCCGTCTCTACTTTGGAAGCCGCTTCACGACATTGAAGGATCGCCGCAAGGAAATCGGGCCGGGCTTATTCAAGGCCATGTTGGACCAGCTTGGAATTTCCAGGCGGGAGTTGGAGTCATAAATGACCAATGTCGCTTTTGGCTATCCCTACAAATTGGAGCACCAGGAGAACGGATGGTGGCTGGTTCGTTTTCCGCAAGTTCCCGAGGCCCTTACGGAGGGAGAAACCAAGGAAGAGGCATTCGAGAACGCAAAGGACGCGATCGTCACGGCCCTTGAAGGTTACATCAAGGCTGGCCGGTCAATTCCGCGCCCGCCCTTCAAAGGTGAGCGTCTTGTTTTGCCGCCGCTCGTGACCGCAAAACTCGCCGTTTACGACAGTATGCTTCATCACGGTTGGACACGATCACGTTTGGCAAACGAGATGCGCATGCCGGAGAATTCGGTGCGGCGCTTGCTCGATTTGCGCCATAGTTCCCATATGTGGGTGATCGATGCCGCGCTCCAAAAAATGGGTACGGATTTGCAAATCACACTTCCCGAGCACCCTCAGCGCAGAAAGGCTGGGTGACGATGCCCAAGATCGATATCGCCGCCGTACCGGAAATAAAGCGCTGCGAATGCGACGAATGCGAATGCGGGGACAGGAGTAATATTCCTCATCGCTCGAACGACGGCCAATAGTGCACCTGACACCGTATTCACGGTTCTCAAAGCCTTCCGCGACCGTCTTGTGGCCGACGGAAAAGAAAAGATCGTCGCTGCAATCGCCGTTGCCCGGCGGCTACTAACCATCCTCAGAGATCGACGCCCATGGCAACCCGCTTGACAGCCAAGACAGTCGCTCCCCCGCTATTGCAAGAATGTGTGATTCCGCCAGCGGCGCTCCGCGGGGGAGGAAAGACGGCGACGCGATCGCGTTTGAATGTCCGATGCTCTCGAGCGCTGCGCTGTAGGAGAGTGCGCAGCTCGATCGGAAATTCGTAACCTGTCGCGGCATTCTCGACACGTCCGCCTTGTCGTGAACGGCCGCAAGGTCGCCATCCGTCCACTTTCCGCCCCAAACTCACCGTTGATAGAGCGTGGCAGAAGCGCCAAGACTTGTCGGTCGATTGGAAAGCCAATGCAGGCTATCTTAATTGGTGTAGTGCTCGTTGGATTGAAGGCGTGACTCTTCTAGTCTCCGGCGTATCGAATGGAAGCGTGTGGATGGTGGCAGATACCGCCATCACTGGCGTTGCCGTGCCTCTGCAGCAACCCGAGTGTGGTCTAAAGATTGTTCCAGCCATTGATGGGCGAGCGCTGATCGGCTTTGCGGGCGAGCCCACGGATGGTTTTCGCCTTATACATGCTGCCGCAGCGCTGCCAGCGGGCTCCGAAACCGTGCGGACGATCGCAGAGTGGCTGAAATCCAGTCCCAGCGTCAGTATTGCATATGCGTATCTCGACGACGCGGAGCCACATCTAGTTTCAATCGATAGCGGACATTTCGTTGAAAAGCCTACGTTGCATCTGGGCGTAGATGAGGCGTTCGAGCACTTCCAACGTGCGCGGCATGACCCAGCCATCGATCCTGTACCTGAGGCGATCGCGCATTTCGTTTGTGTCGCGCGAGACGAAATCGAGGTACCCGACGCTCTTGTAGGTTCTATTCATGGACTAATGCGCGTTTTTGTTGAGCGGTCTGAGCGCGACGTAGGGGGCTGGCCCCTCGCGTATGTGCTTTCGACACGAGGACTGTCGTTATGCAACTACAGCTATTCTGTGTCAGACCCGGTACTCAAAACAGCCGTGCCAGGTTCAGCCGTGCCACATGGATCGGCAGAGGAAGGCGGCTTCTCTCTTTCTGTCACGGATTTCGATCATGGGCGGGGTGTTGTTGTGTACTGGCTACAAAAGCCGGGGGGTACCGTCTACGTTTGCGAGGGAGAGGGCTACAATGCGTATTCTTTTGACGGCCGACCGTGCGAGTTCAAAGAACGAGTGCTGGCGTCACTTGGCAAGCCCATTGACGTATTTGTGTCTGACCAGTCGATTGGACGGCCGGATCGCATACTGATGCTGCGGGACGAAAATGGTGATCCTTGTATGGCAATTGCGCAGTCCGGAAGGAGCTTTTCGGTTTCAGTGTTGAACGTCGCGACGCCGTTTCGTACCCGTGCATCGTTCACCTTTGGGGATTTTAGCCCTGACCGGGAAATGAAGATGACTACCAAAGAAGCAGAAATCTCTATGCGAGCCCAGCCTGAGCAGCGGAAAGCGCTTCTGACCATTCGGCTTCGGGACGCCACACACGTCGAGTTGGAACTCACCGCCGATGAATTGAGCGAATTCATTTCCATGATGGGGCTGATTAGGTCGAATGTGCCTGATCCTGTAGCCGCAGAACCCTGCCGCGAAGCAGGAACCCAAGAAATGGTCGTGCCCGATCCCAGCTGGCGAACAGAGACGTCACCTCACTCTTCGGTTCCTGGCATCATACTCCGCCTACGGCATTGGGGATTTGGCTGGCTCACATTCTTGCTGCCACCGCATGAAGTGCGCAATCTCGGAAAATATCTTGCGAGCCAATACCCAGAGCAGGACGAGGCGCCGCCAGAAGCATAGTTGGCGGTCATGCTATGACGTCCCCCGATGCTTCAGCGGGGGGCAACTTATGACGCATGTGCGCCATCCGAGCCGGTGCGAGAAAGTCTGAAACCGGATTAAGAGCGGACAATTGCATTGGCGGCGCGGCGGGAAAATAAAATCCGGCGCTCCTCTTGAAATGCGGAATCCGATCCCAAATCTATCAGGGTGACCAAATGGGACGTTTTGCGTTTGAGAGCCACCCACCAGTCGGAAAGTGTCGTTCCAAGGCCGCCGGATGCGGCCGAATTGCACGCAAACTTTCTGGCGTTAAGACAGCGATTCCAGGCGCTTGAAGCCGAAAATGCCGACTGGAATCGCAAAAAGACTTTGCTGAAGAAACCCCGGCGCTGGAGCAAGAAGCGTCTGCTCGCCGCGGCAAAGGTCAAGCGCCCCTCCGGCGCGCAGCAAGGCAACACGAACCGGCTCAAACACGGCAAATACAGCCGCGACTGGCAACTTTTTTTGGCGCTGATCCGGACCCACATCCAGGCCGGTCGCGCGCTCGTCGCCTGCGCCGCGGCAGAAAGCAACAAGTGCTCCGCTTAAGGCGCATGCAAACGACGCCTGTCCGCATTTTCGTTTATCGTCGGGGCACCGACGCCGAAGGAAATGAGTCTATGCCCAAGATCGACATCGCCGTCGTGCCGGAAATAAAGCGCTGTGGTTATCCCGCCCCTTACAACCAGCCATGTTTGGAGCGCGTGCGCAAACGCCTCGGCGATGCCGGCGGGCTCACCCAGTTCGGAGTCAATCTTCTTACCCTGATGCCCGGCGTGTGGTCGGCGCAGCGTCACTGGCATGTCGAGGAGGACGAGTTCATTTATGTCGTCTCCGGTGAGGTCGTGCTGGTCGACAATGCCGGCGAGCAGGTGCTGAAGCCGGGTGATTGTGCCGCCTTTCCCGCCAACGACGGCAACGGCCATCACCTCACCAACAAATCCGCCGCCCCGGCCGTGGTGCTGGAAATCGGCACCCGCACGCCAGCCGATACCGACACCTGCCACTACCCTGACGCCGATCTGGTCTGGGACGGCCCCAAAGGCACCTACACGCATCGCACTGGCGAGCCGTACCCGCCGGAAAAGTAAGCAGGATGGTTAATGGGACCAAACGGTTCTTGTACGCGCCCCGATTAGCGTCACAATCTCGCGCTATACAACCGGCGCGGGGTTGGGGATTCAAGCGATGCGCACATTCATGAGTTATGTTGGTCTCATCCTGCTTGGGCTCGGCTTGATGCTGCTCGGCGCCGATATGGTCACGACCCTCGAGCATCAGGGCCAGATCACCCTGCGCTCGTTCCTCGACGTGTGGGCGATCTTCGACAAGGCGGCGGTTGCGGGTTTCATCACCTGGATCACCAAAGGGGCACCGCAGTTGGTGTCGAGCGGCGTCTTAGCGGTGTTGTCGATTCCGGCGTGGTCACTCGGTGTCGTCGGCGTGGTCATCGCCTTCCTCGCCGGCCACAAGCGCGACGACGAATGAGTTAGCGGTGTTTTCCCGGCATCCACAGCACGTCCTTGCCCTTGTTGGCGGCGCGGCTGAGGACGAACAGGTGATCGGACAACCGGTTGATGTAGCGCAGTGCCGGGGCGCCGACCGTCTCATGCCTTGCCAGCGTCACGATCGCCCGTTCAGCGCGGCGCACGAGCGTGCGCGCCAGATGCAGTTCAGCCGCCAGCCGCGTGCCGCCCGGCAGCACAAACGAGTTCAGCGGCTTCAGCTTGGCGTTGAGGGTATCGATCTCGCGTTCGAGACGCGTGACTTGTTCGTCCGAAATACGCAACGCCGGGCGCTTGGACGGTTCGGGCACGCACAAATCAGCGCCGAGATCGAACAAATCGTTCTGGATTGCTGCCAGCATCGTGTCGATCTTGCCTTTGCCCGAGAGGCGCGCCAGCCCGATGGCGGCATTGGCCTCGTCGACGGCGCCGAAGGCCTCCACCCGCAAGGCGTCCTTGTCGACACGGGTGCCGTCGCCGAGCCCCGTCGTCCCTTGGTCGCCGGTTTTGGTGTAGATACGAGTCAACTTGACCATGGGCGGGACTTTATCCCTCGTTTTAGGGCCGTCAAACTGGTTGCTCGGCCGCCTATCCCGGTTATCATTCCGCTGCCCGAACGGATCAGAAACGAATGACGCCCGAAGCCCCCGAAGTGATCGCAGTGGAAGACACCCGCGTGGCCTGTGACGGAGGTGGCGGAGCGTTAGGTCATCCCAAAGTCTATCTCGAAATGGGCGACGCGGGCTTTGTCGAATGCCCCTATTGCGATCGCCGGTATGTTCTGACGCCGGGGGCGGGCGCTCCTTGAGCGCGCTGAAAAAGGGCGATCATCTCTATCTGATCGACGGGTCCGGGTACCTGTTCCGCGCCTATTTCCAGGCGTCGCATCAGGACCGCAAGTATCTCTTCCGGTCTGACAATTTGCCGACCGGCGCCGTGCGCATGTACTGCGACATGCTCTGGAAGCTGATGGAAGACATGAAGGGCGGCGACAAGCCGACCCACCTCGCAGTGATCTTCGATGCCGGCAAGCATACTTTCCGCAACGATATCTATCCCGAATACAAGGCCAACCGCCCGCCGCCGCCGGAAGACCTGATCCCGCAATTTCCGCTGGTGCGCGATGCCACCCGTGCCTTCGGCGTCGCTTGCGTCGAGCTGGCCGGGTTCGAAGCCGACGATCTGATCGCCACCTATGCGCGGCTGGCGCGCGAAGCCGGTGCCCGCGTTACCGTCGTGTCGTCCGACAAGGATTTGATGCAGCTCGTTGTCGATGGCCAGGTGCAGCTTTTCGACGGCATGAAGAACAAGGCCATCGGTTCATCCGAAGTGATCGAAAAATTCGGCGTGCCGCCGTCCAAAGTGGTCGATGTGCAGTCGCTGGCGGGCGATTCCACCGATAACGTGCCGGGCGTGCCGGGCATCGGCGTCAAGACCGCCGCTGAACTGATCAACTTTTATGGCGATCTGGAAACGCTGCTTGCCCGCGCTGGCGAGATCAAACAGCCTAAGCGCCGCGAAGCTTTGCAGAACAACGCCGACAAGGCCCGCCTGTCGCAAAAGCTCGTGCAGCTCGACGATCGCGTGACCATCACCGTTGAACCCGGCAATTTTGCCGTGCGCGAGCCGGTGCCTGACGATCTGATCGCGTTCTTGACGGCAATGGAATTTGCGGCACTCATCAAACGGGCGGCGTCGCATTACGGCGTTGCCGCACCGGCCGCCGAAGGCACGGTCACGGTCGCAAGCGACAGGCTGGCCGCAGCGGCTGACGCGCGCCCGGCGCAAATGGAAGTCGCCGAGGTGGTAAATCGCGAAGCGATTTTGCGCCCCTTCGATCATTCCAAATACGAAACCATCACCAGCCCCGAACGGCTGGAAGCGTGGATCGCCAAGGCCCGCGCGCAAGGGCTCGTGTGCGTCGATACCGAAACCACTTCACTCGATGCGCTGCAGGCCAAGCTGGTCGGTGTGTCGCTGGCGCTGGCACCGAATGAGGCGTGCTACATTCCCTGCGGTCACGGCGCCAAAGATAGCGGCCTGATGTTCGCCGAGGCCGAGCCGCCGAAACAAATTGCCGAAGCCGATTTGTTGCAAGCGTTGATGGCGCTTCTCGAAGACCCGTCGGTCCTCAAGATCGGCCAGAATCTCAAATACGATTTTCTCATTTTTCTGCAACGCGGCATTCGCATTACGCCGTTCGACGACACCATGCTGATGAGCTATGTGCTCGACGCCGGTGCCCACGGTCACGGCATGGACGAATTGTCCGAATTGCATCTCGGCCACAAGCCGATTTCATTCGCGGATGTCGCGGGCAAAGGCAAGGACAAGATCACCTTTGACCAGGTGCCGATCCCTGAGGCCACGCGTTATTCGGCGGAGGATGCCGACGTCACCTTGCGCCTGTGGCTGCTGCTCAAACCGCGGCTTACCGCTGAGCACAAACGCACGGTCTATGAAACCCTCGAACGCCCGCTGATGCCGGTCTTGGCCGACATGGAGCGCGAAGGCGTCGCTATCGATCCCGATCTGCTCCGCCGCCTGTCGAACGATTTCGCCACCCAGATGGCGAAGCTCGAAGTGGAGATCGCGGGGCTCGCGGGCGAGAAGTTCAATGTCGCTTCCCCAAAGCAGCTCGGTGAAATTTTGTTCGACAAGATGGGCATTCAGGGCGGGCAAAAGACCAAGACCGGCGCCTGGTCGACCGAGGCGAGTGTCTTGGAAGACCTTGCGGCCCAAGGTCACGACCTGCCGCAAAAAGTGCTCGACTGGCGCACGTTGGCGAAATTGCGCGGTACTTATACCGACGCGCTGCCGACCTACATCAATCCGTACACCGGCCGCGTTCACACCAGTTACGCCATGGCCTCGGCGGCCACCGGACGGTTGGCGTCAACCGATCCTAACCTGCAGAACATTCCGATCCGCACCGCCGAAGGCCGCAAGATCCGCCAAGCCTTCATCGCACCGGCGGGCACCAAGTTGATCAGCGCCGATTACAGTCAGATCGAACTGCGGCTGTTCGCCCATATCGCTGATATTCCGCAACTGAAAAAGGCCTTCGCCGACGGGCTCGATATTCACGCCATGACGGCATCGGAGATTTTCGGTGTGCCGGTGAAGGATATGCCGGCGGATGTGCGCCGCCGCGCCAAGGCGATCAACTTCGGCATCATCTACGGTATTTCTTCGTTCGGCTTGGCCGCCCAGCTCGGCATCACCCGCGGCGAGGCCGACGATTACATCAAGAAATACTTCGCACGCTTTCCTGGCATCCGCGCTTACATGGAGGCCACCAAGGTCTATGCCCGCAAGCACGGCTACGTCGAAACGCTGTTCGGCCGCCGCATCCACATTCGCGAGATCGCTTCGAAAATTCAAGGTTTTCGCGGCGGAGCGGAGAGGGCCGCGATCAATGCGCCGATCCAGGGGACTGCCGCCGACATCATCCGCCGCGCCATGATCCGTATGCCGGGTGCCCTGGCCGCGGCAGGCGTGACGGCGAAGATGCTGCTGCAAGTGCACGACGAACTGGTGTTCGAAGCGGCGGATGCGGAGGTAGAGAAGACCCGTACCGTTGCGGTGCGGGTGATGGAATCCGCCACCGAACCGGTAATGAAGCTGTCGGTCAAATTGACCGTGGAAGCGCGCGCTGCTGACAACTGGGATGCGGCACATTAGTGTTTCAACCATGACCGCAGCAGTTATTATTCGTCCGCCTGCTCCCGGCGATCTCGGTTGGATTATCCATCGCCACGGCACGGTGATCGCTGCCGAGTTTGGTTGGAATTCCGGTTTCGAGACCTGCATTGCCGAAATCCTGGGCCAATTTGGCGGCCATCCCGGGCGCGAAGCGGGGTTTGTCGCCGAACGCGAGGGCGAGATTCTGGGGGCAATTTTTGTCATGCCCGAAACCGAAGATGTCGCTCGTTTGCGCGTGCTCTATGTCGAAGCGGCGGCGCGCGGTCTGGGACTCGGCAAACAGCTTGTGGCGCAGGCGATCGGCTTCGCCCGCGCTTCGGGCTACCGCAAGCTCACGCTCTGGACGCACGAATTCCAAAAGCCAGCGCGCAAGATCTATGCGGCCGCCGGCTTTCGCCTCGCGACCAGCGAAAAGACCACGTCGTTTGGTGTTCCGGTGGTCAGCGAAACCTGGGAACTATCTCTCTAAAACGGTCAAGCGGCCAGCAGTTCACGCACGTCGCCGGCCGTCAGCCCAATTCTTTGCATGCGTTCGGTAAGCTCGCCGACTGCACCGGCGGGATCGGCCTTGACGCGCTTGATATAGCCCGTGAGGAAGCCGGGTGTTGCCATATAGCCGATCATCAAGTCGCGCACTTTCTGCCCCAGCCGGCCTTCGGTGAACGTGCCCGCCTCGTGCAGCTTGAGCAGAGTCAGAGCCTTGTCAACGGGATTGGGCGTTCGCGCCTCGATCACCTCGAACAGCTTGGACTGTGTCGCCAAGTCAAAGGCCATGGAATCGAAAATAGCGGCAAGCTGTTTGCGATCGTTTTCGTGGAAGCCGCTGCAATTGGCCGCCTGGTTCAACACCGCCAGACGCTGCAGCCGCCGCGACAGCGGTAGGCTCGATATCTGAAACCGGGTTTTGAACGAATCCGCCATGGCGATGCGGACGGCATTTTCGGCGAGGATCTGCTTGTTGCGTTCGCCGATCACGCAATCCTCGGCGAAGAACAGCCAGTCGAGTTTTTCATCGGGCAAGACGGAGTTGGCCAAGCCGGTCATCACGCTTTCGCTGGTGACAAAGCGCTTCGAGCGCAATTCGAGGGCGGCAATGGCGTCTTCGGATGTGAGCGCGTCGCCAATTCCGCGGCCGACAAGTTTGGCGACTTCGCGGAACATGCGCATTTCACTATCAAGCGAATCTTCCCGCAAACGCTCGAGACTATAGATCCGGTCGACGATCTGAGCGGCCATGGCGGCACGCGACAGCGGCAGCGACGGCAGCCGCCGCGCCAGCTCTGTCATCGCATCGCCATCGGCGTATTGCGCTTGTTCCTTCATGTTCAAGAAGTAGTGCAGCAGCGCCAAGAGCGAATCCCCGAACGTGTTGCGCGCTCCGATTAAGTCGGTCAGGGCCGCGGGTGTCGCCAGAATTTCGCCGAAGATCGTGTCGACCGCACCGCACAGCATGGCGCCGCCTTCGCCGGTTCCCGCTTGCAGAAGCGAAAGCAGCCGTAACGCCTTTTCGTTCCAGGTCTTGGCATCGCGCAGATGGAGCGCTAAGGCACCGTTCAGGATGAACAGTCCATCCGGCTTTTGCGCCAGCGTACGGGCGAGGGTGCCGAATTTGTCAGCGGGGATTTCGGGAAATAGGCCCGCGCGCTTGGCGGCGTGGACTTTTTCAATCACGCCGTCGATCAGCTTGTTGAATTCCCGGATGATCTCCTGCACCGCCCGGTTTTCCGACGAGGCGCGGGCGACGGCGACTTGCTGCACCACGAATTGCAGCATGGTGCCGGTTGATTCCACCCGGTGGAGCATTTCGGCACGATGCAAAAGCTCGGTCGCGGTCAGTTTGTGTTTGACCAGAAAATCTGGCAGCAGTCGGGCGAGGATGCGTTTGGCGGGTGCCGCAAAAAGGTCCTCGACCTTGTTGCAGGAACCTTGTTGCGCGATCTGCGCGATTTCGACATGGAGTTTGTCACTCATTTGCACATACTGCGGGCGCCCGATCTAAAGCACTCTTAATGTCCACGAGAAGATGCAAAAAGTTCATAGTCGGGCCGCAATTGTCTTGAGGCCGGTCGGCGGCGTAATGCCGGCCTTGGGCTAAATCTGCCCCAGCTGCGTCGCGATCGAGCGCAGCGCCATCCTTGACGGTCTGGGCGACATAACCAGTGAGGAAGCCGGGCTTACCGAGATAAGTGAAAACCATCTGCTCCGCATAATGGGCATTCCGGATCTGGTTTCAGCGTTAGTGTCCGGAAACGCGTGTCGAGTGCATCATAAATGAGCAGACGGCCCGCCAGCGTCTGTCCGGCACCGGTGATTTCTTTGAGGATTTCGAGCGCTTGCAGCGTTCCCATCACGCCCGCGGCAGCCCCCAAAACCCCCGCTTCGGTGCACGGGCGGACCGATCCCTCTGGCGGGGGTTCGGGGATGAAGCAGCGATAACAGGGCTTTCCTTCCGGCTTGAAGGTGGCGAGTTGGCCGGAGAATTCGGTCACCGCCGCGCTAACCAGCGTCTTGCCAGCATGATGACAGGTATCGGCGATGAGAAAGCGGGTGGCGAAATTGTCCGAGCCGTCGGCGACAATGTCATATTGGGAAATCAGCACGGTGGCGTTTTCGGGCGTGATCTTGGTCGGGTGCGTGTTGACTGTCACATGCGGATTAAGTGCTAGCGCGTTGTCGCGCGCCGAATCCGTCTTCAGCCGGCCGATGTCGGCGGTCCTGTGGGCGATCTGGCGCTGCAAATTGCTGAGGCTAACGGCATCGAAATCGGCAATGCCGATGGTCCCGACACCCGCCGCCGCCAGATAGAGGATCACCGGGCTGCCAAGCCCACCTGCCCCAACCACCAGCACCTTGGCGGCACGGATCTTGGCCTGCCCGGTGCCGCCGACTTCCCTCAGCACGATGTGCCGGGCATAACGCTCCAAATCGGTCTCGGAAAAGCTCATGTCTTTGGTTTTACTGCATTCCGCGTCCGGCACGAATGCGTCTTTTGTGCAACAATATGATCCGGATGCGACAATTCCGGCTCTAGGAATTGCCTGTCTGATCCGAGAAATAAACGTCTAGTTTCCCGCATTGCGGTGAAACAAACCGAAACATACGGTGGCCCCGTAATCGGCAAGAGCGCGACGGGAAAGGGATTGGCGAATTTTCCGATCCATCGCGCGACAGCGAAAGGTATGAAGGAACGGAATGTCGGAATTTGGCGCGCAGCTCGAACAGCATGGCCTCAAGGAACTGAAGGCCGTCTATCGCAATCTCTCGACCCCGACGCTGTATGAAATGTCGATCGGCCGCAAGGAAGGCATTCTGGCCCGCGGCGGTCCGCTGGTGGTGCTGACCGGCCAGCACACCGGCCGTTCGGCCAACGACAAGTTCGTGGTCAAGGATGCGCTCACCGAAGACAAGGTCTGGTGGGACAATAACAAGGCGCTGACGCCGGACCACTTCGCGGCGCTGCATGCCGACATGATGGAATACGCTAAGGCCAAAGAGCTGTTCGTTCAGGACTTGTGGGGCGGCGCCGACCCGGTGCACCGCTTGCCGGTCCGGGTGATCACCGAATTTGCTTGGCATTCCCTGTTCATCCGCCACCTCTTGATCCGTCCGCCGTCGGATGCGCTGGAGTATTTCGAGCCCAGCTTCACCATCATCGACCTGCCCGGCTTCAAAGCTGACCCCAAGAAGCACGGCAGCGTCAGCCCGACCATCATCACGATCGACTTTACCCGTCGGATGGTCCTGATCGCGGGCACCTCTTATGCCGGCGAGATCAAAAAGTCGGTCTTCACTATCCTGAACTTCCTGTTGCCGCCCAAAGGCGTCATGCCGATGCACTGCTCGGCCAACGAAGGCGACAAGGATGACGTGGCGATCTTCTTTGGTCTTTCGGGCACCGGCAAAACGACCTTGTCGGCGGATTCCTCGCGCATGCTGGTCGGCGACGACGAGCACGGCTGGGGCGAACACGGCGTCTTCAATTTCGAAGGCGGCTGCTATGCCAAAGTGATCAGGTTGTCGCGCGATGCCGAGCCGGAAATCTACGCGACCACCGAGCGTTTCGGTACGGTGCTGGAGAATGTGGTGTGTAATCCGGAGACCGGCATCCTTGATCTCGAGGACGACCGTTATACCGAAAACACCCGCGCAGCGTATCCGATCCATTACATTCCGCATGCGTCGGAGAACGGCCGCGTCGGTCATCCGGCCAATGTCATCATGCTGACCGCCGATGCCTTCGGCGTGTTGCCGCCGATTTCCAAGCTGACGCCCAGCCAGGCGATGTATCACTTCCTATCGGGCTTCACTTCGCGCCTCGCCGGGACCGAAAAGGGTCTTGGCAAAGAGCCGGCGCCGACGTTCTCAACCTGCTTCGGCGCGCCGTTCATGCCGCTGCATCCGTCGGTCTATGGCAATCTGCTGCGCAGCCTGATCGACAAGCACGATTGCGACTGCTGGCTGGTCAATACCGGATGGAACGGCGGTCCGGCGTCGGACGGCGGCAAGCGCATGCCGATCAAAGTCACTCGCGCGCTGCTCAACGGCGCCCTCAACGGCTCGCTCGCCATCAGCCAGTGGCAGCATGATCCGGTCTTCGGCTTCCGCATTCCGGTGGAAGTGGCGGGCGTCGATTCCAAAATTCTCAACCCGCGCAACACTTGGGCCGATACCGATGCCTATGACGCTCAAGCCAAAAAGCTGGCCGGCATGTTCCGCGATAACTTCAAGAAGTTCCTGCCTTTCGTTGACGAGCGCGTGCAGCGCATCGCCGAACAGATCGCGAGTGCGGCGGACTGATCGTCATGGCCGGGCTTGACCCGGCCAGCCATCTTCGCGTTTGCTTCATGTGCTCCGGTCTTTCTGATCGGGGCACATTCTTTTTGGGGGCCATCCATGCGCACACTGCTTTTCGCCTTCACCGCCGCTCTGCTGTCGCAAGCTGCATTGGCCGGACCGGTTCTCGTCACGCCCGCCGATAGCGGCAAGACGATTGCGCTGAAAGTCGGTCAATGCCTCGACATTCGGCTTTCCACGCAGGCCGCTTCCACCGGTTATGAGTGGTATCTGGCACCCGGCATGTCCGAACGGATGAGCCTGGCCGCGCGCACCGTGACGACGCCCGCAGGCGCCCCGACCGGCGCACCGTCGCAGCTCGATTACATCCTGTGCGCCGCCGCCCCAGGCGAGACGGTGGTGAAGTTCTTGAACTATCGGGTCTGGGAAAAGAACGTGAAGCCTGCGCACGAACTCAGCTTCACGGTGAAAATCGGGAGGTAGTCTACCCCCATCCGCCATGGCCGGGCTTCGATCTCGCCATGACAGATTAGATTTGGTTTGGGATGTCACCGCGAGGAATGAGACCGTACGGGTCACATGCGCTGCTTCCCAGCCAACCCAGGATGGGATGCCATCTATCCAGGTCCGCAGTGTGTCATCACAGCAACCTGAACGGGAGGTAGGGGCAGAAAAATTCAGTGCTTGGTCGCCGTGCCGTCCCAGAACGCCTTCACCTTGGCGAAGAAGCCTTCGCATTCGGGTTGGCAGCCGCTGGCGCCGCAGTCGCTGAACTGGTGCAGCAAATCTTTTTGCGCCTTGGACAGTTTCACCGGCGTCTCGACGAAAATCTCGACGAACAGATCGCCCGCCAGGCCGTTGCCGCGCAGGACCGGCATGCCTTTGCCGCGGATGCGGAACTGGCGCCCGGTCTGTGTACCTTCGGCGACTTTCACTTGGGCTTTGCCGCCATCAAGGATTGGAACCTCCACTGTGCCGCCGAGCGCCGCGGTCACGAACGAGACCGGCACGCGGCAGTACAGGTCGTGGCCGTCGCGCTGGAAGATCGGATGCTGTTCGACGGATAGAAAGACATACAAATCGCCATTGGGCCCGCCGCCGAATCCGGCCTGGCCTTCGCCGGTGAGCCGGATGCGGGTGCCTTCTTCGACACCCGCCGGAATGTCGACCACCAGGGTGCGTTCCTTCTGCACATGCCCGGCGCCACCGCAGGATTTGCAGGGTTTGCGGACAATCTTGCCGCGGCCCTGGCATTGCGGGCAGGTACGCTCGATGGTGAAGAAACCTTGGCTGGCGCGCACTTTGCCGTGGCCACCGCAGGTCGGGCAGACTTCGGCACTGGTGCCTGGTTCGGCGCCCGAGCCTTTGCAGGCCTCGCAGGCAACCGCCGACGGTACTTTGATCTCGGCCTTGGAGCCTTTGAATGCTTCTTCCAGCGAGATCGAAAGATTGTAGCGCAGGTCGCCGCCGCGGTTCTGCCGCTTGCCGCGGCCACCGCCCATCATCTCGCCAAAGATGTCCTCGAACACATCCGCGAAAGACCCGGAGAAATCGAACGGATTACTGCCGCCATGGAACCCGTTGCCATTGCCCTGCTCGAAGGCGGCATGGCCGAAGCGGTCGTAAGCGGCACGCTTCTGATCGTCCTTGAGGACGTCATAAGCCTCGTTGATTTCCTTGAACTTGGCTTCGCAGGTCTTGTCGCCCGGATTGCGGTCCGGATGCAGTTCCATGGCGAGCTTGCGGTACGCCGATTTAAGTTCGGAGACCGGCGCACTCTTCTTGCAGCCCAGAACGTCGTAGTAATCGCGCTTGCTCATCAGCCCTTACGCACAAAACTCTACCGCCGCCCTCAGATGTTGAGAGCGGCGGAGCAAACGGGGATTACGGGGTCTTCTTGTTCTCGTCGACTTCGGAAAATTCCGCATCGACGACGTTATCGTCCTTTTTCTCGGCATTGGGCTCGGTGCCCGGCGCACCGGCTTCGCCGCTAGCGGCAGCTTGCGCTTTGTACATCGCTTCGCCGAGCTTCATCGAGGCTTGTGCCAGGGTATTGGTCTTGGTCTTGATGTCTTCGGCGTCGTCGGTCTTCACCGCTTCCTTGACGGCCGCGATGGCTTCTTCGATGGCGTGCTTTTCGGCCTCGCCGATCTTGGCGCCGTGTTCGCTAAGTGCCTTTTCGGTGGAATGGGCCAGCGAGTCCGCTTGGTTTTTGGCTTCTGCCAGTTCCTTACGGTTCTTGTCGTCGGCAGCGTGAGCTTCGGCTTCCTGCACCATCTTCTTGATGTCGGTGTCAGACAGACCGCCCGAGGCCTGGATGCGGATCTGCTGTTCCTTGTTGGTGGCCTTGTCCTTGGCCGTCACCGACACGATGCCGTTGGCGTCGATGTCGAAGGTGACTTCTACCTGCGGCACGCCGCGCGGAGCAGGTGGCAGACCCATCAAGTCGAATTGGCCGAGCAGCTTGTTGTCGGCCGCCATTTCACGCTCGCCTTGGAAGACGCGGATGGTGACCGCGGTCTGATTGTCTTCGGCGGTGGAGAACACCTGACCCTTCTTGGTCGGGATGGTGGTGTTGCGGTCGATCAGGCGGGTGAACACGCCGCCCAGCGTCTCGATGCCGAGCGACAGCGGGGTCACGTCGAGGAGGAGGACGTCTTTGACTTCGCCCTTCAAGACACCTCCCTGGATGGCGGCGCCGATGGCGACGACTTCGTCGGGGTTGACGCCCTTATGCGGCTCCTTGCCGAATACCTGTTTGACGACTTCCTGCACCTTCGGCATGCGGGTCATGCCGCCGACCAGAATCACTTCGTCGATCTGATTGGCCGATACGCCGGCATCTTTCAACGCCTGACGCACCGGGCCGATGGTGCGCGTGATCAGGTCATCGACCAATGCTTCCAGCTTGGCGCGGCTGATCTTGATGGTGAGATGCTTGGGCCCCGAGGCATCGGCCGTAATGAACGGCAAATTGACTTCGGTCTGCATCGACGAGGACAGTTCGATTTTGGCCTTCTCGGCGGCGTCCTTGAGGCGCTGCAGGGCCAGACGATCCGTACGTAGGTCGATGCCGTTTTCTTTTTTGAACTCGTCAGCCAGATAATTGACGATACGCTGGTCGAAGTCTTCGCCGCCGAGGAAGGTGTCGCCGTTAGTCGACTTCACCTCGAAGACGCCGTCGCCGATTTCCAGGACCGAAACGTCGAAGGTGCCGCCGCCGAGGTCATAGACCGCGATGGTGCCAGCGCCCTTTTTGTCCATGCCATAGGCAAGCGCCGCGGCGGTCGGCTCGTTGATAATCCGAAGAACTTCAAGGCCCGCGATCTTACCGGCGTCTTTGGTCGCCTGGCGTTGGGCATCGTTGAAGTAGGCGGGGACCGTGATGACGGCCTGGGTTACCTTTTCGCCGAGATGGGCTTCGGCGGTTTCCTTCATTTTCTGCAGGATGAAGCCAGAGATTTCGCTCGGGGCGTATTTTTTGTCGCGGCCTTCGATCCAGGCGTCGCCGTTATCGGCCTTAACGATCTTGTAGGGGACCATGCCCGTGTCTTTCTGGGTCATGGGATCGTCGAAGCGCCGTCCGATCAGACGCTTGATGGCGAAATAGGTGTGTTCCGGGTTGGTGACGGCCTGCCGCTTGGCGGGCTGGCCGATCAGACGTTCGCCGTCATTGGTGAACGTCACAATAGAGGGCGTGGTTCGCGCGCCTTCTGAATTCTCGATGACCTTGGGGGCACTGCCCTCCATGACCGCGACGCACGAATTGGTCGTGCCGAGGTCGATTCCAATTACTTTTGCCATGGCTCAGTCTTCCTTCCTCAAGGGCAGCGGGTCTTGGGCCTCACAAAGAGCGCCGGAAAGTGCCCGCCCCGTTTACCAACAGCGGATCAGGGCCGGAAACGACCCCACCCCGCGGTCTGTGGGGTATATAGGAACGGGGGGGCGACCTCGCAAGGTCGTGAGTGGGGTTGCGGGTCAGTAATTTTGCGGATGAACGTCAGGACTTGGAAAGGGTTAAGGGAGCGTTCGCGGCGACAATTGAGGATTTAGCCGTTCAACTGCCAGATCCAGAAGTTAAGCACCCCCGCGAAACTGACCCAGGCGAGGTAGGGAACAAACAGCCAAGCAGCGCGGCGGTCGATCCGCCAAAACGCCGAGATCGCGGCGGCAATCGTAAGCCACAACCCAATCAGATCGATAAGTGCGCCGCCCAGTTGGTGGCCGCCAAAAAAAATCAACGACCAATTGAAATTCAGTGCCAATTGGGTGCCCCAAATCCCCAGCGCCCGGTTTTTAAAGCCGGTTTTCCGCCATATCAGCCAACCCGCCACCGCGATCATGACGTAGAGCGCGGTCCAGACCGGCGCAAAAACCCAGTTCGGCGGGTTGCAGCTCGGCTTGGCCAAGTGGCTGTACCAGCTTGGAATATTGGGCGCGGTCACCTGTCCGGCGACAAAGCCAACGGCCAGGGTGAAGGCGAGAAAACCAAACAGAACCAATAGGCTATGGTTTGGCTTGGGTGTGGCATCGGGCGTCATGGTGCTGTCCCTGTCGTGGCTTGAGAGATTACGCCTTGCGGCGGCTTGTACCGAACCTGAATTGGCCCGTCGGTGGTGCCGGTCGTAAAATTTCCTACCGTCTTCTGCCTCACGCCACCGTGGTGACAATGAGCCCGGCACGATGGCACGCGATTTCGGCGTAACGTTCGAGAATGGCAAGATCAAATCCGTAACCAGCGATGGCGTTCGCGACTGCCGGAACGAGCTTCTGGACGGCGTGGCATGTGACTACGCGCGGAACACTGCCCCCACCCTGAAATCGTATTCACGTGATGAAGCAATGACGTGCGTTCTGTTCCGGCAAGGTCACTTGGAAGCAATTTCACACCGAACAGTCCGGGTCGTACACCAACAGCAAAGTCGACACTCAGGCTGCAAAGAAGGGCAAGTGAAGTGGCCGTAATTGTCAACTATAGCAGGCCCGCCTCGTTGTAGATTGAAGTTGGCTTCCGGCCCGGCTGGTTCCAGGTATTGGTGCTTTGCCGCCGTAATAAGAAGCTTGCTCCGGGACGACCCGGAACGCACTCCATATCCGCCGGGACGACCCGGCTCCTGGTTTGGAGATGGCCATGAGCCCAAAAGAACCGACCCCAGACGACTACCGCCAGCGCTATTTTGCCCTCAAATCTCAGGCCCAGAAGGCCAATGCGGCCTGCCCGTCGGCCCGTCCGATCGGCAATCCTAAGACTTTGGCGGCCGAACAGGTTGCTTTCGAAGACGTCATTCCGCCCGGCTGGTACTGGACCGGCCGTATTGCCCGTGGCCAGTCGCTCCGTTTGATCAACGAGCAGGCCACGCAAGGCGTTGCCGGCCTGTTTTGGAACGCCCGCGATACGTCCGAACGCTTCAATCCTGGCGATACGGTGAAAGTGCAATGGACGGCCCGCATCTCGCGCGGACACCTTTTGCTGTCGGACATGGGCCGGGTGATCGTTTCGATCACCGAGGACACCTGCGGTTACAACGATCTGATTACCAATGCGACCACACGCGCGGCCTTCACGCGCAAATACGGTAACGACGTTTATCGCCGCAACAGCCACGAGAATTTCATTCTGGCTGCTGGCAAGCATGGCATGACGGTCCGCGATGTCGGCCCCTGCGTCAGTTTTTTCGCGCCGGTGGTGACGGACGACGCTGGTCACTTCGCGTGGAAAGACGATGCGGTCCAGCCGGGCGCTTACATTGATTTGCGCGCCGAGATGGACTTGATCGTAGCGCTTTCCAATTGCCCGCATTTTCTCAGTCCGGCCCGAGAGGCGCAGCCTGTTCGCTTCCAAATCTGGAAGTCGTCGGCGGTTGCCGCAGATGACCCCTGCCGCACCGCTACCGGGGAAGCCGAGCGGGCCTTCGAGAACACCGATACCTATTTGGCCCAGTACTGAGGAGGAATGTAATGTCCAACAAACTTTCGACCTCGGTGCTCGATCCCGCCAAAGCCATCTACGATCAAGTGGTTCCCTCCCGTTCGCCATGGTCTGGTTTGGTCCGCAAAGGACAGTGCATCCGCATCGTCGATCTGGAGGGCCAACAAGCCGTCGACACGCTGTTCTATTGCGCCGGCAAGCCGGACGAATGCTACAGCGCCCAGGACACCTTGGCCGAACAGGGCTCCGCCTACGTCACGACCGGCACCAAGCTGTTGTCCAACGAAGGCAGGCTGATGGCCACCGTTGTCGCCGACACAAGTGGTGATCACGACACCTCCGCCGGGGCCTGCAGTTGCGAAGCCAATACGGTGCGGTTCGGTCAACAGACGCGCTACATGCACGCCTGTCGCGAAAACTTTCTGGTCGAACTGACGAAATATGCGATGAATAAGCGCGACATTGTCAGCAACATCAATTTTTTCATGAATGTGCCGGTACTGCCCAACGGCGAACTCGCCATCGTGGACGGCATGTCGAAGCCCGGCGATTATGTCGAACTTCGCGCGGAAATGGACGTGATGTGCCTCATCTCGAACTGCCCGCAGGTCAACAATCCCTGCAACGGCTTCAATCCGACGCCGATCCGCGTGCTCATTTGGGATGCTGCGACCTGATCCATGTTTGATACGGTTCTGGTCGCCAATCGCGGCGAGATAGCGGCGCGTATCATCCGGACCCTGCACCGGCTAGGCGTGGCGGTGGTGGGCATTGCGTCCGATGCCGATCGCTTCACCTCGCCGATGCGGGCGGCCGACCGTCTTTGCAAGCTTGGTCCGGGCAGAGCTGCGGAGACCTATCTCGATATTGACAAGATCGTCGCCGCCGCCAAGGAAACGGGCGCCCAAGCGGTGCATCCGGGCTACGGATTTTTATCCGAGAACGCCGCCTTTGCCGAGCGGCTGACGGCGGAAGGCATCGTTTTCATCGGCCCAAGACCGGAGCATCTGCGTAGCTTTGGTCTCAAACATGCTGCGCGCCAGATCGCACGCGACTGCGGCGTGCCGCTGCTGCCCGGCAGCGGTTTGCTATCCGGTCTGGATGAAGCTTTGGCCGAGGCGGAGCGGATTGGCTATCCGGTGATGCTGAAGAGCACCGCCGGGGGCGGCGGCATTGGGATGCAGCTGTGTCGATCGCCGGAGGACTTGCGCAAGTGCTATGCAAGCGTGGCTCAATTGGCATCGGGTAATTTCGGTGATGCACGTCTCTACATCGAGCGGTTTGTCGCCCGCGCGCGCCATATCGAAGTGCAGATTTTCGGCGATGGTAGGGGCGGCGTGGTCACCCTCGGCGAGCGCGATTGCTCGCTGCAACGGCGCAATCAGAAAGTGGTCGAGGAAACGCCTGCGCCTGACTTGCCATCACCTGTAAGGACAGAGCTTCAACAGGCGGCGCGCCTCCTAGGCCGTCACGTGCACTATGCGTCGACCGGCACCGTGGAATTCGTTTATGACGTTGACCGCCGTCAATTCTACTTCTTGGAGGTCAATACACGCCTGCAAGTCGAGCATCCGGTCACTGAGGACGTGTTCGGTGTCGATTTGGTCGAATGGATGGTGCAATTGGCGGCCGGAGATTTCGCTCTACCGCCGCAAGAGAACTTGATTCCACGGGGCGTGGCCGTCGAAGCGCGCATCTATGCGGAGGACCCGGCGAAGGCATTCCAGCCCTCATCAGGTGTGATTACCGCCCTCGATCTGCCGCGCGAGGCGCGGGTGGAGAGCTGGATCGAGACCGGAACGGAAATCACGCCGCTCTATGATCCGATGTTGGCCAAGATCGTCGTCCATGGCGAAAGCCGCGACGCGGCCTTGGCCCAACTCCGCCATGCATTGGCCACAACGACGATCTGGGGCATTGCGACCAATCTCACTTATCTGCGCCAAGCCATCGAATTGCCGGAGTTTGTCGCCGGTAGGGCGGTTACGGCGAGCCTGCAAACTTTGGCTTATCGTCCTCTGGGCGTCGACGTTATGGCGCCCGGCGCATTTACCAGCGTGCAGGATTGGCCCGGCCGTCTCGGCTATTGGGATGTCGGTGTTCCGCCGTCCGGCCCGATGGATGATGTTTCGCATCGGCTCGTCAACCGGATCGTCGGCAACAGCACAAACGCCGCGACCTTGGAATGTACGCTCGACGGCCCCACGTTGCGGTTTGGTGTGGACGGCGTGATGGCGCTGGGTGGAGCAGCGATGACGGCCCGGTTGGACGGCAAGCCGGTGCCTTATTGGCAGGCGGTACCGGTCAAAGCGGGACAGACCTTAAGCCTCGGTGCCGTCAAAGGGCCCGGCCTGCGCACCTATCTGGCTGTGCGGGGGGGCTTCGATGCGCCGCATTACCTCGGTTCGCGCGCCACCTTCGTTTTGGGTGGGTTTGGCGGGCACGCCACAGGCGTGTTGCAAGCGGGGCAGACTCTGTTATTGGCGCAGGATCAGGCCGAAACGCATCCGCCAAAGCCGGGCGAAATCCCGGAACTGACAGACCACTGGGATATTGCCGTTCTTTACGGCCCGCATGGCGCACCGGATTTTTTCGCACCGGAGGACATTGCCGATCTTTTTGGGCGCGAATACGAGGTGCATTTCAACAGTGCCCGCACCGGCGTCAGGCTGATCGGTCCCATTCCGCGTTGGGCGCGAACCGACGGCGGCGAGGCTGGCCTGCATTCGTCCAACATTCACGACAATGCCTATGCCGTGGGCGCCATTGATTTCACGGGCGACATGCCAATCCTGTTGGGTCCAGATGGCCCCAGTTTGGGCGGTTTCGTTTGCCCGGCTGTCGTGGCCAAGAACGATTTGTGGAAACTCGGCCAGCTTCGTCCTGGCAACAAAGTGCGGTTTCACACCGTTGATAGGAACGAGACGCCGGGGAGCAGGGTAATTGCAACGGCCCGGCGTCCGGCCTGCGATGTCTTGCGCTGCGGTGAACCCGATACGGTCTACCGGCGCGCCGGCAGTGAGAACATCCTGGTCGAATGTGGGCCCATGGCGATCGATTTCGCCAGTCGTATCAAAATTCATCTGCTGATGCAGGCGATCCGGGTGCAGAAGCTTCCCGGCGTGATCGACTTAACCCCAGGCATTCGCTCGCTACAGATCCATTACGACGACTCCATCTGGCGCGAAACCGAGCTGCTGGATGCCGTGGACGAACTGGTGCGGACGTTGCCTGATCCTCATGCCATCGAGATCGAGAGCCGTATCGTCTATTTGCCTCTGTCGTGGAACGATCCGCAGGTCCAGCTCGCGATGCGCAAATACCAGGAACTGGTGCGCCCCGACGCCCCTTGGTGTCCCGACAACATCGAGTTCATCCGCCGCATTAACGGCCTTGAGACTATCGACGAGGTGAAGCGCATCATCTTCGATGCGTCCTATCTGGTAATGGGTCTCGGCGATGTCTATCTCGGCGCACCGGTAGCAACGCCGCTCGATCCGCGTCATCGCTTGGTGACGACCAAATACAATCCGGCGCGAACTTGGACACCGGAAAATGCCGTCGGCATCGGCGGCGCCTATCTCTGCGTCTATGGCATGGAAGGGCCCGGCGGTTACCAACTGTTCGGCCGTACCGTCCAGATGTGGAATCGCTGGCGCCGGACGCCGTGTTTCGAGAAGCCCTGGCTCCTGCGGTTCTTCGATCAGATCCGCTTTTTCCCGGTTTCGGCAGAGGAACTGTTGGACGCCCGCGAAGCCTTCCGCCACGGCGCCTATCCGCTGCGTATCGAACCAGCCAAATTCACCTTGGCCGGTTATCAGGACAGTGTGGCCGCGAACCGCGTTTCGATCGAGGCTTTCAAAAATCGCCAGCAGCAGGCTTTCGATGCCGAGCGCCGGCGCTGGCATGAATTGGGTTACGACAGCTTCGTTGCCGAAGAGCCGCCCGGACCCGCACCGGAACAGTCTATTCCGAACGGTTGCACGCCCGTGTTTGCCCCGGTGACGGGTTCGGTTTGGAAAATTGAGGCCGCAGCCGGCGACGCAGTGGCGGCGGCAGAGACGCTCGTCGTGATGGAAGCCATGAAGATGGAGATTTCCGTTTCGTCGCCACGTAGCGGGCGTGTGCGGCAATTGCGTTGCCAGTCCGGCCAAGTCGTGCAAGCCGGACAGGTGCTCGCTGTGATTGGAGAGAATTGATGGAAGCGTTCACGCTAGCCGGCTTGAAGGCGGCTTATCGCGACGGTGTGCAGGTCGCCGACATTGTCACCGAGGCATTGCGCCGGATGGCGGCTTCCGATCCGGCCGTCTGGATCAGCCGCGCCGAGCGCAATCGGGTGATGGCACGCGCCGAGGCGCTTGACGCCGATCCGCAAGCCCGCGCCTTGCCGCTCTTTGGCGTCCCCTTCGCGGTGAAGGACAACATCGATTGCACAGGGTTTGATACCACGGCGGGCTGTCCGTCTTATGCCTATCGCCCGCAAGAAGACGCTCCCGTGGTGGCCCAGCTTCTTGCCGCCGGAGCCATCCTAATGGGCAAGACCAATCTTGATCAGTTCGCTACGGGTTTGGTCGGTACCCGTTCACCTTATGGTGCGCCGCGTTGCGTGTTTGATTCCCGCTACGTCTCCGGTGGATCGAGTTCCGGCTCCGCGGTGGCAGTGGCGTCCGGCCAAGTCGCTTTTGCGCTCGGGACCGACACGGCCGGATCGGGACGGGTGCCGGCAGCCTTCAACAACATCGTCGGGTTGAAGCCGACGCGCGGCCATCTTTCGGCGCGCGGTGTGGTTCCGGCTTGCCGCAGCCTCGATTGCGTTTCGATTTTCGCCAACACCGCAGTTGATGCGGCAGCGGTCGCAGATGTCGCCGGTGTGTTTGATCCGGCCGATCCGTTTGCCCGGCCGATGCCTGCCGTTGCGCCGTTGCCGGAACACTTTCGCTTCGGGGTCTTGTCGTCTGCCGACCAGGATTTTTTTGGTGATGGAGAGGCGGCGGTCCTTTACGCGGCAGCGATCGCCCGGTTGCAAGCTCTAGGAGGGACAAGTGTGTCGTTTGACTACACCCCGTTTCGCCAAGCCGCCGCTTTGCTTTATGAGGGCGCCTGGGTGGCCGAGCGGACGGTCGCGATCACCGAGTTTCTCGTCAGTCATGCTGCGGAAATGGATCCCTCGGTGCACGAGATCATTGCCAAAGGTGCGTCACTGACAGCGGCCGACGCCTTCAAAGGGCAATACCGCTTGGCGGACTGCCGCCGCCGCGCTGATGTAGAATGGGAGAAAATGGACGTAATGCTGCTGCCAACGGCGGCGGTCCATTACACCGTAGACGAAATCGCGTCCGATCCGATCCGTCGCAACAACGATCTTGGTCGTTTCACCAATTGGGTCAATCTGCTCGATGCCTGTGGCATCGCGGTGCCGGCCGGATTCCGGAAAAACGGTTTGCCATTCGGCATTACGTTATTGGCGCCCGCTTTCGTTGAGCCGCAACTGACTCTTTTGGCCCAACATTTTCATGGCGCGTCCGACTGCGGCAGCGGGCGTTCCCGCACACCGGTGCCCGAGACAAATATTGCCGCTCCCGCAGGCGCCGGGGTCGACCTCTTCGTTGTCGGTGCCCATATGACCGGCATGCCGCTCAATCGCGAGTTGACCGACCTGCGGGCACGCTTTGTGGTCACCGTCCGCACCGCGCCGGACTACAAGCTTTATGCCTTGGCCAATACGACTCCGGCCAAACCCGGTCTTGTTCGCATGTCCGCAGAGGATGCGGGTGCCATTGCAGGAGAAATCTGGCGTCTGACCCCCGAAGCTTTCGGCACCTTTGTGGCCAAGATTCCCGCACCGCTTGGCATCGGCAAGATCATGCTCGAAGACGGGCGGCAGGTTTGCGGTTTTCTCTGCGAACCTTTTGCCTTGGAAGGCGCGCGCAACATCACGTCCTTTGGCGGCTGGCGAGCCTTCTTGACCGAAAAGAACGCCTGATGTCGGTCGCTGATATGCACGCTACTGCAAGCAAACTTACCCAAAGAGACATTTTTCCGCAGGTGACTGTTTGCCAAGCTGCCTTAGCCGGTTATCGGGCGAAATAGAGGGGAGAACGAATACGTGTCGACAAGAGCATCGGAAACTTTGTGCCCACACCACCCTCAATTGCGCTGGGTTTTGGCTTTGTCGGTCGCCGCTTTGATCAGCATTGATCCGGCGGGCGCTGGATCGTTGAACGCGACGTGGTCTGGCGATGGCGGCGTTTCGTCCTTTTATACTTGGACGGGGCCCATCCCGAAGAAGCCCGGTGTTTTGTTGCGGACCGAATCTTTGCCGCGCGAGATGTCGCTGCCGTCTGCCGGCAAGGCGCTCCGCATTCTCTATAGCTCGACCGGGTGGCCGGACGCCAAACCCATCACGGTCTCAGGGGCTCTCTATATCCCCAAGGGCAAACCGCCAAAGGGCGGTTGGCCGCTGATCGCATGGGCCCATGGCACGACGGGATATGCCGATGTTTGTGCACCATCCGCCACGCCGCGGTCCGAGCGTGATCGCAAATATCTCGATGCTTGGCTGGCGGACGGCTATGCCATCGTTGCCACCGATTACCAGGGTCTGGGTACGCCGGGGCCGCATCCTTATCTGCAATACCGGCCGGAAGGCATGTCGGTACTCGATAGCATCCGGGCGGTGCAGGGCAAGTATTCGGACCTCAGCCGCGCCGTCCTCACCATGGGCCAATCACAAGGCTCTGGCGCCGCCATCGGGGCTGCGCTGATCGCGCCGGACTACGCGCCGGAACTGAAGATCAAGGGTACGGTCGCGACGGGCATCGTGGCCGAGACCGCCGCTATCGGCAACGCGCCGCAACTAAAGGAGCCGCCGCTCTACGCTGCTCCGAAAGACTACGGCAATACCGCCTTTGAGGCGCTGTTCTTCCTCGGCACGGTGCGCTCGACCGATCCGGCGAAGATTAAGCCGGAAGACTATGTTTCGCAGGCGGGCTGGCCACTCTTGCAGAAGGCGCAGCATCGCTGCTTCCGTGATCTGGTAAAGGACGCCGAGGCCATGAAGATCACCATGGCGGACTTCTACAAGCGCCCGATCGACGACCTTGAAGTCATCGCCGCCAAGACGGGTAAGTTCCCCAGCGTTCACGTCAAAACGCCGGTCTTCGTCGGTACTGGTTTGGCCGATGTCATGGCGCAGACCTCGAAGCAGTACAACTTCGTTTCGGCCATGTGTGCTGCCGGCACCGCCGTGCAATGGCATTATTATACCCATGCCACGCATGGCAGCGCTGTTCCGCGCTCGCGAGCGGATTCTCCAGCCTTTGTCGCGGCTGTCATGCACGACCAGCCGGTGAGCAATATGTGCTCGACGCTCGTGCCACCGGGACCGACACAAACGCCGGAAGAGTAGAACGTACGTCTCACGATCACGATATCTGGCGGCGGTGCATTCTCAAGGTCTCGGAGCGGTGCCTTGTTAATCGGCACCGATGCCCAGGTATCTTGCATCTGCCGTTAGAGCGCCAGCATTCCTCAATGCGATTTTTTCGGGCAGATCAGCCCGAAATACCGGCACTCACGCCGTCAAGACGGCGCGGCAGCGACGCGACCCGCAGGATATCGATTATCTCAAGCAGCGCCAAAGTGCGGCGCGAAGATGTGTCCCGCCGCGTGATGAGTTCGATATCGGTAGTGTAAGCGTAGACCTCCGGCAGCAACGGCTTGAACTCGCGAAGCCGCCAGTGCGTCTTGACGTAATGATCCGGCAGCGAACCGACGAAGTGGCCAGAACAGATCATAATCGCCACGGCCTCCATGGAATCAACCGAAGCTCGCTGCAGCAGATCGCTCGTGTGGAAACGGTCACTTTCCGTCAGGAAGGAATAGCCTGCCTTGTCGCATTTGGTAACGTCCTCGATGGTGACGTTGGTCTTGTCGTAAAGCGGGTGGCTCGGCGCGCAGTAGAGATTGCTATGCTCGCGATAAAGCAGCCGGTGATCGAGTTGGTTGATGTGTCGCCGGCCGATAACCATGCCGACATGCAGCGTTCCATCGAGTACGGCCTGTTCGATAATGTTCGATGTGGCCGTCGTTATATGGAAATCGACCGAGGCGTATTGCCGCCGGAATTCGGCAAGAGCATCGGGAAAATTCAGGTTGGGGTCATTCAGAACCGCATCGATGATGCCGATCTCCAGCGTGCCGCGCAATTCGGTGTGGATGCCTCGGATGCTGGCTTCGAATTGCTCGATGTCGGAAATCAGGTGCATGCTTGAGGCGTAGACGTGACGTCCTTCGTCAGTGAGGGAAAAACCTGTACGGCCGCGCCGACACAGGCGGACACCTAGCCGGGTTTCAAGGTCTTTGACGTAGCGGCTGATGGATGGAAGCCCGAGCTGCAATTCGGATTCGGCCGCAGCAAAGCCCCCGCATCGCACGACAATACAGAAGATGCGCAACAGGCGAATGTCACCGTCGCTGATTTTTCCGGTGAATGTCTTAAGTCTCATAGTTTCGAACCTCGACAATCATCCTTGTGCAACTTGCCATTCTCGCCGCCGCTTTTTCCGGCCAATCTTGGCGCCGGACTGGCGAGCGAGCATTGCTTCTCCTGGAGCGATGCAAAGCACGTACCAAATCGATCTGTCGGCGGTTGGCGGACGATCTGTCTCGCCGAGTGTCACGATGAGCCGCTAAACGAAGGAATGGCGTCCGTAAGATGAAGATGAAAGAGAAGCTTGCGAAGCAACCAATGATTGTCGGCAGGCCTGCGCTTGTCATGGTGGATTTCCAGGGTGGCGGGGCCTATGTGCCCGGCGTCGAAGGGGGCGTGCCTCATGTCGGCAACCGGGAAGAACGCATGAAGCGTATGGCGCGCGCCAAGGAGCTTGTCTTGGCAGCGCGTGAAGCGGACGTGCCGGTGGTTTTCATCCAGGAAGTGCATCGTGCCGACGGTGTGGACTTCGGCCGCGAACTTGATGGCGACGAGGATGTGCATTGCCTTGAGGGGCTGCCGTCGACGGCAATTTCGGCTGATCAAGTGGATTTTCGGCCGGGCGATTATCTTGTACCAAAACGTCGTTACTCTGCCTTCTACGGCACCGATTTCGAAATTTTGCTCAAGGGCCTCAAGGTCCAGACGTTGATTTTGACCGGCGGATTGACCGACGTGTGCGTGCACTACACCTTCGTGGACGGCCACCAGGGCGACTATTACTGCCGTGTGGTGGAAGATTGCGTTGGCGGGTCAAGCCAGGACGCTCATGACGCCTCGTTGCGGGCCATGGAGTATCTGCAGGCCGGCGCCCGCCGCACAAGCGACGAAATTCTTGCCGCCTTCAAGGCTCTCAAGGTCTCCAGGGCGGCTTAAACGGTTCTTGCCTGCGGCGTCGCACTGTCCGCAGGCAGCTTATCACCGGCACGCGATGTTAGGGTCATCGCAACAGCACGTTGCATAACTCTGCGTCGCGAGCCGGCTTTTGCTTTTTGCGCTGTCGGATTCATAGTCTAGCCGACTGCGATCTCTGCGCCAAACATCGGCTCGGCCGACGGCGCACCTCCCCCACGCATTCCATGGCAGTCATGATGCCGGCACGGATTGGCATCGACCCTCACGCACGCCGTGTCCAAAATATTTGGCAGAGCGAAAACGTGGTGAAGATGAAGTGCTGGGCAATCGCTGCACATTCTGCAGTCGTTCAGGCAATTCCTGCTCGATATTTGTTCCGCTTGAACTCTTTGCACACAGCGAGCCTGTCCACACTTCCCCGGGCATGCAAGTTTGCTTTCAAACGCAGCGATCCTTCTCCGCCAGTTCGGTCGTTAGTGTGTGCAACGAGCATCGGGTTCAAGTTGTTCGGTTGGAAGGAGACTTTAATGTCGGCCGTGCGTATGTTGAGGAGGTCATTGTTATTATGCTGTGCCGTAGTTGTCGTGCCGGCATCGGCGGAAACGTCTGTCGAGAGCGCTGCCGGAATGGAGCAAGTGGTGGTGACCGGACAGAAGCGGGCCGAGACGATGCAGGAGGTGCCGCAAAGCCTGTCCGTCCTTGATGGTGCCCATCTCGACGCGCAGCATATCGAGAACTACGCCGATTTGGCGAAGTCGATCCCGAACCTGTCCTTCACGAGTTTGGGCGCGCCGGGACTCAGCAATATCGAGATCCGCGGCATCAGTTCCGACATCGGAACGTCGACCGTCGCGATCTATCTCGACGACACGCCGATCACCTTGCGCAACAACGCTTTCTATTCTGGCCAGTCGGAACCGCAGCTGTTCGACATCAAGCAGGTGGAGGTGTTGCGCGGGCCGCAAGGCACCCTTTACGGCGCCAGCGCCATGGGCGGCACCATTCGCTTCGTCAGCAATTCCGTCAATCTGGATCAATACGAGTATAGCGCATCCAGCGACGTCTCTGGGACCGAACACGGCGGCGCCAATTACAGGGTCAAAGGCGTGGTCAACCTGCCGTTGGTGGGTGGCGAACTCGGTCTCAGAGTGGGCGTTTCCTTCTCTCATGACAGCGGCTTTGTCGATCACGCCGATAGTGCTGGAAATATCGACAACAGCGGCATCAACGATAATGAAACTAAGGTGGTCAAGGCATCGCTGGCCTGGAAACCGCTGGAGCGGCTGACGATCACGCCATCGATTCTCTATCAACGCACCGGGATCGGCGACACCGGCCTCGTCAATTTGACCGGCCGCAAATACACCACCGACAAGCTGGTGACCGAGAACGGCGTCGACACACTCGCCGTGCCCAGCCTGAAGGGCGAATATCACTTCGATTGGGCCGATCTGGTGTCGGTCACGAGCTTGGCCTATCGCCACTTCCCGCGCACCACGGACGGCACCTATTTCAACAGCGTCTATATCGGGGATTATGTCGACAGCCTGGGAACGACAGGCCTTGATGGCAATTTGGACGGCAGCCAGCTTGGCAAATTACCTGGCCCGGTCTACAGCGCCATTACCGCCCGGGAATTCACCGAGGAGGTCCGCTTGGTTTCGGCGCCCTACGATCCGAACGGTAGCAATCCGTTCACCTGGATCTTCGGGCTCTACTATTCGGAATCGAATTCGTTCGGCAAATCCTCGCAGTACATCACCGGCTTCAACTCCGCCGTGAACAGCATCTACGGCTTGACGGCGGCGCAGCTTCTCGGCGAGGCGATCCCGAACGATCTCTTCTTCAAGTTCGACAGCCATACCAAGGACTACGAATACGCCGGCTTCGGCGAGGTCTCGTACAATGTCACGCCGGATCTGAAGATTACGGGAGGTCTGCGCTACCTCTATGCTCGCACCACCAGCCTCGGCACTTCGAGCGGCTTCTTCTCGGGCGGCGGCGTGCCGACATTAAAGGTGGCCAATTATCATGCGCTGACGCCGAAGTTCTCGGTCACCTACAATGTCGAATCCAACTTCACTGTTTATGCAACGGCCGGCAAGGGTTACCGGTTGGGCGGCAACAACAACAACGTGCCGGCGGCCTATTGCGCCAAGGACCTGGCGACGTATGGCCTGACCAGTGCTCCCAAGACGTATGGTCCTGATAGTTTGTGGAACTACGAGGTCGGCAGCAAAGGCACGTTCCTGGACGGGCGGCTGTCGCTCAATACCTCCCTTTACGATATTGAGTGGAAGCAGATACAGCTCGACGTTCCGCTCAGCACCTGCGGCTTCGATTTCATTGGCAATGTTGGCAGCGCGCGAAGCTACGGTCTGGAACTCGAGGCGGCAGCACAGCTTACCGACGAGTTGTCGGCTGGCGTTTCGGGCAACTATACTCATGCCACCTTCACCGAAAACGTGGCGGGGCTCGGTATTGCCAAGGGCGATCAGGTTCCTGGCGCACCGCGTTGGTCGCTCAATCTCTGGAGCGAATACCGGCGCAAAGTCTACAACGACATGGAAGGCTTCGTGCGCCTCAGCTGGCAACTTACCGGCGAGAGCCATGGCACGTTCGTGAAGAGCAATACCGACTACAAGCGGCCACCCTATAATCTGCTCAGCGCCCGCGTGGGAACCACCATCGATAGATGGGAGATTGCGCTGTACGGCCAGAACCTGCTCAACGTCTACAAGATCATCCAGCGTCCTTCCGACAACTATGTGCCGGAGGGGTACACCTTGCAGCCGCGTACCATCGGTATTTCCGCCTCCGTTCGATATTGATCGGACACGCTAGAGCGCTTCCGGTGTTTTGGCACGGAAGCGCTTCTTCTTTCGCGAAGTTTCCCCCCGGCCGGATTGGCGGCCTTTCTGTATGGACAAACAACGGAGCGTATTTGAGCGAGTTTGATGGCAGCCACCGCACGTTCGGATCGAACATCGGTTTGCGCCCGGATCAGAAAAGGCAGCGGTGGCATTCGGCTGTTGCGCGGGGACGGATACTATGACGAAGTCCTTGTCCCACGTGAAATCGCAACCCGTGCAGCCTGGACACGTCCCGGTCATGTCCTGGTTCGTCCTGGCTCTCCTATTGGCGGCCTATACCTCCAGCTGGATTGACCGCTACCTGCTTATCATATTGGTCCAGCCGATCGAAACGGACTTGGGTCTTTCGGACGCGCAGATGGGGCTGCTAACCGGCTTTGCCTTTGCGGTGGTTTACTCCCTGGCAGCTTTTCCGATTGGGCGCTGGGCCGATAACGGATCGCGACGGAATATCCTCGCCTTGGCAACTGGGATGTGGAGTGTGATGACCGTGGCGACCGGTTTTGTGTCGACCTTCTTCGGTCTCGTTTTCATGCGCGCTTCGGTGGCGGTTGGCCAATCTGGATGCAGTCCGGCGTCTCACTCCCTAATATCGGACTACTTCCCCCCACAACGGCGGAGCGTAGCCTTCTCCATTTATGTCCTCGGTATTTCACTGGGCATCTGGTTGGGACTGGCGTTGGGAGGCATGATCAGCGACCGCTACGGGTGGCGGGCTGCCTTCATCGTGCTTGGGGCGCCGGGCATTGCCCTCGCGCTCGCTATCCGTTTTCTGCTGCCGGAACCCAAGCGCGGCGTTTATGACGGTCACGGAGCTTCCAATCGCAGCTATAGCCTAAGCGAAACCCTGGTAGAGTTTCGGCGCCGCCGCGCCTTCCTGGCGGCGGCTTTGGGCTTGGCTCTGTTGTCATTCAGTAGCAGCGGGCTGGAAATGTGGACCCCGGTCTGGCTGATGCGCGTGCGCGGGGCCGGAGCTGGCGAAATTGGTTCTATTTTCGGCGGCATCGAGGGCATAGCGGGCATGGCGGGAACCCTGATCGCCGGATTTGTCACGGACCGCTTTGCCGCGCGCGATCCTCGTTGGTACTTATGGGTGGTCGTGATTTCCGCCGTTCTCGTTATCCCGTTTGAGTATTTGTTTCTTTTCACCGCAGAGAGAGCGGGGAACCTCTGGATGTACGGATGGTTGACCGTGACCGTTCTCGTCATGTCCACCTATACGGCCCCGATGTTTGCATTTGCACAATTCATGCTGCCGCCAAGGCTCAAAGCGGTCGGCGCGGCGACCTTGTTGTTTGCTCTAAACATGATTGGCACGGGCGGGGGGCCTTCGGCCGTGGGGGCGTTGTCGAACGCATTGGCACCGCTTTATGGAACGGCCGCGTCGTTGAAATACGGCATGGCGCTGACGATGCTTGCCCTGGTGCCGGCCTTGGTCTGCTTCGGCTACGCCATTGTGCGCCTGCCGAAAGATTTGCAATTAACGACGCAAACGAAATCAGCGTGAATTAAAAATGGCTTGGCGGAATTTGTGAGGATGTCGCCAAGGATGGTTGTTTTGGGAAAATCATATTCCGACGAAATTCACTCATGTCGGTGATCTCGCTTGGGGCCTACGGCGGAACATATTGATTCCAAGCCTTTGGTATGGCCACCGCACCTCGACGCCGCGGCGAACGAGCTGTCGTGCATAGTCGAGTATGATCCGACCACGGGACGGCAAATCCAGCCCCCGCATCTTCGGAAATCGTCTTCGCGGTCAATCAACGGCTCTCATGGGCGCCAATACGGCGCGCCTGAGCAAAAATTAAGCTTGGCGCGGCCCAAACACGCACACCGGTCTCTCCCTCTTCGCCGAGCCGAACCTCGCGAATAGCCCCGTACACGGCCGGTATTCGGCCGTGCGCTCGTACGTCGAGTTTGAAGCAGGAAGGAATGGTGCACCGGGCAGGATTTGAACCCACGACCCCCAGATTCGTAGTCTGGTGCTCTATCCAGCTGAGCTACCGGTGCCGCGTTTAGGGCGGGCAACCTATTCATCAGCGACGGCAAACGCAAGTGATCCGCACGGCCATGACGATTCGTCGCCAATTGTCGCCTGGTTACCAACTAACTACTAGAAATCCCCCCAGAAAGCCGCAGTTTGCACCCTTGTCCTCGCGCTTGCCGGTGGATAAGACTTCTCAGGACCTTGCGCCCCAACAGCGCAGGCGGGCTGGATGTTCTGCTAGGCCGGTGCCTGGGCGGACTTGGAGAGCTGGAATGACAATGAAATTGGCCGGGCGGGCTGCGATTTCAAGTGCTTCGTCGCGCATATTGGGGGCTGTGGCGCTGATTGCATCCATCGGTCTTGCGGGCTGTTCGGACGTCGATTCGATGCTTTTCGGTGATTCGGGTCCCGAGCCGGATTCGACCGCTCCGGTGGCCTCCGGCACGCCCGTGCCCTATGCCGCTCCGACGCAAACCAACGCCCCCGTTGTGAGTTCACCGAGCGGCGTCGGCCCGATGGCGGCGATCACGCCGGTGACTGTCGAGCCAGGCTCCGACACGGGAACCGCGGTCGGCAAGACTGTCTCCGGCCTCAGGTCGCAGGTTTCGGGCATTCAGGGCTCGCTGCAGACCAACGCCCAGCGCTACAACGAACTGCGGAGTTCGGGCGCCGGGGCTGCCAATACCTATTACGAAGCCCGCGCCCGCATCACCAGCCGACTGCAGATGGGCACAACCCGCGGCAACCCGGAACTGGTCGCCGAATGGAACCGCGCCCAGACCGCCCTCGACCAGCTCTCGACCAACATCAACAGCCTCAATTCGCTCGGCAGTGCGGTCGCCACCGACGCCAACACGGCGCATTCGGCGCTTGACCGGATTGCGATCACGTTCAATGTCGCCGGTGCGGTTGATGAAGACCATCGCCAGCTGTCGGTGCTGCAAGACGAAACGAATCAGACCGTCGTGCTGATCGACCGCCTGATGACCCAGGTCTCGGCCGACATCCAGCGCCAGACGGCCTATGTCGCCAATGAGCGCGCCAACCTGACGACGCTGGCTGCCGCGATCAAAAACGGCGAACTTTATGGCGCCGACCTCACCGCCCCGATGTTCGCGACCGGCCGGGCGGGTAGCCACAGCAGCTATGCCGGCGGTTCGGCACCGCTGGTGACCATTCGCTTCGACAAGGCGAATACCGATTATCAGCAGATCCTTTACGCGGCCTTGACTCAGGCGTTGCAGACCCGTCCGGGCGCCGCATTCTCGATCGTTGCCGTGTCGCCGACCAGGGGCACCGTCACGGCGGTCCAGTTGGCCCAGACGGCGGCTCGTCACCATGCCCAAGAGGTGTTGCGCTCGATGACCGATATGGGCGTGCCGGCCTCGCGGCTGGCGGTAGCCTCGCAGACCGACCCCAGCATCAGCAGCAACGAAGTCCGGGTGTTCGTGCGCTAAGGCAGCGAACAGAGCTTAAAGCGGCGGCGGGCAGGATCTCCTGGCCGCCGTTTTGCTATGTGAGGAAGGTACTGCGGTAGCTGCGATACCCACCCAGCGTTTCGGCCTCGTAGACGCCGCGGGCGATGGCGCGCGCCAGGGTGTCGGCGGCGAGCGATCCCAGCTCCAGCACCGCCAGCGGTCGCGGTGCGGTAATTGGGCGGTGCCCGGTCGACATGGCATAGACGAGATCGCCGTCAAACGGGGTATGGACGGGGCGCAGCGCCCGCGCAAAGCCGTCAGCAGCCATGATGGCGAGTCGCTCCAGCTCGATACGGGTGAGATCGGCGTCGGTCGCGACCACGGCGATGGTGGTGTTGGTGCCCGGTTTGGCCGTGCCTTTCAGGTCGGCGGGCAAGGCGCTGCTGATGTGGACTTCAGGCTTGGGGCGGCGGCCGCCGAATTCGCCGTCCTGCTCAAAGGCCCAGGCCCAGAACGCATCGCTGCCCGGGATCACCGGCGAACCCACCGCGTTGACCGCCACCAGGGCGCCGACCGTGATCCCGTCCGCGCGCACCACCGAAGCGCTGCCGAGACCGCCTTTGTAGGCCCCGGCAATGGCACCAAGCCCCGCCCCGGCATTGCCAAGCTTGAAGTCGAACCCCGCCGCCGCGGCCGCCGCTTGGCCAAGCCTGCGGTAGGGGGCCTCCTCGCCCCAATCCTTATCGCCGCCACTGGCGAGGTCGAACAGGATGGCGCCGGAGACGATCGGCACACGCGGCAGACCGGGCGCGATCTGGTAGCCCCGCCCCAGGCGCTGCAGCTGCGCCCGGACGCCGCTGACGGCATCGAGCCCGAAGGCCGAGCCGCCCGCCAGCACCAGGGCATCGACGCCATCGACCAGCGACACCGGATCGAGCGCCTCGGTATCGCAAGTGCCGGGCGCCCCGCCGCGCACGTCCACCGCCGCGGGCGACGGCGTATCGGCCACAACCACCGTCACGCCGGTGCGGATGGCAAAATCCTCGGCATTGCCGACTTTTAGGCCCGGCACGTCAGTGATCAGATTGCGTTCGCCCTTGCGTATCATGGCGGGCAAGCTAGCCTTCCACCGCCCTGCCGGAAAGAGACGGAATGAAACGGCTTCTTGCGCTCCTGTTTGCCTTCACGCTGCTCCCCGCCGGGGCGGCCCCTGCCAAGCACCACATGATCGCCGCCGCCAACCCTTACGCGGCTGAGGCGGGGCTCGAGATGCTGCGCCAGGGTGGATCGGCTGTGGATGCCGCTATCGCCGCCCAGATGGTGCTGACCCTGGTCGAACCGGAATCCTCGGGTATCGGCGGCGGCGCCTTCATGCTGGTGTTCGATCCCAAGACGGGCAAGGTGACAAGCTTCGACGGCCGCGAGACGGCGCCCACCTCGGCGACGCCGGGCATGTTCCTCGACGCGGCGGGCAATCCGCGGCCGCATCGCGATGCCATCCCCGGCGGGCTCTCAGTCGGCGTTCCGGGCGCGGTGGCGATGCTGGAATTGGCGCACAAAAAATACGGCAAGCTGGCGTGGGCCAAGCTGTTCGAACCGGCAATCCAACTTGCCGAAAACGGTTTCCCGGTGACCAAGAAGCTGGCGCGGCTTTTGGCCGCCAACCCCGACATCGCGGCGATGCCCGACATCAAACGCTATTTCGCGAGGCCCGACGGCACCCTGGTCAAGGCAGGCGACAGGCTGAAGAACCCGGACCTCGCCGCCACCTTCCGGGCCATTGCCAAGGGCGGGGCGCGCGCTTTTTACACCGGCGCGATCGCGCAAGCGATCGTCGACAAAGTTCATAACGGCTCGATCCAGCCCGGCGGCATGACCCTGAAAGACCTCGCCCGCTATCGCGCGGTGGAACGGGCGCCGGTGTGTACGATTTATCGCGTCTACAAACTCTGCTCGATGGCACCGCCGAGTTCGGGCGGGATCGCGGTGCTGCAAATTCTGAAACTGGTGGAACGCTTCTCCTCGCCGCAGCTCGCACCCAACACGCTGGACGGCGTGCATCTGTTTGCTCAGGCCAGCCGCCTCGCCTTCGCCGACCGGGGTCGCTACGTCGGCGATCCGGCGTTCGTGGCGGTGCCAGTGAAAGGGCTGCTGGACCCTACTTATCTGAAAGACCGCTCGCGCCTGATCAATGCCACCAGCGACATGGGCGAGGCCAGCCCCGGCACGCCGCCGCACACCCGCGCCGATTTCGCCCCGCCCGATACCAAGGAACGCGAAGGCACCAGCCATATGTCGATCGTCGATGACGCGGGGCGCGTGGTTTCGATGACGACGACGGTGGAATTCCTGCTTGGCTCCGAGATGATGGCCAAAGGTTTCATCCTCAACAATCAACTGACCGATTTCTCCTTCGTGGCGGTCAAGGACGGCAAGATGGTCGCCAATGCGCCGGCGCCAGGCAAACGTCCGCTCAGCTCGATGGCGCCGACCATCGTGTTCGGTAAAGACGGCAAGTTCCTGATCGCGGTCGGTTCGCCCGGCGGCCCGGCGATCATCGATTACGTCGCCGGTACGCTGGTGGCGATGCTGGACGGCGGGCTTGATCCGGCCCGCGCCGTGGCGCTGCCGCATGTCCTCAACATGAACGGCCCTTTGGTGCTGGAACAAAACCCGGCGCTGACCGCACTGGTGCCGCGCCTGACGGCCAAGGGCTACGAGGTGCGAACCTTGCAGAACGAAAGCAGCGGCCTGCATGTCATCGAACGCGTCCCTGGCGGGTACATCGGCGCCGCTGATCCCCGGCGCGAAGGCGTGGCGGTGGGGGATTAGATAAGGCGAAGAGCGAAGAGGGCTTTATAAAACGGCGAAAGCGGGCTGATAAAAAATTCAGTCCGCTTTCGTGGGGTACGCCCCGGGAAATCAGGGCGCCAGCGAACGCCGCAGTCAAGCGGCCGAACGACAGGCACATTCTGCTTCCGTCAACGAACCCCACGCCGTGGCCGCAACATCGGACCACTTTGGTGCGCGCCAGAGATCGCGCCCGGTTCTGGATGCTCTCATGGCTCCGATAAAGATCGGGACTGCGGATCGGGATGTTCGCGCAACAGCCTTCGCCGCTGAAACTTGCCTGGCACTCCTTCGGTTCGAATGTCCGGGTCAATGCGGCATTACTCGCTCGCCGGACACTTTTTGCGTCACCGGACGATGTGGGAACGGGTAGCGAACCTTACAAGGTGGTGCGACAATCGATACGCTGTTCTGAGACAGACGCATTCCAACATGAACAGAACTGGTGAACGGCAGGCCGACATTCAAATTCGGTGACCAAGGGCGGGTGGCGCCAGACGTTGCCCTTCATGATCCAACGCGTGGGTCATAGGTGCCGCTTGGAAGCGGATATTCGCACCGGATGTCTGCACCAGCTAAGGAGCTGATTTTCCTGCCGCCGTTTCGCGGTGCGTAATTCTTGAGTTTCGCACCCACCAGATATCCGCCCTGCACCAATTGCAGTGCAACGAGTAGGTCGCGTTCGAAATTTGTGCGCATAGTTTCACACTGGCGTTGAATATGTTATCGAGCTGCCGCATTTCACTGCGGGGGGGCGAGGTGAAGTCGTCGTGTATGATTACAGCTATTGCGTTGATGGGAATTATCGTAGCGGGGCACGCAAACGCGGCTACGGCAAGTGCGACTGGAAGCGCAAGTAGCTTAGCGAAAAGTGGCATACTAGCGGCCTTGAATGCCGTGCCATGGCGATGCGTCAACGGCATGACGGTGCGCGACGTGGTCGGTGTTGGTGGTAATATTACTGGGACACTGACGTGCATCGCCATGACGGAGACCCCGGGCTTTTGGTGTGAATTGGCTGGAGAGGGCGGACAAATTGTTGCTGTCGTCGTATACGACAACGCTGGGCGTGGCGTTCGTTGTGTGAACCGAAGCAACCGCTGCCTGACTGGACGAAATCACATTTTCCCGCGTATCAGTACGTTGATCGATGATCAGAAACGTAAAGCTACATGCGATATTAGCTACAGCGATTGTCTACATAACAAACCCTTAGGCTGGGTACAGAGAGGTGTCGATGTGATTAAGCAGACTAGGCCGTTGGGGACTAAGATGCTTCCATACAAGGACCCGGTGCCGCGTTGGCTCGGCACCGCTACGTGCCAAAAGTCTAGGGATAAATGCATGACGAGCGCCGCCGACCATCTGGAGTATGAGGCCGCAATCCTAAAATGCGGCCACCGGCTTCAACAATGCTTGCTAGGTGTCGTATCGGACGCAATCAGCAATGGGCCACCTAAGGGAATTTGCACCCCTTGACGCTATTTTCAGCGTTCCAATTGAACAGGCATCGAAGGGCAACAACGGTAAGAAAATCCGCAATATCTACGTTTTATACGTGTTGTATAATTCTTGAATTACGCACCATGTCGAATGTCCAAAATGGACCGGGACTTGCCCAATGGAAATTGCACTGCCTGGGGCGGGCTAACATCCCATATCATCCTTACACGGATCAATGGAAGAGGGCGTCGACCAATCGCCCTAGCCAGGTGCGATGGCGAAGGCGTTTTTGCCGTGGCTGCTGCGGCGGCGTATTCGCCAGCTCTGGCGATGCTGCCCAGGGACAGTCCACCGCACCGGTCGCTACCGGATAGGGCGTTTGCGCCAGGAGTTGTTCCAATGTCCGTCCCGTCGCCGCCTCAAAATTGGCGTTGGCGCGACGGCAGAACTCGCGATCACGCACGCTTCGCAGCGACGACGCATTGGCGAGATCGGTTTTGAAGAGGTTATAGGCGTCGAACGCGCGCTGCGGCTCAGTGCGCTGGAAATAAGCTCTCAGCGCGCGGTCGGCCTCTTGCAGCGCGCCCTGATGAGAGCGGACGAAAGTGTTGTAGGCGGGCACGTCGCGGCACATGAAGGCCGCCACCATCAACTCTTGTTGCAGTGCCGCGGTGTGAATGGCCACGGCCTCGTGCGGCGGGTTGCAGCTTGCTGCCAGAGTCTCCCTTGCGATCAACGCCAGCACGACCGGTGCCAAGCCAACCAGCTTGCGCATGTCTCCCCCTTGCCCGAGAAGCTTAACAAAAACTGGCCCGTGAGGGAGAGCCCCGAGCCGCCCGCGCTGTGCGGATTCCGGCGCACGCTTTCAAAGAATAGGGCGCGACCGTTGCCAGCCGCGCCCAATCTGTTTGTCTAGAGCATTTCACCGTTTCACGGAAACGATGAAACGCTCTAAATTCTTTGTTTGTCGCGCTTCATGGCCGAAAACCGGATTCCACTTTTCGGTGAAGCGCTCTAAGTCCGGCGCTTACTTGCTGGCGTGCGCTGCCAAAATGTCAGCGATCGAGGCCGAAACTTTCTTGGCGGCCGGGATGTGGAGGAATTCGTTGGGGCCGTGGGCATTGGAATTGGGCCCCAGAACGCCGGTCACCACGAATTGGGTGCCGGGGAATTTCATCCCTAAGAAACCCATGAACGGGATCGAGCCGCCTTCGCCCATGAAGGCCGCTGGCTTGCCGAAATGAGCGTTCGAAGCGGCGCTCACCGCAGAATCGAGCCACGGCGCCAAGCTGGGCGCGTTCCAGCCGCCTTGGCCGGCTTCGGTTTCGAAATGCACGTCGGCGTTCGAGGGCGGGTCGGCCTCCAGCACCGCTTTCATCGCCGCCACCGCCTTGGTGGCATCGCAACTCGGCGGCAGGCGCATCGACAGTTTGGCGACCGAGAACGGCAACAGCACATTGCCGGCGGTTTCGGGCGAGGGATAGCCATCCATGGCGATCACCGAAAGTTGCGGCCGCCAGGTGCGGTTCAGGATCAGCTCTTCGTTAGAGGTGCCCATCGGCTTGGTGGCGGCGGCGAACGGCATGCGGTTCCACACTTCGTCGCCCAGCGCGGCGGCGGCTTGGTGGATCTGCTTCTGCCGGTCGGCGGGAACGCTGACATTCAACGCGTCGAGCAAAATCGCACCGGTCGCCTCGTCTTCGAGCCGCGACAACAACTGGCGCAAAATCCGGAATGACGACGGCACGATGCCGCTGGCGTCGCCGGAATGGACGCCTTCCGTCAGCACCCGGATCGATAGCTGTCCTGCCGCGATGCCGCGGAGTGAGGTCGTCAGCCACAGCTGCTCATAATTGCCGCAACCGGAATCGAGGCACACCACCAGATCGACTTGGCCGATGCGCTTTTCCAGACTGTTGATGTAATACTCGAGATCAGGCGAGCCGGATTCCTCACCGGATTCGATGGTGATGACGCAGCGCGCATGCGGCGTGCCCGACTCGTGCAGCGAAAGGATCGCCGACAACGCGGCGAACATGGCGTAACCGTCGTCGGCGCCGCCGCGGCCATAGAGTTTGCCGTCCTTGAGCACCGGCGTCCACGCCCCAAAACCGTCGAACCAGCCCGAACTTTCCGGCTGCTTGTCGAGATGGCCGTAGAGCAGCACGGTCCCCGGCGCTGTGCCCGGCACCTCGATGAAGATCAGCGGCGTGCGGCCCTTGGGCGCCACCACCTCCACCTTGGCGCCGGGAATTTTCGCCAAATGCTTCTTGGCCCAAGCTTCGAACAGCGCGACCGCCTTGGCCATGTGCCCATGCGTCTCCCATCCGGGATCGAACATCGGCGATTTGTTGGGGATCAAAATATAATCGGAAAGGGCCGGAACGACGTCGTCGTCCCACAAGCGGTCGATAAAATTGTTGGTCATGGGAGTCCTAATTCGGCAAAAATCTGCTGACGCCGGGGTTGTCTCCCCCGCCGTTTCTCAATTGATAGCATAGCGCAATGCCAAGGACCTCTTCAGCGCACGCATGACAGGTCTGGCGGCGGCGGCGAACCTACAGCGAGGCCACCAGTGCGGCGTTGTAGATCTCGGTCATATTGGCCCCCAAGGACACGATCTGTACCGGCTTTTCGAGGCCGACCAGGAACGGGCCCAGCATCGACATGCCGCCGACTTCGGACAACAGCTTGGTGGCGATTTGGGCCGAATGCACCGCCGGCATCACCAGCACATTGGCGGTGTCGGTGAGGCGGCAGAAGGGATAAAGCCCGAGCTTGCTCTTGTTCAGTGCCACGTCGACCGCCATTTCGCCGTCGTATTCGAAATCGACCTGACGGTGGTCGAGAATGTGCACCGCTTCGACGATGCGTTCGGAGCGCTCGCTGCGCGGATAACCGAAGGTCGAAGACGCCAGCAGCGCCACCCGTGGGGTATAGCCGAAACGGCGCGCCACTTTTGCCGCCTGCACCGCGATGTCGGCGAGTTGTTCCGACGACGGCAAGTCGTGCACGGAGGTGTCGGCGGTGAAGATCACCCGGCCCTTGGCGAAGATGACCATGACGCCCATCGGCCGCTGGCCGGGCGGGGAATCGAGCACCTGGCGCACGTCGCCGAGCGCGGCGTTGTAAGCACGGGTCACGCCGGTTACCATGGCGTCGGCCTCGCCAATGGCGAGCAGGGACGCGGCGTAGATGTTGCGGTCGTTGGTCACCATGCGGACGCAATCGCGATACAGCGCGCCGCGCCGCTGCAGCCGCTTGTACAAGGCTTCAATATACGGCACCGCTTCCTGTGCCGAATGCGGCACCCGGATTTCGAGATCGGCGCCGCCGTCGAGGCCCATGCCCCAGACCGTCGATTGCACCACGTCCTTGCGCCCGACCAGGATCGCTTTGCCGAGACCGGCCTGCTGGAAGGCGACCGCAGCGCGCACCACGCAGGGCTCTTCGCCTTCGGCAAACACCACCCGCTTGGGCTTGGCGCGCACGATGGTCTGCAAGCGATGGAAGAGATTGGCGCTGGGATCGAGCCGTGCCGTGAGTTCGGTGCGATAGGCGTCGAGATCGGCAATGACGTGGCGCGCCACCCCGGATTTGATCGCCGCATCGGCCACTGCGGCCGACACCCGGCTGATGAGGCGCGGATCGAACGGCGAGGGGATAATGTACTCGGCGCCGTAAGACGGCCGCTCCCCGCGATAAGCCGTCGCCACTTCATCCGGCACGTCTTCACGGGCGAGCGCCGCCAGGGCTTCGGCGGCGGCGATTTTCATCGGCAGATTGATTTCGCGCGCCCGCACATCAAGCGCGCCGCGGAAGATGTAGGGAAAGCCGAGAACGTTGTTGACCTGATTGGGATAATCGCTGCGGCCGGTGGCGACGATGGCGTCGGAGCGCACCGCCTTCACCGCTTCCGGGGTGATTTCGGGATCGGGATTGGCCATGGCGAAAATGATCGGCGCCTTGGCCATGGTTTTCACCATCTCGGGCGTCACCGCGCCTTTGACCGACAGGCCGAGGAAAACGTCGCAGTCTTTGATCGCGTCGGCCAGCGTGCGGGCGGAGGTTTCCACCGCATGAGCGCTCTTCCATTGGTTCATGCCTTGGGTGCGACCGCGCCAGACCACGCCCTTGGAATCGCACAGGGTGGCGTTGGCGCTCGGCAGACCCATGGTCTTGAGCAGTTCCAGGCAGGCGATGCCCGCGGCGCCGGCGCCGTTCACCACCACTTTGATGTCCGCCAGCTTGCGGCCCGTCAGTTCCAGCGCATTGATGATCCCCGCCGCGCAGATGATGGCGGTGCCGTGCTGGTCGTCGTGGAAAACCGGGATGTCCATCAGCTCTTTGAGCCGCGCTTCCACCATAAAGCATTCCGGCGCCTTGATATCTTCGAGATTGATGCCGCCGAAGGTCGGGCCTAGGTAGCGCACCGCGCCGATGATCTCTTCGACCTCATGGGTGTCGAGTTCGATGTCGATGGCATCCACATCGGCAAAGCGTTTGAACAGCACCGCCTTGCCTTCCATCACCGGCTTGCTGGCCAGGGCGCCGAGATCGCCGAGCCCGAGGATCGCGGTGCCGTTGGTGATCACGGCCACCAGATTGCCTTTGGCGGTATAGTCGTAGACCGCATCCGGCCTGGCCGCGATGGCGCGAACCGGAACCGCCACGCCGGGCGAATAGGCGAGGGAAAGGTCGCGCTGGCTCGCCATCGGCTTGGTCGGGACGATGGCGATCTTGCCGGGTTTGGGGCCGGCATGAAAGGCGAGGGCTTCGTCCTCGGTGAACGAGGGACGGTCGGTGGTCTGTTCCATTGGGCGGGTTCCGCGCTTTTCCACAGGATATCAGCTTCGTGACGGCATGTACGAACACGAGGCGCGACGCAACCCGGGTGCGGCTTTGCTAGGTTGGCCGCATGGCCGCAGCTCCCCCCGCAAATACCCCACAAGACCCCTCTACCGCCGACGCCACCCCGGTGATGGCGCAATTCCTCGAAATTAAGGCGGCCAACGCCGGATATCTTCTGTTCTACCGGATGGGAGACTTCTACGAGCTGTTCTTCGAGGATGCCGCCAAGGCATCGGAAGCGCTCGACATTGCTCTGACCAAGCGTGGCAAGCACCTGGGCGAGGACATCCCGATGTGCGGGGTGCCGGTCCATGCCGCCGAACAGTACCTGGAACGGCTGATCCGCAAGGGGTTCCGGGTGGCGATCTGCGAGCAGATGGAGGACCCGGCCGAGGCTCGCAAACGTGGCTACAAGTCGGTGGTGCGGCGCGAGGTGATCCGCCTCGTCACCCCGGGAACGCTCACCGAGGAGTCTCTGCTCGAACCCAAACAGGCCAATACCTTGGCAAGTCTGGCCCGGGCGGGCGGGGATCTGGCTCTGGCGGCCGCCGAAATGAGTGCCGGTAGTTTCCGGGTGACAGGGATCGGGGCGGCGGACCTGGGCTTCGAACTGGCACGGCTGAATCCGTCCGAGTTGATCGTACCCGACGCTTTGCTGGCCGATCCGGCGCTGGCGGGGATACTAAATGCCCTGGGCCCCGGCCTCACCGTCCTGCCGGGGATAAAATTCGACTCGGCGGCGGGCGAGCGGGCGCTGAAGGCGTTCTATGGCGTGGCCGAACTGGCGGGATTCGGCAGTTTCAGCCGGGCCGAAGTCGCGGCGGCGGGCGCCTTGATCGGCTATCTCGAACTGACCCAAAAGGGCAAGATTCCGGCCCTGAGCCCGCTGATGCGCGACGGGGTTAGCGCCTTCATGGCGATCGACGCCGCGACGCGGCGCAATCTTGAGTTGATGCAAACCCTGGCGGGCGAGCGGCGCGGCAGTTTCCTTTCGGTGATCGACCGCACCGTGACCGCCGCTGGGGCACGGCTGCTGGCGGCCCGGCTTGCCGCCCCGCTGACCGATGCCGCAGCCATCGTCGCCCGTCAGGAGGCGGTGGCGCAGTTCGCCGGCAGCCGCGACCTCACCGAAGCCCTGCGCGAGCGCTTGCGCCAGGCGCCCGATATTGCTCGCGCCGTGGCGCGCCTGTCGGTGCAGCGCGGCGGCCCGCGGGATTTGACCTGTCTGCGCGACGGTATTGCCGCGGCGCGCGAGGTGCGCGAGTTGATGACGGTGGCTCTTGGCGAAGCTGAAACGGCGGTCGCCGGATTGCTCGAAGGCCTCGTTGCCGTCTCCGCCCTCGATGCCAAGCTCAGCGATCTTTTGGTGCCCGAGCCGCCATTTTATGCCCGCGACGGCGGGTTCATCCGCCCTGGTGCCCACGCCCCGCTCGATGAGCTGCGCAGCCTGCGTGATGAATCGCGCCGCGTCATTGCCGGTTTGGAGACCCGCTATCGCGACGAAACCGGCACCCCGCTCAAGATCAAGCACAACGGCGTTTTGGGCTATTTCATCGAGGTAACGCCGCAGCACGCCGACAAGCTGATGACCAATGCCGCCTATCGCCATCGTCAGACCATGGGCGGCGCGGTGCGGTTTTCCACCGACGAGCTTTCCACTCTCGCCAATCGCATTTCACAGGCTGGTGATCAGGCGCTCGCGCTGGAAAAGCTGTTGTTCGACGAGATGGCGGCGGATGTCGTGGCGGTGGCGCCGATGCTGGCGAAAATCGCCGACGGCCTGGCGGTGCTCGATGTCGCGTCCAGCCTCGCCGATCTGGCATTGGCCAAACGCTACGTGCGGCCGAAGGTGGATGACTCCAAGGCGTTTCAGATTGTTCGCGGCCGTCATCCGGTGGTGGAAGCCGCATTGGATGCCGCCCATACCCCGTTCGTGCCCAATGATGCCAACCTCTCCGGCGACAAGCGGCTGTGGCTGGTCACCGGTCCCAATATGGCCGGTAAATCGACCTTTTTGCGCCAGAACGCGCTGATCGCCATCCTCGCCCAGATCGGCAGCTTTGTGCCGGCGGAAAGCGCGCATATCGGCATCGTCGACCGCTTGTTCAGCCGCGTTGGTGCTGGGGACGATTTGGCCGCTGGGCGGTCTACCTTCATGGTCGAAATGGTGGAAACCGCTGCCATTCTCAATCAGGCGACCGACCGCAGCTTGGTGATCCTCGACGAAATCGGCCGCGGTACTGCTACCTTTGATGGCCTCGCCATTGCCTGGGCCACTTGCGAGCACCTCTGCGTCAAGAACAAGTCGCGCGCTCTCTTCGCTACCCATTATCACGAGATGACGGCACTGGCCGAACGCCTGAGTGGCATGGCGTGCGTTACCATGCGGGTACGCGAGTGGAACGATAACATCGTCTTCTTGCACGAAGTCGTGCCCGGCGTTGCCGACCGCTCTTACGGCATTCACGTCGCCAAGCTGGCCGGCTTGCCGCAGACGGTGGTGGATCGCGCCCGCGAGGTGCTGAAGGCGCTGGAAGACGGCCGCGAAGGCCACAAGCCGCTGGCCCGCATCGACGACCTGCCGCTGTTCTCGGCCACGGCTCCCGCCAAGAAGGAACAAAGTGCCGTGGAAGAGGCGTTGCGCGCCGTCGAACCAGACGCCCTGTCGCCGAAACAGGCGCTGGAAATCCTCTACGAGCTGAAAACCAAGCTGCCGCTGAACTAGGCTGCTAGTTGGAATAGGATAGAATAGGTATATTGACTATACCTTTTCTATCCATATACACTGCCCTATCATGTTCGAATTCGACCCGGCCAAGAGCCAAGCGAACAAGGTGAAACACGACATCGATTTCGTCGAAGCGCAGTCGCTTTGGGACGATCCTCATCGTTTGGAAATGGCAGCTCGCCTAGCCGGTGAGCCGCGGTTCCTGATTGTTGGGTTAATCACCGGCGTGCATTGGTCGGCCGTTATCACCTATAGGGCGCCGAATATTCGTATCATCTCGGTCCGGCGTTCGCGCAGAGAGGAGGTAGCCTCATATGAAACCGCCCATGACAACTGAGGAATTCGACCGCCGCTTTGATGACGGTGAAGATGTTTCGGCAGCGATCGATTGGTCGACGGCCCGTCGCCCCAATCTGGACGCCAAGCGTGTGAATGTCGATTTTCCTACCTGGATGGTGGACTCGCTCGACCGTGAGGCGCGCAAGCTCGGCGTTACACGCCAGTCCTTGATCAAACTGTGGCTGGCTGACAAGCTCGAACGCGTTTCAAAATAGGCGAAAGCGCCATGAGCGGCTCGGTCCGCAAATTCCTGGTGGTGGTGGACAAGACACCTGAGTGCAAGGTGGCGGTGCGCTTTGCGGCGCGCCGGGCCCAGCACACCGAGGGGCGCATGACCCTTCTCTGCGTCGCCCCGCCAGTCGATTTCACCCAATGGGGCGGGGTCGAAGAGATCATGACCGACGAAGCCCACCGCGATGCTGAGGCCCTCGTCTACGAGGCGGCAAAAGCCATCAACGAGCTGACCGGCATCACGCCGGAACTCATCATCGAGCATGGCGAGGCCGCCACCAGTTTGATGGATTTGATCCGCCGCGACCACGACATCTCCATTCTGGTGCTGGCGGCGGGCACGTCCAAAGACGGTCCCGGCCCGTTGGTCAAGCTGTTCGCCACCAAGGTCCAGGCCATTCCGGTCACCATCGTGCCGGGCAATCTGTCGGACGCCGAAGTCGACGAAATGGCCTGAATCCGGTCGTTTATGTCGGCTCAAGCCGCTGATCGGACAAGGGTCTTGCGCGAACCGCCGGGCTGGTGTTGTTAGCCGCCCGGTAACAATTGGTGACGGCTATGGGCAAAACCCTCTACGACAAGATCTGGGATGCGCATCTGGTGCACGAAGCGCCGGGAGAATCGAGCATTCTCTATATCGACCGCCACCTGGTGCACGAAGTGACCAGTCCCCAGGCGTTTGAGGGTCTGCGCAACACTGGCCGCAAGGTCCGCCGGCCGGAAAAGACACTGGCTGTCGCCGACCACAATGTCCCCACCGTCGACCGGGCCAAAGGCATCGCCGACCCGCAAAGCGCCGAGCAGATCGCCACCCTGGAGCGCAACACCAAGGACTTCGGCGTCGAATATCTCGCCATGGACGACATCCGTCAGGGCGTGGTGCATATCGTCGGCCCTGAGCAGGGCTTCACCCTGCCAGGCACCACCATCGTCTGCGGCGATTCCCACACCTCTACCCATGGTGCCTTTGGGGCACTGGCCTTCGGCATCGGCACGTCTGAGGTCGAGCATGTGTTGGCGACCCAGACCCTGCTCGCCCCCAAGTCCAAGAACATGCGGGTCACCGTGAACGGTGTTCTGCCGAACGGTGTTACTTCCAAGGATCTGGCGCTCGCCATCATCGCGAGGATCGGTACCGCCGGCGGCACCGGGCATGTGATCGAATTCGCTGGCGAAGCGATCCGCGCGCTGTCGATGGAAGCGCGCATGACCCTCTGCAACATGACCATCGAGGGCGGCGCCCGCGCCGGATTGGTGGCGCCTGACGAGACGACCTTTGCTTATATCGCTGGCCGCCCGCGTGCCCCCAAGGCGGGTGCCTTCGAAGCCGCGGTGGCGACCTGGAAGCTCTTGAAATCGGACCCGGATGCGGTGTTCGACGCCGAAATCGTGCTTCAGGCCGCCGATGTGCCGCCGATGGTAACCTGGGGCACCTCGCCGGAGCAGGCTTTGCCGGTGACATCGGTGGTCCCGGACCCGGCGGCGATTGCCGATCCGGCCAAGCGCTCCGCCGTCGAGCGGGCCCTGGCCTATATGGATTTAAGGCCCGGCACGCCGCTCACGGAGGTCAAAGTCGACCGGGTGTTCATCGGCTCCTGCACCAACGGGCGGATCGAGGACTTGCGCGCCGCCGCCGCCATCGCGAAAGGCCGCAAGGTCGCCGCCCATGTCAGCGCCATGGTGGTGCCGGGCTCCGGTCTGGTGAAGCACCAGGCCGAGCAAGAGGGTCTCGATCAAGTGTTCCTGGCGGCGGGATTCGAATGGCGTGAGCCGGGCTGCTCGATGTGCCTGGCGATGAACGCCGATCGTCTGGAACCGGGCGAGCGCTGCGCTTCCACCTCCAACCGCAACTTTGAAGGCCGCCAAGGCCGCGGCGGACGTACCCATCTGATGAGCCCGGCGATGGCTGCCGCCGCCGCTGTGACCGGTCATTTGGTAGATGTGAGGACATTGGGGTAGAAAATTCTTGATCAATGTCTACCTTCTTGGGTAATGTTTATACCAGGAAGGTAGATATGGGCCTAAATATCAAGAATTCTGCCACCGAAGTTGCCATCCGGGCGCTGGCCGAAGCCACCGGTGAGAAGCTGACGGTTGCCGTCCACAACGCCGTCACCGAGAAGCTCGCGCGGCTGAACCGCGGCAAGAACAAGCCGCCGCTAGCCGAATACCTCGTCACCCTTGGTACTCTGCAGCAGGCGCTTGCCGCCAAAAAACTGCCGAAAGCCTCGGAGCCGGGGCGATGATCATGATCCACTCCTCTGCCGTTTTGACCCTGCTGCTGCGGGATGCCGGCTTTGACGCCGTCGCCGCCAAACTATGCGAGGCGCCGGAGGTGATGATCTCGCCGATCGTGGTGATGAATGTGCTGCTCAAATTGTCGAAACGCTATGCCGACCCGGCACCGATTCTGGGAACCTTCCTGCGGCAGAGCGGCATTAGCCAGCGCGCTGTCGATTCCATTCAGACGTCGTGGGCGCGGCAAGGCTTCCTCACCTATAGTGCCGGGCGGTGGAGTCTGGCCGATTGTTTTGCCTATGGCGCCGCCAAGGCGCTCGACGCGCCGTTGCTCGCCACCACCGACATCTTTGCAACTTGCGATCTGCGGCTGCTCTGACCGAAACAGTACCTGGATTTAGGATGATTTTACGCCCCATTAAGCGCTAAGGTAGAAACGCGCAATTGATTCACGATACAGCGGAGTTGCTGTGCCCCCAGTTACGGGCCCCGAAGAGCTTTTGCCCGAGCGCACCAATTTCGAGGTGTGCGCGCTCGATACGCTGGCGAGTACGCCGGCGCAGCGGGGAGTGACGCTCTGGCGCCTACTACGGGTGAATCGGAAATTTCCCTCGCGCGCCGACCTTAGGCCGCGCGATATCGTCGACATCATGCCTCATATGTCGGTGGCGGCGGTGATCGACGGCGGGGCGGATTTCGAAAACCGCTACGTCGGTGATGCCGTGGTGCGCGCCCACGACGTGCCAATTGCCCATCGCCGCTTTTCCGACGTCGCCAAGGACATGCCGGTGCTGATGCAGGGGTTGCTGCCGCTGTACCGCCGCGTCGTCGAAACGCGCGAGCCGCTCGCCTATCGCGGCCGGACCGGCCACGACATGGACCATGTCGTCTACACCGATTTCGAGGGTGTGCTGCTACCGCTCGGCGAAACCGACGACCAGGTCGATCACGTCGTATATGTCGGAGCTTGCTCGCTGACGGTCGCACCCGGGCGCTGACCGGAAAAATGTTCCGGATCGATGCCAGCTAGGGCGTTGTCTTGCGCGCCGGTTCCGAAACGGAATGACGGCCAAGCGTTTCCGCGATGCGGCAGACCCGCTGGCCGATATGCCCGATCTCCTGTGAAAGATTCAGATCGGCCCAAATGCGAAAACCGGCCGCGCGCGCCGCATCACAGAAGGCATAATCTTCGCCGAGAAGAGTCCCCTGTTCGTGGTTGATGCCGAAAAAGAAATAAGGCTTGGGCAAAGCGTCGAACACCGCCATCCGGATGAGCATGCAACCCGTCGGCAGGCGGGCCATTTCCACGCAGCCGGTGGCCTCCGGATCAGGCTGGCTGTCGAGCGTCTTGCCGAGCAAGCTGTAAGGCGCTTGGCGCCGGGTATAGACAGCACCGACAATGTCTTTGTGGTGCAGCAAAAGGCGATGCAGCAACGTCAGCGGAAACACCATGTCGCTGTCGAGGAACAACAGATATTCGGCGCCCGAACCGCGCGCCTCCTCAACGCCGTTGTTGCGGGCTTCGGCAACAATCGAGCTTTTTGCGTTGATGACCGTCACAGGAAGCGGATGGGCGGCCAGGCACAGGCCCGCCAACGCCAGTGTGAAGTCGGCATGCACCATGTCGGATGAGGGATAGCAAATGGCAACCTTGGGAAGTTCGGACATGCGTTACACCTCTGAATTCCCCAAGTCTGAAAATATGTAGCTGATTCGCGATGCCATTGCGGCGCCCGCTCAGAAAAAACTCACCGGATCGACGTCGACCACCAGCCGCACTTGTTTCGGAATCTCAGAGAGTCTCAGCCAGGCGCGCAAATAGGCCTGGATGTCGACGCTCTTTTCCGCCTGCACCAGCAAGCGCTCGCGAGTTTGGCCGCGCAGCAAGGAATAAAACGCTGGAGTCGGGCCCCAAACTTTGACACTGCGGGCGGCCGGTACGGTTTTGGCCAGAATCCGCCCTGCTTCTTGCACCTTGTCACCGTCATGGCCCGACAGAATGATCGCCGCCAGCCGCCCGAACGGCGGCGCGTGCGCGGCTTGGCGATATTTGGTCTCCTGGTCGTAGAAGGCATCGCGATCGGCAGCGATCAGCGCCTGCATCACCGCGTCTTTGGGATTGCGCGTCTGCATCAAGACGAGACCTGGCTTCTCGGCGCGCCCCGCCCGGCCCGACACTTGGTGCAATAACTGAAAGGTGCGTTCGCGGGCGCGCAGATCGCCGTCGGAACCGCCGAGATCGGCATCGACCACACCGACCAGGGTCAATTGCGGGAAGTGATGACCTTTTGCGACGATTTGGGTGCCAATCAAAACGTCGATCTCGCGTTTCATCATGGCGCGGATGGCGGCTTGCATTTCCGCCGGTCCCCCCATCGTATCGGAGGAGGCAATGGCGACGCGCGCGTCGGGGAAGATGAGCTTGAACTCCTCCATCACGCGTTCGACGCCCGGTCCGCAGGCGGTGAGTGTGCCTTGGGCATGGCATTCGGGACATTCGGTTGGCAGTGCCGTCTCGTAGCCGCAGTGATGGCAAACCAGGCGTTTGCGATAGCGATGTTCCACCAGCCAAGCCGAGCATTGGCGGCAGACGAGCTTGTGGCCGCAGGCTCCGCACAAGGTGAGCGGCGCATAACCGCGGCGATTGAGGAACAGCATCGCCTGCTCGCCGGCTTCGATCGTGGTAGCAAGCGCGCCGCGCAGGGTCGGCGACAGGAACGTGCCGGGATCGCCGCGGTCCTCGCGCATATCGATCAGCCGCACTTCGGGCAGCACCGCCGCGCCGTGGCGGCGGGTCAAGCGTAGGTGCGCATACCGCCCATTCTTGGCGTTGACATAGCTTTCCAGTGACGGTGTCGCGCTGGCCAGCACCACCGGGCATTTCTCGAAGCGGGCACGCACCACCGCCATGTCGCGGGCGTGATAAATGGCGCCGTCTTCCTGCTTATAGGCCTGCTCGTGTTCTTCATCGACGATGACGAGGCCGAGATCGTGGAACGGCAGGAACAGCGCCGAACGCGCCCCCACCACGACGCGGGCCTCGCCGCGCATCACGGCACGATAGACTCGGCGGCGCTCGCGCTGGGAGAGATCGGAATGCCATTCCGCCGGGCGCACGCCGAAACGCGCCGCAAAGCGGTCGAGGAACTGCACCGTCAGGGCGATTTCGGGCAGCAAGATCAAACTCTGGCGGCCTTGGCGCAGAGCTTCCGCCACCGCTTCGAAATAGGTTTCGGTCTTGCCCGATCCGGTGATGCCGTCGAGCAGGCTGACGCCGAAACGCCGCCCCTTGACCGCGCCTTTCAACACATGCGCGGCGAGATCCTGTTCGGTGTTGAGCACCACCCGCGCGTAATCGGCGTCGGGGACCGGGAAGGGATCGAACTCGGGCAAGTCCACCGCGGCCAGTGCGCCGCAATCGATCAGGCCGCGCACCACAGCTGGCGTTACGTTGGCTTCTTCGGCGAGTTGCGGCACCGATCGCGCCAGCCCGTGGGCGGCGATATCCAGCACGCGCTCGCGCGGGGGCGTCATTTTCTTTGGCGCGCCTTCACCGCGAATGTAGGCAATGCGCGCCGTTTCCGGCTCGAATGCCTGACGCGACCTGAGCGCCATCGCCAGCACCATGCCGGGCAAGCTCAAGGTGTACTGCGCCACCCAGTCGATGAAATCGCATAGTCCGGTAGGCAGAATTGGCTCCCCGCGCAAGGGAATCGCTTGTTTCAGGCGCGCTTCTTCAACGCCGCCGGCGGCGGCGCCCCACACCACGCCGAGCGATTGTCGCGGGCCGATGGGCGCCGTCACGATAAGTCCGCGACGTAGGGGCACCGTCAAATGATAGTCAAACGCTCCGGCAAGCGGCAGTGGCAGCAATACCGCGGCTCGCCCTGAAAGTGTATCATCGGACTTTAGAACCCCATCGCTCATGCGTTACACTTCGCGAATCACGAATCTCTCAACCTCGAACGCCATCCTTATCACGCCGAATGAACCAAAGCGCACCGTCCCGTGACTCTGCCAGTGCCGCCGCCGAGGCGGTGAAGGCCTATATCCGGATGCACCGGGCGCAGCTTGCGGCCGACGGCGAACTTTTGTCACTGCTGCTGCCGCAGCGATTCGGCGACGAGGGCGTGATCGATCTTTCCCAGTATGTCCTCGAAAAACTGCGCGCCGAGAACCAGGCGCTGCGGGCTGAGCGCGACGCGCTGAAGTCCGTGAACGATCGCGGGATGCGATTGTCGGAAGGCGTGCACCGGTCGATGCTTGATTTGCTCGACGCGCGCTCCTTCGCGGAAGCGATTGCGGTGGCGACCGCATCGGCGCCCGCGTTCGGCGCCGATCGTGCCGTGTTCTGCATCGAAGCGGCTGACGGCATCGCGCAAGCGACATCCTGCGACGGCGTGCGGTTGATTGCGCCCGGCACGGTGACGGCGGTGGTCGGACCGGACGGCAAGGGCGCGATCCTGTCGGGCGGCGGCGAGTTGTTGTTTGGCCGTACCGGTTATCGCAGCATCGCCGCGTTTCGCTTGGCACTTGGACAGCATCCGGCACTTTATGTGCTGGGTTCGCTGATCGAAAACCGGTTTGACGGGCGCGCCAGCGAAGCCGATCTGGGGCTGTTCGCGCGGGCACTCGAACGGGCGATTCGAACATGGCTCGATCTGCCCAAATCCTGAAAGCCGATTGGCTCGATGGTCTCGCCCATGAACGGCGGGCCAGCGCCCATACCTTGCGCGCCTATGGCGACGATCTCGACCGGTTCATCGCTTTTCTCACCGAGCATGTCGGTGGCATCCCCGACGATGCCATGCTGGCCGGTTTGAAGCCCGCCGACATCCGCGCCTTCATCACCAGGCGGCGCGCCGAAGGCCTCGGGCCCCGCAGTGTGAGCCGCGCGCTGGCCGCGGTGCGCAGCTTTTTCCGCTTTTTGGCGCGGGAAAACATTGTGGAGAACGCCGCTGCGCGGGCGGTACGCAGCCCCCGCATCCCGCGTACCCTGCCGCGGCCTTTGAGCGAAATCGATGCCGCCCGCACCCTCGCCGAAGCCGGCGAAAACGACATCGAATGGATTGCGGCGCGCGACGTGGCGCTGCTGACGCTGCTCTACGGCGCCGGGCTACGCATCTCCGAAGGCCTCAGCCTCAAACGCGGCGACGTGCCGCTCGGCGAGACCATCACCGTGCTCGGCAAAGGCAAAAAAATGCGCTCGGTACCGTTGCTCCCGGCGGTACGGGACGCGGCGGCGGCCTATGCCGCTGTGGTGCCATTCAACGGCGGCCCTGAGGCGCCGCTGTTCCTGTCGCGGACCGGCCTCGCAATGAGCCCGCGCGAGGCCCAAGCCCTGATGCAGCGCCTGCGGTCCCGCCTCGGACTTTCCGATCGCGCCACCCCGCACGCGCTGCGCCATTCCTTCGCCACCCACCTCTTGGCCAATGGTGGGGAACTCAGGGCGGTGCAGGAACTTCTCGGCCACGCGTCGCTTTCGACCACCCAGACCTACACCGAAATCGACGTTAAGAAGCTGATGGACGTTTACGCAAACGCACACCCGCGTTGCAAAACCGCGGTCTGATCGCGACCCCGTCCATACGGTATTCTGCCCCCCAATGGCGCTCATCGCAGCAAACCCCATGGGAAGTGGTCGGTAATGGAATTTCAGGAAAATCCCGTTCGCAGCAATATTGAAATTGCGCGCGACGCCAAGATGAAACCGATCTCCGAGATCGCCCCAAAGCTCGACATTCCGGCGGAGGCCGTCATCCCCTTCGGCCGCTCCAAGGCCAAGATCGCTCTCGATTACCTCGAGAGCCTCAAACCGCGGCCTGCCGCCAAGCTCATCCTGGTGACCGCCGTCACCCCCACCCCGGCTGGCGAGGGCAAGACCACCGTCACGGTTGGTCTCAACGATGCGCTGAACCTGCTCGGTTATCGCGCCATGGCGGCGTTGCGCGAGCCGTCGCTAGGGCCGTGTTTCGGCATGAAGGGCGGAGCGGCCGGCGGCGGCTATTCGCAGGTCGTGCCGATGGAGGACATCAACCTGCATTTCACCGGCGACTTCCACGCCGTCACCGCCGCCAACAATTTGCTCGCGGCACTGCTCGACAATCATATCTATTGGTCGAATTCGCTGGGGCTTGACGCCCGCCGTCTCGCCTGGCGCCGGTGCCTCGACATGAACGACCGGGCGCTCAGGCTGATCACGTCATCGCTCGGCGGCGTCACCAATGGTTTCCCGCGCGAAGACGGTTTTGATATCACCGTTGCCTCGGAAGTGATGGCGATCCTGTGCTTGGCGTCCGATTTGAAGGACCTCGAACGCCGCCTCGGCAACATCGTGGTGGGGCAGACACGTGACCGGCGCTATGTCACCGCCAAGGAACTCGACGCCCCCGGCGCCATGAGCGTGCTGCTCAAGGACGCGCTGGTGCCCAATCTGGTGCAGACGCTGGAGAACAATCCCGTCTTCGTGCACGGCGGCCCGTTCGCCAACATCGCCCATGGCTGCAATTCGGTGGTGGCGACCAAAGCGGCGCTGAAGCTTGCCGATTACGTCGTGACGGAAGCCGGGTTCGGTGCCGATCTGGGGGCGGAGAAATTCTTCGACATCAAATGCCGCAAAGCGAGGCTCGATCCGGCGGCAGCGGTGATCGTCGCCACGGTGCGGGCTCTCAAACATCACGGCGGCGTTGCCAAAGAAGATTTGAAGAAGCCCAACATGGGTGCGATCGAGCGCGGCGCCGCCAATCTCGAACGCCATATCCGCAATGTGAAAAAGTTCGGCGTGCCGGTGATCGTGGCGGTCAACGCGTTCCTTGGCGATTCGGAAGAGGAGCTGCAGCGCGTCGTGGACATTGCGAACGCCGTCGATTGTCCGGCCCATATCAGCCGCGGCTGGGCCCACGGCGGCAAGGGCGTCGTCGATCTTGCCAAATGCGTGGTGGAAACCTGTGCCAAGGGCGAAGCGGACTTCAAGCCGCTTTATCCCGTCGAAATGCCGCTGTGGGACAAGACCCAGACCATTGCTCGCACCATCTATGGCGCCAATGGTATCTCCGCTGACAGTGCCACGCGAGCGCGGTTCAACGAACTCGAAGATGCGGGCTTCGGCCATCTGCCGGTGTGCATGGCGAAGACGCAGTATTCGTTTTCGACCGATCCCGAAAAGCGCGGCGCCCCCACCGATCACATGGTCAAAGTGCGCGAGGTGCGTCTGTCGGCCGGTGCCGAATTCGTGGTGGTGATCGCCGGCGACATCATGACCATGCCCGGCCTGCCGCGGGTTCCCGCCGCCAACAACATTCATCTCAATGAGGCGGGCCAGATCGAAGGGCTGTTTTGATTCTTTGTTTGTCGCGCTTCATTGCCGAAAACCGGATACCACTTTTCGGTGAAGCGCTCCTAAATCGTCACCACTTGGTCGTCAGTTTCGCCGGGGATAATGCGTTCGCCGTGCCAGCGTTTGGCGAGCACCAGCGTGGTGGCAATGGCAATCACGCCCATGGCGGTCATCAACAAATAAGTGCGCCCGCCCCATAGCGCATAGGCGTGGCCGCAGGCCAGGGTCATGATTCCCATCATCATGCCTTGGCTGCCCATGAAGTAGAGGCTTTGCGCCGTAGCGGCCAGCCGTTGCGGCACCGCCTTCAGGATGAAGAACACGGCGCCGAGATGGGCCAGCGCGAAGGTGCCGCCGTGCATAAACTGGGCGATAATAACGAGCGGCAGTGGCGGATCGAACGACAGGATAGTCCAGCGCACCACGGCGACGAGCCCGCCCATCAAGAGCAGCTTGGCTGGCCCGAAGCGGTTCAGCACCGCCAAAGCTTGGCTAAACAGCGCAATCTCAGCGAGTACGCCGAGCGGCCAGATGACGCCGATGAGCAGTTCGGAATAGCCGAGCGCGCGCCAATGCAAGCCGCCATAGGCATAATAGAAGGCGTGGGTGGATTGCTCAAAGCTGGCGGCGGCCAAGAAAATCAGGAACACCGGTGCCCGGAGCAATTCGCGGGTCTCCTCCCAGGTCGCTTTCAGGCGACTCCTTAAGGGGGCACATCCCTCCGCCACCGGCGGGCTCGGCAGCGTGAAGGTCGAGAACAGGCACGCGACCGCGCCAAGGGTCAGCAGCGGGGCAACCACGCCGAGGCCGAAATATTTGGCCAAAATGCCGCTGACGACATTCATCACCACAAAAGCCGACGAGGCCCAGATGCGCACCCGGCCATAGTCGAAGCTGAAATGCTCGGCCAGACGCACGCTGACGCTTTCGAGCAGCGGCGTGGCGGCGCCGTAAGCGACATAGGCCGGGACCGCCGCCAGGAAGATCAGATAGGGCTCTTCGATCAGATTCAGCGCCCCGAATCCGGCCAGCATCACCCAATAAAGTGCCAGCATCACGAAGCGGCGGTCGTTGCGCGCGTCGGCGATAATACCGCTGAAAGGTCCGGCAATCGCCCGCAACATCAGGGCACTCGCGAGCAGGACCGAGATGGCCTCGGCGGTGAGCCCGCGCCAAGCCAGCCAGGCCCCGAACAGGGGGATGAACACCCCGGACACCGAGCCCGATGCGAATTGGCTGAAACTGAGGCGGCTGGATAGATGTTTCACAGAGACCGAAAAGCGAACGTCACAATTACCCGTAGCCCAAAGGAATGGCGGCAGAAAGGCACGAGTTGCGGCGGATCGCGGCAGGCGGGTGTCCGGCCAGGGCGCCCGCAAAGCTGGCAGCTGGGTTGACGGGCCGCTTCAAGCTGTCGCGTGGGGGTGAGGGTCGAGGGTGAGGCCAGACCCCAATGGGTAGTTGCAGGACGGCGTTAGGATGCGTATTTTCCGCGCCTCGCCGGACGGCCCCTGACGGGGGTCTTCTGGTCGATGTCGCGTCTTCCGGGCGCAAAACGGGCCGCCTTAGCTCAGCCGGTAGAGCACCGCATTCGTAATGCGGGGGTCGGGTGTTCGAGTCACCCAGGCGGCACCAGTTCAAGCCCTTGAATGGGCATATTTTTCTCTAACGTCCTGATAGAAGAAAATCGCAGGCCGCTTTGCATGGAAGCAAGGTGGAAACAAAGCGTGCTGGCTAACGTCTGCTCACCGCCGCAATCCGCTGTCCACCTCTGACGGCTGGTAAGGCCGCCTGCACCGATGCAGACGACCCCACCGACCATTTCAGACAACACCGATCCTAACGCTCCGACTGCGCCATGCCGGTGTTCGCGTATGTGTTTCTCGCGATGAATGCGGACAGGTCATCCCGCGAGTAACGCACGAGGCGCTGCCCCAATTTGCGGAACAGCGGGCCACCGCCACGCCAGCGCCAATCCTCCAGCGTCCTTGGACTGACATTCAGGAACGCCGCCGCTTGCTTGGTATCGAACAGACATTCCCCCATCACTTTGGGGTCAGTCATCATTGGCACTCCCCACGGTCGAAGAATTAAGGGGGAGCATGGGGGGAACAATCTGTTGCGAGCGTACATTTGTAGGGGGTGTACGTGCGGCACCCAAATATTTCGGACCACCCTTTGCCTTGAATGCCCTGCGTCGTTTTGCGAATTCAGCGTTGGGGTTCTTTCCCTGTTCGACAAGACACCACCGCTTCCACACTCCCCAAAAGGTCCGGTAGCTGTTCCGATGCCCACTAGCGGGCACCTTCACTAGGTTCACATCCCGAAGATCAAGCGTATCGCCGTTCGCATGACGCACTACCCAGCCCTTGGGATTGACAGGTTCACCACCCGCCTTCGCTTCGCGGACCATTCTCAGGGCTACAAAGATGCGCGCGAGCGTTTGCGTGCCTGAGCGCGCTGCCTTCTCGTCCGGGCTGTGTGCCATCGTCCGCGGATAGCTATGCCCATTGCCGCTATCGTCCAGGCTGACATTGGGGCTGAAGCCTAGCCGCAGATAGTCTCGCCAGTTTTCCGGGTCGGTGCAGAATTTCCGCCCATCGGGCAGGCCGATGCGGACGACCGGTTGATTGTCGATTGAGTCATAGTGGATGGTGCACCGCGCGGCACGCGCACGGGTGCCCACCCCACGAGTATTCGTGGAGAAGGACATTTTGATTTTCCTTATTGGGGTTGGTGATCGGCCAATAGGAACTGGTCCCTAACGGGACTGCCTATTACCATAAGGCACCAACAGCGTACGCTTACTCACATTGGTAATTTCCACAGTGGCTTAACGACCATGAAAAACCACATAGGCAGGGCTTTGTTGCCTAGAGTGTTTCAATGAAACAGTAGGCCCCTAGGAACCCCCAAAAGATCAGCAATAAGGCTGCTCCACCGGGTTACCCTCCAGGGCTTCCACGATGGACTTCGCTTTGTGCAGCAGCATGGCCCGGCTCATTGGGGCGGTCACGCCAACGATAGCCGCTGCCGCTTGATCCAAAGCCCTTTGGGCCTCCCGTGTCAGCATCCGTTGGGGAGATGCACAGGGAACAAGCCCGCCGTTGGCCCGCGGCTGATCTTCGCTGTTGCTCAATTTGCGGAATACACGAGGGAAGTCTTTCTTCATCCACCGCCGCAGACAGGAGTAGGAAACCACGCCGCCTAGCTCGGTGGCCATCACCCTATAGGATTTCAGGTGCCCGCGCTCATCGACGTAGCGGTTCGCCTTCATGTAGGCACCAAAAGCCCCCCGTAGCTCCGCCTTCTTGAAGGGTACGCCGTGGGTCATGTTCGCTTGGAAGGCAAGCCAATGCGCTTCCGCCCAAGAGGCTACATCGCGTATGTCTGCATCCGTTTGGTGGATGCCACGTGCCGACATGGCGGCGACCCTATGAAACCCATCGACCAAGACCATGGTGCCGTTCAACCGGGCTACCACGATGGGGGGAAACTCCGCGCCATTGGACATCGCAAGGCGATAGCGCTCAACCACCCGCGGGTCTGTCTTGGTGCGGGGCTGCATATCATCCGAACGAACAATGTCGGCTAGGTAGACGGTTTCCATTTTAACTCTGAAATAGTTCCTGTGGTGGAGGGGTGGGAAACGCAGTTACCTTCTCACACCGAAAGCCCCCCTTGGCTCTTGCAGCTATCTCAGCCGAATTGAAAAAAGCAGCCCACTCCGTGGCTTCTTTCGGCGAAGTTTTGCTCAAGGCTGTCACTAAACCGAGTGCGCTTTGCGTCCACGCCATCGCTCTTTCGGTACTTCGATCCTGCACGGCGCATCCTAGGCCGTAGGAGTACCAAATCGCGGTCACGCGGTGATATTCGGAAATTGTCTGTTCTTCAGCGCTTGCAGACGAAGCTAATGCAGCTAGAACAATCACGATGGTTGTTCTGTTCATCCGTCTATTCCCCCAGTCATGCATTGGCCGTTAGTGGTCAAGGTGTTGCCGTCCGCAATGGGATTACCCGGCCTTCGCGTGCCCGTGCCTGCAAATCCGATATGTGTTCGCCAACCTTGCGTAGTTCGTCACGCTGCACCGTCTGGGCAAGTTGAGCATAGCGCGCGGTCGTCGATGCCTGCGTATGACCGAGGGTCTTCCCAACCGTGGCAAGCGAAGCGCCGCCGGAAAGCATGAAACTTGCTGTGGTGCGCCGTAAGTCATGGAGGCACACGTCGTCTAATCGAGCCTCTTTGACGATATGCGCCCAAGGACGCTTTAGGTCCGCCCTGGCTTTGACAATCAGGCTTCCCGTTTCGGTGACAATCGGCTCCCCTGGGAAAAGGAACTCGCCGTGGGAATTTGCGAGCCGCATATCTCTAAGGAGGGCCAAGGCAGGGCCATCAAGTTGCAGCCGGTGTTGCCGGTTCGTCTTGGTGTGTGCCGATGGTTTCTCCCAAAGGCCGGTCTCCAGGTCGAATTGGGACCACTCCGCTTTCAAGACCTCTTGCAGGCGCGCGCCCGTGAACAACAGCAAACGTATCGCGTCCGCGGCATTCTGGTTTTCATAGCCATCGCAGGCCCCCAAGAGCCGCATGACTTCACTCTCCGACAGATTGCGCCAACGCTGATCCTCGTGGAATTTCTTCACGCCGCGGCACGGATTGCCCGACCGCCATCCAAGCTCTTCTGCAAGGGAGAACATCTTGCTCAGGACTGCGAGTAACCGGTTTGCCTGATAGACCCCTGCGAGCTTCTGCGCCTCGCCATGTGCCCGGCGAATATCGGTGGTCGTAATGTCCTGCACCTTGCACCGACCAAGAGTAGGCAGCGCAAGGGTTAGCACCGTCCGTGCATCCTTCACGGTACGGGCGCGCAGGTTGCGGGACGCGGCGTAGGAACCGAGGTATTCGTCTGCAAGGTGTTGAACCATGGGGGCAGCGCGAAGGGCCTTACGGTCCTTGCTGGGGTCTCTGCCGCCCTTCACACCACTTAATCGCTTCTGGGCTTCGGTGCGGGCTTCATCGACCGTATCGGCCGGGTAGTGCCCGACGACTTGGCGGCCCTGGTCGCCGTTCTCTTTGCGATAGGTGATGACGAAGCTCTTCGTTCCGCTGGCTGTCACGCGAAGGCCAAAGCCCCGCAAGACGCTATCCGAAATGAATTCTCCCGGACGCGCATTTTCGACAACACGCTTGGTAAGGCGGACTGTTGAGAGCCTAGGCATGGAAGCACCATACCACGACTCACCCGCTCATGGAAGCAACGTGGAAACAAAAAAGCCGCAATCCCCCAGGTGATGACCGTAGAGGATGGGAGTAAGCAAGAGAATAAACTCTTCCTGTACAACTACTTAGTCAGATGAACAGAAACCAACCGAATGCCCCAGAAGGTATGACCTACGCATTCGTAATGCGGGGGTCGGGTGTTCGAGTCACCCAGGCGGCACCATTAAAATCAATAGCTTAGCAATTGAACTCCATGCCCTATATCTCCGCAGGGGCACATATGGGGCACAGACCGTCAGCTTTCTGGCCCTTGAAACGCGGCTTCGGCTTTTCAAGGCTCAACGAAATTCGGGATCGCGCATCGCCCACGCTTTTTGCGGACTATGAAGTGCAGGATGCCGCCCTCTCCGCGCGTTGGCGTTAGTTCTTCAGCCGACCAGTTCCGTTGCAGCTTTGCTGCCACGACCTCGCGTACTCGACTATGCACGGCAGCTCGTCCGCCGCGGCGTCAAGGTGAATTCGTTGCCCATGATCGGACGCTATGGCTTTAGCAAGGCCAAGATAGGCGTCACGGTATCGCGAGAATTGCGGGCACGGTGATCACCGATAGAACCGTGGTCAGGAACGCGCTGCGCGCGGCGGCAGCCGTATCGCCGTTGTAACGCTGGGCAAAGACGCCGACGAGGCTGGCAGCTGGCATCGCCACCAGAGCGGTACAAACGTAGGCGATGGTCCGGTCCGTATGCAGTACTGCCAGCACCGCCAGGACCAGTAGCGGTGCGATCACCAGCTTGACGAGGCTGAGGTAATAGAGACCGCGATCTTTGAAAACGTCGGCCGGTTTGGTTTTGGCCAATAAGGCGCCGATGATCAGCATCGACAGCGGCGTCGTCAGGCCGCCGAGCGCGGTAACGGTTTTGGCGATGGGAACCGGCAAATGGACCGATAACAAAAACAGCGCCAATCCGATCAAGGTTCCGATCAAAGGGGGGTTGGCGAGATGCTGCCAGATGTTGCCGCCCGCTGCGCCGCGGAACAGGTGGACACCGTAGGTGAACATCAGCGTGTTGAACGGGATGGTGAAGATGGCGACATAGAAAACGCCGATGTCGCCGAAGACGCCTTGGATCAGGGGAATTCCGACGAAGCCGCAATTGGAGAACACAGTGGAGAAGACGAAGACTTCCCGCCGCCCGGGCGCGAACCGCCAGTAACACAGGTGGGACAGAGCAATCAGGCCGCCATGAACGGCCACGGAAATGATGAACACCGTTGCCGCCTTGGTCGCTAGATCAGGCGTCAATTCGAAGTGGAAGCTCGCCAAGATGGTGCAAGGCAGCGCCACGTTTACCAGCAACAGCGAAAACCAGCGCGTTGCCTCGTTGGTGACGATGCCGAGTTTGTGCAGCCCGACGCCCGTCAGCATCAGCGCCGTCAGGACGAAATCCTGCGTGAGGATCTGCTGGCTGATCATGCCGTTTGGGTGGCGGGCGCGAGCGTGGCGACGTCGTTATAGGCTTCGACGAAATGGGGGATCGCCTCCAACGTAAAGCCCGCCGCGTTGATCCGCCCCGACGCGGCCATGTAGATGCCGTATCGCGTTTTCAACTGCGCGACGGCGTCAGGCGAAATCGGCAGCAATGAAAACAAGCCTTTTTGTTGCGCCAGGAAGCCGAGGTTCGGCGCCGCAGCCGCAACCGCTTGGCGCAACCCGTCGATGCGATTGCGCATGGTATTGAGTTCGGCCTGCCAGTCGGTGCGCAAGGCGTTGTCGTCCAGAATGATCTGCACCAGGGCCGCACCGTGATCGGGCGGCATCGACCAATTGGTTCGCGCCGCGGTCAGCGCGTTGGAAAACACAGTCTCCGCCGTATCTGGATCCCGCGCCCGGATAAAAAGGGCGCCGACGCGCTCGCGGTACAGAGCAAAGTTCTTATCGCAGGAATAGGCCAGAAAGCCCTCACCGCAATGTTCGAGCAGCTGCAACGCCGGGCGGGCGTCGTCTGCGAAACCGCTGCCCAAACCCTGATAGGCGAGGTCGATCAGCGGCAGCAGTTTGCGCTCTTGCAGCAGTGCGGCCAGCGTTGCCCATTCGGCTGGCGCCAAATCAATGCCCGACGGATTATGGCAACAGCCGTGCAAGAGCACGATGTCTCCTGGCGCCGCCGTTTGAAGCGCCGCGAGCATGGCCGGAAAGTCGACGGAGGCTTGCGTCAGATAGCGATAGGGGCGCACCTGAAGACCCGTCGCCGTCAAAAGGGCGGTGTGATTGGGCCAAGTCGGTGTGCCGACCCAGACCGCAGCGCCAGGTTTGGCGTGCGCAATCACCTCCATTGCCAGCCGCAAAGCGCCGGTACCGCCGGGCGTCTGGACACAGGCGTAGCGTTCGTCGTTTCCCGTCACCAGGGTCTTCAACGCGGCGGCAAAGCCCAGGTTTCCTTCCGGACCGAGATAGGCTTTGCTGGTCTGCTGTTCGAACAGACGGCGTTCGGCTGCTTTGACGGCGCGCATGACTGGCGTGTTGCCGGTTTCGTCGCGATAGACTCCGACGCCAAGATCAATTTTTCCGGCGCGCGGATCCTGGCGGAATTCCGTGATCAGCCTGAGCAGCGGATCGGCAGGTTGCCGCTTTAACTGCGAGAAAACCGACGTCATTTCCGGGGACTCCATTCCATTCGCGTTTGGTCTTTAGCGCATACTGGCGGGTAATATCTTGCAACCGGACGCCGCTTTGCTCTTTTGCCGAGGAGGATTAGGCGCCGTCCGCTTACCGTGCGCGGTTTCTATGCAGCCACTTCAGCCGTCTTTTTGCCGGCAAAGGTTTGCGCTTCCGCCGCCAGATCGTCGGCCAGCCGGTCAACCCAGACGGGATCGGCATCCCAGGCAAACATGAAGCGGGCCGCGCCGCCGATAAACGAATAGAAGTGCCAGCCGCGGCGATGCAGTCCTTCGAGAACGCCTTGCGGCGCGTGCAAAAACACCGAATTGGCTTCGACCGGAAACGCCAGCTTCACGCTCGGCAGCGCGTCGATGCGGGCGGCAAAGCGGCGGGCGCAGGCGTTGGCGTGGGCGGCGTTTTTCAGCCAGGCTCCGCTTTCCAGCATGCCCACCCACGGCGCCGAAAGAAATCGCATCTTGGAGGCGAGTTGTCCGGCCTGTTTGCAGCGGTAATCGAAATCCGCCGACAGCGCGCGGTCGAAGAAGATGATGGCTTCGCCGGTTGCCATGCCGTTTTTGGTGCCGCCGAAACAGAGCACGTCGACACCGGCACGCCAGGTCGCTTCGGCCGGGCTGCAGTCGAGGCTGGCGCAGGCATTGGCGAGCCGGGCGCCGTCCATGTGCAGCTTGAGACCGAGGTCGCGGCACATCGCCGAGATCGCGCGCACCTCCTCCAGACTGTAGACGACGCCGAGTTCGTTCGGTTGCGTGATGGTCACGGCGCGCGGTTTGGGGAAATGGATGTCGGAGCGGCTGGTCGCCATGGCCCGAATGCCCTCCGGTGTCAGCTTGCCGTCTGGGGCCGGAACATTCAGTAGCTTGGAGCCGTTGGAAAAGAACTCGGGCGCGCCGCATTCGTCGGTTTCGACATGGGCGGACGCGGCGCAGATCACGCCGTTATAGGAATAGCAGAGCGCTGCCAGTGCTAGCGAATTGGCCGCGGTGCCGTTGAAGACAAAGAAAACGTCACATTCGTGCTCGAACAGTTTACGCAAGGCATTGGAGGCGCGCTCGGTCCAGATGTCGTCGCCATAGGATTGCACGTGCCCCTTGTTGGCCTCGGCTATGGCGGCCAAAGCTTCGGGACAAATGCCGGCGTAATTGTCGCTTGCGAACTGCTGCTCAGGAATCATCTCAACCAACCTCACGCAAATGCCTCAAGAGGCACGTTTTCGATACAAGCATGACGACTTGGCTGGCCCCGTTGGTTGCCGGATCGGCCGCATTCTCTCATTCGAGAGCGCCACCTTGCTCGGGAGCAGGTTGGCGTTGAGCGACAGCTCAACTCTTCATGCGCGGCCTTGTTAGGGCAGGTGGGCTTCGCAGGCAAGATGGGATTCGATGCGCACGCGCGGCGAAATAGAAGATAGAATAGAATTTGCGCAAGGCACTCCTCTGGCGCCGCAATCATGCAAGACCGGCCATGCGTGTGGTTTTTTCTTGACCGGCGTCACCGGTGTCCCGATGCTGGCGCGGATTCAGAATGGGCTTTCGCCATGACGATGAACCGCCGCGAATGGCTTGGCCTCGCTGCCGCACTGCCCTTAACGGCCGCTCGCGCGCAATCACTCAAAACGGGAAATGCGGGGGCGCTGGTCGGCCGTGACGAATTTCCGCTCGACGGCATTCAGCTCAATGCCGCCTACACTCATCCGTTGCCGCGCCGCGCGGCGCTGGCGATCCAGGCCTATCTCACCCATCGCACCGAGGCGGCGCTGCAGCCGACCCTGCCGGAATCGCGGGAGGGCCGCAAACGTGCGGTGGAACGCTTCGCTCGTCTGATCAATGCGTCGGTCGATGAGGTGCTGATGGTGCCGTCCACCATGGTTGGCGAAAACTGCGTGGCGCGCGGGCTCGGACTGGGAAAGCGCCGCGACAAGGTCGTCACCGACATCCTGCACTTCGAGGGGTCACTTTATCTCTACGACAGCTTGGCCAAGCATGGGCTCAAGCATGTCATCGTTCCGGCGCGCGACGGCCGCATCGACATGAACGACATGAACAAAGCCATCACCCGCGGCACGCGGCTGGTGTCGGTGTCCTATGTTTCCTACATCAACGGATTCACTCACGACCTGAAAGCGCTGTGCGACCTCGCCCATTCTCGCGGCGCTCTGGTCTATGCCGATGTGATCCAGGCCGTGGGGGCGGTGCCACTTGATGTCAAGGCGACGGGGCTCGATTTCTGCGCCGCCTCAGGCTTCAAATGGATGATGGGCGAGCAGGGAGCGGGTTTCCTGTTCGTGCGCGCCGGGCTGCTGCCGAAGATGAAGCGCTTCCTGTTCGGCTATCAGCAGCTTGACGACGTGATCTATCATGCTTTCCCGTTCGAGCCGAAAGGCCGCCGCCTGATCGAGTTCACGGTCGCGAGCGACATGATGGGCCATTTCGGCGTCGGCACCTACGCCAATGCCAATTATATCGGGTTGGCGGAATCCTTAGGGCTGATCGAACAACTCGGCGTCGACAAGATCGTCGCCCATCGCTCCCCGATGATCCGCCGCTTGCAAGAAGCGCTGCCGCCGAAAGGCTTCAAGCCGCTGACGCCGGCCGGTTCCACGGCACCGCTGGTTAGTTTCGCTTACAAGGATGCCGATAAGCGTTTTGGCGACGCCTTAACGAAAGCCAAGATCAACGCCCAGCTCTATCCCTACCGGTTGCGCGTCTCGCCCTCGGTCTACAACACCATGGACGACATCGAGGCGCTCATCTCAGCGCTGGTTTAGACCTTGCACTGCGCGCCTCTGGCGATGCGCTTCCACTGATAGCTGTCGGTTGGTTGGCCGTGCGGCAGGAAGCGGATTTCCACAGTTTTGCCGTCGCGTTCCACCTTCAGGACCATTTCTTCGCCGTAAGATTCCTGGGCGGTATCCTGCGACGTGCTCCACACCACTTTGTCGCCGTCCTTCAATCCGGCCTTGGCGGCGGGCGAAGCAGGGTCGAGATGCTGGATGACGCGCGGACTTTCCATCAGGCTGATGCTGTCGAAACCGAGTTCGAACACCGGCACGCGTTCTTTCACCTGTGTGAAGCAGGGCCCGAAAGCGTTCGCGGGCAGATAAAGTTTTTTGCCCGTCAGCATCGCCTGGTAATCGGCTTCGGCGGCAGGGCCGAGATCGCGCGCGATCAGCGTCAGCCAGTCGGCGACGGTGACGGATTTGCCGGCGTCGCGGGCGGCGATGAATTCGCGCATCACGGTATCGAGGTTGCGCTTGCCATGCGTGGCCGCCTTCAGTTTGGCATTGACCAGGCTGATATACAGGGCGCCGCGAACATAGGGCTGCAGCCGCGCCCGCGCATCCGTCCAGAAGCTCTGCTCGGCTTCTTTCATCGGCATGTCGAAGCGCACGTTGCGGTAATAGGTGCGTGCCGTCTGGTTGACGTCGGCAATATAGGCGTCTTCATCGATCAGGCCGGTCAGGAACGGCACCCGGTTCTGGTAAAAGACGGCCAAGCCCTCTTCATACCAGCTCTGCGGATCGAGGCCGCCCATGAAGATGTGTACCATCTCGTGCGAAGCCAGCAGTTTCACCTGCTCTAACGGCGTGTCGGCCATCATTGTGGCCTGCAAGGCGCCGGGAAGTTCGGTGCCCGAGATGCGGCTGATCTTGGAACCGCGGAACATTACCGTGAAGGTCGGGCGCTGTGGCGGACCGAAAAAGGCGAGCATCTTGTCATAGGTCTTGGCCGACCAGTTGAGGAGTTCCATCTGATCGTAGGGCGTGTCGGCGGTAGAGGCCGCGCGGAAGGCATTGCCCGGCGGGGTCAGGAACAAATTACCCGCCATGTAATAGGTTTCGCGCAAGGTCTCGGCCGTTACCGGCTTGGTGTCGGTGTCGAGCGGCAGGCTATCGAGCGTCTTGGCGCCTGCGGGCAAGGCCGACAAATCCCAGTTCAGCTTGACGCGATAGAAGGTGGCATCGTCGGGCAACAGCAGCACGGTATTGCCCGCCATCGAGAAGCCGCGCGGTTCGGCCCTGAGCTCCCACGACGGTCCGGCCAGCATTTCCTGCGAGACCTGGGCGCGATACTGTACGGTCACGACGCCTTCGCTGGCGCGTGCGGGCGTCCAGATCCGCACTTTGTCGCCAAGTGGCGTTGCGTCATCGGTGTTGCGCTTGCCACTCGTCATGGTGAGCGGCAGGTCCCCTTTGGCGTCCTTCGCCGTTACCGTCTCGATGCGGTCGGCGATGTGGAATAGCGGTCCCAGGTATTCGGGCAAGATCAGCGGCTTCAAACGCGTGCCCGTGTACCGGCTTTCGATATCGAGTGCTGAAACGGTCCCGTTCTCCACAACCGGCTTCAAGGTGAGGTCGAGGCGCGCGTCCGGCTGGGACTGGGCAAGACCCGACGTGCTCAGGAGCGTGACCGACAGCAAGGCGAGACCAGCAAGGTGGCTTTTCATTTTGCGTTCCTTGTTTCAGCCGGCAGCGGCAATGGCGCCGCAAAAGGCGTGATGCCGTAAGCCTGATAGATTTCTTGCGGCGCATAGAAGACGCCGTCCTTGACGACCAGCCGCACCTTGCGGACGGTGCCGATATCCTTGGTGGGATCGCCGTTCACCAGGAAGAAGTCGGCACGCTTGCCGCGCTCGATACTGCCGTAATCCTGGTCGCGCTTCAGATAGGCATCGCAGTCGTACGTCGCGATGCGCAGGACTTCGGCCGGGCTGAGGCCAGCCTTGACGTAGAGTTCCAGCTCGCGGTGCAGGGTAAATCCGTTCGCCGCATCGGTGCCTGGCCACAGCCGGATGCCTTCACGATGAAACAGCGCGATGGCCTGCATGGCTTTGTCGAAGGCAAGTGCATACCGCTCCTTTTCGGCCTCGTCCTTGAAGGTGACATAGGAGCGGCGCTTGTAGCGCTGTACGCCGACCGGCATGTGGTCGATATAGGCAGCAGCGTTTTCCGGAACTTCACCCGCCCGGCTCATCATCAGTTGCTCGACGATCGAGATCGTGGTGTCCCAGCTGGCGTCATGTTCTTTCATCAGCGCGATGGTGTGGCGCACCTTTTCGCTGTTCAGGTCGAGATCGGCAGCCCGCGTCATGGCCGTCAGCCGCAATGGCGTGCGGGTGTCTTCGCCAGGCTTGAGCAGCCAGCCCAGCATCAACTGGTTGACGTGCGTGATCTCGTCATAACCGGCTTCGATCATCTGATCGGCCGTGGTGAAGGCGGGGACGTGCCCGACCACGCGCAGGCCGAGTTTCTTGGCTTCGTCGGCCAGCGGTTTCACCCAAGCCGGATTCATCGAATTATAGATCTTGATCTGGATATAGCCGTGGTCGGCATACCAGTGCACCGCCTTCAAGCCATCTTCCAGCGTATCGGCCACCACGCCGTCGCGCGCGGAATAAGGGCTGCGGCCTTCAATGAAACCGGACGGAATGATATGCGGCCCGATCAGTTCGCCGTGGTCGATCTCATCCATCAATTTTGGCAACGTCTGATTGTTATTGCCCATGTCGCGCACCGTCGTAACGCCGCCCGCGACGTTGAGCGGCCCGTCCCAGATTGAGATGTGTGCGTGCATGTCGTGCAGCCCGGCGACCAGCGAGGCGCCTTGGCCGTCGATAACCGCTTCGCCGGCAGGCACCGGCGCGTCGGTCGCCTCCACCGTGGTGATGGCGCCGCGATAAACCACAACGGCCTTGGGGCCCGTCATGGCCAGCAACTTAGGATCGAAGATGCGTACGTTGCGGATGCGTACTGGTATTTCGTAGCGATGCGCCGTCGCGGCTTGCAGCGTTTTCAACCGCTCTAACGAAAGGCGTTCGTTCAGCGCATTGAGCGCGGGTCCTTCGCTCTCGTAACCTTTCCTCACAATCATATCTTCGCCCAGCACGGCAAACAGATTGCCGTGACGGTCCAGGAGGATGACATCAGGAGCCATGTTGATGCCGCTCAACATGTAAGCGTCGAGCGCCACTGCCGCCTTGCCCTCGCCCACGGTCGGCGTGCCGATCTTTTCCAGATGCAGCGTGCCTCTTGGCAGAACGTCGAGCCTGTGCGTCTTGGTCTTCAAAAGCGCCTTGGCATAAAGATAAAGCGCATACGGACTGCCGTCATTGACGACATAGAGCTTTGCCGCCGCCGCGGTTTCGTCGCCATGATCGGCTTGGCTGGTCCAGCGCTGGCGGCCTGTCTGCCAGTTCATGCTTTCGTGAACATCGCCACCCATCAACGATGTGCCGTCGATGCTCCAATGCACCGGGATGCCGCCCGCGCCAAGCGTGAGGCGTTCTTTGTGTTTGGGGCCGCGGCCGTTGTCGTCAATCTTGAAATCGACGTCGAGGGTATTGCCTTTGGCGCTGACCGCGACATAGCCGACTGTCTCGCCGTTCGAAACGATGGAATAGTTCTCGACCGGAGCTGCCAGCGCTCCGGTGCAGAATAAGGCCAGGGCACCCCACATAAAGCGCAACATCTGCAATCTCCGTAACTACTCCAGGGTGCGTTGTCGTATGAAGCGCGCGCGGTGTCTAGCAAGGTCCCATTTTTCACCGCACGTGCAGCTTGCAAAGCGTGTTTGTTCGCGATCGGCTAGGGCCATGTCGTTTTGACAAGAGGCCCTTGTGCGCATGAAAGAGGCAATGGCGACGACAGATTGTTGCCAGTGAATCGATGTGTCCTATCGCCGAAACGCCAGCGCAATAATCGTACGCATACGGAAGTTCGTGCATCGATGGGCCGGTAAACGTAATGCACGAGAGATGACTTTTCGCGTGCACATCCTCGATTAAATAGTTTATGCATCGCATTGAAATTATTGATCTCTCTTCTGCGGTCATTTGTCGTTTCGCAGTGTCTTTTGTGTGACACTGAATTGAAAATTTCCTCGGTGCAAAGCCACCTGTTTCGCACACAGCGATTGAATCTGTATGACCGGGTGGTGAAGTCACGGTATTCCCTGTGTGATCTGCCGTGATTTACGGCACCGCCTAGCCAAACTTGCAGCAGATGGGCCGACACGCCAAAGAGCGATGCATCAGGACTTCGCGATCGTGTGCGTTCGTGGTTGGCATGTGACTTGCGCTACCCGGTGCACCACGAGATTGCACCAGCACTTTTGCGGGCGCGGCGCGACGTGTGGAGGAAGGCTAAATCGGCCGTCCACTGATTGATGTGAAGCTAGTTTTGTGAAACGTGAGACAAACAGAGGGCGAAAAATGAATTTCGATATGCGGTCCGGATTGCTGGTTTCAACGGCCGTTCTGGCTCTGGCGGCGTTGACCGGACAAGCAGCCGCCGATACGTCAGTCGAACTGGAAACCGTTACCGTAACAGCCAGCAAGACAAGTGAGCGTCAGATCGACGTCGCCATACCGGTGACGACGGTCGACACGTCAACGTTGCTGGCGACCAACAGTGTCCATCTTGAAGATTATGCTCTCAAGATCCCGGGCATCAGCGTTGCCAGCCAAGGCAATGGCCGCGCCTCGGCGATCATTCGCGGCATCTCTTCCGGCCTGTCCAACAATCCGACGGTGGGTATCACCATCGACGACGTTCCGATCGGATCTTCGACGTCGAGTGGCATCGGCGACTCTATTCTACCGGACATTGACCCCGGTGTGCTTTCCAGCGTGGAAATTCTACGCGGCCCGCAAGGTTCGCTCTACGGCGCCTCTTCGATGGGCGGTTTGATCCGCTATGTCACGTCGACTCCGGATCTGTCGCGCACTTATGGCGAACTCGGCGTTTCCACCGCCGCTTCGGCGCACGGCAACGAAGGCTATGGCGTGCGCGGTGTCATCAACACGCCGCTCGTGGACGGCGTCCTGGCAATCCAGGCCTCCAGCTTCTATCGCCTCGATCCTGGCTACGTCGATAATATTCGCGACAATCATAAGGACGCCAACCAGGCCCGTACCACGGGCGGGCGTCTCGCCGCGCTTTGGCAGATCACGTCCAAGGTGAGCTACGAACTGTCGGCAATCGTCGAAAGCCGCAAGTCCGGCTATTCCTCGCGTATCGACGTCAGCTTCGATCGCAAGCCGCTCAACGGCAGCTATTATGAGTCTGACCGCATTCCTGGCACCAATGGTGGCCACATGGAACTCGGCATCTACACCGGCACGCTAAAGGCCGATCTCGACTTCGCCGATTTCACCGCCATCACCGCCTACAGCCGCTCGGCCTTCAACGGTCCGCAAGACGCGTCGGCTTCGTTCGATAAGTACCTGCCGTACTTCTACGATACGACCACGGAAGTTCCCTATCTCGACTCCAAGATCGACAACTACGCCCAGACCGGCAAGTTCAGCCAGGAAGCGCGTCTGGCGTCGAAGAGCGGCAGCGCCGTGGACTGGATGCTCGGTCTGTTCATGACCCGTGAAACCAGCCTGACCGAACAGGACATTTATGCCACCAAGGCCGCCACCGGCGTGCGCTACGACGACTATAGCCTCTACACCGTTCATGATCCGGCGAGCTACAATGAATACGCCGCGTTCGGTTCGGCGACCTATCACTTCACCCCGGCTCTCGACCTGCAGGTCGGCGCCCGCATCGCCGCCCAGAAGCAGCACTATGTCGATTACGTCGGTGGCCTGATGGGCTCCGGCGATACGAATTCCGGCGAACAGTCGGCCAACGTCTTCACTTGGTCGATCACGCCGCGCTATCACATCAGCGACAACATGATGGTCTACGGCCGCATTGCGACCGGCTACCGTCCGGGCGGCGTCAACACCGCGCCGGGATTGAGCGCCCAGAACAAGACCTTTGCGTCCGACCGCACCGTCAACTACGAAGTCGGATTCAAGGGCATCGTGATCGACGGTCTCTTGATGATCGACGCCTCGCTGTTCGATATCGAGTGGAACAAGATTCAGCTGCAGTCGGCGGACGCGAATAACTTCAGCTATGTCCAGAACGGCGGCGCGGCTCGCTCGATGGGTCTCGAACTGGCAACGGTATTGACGCCGGGCGAAGGCTGGACGGTCAGCGCCAACTTCTCGCTGGTCGATGCCACACTGCAAAAGGACGTGGTGGTTTCGAGCCTTTACGGCCTGACGGGCCAGCGCCTGCCGTATTCGTCGAAGACGGCCGGATCGCTGTCGATCGACAAATCCTTCAACGTGACGAGCGATGTCACCGCGGATTTCGGCGGTTCGTTCAACTATCAGGGTTCGCGCTACGCCGCATTCCCGACCAAGGCCACTTATGCTCGCTTCTTCATGCCGGCCTATGGAACAGTCGATCTGACGGCGGGTCTTGCCTACAAGGACATGAAGCTGTCATTCTATATCAAGAACGTTTTGGACCAGATTGGCTTCACCTACGGCCAGTCGCGTAATGTTGCGACGCTCTCTGGCAGTTACGACGCCGCGATCATCGCGCCGCGCACCATCGGCCTGTCGCTGACCCAGACTTTCTGAGGCAGCGGTTGGAACAATCGGCCCGGGGCGGTTTGCTGTCCTGGGCCTTTTGTTTTTTAGCGGTGAGTGTAGAGCCAAGCCGTAGCCGCCAGATCCTGCACGGCATGGCCAAGCGATTTGTAGACCGTGATCTGGTCCTTGGCGGTGCGGCCCGGCTTCAGTCCTGCCAGCACTTCGCCGATTTCGGCCACGACGTGATCGTCGGTCACCAAGCCAGCCTGTTTGGCACGGAGAAATTCGCCGCCGTGCAGCAAGACGTGCGGACGGTGATCGGCAATGAAGCGGCTTTTCACCACCAGATCGTTGTCGATCTCGGCCGGCACCGGCGTGCTGGAGCCCACCGCGTTGACATGTGCGCCGGGCTTCACCCAGGCCCCTTGCAGGATCGGATCGCGCGCGCCCGTTACGGTACAGATGATATCGGCGCCGGAGACAGCCGCTTCGGCGGTGGCGCAAACCTCGGGTACAAAGCCAAGGACGTCTTTCTGCTTTGCTGCCAACGTTTCGGCTTTGGTGCGATCACGGCCCCAGATCCGCACCCGGCGAAGATGGCGGATGCGCGCGATGGCCTCGATATGGGCCGCCGCCTGCTTGCCGGTGCCGAGCACAGCCAGATCTGAAGCATCCGGGGCGGCAAGCGCATCGGTTGCCACGGCTGAAGCGGCCGCCGTGCGCAGGCGTGTAATATCCTCGGCTGCGGCCATGCAGAGCGGCAGGCCGGTGCTTTCCGCGAACAACAGAATATAGCCTTCGTGCTGCATCTCGCCGGTCTTGTCGGGGAAGACGCTCAGCACCTTGACGCCGAAATGACCGGCGGCGTGGTTGGCCGCTGGCATCAACGCGAAGATGTGGCGCTCCTTCACCGGAATGAAGCTGCGCAACAACTGGTCCACCTTGCCAGTCGACAGTGCGATCATGGCCTCACGCACAACGGGAATGAGCACCGGCATGGTGAGTTTGGCGCGAACGTCGCGCGAATCGATGAACGGCAGGTTTTCCATGCCAGGTCCTCGCATTTTCATTGCTCCCCGGTCCCGGGCATAGGCCAATCAGTGGCCGTCTCGCGCTGCGGCAGGACGTCCTGCCGTGAATGAAATGCGCTGCCGGGCCAAGTTAAACCCACGCTCTAAGCATAAAATATCCATAATAATAACATAATTTGGGGAAATATTCCACACACTATAGCGCTCGATTTGGGCTGTGCGTTGAATACTAGATCGTATTATCCATGACAATTTCGCACCATTGACATTGTAGTCCTAAAACATGTTTTATGCAAAAAAGAAGCCTAAATGCACATGATGTATGCACAGTAATCTCGATAAGATCGACATCAAAATTCTCGCGCTCATGCAGCGCGATGCTTCGCTGTCGACCGCAGAAATTGCCGAGCGTGTCGGCCTTTCGCAATCGCCGTGCTGGCGCCGGATCCAAAGACTGCGCGACGAAGGCTATATCAAGGCGCAGGTCGCCATTGTTGATTGGCAGAAATTGGGCTTCCAGATGCAGATCTTCGCCCATGTCAAAATGGCGACGCGCACCGATGACGAGGTGGAGAAGTTCATCCGGGCGGTGAACGCTATTCCCGAGATCACCGAATGTTATTCGCTGTTCGGCGAGCGCGACTTCATGTTGAAGATCATGGCGCCGGACGTGCAGTGGTACCAGAGCTTCGTTTTTAACGTGCTGCGCAAGCTGCCTGGCGTCGTCGATGTGCAGTCGACGGTCACGCTGCTGGAGGCAAAATACACCACAGCGGTGCCACTCGAACTGTCGCACATTCCGGCCTGAGCTATTCCGCTGCCACTTGTGTCGTGGCGGCCTGATCAATGGCCGTGAGCAACGCTAAAATCGCTTTGTTAAGCGGCACGGCGAGGCCTTGCTGCTGGGCCAGCCGGACGATCGTGCCAGTCAGGTGTTCGCACTCCAACCGGTTGCCCTTGAGCCGGTCGTAAAGCATCGAGGTTCCGCCTTGCGGTGACAGGCGGCAGCAATAGTCGACGATGCTGTCGACGTCCTCGGGTGAAAAGCTGGCGCCCAACGCATTGCCGACGGCGGCGGCCTCGGCAATCAGCCCCGCAGCCAGTTCGCGGATACGCGGCAGCGAAAATACGCCAAAGCGCTGCGCCGTCAGGGCCGTGATAGGGTTGAGCGCCACGTTACAGATGAGCTTGCGCCACGCCGCAGTGGTGAAGTCTTGCTGTTCGGCGATGTGAATCTGTCCGTTCATCACCGCCGCCAGCCGCTGTCCGGCCGCGCCGGCGGGAACTTCCAGCTTGTCGCCGAAGAAGTGGACGATGCGGTTATGGGCGCGGCGTTCGGCGGCGATATAGACGATGGTCGGCAGCACCTCGGCATCGACCATCCGCCGTACGATCCCAACGCCGTCGATGCCGTTCTGCAGCATTACGATCGTGGTGTGCGGGGTAACCAGCCAATTGAGCCATGGTGCGCACCCGGCCGTGTCCTGGGCTTTGGTGGCGATGAACACCCAGTCGGCGGGGCGGACCGCGGCGACATTCTGAACAATTTCCACACCCGACGGCCGGACGGCACCGTCGCGCTCTATCTCGATCTTCTGAACCGGTGAGCGGACGCAAAGCTGGACCAAATGTCCGCACCGATGGGCCGCATCCGCAACAACGCAACCGATGGCACCGGCGCCGATCACCGCGATACTTTTGCGCGCCTCGGCCGTGCCGTCGCGAAAACCTGTTGTTGCGACCATCACACTTTCAGGACGGGACCGACAGCCCTAAGCGGCCCCATGCGGCTCCAGACAATTTCTGAAGCCTATGTAGTCCTTCGCAGGTGGTATTTCTTTGCGTATGACCACACCTTGGGATTGATGGTTGGCACGACTGTGCGGCACAACGGGCCGCGCAGGGTATTTTCTTGCTTCCGACGCCGTAGCGAGGCGACAGACATCTCACCTCGTCCGCCAACCATTATGGTGCTGTATTCGGCGCACCATGCAGACCAAGCGGTCTCATGACCGTGGTCGACGTTTCCAATGTTCGGGCCATCCGGCAGTCGAGTGGCCCATCCACCGGCCGCCAGAGCCGCCCCCGCACAATCAGCGAAACTCATGCCCCGGGGGAAGCGAGTGAGTTGCTTTCATAGGTTTTCGAGTTTCGACGTCGGCGAGCAGCGAGGAGATGTAAAAGCGCCGTTCCTGCTCATTGCCCTTTTGCGTTTTCCGGCTGGAGACGACCATGACGATGGAGCGCAGGTTCAGCCACTCGTGATTTTGTCTCAGCCAGGCGATATCGCCGATAGCGAAGACCTCGCGGGTTTCGATGCGGTCAAGCACGTCGTCCTCCATGGCCCTCTCCAGGCTGGGAATCAGCACTGCAAAGGGCGAATCACAGAAACCAAAGCCCCGCTACTCAAAACTCATTCGACTGCTCTACACCGGAATATCTCTTGACTTAGCCGTTACGGGGATTTGTTGTATAATATATATTATACCACGGGGAGGGTGCCATGAAGCCGTTCGCTTGGTTGTTGCTCGTTACCGCAGCCGCGTTTTCGCAGGCAAGTGAGGCTGGTGCCACGGGGGAGCCGTGCCTTCGTTTGGGCGAGATTGTGGGCGCCCTGAACACCACCTTGCGCGACAGTCACACCGCCATCGTCTCAACCCGAAACGGCGAGAAGTTCCTGGTTGGAATATCCGGCTGGTGCCAGGACCTTGATATGAGCGCCGCAGCCGTCAGCGGGATGTGCATCAAGCCTGGCGACTGGATTGCGTCGAAGGGCGATCCCGTCAAATATGCTCTTGGAAATATCACGAAATCGACAGGTTCGCGCTGCTTGATCACAAAAGTCGACGCCTATACCGCCGCAATGCAGCAAGCTGACAAATCGCCAAACCACTAATCGGCCGATACCGGCTTGACCCAGTTACAGATAAGACCTCGCGCGTTCGTCCGCACATTCCGTCCGAGGTTCGCGACGATTCCGGCGGTCATTTTGAACGGTCCTGGATCTTCTCGATCTGATCCGGGGCGGCGGCGCGCTTCAAAGCCATTCCCATTGAAAAAACTGCCGCAAGGCGGTCTCATTGTTTCCTCTCGGACGTCACGCCTCGCGTAAAATCTTCGCGGTCGCCAATCCCCATCTGGTCAACGCGGTCGAAGGTCTTGTTGCGAGATGTTAAAATATAATACAGTATACGATATTGTGGACAAGGACGTCTTCCTATGAAGGGTTCGATAATTCCGGCTTGCATCGTGGTGGTGAGCCTTGGTGCATTTTCGCAGGCTGCGCCTCCCGTGGGCGGCTGGATTATCACCAGCAGTCCGGATTTTCCCGGCTTCACCCGCGTGGTTGTTACCCAAAACGCGGGCACCTGGATCGGTAAGGCCACCACGACCTGGTATGGCGATATGGAGATGCAGGATGTCCGGCGCGACGGTGATCGGCTCGTCTTCAAGCTGTCTAACGGCAACGCCGCGGTCCCGCGCACGGATATCGTGCTGCAGAAATCCGGCAAGGGCATCCGGCTGACCGGCAAGCTATGGTACCAAGCCTTCGACATCACCGGTCAGCCGGCGACAGCACGTCAACTCAAGGCGCGCGATTTTCCAGTCTACCCGCTGCCGGCAAAGCGGACGGTGCCGCAGCAGAACGTGGCGGCTACGCCACCCATGGGCTGGAGTTCGTGGAACAAGTTCGCCACGCAGATCGATGACAAAAGCATCCGCGAAATTGCCGATGCGCTGGTGGCTTCGGGGCTGCGCGACGCTGGCTACGTCTATGTGAATATCGACGACGGATGGCAGGGCAAACGCGACCGGGCCGGCCGATTGCAGCCGAACGCCAACTTCCCGGATATGAAAGCGCTTGCCGATTACTTGCACGCCCGCGGGCTCAAGCTCGGCATTTATACGTCGCCGGGACCGAAAAGTTGCGCTGGATATGAAGGCAGCTATGGCCACGTCGAACAGGACGCGCGGACCTTCGCCGAATGGGGCGTGGATTACATCAAATACGATTTGTGCTCCGGCGAAGCGTTCTATCAAACGGCCGATGCGGTCTACGGCACCTACCAGCAGATGGGCGAGGCGCTGACCGCCGCGGGACGGCCTGTCGTCTACAGCCTGTGCGAATACGGCCGCTTCGATGTCGGAAGCTGGGGGCGCGCGGTCGGCGGGCATTTGTGGCGGACAACCGGTGACATCGAGGACAACTACCAGACGATGTCAGCCATTGGCTTCGGTCGAAACGGAAAGCCGAAGTACGCCGGTCCCAATGGCTGGAACGATCCCGACATGCTGGAAGTCGGCAACGGCGGCATGAGCACGGAAGAATATCGCTCTCATCTCAGCCTTTGGGCGTTGCTTGCCGCGCCGCTGATTCTTGGCAACGATGTCCGCACGATGCCCGCGGATACACTGGCATTGCTGACGAACCGTGAAATCATCGCCATCGACCAGGACCGGGCCGGAGTCCAAGGGGTTCTGGCGCAGAAAAACGGCGACGTCGAAATCTGGACGAAAAGGCTATCGGAGGGGGCCGTTGCCGTCGGCGTGTTCAATCGCAGCTCCAGCGAACGTACAGTGCCAGTCGTGTGGGGCGATATCGATTTGTCCGGCGTCATCAAGGTTCGCGATCTGTGGGCGCATAGCGATGGCGAAGGTGGTGCCAAGCGGGACGTCGTGGTTCCGGGACACGGTGTGGTTCTGCTCAAGGTCTGGCGCTGATCGACACACCTGGTTCGCGCGCCAAGATTTTGCGGTCAGCCAGCTTGAATATGTCTGATAATATATAGTATACTAATACGGTTAGCAATTGTGGATTGTAGATATGCGCTCTGACTCTCGCACTCCATCACACAGCGGATTCCCCGATATGCCCTGCGCATGCGTGCATCCGGTCGGCCGGCGAGGGTTTCTGATTGGAGCAGCCGGATCGACACTTGCAGCAGGTCTTGCCGGATTGATGGCCGCTCATGGCGCTGTTCTCAACGGAGGAAGCGTCAATCTGGCCAAGGTGGCGAAAGCATCCGCGTCCTTCCACTCGGGCGACACCATTCTCGAAGCCTTGAACGACGGGTTTTCCCCGCACGATTCTGCGGATGCGGAAAAAGGCAGGTACGGCAATTGGCCGAAGACGGATACGGAGTGGGTTCAGTATGATTGGAGTGTTCCGGTCACAACCGACCATATCGCCGTTTACTGGTGGGTGGATGGTCAAGGTGTCGGCTTACCCGACCGCTACAGGCTGCTCTATTGGGACGGTCATGCCTTTGTTCCCGTGCGGCGGGTCAAAGAGCTCCGTGTCGAAAAGGATCGCTTCAACGAGGTGACCTTTGCGGCGGTGACCACGGACAAGCTGCGCCTCGAAATCGTGTCTGATGGGAAGTTGTCGACGGGTATTTTGGAGTGGCAGGTTTGGAGCGTTGGCACGATCCCGGCTTTCGCCCCCGTGGTCGCGGCAGGTATCGACCGCTCGGTCGTCGTCGGTGGGAAAACGTATCTGCGGGGGACTGTCAGCCGCCTCGTGGAGACCAATCCGTCCAATGCCAGATGGCGCATGGTCAGCGGTCCCGGAACCGTTAGCTTTGCGTCCAATTCGTCGGTCGAGACGACCGCAAATTTTTCGACCCCGGGCGATTACGTATTGGAGATCGACGCCCAACAGGATGGCCTATCGGCGAGTTCCCATCTGGCGGTTCAGGCTGTCGCGCCGCCGCCGGCGCACCGCCTTGACGTGGTGTACACCAAGCACTTCGCGATCGATAACCCGCTGTGGAATGCACGCGCCAAGGCACTGATCGTCAACTGGTTGCCGCACGTCATCGCCTACTGCGAGCGAACGGATCTCAAGGTTGGCGAAGGCGGCATCGACAATTTCATCGAAGCCGGCAAGGCCAATCGCGGCGAACCGCACGGGCCGCATCGCGGTTACGTCTTCTCCAACGCATGGGTACTCGAATCCGTGGAAGCCATGTGCATCGCCTTGATGGTCGATGCGAACGGCGATGCGGAAATCGCTGCGGCGCAGGCGAAGATGCGGCACACACTGGAGCGGTGGATACCGATCATCCTGGCCGCCCAAGAGCCCGACGGCTATTTGCAGACTGCCAAGACGTTGGCGCCCAAGAACGAATGGCCGGAGCGGTGGTCACCATCACATCGGTGGGCGCATGAGGGTTACATCGCCGGCTATTTCATTGAATCGGCCATCAATCACTACACCTTGACGGAAGGAAAAGACCTTCGCCTCTACAACGCCGCCAAAAAGCTGGCGGATTGTTGGGTCGTGAACATCGGTCCGGGCAAGAAGGCGTGGTTCGACGGCCATCAAGAAATGGAGCAAGCGCTGGTGCGCTTCGGCCGCTTCGTCAACGATATGGAGGGCAAAGGGCGCGGCGACGCCTATATCCGACTGGCCCAGTTCCTGTTGGAGTCCCGCAGAGGCGGCGAGCAGTACGACCAAAGCCATCTGCCGCCAACCGAACAATACGAAGCGGTCGGGCATGCCGTCCGCGCCGTGTACTTCTACTCAGGTATGGCCGATATCGCCGCGGAGACTGGCAATACCGATTACCAAAGTGCGGTGATGTCGCTGTGGGACAACATGGTGAACCGAAAGTACTACGTTACCGGCGGTGTCGGCAGCGGGGAAACCGCAGAAGGATTCGGTCCTGACTATTCGCTTCCCCACTCGGCCTACTGCGAATCCTGTTCGAGCTGCGGTCTGATTTTCTTCCAGTACAAAATGAACTTGGCTTATCACGATGCCAAGTACGCCGATCTCTACGAGCAGACGCTCTACAATGCGCTGCTGGGAAGCATCGACCTGGACGGACATACTTTTTGTTACACCAATCCGCTGGTGAACACCGAGCGGGCGCTGTGGCATGTCTGCCCATGCTGTGTCGCGAATATTCCCCGTACCCTGCTCATGCTACCGACCTGGACCTACGCGAAGGACCACTTCGGGCTTTACGTCAACCTCTTCATCGGCAGCAAAATCCTCGTCGAGAAAGTCGCTGGCACGGACGTCGAAATGGTCCAAAAGACGGACTATCCGTGGAACGGCGCAGTCTCCATCACGGTCAATCCTAAGACTCCCACATCGTTCTCTGTCTATGTGCGCATTCCTGACCGCAAGACGAGCAAACTTTACAACGCCGTTCCGCCGATGAGTGGTTATCGCAGTCTCAAGGTCAATGGTATTGCGATGACACCGGCTGTCGAGAAGGGCTATGTCAAGATCAGCCGCGCGTGGAAAGCGGGCGACACGATCGAGATCGAACTTCCGATGCAGCCGCAGCGGATCACCTCGGACGAAAAGGTCGTCGCCAACCGCGGACGTGTTGCGCTGGGGTATGGCCCGCTTGTGTACAGCGTCGAAACTGCCGATCAACCCGACATCGAACTGACTTTGGGCAGCGATCCCATCGCCCCGCAGTGGCGTCCGGATTTGCTCGATGGCGTCGTCGCTCTCACAGGAATGTGGGAAAACGGATCGAAGATGACGGCGATCCCTTATTACGCCCGTATGAACCGGACCGGACTGCCGATCAAATTGTCACCCGGCGGTTCCGCTGTCGACTATGCACCAGGCGCCAAGGACGGGGCTGCGCCAGTTGCGGATCATCCGGGCGACCCGTGGCGATTGCGGTCGCAAGTGTGGATCAAGGCATAACGCGCGAAGGCTATTGACCGTATGAAAAACATCTCCGCCGCCGTTCTGTTGGCCGGCTTGTTTGGTTTCGCGCCTTCAGCATTCTGCGATGTACCGGCGCAGGGACCGAAGCCGGAAATTCCGGCCTTTGATAGTTTCGTTATCCGCCGGCCACCGGCGGCGCTTAAACTTGACCCGTTCTATGCCAAGTACGCTGATGCCGACGGCATTCCTGTCATCGCGTCCGCCAAGGTTCCCGATACAGCGGTTCTCCTCGCCCGCGACATCGTCCTCTACATGTTGTCCGAGCGGGCCGATGTTCGTCATGCGATGGTCCGGTCCGGCGCTCGGGTTGGTGTCATGGCGATCGATGAGACAACCACCGACATACCGGAGCAGCGAGACTGGAAGAAGCCGACGATCGATGACCCCCGCTTGACACCTTTCGAGCGGCAGAATTACGCAAATGCGATCGGCAAGATGACCGATCGAGACTATTGGGCTCAGCGGGCGCGTGGCATGGGCGGTCTGTACACGACGGGGGCGACCGAAAATGTGATGGGAATACCGGGAACGCGCTACTACGGCGAGAATATCCTGGTCCACGAGTTCTCACATAGCATCTTCGACACGCTGCGTACCGTCGACCCCGGCTTGGTGGCCCGTGTGAAACGGTCCTTCCTGCATGCCAGAAAGAAGGGGCTTTGGCAGTGCGCCTATATGGATGTGACTCTCGAGGAGTACTGGGCGGAAGGCACGCAGTTCTGGTTCAATTCAAATTTCGCGTACCGGCGCGGTAACCTGACGGTCGCAACGGCCGAAGATTTCAAGGCTCACGATCCCGAGCTCTATGATCTGATGGCAAAGGTTTACCGTTCCGATCACCACATTCTGGCGGACGCGTTCTATATGCATCCTGCCCGCATGAACGTTAAGCCGTTCGACCCGCGCCGGGCCTGCGAATGATGCTCTCCGACGGGGTGCCAGGGTCGCTTTTTGCGTGTTTCTGGCATGCTATGAGCCGGAGGCTGCGGCGCGAAGTGTTGTCCGCCAGATTTGATTGCGCTACCATTAGTATACTATATACTTATATCAGCCGACCGTAGTGATTCCTGGGGGCTTTCCGGGTCGTTTCATCGACAGCGTATTGAACGGTGATCGTGATTGTGTGGTGAAAAATTTGCGGACTGTAATCGCGACCGTTTGGGCAGTCATAACGTGCACACTGTTTATCCAGGCAGGTAACGGCCTGCAGACCGACATTATCGGCCTGCGAGCCGATACGGCCTTTTCATCAGGCATGGTTGGCCTGATGATGGCATCTTATTATGCTGGCTATTGCATCGGTCCGCTGCTCGGTCACGCCATCATCAGCCGGATCGGTCACGCAAGTTCCATCATCCTTTGTGTCCTGCTGGCGGCCGGCGTCATTGCTATCCAGCCGCTCGTTCTTACCGTGCCGGCCTGGATAGGCTTTCGAGTTGTCTCGGGATTTGCTCTTTCGCTTTGCTATGTCGCAATCGAAAGTTGGATTCAGGGTGGCGTCACGAACGTGCTCCGTGGCCGGGTTTTCGGACTCTATATGTTTGTGCAAATCGCGGGAATGACCTTTGCCCAGGGTCTTCTCAACTTATGCGGTGCCAAAAATTACGGGCCATTCGCATTGGCGGCTGTGCTGTTCGCGATTGCCGCCGTCCCTATTCTTGCGGCGCGCGATTTCCGTCCACCCGAAGTTCCCCCGCGGCCACTCAAACTCAGTAAGCTTTTCCACCACGCTCCGCTTGGTGCGTTTGCGACCGTATTTTCGGGCCTTTCGTGGGCGATTCTATTTAGCTTTGGCCCGGTTTACGCAAAACGTGTTGGCTTTGATGTTTCGGGCGTCGGGCTGTTCATGGGGTTGGCGATGGCTGCGGGCGGCATGCTGCAGTTGCCCATCGGCTGGCTCTCGGACAAAGTTGGCCGTCGGGGGGTGATCGAATTGTTGTTTGGTGTTGGTTGCCTCGCCGGTTTGTTTGGTGTGTCGGCGCATAGTTCAGCCGCCATCCTGGCGGCTGCGGCGCTCGAAGGGGCCTGTGTCTTCCCGATTTATGCTGTGGCAGCGGCCCATGTGAACGACAGCATTTCGCAAAGTGCGCGCATCGCAGCAGCAGCCGGATTGGTACTCCTGTTCGGAATGGGATCGCTTCTTGGTCCGGCGGTTTGCGGTTGGATTATGTCGGCATTTGGATCAGACGGCTTCTTTGCGTTGCTCGCTGCGACCATGGCATTAGGTTTGCTCACAACCGTCTATCTTCATCGGAGCGAGGAGACCGCCGTACGCATCACATAACGGTGCGCAAATGCGTGGCCTTCGTAGAGCCGCCGTACAACCACATCCTCCGCCAGCACACGTGTTTTTTTAAGTGGCCTTCTCGATCTTGAACTGTTCGCGGAGATCTGTGAGCGTCGAACTGATGTGGTCGTGCATCATCGTCCGGACGACCTTGCTGCGCCCTTCGCTCCAGGCGTCGAGCATCTCCATATGCTCGCGTCTGGCGCGCTTGGACCGTCCGGTCGGCTCCAGGTGTTTGTTCACATAGCGTTCGGCAACGGCATGCAACCGCTCGACAAACTGAATTGTGATCCTGTTCCGGGATGGGTGCACCAGCGCCATATGAAACGCGCGGTGAATTTCACCCGATGCGACGCAATCCCGCAAATCGACTTTGTCCATAGCTAGAAACGCTTCGAGCGCCTGTCGGCGATCTTCCTGGCTCGCCAGCTTGGACGCACGCGCAACGGCATCCGGCTCGACTTTCAAACGCAGCGCATAGACTTCTTCAGCCTCGTCGGCCGACATCGGCGGAACGAAAAAGCCGCGATTGGTGATCGAGATCAAAAGGCCATCGCGTTCCAGGCGGCCAAACGCCTCGCGCAAGGGAATTTTGCTCACCCCGAGTTCCTTGGCCAACGCGTCCTGACGAATTGCACTGTTGACCGGGAGTTCGCCGGAGAGGAGGCGTTGGCGAATTTCGTTATAGATCTGTTCCGAAAGTGCCTTGATAAGGATTGTCATTCTATCCTCTGAGGCTGACGGCTTGTCGTATTCCGATATGGAACAATTCGAAGGACATTGGCAGCAACTGTCCTATGTTCGGAATTCACCGACTCTTTGTGTCCAAATGCTCAATACACAATATACAGTATATATTCCTCGCGAACCAGTGGGACTGTTTTGAGGTGGGCACGATACCCTGCGCGGTGGCTTTTCTGTCCTGAGTGGCGATGATTCGCATCATCGTGGGCAAGGCGTCAACATGCAGAACAGCCCATTCCGCAGAGCTTTCATGCAACGTGAACTGCGGGCGCGCACGCGCTTAAGGTGTGACTCCATCAAAAATGCCGTGTTCCGCAAGCAACACCTCGGGGTCGAATGGTGTCAGAATATCGTATACTATATAAAAGATGTTGACACCCTCGTGACGGCGTGGCCTCATTTGTCTGATAAAAGAACGGGGAGATTCGTGTCGTGTTGCAAGTTAAAAAAATGTTGTTAGCGGCCAGCAGTCTGGTTGCCGCCGCCGCTGGCCCGGCATGGGCTCAAGACGTTGCATCGCCGGATACGATTGAAACGATCGTTGTCACCGGCATCCGCGGCAGCATGGAAAAATCGGCTGCCATCAAGCGAGATTCCAAGCAAGTTGTCGACGTGATCACGGCCGAAGACGTCGGCAAGCTGCCCGACAACAACGTGATTGAAGCGCTTGCGCGCGTCACTGGCGTACAGATTACGCGTTCTCATGGTGAAGGCGACGGGTTGTCCATTCGTGGCATGGGAGATGTCGGGACGACGCTGAACGGCAATGCGGCCAGTTCAGGCGAGTCGCGCGCGATGGACCTTTCCAGCATCCCGGCCGAACTTCTGAAATCGGTTACCGTCTACAAGACACGCTCCGCCGATCAGGTGGAAGGCGGCATCGCCGGCGTCGTCAATGTTGATTTGCGCCGTCCGCTCGATCTGCCGGAAGGCTGGACCATCGCTGGCAGTTTGCGCGCGGTCAACGCCAGTATCGGCGACACCTGGAGCCCCTATTCGAGTTTGCTGCTCACGGATCGGTTTCAAACCGGCATCGGCGAGATGGGCTTCCTGCTCAACATGTCCTACACGCAGAACAGCTACAACGAAAACTACTTTACCAACGAAACACTGGCGCCCGTCAGCTATTACTGGAACGCCAATGACGGCTCCCAGTCTAACTATGCTTGGAGCCATTTGTCCTCGTCGCAGCAGGCGCTCAACGACGGCTACGGCCCCATGTCGCCTTACAAAATTTATTACGGCATGGAGCAGGGCGTGAACACACGGCCGTCGCTCAACTTCTCGACCCAGTGGCGTGCCAACGATGACTTGGATTTCGTCTTTGAAGGAACGTATTTTTCGAGCCGTAACAAGCTTCATCGCGACCGTTTGGTGGCACTGACGGGCCTTGATACCGCCTACCAGATTTCCGACGTCACCATGATGGACAACACCGGCAATTACGACATTGCCAAATCCTACAACTACACGAGCGTGGGCGTAGCGTCTCCGAATGGTCCCGACTCCTACTACGAAGTTTATAATGAAGACAACTTCAACACCAATTTTGAGATGCATTGGCATCACGGCAATTGGCAGGTTAACGGTGGTGCCCAATACAATTGGAGCGGCTATAAATATCACGGAATTTATACCGTCTTCCGCTTCAATGATTCGAACTCGGGAAGCTTCGATTTCGCGTCGGATAAGGCAGACGGCAATGCGTACGTGACATACGACAACGTCGATCTGAATGACGTCAGCGATTACGATCTCTATCAATACCACGACGAGAGATTGGTGTCGCACTCACAGGAAGTTAACGGCAACCTCGATGCTACCTATACCGTCGGCAACGATTGGTTCCTGCGCGATGTGAAGGTCGGTACCCGTTACACGGATCGGCATCAGACTCGTAATTACGGCTACCGCGATGCTTGGTTCTGGCCGGATTCGTCTTCCTCTTGGGTCAATAAGGGCATGCCGCTGTCCGGTTCCTCCTTTCCCTGCGCCAATGCGACAGAGAAGGTCAATATGGATATGACGTCCGCCCCAACGTGGTATCGCCTTTCCTCCAAATGTCTCACGGACAACGAAGCGGACATACGCTCGTTCATCCTGGCGAGAAACTCCGCGGGTACCGGTTACACCAACACCTCACGATATGATTGGTCCACAGCCGAGCCGTCAAATGTCGATCTGTCCGAAAGTTACCTTTCGCACGAATACACTTTTGCCGGTTATGCACTGGCAAACTGGGCGGCGAATCTTTACTTCCCTGTCGATGGTCAGGTCGGTGCGCGCGTCGTCAACACCTGGGGCGATTCGACCAGCACGCAGTACCTTTACGATACGTCTTGGAACGAGACCGTCTCGGCGGAGACTTCCAAACAAGACTACACCGACGTGTTGCCGAACGGGAATGCGACCATACATTTCACCGACAAGCTGCAGATGCGCTTATCGTACCACTATCAGATCCAGCGCCCGGAATTCTATCTAATGAGGGCGACGCAGACCATTCTGACCGCCAGTCAGACTATTTATGCCGGCAATCCGGACCTCAAGCCGATGCGCGAGCACAATTACGATGCCACGCTGGAATACTTCTTCGGTAAAGCGGGCCAGTTGTCGGTCGGCTATTTCCTGAAGAAGCCGCACGGCTGGCTTTACTACGACTCTCAGACGATCACGTCGGGAGACTACACCGGCTATAAGAAGTACATGTACCGCAATGCCAACCCCGGCACCTTCGAAGGTTTTGAGTTCACCGCACAGAGCTTCTTCGATTTCCTGCCGGGCTTCTGGTCTAACTTCGGCGCCAAAGCGAATGCCACGCTGATGACCTCGTATAAGATCGAGTATCCCTATTCCCAGGAGGAGCGGGCAGCACTGAGCGCCGCTGGCGATATCTATGCCGCGGAGGGTACGTCCCGCTATACCTACAATCTGGAGCTCTATTACGATACGCCGGAGTTCAGCACGCGGTTGTCGTATAACTTCCGCGACCGGTATCGGACCTCGATTTTCACCAATTATCCGGGCCTGTCGCCGTGGATGGACCCGACTTCGCGTCTCGATATGGCGGTCAACTACACGCCGTACAAATGGCTCACCTTGAGCGTCGAAGGCGCCAATCTGCTTGAGGAAAAGGACACTTCGTATTGGTCCAAATCGAAGTATCTGAAGGCGAGCGATCGCCTGGCGGCGCGTACCATTCAGTTCAGCGCTCGCTTCCGCTTCGATTGATCATCGTCTGAACAGGCAACCGGCTGGAAACAGCCGGTTGCCTCTCTTTTATGAGAGCCATGGGCGGTGAAAAGTGCTATGAGATCGCAAGTCGTCACCTGCATCCGTGCTTTTTGTATCTGCGCAGCTCTGGCCTCAGTATTGTTGATAGGTACCGTCGCTACGGCTGCCACCGTCGATCGTTTTGCCGAACCGGATGCCGTTCTGGCTGGCAAATATCGCAACCTGATCACCGATCTCGATTTGTCGGCCAAGTTCGTGGGCGACAACAAGGTCCTGTTCCGGCGTGGACCGCGTGGGGCAGGCGAGATCGTGCTGGCGGATCCCGTTTCCGGCCAAAGCAAAGTTTTGGTGCGCGAAGCCGATCTGAAGCCAAAGCTTATCACCGCTGGCGCGAAATTCACCGACACCGCCGATATGCGGCCGCTCGATTACGACGCGGCAACCCTCAAACTCTTCGCGGCCGGCATGGCCTGGCAAGTGGAGTTGGCCTCTGGCACCGTCAAGGCGCTTCCGCCACCTTCGCGGGAGCACAATGGCGAAGCCGTCGTTTCACCTGACGGCAAGGTGCGCGTCGTCGCCCGCGACTACAATCTCCATCTCGTCGATGTTGCCTCCGGGCGGGAGCGGGCGCTGACGCGCGACGGCTCCTTCGACCGGCGTTACGGCACCAATTATCCGATGCTTGGCGACATGGCGGCGGCCAATAGCGAGAATCCGCCGATGCCGGTCGCGGTGCAATGGTCACCGGATTCGAGGCGCATCCTCACCTATCGCCTGCTGCGCAACAATGCCTACATCTGGACCGGCGTGCAGCAGACGCCGCCCGGCGAACGCTTTCCCCGCCATTTTTCTTATGTGTATCCGACGGCGGGCGCCAAGGATGTGCCGCTGGTCGAGCCGGTCGTGATCGATGTCGGCGTTCCGGATGCGCCGGCCATTTTAAATTTGAAAGTCCCAAGCCTGTCGCTGCTGTGGCCGGGCGATCCACCGCTCTATTGGCAAGACGGCCGCATTTTCTATGAGTGGACCAAACGCGGCTATGGCGAAATCGATCTCTACGACGTCGATGCCAACACCGGCGCCGCCAAATTGCGGGTTCACGAAGCGGTTAAGCCGGTCGTCACCGTCACGTCAACGTCCATTCGCACGGCACCGGAGATTGGCGGTTATCTGGTCGTTTCGGAGCGTAGCGGTTGGGCCCAACTCTATTTCGTCCGCAATGGCGAAAATCCGTCCGCTGGAAAGGCGCTGACCCATGGGGCATGGGAGGTGGCGGAGGTTCTTCACGTCGCCAAAGAAGGGAGCGTCCTGCTGTCCGGCATCGGCCGCGAGCCCGGGGTCAATCCGTATTACCGTATGCTCTATCGCGTAACGCTGTCCGGGAAAATCAAAAACCTTACGCCCGAGCCGCTCGACCATCAGGTGACCGTGTCGGATGACGGCAAATGGGTGATCGATGTTATGTCGAGTCCGGTGACGCCGCCTCGTACCGTGGTGCGCGCCGCAGGGGATGGTCATATCGTGGCCGAGCTTGGCCGGGCCGATCCGTCCCGGCTCTTGGCCAGCGGCTATCCTGCGCCGGAACCGTTCGAGACTCTCGCCGACGACGGCAAGACCAAGCTCTACGGCATGATCTACCGGCCGATGGGTTTTGATCCGGCGCGGAAATATCCGGTCATCGACTATGTTTATACCGGCCCGACGACGCACAACGTGCCGGAAAGCTACGCCATGACCTTGCGCGGCCCGGCCAATATTCTAGCCCAGCTCGGCGCCGTCGTGGTCATCATCGATGGGCGCGGCACGTCGCAGCGCGGCCACGCATTCCGTCTTCCGGCCTTTCAGAACATGGGTGAGGTCGGCATCGACGACCACATCCGGGTGATGCAGGCGATGAAGGCGAAATACCCCTACCTCGATCTGACGCGGGTGGGCGTCTTCGGGCATTCGGCCGGCGGCTATGACGCCGCGCGTTTCATCCTGCGGCGGCCCGACTTTTTCACCGCGGCCATTGCCAGTTCCGGCAACCAGGATTTGCGGCTCGATAAGGCGTGGTGGCCGGAAGTTTCGATGGGGCTGGCGGATGATGCCACCTGGGAGCGCAATTCGAACGTTTCCGTCGCTGCCAATCTCAAGGGCAAGCTCATGCTCATTCACGGCGATATCGACGACAATGTACCGATCGCTGCTACCCTGGCGCTTCATAAGGCACTGGTCGATGCCAGCAAGCTACACGAGCTTGTTATCATACCCAACCGTAGACACGATACCTACACGCCTTACTTCTGGCATACGCAGTTCGACTTCTTCCTCCGCAATCTGATCGACGCGCCACCAGTACCATAGTGGTGTCCCTGGACTCGCAATACCGTAGGTAATCATGCAGAACGACACCGCAATTGCTGCCTTATCCCGCCGCCAGCTGTTGCTGCGATCGGCCGCGACTTCGCTGCTGGCCGCCAGCGGCGTACAGGGCGCTACTGCGGCCCCGTCCGGACAGCCTGCCGTCCCGTTTCCGCTCGGCAGTGTGCGCCTGTTGCCGTCGCCTTATGCTTCGGCGGTCGATGCAAATCTGAAATATCTGCTATCGCTGTCCGCCGACCGGTTTCTGCACAACTACCACAAGTTCGCCGGACTTCCAGTGAAGGGCGAACTCTATGGCGGCTGGGAATCCGATACCATCGCCGGCGAAGGCCTGGGCCATTACCTGAGTGCGTTGGCCCTGATGTATGCGCAAACCGGCACCATCGAGTGCAAGACCCGCATCTCCTATATTGTTGCCGAACTCGCCAAGGTTCAGAAGGTGCAGGGCGATGGTTACGTCGCTGGCTTCCTGCGCAAGCGTAAGGATGGCACGATTGTCGACGGCAAGGAGATCTTCAAAGAGATCGTGGCAGGGGACATTCGCTCCTACGGTTTTGATCTGAATGGGGCTTGGTCGCCGCTTTACAATCTTCACAAGGTGTTTGCGGGGCTGCTCGATGCGCACGAATTGGTCGGGAATGTGCAGGCGCTTGAAGTGGCGCTCGGTTTGGGAAGTTACCTCGACAAAGTATTTGCCGCGCTCGACGACAAGCAGACGGAAGCCGTCCTGGGTTGCGAGTATGGCGGCCTAAACGAAAGCTTCGCCGAGCTCTACGCCCGTACCAAGGATGGTCGCTGGTTGCGTCTGGCCGAACGGATCTATGACCACAAGGTTCTCGACGCGGTGGTTGCGGGCAAGGATGAACTGCAGAACAAGCATTCCAATACGCAGATTCCCAAGGTCATCGGACTGGCGCGGATTGCGGAACTGACCAGCCATCCCGATTATGCGCGCGGAGCGGCGTTCTTCTTCGACACCGTCACCCACCATCACAGTTATGTCATTGGCGGCAACGGGGATCGCGAATATTTCTTCGCGCCCGACACCATCGCCGACCACCTCAGCGAACAGACCTGCGAACATTGCGCCAGCTACAATATGCTCAAGCTCGCCCGCCATTTGTTCGCCTGGAAGCCGGACGGCGCGTTATTCGACTATTACGAACGCACGCATCTGAACCACATCCTGGCGGCTCAGAATCCGAAAACCGGCATGTTCACCTATATGACTCCGATGCTGTCGGGGGCCGAGCGCGGCTTCTCATCGCCGGACGACGGGTTCTGGTGCTGCGTGCTATCCGGCATGGAAAGCCATGCCAAGCACGGCGACTCGATCTATTGGCGCGGCGCCGGAAAATTGTACGTCAATCTCTACATTCCGTCCCAGCTCGATTGGCACGAACAGCGGGCGAAATTCGAATTGCAGACGCGCTATCCCTATGAAGGGAAAATTACCTTGGTGCTGAAACAATTTGCCAGTACGAAACCCCTCACAATTGCGATGAGAATACCGGCCTGGGCCGGCAGTGCCGCCATCGCGGTGAATGGCAAGGCGGTTGATGCGCCGCGTGAACGCGGCTATGCCCTGATCAGCCGTCGCTGGAAGACCGGCGATACCGTGACGCTCGATTTGCCGCTGGATTTGCGGCTGGAAGCGGCGGCGGGAAATGAAAAGGTCGTCTCGATCTGTCGTGGTCCAATGGTTTTGGCGGCCGATCTTGGTCCGGCGGACAAGCCGTTTGATGGGTATGCGCCGGCGTTGGTCGGTGCAGAACTGTTACAGGGATTGACGCCGGTCTCACCACAAGAAGCCGTCTACCGCACCCGTGGCATTGGCCGCCCCGATGAACTGACGTTCCGTCCGTTCTATTCGCAATGGGAGCAGCGCAGCGCGGTCTACTTCAACCGCTATAGCGAACCCGAATGGTCCGTCGCGCGTGCGGCGTTCTTGGCCGAACAGGCGCGGCAAAAGGATATTGCGGCGCGCTCGGTGGACATTCTTCATATCGGCGAGATGCAGCCCGAACACGATCACAATCTGCAAGCGGATCAGTCCTATCCCGGATCCTACCGCGGCCGGAACTGCCGGGATGTGCGGTTTGGCGGCTATTTGTCGTTCGAGATGAAAGCCGCACGTGAGGGCAAACCGCCGGGCCCGCTGGTTCTCTCGGCGACCTATTGGGGATCGGAGACCGGTAGGGAATTCGATATTCTGGTCGATGGCGTGGTTATCGCGCATCAAGTCCTGTCCGGCAAAAAGCCGAACGAATGGCTGGATATTGAATATCCGGTTCCTGAGAAACTGACCAAAGGCAAGAGCAAGATCACTATCCGGTTCGAGCCGAAAAACCACACCAGCGCCGGACCGATCTTCGGCGTTGTGCTGTTTGCCGCGAAAGCCATTTGAGCTCGCGATCGTTCAAGCACGCGTCGGCAATAAGGGAGGGCTATCGTGTCGTCATACAAGAACATGCTTTTCGGAGCCGTTGCTGGCCTGGCGTTGATTGCCAATCACGCTTGCGCCGAGCAGATCACCACCGCCGGTCTGCCGGCGCAGGACCTCGCCAAGTCCGTAAAGATCCTGCCGCCGTATCCTGCTGTTCCGCCCCAGCCGATTGTGCGCCATGTGGCGCACAATCCGATCATCGCCGACGGCAGCTATTATTCCGCCGATCCGGCGCCGGTCGTGGTTGGTGATACGCTTTACATTCTCGCTGGCCGCGATGAAGCGCCCGCCGATGGTGGCGGTTTTGTCATGAATGAATGGCAGCTATTGTCGACCCAGGATGTCGCGTCGGGTGTATGGAAGCATTACCCCGGCATTCTCCGGCCCGAGAAGATTTTCGGCTGGGCAGCCCCCGGCAGCGCCTATGGCGGACAAATCATCCAGGGCCGGAACAAAAAATTCTATCTCTACGCGCCCGTTATGGAGGCAAACTGCCACAACCGCGATTGTTTCGGCGTCGGCGTGGCGGTTGCCGATAATATTCTCGGGCCTTGGAAAGATGCCCATCCCGCTGGCCCGATCGCGTCTCAATCGGTTCCGGTCCGCAACGACATCCAGAACATCGACCCCACGCCGTTCATCGATGAAGATGGCAGGGTGTATCTCTACTGGGGCACCTTCGGCCAACTCCGGGCTATGGAGCTTGCGGCCGATATGATCACGCCGAAATCTTCGGAGCAGAGGATCGACGGCCTTACGGGGTTCTTCGAAGCGGCGTGGATGTTCAAGCGCAACGGCGTCTACTATATGGCCTATGCTGCCAACAACGCCGGTCCGGGCTCCGAATGTACGCCCGCGGTCTATCACGCCTGCATCGCCTACGGCACGGCGACGTCGCCGATGGGCCCTTGGACCTATCGCGGTGTCATCCTGAAGCCGGTTTCCTCGACGACGTCCCACGAGGGCATCATCCGCTTCAAGGATAAGTGGTACATCACGTACCATACCGCCGATGCCAAAGGTGGCGATCATTTCCGCCGCAGTGTTGCGATTGATGAAATGCAATGGGACGACACCGTATCGCCACCCGCCATCAAGCTGGTGCATCCCACGCCGCATCCCGCCACCACATTGGCGCCGCAACGCAATATCGCGCCCGCCGCCAAAACCTTTGTCTCGAACGAGCCGGTTCCAGTGCAATATTGGACCAAGGCGCTGAACGATGGCATTGTGCGGCAGGCGCCGCTTCCACCCGATATGTGGGGAACATGGATCGGCAATCAGAACCCGGCCCAGCCTTGGATCGCTTATTTGTGGACCAAGACTGTTTCCTTGAACGGCTCGCGCATCTATTTCTGGAATGACCATCCCGCCGGATCAGGGGAAGGTGTGGCGCCGCCCAAATCCTGGCACCTCGAATACTGCAGCGGCAAGGACTGGCTACCCGTCAAGGCCACGTCGGCCTATGGCACGGCTACCAACCGCTGGGTGGCTGTGAGCTTCGAGCCGGTGGCGACGCGGTGCTTGCGCGCGGTGTTTGATGCGTCCTCTAGCGGCAGTGCGACCGCCGCCGTTGCGGTGCAGGAATGGGAAGCTTTGGCCGTAAATCCAATGGAGATCGTTCTCCCGACGCAACCATAAACGGGGGGAGCATGTCGACGGCGTTGGAAGGGTTGGGTATGTTGAAGTACGTGTTGGCAGTGTTTTTTCTGGTTCTGTCCATGGCTCCCTATCAGGCCGCGTTCGGCGGCAATAATGGCGAAGACGGCAAATTCGAGGCGATCTACACCACCGAATGGGCGTGGCGGCAGGAGCAGTTTCCGCCGAGCGAAGATACGCCCGATGCCACGGCTTCTCCGCGGCTGCCGGAGGTGGGTGAAGCGGTGCAGCAGAAGCGCCTTGCCACTTGGCAACATGTTCTGAAACAGCTCGATGGGATTGATGCGGCCCGGTTGTCGCCGCAGCGCGCGGTGGACTTTCAGGTCTACCGGTTCCAGATCGAAACCCTAATTGCCGGGCAGCAATTCAAGACCTATCAGCGGCCGCTGTCGGCCGATACCGCGTTCTGGAGTGATCTTGCCGGTGCGGCGCGCGGCACATTCCGTGCGGAGAGGGATTATCGCAACTACCTCGGTCAGCTCGACGATGTTCCACGCTATTTTCAGGAGAACATCGACAACATGCGCGCCGGGCTGAAGCGCGGCTTCACCCTGCCGAAAATCACCCTGCAAGGGCGCGATGCGACGGTGCTTAGCATCACCGATGCGCCAAGCCCCGAGACCAACCCGTATTACGCACCGTTCAAGGCGATGCCGGCCACGATTCCCGCCGCCCGTCAGAGCGAATTACGGGCCGCTGCGCTCAAGGTGATTGCGCAGAAGGTCGTTCCTGCCCACCGCGCGCTGCTGAAATTCTTGCGCGAGGAGTACATCCCAGGCGCAGAGTTGAGCATCGCTGCCTATGACCTGCCGGACGGTAAGGCGTTCTATCGGGCTCAGACCCGCGAATACACCACACTTGATCTCGACCCGGCCGATATTCACCGCACGGGTCTGGATGAAGTTGCCAAGCTGCGCGCCGAAATGACGGCGATCATGAAGGAGGTCGGGTTCAAAGGAAATTTAGCTGCCTTCCTCAACTTTCTGCGCACGGATCCGCAATTCTACGCCAAGACGCCGCAAGCGCTGCTCGATCGCGCCGCCTGGATTGCCAAGACGTTCGATGGCAAAGCGGGTGATTATTTCGGGCACCTGCCGCGTCAGCGTTTCGCGATACGTCCGGTACCGGACGACATCGCGCCGTTTTACACCGGTGGCCGCGGTGGCCCTGGCATCTACCTTGTCAACACCTACAATCTGCCGTCGCGACCGCTCTATTCCCTGCCGGCGCTGACGCTGCATGAATCGGCGCCCGGCCACGCCTTCCAGATGCCGTTGGCGGCGGAAAACAACAACCTGCCGCCGTTCCGCCGCGACTCCTACATCTCCGCGTATGGCGAGGGCTGGGCGCTTTATTGCGAACGGCTCGGCGAGGAGATGGGTGTGTATCAGACGCCCTACGAGCGTTTTGGCATGTTGAGCTATCAGATGTGGCGTGCGGCACGGCTGGTGGTCGATACTGGAATCCATACCCAGGGCTGGACGCGCGAACAGGCGCGCCAATTCCTGCACGACAACACCGCCCTCGCTGACCACGAGATCGCCACCGAAGTCGATCGCTACATCGCTTGGCCGGCGCAGGCGCTGTCCTATTATCTGGGCGAGATGAACATCTGGAAAAATCGCCGCCGAGCCGAAGCGGTGTTAGGAGAGAAATTCAATATCCGTGCCTTCCACGACTCCATTCTGACGCTCGGATCGGTACCGCTGCCGGTGCTCGACGCGGCAACCGACGCTTTCATTGCTGGCGGCGGCGTGGGACCCTATCCGGACGAGGAATGACGGCGCGACTGCGAGCCGTGTGATCGCGAAAAGGAGAGACTGATGCAATCAGATCGGCGACGGTTTCTAGCGGGTGCCTGCACCGGCCTCTGTGCTTGCGGTCTCGGCCGCGCTGCTGCTGAGACGGCCCCCGCGGCCGTACAGGCGAAACCGGCACTCGCGTCCAAGTGGGTTGGGGTGCTGCTGCCGCAGATCGAGCAGCATGTCGATGAGCCGACCGCCCGGAAGATGATCAAGGCCGCGGCTGCCGCCCATTTCGAGCAGCTCGATATGGACAAGAACCTGGCGCCGGTCATTGGCAAGCTGGATCGGTTCATCGCCGAGATCAGCGAAGGCTGGGGCTGGAAGATCGAATACGACAAGGCGGCAGGAGTGATCGTCGCTGACGAAAACAAGCCCGATTGCGTCTGCCCCATGCGGAAGGACAATGCCGCGCTGCAATCGACTTATCTTTGCTACTGCTCGGAAGGGTTTGCAGAGCGGATGTTCGCGACGGTGGCGCAACGTCCGGTGGAGGCGGTCGTCGTCCAGTCGGTCCTGCGCGGTGCCAAGACCTGCCGCTACAAAATTACGCTCGGCTGATGACGGATGTCAGGCGGCAACTCGGCTAGTGTCCCGTCGCAGTGATTATGA
>DBUB01000016.1:270-3077 GCA_002307725.1 Alphaproteobacteria bacterium UBA1301 | reverse complement strand
GCGCGTGGTGCGGCGGGATACGGACGAAACTGTGATTATTGGACTAGCGAGAGGCGCCGCCCCGAGGCGCGCGTCTTGAGGTCGAAATACATCAGCACATTGCGGCAGAAGACGACGTCGCAATCGGGCAACCAACCGTAAGAATCGAGCAGGTTGAAGGTACGGAAGGTGACCATCCGGCGTATGTAGTCGGAGATGCGCCAGTGGGTGCCTTCCTGCTGGAAGTTCGACACCAGGCGGCGAATGGGAAGGCCGCGCTGCACTTCGAACTGCGAATAGACGCCGTCCTCGGCCCGCGCGATCATCTGGGAATTGATGTCGGTGGCGATCAAGGTAATCGTCCAGCCCTCGTCCACCAGCTTGGCGTCGTCGAGGATCATGGCGATAGAATAGGGTTCCTGCCCGGCAGCGCACGCCGCGCACCAGATGTGAAGCTGTTTGGTCTCGCTACGCGCGTCTTTCAGCGCCGGCAGGACGATGTCGCGGAACTCCTCGAAGGTCTTACGGTCGCGGAAGAAGGCGGAGTCGTTGGTCGTCATCGACTCGATCACCGCCTGTACCAGCGCTTCGTGGCCGTAATGCAGTTCCTTGAGCAACGAGCACAGATCGCGGAAGCCGAAGCGGCGCACCACCGGCATCAGCCGGGTCTCGACCATGTGCGTCTTCTTCTCGGAGAGAACTATGCCGGTGCGGCGGCGAAGCACGTTCGCGAGATAGGTGAAGTCGTGGCTGTTCATCGCCGCTAGACTAATCCCACATCCGCGAGTTTCGCCACGATCAGGTCCTTGTCGAACGGCTTCAGGATGTACTCGTCGGCACCGGCGCCGAGCGCCTCGCTGATCTGGGCGGGATCGTTCTCGGTGATGCAGAACAGGACGATGGGGTGGTTGCCCTTGGTGTCCTTGCGCAGTGATTTGAGGAAGTCGATGCCCGTCATCTGCGGCATCTGCCAATCGAGCAGGATCACGTCGGGCATCTGGCGGTGACAGGCCGTCAATGCTTCAGCGCCGTTCTCCGCCTCTTCCGTTTCGAAGGACAGCTCGTTCAGGATGCGGCAGGCGACCTTGCGGATCACCCGGCTGTCATCGACGACGAGGCATGTTTTCATGGCTGGAGCCGCATGTTTTTCAACGGCTCCAACTTACCCCTTGAAGGTAAACGAGCTCTAACCGGCGACGAGTTCCACCCGGCCTTCGCCCGGGGTGATGGTCAGGCCGGCATTGATCCCTTTGGCCAGCCGGAAGGTCAGCACCGGCTGCACGCCGCGGGCGTCATGCTCGGAAATCTCACCTTTCAGCGCCCGCTCGACATCCTCCGACACCCGCACGGTCGCGCCGGTCGCGGTGATCTTGAAGCCGGGCGGCTGGCCTTCGCCATTGGCGTCCACCCGCACCACACCACCTCTGGGCAAGCAATCGGCACCGATCAGGACCGCATTCATCAACAGCTTGGCCCAATCCTTCGGCCATTGCACATGCGGCGGCTCCCACTCCAGCGACACCCGCCCGACACTGAAAAGGCCAGCAATCAGCCGCCCGACCTCGCCAAGATCCAGCTCGGCCCCCGCCGACCCGGCCGCGCCGAACGCCAGACGCATGAATTGCAGCCGCGCCAAGGCCTGGTTCGCGCTCGAGGTGACGATTTTGAGGGCGTCGGCGCGCATCGCCGCATCGCGCTCATCTTCCAGCACCTCCAAGCCGTTGACCACGGCCCCCAGCGGCCCGACCAGATCGTGGCAAACCCGGCTGACGAGGAAGGCGGAAAATTCAAGGTCGGTCATGTTGGATCCTTGGCAGATGGCCTTGGGGCCGAAAGCTCTGGTGAATAGGGTTGGGAATTGGTTATCGTCTGCTTCGCGGTTTAAGGAAAGCTTAACGGGTTCGATTCTTGCCTGTCGACAATGGGAACAGGTGTCCGGCTCCGTCAACTTTGCCTCCGGGAGCGATCATGACCGAAAGCCACGCCCACGCCACCTCGCCCATGCTGCGGGCGCTCGCCCGTATCGCCTACGATGCCGGCGCCATCGTGCTGTCGCACTACACCGACGAGATCACCTTCACCCGCAAGACGGATTCCTCGCCGGTCACGGCCGCCGATTTGGAGGCCGAGCGCTTCATCTTGAAGCGGTTGGCCCAGCTTGCCCCCGACGTGCCGGTGGTCGGCGAAGAAAGCGTCGCCGCCGGGCGCATTCCGAAAATCGGCAAGCACTTTTTCCTGGTCGATCCGCTCGACGGCACCAAGGAATTCCTCTCCAAGAACGGCGAGTTCACGATCAACATCGCCGAGATCGTCGAAGGCAAGCCGGTGCGCGGCGTCGTCTATGCCCCGGCCAAGGACCGCATCTTTTTCGGCGAGACCCTGTCGGGCGCCTTTGCCATGACCGCGCCGCCGGGCGGCGCCCCCGATTTCGCCGAGGCCCATCCGATCGAAGCGCGCGTGCCCGCCAAAGACGGGCTGGTGGTGGCGGTGTCGCGCTCGCACAACGACAAGAAATCCGACGAATATCTCGCCGCTTATGCGGTGAAGAGTTTCATCGTGGCCGGTTCGTCGCTGAAATTCTGCCTGATCGCAACCGGCGAAGCCGACCTCTATCCCCGCCACGGCCGCACCATGGAATGGGACACGGCGGCGGGCCACGCGGTGCTGGCAGCGGCGGGCGGCTGCCTGACCACGATCGACGGCAAGCCGTTCACCTACGGCAAAGCGAAGTTCGAAAACCCGTACTTCGTGGCGCGCGGGGCGTAGGCCCTTTAAAACGCCGAAAGCGGGCTGATAAAAAATGTCAGTCCGCTTTCGTGGGGTCCGCC
>DBUB01000016.1:0-227 GCA_002307725.1 Alphaproteobacteria bacterium UBA1301 | reverse complement strand
GGCGAAGCCGACCTCTATCCCCGCCACGGCCGCACCATGGAATGGGACACCGCCGCCGGCCACGCCGTGCTGGCAGCCGCGGGCGGCACCCTGACCACGATCGAAGGCAAGCCGTTCATCTATGGCAAAGCGAAGTTCGAAAACCCGTACTTCGTGGCGCGCGGGGCATAGGCCCTTTGTTTGGGGGTCGCGCAATTTATCGGAAAACCGCTTCGCACTTTTTCGCT
>DBUB01000011.1 GCA_002307725.1 Alphaproteobacteria bacterium UBA1301 | reverse complement strand
CCCCGCCTTGGCCTAGGCTTGGCAGAGGATTACCCCTTCGGTGAGGACCGGTCGCCCGGCCCTGCTTTCCAGAAGTTCATCACCCGTCGCGGTCCTTTTGCCTGAGATTTTCCGGGGCGGTTGCTCCTTCGGCCTTCGCCTCCCGGCTTCGGCCGACAAGTCGGCCAAAACAGACAAGCTCATGTCTCCCGCGGGGGATCATGTGCGGTCCGCACGAACGCGCCTCACGGCGGGCCCGGGCGTTAAAGACATTGTAGGTGGGGTGGTTTCAGAGTCAACGCGAAGGGACGGCGGCAGATCGGCCGCATCGACTTATCCCCGATTTCCGGGATTTTTCGCGACGACCTGACATATTCATGCGTAAGAAACGGACAGTGGGGCGTTGGGTGGTGATTCCGATCAGCCTTACAGGTTTCATATTTGTCATCACCCGCAAACTGCGGGTGATCCAGGTCCCATCTGTCGCATTCTGCGGGGATATGCCCAACGAGACCTGGATGGCCCGCAGTTGCGGGCCATGACACGCAGGTAGTGCGATTACATCCGCTGCGGCACTTCGATGCCGAGGAGATCCAGCGTCTTGGTCAGCACATCGAGCGTCAGCTGGCAGAGGCCGAGGCGGGCGGCACGCAGGTCCGTATCCGTTTCCGACATAATGTGGTGTTCGGCATAGAAGCGCGAGAAGGCTTGCGCTAGTTCGAAGACGTATTCGCACAGGAAGTTGGGCGCGCGCTTTTCTTCGGCCGATTCCATCGCATCCGGCAGCGCCAGGATCTTCAACACCAGGGCGCGTTCTTCGGGCGAACGCACCGCCGGCGCGGCGAGCGGGAACCCCTGCTCTTCGGCTTTGCGCAAAATCGAACGGATGCGCACCGCGGCATATTGCAGATACGGGCCGGTCTTGCCTTCGAACTTGGTGAAGCGGTCGAGATCGAAAATGTAATCGGTCAGGCGCCAGTTGCTGAGATCAGCGAATTTCAGCGCCGCAATACCGACCTTGCGCGCGATGTCTTCCTGTTCGTCCGGCGGATAGTCGGCGCCGATGCCCGCTTCGGCCAGACGCTTGCGCGCTTCGTCGGTGGTCATGGCGATGAGATCGAACAGCTTCATTACGCCACCGGCGCGGGTCTTGAACGGCTTGCCGTCGGGCCCGTTCATGGTGCCGAACCCGGCGTGTTCGAGCTCCGCTTTGCCAGCGAGACCGGTTTTCCTGGCGGCGCGGAACACCTGTTCAAAATGGCCGTGCTGGCGCTGATCGACGACGTAGAGAATGAAATCGGGATCGAGCGCTGTGACGCGATCGACGATGGTGGCGAGGTCCGTGGTGCCGTAAAGCGCCGCGCCATCGGACTTCAGCAGGATCAGCGGCGGCATGTCCTTCTTGTCGCTGGGCTCGGAGACCTGAATCACCAGCGCGCCTTCGCTCTCCACGGCAAAACCACGGGCTTTGAGGTCTGCGACCATCGGCGGGATCAAGGGATCGACACAGGCTTCGCCGTTCCACAGATCGAATTCGACCCCGAGACTGGCGTATTCGCGCTTCAGACCCTTTTCGGAAACTGTGAAGAAGTGCTTCCACAGCGCCATGTAACCGGGACGGCCGGACTGCAATTCGGCGGTCGCCTTGCGGGCGAGTTCGAGCCGCGCCGGATCGGCCTTGCAAGCGGCGGACGCGGCCGGATAAAGCACTTCCAAATCGTCCATCGTCACCGGGGATTCATCCGGGTACGGACCGGTGAAAGCCTCGTCGAAGTAAATCGGCGCCATGCTGCGCAGCGCCACTTCGGAAATGAGCTGGCCCATTTGCAGGCCCCAATCGCCGAGATGGACGTCACCGACCACCTTCCAGCCGTTGGCGCGGAACAGACGCTTCAAGCTGTCGCCGATAATCGCGGAACGAAGGTGGCCGACATGCATCGGCTTGGCCACATTCGGCCCGCCATAATCGATCACCATCGTCTTGCTGGTGCCGGTCTCAGGCGCGCCGAGACGGTCGTCTTTTGCCGCCACACCGGCACGTTCCGCCAGCGCGGCGTCGGTGAGATCGAGATTGATGAAGCCGGGACCAGCGATTTCCACCTTGGCGAAAACCGGATTGGCTTGCAGACGACGGGCGATCTTTTCGGCCAGCGCCCGCGGATTGGTGCGCGACAGCTTGGCCGCCGTGAATGCACCATTGCATTGGAACTGCGCCAAGTCGGGGCGGTCGGAAGGCTTCACCACGCCGAACGCCGCCGACAAGCCTTCGGCCGCGAACGCATCAGCGGCGATCGCGGTAAGCTCGCGGCTCAGCGCCGTCATGGCAGATACTGCCCCATCTTCTTGTTGTAATCGAGCTGCGCCTGGGTGAGCTGGAAGCCGATCAAGAGATGGTATTCGTAGGACTTCTTTTCCTTCGCCACCGGAATGAGGACGGAATCCACCAGCTCTTCCAACTGCAGATTGGCCGACGCCTGGGGGAATTCGAATTCCAGCCAATGAATCTGCTTGTCGACGATCTCGCCGCCGCTCGTCACCGCGATGTAATACGGAACCTTGTAATGCGTCGCTTCACCGCCCGACGGACGCGACACCTTGACGAACAGGCGCACATTGGCATCGACCTGATTGTGTTGCTTGGAGTAGTCGCAGCGCGATTTCAGGCCGGTCATCTGCGCGGTGTAGACCACATTCGACGGGTCGGCGCCGGCATGCGGATCAAACACCGGAATGACCGCGGTGTTCGCCAGGATCGACACATCGGGACAGACACTCGTGCTGTCGGAGCGGATGTAGTTCACCGCCGACCGCCAAGTATCGCAGCCGGAAAGCGAAATGGCGGCCGCGATAAGTGCAGCCAAATTCAGGGCGAGCTTTGTGCGTTTCATTGCCTGACGATGCACCTTAGATCGAGTGGCGGAAGGCTCATACCTTCCGCTGGAAACGTCATTCCGGAACCGGGAATACCATACGGCAAGCCAGCGCGTCTCACTTGACAATTCGCAAGCTGCGGTTGATCCCAGGAACGCCGCCTAGAAGAGCCGGACTGTACCTAAGCGGACTGTTGATGGGAAGCACGGATCAACTCGCCCAAAAGCCGCACACCCGCATATTCATGGCAAGCCCCCGCGTGGGTTTTGCACCAGCGTCGCCCGTGCGATTCGCATGGTCGAAATCACCCTCGCAAAGGCCGGGCCAGCGGTCACTGTCCGGCGACAAATCGTACATAATCACGACACCATCGGGCGCCTCGCCTCCCCTGAGTCGCTAGTGGCGGGCGGAATCGCGGCCCTTCGGGCACGCTATGACGTTGAATTGGAAGAAAGCGTCGTGACCAGCGAAGATGTCTCTTTCAACCTGCCGCGGGCCCTGGCAATTTGGTATTTGATTGTCGCGCAACCTGGCGGAAAACCGCTTCACACTTTTCCGGGTTGCACTTAGGTGGGCGATGGCTGTTTACACCGACGTTTCCTTCGAAGAACTCGAGAGCTTCCTCGCCGGCTACAACATCGGCGTGCCGCTGACCTTTAAGGGCATCGCTGAGGGCGTGGAAAACTCGAACTATTTCCTGTCCACCGGCAAAGGCTCGTTCATTCTCACGCTCTACGAAAAGCGGGTGAAGACCGAGGACCTGCCCTTCTTCCTCGGCCTCTTGGAGCATCTGGCGGCCGGCGGCATCCCATGCCCGCTGCCGGTACGCAATCTGGCCGGAGCGCAGTCGACGACGCTGGGCGGACGACCGGCGGCGTTGTTTACCTTTTTGAACGGCGTGTCGCTGCGCCGGCCGGAAGCGAGCCATTGCGCGGCCGTGGGCACGGCCCTCGCCAAGATGCACGCTGCCGGCAAGGGCTTCGCGCTGTCGCGCAAAAACGCGCTCGGCCACGACGGCTGGGGCGAGTTGGTGGAAGCTTGCCTGCCGCGCGCCGACGAGATCGAACCGGGTTTGGCTGACCAGATCCGCACCGCGCATGCCGAGATCACGTCAAACTGGCCGAACGGACTGCCGCAAGGCGTGATCCACGCCGATCTGTTCCCAGACAATGTGCTGTTCATGAACGGCGCGGTGTCGGGGCTAATCGATTTCTATTTTGCCTGCAACGACGCCTTCGTCTACGACCTAGCGGTGATGCTGAACGCTTGGTGCTTCGAGACCGACGTGGCGTTCAACGTGACCAAATCGAAGAGCCTGATCGCGGCCTATGCGAAACAGCGGCCGCTGTCGCAAGAAGAGCGTGAGGCGCTGCCCATTCTGACGCGCGGCGCGGCATTGCGGTTTCTGCTGACGCGGCTTTACGACTGGTTGAACCACGATCCGCATGCCTTGGTCCGCCCGAAAGATCCGCGCGATTACTCGCGGCGGCTGCGCTTCCATCGCAAAGTGCGTGGCATCGGGGAGTACGGTTTGTGAGTGCTATCGAAATTTTCACCGACGGGGCCTGTACCGGCAATCCCGGACCGGGCGGCTGGGGGGCAATCCTGCGCACTGGCGCGCACGAAAAAGAGCTGTCCGGCGGCGACCGCGCCACCACCAACAATCGCATGGAGCTGACCGCTGCCATCCGCGCGTTTGAAGCACTGAAACAGCCGAGCATCGTGACGATTCATACCGACAGCCGCTACGTGATGGACGGCGCCACCAAGTGGATGGCGAACTGGAAAAGGAACGGCTGGAAAACCGCCGACAAAAAGCCGGTGAAAAACGAAGAGCTGTGGAAGGCGCTCGAAGCCGCCGCGGCGCCGCACAAGGTGACCTGGCGCTGGGTCAAGGGCCACGCCGGCCATCCCGAGAACGAACGCTGCGATGCGCTGGCGCGCGGTGCGATACCGTAAGCGGGGGTAGAGACCTATTTCCACAGCCGTCCGTGGCAATCGGCGAAGCGTTTGCCGGAGCCGCACAGGCAGGGCCGGTCGCGCACGATGAGGTGCTCGACCTTCTCAAGCAGATGTTTGCCGTGAAAGCCGAACACGGTTTCGACCGTCGAGCCGGGAACGGCCCCTTCGGTTTCGATGGCGAAGCGGGCAGCGACGTCGAGCGGTGCGAATCTGATGCCCTGGGCGCACAATGAATCGTACAGATAGTGACAGATCACGACGTCTTCGCTCATCACCGGAAAGGAAATCGTCTCAATCGGCACGCGCGCGGTTGCTTCGAGCAGTCGCTTGCTGCGCAACGAGAAGCCGCCGTTTCCCACCCGGTTCGTCAATTGTAGCGCCCAAGGCGGGTTTTGCTGGACATAAATCTCAGGCGGCCATGGCGCGCCGATGTAATCGTAATCGAGGAATTCCGGCTCCCAGCGCTCCGGGGCGAGAACAAATCCGTCGGCTTGCACCAGCAGGCAGTGGCTGGTTTCGATCTCCTCATGCAGCTTGCGCAACATGACCCAGTTGTAGCCCCCCAAGTTGATCTGCGGGATACGGCAGTAACGGATCTGGGGATCGGGCTTGGCCGGCAGTTTCGAACAAAACAGCCTGACGCTGCCGAACGCGATGCGGCTCAGGCTATGCTGAAGTGCGAAATTCGCCTCGTCGATGTTCACCGAGGTGACCGCGACCAGCGTCACATCCGGCAGTTGGAGCTTTTCGGACGTCGCCAAACCCGGTCCTCCGCGAAAACGGGGAACCTATCGCGCCCCCAGCGGCCGCCGTCAAATCTCCTTCAGCATGTGCTCGGCGCTGGAAACCGCATAGGCACCCGGCTCCTCGACGAAGAGCTTCTTCACGACGCCGTCTTCAATCAACATGGCGTAGCGCTGGCTCCTGAGGCCCATGCCGAACTTGGTGGCGTCCATTTCGAGCCCGACCGCCTTGGTGAACTCGGCATTGCCGTCCGCCAGCATCATCACATGATCTTCCGCCCCTTGCGCATTGCCCCAGGCGCCCATCACAAAAGCATCGTTCACCGACACGCAGGCGATGAAATCGACACCTTTTTCGGTGAACTCACTGGCGTACTGGATAAAACCTGGCAGATGCTTGGCACTGCAGGTTGGCGTGAACGCCCCCGGCAAGGCAAACAGTACCACCTGCTTGCCGGCAAATAGCTCGTCGGTCTTGACCGCCCGGGGGGCACCGTCCCGCATCTGCATGAGGGTGACCGATGGCATCCTGTCGCCGCTCTGAATCGTCATTGGGTTTCTCCTTACCGGTTACTTTGGAATTATTTTAACCTATTGCTGTAGCCCCGTGAAGCCGCTGTGCTATCTTTGCTGCCATGTCCAAGCGTATGTCCTTAAGTACCGAGCCACGCGAGAATTTCCTGGAGGGAAAGCTCCTGATCGCGATGCCCGGGATGCCCGATCCCCGGTTCGAGAAAAGTGTCATCTTCATGTGCGCCCACTCGGCCAAAGCGGCGATGGGGCTCATCATCAACAAGCCGATCGAGGGCCTGTCGTTCCGCGAGCTGATGGAGAAGTTCAACATCACGATCACGGCGGAGAGGCCGGATATCCCGATCCTGTTCGGCGGGCCGGTCAATATGGGCCGCGGCTTTGTCCTGCACAGCGCCGATTACAGCTCGGGCGACACCACCTTGACCATTACATCCGAAATTTCGCTGACCGCCACGGTCGACATTCTGGAGGCCGTCGCCCACGGCAACGGGCCGTCAAAAGCGATCCTGGCGCTTGGTTATGCCGGCTGGGGCGACGGCCAGATCGAAAACGAAATCCTGGCCAACGGCTGGATCCACTGCGACCCCGATCCCGAACTGATCTTCGACACCGATTACGATGCGAAGTGGGAAACGGCGATTGGCAAGCTGGGGGCCGGGATTTCCGGCCTATCCGCCGACGCCGGAAGGGCTTGAAGCCCTGAACGTGCGGGCGATGTAGGTCTTGGCATCGCGCACATCGAGAGCGCCCGAGAACAAGAAGCCTTGCGCGAATTCGCAACCGAGTTCGGCGACGCGGGCCGCATCGGCTTCGGTCTCGACGCCCTCGACGATCACGCTGCGCTTCAGCTCATGGGTTAGCGCCACGATCGAAGCCAGCACCACACCGCCGTTGGACTCCGCCGGGCCCGCCAGGAAGCTCTTATCGATCTTGACGGTGTCGAAGGGCAGCTCGGCGAGTTGCGACAGGCTCGACATCCCGGTGCCAAAATCGTCGATCGCCAGACCGGCGCCGAGATCCTTGATGCGCTGGGCCAGCGCGCCGGCATCGGCATCGGCGGCGATAGCGCTCTCGGTCATTTCGAGCATGAAGGACCCGGGGGCAAGACCGGCACCCGCCAGCAGTGCCTTAAGGTGGTGCATCAGCTCCGGATCGCGCAATTGGCGGCGGGAAAGATTGACGCTGACGAACAACGGCTCGGGCAGCGGGAAAAAGTGCTGCCATTCGGCCAGATCGGTGGCAGCGCGGTCGAGTGCGAGGCGGCCAAGACCGACGATGGTCCCGGTCTCTTCCGAATGGGCGATGAAATCGGCGGGCGCGATGAGGCCTTTGGCCGGATGACGCCAGCGCAGCAGCGCCTCGAATCCGGCAACGCTGCGGTCGGACAAGCGAATGATCGGCTGATAGAACACCTCGATCTCGCCGCGTTCGAGCGCTTGGCGCAGATCGGCTTCGAGCACCACCGGATCGGCGGGGGCGTTGGTCTCCATATCGAGGGTGAAAATGCGCGCACAGCCGCCGCCTTCGCGCTTGGCCTGATTGAGGGCAAGCTCGGCGTTTTTCATCAGATCGATCGAATTGCGGGCCTCGCGGCCAAGCGCGACACCGACGCTGACCGGCGCAAACACGTTGCGGCCTTCAAACGTATGCGCCGGTGCACAGAGCTGCACCAGCCCGGCGCCAATCGCTTCCGGCTTATTGGCCGGGTTCGGCAAGAGCACGGCAAAACCGTCACCGCCGGTGCGGAAAATCTGGCCGGAACCGGAATAGCGCTCGTCCAAGCGCTGGGCGATCTTGAGCAGCACCTCGTCGCCGCCGGCATCGCCGAGGCTGGCGTGGATTGCCTTGAAACGGTCGACGTCGAGCACCACAAATACCACATCGCGCATCTGGGCGCCGAGATTTTCCAATTCCTCGATCAGCGACACGCGGTTACCGAGCCCGGTCAAGGAATCGCGCAAGGAGCGGTCCATCATCTCGGCTTCGGCATCCTTGCGGGTCGTCACATCGGCCAAAAGGCCAACGCAACGCTCGGCTGCTTCGCCGTCAGGTCCTTTCATGGTGGCGCGCAGTTCGAGCCAGAGATAACGCCCATCCGCGTCGCGGACGCGAAACTCGATGCGGAAGGCCAGACTCGATTGCTTGCGGAATTCGCCGATCGCCTGCTCGTAGACGGCACGGTCGTCAGGATGGATGAGCTCGACCCAGCGAAAATGCGACAACCGCCCTTCCGCCATGCCCAGCAGCGAAGCGGACTCGGCCGACAGCATGGCGAAGTCGTTGACGAGATCGAGTTCAAACACGCCCTGGCGCGAGGCGCCGATGGCTTCCAAAGCGGCGTGCGGAACCTCGGGCTCCCTGACCACGATCTGCACCCGCGGTGGCGGCGCCGGCGCGCGCGGCGCGGCCGGCATCGGGGCCAGCGCATGACGGTGCCAAGGAATCATCGTGATGCCTTCGCCCGCCGTCACCGCCAAAACCAGCATGATAGCGCCGGCCGCAGCGAACCCGCCGGCCAGATCGGGCACCAACGCGGTCGAACCGAAGCCGCCCAGCGCCGCAAAGGCCGTGGCGATCGACACCAGAGCGAACAGGCCGACGGCCGGCTGCAAAACGCGCGAGGTGCGGGAGCCATAACGCTGGCGGATGAGGAGATAAACGAACATCGCCGGCGGCGCCGCGAATAGCAAAAAATCGGTCAGAACGGTGGCGCCCGGCAGGCCGATATAGGCCAAGCCCGAAAGGATCAACAGCCCCAGCACGGCCTTGCCGAGCCAGCGCCCGCCCACCGGCCAGATGTCGCCGAGCGGCTCGATCAAATCGATGAACCGGATGCCCGACGCCAGCGCCAAACCGCCCAAAGCCGCGGTCAAGCCATAAGGACCGCCGACACTGGTGACGATGCTGCCGTCGAACACGCCAAGCGCCGCGAAGCGGGTAAGCAGCATCGCGGTCAGCGACACGGCCGCCCAGCGCGGTGCCCAATGATGGGTCATCACCCCGACGCCGCCAGCGATCACCGCGGCGGCGGCGATAAGGCCTGCCACAGCGGCGACAAAAATCGCGATCTGGCGGTTATGGGCGGCCAGCGCATCGTCCTTCCAGGCGAGCAGTGATGGCTGCGCGTCGGCTCCGGTCATCCGCACCGCTACCGTCGCCTTCGACGACGGCGCCATAGTCAGCACGAAGCCTTTGCGGCCATAAGCGTTGGAGCTTTCCACCACCACACCCGGCGTGGCACTTGCCACCTGCAGGATCATCGGGCGCCGGGCCCGCGGGATAATGGTGAGGCCGCTCGACGGCGGCTGACCGGCATGGAGAACGCGGGTGGCCGGCTTGGCGCTGAAATTGACCACAGTGAGCGTGAACCAGGTGCCCGGTTCCTTCTTGGCGGCGGGCGGTGCAAACGGCTTGAGGAAGGCCTTCAGTTCGAGCACATCGGCAGCGCCACCGAGATCCGGTTCTTTCGCCGTAGCATTTGCCGAGTCTGGGGCAGCCATGGCAGCCGTCCACAACAGGGTGAGGCACGCCAACGCAATAGCCAGCCGTTTCATCACAGGCGCTTTAATCCCTGAGTTTAGAGTTGTTCGGGCTAGCCTATCTGCGCCTCGTCTTCGAGCAACGCAAACAGGACATGATCCCGCCATTCGCCGTTAATCTGCAAATACTTACGCGCAAGACCCTCCTGACGAAACCCCGCCTTGGCAAGGAGGTTCTGCGACGCCGCGTTGGTCGGCAGACAGGCCGCCTCGATCCGGTGCAAGCCGAGAGTCGAAAAAACGAACGGGATCAAGGCCCGCACGGCGTCGTACATGAAGCCCTGACGGGCAAAGCGTTCGCCAATCCAATAGCCTAGCGCGCTGGCTTGAGTGACACCACGTCGCACATTCGACAACGTGCAGCCGCCGAGAATCTGGTCGTCCGCTTTGCGAAAAACAAAAAAGGCATAGGCCGAATCCAGCCGCGTTTCCTTCTGGTAGCGCTTGATACGGCGGCGGAAGGCGCCCTTGGTCAACTCGTCGCGCGCCCAAACCGGCTCCCAGGGCGTGAGGAATTCGCGGCTTTCGGCTCTGAGATTGGCCCAGGCCTTGAAGTCAGGCATGCGGGGATAGCGCAGATACACCTCGACCCCACGTATCACCGGCACTTTGCCGCCGGGAAACGTCAGCCCTCGCATAAACGCCATTGCCCCTGGTTTCATTCCGCCGCGCGTGCCGCCCACTTCGATCCGAACCGCTCAGCAAATATGCCATAGCGCTCCAGCTTGCCAGCGGGACCGACCGTCGCGACCGAGGGAGCGGCGGTTTGCATCACCCTCTCGCCAAACCGGCGGACCGCCGCGGCGTCGACCGCTTCCAGCTTCTCGGTCATCTCCTGGACCGATAACACCCGGTCGTAATTGAAGATATGCCCGGCGATCATCTCTGCCCGCGAACTCGGACGCTCCAGCCCCATGAGGAAGCTGGACTTGAGCTGGGCCTTGGCACGCGACACTTCTTCCTCGGTAGCCGTCTCGGCCAAAGCCGCCATCTCGCCCGCCACGACGGCGCCAACCTCGGCCGCTTCAGCCACACCCGTGCCAGTGTAGACCCCAACCACGCCGTCATCCTTGGACGAATTCGCAAAGGCATAGATGGTGTAGCAAAGACCGCGCTTCTCCCGCGCCTCCTGGTACAGACGCGAGGACATGCCGCCGCCAAGCGCGGTGGCATAGACCTGGGCGACGTAAAAGTCGGGATCGACATTCGACACGCCCGGAAAGGCGTAAGCGATATTGGCCTGCTCCAGATCGCCGCCGATATGCATCTCGCCGCCAACGTAACGGGCCGGTTCGGGCTCCTTGGGCGCGCCAAGGGCAAGCCTGCCGAACTTGTCTTCGGCCAAGCGCACCATATGGTCATGGCGGACAGCGCCAGAGCCGATCAGGATCATGCTGCCGGCGCGATAATTCTCGTGCATATAGCGGAACAGATCCTCGCGGCTGAAACCGGCGACGGTCGCCTCATCGCCCAGGATCGGCCAGCCCATCGGCTGCTCGGGATAAGAGACCTCTTGCAGGTAATCGAAGATGATGTCGTCGGGCGTGTCCTTGGCCTGACCGATTTCCTGCAGCACCACCTGACGCTCGCGCTCCAACTCGCCGAGTTCGAAGGTCGGCTCGGTGAGAATGTCGGCGAGGATGTCGAGCGCCAGCGGCACGTCGGCCTTCAACACCCGCGCATGAAACGCCGTCTGCTCACGACTGGTGTAGGCGTTGAGGAATCCGCCGACCGATTCCATTTCTTCGGCGATGGCGCGCGCGCTGCGAGTCTTGGTGCCCTTGAAAGCCATGTGCTCAAGCATATGCGAGATGCCCATCAACGATTTCGATTCGTTGCGTGCACCGGCATTGACCCACACACCAACGGCGGCGGATTCGAGTTGCATCATCGGATCAGTAACAACAACCAACCCGTTGGAAAGTCGAGAGATTTTGGCGTTCATGATCGGGGGAGAATAGCCTCGATCAGCCCCCTCACCAAGCCTTTTTCAGCGGCCGTGACATGACAGTTTTCTTCACCATCAAGGGCCGCCTTAAGCCTCGGCGGCACCTCCGGAATCCGGCCCGTTGCCTGGTTAACGGCGTCCGGGAACTTGGCCGGATGGGCGGTTGATAGGACAACAACCGGTACTTTCTTGGACAGCTTTAAGTTGAAAGCCGCCGCAGCAGCGACCCCGGTATGGGGGTCGATCAACTGTCCGGTTTCACGTTCCACCCGGGCGATGGCGGCGAGCGTTTCGGTGTCGTCACAGCGCGCCGCGGCATAGCGGGTACGCAAAGCGGCGAGAATCGGCGGCGACAGCGTGAGCGAACCTTCGGCGCCGAACGTGGCCATTTGATCGCGGGTCCAGTTCGCATCGCGGCCCGAAGCCTCGAACAGCGCGCGCTCGAAATTGGAAGCGACCTGGATGTCCATCGACGGGCTGAGGGTGGGCTGCGCCTTGCCCGCCGCGTAGAGGCCTTCGTTGAGAGCGCGCGCCATGATGTCGTTGGAATTGGTGGCCACCCACAATTTATCCACAGGCAGGCCCATGCGCATCGCGGCCTCGCCAGCGAAGACATCACCAAAATTGCCGGTGGGCACGACGAACACCGGAGCGGTACCGAGCTCGGCGGCGGCGGTGAAGTAGTAGACCGCCTGGGCCGCGATGCGGGCGAAGTTGATCGAATTGACTGCGGTGAGGCTGACGGCTTTGGCAAAATCGGTTTCCGCGAACAGCGCTTTCACGATCGATTGCGCATCGTCGAAGGTGCCTTCAATCGCGATGTTGTGGACGTTGGCGAACGGCGCCGTGGTCATCTGGCGGCGCTGGACCTCGCTGACCCGGCCTTTGGGGTGCAGAACGAAGACCTCAATGTTGTCGAGCCCACCGAGCGCCGCAATCGCCGCCGAACCGGTATCACCCGAGGTTGCCGCCAGCACGGTGGCACGCCCGCCCTGGCGCTTGAGGGCGCGGGCGAACAGGCGGCCAAGAATTTGCAACGCCACATCCTTGAAGGCGAGCGTCGGGCCGTGGAACAGCTCCATCAGGTAGAGATCGGGACCGATTTCGCGCAAGGGGGCGATGCGCGGGTCCGTGAAGGTGCCATAAGCGGCAGCGATGTCGGCGTGGAGGTCTTCGGGCGCAAAACTGTCGCCGATCAGCCGGCCCATCACGGCCTCGGCCACGTCCTGATAAGGCTTGCCCTTGAAGGCGGCGATCTCGGCAGCGGAAAACTGCGGCCACGCCTCCGGCAAATACAGCCCGCCATCGGGCGCGAGCCCGGCCAGTAGCATATCGGCGAAAGAAATAAGCGGGGATTGCCCGCGGGTGCTCAGGTAGCGCATGGGTTCAGCAAGAATGTTGTTCGAGGAGGCCGCGGAAAGCGGTCTCTTGGCACTGACTAAAAAGCACGTTTCGAAGGAATTATCACCCCTTCGTCATGGCCGGCCTCCGAGCCGGCCATCCAGGCGGTGTTCCCGTCTGGTGTCGTGCCAGATGGATGGCCGGGTCAAGCCCGGCCATGACGATGAGGGGGAGAGGCGCCCCCCTCACCCCGCCCCCAGCGCTTTGCGAAATAGCCGGTCGCGTTTCAGGTGCCATTCGCGGCTCATGGCTTCGCTGCGCGTCTTGAAGCGTTCGGCGTAGAGCAGCGCCCACACCCGCCCGCGGGTGGATTTGGCACCGGTGCCGGCATTGTGGCGGGCTAGACGCTGGTCGAGATCGGTGGTCCAGCCGACATAGGTGCGGCGGCTGCCGGCGTGTTCGCTGCCCAGGACGTAAACGTATGCGGCCACGATCAACGGCCCCCTATTTCGGCGGCTGCTCCCCCGCCACCTTATCCAACCACTTGGGCACGTACGGCACCGGGTTTTCGCGCAGGGACTTCAGCAACGCGCGCGGATCGCTTTCCACCACCAGCGTCTGGCGATGGACGGCTTTGAGGAATTTCTCTTCCACCACATGGTCGAGGAACCCGGCCAGCTTGTCGTAAAAACCGCCAGCGTTGAACAGCGCCACCGGCTTGGCGTGAACGCCGAGTTGGGCCCAGGTCCAGGCCTCGAACAATTCCTCGAACGTGCCGATGCCGCCCGGCAGCGCAACGAAGGCATCCGACAGATCGGCCATCAGTGCCTTGCGGTCGTGCATAGTGGGGACGATTTCGAGCCGCGTCAGGCCGGTGTGCGAGAGATTGTGGCCGTGCAATTGCTCGGTGATGACACCAATCACCTCGCCGCCTTTGGCCAGCGCCGCATCTGCCGCCACACCCATCAAGCCGATATTGCCGCCGCCGTAAACGAGGCCGATGCCTTCGTCCGCCAACAGCGCGCCCAGCTCCGCCGCCGCAACTCGATACTCCGGCCGCGCCCCGACGCTGGAGCCGGCATAAACACAAATTCTCACGAGACTTTTCTCCATTTCCGACGAGAGAAGTAGGCGGCGCGGCATGCGCGGTCAATTCGGCAAAAACGGAGCAGATCAGCCCCGCCCGAACACATAAACGGCGACGAACAGGATCAGCCAGATCACAATGACGAAATGCCAAAACCAAGCGGCGGCCTCGAAGCCGAAGTGGCGCGTGGGCGTGAAGTGGCCGCGGATCGCGCGCCCCAAGCAGACGGCGAGGAACACCGTGCCGGCAGCGACATGGATACCGAGAATGCCGTTCGCCATGAAGAAGATCGAGCCGTAGATCGCGCCGAGATTGCCCTGCCCTGCCGCCAGGCTGGTATGTGCCGGATCGGTGAAGGCGGTGAGCGCCGCGCCTTTGAAGCCGAAGCTGAACGGCGCCTGGGCGCAGGCCGTCGCCAGAAGAACGGTGAAGCTGACGCCCAGAATGACCGTGAGCGACAGGGCCAGGATGGCGCCCCGTTTGTTGCCGGTCTGAATGGCGTGATGGGCCCAGGTCACCGTGGTGCCGGAGGTAAGAAGGATCACCGTGCCCAGCAGCGGCAACTGCCAGGGATCGAGGGGGACGATGCCGGCGGGCGGCCAGCCCGTCAGCGCGGTGTCGTACGGAAACAACGCGAAATTGAACCAGGCCCAAAACCACGCCGCGAAGAACATCGCTTCGGACACGATGAACAACACCATGCCGTAGCGCAGGCTGAGTTTGACCACCGGCGCGTGAGCACCTTCGACCACGGACTCGGTGATGACATCGCGCCACCAACCCGCCATCGTATAAAGCACCAGCGCCAAGCCGATGGCGAAAATCCATGGGATTCCGGCGAGCACGCCGAACCCGGCATAGGTTTTGTTCAGCCAGAACGCGGCACCGATCATCATGAGGAAGACGCCGAGCGCACCGACCACCGGCCACGGACTCGGGTCGACCAGATGATAATCGTGCTTGACCTCGCCTTGCGCCATCGATCAGGTTTTCCTACGGGTGAACGCGAACCATGGTCATCACATAGAAAAGCAGAACCAGGCTGGCAAGAACAACCGCAATGGCGATAGCGCGCCGGCGCTTTTCGCGCGCGAATTTGTCAGAGCGCGGCATGGAGCGGAGCCACCCCGGCAAGGCGTTCCACAATCAGCGCCGCAAACAGCGCAAACAGATAGAAAATGGTGACGGTAAACAGGCGCCGCGCCGCAGGCTCTTTCGCCTCGTCGCGTTCGGCCAGCACGCCCGCCGCGCGCCAGATGAGGAGCGTGCCAAGGGTGGCTGCGGCGGCGAGATAAACGGGGCCCGCCATGCCGAACACCGGCGGCGCCAGCCCCAGCGGCACCAGCAGCAGCGCATAGGCGAGGATGTGACGGCGCGTGCTGCGCTTGCCGGCGACGACGGGCAGCATCGGCACCCCGGCGCGGCTGTAATCGCTACTCGAAAACAGCGCCAGCGACCAGAAATGCGGCGGCGTCCAGAAAAAGATAATCGCGACCAGAAGCAGCGGCTGCCACACCAGGGTGCCGGTCACCGCGGCCCAGCCGATGGCGGGCGGCATCGCCCCCGACAAACCGCCGATGACGATGTTCTGCGGCGTGCGGCGCTTGAGGCCGAGCGTGTAGACACCAACGTACCAGAAAATCGTGAAGGCCAAGAGCGCAGCCGCCAGCGCATTCACGAAAAGCAGCATCAGCGCAACCGACGCGACCGACAGACTCCAGCCGAAAGCGAGCGCATCGCCGCGCGCAATGATTCCACGCGGAACCGGCCGCGCCGCCGTACGCGTCATCAAGCCGTCGATGTCGGCCTCGTAGGCCATGTTAAGGGCGCCCGAAGCTCCGGCCCCGACCGCGATGCAAAGCAGCGCGGAGAATGCGGTCAGGATGTGGATCGGTCCCGGCGCCACAACGAGACCGGCGAGGCCGGTGAAGACGACCAGCGACATGACGCGCGGCTTCAAGAGCGCGAAGAAATCTTCCACCGTCGCAACGGGGCGGAAAGTGGACAGATCGGTATCAAGGGACGTCATTTACGCGACGCCCCTTTCATGCGTGGAAATCTACCTCCCCCGTGAAGGACGGGGGAGGAAAGATGCACGTACAAACTCATTCGCCGCGGGCTTTCTTCAATGCTCGCGCGGAGGCACGGCGCTTGGCGCGGCGCTGCGCCTTGTGACGGGCAGCTTCGTCCAGTTCTTTCAGCAACGCTTCGGCGGCGCGCTTCTTGGCAACGGCCACGGTCGGCTTCTTCTTGCCCACCTTCTTGCCCGGCTTGCCGCTGTTCAGCACCATCGCTTCAATCAGCGGTTCGGGATGGGCGACACGGTGGATCTGATCGGCGAGCTTGGCCTCGGCCCGCTCGTTCTCGCCGGCAACTTCGTCGAGCGCTTGCTTCGACAGATGGCGTACGGCGCGGCTGGAACGGGCCTTGAACGCCGGTTTGCCCGAACGCGCACCGACTTTGCCGGGACCGCGGGGGGCTTTGCGGGATTTCGTCTGTTTCTTTTCTGAGATTTTCATGGCTCTCACGTTATTTTGGGTAGCTCGTTGAAGGTACGGAACGGCGGTGGCGACGACAGCGTCCATTCCAGAGTCGTCGCTCCGGCGCCCCAGGGATTGTCGCCTGCTTTGCGCTTCTTGGCAAAGGCTTCGACGAGCATGATGAGGAAAACCACAACACCGCCGCCGGTAACGAAAGCGCCGATCGACGACACGAAATTCCAGCCGGCATAGGCGTCGCTATAGTCCGCAATGCGGCGCCCCATGCCGCTGAGCCCGAGGAAGTGCAGCGGGAAGAACGCAATGTTGACGCCGAAGAAGGTTATCCAGAAGTGAATCTTGGCCAAGGTCTCGTTGGCGAGATAGCCGAAGAACTTGGGGAACCAGAAGTACCAGCCGGCAAAGATCGCGAACACCGCGCTGGTGCCAAAAACGTAATGCAGATGCGCCATGACATAGGCGGTGCCGTGCAGCACCGGCGCCAGGCCCGGATTGGCGAGCACGATGCCGCTGAGACCACCGATCGTGAACAGGACGATGAATGCGACGGCGAATAGCATCGGCGGCTTGAAGGTGATCGAGCCGCCCCATAGGGTCGCGATGAAGGACGATATCACAACGACGACCGGAACCACCATCGCCAGCGCCGCGAACATGAACCAGGTGCGTGTGCCGGCGGTCAGGCCTGCGGTGTAGAGGTGATCGGCCCAGCTCATGAAACTGATGAAGCCGATCGTCACCATGGCATAGGCGACACCGAGATGGCCGAACACTGGTTTCTTGGCAAATGCCGCTACGACATGGCCAATGATGCCAAATGCGGGCAGCATCACCGCGGTAAGGGCGGGCTGCGCGAAAAACCAGAATAGCTGCTGGTAAAGCAAGGGATCGCCGCCACCCGCCGGATTGAAGAAGCTGGTGCCGAAATGGCGGTCCGCGAGCAGCATGGTGATAGCGCCCGCCAGAACGGGCATGGCAAGCAGGAGAAGGAACGCGGTCACCAAGATGCTCCAGACGAACAATGGCATCTTGTGCAGCGTCATGCCGGGGCTGCGCATGTTGAGGATGGTGGTGATGAAATTGATGGCGCCGAGGATCACCGACGCCGCCGCGATGTGCAGCGCGAAGATCACGAAATCCGTCGCCGGACCGGGCGAACCGGTGGTGGTCAGCGGCGCAATGGAGGTCCAGCCCGAACCGGCGCCCCTGCCCCCCGCGTCACCGTCCACGAACAGCGACAGGATCAGCAGCGCGAACGAGAACGGCAACAGCCAGAACGAGAGCGCGTTGAGCCGCGGGAACGCCACATCGGGGGCGCCGATCATCAGCGGCACCAGCCAGTTGCCAAAACCGCCGATCAGCGCCGGCATGACCATGAAGAACACCATGATGAGGCCGTGGCCGGTCACCAGCACGTTGAACAGGTGCGGGTTCTTGAAGATCTGCAGACCCGGTTCCATCAACTCGGCCCGGATCAGCATCGACAAGCCGCCGCCGGCGATTCCGGCGACCACCGCAAACCACAGGTACATCGTGGCGATGTCCTTGTGGTTGGTGGAATAGACGTAGCGCCGCCAGCCGCGCGGGTGATCTTCGTGCACGGTGCCGACGTCAGCGATCTCGAACGCATCTGACATAAGAAACTTTCCTAGAGCGTTTTCAGGAAAAGTGGAAACCGGCTTTCCGTCCGAAAACGCAACAAACAAAGAATCTAGAGCGTTTCAGCGAAACGGTGAAATGCTCTAGAAATTCGCCGCCACGCGCTGGGGCCCATCGCCGGCGTATTTCTCTTTGGCGGCGGCGAGCCAAAGGACGTAGTCGCGCGCGCTCACCACTTTTACCTCAATCGGCAGGAACGCCTGCCCCGCCCCGCACAGTTCCGCGCACGGACCGTAATAGGTTCCGGTTTTGGTGGCCTTGAACCAGGTGTGATTGAGGCGGCCGGGAAGCGCGTCGAGCTTCACGCCGAAGGCCGGGACCGCCCAGGAATAGATCACATCGGCGCCGGTCGTCATTACTTCCACCGTCTTGTTCACCGGCACAACCAGCGGATTGTCGGCCCCAAGGAGCCGCGGCTCGCCCCGTTCTTTCGCCGCGGCTTCGGACAGCGCGCTGGAGTCGAACTGCAGGCCGTCCTCGTGGGAATAGGCATAAGTCCAGTGCCCCTGATGCCCCGTCGCTTGGATGGTGACATCGGGTTGGGGACTCTCGGCCTCGTACGTGAGGAGGCCATACGACGGCAGCGCGATGAGGACGAGAATCGCAACCGGAATGATGATCCAGGCCGCTTCCAGCGCCGCATTGTGCTGCGTCGTGGACGGCTCCGGATTGCGGCGGTGGTTGAAGCGGACGATCACGGTCATCAGGAGCACCGCCACGAGCAGGAAGACCGCCGTCACGATCAACAGCAGTTCGTTATGAAACTGCGCGATGCGCTCCATCACCGGTGTGGCTGCTGGCGGTAGTCCGGTCTGCCAATTTTGCGCCTGAGCCAGCGCCGCGCCCGCAAAAAAGGGCAACCCGAGCGCCAATGTGACCATTCTCCTGAACGACATTCCTCGGGCCTCGTGTAGACACGGACTTTACGTTGAAATCCGCCGGGGAGAGATTACTTTAATAAGTCCAATTCAAAGCAGTACGGGCGAATTGGGCAAGTGAAAGGTGCGGCAGGATGCCGCCATTTGCGCCGGGGTGGATCATAACCCAACGCGCCCCTATGTTGCCAACCTGCTCCGGCCTTAACGAGGATTTTCCATGGCTAACGACCTGTTTTTCGAACGCACGGGAATGAGCCGGACAAACGTCCAGGCCCAGGTCGATGACGCCCTGAAAGGCGCCGACGATGGCGAGTTGTACCTCGAATACAGTCAGAGCGAGTCGTTCGCCTTCGACGACAACCGGCTGAAGGCGGCCAATTTCGACACTACCCAAGGCTTCGGCCTGCGCTCGGTCTGCGGCGAGGCTACCGGCTTTGCCCATGCCAACGAACTTTCCGAAGCCGCCATCGCCCGCGCCGCTGGCGCCGTGCAAGCCGTCGCCAAAGGTCATTCCGGCGTTGCCTCGGCCGCCCCTGCCCGTACCAACATCAAGCTTTATGCCGACATCGATCCGCTAGCGTCGGCGGCCTTCGAACACAAAGTAAAGCTGCTGGAAGAAATGAACGCTTACGCGCGGGGCAAAGACAGCCGCATCCGGCAGGTGTCGTGCTCGCTGGCGGGCGAATGGCAGACGGTGGAAATCATCCGCGCCGGCGGCGAGACCTACCGCGATGTGCGGCCGCTGGTGCGCCTTTACGTGTCGGTGGTGGTGGAACAGGACGGCCGCCAGGAAACCGGCAGTTACGGCGGTGGCGGCCGCGGCGGCTACGAGGCTTATATCCAACCGGAGTATTGGCAAGCGGCGGTCGATGAAGCGCTGCGCCAAGCGCTGGTGAATCTCGCGTCCATTCCGGCGCCCGCGGGCGAAATGACCGTGGTGCTCGGTCCGGGCTGGCCGGGCATTCTGCTCCACGAAGCCATCGGCCATGGCTTGGAAGGCGATTTTAATCGCAAGAAGACGAGCGCCTTTGCCGGTCTGCTCGGCCAGCGCGTGGCGGCGCCCGGTGTGACGGTGGTCGATGACGGCACCATCGCCGGACGGCGCGGCTCGCTTTCCATCGACGATGAGGGCACGCCCTCCTCGCGCACCGTGCTGATCGAGGACGGCATTCTGAAAGGCTATATGCAGGACCGCCAGAACGCGCGGCTGATGGGCATGGCGCCCACCGGCAACGGCCGGCGCGAAAGCTACGCTAGCCCGGTGATGCCGCGGATGACCAACACCTACATGCTGGCGGGCGACAAAAGCCCGGAAGAAATTCTGGCCAGCGTCGACAAAGGCATCTACGCCACCAATTTCGGCGGCGGCCAAGTCGACATCACCAACGGCAAGTTCGTGTTTACTTGCACCGAAGCCTACCGGATCGAAAACGGCAAAGTCGGCGCCCCGATCAAAGGCGCCACCCTGATCGGCAACGGCCCCGACTGCCTCACGCGCGTGACGATGATCGGCAATGACATGAAACTGGATGCCGGCATCGGCACTTGCGGCAAGAACGGACAAAGCGTGCCCGTCGGCGTCGGCCAACCGACGCTGCGAATGGACGGGCTGACGGTGGGCGGGACGGCGGCGTAAGAGAGAGAGCTATTCGGTGTCTGCCAGATGGTCTATCGCCATCTCGCATCGAAATTGCCTGCTCCCCCTCTTCGTCATGGCCGGGCTTGACCCGGCCATCAAGGTTTTTCTCGGCTCGCAGACGCTCGCCGACTGGATGGCCGCCTCAAGGGCGGCCATGACGAAAAAGTTTGGGATTAGGGCCGTCGGTATGCCCCCTCACCATTTGATATACGCCGCGTAGCTCCAGGCGTTGAGCAGGACGTGGGCCAGGATCAGCGGCCATAAGCGGCCGGAGCGCACGTACCAAGTGCCGAAGATAAGGCCGATCGGGATCATCAACACCAGACTCATGGTGCCTTGGAACAGATGCGCCGCCAGCCGGAGCGCGATGCTGAGATTGATCGCGAGATTGGGCAGCGATTTTTCCTTCAGCGCGGTGATGACGTACCCGGCGACGAAGACCTCTTCGTACACCGCATTGACCAGGACCAAGGCGCCGACGGCGTAAGGCGTCAACGCGGGCGTCGCCACGGCGGCAGCCCGGCCCGCAGGGTGAAGCAAGCCGGGGGCGAGTTTGGCCAGCAGGATAAAGACCAAGAAGATGGCGACATAACTGCCGGCCGCCAACGCCAGCCCCCATAGCCCGTCGATCCAATGGGTGCCCAGCCCCAGGCGCTTGGCCGTCCAGCCGCGAGCCCACAGAAACGCGCCGAGCACGACGAGAGTGATCGCTTCCAGCCCCACCGTGCGCCACACGCCCATCTCGGCCGGTCCCGCCGTGCCGGTATGATGATGGAGAAGCGCCAAAGCGCTGGAGACGATGGTCAGCCCGAAAGCACCGGCCACGACCACCGCGAACTCCACCGGAAATGGCAGTTTCTGCAGCAGGTTTCGCATGAAGCCTCTTTGCCGAGGGCGGAGGACCGGGATAGGAAAGGGCGCAGCCTTCGGAACACCACGATGATCTACAAGATTTGTCCGGCCGCGGAATGGACGCAAGCGATAGAGCGACACAGGTATGATGGTTCGCCGCTCGACCGCAAGGACGGCTTTATCCATTTTTCGCAGGCGCCCCAGGTGGCTGGGACTCTGGCCAAATACTACGCAGACGCGAGCGATCTGGTGCTGGTCGCGATCGACGAGGCTGGGCTGGAAGGCTTACGCTTGGAGCCGTCGCGGGACGGAGAATTGTTCCCGCATCTTTACGGCACCCTGGCGATGCGCCACGTCGTCTGGGTCAAACCGCTGACGCGCGGCACGGACGGCGCCTTCGTGTTACCGCAACTGGGAGAATGACCATGCGCTATCGGATGCTCGGCAATACCGGGTTCTATGTGTCGGAAATCTGTCTCGGCACCATGACCTTCGGCGGCAAGGGGTTCTTCGAGGCGGTCGGCAAGGTCGATCAGAAGACGGCGACCAGCTTGGTTGCGCGTGCGCTCGAAGCCGGGGTCAATTTCATCGATACCGCCGATGTCTATTCCGAAGGGCTGGCGGAAACGCTGCTCGGCAAGGCACTGAAGGATATCGGCGTCAAACGGTCGGACGTCGTGGTGGCGACCAAGGTCTACGGCCGCATGAGCCCGACGCCCAACGATGCCGGCCTCTCCCGCGGGCACATCATGGATGCGGTGCAGGCCAGCCTTGAGCGGCTGCAAACCGACCACATCGATCTTTATCAAGTGCATGCGCAGGACCTCGTCACGCCGGTGGAAGACGTGATGGAAAGCCTCAACGATCTCGTGCGCCGCGGCTTGGTGCGCTACATCGGCGTGTCGAACTGGCAAGCGTGGCGCATCATGAAAGCGCAAGGCCTGGCCGATAAGCGCGGGACGGCGCGGTTCGAATGTCTGCAAGCCTATTACTCCATCGCCGGGCGCGACCTCGAACGCGACATTGCCCCGATGCTGGCCGACCAGAAGATGGGCCTGATGGTGTGGAGCCCGCTGGCCGGCGGCATTCTCTCCGGCAAGTTTTCGCGCGATGCTGAGGGGCCAGACGGCGCGCGGCGGTCGAAATTCGATTTTCCGCCGGTCGACAAGGAGCTGGCGTTCAAACTGGTCGATGCGATGCGCGAGATCGGCGCCGGGTACGGCGTCAGTCCGGCACGGGTGGCGCTGGCTTGGGTGCTGTCGCGGCCCTTCGTCACCAGCGTGATTACCGGCGTCAAAACGCTCGAGCAGCTCAATGACAACCTCGCGGCGGCGGACCTGCGCTTGTCGGATGTGGAAATGGCGCGGCTGGACGACCTTTCGGCGCTGAAGCCAGAATATCCCGGCTGGATGGTCGCGCGCCAGAACGATCCGCGGCGCAATCCGAACACAAAATAGCGTTAGGATTGGTTCTGAAAATGGAGGCTCTTATGCGCGGATTGCTCGTGATGGCCTTGCTGGCGGCGACAGTGCCGGCCGAGGCCGGGATGTGGACGGCCGCTTGTCAGGACCAGCAGGTCCAGTACCAACAGATCACCGGTGCCGAAGGTTATCTGCATGTCAGCCACGGCGACGGCACCTATAGAACGGTCAAGCTCAAGCAGAGTTTCCTCGACAGCAAGATGGTGTGCGGCAGCGTTCCCGCCAAGGTGCGCGCCAACGACATCGCCACGGTCTGTGCCGACAGTGACGGCCAGACCATCCGGATACTGAGAGGCGCCGACCTCGCCAAAGGCGTCAAGCCGGAAAAAGCACCGCTGTTCTGTCAGGCCGTGGTCAACGTTCATTAAAGCCGGTTGCTTCATTCATCCGGATGAGACAATTATCTGGCCGAATTTCGCGGAGAGGAACCATGCGGGCATTGGTGTTGGTAACGGCGCTGGCGATGATGACCGGCACGGCCCTGGCAAAACCGGCTCACAAGCCCGCGGCGCCGCCCGCCAAAGCGCCGGCCGAGACGACCTGGATCGCCATCTGCTTCGGCGAGGACGCGCAATACACTCAAACTATCAACGGCGCCGGTTACTTCCACCTCGGCACCGGTCAACGCAGCTACCAGACGCAGAAGCTGGTGCAGAGTCAGTACAACGCCAGCATGGTCTGCGCCGTGCCCGACCCGAAAGCGCCGCACGCCGATAGCAATGTCGCGCTGGTCTGCGCCGACCTCACCGCCAAGACGATCTCGGTCATGTCCCAAAGCACCGCCGAGACCAAGCGCGTGCTCCCGCAAAACGCCACCGTTTTCTGCAAGGCGCGCATCGACGTGCTGAACCAGTAATCGCGCTAAAGAAAATTGTACTCGGTAAAAATCTGCTTGAGGTCCTTGCCCCAGTCGGTGCGGTATTTCTGCAAAAGTTCCTCGGCGCGCGTGTAGCCGCGGTTCACCAGTTCACGCAAGGGGACAAGGAAGCCCTCCTCCGTCATGCCGATGGAGTCGTGCGCGGCGCGGCGCCTCAGGCCTTCCGCCGAAATATCGAGCATGCGCTGCGCCAATTCCCACACGGTGGTCTTGCGGAACGGCGTCTGGAAGGCCGTGCGTGCCACGCAATCGCGCATCGCCTGACGCTCGGCAGTGGTCCAGTCCTTGACCAAGTCCCAAGCGGCATCGAGGGCGACATCGTCGTAGAGAATGCCGACCCATAACGCCGGCAGGCCGCAGATGCGCCGCCAGGTACCGCCGTCGGCGCCGCGCATCTCGAGGAATTTCTTGAGCCGCACTTCCGGGAAAATGGTGGTGAGGTGATCGGCCCAATCCGACATCTGCGGATCGATGTGCTTCACTTCGGGGATTTTGTGCGCCAGGAAATCGCGGAAGCTCTTGCCCGCCAGATCGATGTATTTGCCGTCGCGATAGATGAAATACATCGGCACATCGAGCACGTAATCGACATAGCGCTCGAAGCCCATGCCGGCATCGAACACCCACGGCAGCATGCCGGCGCGATCGTTGTCGACATCGCTCCAGACTTGGGCGCGATAAGAGAGAAACCCGTTGTGCTTGCCTTCGCGGAACGGCGAGTTGGCGAACAAGGCGGTCGCCACCGGTTGCAGCGCCAGAGCGACGCGGAATTTCTTAATCATGTCGGCTTCGGAGGAGAAGTCGAGATTGACCTGCACGGTGCAGGTGCGGAACATCATCTCTTCGCCATAGCCGCCGACCTTGGGCATATAGCGCTTCATGATCTCATAGCGGCCTTTCGGCATCGGATAGACTTCCGACAGCGGCCAGGTCGGCGCATAGCCGAGGCCGAGGGCGCCCGCTCCGATCTCGGCGGCGACCTGGCGCACCTGCTGCTTGTGGATGTTCACCTCGGCACAGGTCTCGTGCACCGTTTTCAAGGGCGCGCCCGACAACTCGAACTGCCCGCCCGGCTCCAGACTGATCCCGGCGCCGTTCTGGGTCAGGCCGATGATGTTCTCGCCTTCCATCACCGGCTGCCAGCCGAACTGCTTCATGCCTTCGAGCAGCGCCTTGATGCCGGGAACGCCTTCGTAGCGCAGCGGGTTGTGGGTCTTCAGGCAGTAGACGAATTTCTCGTGCTCGGTGCCGATGCGCCACTCGCTGTGCGGCTTGCTGCCGTCGGCCAGATAACGCACGAGGTCGTCACGCGATTCAATAGGCCCGCCGGCCGACTGCGGAATGGACATGGCAACCTCTTTCAGGCAAAGCCCGCGTTACGAGTACGGAAATTGCGCGGGGCCGCGACGCCTATGTAGGTACGGAACGACGGTCCGGCAACCCGGCGCGCGCAAGCTTTTCAAGTTTAGGACTTAGTGCCAATCGCCGCAAACTGATTGCCAGACCGCCAGCGCCGCGAGTGCCGCCGTATCCGCCCGCAAAATGCGCGCCCCCAGCGACACCGGCGTGACCAGCGGCAGACTTCGCAAAAGGGCGCGCTCAGCCGGATCGAACCCGCCTTCGGGACCAGTGAAGACGGCCCAAGAACCGCGCGGAGCTTTTTGCAGCGCCTCGGCAATCGGCGCGGCGTCGCCGCCTTCGTCACAGAATAGAATCCGGCGCTCCACAGGCCATGCCGCCAGCAGCTTGTCGAACCCCAGCGGCTCGCGGATTTCGGGAACGCTCACCCGGCCCGATTGTTCGGCGGCTTCCACCGCGTTGGCGCGCATCCGTTCGGTGTTGACCCGGGTGACGATGGTGCGCCGGGTGATAACCGGTTGCAGCACCCGCACACCAAGCTCGGTCGCCTTTTGGGTGAGGTAATCGGCGGGGGTTTTCTTGACCGGCGCGAACACCAGCCACACATCCGGCACCTGCGACTGCGGCGCGATTTGCTGCGTACACTCCACCGTGCAAGTGCGCTTGGCGGTTTCGGAAACCTCGGCCAGCCATTCGCCGTCGCTGCCGTTGAAGAGACTGAGCCGGTCGCCCGCTTTGGCCCGCATCACATGCAGCACGTAATGCGCCTGCCCTTCTTCGATCACGACACGCGCGCCTTGCCCCAGCGCCGCCTCGACAAAGAGACGGAGTTTGCCGCCGAGATAGGTCAGATCGTCACTCATGAATCTTCCCCGTTCCGTTCAAGCTGACGGGTTTGACGACCAAGCTGCCGTTCTCCTCGGTCACATCATATTCGTCTTGCAGGTAGCCGGCCTTTTGCAAGGCTTCGCTTTCGCCGTTGACGTGGCAGAGGACGCGCGCGGTGCCGCTGGGCAGGTCGGAGCGCTCCGCGACGCTGCAGATAAAGTCGGTCATGCCGCCCTCGCAGCCTTTGGCCTTCGCCGCCCGGCCGTAATAAGGCTCGCACTGAGACCACTTGCGCAGAAACCGATGCTTGGCGAATTCGGCGTCGAGCAGGCCGGGCGGGAAATCTTCCACCGCCTCGTCGCGGTAATGGCCGACGCACAGGCATTTGCCCGGCTTCCACTGGTCGTTCTTGGCCAGGCTGGCTACCACATGACGCACTGGGGCAGCGGACAATTCGATTTCCTTGTGGGCGCTGCGGCCGCAAGCGGCCAAAGCCAGCGCCAAGATGGCTAGCAAACGCCATCGCAACCCGCGCCCGATTTGTGGCATAACGACTCCCGGTTCCTGGTATGGCCAGTATGACAGAAAACCCCGAGACACTCGTCAAGCCTGCAGATGCCGTGGCCGCGGTCCTGGTGGATCGCGCCCCGCCGAAGCTGCAGCCATACCTGCGGTTGATGCGGCTGGACCGGCCGATCGGCACCTGGCTGCTTTACTGGCCGTGCGTGTTCGGGCTGATCCTGGGGGCCGCCGCCGATAGCCGCCCGTTCGGGACCTTGCACGACATTTTCCTGGTCGTTCTCCTCGGCATCGGCGCGGTGGTCATGCGCGGTGCGGGCTGTACCTATAACGACATCGTCGACCGCGATTTCGATGCGGCGGTGGCGCGCACGCGCGGCCGCCCGATCCCCTCCGGCGCCGTCAGTGTGCGCAATGCGTGGCTGTTCACCATCGGGCAGTGCTTGGTCGGGCTGATCGTGCTGCTGCTACTGAACCGGATGGCAATCATCCTCGGCTTTGCCTCGCTGGTGCTGGTGGCGGCCTATCCGTTCATGAAGCGCATCACTTGGTGGCCGCAGGCGTGGCTGGGACTGACCTTCAACTGGGGCGCGGTGCTCGGTTTTGCGGCGCAAACCGGTGGCGTCGATATCGGTGACCTCTATCTCTACGCCGGGCTGTTCTTCTGGACGCTGGGTTACGACACCATCTATGCCCATCAGGACAAAGACGACGACGCCCTGATCGGGGTGAAATCGACGGCGCGGCTGCTTGGCAAGCGCACCCGCGAGTGGATTCTCGGTTTTTATGCGGTCGCCTTCACACTGATCCTGGCGGCGGGATTTACCGAGCACACGGGTGGGGTGTTCGTTTTCCTGATGCTGGCAGCAGGCGCCCACATGATGTGGCAAGTGCGCGAACTCGAGATCGACAATTCGGCAAAATGCCTGAAATTGTTTCACGCCAACCGCGAAACCGGCGCCTTGATCGCGGCAGCAATGGTGATTTCGACCTGGGTTGGGTGACGGCTTACGCTGCCACGGGCTTCTGCGCGCGCTGACCGATGGCGAGCCAAGCGGCTTGCGAGGCGGTGTGCAAACCATCGACCAAGCGCGGCACTTCGGCGTCGTCGCTGCACTGACAAGCGCGTTCGAGTTGCTCGGAGAGCGCACACACCCGCATGGCGCCGAAGGTGCCGGAATTCGACTTCAGATCGTGCGCTTCGTGGCGGATGGTGTCGAAATCGAGCTTTTCAGCCGCCGCTTCGATGCGCTGCAAGGTGCCGCGCGTGTTGGAAAGATAGGCCAGCAGCATGGCGTTGTAGCGGTCCGGCGGCAACACCTTGGCGAGCGCGTCGAGCTTTTCCTCGTCGAGTTCGGAGACCTCCTGCTGCGCCGGTTCGCAGTCACCGCCATCGTCTTCTAGCCACAACTCGGCCGAAGAGAACCGCGCGATGACGGCTAGGAAGGTGTCCGGATTGATCGGCTTGGTGACGAATTCGACCATGCCGGCCGCGGTACAGGCATCCTTGTCCTCGCGCATGGCGTTGGCGGTCATCGCCACGATCGGGACGCTGCCGGCCGGTGGCGGCAGTGCCTTGATGATTTTCGACGCCTCGATACCGCCCATGCGCGGCATCTGCATGTCCATCAGGATGACGTCAAAGCTACCCGACTTGGCCACTTCCACCGCCTGCACGCCGTCGCCAGCGACCTCGACCGCATAGCCCGCCGATTCAAGCAGCGTGCGCGCGACCATGACGTTGATCTCGTTGTCCTCGGCGAGCAACACGCGGCCGCGGCTCCTGATCGGTTCCGGAACGTCCTCGACGGCGGCCGGTTCGGAGGGTGCGGCGAGCGCGTCCGGCGCGGTGACCAGTGGAATCGACGCGGCAATCGCCGCTTCTGTGCGCGTGTCGGATTGCAGATTCTGCACCAGAGTCGTTTCGCGCACCGGCTTGGTCAGCACGGCATCGACACCGACCTTGCATTCCGACTGGAGCACCTTACCGATCGAAGACGCCATCACGATCCGTGTCCGGACGAGCGATGCGTTGGACCTGATCTTGGCCGCCACCGCCTCACCGGAAAGGCCTGGCATGGCGTGATCGAGCAGCACGGAGTCATAAGGCTCACCCGAAGCTTCCGCCATCACCAGTGCGCCCAAAGCGGCCGGGCCGTCGCCCGCCTCGCCGACGACAGCGCCGTGCGCCTCAAGCTGGCTCTTGAAGATCATGCGATTGATGGCGAGGTCGTCGACCACCAGAATGCGCTTGCCGGACAGCACATCGTCTCGGCTGGTGTCGGCCACATTGGCGTTCGGCAATTCGATCTCGAACCAGAACACGCTGCCGCCACCTTCGTGGTCGGCCACGCCGATCTCGCCATTCATGAGGTGGATGAGCTGCATGCAAATAGACAGGCCCAGGCCGGTGCCGCCGTATTTGCGCGCAATCGTATTGTCAGCCTGCTGGAATTTCTTGAACAGCCGGCCCTTGGCGTCGTCGCTGATGCCGATGCCGGTGTCTTCGATGCAGACCTTCAGCTTGGTCTTGCCGTCGGCGCCGGGCTGCGAGGTCATCAGCAGCGCAACATGGCCCTTCTCGGTGAACTTGATGGCGTTGGTGAGAAGATTGAGGAACACCTGTCGCAGGCGCGCGGCATCACCCATGAGAGCGCGGTGAGCGCCGCGATCGGCATATCCGACCAGTTCGATGTTCTTCTCGGACGCGCGCGCCGACAACAGCTCGATGACGTCTTCCACCACCGTCTGTGGCATGAACTCGGCCTCTTCCAGATCGACCTTGCCGGCTTCGAGCTTGGAGATGTCGAGGATGTCGTTGATGATCGAGAGCAGGCAATCGGCCGACAGACGCATCGCCTCGGCATATTGGCGCTGTTCGGGCGCCAACTTGGTGCGCAGCAGAAGTGCGTTCATGCCGATGATGCCGTTCATCGGCGTGCGGATTTCGTGGCTCATCGAGGCGAGGAAGGTGCTCTTGGCCTGGTTCGCCGCATCGGCCTGGTCGCGCGCCTGACTGAGAAGAATCTCGCGCTCGCGCAGCTTGTCGGTCGTGAAGTAGTGCTGGATGTGCTCTTCCACCACCCTGGCGAGCCTGGCCAAACGCCGCCGCTCGTCGCCGTCAAGCTGGCGCGTGGCCCGGCCGTAGAGGCAGAGCGCCCCCAAGCCTGCGCCTTCTTTGTCTTTCAGCGGAATGCCGACAGCCGAGCGGAAACCGCCAGCCTCCGGCAGCAGCGGGCCTTCGTCGAGGTCACAAAATTCCACGATGTCGCCTGCGGCGAACACCGCATCGGTCAGCGTGCCTTGGCGCTGTGAGCGTAGCGCGCCTTCATGCCCCGAGCAGATCGTGACAAGGCGGTCGTCTTCGACGAGATTGACCGAGACCACATCGCCGCCGACGACGTCTTGCACGATCGCGCAAAGATTCTCGATCCCGCCACGACGATTACCGTGTTCGAGATCGATTCCGCTCTTCGCACTCGTTTGCAGACTCGGTCTTGTCACCGCCGCTCCCCCATTACGCGGTTTATCCCACCCACGCGCGTCGGCCCGCCGTAAGCAGGTCTCGTGAAAAGGACACTAGAGACGAGGCTTCAAGGAACCGTTGCTTTCTCCGACCGGCGGATGAAAAGCGTTCAATTGGCTAGCAGATGGTTAGCGTTAGGCCGAAACTGTCTCAGGCTGATACAACTCAGCGGCAAGCACGCGGAAAATCCCGCCGCCCGGCGATATCCTGAGCGCCGGATTTCGGCGTCGCATGTCCATGAAGGTCATCGCCATCACCGGCGGCATGACGGTGAAGATGATCACTGCCGAATAGCCGTATTTTTTATGTGGGAATACGGCCATATACGCATGCGACTATTTTGCGCCCTTGAATTAAACTAAACTGGTTACTTCGCTTCGGCTGCGCCGTAATTTTCGCGCCGATCGAACAGAAAAAATGGCCGGACCGTCCGGCCGAGGAGCATGCCGTGGTTTTTGACAAAGCCAGTTTCATCGACGAAAAAGCCATTTATACCGCCCTCGAAGAGGGCAAGCGCGCGGTCAGCCGCGATGCGGTGGAAGCCATCATCAAGAAGGCGGAGCAGGCGCACGGCCTGACCCTTTCTGAAGTCGCGATTCTGCTCAACGTGCACGATGCCGAACTGGTCGAAGAGATCTACAAATGCGCCAAGGCGATCAAGCGCAAGATTTACGGCCGCCGCCTGGTGCTGTTCGCACCGCTCTACATTTCCGACTACTGCATCAATTCCTGCGTCTACTGCGGCTACGGCCAGGGTCATAAGTTCGCCCGCCGCCGCCTGACCATGGACGAAATCAAGGCCGAGACGCTGGTGCTCCTCAACATGGGCCACAAGCGCCTCGCCATGGAAGCGGGCGAAGACCCCGTGAACTGCCCGATCGACTATGTGCTCGACGCCATTGGCGCGGTCTATTCGGTCGAGACCAAGAACGCCAACATCCGCCGCATCAACATCAACATCGCGGCAACGACGGTAGAGGATTACAAGAAGTTAAAGGCGGCCGAGATCGGCACCTACATCCTGTTCCAAGAGACCTATCACCGCGAGACCTACGCCCGCGTGCATCCAAAAGGGCCGAAGCACGATTACGACTGGCACACCACCGCTTTCGACCGCTCCAACGCCGCCGATATCGACGACAACGGCGCCGGCGTCTTATTCGGCCTTTACGATCACAAGTTCGAAGTGCTGGCGCTGATGCAGCATGCCGAGCATCTCGAAGCCGAATTCGGCTGCGGCCCGCACACGATTTCGGCGCCGCGTATCCGCCCGGCCGGCGGCATCAATCTCGACAGCTTCCCCTATCTCGTCTCTGACGACGAGTTCAAGAAACTGATCGCCATCATCCGTATGGCTGTGCCTTACACCGGCATGATCATTTCCACCCGCGAAGAAGCGAACCTGCGCAACGAGCTTTTGGAGCTGGGCATCTCGCAGCTTTCCGGCGGCTCCTGCACCGGCGTCGGCGGCTACTGCGAAGAGAACGCTAAGGGCGTGCGGCCGCAGCCGACCCAGTTCAAGGTCAACGACGAACGCCCGCTCGATCAGGTGATGTACGACATCGCCGAAGCCGGTCACCTGCCCTCGTTCTGCACTGCGTGCTATCGCAATGGCCGTACCGGCGACCGCTTCATGGCAGTGGCCAAGTCGGGCGAAATCCAGAACCTGTGCCAGCCCAACGCGATTTTGACGCTGAAGGAATATCTGGTCGATTTTGCTTCGCCGCATACCAAAGCGCTGGGCGAAAAGATCATCGCCGAGCATCTGCAGCAGATTCCCAATCCGAAGCTGCGCCAGGTCACCGAAGACCGGCTTAAGCAAATCGAAGGCGGCAAGCGCGACCTTTATTACTAGCCGCGTCCCTCCGGCGGCGGCCGAATCGCCCTACTCTCGCGACGAGAGTTTCCGGGGGCATCGGCGTGAAAACGGCGTTGATCAAAGGCCAGAGCCGCTACGGGGCGCTACGTCATTTCGTGGATGTGGTGGCCGAGGCAATCGAAGCGCGCGGCGACGAGGCCGTCGTGCTCGATTTGACCACCTTCCGCACTGACGAGTTGGGCGAGCGCCTGGAAGCCGCCGGCCCGCTCGATCTGGTGCTGACCTTCAATATTCTCGGCAACTATCGCGACCCCAAGGGCCACACGATTTTCGAAATCACTGGCGCACCGCACGTCACCCAACTCGTCGATCATCCGCTGCATCATATGGAGCGGCTCAAGAGCACGCCGTTCGAGGCCGGTATTCTGGTCGTCGATCACAGCCATCAGCGTGCGATCAACACGCTGTTCGGGCCCGGCCGCTTTGCCCATGTCGGGTTTTGTCCGCATGGCGCGCTGGGCTACCCAGCCGCGATGCCTGCCGACGCGCACGCCTATGCTGCCGAACGCCCGATTGAAGTGCTGTTCTGCGGCACCTGCTATCGGCCGGCGCCGTCGCAGATCGACGAATTGCCCGATCAGGTAAAGACGATCGTCACGACGGCCATCGAAGCGGCATCCGACCGCGACTGGGTCCCGGCACTCGATGCCTTCGACACGGCGCTGAGGGCGTTCGGCATTCCGCTGGACGCGCCCCATCTCGGGCCGGAAGAGCGCGAGGGTATCGTAGCCTTGCGCAGTCTCGCCTATATCGCCGACGATTGGGTGCGATCGGCGCGCCGCATGCGTCTTCTCGAACAGGCTGTCCGCAGTGGCTTGGCTCTGACCATCGCCGGTGAAGGGTTCGAGGCGTTCGCGCGCCAGCCGAACGTCGACGTGCGCGGCCCGGTGGCGACGGCGGAAATCCCGGCGCTGATGCGGCAGAGCCGGATCGTGCTCAACGCCAACGCCAATTTCGGCGAAGGCAGTCACGAACGCACCCTGACCGCGATGCTGGCCGGAGCCGTGACCGTGACCGATACCAGCACGTTCTACGACACCGAATTCAAAGACGGCGCCGAGATCATTGAATTCCGCTGGTCCGCTTTGGATGCAACCCTGGCGCGGATCAAAGCCCTCGCCGCCGACCAAGACGCACTGTTCGAAATTGCTAAAGCCGGACAGGCCGCGGTCGCCGCTGGGCATCGTTGGCAGCATCGCATCGACCACTACTACGCTGCCGGACGGGCCGCCGCGGCAGCAAGCCGGTAGACCGGACCGCCCTCTTGCATTTTCTTTGCGTCGCCGTATACTTTGCATTGCAAAGTACGTCTCGGGCGGGAGAAACGGATGCGCGATATCGACAAGGCGTTGGCGGATATCTGCGAAATTCGCAGCCAGATCGCCTCCAACACCGCCTTCCGCGGCTACGGCCCGGTGGCGATCTCGATTACCGGCATCCTCGCGCTCATCACCGCGACCGCCCAAACCCTGCTTCCCATCGCTGGCACGCCTCTTCTCTACTGCGGCGAATGGATGGCAACCGCCGTCGTGTGCGGTGCCGTGGTGCGCATCGAGATGCAAGGTCGCTCGCGCCGCCTGCATTCGAGCCTCGCCGACACCATGATCGATCAGGCGATTGAGCAGTTTCTGCCCGCCACCGCCGCCAGCTTTTTCATGCCACTGCTGCTGGTGCACTTCGTGCCGGAGAACACTTGGATGATGCCGGGTCTGTGGCAACTGTTCGTCAGCCTCGGCATCTACGCCTCGCTGCACAACCTGCCGCGCAGCATGTTCTATGCCGGGGCGTTCTATTTGATTTCCGGCTTCACCTGCCTGCTCTGGGCCAGCCAGACGCACGAACTGTCGCCATGGCTGATGGGCGTGCCGTTCCTGATCGGCCAGGCGCTGATGGCCACGCTCCTCTATTTCGCTGCGGGAGAAACCGATGGCGAAGACTGAGGCGCCCTTCGCCTTTGAAGGGCTCGACCGGGTGATGCACGAAAAGGCGCGGCTCGGCGTGCTGTCGTCACTTATCGCCCATCCGAAGGGCCTCGCCTTTGGCGATCTCAAAGCGCTTTGCGGGCTGACCGACGGCAATCTCAGCCGCCATCTGCAGGTGCTGCAGGAAGCAGGCCTGGTCGAGATCAATAAGAGCTTCGCGAGCAACCGGCCGCAAACGACGATAAAAATGACCAAGAGCGGCCGCAAACGCTTTCTCGAATATCTGGCACTGCTTGAACAAGTGGTACGCGATGCCGCCACAACGGCGGGCGAAGATTTTGGCGCGGCGCGATTGAAAGTCGTGCCGGGCTGAGGACTCTTTTTTTGAAAGGATTCTTTGCAATGCCAAGTTCCCTCCAACGCAAAGAGATGCTGCATGTCGCCGCGATCATGGACGGCAACGGGCGCTGGGCACGGGCGCGCGGGCTGCCCCGCCGCGAAGGTCATCGCGCCGGCATCGAAGCCTTGCGGCGGATCGTCAAGGCGGCGCCCGACGCCGGTATCGGCACCCTTACGGTACATGCGTTTTCCGCCGCCAACTGGAAACGTCCACCGGAAGAAGTCGCTGATCTGCTCAAGCTGTTCGAACAGTATCTCGACAGCGAAACCGAAGCGCTGGTCGCCGACGGCGTGCGGCTTTCCTTCATCGGCCGCCGCGACCGGCTGCCGGAAAATCTCGTTGCCGAGATGACGCGGACGGAAGCGGTGACCGAATGGGGCGATGCCCTCACTTTGCGCGTAGCGCTTGATTATTCCGCCCGCGAGGCGATCGTCGCTGCGGTGAAAAGCGGCGTCACGCCGGGGCCGGACGTCGATCTTCTCATTCGCACCAGCGGCGAACAACGGCTGTCGGATTTCCTTCTGTGGGAATGCGCTTACGCCGAATTGTATTTCATCGAGAAGAACTGGCCGGATTTCGCTGCCACCGATTTGACCGCGGCGCTGACAGCGTTTCGCGCCCGCGAACGGCGCTTCGGGGCGCTGGCGCAAGCGGCGGAGTAATGCGCGCCAAAGCAGGCCGAAGCGTTAACCGCGGGGCGGGTCTTCCGGGGGACGGAACGGGAACTGGCGCCGGGTACCATGATGGCGTAAACCGTCGTCCCAGAAATGACCGAGCCCCTCGCCTTCATTCGCGCCAACGCAATGCTGCAAGCGCCGCCGCTGGTCCCCGAAATCCGCCTGCACTTGGCCAACGAAGTCCTGCCGCTGTGGTACAAAACCGAAGCAGAGCTGGGGCGCGAAGGCGTGCCACCGCCCTATTGGGCCTTTGCCTGGGCCGGCGGACAGGCCCTGGCACGCTATGTTCTCGACCACGGCGTTGCTGGAGCAACCGTGCTCGATTTTGGCTCCGGCTCGGGATTGGTCGCGATTGCAGCGGCCAAAGCCGGGGCTAAGTCGGTGCTGGCGGCCGATATCGATCCCTTCTCCGCCGCCGCCATTCGCCAGAACGCGATCGACAACAATGTGGTGGTGGACGTCACGACCGACGACGTGATCGGGCGCGAGGGGCCGTGGGACGTCATCCTGATCGGCGACATGTGTTACGAGCGCCCGCTCGCCGAACGCCTCACCGCTTGGCTGAAAACCCGCGCCCGCGCCGGGGCAATTGTTTTGATCGGCGATCCGGGGCGGACCTATTTCCCGACATCCGGTGTCGAAAAACTGGCGACCTATAACGTGCCGACGTCGCGCGAATTGGAAGACCGCGACATGCGCGAAACCAGCGTTTTCCGGCTGACGGCTTGACTCATCCAAGGGCTAAGGCTACAAAAGAACAAAAGGGGAACTCTGCCTATGCCGATCGACGGAACCATGGATTATATCGAGTTGCCGGTGTCCGACATGCCGGCGACCAAAATCTTCTACAAGAACGTGTTCGACTGGGGCTTCACCGATTACGGGCCGGATTACGCGGCATTCGAGGCCTGCGGGCGCGACGGCGGCTTCAATGCCGAACGCAAGGTTGTGCAAGGCGGTGGGCCACTGCTGGTGCTCTATTCCAACGACCTCGAGGCCACCGAGGCGAAGGTCAAAGCCGCCGGCGGCGAGATCATCGGCCACGAGAAATTCCCGGGCGGGCGCCGCTTCAGCTTCCGCGATCCGAACGGCAACGAACTCGCCGTCTGGACCCGGAAGTAAGCGGCAATTACCGTTCCGAAAGATCGCCCTTCATCGCAGCCTTCGAGGCACGCGTCAGCTTGAAGATCGTGCCGCTGAGGAGCAGCAACGCGATCAGGTTCGGGATCGCCATCAGCGCGTTCATGATGTCGGCGATGGTAATGATGGTCTTGAACTCGATCACCGAGCCGATGAACACGAAGGCCACCCAGAGATAGCGGTAGGGCGTGATGATCTTCTCGCCGAACAGGTATTGGGCGGCGCGCTCGCCGTAATAGCTCCAGCCCAGAATGGTGGTGTAGGCGAACAGGATCGAGCCGACCATCACCACCCAACGCCCGCCCCACATGCCGCCGCCGAAGGCCAGCATCGACAGTTCGGCACCGGATTTTCCGGTCTCCCAGGCCGCAACCATATGGGTGGTGCCGTCGGCCATCGTCATCGGCACATGCACGGTCACGATCACCAGCGCGGTGATGGTGCAGACGAGAATGGTGTCGATGAAGGTGCCGAGCATGGCGATCATGCCGAGCCGCACGGGATCGTTGCCGCGCGCGGCGGCATGGGCGATCGGCGCACTGCCGAGACCGGCTTCATTGGAGAAGATGCCGCGCGCCACGCCCTGCTGGATGCCGATCCAGATGCCGGCACCGGCGAAGCCGCCCACCGCCGCGGTCGGCGTGAAGGCGTTGCGGACGATGAACAGCAGGCCTTCCGGCACATCGGCGATGTTGGAGAAGACGATGAACAGGCCGCCGATGATGTAAAACAGCGCCATGAACGGCACCAGATGCTCCGACACCCGGCCGATGCGTTTGACGCCGCCGATGATGACGAGGAACGTCAGCACCATCATCACCGCGCCGGTCTGCCACGCCGGAATGCCGAGATTGCCGTTGACGACATCGACCACCGCTTTGGCCTGGAACATGTTGCCGATGCCGAATCCGGCGATGGTCGCGAAGAAGGCGAACGCGAAGCCGAGCCAGGCCCAGTGGCGGCCGAGTCCGTTCTTGATGTAGTACATCGGCCCGCCGACATGGTTGCCCTTGGTGTCGGTTTCGCGGAACAGGATGGCCAGGACCGCCTCGCCGTATTTGGTGGCCATACCGACCAGGGCGGTCATCCACATCCAGAACACCGCGCCCGGACCGCCGATCGCGATCGCCGCCGCCACACCGACGATATTGCCGTTGCCGATGGTGGCCGAGAGCGCCGTCATCAGCGACTGGAACGGCGTGATGTCACCCTTATCGGAATCGATAATCTTGCGCCCCAGCATCAACAGACGGAAACCCGTCCATATCCGCCGGATCGGCATCAGGTAGAGGCCAAGGGTCAGGTACAGGCCAGTGCCGAGCAACAGCACCAGCATGGCCGGCCCCCAGACCACGCCATCAACGGCGTCGAGCCACGCAGTGATGCTGGCTTCCCAGCCGGCCGCCTTGTCCATACCCCGCCCCAGTTCGCGTTATCGTCGCAACAAACATGTCCTGCTTTGCGCCGGGGCGCAAATCCGGTGGCACCTGATGAAACCTTATTGCGGCAGATCCATCGGCGGTGGTTCGTGGCCGCGCACATCCATGCCGTTGCGCAGCTTAGAGTGGCGGCTTCCGTAGAAGATGTAGAGCAACGCCCCGACCACACCGTAGACGATCAAGATATAAAGTGCGATCGGATCACGCGGGATGTTGTAGGTGGGCACCGGGGCTCCCGGCACCGGCGTCGAGAAGACACTGAACAGCATGCCGATCAGGTCCTTGCCCACCGCGGCGCCGGTGATGTCGAGCAGGATCGGCCCAATCATCAGCACGACGCAAAACAGGGCGCCGAGGATCGGCGTCCAGGGATAGAACGGTACCTTGAACGGACGCGGCAGGTCGGGCTCGGCCCGCCTCAGATAGATCACGCTGACGCAGACGATGGAGAACGCCAGCGCCGTGCCGATACTGACGATACTGCCCATGACGTCGAGTGGCAGCACGGCGGCGGCGAATGCAATCAAAGCGCCGAGCAGAACCGTGCCCGCCGCCGGCGTCCGGAACGTCTTGTTCACGCGGCTGAAGATTTCGGCGATCAACCCGTCCTTGGCCATTTGATAGAAGACGCGGGTTTGGGCATAGCACAGCACCAGCATCACCGAGGTCAGCCCGGTGAAGGCGCCGATCTTGATGATGAAAGAAAACAGGTTGAGGTGATGGCTCGCATTCAGCGGCCAGGCGATCAGCGCCCAGCTCGGGTTCATGCGGTCCACCGCAATGGCGATCGGATCGGGCACGTTGAGAGACCGGAACGGAACCACGCCGGTGAGTACCGCGGACACCGCCATGTAGATGACGGTGCAGATCGCCAGCGATCCCAGAATGCCGATCGGCAAATCGCGTTGCGGGTTCTTGGCCTCGCCCGCCGCCGTCGAAACCGCTTCGAACCCGATATAAGCGAAGAAGACGTAGGACGCCGCACGCAGGATGCCCTGCCAGCCGTAATGGAAGCTGCCCTCATTGGCCGGAACGAAGGGATGCCAATTGGCGGGATCGAGATAGCTGAGGCCGATAACGACAAAGGCCAGCAAAACGCTGACCTTGACCACCACGATCACATTGTTGAACCGCGCCGATTCCTTGATGCCGATCATCAAGAGTGAAGTCACCGCAAGAATGCCGAAGGCGCCCACCAGATTGATCGATCCGGTGGAATGCAAGGCGCCATGTGCCGCCGGATTGTTGGCATCGGGAACGATGTACTGCATGGTCGAATGCGAGATGACATCGGGAACGACAATGCCGAAATCGCGGATCAGACTGACGACATAACCGGTCCAGCCGGCCGCCACCGTCGAGGCCGCGATGCCGTACTCCAGCAGCAGCAGCCAACCCATCGTCCAGGCGAACACCTCGCCCAACGTCACATAAGAATAGGAATAGGCCGAGCCCGAAACCGGCATGGTGGACGCCAGTTCGGCGTAGCACAGCCCCGCGAACGCGCAAGCCGTGCCTGCGATGATGAAGGCGAAAATCACGGCGGGGCCGGCCATCGTGGCCGCCGCATGGCCCGTGAGCACGAAAATGCCCGCGCCGATAATGCAGCCGATCCCCAGTGTAATCAGGTTAAATGGACCTAAGGTCCGCTTCAATTCGCTCTTCTTGAAATCGTCTTGCACATGCGCCACCGGCTTGCGCAAAAAAATACTCGCCATAATCTGCCTCTGCGTGCCATCCAACCGACAGAATAAGCCTAGAGGCCAAGGTGTTCGGCGGCAAGCGCCTAGGATGGCGGCAATTTTGCATGCTGCCTGATTTTTGGGCGGTGAGTATTTGCCTTGAGGTATCGTTCTGTGCTTGGTTTCGTTGTGCATTCGAGTTGCCGCAGCCGGAGAAATCTTCCCGCGTGTGGTGTGTACGGGGGAGTTTCGACACATGGCTGAGTTGGACGACACTGATCTGACCCAGCCCGAGCCGGTGGCGGCCGGCGAACACCATCTCAAACGGGCGCTCGGCCCCGTCAGTCTGATCATGATCGGCATCGGCTCGGTGCTCGGCGCCGGCATTTTCGTGGTCGCGGGAACCGCCGCCGCCACCCATGCCGGACCGGCCGTGCTGCTGTCGTTTGTCATTGCCGCGCTCGGCTGTTTGTTCGCCGGGCTGTGTTATGCCGAGTTTGCTTCGATGATCCCGGAATCGGGCTCGAGCTACACCTACGCCTACGCCACCATGGGCCGCTTCATGGCCTGGTTCATCGGCTGGAACATGGTGCTGGAATATCTCGCCGCAGGATCGACGGTAGCGGTCGGCTGGTCAGGCTATTTCGTCAGCTTCCTGCAACACTTCGGCATCGTCATCGCGCCGGCGCTAACCAACGCGCCGCTGGCGGGAACCGGCCTCGAAGCATTGCACGCGACAGGCGCGATCCTCAATCTGCCCGCGGTGGTGTTGATCTTTGCACTGACGTTCTTCCTGCTGACCGGCGTGCGCGAAACCGCCAAGTTCAACGATCTGATGGTGCTGATCAAATGCGGCGTGGTGCTGCTGGTGATCGGCTTCGGCCTCAGCTACGTCCGCATCGAGAATCTGACGCCGTTCATTCCGCCCAATACCGGCCATTGGGGCCATTTCGGCGTTTCCGGAGTCTTGGCAGCGTCGGGCATTATCTTCTTCTCCTTCGTCGGCTTCGAATCCGTTTCGGTGGCGGCCCAAGAAGCCAAGAATCCGCGCCGCGACCTGCCGATCGGCATTCTCGGTTCGCTCGCCATCTGCACCGGCCTCTATATCCTGATGGCGCTGGTGCTGACCGGCATCACCGACTGGCGCACCCTTGACGTTGCCAATCCGGTGTCGTTCGCGGTGAGCAAGATCACCGGGCTTCGCTGGCTGATGCTGCCGATCGACATTGGCGCCATCGTCGGGCTGGCTTCGGTCACCTTCGTGTCGCTCTACGGCCAGTCGCGCATCTTCTATTCGATGGCGCGTGACGGATTTTTGCCGCACGTCTTCGCCAAGGTGCATCCGCGTTCGCGCACACCCTATATCGGCACCATCATCACCAGCGTGGTCGCCGCGATTCTCGCCGCCGTGTTCCCGCTCGATATCCTGGCGGAGCTGGTTTCGGTCGGCACGCTGCTCGCCTTCATCGCGGTCTGTGTCGGCATCATGATCCTCAGGATCACGGCACCGCGGGCCAAGCGCCGTTTCCGCGTCGCCTTCGTCTGGCTGATCGCACCCGCAGGCGTCATCGTCTGCGCCGGAATGATGGTCAGCCTGTTCTTCTCCTCGCCCGATACCGGCTGGCGGTTGGTGATTTGGACCGCCATCGGCATTGCGATATATCTGGTCTACGGCGTGTGGCACGCCGCGCCTTCCAAATGGAAGGTCACCAACGAGGATTAAACTTTGTCCTACCGCTCACTGCGCGACTTCATGGCCAAGCTGGAAGCCGCCGGAGATTTGGTGCGCGTGACCGAGCCGGTCTCCACTGTGCTCGAAATGACCGAAATCCAGACGCGTCTCTTGGCCCAAGGTGGCCCGGCGGTGCTGTTCGAGCGGCCGATCAAGGCCGATAATCAGCCCAGCGCCATGCCGGTGCTGGTCAATCTGTTCGGCACGGTCAAGCGCGTCGCCATGGGCGTGACGCTGGGCGGTGAGCCCCGTACCACGGCGGCCGAACTGCGCGAAGTCGGCGAAATGCTGGCGGCGATGCGCCAGCCGGCGCCGCCAAAAACCTTCGGCGATGCGGTGGAGATGCTGCCCTTGGCCAAAGCGGCGCTGGCGATGCGGCCGAAATCGGTCAAGCATCCGGCCTGCCAGGAAGTGGTGCTGCAAGGCGACGACATCGACCTCGGCGCGCTGCCGATTCAGACCTGCTGGCCGGGGGAACCGGCGCCGCTGATCACCTGGCCGATTGTGGTCACCAAAGGCCCCGGCGAAGCGCGCGAAGACGATTTCAATCTCGGCATCTATCGCAACCAAGTGCTGAACAAGCGCCAGACGCTCATGCGCTGGCTGCGCCATCGCGGCGGCGCGCAGCATCATGCCCGTTGGTCTGAAACGCACAAAGAGCCGCTGCCCGCCGCCATCGTGCTCGGCGCCGATCCCGGAATCATTTTGGCGGCGGTGACGCCGGTGCCCGATACGCTGTCGGAATATCAGTTCGCAGGGCTGATGCGCGGTGACCGGGTCGAACTCGCCGATTGCATCACCCAGCCGTTAAAGGTTCCGGCCGAAGCCGAGATCGTTTTGGAAGGCACCGTCTCGCTATCCGATTATCGCGACGAAGGCCCGTATGGCGATCACACCGGCTATTACAATTCGGTCGAACAATTCCCGGTCTTCACCGTCACCGCGATCACGATGCGGAAGGACCCGATTTACCTCAGCACCTTCACCGGACGGCCGCCGGACGAGCCCTCCATTTTGGGCGAAGCGCTCAACGAAGTGTTCATTCCGCTGTTGCAACAACAATTCCCCGAGATCCTCGATTTCTGGCTGCCGCCGGAAGGTTGCTCCTATCGCATCGCGGTCGTCCGTATGAAGAAGGCTTTTCCCGGTCACGCCAAGCGGGTGATGATGGGCGTGTGGAGTTACCTGCGCCAGTTCATGTACACCAAATGGGTGATCGTGGTGGACGACGACATCGATGCCCGCAATTGGAAAGACGTGATGTGGGCGATTGCGACCCGCATGGACCCGGCGCGGGATATCACCGTCATCGAGCACACCCCGATCGACTACCTCGATTTCGCCAGCCCCGACAGCGGCCTGGGTTCGAAAATCGGCCTCGACGCCACCAACAAATGGCCGCCGGAGACCAAGCGCGAATGGGGCCGCAAGATCGCGATGGACGAAGAGGTGGTGCACCGCGTCACCGAGAAATGGTCGCGTCTCGGTCTGCCCGGCAGCGGCAAGCCGATTTGGAAATAGGGCATCCCGCAAACAAGCTTCTTCAGGGCGCTGCAGCGGTGGGGGCCGTAAGCGCCGCCAGACCCGGCCAGTCCTTCAATTGGCGCTGATAGTCCCAGTATATCTGGCCGAATCCGGCTTGCTCGAAAGCGCGGCGCTGCATCTGGGCGGCCTTGGCGGCGGCGGGATTTAGGTAGAAGGCGCCCCACTCGCCGACGACCGCGGGCCAGTGCTGTTGCTGCGCGAAGGCGCGATGGTGCGCGACGGTCAGCGCCAGTCGCGCGGGGTTCATCAATGCGAGCAGAGCGGTGTCGACAACGATGTCGTAGATGTGCGGCGAGAACACTTGCTGCGGGTCTCGCCGGCCCTCGGCATCGGCCAGCGGCGCGATGGCCGTCGGAACACCCATGTTCGAGGACATGGCGGCTTCGAGGAACAGGATGTGCCGAGGGTCGCGCGTCCGGATGGCGCTACGAACCTTGGCGTAGAAGGGCATCAGACGGTGGCGCTCGAAATCCTGCGCGATCGGCGCACCGGCGTCCAGCATGCCGGTGAAGAGCGTCATGTCGTCCAGCCATTGCGTGACTTGGCGGCGCCCGTCCGGGCTGGCTTCCATCTGCATGAGTTCGTCAACCGACGGATGAGCGGCGCCGGGCCGCTGCGCCAGCAGTTCGGACAATCGCGCCAGCATGGCATAAAGGAGCCGGCCGGCGTCCTGGCCCGGGAAAGGCTCGTTCATCAAATCATAACCGAGCACAGCCGGCTCGTCGCGGAAACGCTCGGCCACGAACTGCCAAGCGCGGGCATAGTGGTCTTGCAGGCCCACACCATCGGGGGCGGGACTGTTGGCCCAGAAGTGATCAAGCGCGGCCTGCACGGCGGGGCTGACATAGTAAGCGTCGTTCCAGTCCGCGGTCGGCACATACGCTTTGCCGTCGTCCAGCGTGGCCCAACCCGGAGCGCCGTTGTCGAACTTCACGCTGTAGAGATCCTGGTGCATGTCGAGCAGCACATAGAGGCCCTCGGCTTTGGCTTCTTGGACCAGCTTGGCGATGCGATCGAGATAAGCGGTGTCGAACTGTCCCGGCTGCGGCTCCAAGCCGTCCCAGAAAATGCCTAGGCGCACGGTGTTCATGCCCCAGCTGCGGATGGCCGCGAAGTCCTGCGGGCCGATGTCGCCGACATGGCCGCGGGCCGCATCTTTTTCTACGACATTGATCCCACGCACCGCCAACGCCATTCCGGCCGGGTCGAGCAAGCGCGCGTTCCGTACGCTCGCACAGCAGGGCGCCGCAAGCGCGGGCTCCGCCGATAAAGCAAGCGCGGTGCCGCTGACAATGACACCCACGGCAAGGGCCGCGATCAAGGCGCGCGCTTGTTTGCGCAGCGCGCGAGCACGCTTAACTCGTTTCACGATCATGCCGCTCATAATAGGCATCCCCTCGGATTACGGATGGTATTGGAGGATTCGGCCCAGTCAAGCACAGAGCTGGCCTCACAAATCTGAACAAGGGGGGATAGAATTGTATGTTGTGTCCCCATAATTCCAAATTTGCCGAAGCTGGGGTTGAAAGGGCGTTCCGCAACGAACTATTGCTTTCTACACCCCGATAAGTTATATTTCAGTATAATTTCAGTACAATTGGGGCAGATTGAAATCTCCCGCCTATTTGTCACCTACAGCGCTTGTGTAACCTCCAGGGTTACCTTCCCCCTGCTTCGCGCAAAGCGCTCCGCAGGGGCCGGGAATGACAAGCGGGGTAGCTTCGCGCCTCCGCGTGAATCTTCAAATGCACCGACACCTCCGCCAATTTGCCGTCCGCGTAAAATTCCCCCGCTCTGTTTTCACGCCGCCAGAACGGTCACCGACATCGCACCGGCTTTGCGCTTGGCCGCAGGCTTCACGGTCACCTCGACATCGCGGCCGAGGAGGGTCAGAAATTCCATCAAACGGCCGACGGAAACCGACACCGGCTGGCAGCGCATCAGCGCGGAAACCTGCGCCTGCGTCGTACCGAGCACGGCCGCAGCCTTGGTCTGGGTCAGCTTGCGTTCCTTGATCAGCCGGTAAATCTCCACCGTCAGTTTCGCCTTCAGCATCTCCTGCTCGAAATTCGGCAAAGCGATCTGGAAATAGAAACGGTCTCAGCTAAGCTGAGTATCTCGTCCTCGATCGCTTGCACCAGCGCGAACAGATGCGCGGCACACCTGGCCGGAAGCGGTGTTTTTTCCGCCGCGGGACTGGAACCTGCCGAACTCTCGCGTGCGTTCCACCACTTCAAAAAGGAACACCGGCGCTCCGCAGCACGGCCAGGAAAAACCGCACCACCTCGCCGCCTCAGAGGTGGAAGAACAAAGTGAGCTGACCGTTCAAGGCATGTCCCTCGCCCGGCGTGCGAACGACGCTGGGATTTCCGGCATAGGACAGGCCGCCGGTGAGGTACATGCCCGGCACCACGCGGTATGTGTAGGTCATCAGGTAGCTCGCCGCATAGGCGTTGGCGAATAGTCCCGTCGTGGCCGTGTTGAGATTGATGGCATTGCGGGAATACTTGTTCACGGCGTTATAGGAATAGACGAAGGCAACCTGGTCGTCGGCGCGGGACGCGAACGGCCCGGTGACATAGAAGCGCCCTTCGAAATATTTGTAGATACCCAAATTCTGCGCCGGGCCGAACATGGCCGAAAAGCCGCCATACAATCCGCGCCGCGCACTGGAAGCCGTTTCCGGATCAAACTGCAGAAGCTGGAGATCGCCGAGGAAATAGCCGGAATCGATACCGCTGTTGATGCCTCCGACCTTGTGATTGGTGTAGCGGGATTCGTTGTGCATCAGGCCCGCCCGCAGCCACAGGAAAGGCTCGCCGGGCGCCGCCGGGGATTTGTAGCCGACCTCGTTCATGACAAGGAGCTTGCCGTTGGGCATCGTGATATTGAAGCCCGTGGGATTGAAATGCTCGTTGTCCATCATGGTCGATCCGGTGGGACCGCCGATCGGATAGGAGCGCATCACGCCCAACTGCTCGTAAAGATTGTCGGTGATGTGCCACGTCACGCGGGCCGTCGGCTGAACGCCGGCCGTCGTCAGCCCCATCGCATATTGAATGCTGGAACTGCCGCCCAGCGGACTGGCATAGCTGCCGCCGATGGACGTTCCGATCCACTCGGAATTGTTGGCGATATAGCCGACCTTGATTTCGAGCCGCTTGTCGAAGGCCGTCTGGTACCAGGACAGACCAAATAGACCGACCTTGCTGGGGCCTTGCGGCTGCCAGGACGCCCACGACATGGCGCTGCCGACCAGCAATTGGCCGTCGGGCACGCCCCATTGCGTCAGGTCGTACAGCAGATACATCAATGTCGTGTGGACATAGGTAGGGCGTTGCCCGCCGTACTGCTGCGTGCTGCGTTTCAGCCCCGGTCCGAGCAACGGCCCCGGTCCGCGGCGCGCGACGTCGAGCAGGTTGTAGCTGAGGGTTTCGGTATCATCCACTTGGAACCCAAAACCATAATCGGCCAGCGCCGACCGGAAACCGGCATAATCGCCCAGTAACGAATCCTTATAGGACGGCGCGGGCGAGTTGAGGCCCCTGCGAAGGAACGAGGCATCGAGCCGCGTCATGACCGCGTTCGAATCGTAATCGGCCGCTTCGACATTCTTCGCAGTCTCGGCATGAGCCGACGCAAAGCCGCCGATTGCGGCCAGCGCAACGGCCCCCGCAACGATCCTGCGCCCATATCCCCAGACGGCACGGTCGCCGCGAATGCCCATATTCTTCAAAGTCCTCTCCCCGTCGCGTCCGGGCGCCAGCAAAAGGACAAAGCATCCCTCGAGAGGGGCAATCCGTCCGGATGTCCAGCTCCGCCGCGCCAATATTTTGTGGTCCGCCTTGCGGCAGTTAGGGACTATAGCGACAGGATTGTCATATGCAATCGATTGCATTTGGCAACAGTGCCACACTGACATCTCTCTGCGCCACCTGTGTCGAGGGTGGCTTGACGGGTGCGGGTGCCGTTCCCATCAGAGGTGGACTATTTGATCCATCCGCGACGGTGTGCCGGTCCGCCCGCGCGCCCTCCAAACGCAAAATCTGCAAAACAATAATCTTGCGTGGCCCGGGGGCCACCATCCTTGCCTTCCGGGGCCCGGCGGGCGAAAACGGGGGCATGACCAATCCAGCCGAAAAGCCTGAGGCCCTGTTGCAGGACCTGATCGCCGCCGCTCAAAAGGCCGGTGCCGATGCCGCCGATGCGCTGTATGTCGAAAACGTCTCGGCCAGCGTGTCTTATCGCCTGGGAAAGCTGGAGGACGTCGAGCGCTCCGAGGCCTCGGACATCGGCCTGCGGGTCTTCGTCGGCCAGAAAGTGGCGTTCGTCTCGTCCACCGACCTCAGCAAAGAGGCGGTTCTCGCCCTGCCCGGCCGCGCCGTCACTATGGCCAAGCTGGCGCCGGAAGACCGCTTCGCTTGCCTCGCCCCGCCCGATCGTCTGGCGCGGACCATCCCCGTCCTCGATCTCGAAGACGCGGACGAGCCCTCGGCCGATACCCTGGTCGAGCAAGCCCGCGCCGTGGAAGGCGCCGCGCTGGCGGTGCGTGGTGTCACCAATTCGGAAGGCGGCGGTGCCGGGTTCAGCCGCTACGCCATTGCGCTGGCCACTTCGGAAGGCTTCTTCGGCCGTTATGCCGGCACCAGCCACTCGATCAGCGTCGCCGTGCTGGCGGGCGAAGGCACCGAGATGGAGCGCGATTACGATTACACCAGCGCCCGCCGCGCCGCCGATCTGGAAAGCGCCGAAATTGTTGGCCGCCGCGCCGGGGAGCGCACGGTGGCGCGTCTCCACCCCCGCAAAGCCAAAAGCCAGGCGGTGCCGGTGGTGTTCGATCCGCGCGAGTCGGCGGGGCTGATCGGCCATCTGGCAGGCGCGATTTCAGGCGCGGCCATCGCGCGCGGGGTCAGCTTCCTGAAGGACCGGATGGGCCAGGAAATCTTCGCCCCCGGCATCACCATCATCGACGATCCCCATCGCATCCGCGGCTTGCGCTCGAAGCCATTCGACGGCGAAGGCGTTGCCAATCGCAAAATGGCGGTGGTGGAAAACGGCGTGTTGAAGACCTGGCTGCTCGATTGCGCCAGCGCCAAGCAACTCGGTTTGGAAACCACCGGCCATGCCGCGCGCGGCACCGGCGGCCCGCCGCATCCGTCTTGCACCAATTTCTATATGGCAGCGGGCACGCTTTCGCCTGAGGAGTTGATCGCCGACATCAAAGAAGGCTTCTACGTCACCGAGCTGATGGGCATGGGTGTCAATTCCGTCACCGGTGATTACAGCCGCGGCGCCTCGGGTTTCTGGATCGAGAACGGCAAGATCGCCTATCCGGTTTCGGAAGTAACCATCGCGGGCAATTTGAAGGATATGTATCGCAAGCTGACGCCCGCCAGCGATCTCGTCTTCCGCTATGGCACCAACGCCCCCACCATCCGCATCGAGGGGATGACCGTTGCCGGCGCATGATCTCAAGCTGCTGGAGGATTCGGTGCGCACGGCGGGCACCATCGCGCGCGATATCTTCGCCCGTTCCTGCGAAACCTGGAACAAGTCCGACGGCAGCCCGGTGACCGAAGCCGATATTGCCGTCAACACCTATCTCAACGGGGCGCTGCGCGGCGCCCGCCCGGAATACGCTTGGCTGTCGGAGGAAACCGAAGACGACAAATCGCGTTTCGCGGCGCATCGCGTGTTCGTGGTCGATCCGATCGACGGCACGCTCGCCTTCGTCAAGCGGCGGCCGCATTTCACCATCTGCGTCGCAGTGGTGGAGGACGAACGGCCAGTGAGTTCCTGCGTCTATAATCCGATTACGGACGAATGTTTCCTGGCGGCGGCGGGCGAAGGCGCGTTCCTCAACGGGACGCGCATTCACGTTTCGGCGACCGAAAGCCTCGAAGGCTGCAACATGCTGGCGAGCAAAGCGACGTTCAGCCATCCGCGCTGGGATCAGCCGTGGCCGCCGATGCATGTGGAAAACCCGAACTCGATCGCTTATCGCGTTGCGCTGGTGGCAGCGGGCAAATTCGACGCCGCCATCACCATGGCCGAGCTGCACGACTGGGACCTGGCGGCAGCCGATCTCATTATCCGCGAGGCGGGCGGACTGCTCACCTCCGTCGACGGCGCCGAACCGCGCTACAACCGTGAGGATGTCGTGCAACCCTCGGCCTTGGCAGCAGGGCCGAAGCTGCATGCCGTTTTACGGTCCCGGCTTGATAACGCTCCCAAAACGTGACGGCGCCGGGCTAACCGGTTTTGCATCCGGCCCTCGCCGGGCGGCAGAGCCCGTGCTAAACCCCGGAACTATGAAGGAAACACCGGCCAACACCATCGGGATCGTACGGCGGATCGCCCGCGATTATCTCGGGGCGCAGAAGACGACGCTCGCCATCGCGATCTTCTTTATGATCGTGACGGCGCTGACCACAGGCGCGCTTGCCAGGCTGTTGGGACCTGCCTTCAATCTGCTCTTGCCCAGCCCGGCGGGATCACCGGTGACCGCGACACCAGCCATCTGGATTCTCCCGCTGGAAGTGTGCGGCGTACTGTGGCTGCGGGCCTTCTCCTATTTCATTCAGCAATCGCGCGTCGACACCTTGGGCGAACGCGTCGTCACCGCCGCCCAGCATGACATGTTCGATTCGCTGGTGCGGCGCGATCTGGCGCAGATCAACGCCCTGCATTCGGGGTCGTTCGTCTCCAATTTCCTTTACGATGCCACCTTGATGCGCGATGCCATCGCCAAAGGCGTCGCCGCCGTCTGGCTCGAATCCATCACCCTGGTCGCGCTGGTCGCGGCGATGGTCTATGCCGACTGGAAGCTGACGCTGATCTGCGCGATTGCGGTGCCGGGCGTGGCTTGGGCGATGGAACGCATCGGCAGCTCGATCCGCCGCGCCACCAAACGCAACATGGACGAGACCGGCTCGCTCTCCACCGCCATCGTCGAAGCGCTGGAAGGCCGGCGCGTCATCAAAGCTTACGGCTTGGAAGCATACACCTCCAAGATTACGAGTGACCGGCTGCAACTGCGCTTGAAACAGCTCATCAAACTGGCCAAGCGGCGCGCCTCGGCGGTTCCCGTAACCGACGTTTTCATGGGTATCGTGGTCGGCGCCGTGATTTGGTACGCGGGCCGGCAGATCGCCCATCATCACCTCCAGCCCGGCGATTTTGCCGTCTTCATGGGCGCTTTGCTGCTGGCGCAGCAACCGGTGCGCAACTTAAGCCAACTCTGGCCGATCGCTTCGAGCGGCCTCACCGCCGCCGCCCGCGTCTTCGCCATGATCGACGCAAGGCCGCATATCGTCGATACCAAAGACGCCAACACGTTGACGGTTGCGCATGCGCCGGCCGGCGGTAGCGTGACGTTCAATAACGTCTCGTTCACTTATAGTGCCGATGCCAATGCTCCGGCGGTGCGTGGTGTCGATCTCCATGTCAAACCGGGCAGCAAAGTCGCTCTCGTCGGACCGTCGGGATCGGGCAAGACGACGATCTTCAATCTGCTGCTGCGGTTCTACGACGTCGATGACGGCAGCATCGCCATCGACGGTCACGACATCCGGCAGGTGACGCTGGAATCGCTTCGCCGCAACATTGCGTTGGTGACGCAAGAGCCGATCCTATTCGATGAGAGCGTAGCGACGAATATCGCACTCGGACGGCCGGGCGCCTCGCGCGCCGACATTGAACAAGCCGCGCATGATGCCGCCGCACACGACTTCATCATCGCGCTGCCGGAAGCCTATGACACCCGCGTCGGCGAAGGCGGGCTGAAGCTCTCCGGCGGGCAACGCCAGCGCATCGCCATTGCCCGCGCTATGCTGCGCAATGCGCCAATCCTGCTGCTCGACGAAGCCACCTCCGCGCTCGATACCGAAAGCGAGCGGCAGGTGCAGGAAGCATTGACCCGCCTGATGAAGAACCGCACCACCATCGTGATCGCCCACCGGCTCTCCACCGTTGCCGACGCCGATAGGCTTTATGTGCTCGACCGGGGCCGCGTGGTGGAAGCGGGAACGCACGGCGAACTCATAACCAAAGGCGGGTTGTACGCCAGGCTGTATCATCACGACGAAACGGTTGAGTCGCCCTCGGTCGAGCAAGTTCCGGCATGACACCCTTCGGCATCACAGCCTATCGTATCGTCACCACACTGCTGTCGCCGGCCGTGCCGATGCTGCTGCGCCGGCGCACCTTGCGCGGCAAAGAGCATCTGGAACGCAACAGGGAGCGGCTCGGCCATGGCGCCAAGCCACGGCCCGAGGGCACACTGATCTGGGTGCATGGCGCGAGCGTCGGCGAATGCGTCGCGGCCCTGCCACTCATCGATGCATTGCTGAAGGCGGTACCCTGCTCCGTACTGCTCACCAGCGGTACGGTGACCTCGGCCAAGGTGATGCAAGACCGGCTGCCGGAGGGCGCTTTTCACCAGTTTATTCCGGTCGATACGCCCGGCGCGACGGCGCGGTTTCTCGATCATTGGAAACCTGAGGCCGGACTGTTCGTTGATTCCGACATTTGGCCCAATCTGATCCTTGGCGCGCGCCAGCGCGGCGTCAAACTGGCGCTGATCAACGCCCGTATGACAGAGCGTTCGTTCCGAAGCTGGCGTTGGGCACGCAAGACCGCAGCGGCAATCCTGTCGTCGTATCAGGTGTGCTTGGCGCAAGACGAAGAGATCGGCGCCCGTTTCCGCGACCTCGGTACGCCGAACGTGCAGGTCATCGGCAGTCTGAAAGCCGATGCGCCGGTGCTGCCCGCCGATCCGGTCAAACTGGCAGAACTGCGCACGGCGATCGGCGCGCGCCCCATTTTGCTGGCGGCACAGACTCATCCGGGTGAAGAAGAAACCATCCTTCCCGCCCACGACGCGCTGCGCCGCACCTTCCCGAATTTGCTCACCATCATCGTGCCGCGCCACATCCAGCGCGCCGGCGACATCGCGATGTTGTGCGGCAGCCGCAACACCAAACGCCGCTCCACCGGCGAACTGCCGGAGGGCGACACCGCCGTCTATATCGCCGACACCATGGGCGAGCTCGGCCTGTTCTATCGCCTGACGCGATTCTGTTTCATCGGCGGCAGCTTGATCCGGCATGGCGGGCAAAATCCGCTCGAACCAGCCAAGCTCGGATGCGCCGTACTGACCGGCCCGCATATTTACAATTTCACTACCGCCTTCGACGCCCTGCTCGCCGCGCAAGGTGTCGGATTGGTCAATGCCGCCAGCGATATCGCCAGCCTCACGACCAAACTCCTCAACGATCCGGCGGAAGCAGCCAGACTCGGTGATGCAGCGAAGATGGGTGCCGCCGATCTCGGCGGGGCCGTCGCCAAAACCGTCGCTACTGTGGTGAAGATGCTCGATGCGCGCACCTGACTTCTGGGATCGCGACGATGCTGCCGCAAAGATCGCCGCGGCCGTGCTAGCACCTCTCGGCTGGCTCTATGGCGCCACCGTGCGCTGGAAGGCGCAAAACGCCACGCCATATCGCGCCCGGGTGCCGGTCGTTTGTATTGGCAACATTTCGGCTGGCGGCACCGGTAAGACGCCGGTCGCCATTGCAGTTGCCGATGCGATCATTGCCCACGGCAAGAACCCGTTCTTTCTGACGCGCGGCTATGGCGGCCGGCTGGCCGGACCCGTCGTGGTCAGCAAGAGCCACACCGCGGCAGATGTCGGCGACGAACCTCTGCTGTTGGCCCGTAAGGCGGCGACCGTGGTTTCCCGCGACCGTTGCCAAGGCGCGATGCTGGCGGTGGAACGTGGCGCCGATATCATCGTGATGGATGATGGTCATCAGAACTTCACCCTGGCGAAAGACCTGTCACTGGTCGTGGTGGACGGGGAACGCGGCTTCGGTAACGGACGCGTCCTGCCCGCCGGGCCTTTGCGCGAGCCCGTGGCACAAGGCCTTGCCCGAGCCGATGCGGTCATCGTGACCGGCGACGGAAGCCCTCACCTGCCCGCATTCAATCTTCCTGGATTTGAGGGGCCGGTGTTGCGGGCCCATGTGGCGCCTGCGGCGGGCACGGACTGGAATGGGAGTCGTGTGGTGGCATTTGCCGGTATCGGCCGTCCCGAAAAGCTGTTCCGCACCCTCGCCGGACTGGGCGCCGAATTGATCGACACCATCGCCTTCGCCGACCACCACTCCTATAGCAATCAGGAGTTGAACCATCTGAAGGCCCGCGCGGACGGCGCCCAACTCGTCACCACCGAAAAAGACTACCTCCGGATCGCGGAATCCGACCGCGACGGCATCTCCTTCCTGCCCGTCATCGCCACCATCGAACCCTACGGTTTAGATCGGTTGCTTGACAGGCTAGGCAGGGCGCGATAGCCGCGCTGTGATGAAAACTTCGGCGGGTCTGTCCTTCGGCAAGAAGTTGCGGTTTCTCGGCGAGGCCGCGCCGTTTTTCGCCTTCATGGCACTGTTCCGGCTGATCGGCATCGATGCCGCCTCGGCTTTGGGCGGGTTCATCGGGCGGCACATCTATTCGCACCTGCCGACCGCCAATACGGCACGCCAGAACCTGAAAGCTGCCTATCCCGATAAGACGCCGGACGAAATTGAAGCTATCGTGCGCCAAGTCTGCGACAACCTCGGACGCGTGGTCGGCGAATATTCTCATCTCGACAAGATGACTCTCGGTCCCGGCCAACGCATCGAAATCGACGGCACCGAATATGCCGATGCGGCCATCGCCGCGGGCAAAGGTGTCATGTTCATTTCCGGGCATCTCGCCAATTGGGAAGCGATGCCGATCGCCGCCGCGCATCTCGGCTATGAGGGGGGCCTCGTCTATCGCCCGCCGAACAATCCGTATGTGGCACGTTGGATTACCAAGCAGCGCGGCGTGCGCGGTCCGGCCGAACAAATCACCAAAGGCGCGCAAGGCACGCGGCGCATCTTCACGCTGCTGCGGCGTGGCAAGTCCATCTTCATGCTGGTCGACCAAAAGACCTATGAGGGCGTGCCGGTGCCGTTTTTCGGACGCGATGCGCTGACCACCTCCGCCCCGGCCTCGCTGGCGCTGAAGATGGGATCGGCGCTGCTACCGACCTCGTGCAAACGCGTGAACGGCGCCCATTTCCGCATGACGATCAATCCGCCCGTCACCTTCACGCCGACCGGCGACGCGGAAGCGGATGTGCTGGCGCTGACTGCCAAAATCACCGCAGCGGTGGAAACCATGGTGCGCAAGGACCCAGCGCAATGGCTGTGGACGCACCACCGCTGGACGACGCCGCGCGACATCGAAAAGATGAAGGCGCAGGGAATTCTTTAGGCCTTCGGCGGTTCCGGCGTGCTTGTGGCGCGCGAGGGATCGAGCTTCATCTGAAACCAGCACAAACCCCAATGGCAATGCGGACCGGTGGCGCGCCCGGTCTTGCCGACATGGCCGATAACGTCACCGCGCTTCACCGGTTGCCCCACCGTCACCAGCCGCACGCTCTGATGCAGATAGCAGGTCGAGACGCCGTGGCCGTGATCGAGCAGCGTGAAACCGCCTTCGAGATAGTAATCGTCGGCAATGCTGACGATGCCGTCGGCAGGGGCGCGAATGGGCGTACCTTCGGGCGCAGCGATGTCGACCCCCAGATGCGGCGCCTTCGGGTTACCGTTGAGGATGCGCTGGCTGCCGTAAATCCCGCTGAGGCGCCCGGCGAAAGGCCAATCGAGCGGTTCGGCAAAGCCGATGCCGTCGGTGTCGGCCTGGCGCGCCGCGAAGATCGCCTCGCGTTCCTGCTTCATACGTTCAAGGGTCTCCGGCGGTGGTTCGACGTATTCTTGTGGCAGACCGGTGATCGATTGGATGTCGTATTGGCGTTTGACCGGCTGGATGACGTCTTCGTAGTCCGGCGCATCCTTGAAGGCGGCGTGGACGCGGACAGGCGTTTCGCCATCGTAGCTGAGACCGAAGGCGAACAGGCCCTCCGGTGAGACGTGCACAGACTTGTCGTCGACCAGCACCGGCACGCCCGGCTCGACTTTGCCGACGACAAGGCCGCCTTGTTCGAACGAGCCGCGAAGGGAAAGCCGCGACGCAAATGCCCGTGCCCGCGGCAGCAGCACCAAGGCTGCACCGGTGGCGAGCAGCGCGCGGCGGCCGATCATTTCGGCGTCTTTCCAGTCTCTTGGAGCCGTTTCAGCGCGATGCCTGCGGTGGCATAGGCTTCCTGCAGCTCGACGTTCCAATAACGCAGCGCCTCAAGCGGTATGTGCACACCGGTCACGGCACAGGCGACAAAGGTGCCGGGCTTGATCACCCGGTATTCGCCGTCTTGGTATTCGAGTTCGGCCTGACCGTCGGGCCTGATATCCCGTTCCATCTTGTTCATGCGTGCAACGCCTCTTTCCGTCTCATGTTTTAGGCGAGGTGGTCACCACACGCCATCAAAACAAATCGCCTTGGTTGCCGGAGGTCTTTTTGGCCGGAGGGTGGGATCTGGCTGGTTTGGCGGCTGGTGGATGTGCCCCCGCGCCAGCCACGACCGGCACCGCCCCATCAGCGAAGGTCAGAGTCAGGGCCTCGCCCAGCGCCACCGCGGCGGCGGCGCGCTTCAGGCCGCCATCGGCGCCGCGCACCATGGCAAAGCCGCGCGCCAGCACCGCCCGGTGGCTGACGCTGTCCAGTACCCGGACGAGGCCCTCCAGCCGGTGCGCCGCCTCTGCCAAACGGGTGCGGTGACAACGATCAAGGCGCAATCCCAGCATCTTGGTCCGCTCGGTCCCTTGAGCGAGCCGATTCTTGAGCCCGGCCGGGCGGAGCAAGGCCGCGGTCTCGGCAAAGTGACGGTGATGCACTTCAAGGTTGCGGCGAAGCGCGTTGGTCAGCCGCTCGGCCGCCTGATCGAAGCGCTGGCGCGGCGCCGCGAAAAGCTGGTCAGCCCGCGGCAGCACCCGGGCGAGATGCCGCAAGGTCTCGCGCCGTCGTTCCATCTGGACTGCCGCCGAGCGCCCCAGCCGCCGTTCGAGGTCAAGGGTCTGGGAAATCAGCTCGCTCCTGACCGGCACCGCCATTTCCGCCGCGGCGGTCGGGGTCGGGGCGCGGACATCGGACACGAAGTCGATCAAGGTGGTGTCGGTCTCGTGGCCGACCGCGGAAATGACCGGGATTTCGCACGCGGCGACGGCGCGGATCACCACTTCTTCGTTGAACGCCATCAAATCTTCGATCGAGCCGCCGCCGCGCGCCACGATCAGAACGTCAGGCCGCGGCAGACCGTCCTTCGGCAACGCCGAAAACCCGCGGATCGCCGCCGCAATCTCACCTGCCGCACGCTCGCCCTGCACCGCCACCGGCCATAGCAGCACCCGCCGCGGAAAGCGGTCGGCGAGCCGCTGCATGATGTCCCGGATCACCGCGCCGGTGGGTGACGTGATGACGCCGATCACCTCCGGCAGATAGGGCAGTTTCTTCTTGCGGCCGACATCGAACAGGCCTTCCGCCGCCAGCATTTTTTTGCGCTCCTCCAGCATCGCCATCAGAGCGCCGAGACCGGCCAATTCCACTTGTTCGACGATGAGCTGATAGCGCGAGGAACCGCCGTAGGTGGAGATGCGGCCAGTACAAATGACCTCCAGCCCCGCCTGCGGCTTGACCTTGAGCGCCCGCACCGCGCCCTTCCAGATCACCGCGTTGAGGACGCTTTTCTCGTCCTTGAGGTCGAAATAGACATGCCCTGAGGAATGAAATTTCAAGCCGCTGATCTCGCCGCGGACACGCACAAAGGGGAACGCCTCCTCCACCGTGTGCTTGAGGGCGGCGGAAATCTCGGAAACGCTGAATTCGGGCAGATTCGTTCGGTCGGACATGATCCACAGATCATACAAGAGTTGCGCTTGAATCCAGGGGTTTCTTGAGGGACGGTCCGGCGGAATTCAGGAGACTGGCCATGAACGTCCTGGTGATCGGTTCCGGCGGCCGCGAACACGCCTTGTGCTGGTCCCTGGCGGCGAGCCCCCTGCTCAGCAAGCTCTATTGCGCCCCCGGCAATCCCGGCATCGCGGCGGTGGCCGAGTGCGTGCCGCTGGCCCCAAGCCAGGCGGACGAACTCGTGGCCTTCGCCAAGGAACACAACATCGGCTTCGTCGTGGTGGGCCCGGAAGTGCCGCTGATCGACGGGCTCGCCGACCGCTTCGAAGCGGCCGGGATCAAATCACTTGGCCCGAGTGCCAAAGGCGCCATCCTGGAAGGCTCCAAGGGCTTTGTGAAAGACTTGTGCGAAGACTTCGGCATCCCGTCCGCCAAATATCGCCGCTTTATGGAAGCCGATGGCGCCAAGGCCTTCGCCACCACGCTGGGCTATCCCGTGGTGATCAAAGCCGATGGACCCGCTGCGGGCAAAGGCGTCATCATCGCCGAAACCAAAGCCGACGCCGACAAGGCCATCGATGAGATTTTCGGCGGCGCGTTTGGGTCGGCCGGAAACGAGTTGGTGGTGGAGGAATATCTCGATGGCGAGGAAGCCAGCTTCTTCGCCATCACCGATGGCGAAGACGTGCTGCCGCTGATCGGCGCCCAGGATCACAAACGCGCCTTCGATGGCGACAAGGGTCTGAACACGGGTGGCATGGGCGCTTACAGCCCGGCGCCGGTGCTGACGCCGGACGTGGTCGAGAAAACCATCGAACGCATCCTGAAGCCGACCGTGCGCGCCATGAAGGAACGCGGCCGCACTTATGTCGGCGTGCTGTTTGCCGGGCTAATGATCAAAGACGGCGAGCCCAAGCTGATCGAATTCAACTGCCGCTTCGGCGATCCCGAAACGCAAGTGATCCTGCCGCGGCTGAAATCGGATTTGCTGACGGTACTGCTGGCGGCGCGCGATCATGTGCTGGATCAGATCGATCTCAGATGGCACGACGACGTGGCGCTGACCGTGGTGATGGCTGCCAAGGGCTATCCCGGCGACTATCCCAAAGGCTCGCAAATCCGCGGGCTGGAGGCAGCAGCGAAGCTGCCGGGCGTCACGATTTTCCACGCCGGAACGGCGGTAAAGGACGGCAAGATCGTCGCCAATGGCGGGCGCGTGCTGAATATCACGGCCACCGCCAAAACCGTACGGGAAGCGCGTGCGCGTGCCTACGCCGCGGTGGACGCCATCGATTGGCCGCAAGGTTTCTGCCGCCGCGACATCGCCTGGCGGGCCTTAGCGCGCAATAGCTAAATCAGCACCCGCCTTCGCCCATTGGCGCGACCTTTAACAGTTCGACATCGAAGATCAGCGTCTGGTTGGGCGGAATGACACCCTTGCCGGCACCGTCCTTGCCGTAAGCGAGCCCGGGCGGAACGACGAGGCGCCATTTTTCGCCGGTATGCATCATCTGCAACGCTTCCACCCAGCCCGGAATCAGGCGGCCTGCCGGAAACGTCGCAGGCTGGCCGGGCTCGGTGTGATCGAAGACCTTACCGTCGATCAGCATGCCCTTGTAGTAAACCGTGACGCAATCTTTGCGGCGCGGTTGCGGTCCGTCGCCCTTTTGCAGCACCTCATATTGGATGCCCGGCACCGAAATAACGCCGGATTTCTTGGCATTATCCGCGATATAGGTGGCATTGGCCTGGTCCGACAACGGTTCGACCGGCGGCTTCGATTTGCCGTCGCAAGCGGTCACCACAAAGGCCATGGCGGCCGCCATCACAGGTGCAATCAGACGCATCGGGAATCCCTTCAAATACCACTCCTGCTTATACACGCTGGCCGTCCGCAGGCTACCTCTCGTTATGGCTTGTTAAGATACAATTAGCCACTCGAGGCGCGAGACAGAAATCCTTGATTAACATGCCATCTGTAAAGTCATGGCGGGGCAGAACCAATGCTTCGGGCGAGGATTGCAATGACGACCGCTGCCGGAGACCAGATACGCGACAACGCGCTTTACGCGTATCGCTTGTTGGCGGAAGAGACTTCAGACATCGTTCTCGTTCGAAAGCCGGACGGCGCGGTGTATTTCGCCTCCGCCGCTCTTGAGAAACTGCTCGGGCTCAGCAAAGACGACGTCGCCCGCACAAGTTTCCTCACGCACGTCCATCCCGATGACCTGGAGCAGGCCTACGCCATCTGCGCCGTGCCACTGCCCGGCCAGTCCCTGACCCAGACCTTTCGCTTCAAACATGCCGACGGCCACTACCTCTGGCTGGAGACGACGGTGCGCGGCGTCTACGATCAGGCGAGCGGCGAATTGCGCAACGTGCTTAGCGTGTCGCACGACGTGACCCTGCGCATCGAGCACGAACTCGAAATCAAGGCGGCGCAGCAACGCGCCGAATCCGCCAGCAAGGCCAAGTCGCGCTTCCTCGCCAATATGAGCCATGAGCTGCGCACGCCGCTCAACGCCGTAATCGGCTTCACCGACATGATGCGCCAGCGCACCTTCGGGCCGCTGGGCAACGACAAATACGAAGAATACGCGACGCTGATCTACGATTCCGGTCAGCTCTTGCTCGACCTTATCTCGGACATGCTCGACATGGCCAAGATCGAAGCCGGCAAGCTGGAGCTGAATATCGAAACCGTCGATTTCAACGGTACCATCGAAGACAGCGTCCGCATGTTGCGCGACCGCGCCGAGGAAAACGGCCTGGAACTCAGCGTGTCGATGCCGAACGAGCCGCTGTTCGCGAACGCCGACAAGCGGGCGGTCAAACAGATCATGCTCAACCTGCTCTCCAACGCGATCAAGTTCACGCCAGCAGGCGGCAGCGTCGGCGTCAGTCTGTTCATGCGCGACGGCTTTGCCACCATCTGCATCTGCGATACCGGCATCGGCATTCCGTCCGACGACCTCGAACGCCTCGGCCGGCCTTTCGAGCAGGTCGAAGGCGACCCGATGATCGCCAAATCCGGCGCCGGACTCGGCCTTGCGCTGGTGCGAGCCCTGACCGAAAAGCACGGTGGCACACTCGCCATCGAGAGCGAAGAAGGCGCCGGAACCGAAGTCCGGGTGACCTTCCCGATGGACGCCGACAAGCGGGCGGCAGCGTAAAGAGTTCCTATTTGGTCGCGCAGCCGGACGGAAAACCGGTACCCACTTTTCCTGGCTGCGCTCCGCAGCGACCTCACGCGGATTTGACAGCGGCGCCCAGCCGCGGCAAGCAGATGTCATGTTCCTGTTGTGGTTTGGGCTGTTCTTCCTGTCGTTGGGCGTGGTCTGCGTGGCGATCGATCGCCGCGCGGTGCATATTCTCTATGACCGTGTGCCACTTGGCTTCCACAGATTCCTCAATTCCACCACCCATCTGGCCAAGGCCGCCCATTGGCTGGCACTGGCCGTGGTGGCGTATCTGGTGACCTGGACGCTGCTAGCGACCGGCACGAAGGACGCCGCAGTCAAGCTGGTGTTCCAATACGCCCTCGCCTTCATTTTGGCGCTGGGGGCGGGAAGCGCCGTGATCCACACCATCAAACTCGTCCTCAGCCGGCGGCGGCCACGCGACGAGTTAGAGATGGGTCTTTACGGCTTCATCCCGCTCGGCTTCGACCTCAAGCGCAACTCGTTTCCCTCCGGACACGCGCTGACGATCTTTTGCGTCGCGGTGATCGCCTCGTCGGTTTGGCCGCTCGGCGCGCCGCTGTGGTTCGCGATCGCACTGTGGCTGAGCCTGACGCGGGCGCTGCTGACGGCGCATTTTCTCAGCGACGTCTTCGTCGGCGCCGGCATCGGACTGATTGCCTCCCGCGAAGTGCTGGTGAACTGGTTCCCGCAGCTCGCACGCAGTTGGTTCTGATTATTTCTGCAGCATCGACTTCGCCGTTTCGACGTTTTTCTTATCGTCGTGAACGCGCGGCGGAATAGCGATGCCCTTCTGTACCGCCGGGCGGGCGGCGATCTGAGCGATCCAGCGCTGCAGATGATCGAGACCTTCCACATTGATGCCGCCCCAGGCGTAACTGCGCGCCCAGCACCAATTGGCGATGTCGGCGATGGAATAATCGCCCGCCAGAAATTCATGATCCTTGAGCTGCGTATCGAGCACCTCGAGCAGACGGCGGGATTCGTTCTGATAGCGGTCGATGCCGGGTTGATAAACCTCGTGCCAGTAGCGGAAAAAGGCGTTCGCTTGGCCCATCATCGGGCCGAGACCGCCCATCTGGAACATCAGCCATTGCATCACCTGGCTGCGGCCTTTGACCTCGGCGGGCAAAAGCTTGCCGGTCTTCTCGGCGAGATAGACGAGAATTGCGCCGGATTCAAACACCGCGAAATTGTCCGCCTCGCGATCGACGATGGCCGGAATGCGCCCATTGGGATTGATCTTGAGGAACCAATCCTCTTTCTGTTCCTTGGCGCTGAAGTTGATGGCATGCACTTCGTAAGGCAGCGCCACTTCCTCCAGCATGACGGAAGCTTTGAAGCCGTTGGGCGTGGCGGCGGTGTAAAGATCGATCATGGCTGTCCCGTTTCAGAACCTCGGTCGATAAATGGCAACTGCGACCCACTCCTTCAAGTGCGGCGCGCCTTGAAGAACGCTTTCAGCAGCTCACCGCTGGCCGCGGCATCGCCGGCGCGGGCGATTTCCGGGCGATGGTGACAGGTCGGTTGCTCGAAAAACCGCGGCCCGTGAAGGACCGCGCCGCCTTTGGGGTCTTCGGCGGCAAACACCACACGGGCGATGCGGGCCATGGCGACGGCCCCGGCACACATGGTGCAAGGCTCAAGCGTCACATACAGCGTCGTGCCAATGAGCCGTTCGTTGCCGAGCGCCGTGGCGGCGGCGCGGATCACTTCCATCTCGGCATGCGCCGTCGGGTCCTTTTTTTCCAGGATGCGGTTCCCGCTTTGCGCGAGCACCTCGCCCGCGGCCGAAACCAACACCGCCCCGACCGGCACTTCGCCGCGCAAGGCCGCCGCCTGGGCTTCGGCCGCCGCGAGTGCTATGGCTTGTTCGTCATCCATGGGCGATCCCTTCGTGGCCGATCATAACACCACCAAAGCCAAGACCAGCGGCAAACGCAAATCGGCATCGCGCGGCGCCACCGGCTGGAGCCCGCATACCGGCAGCGTCGACATCGACGACGGCTGGGACAAACCCGTTATCACCGAGCACGATGGCGACGAAGAAGAAAGCCGCGAAGGCGACCGCATCGCCAAAGTCATCGCCCGCGCCGGCATCTGCTCGCGCCGCGACGCCGAAAAAATCGTCGCCGAAGGCCGCGTCACGCTGGACGGCGAAACCGTCAAGACGCCAGCCACCAAAGTGCTCCGCACCCAAGTCGTCGCCATCGACGGCAAACCGCTTGGCGTGCCCGATCCGGCGCGGTTGTGGCGCTATCACAAGCCTGCAGGCCTGGTGACCACCCATCGCGACCCGGAAGGGCGCGCGACGGTGTTCGCCAATCTGCCCAAACATCTGCCGCGCGTGGTTTCCATCGGCCGGCTCGATTACAACTCCGAAGGCCTCTTGCTGCTCACCAACGACGGCGAAATCGCCCGTCGCTTGGAGCTGCCCGCCGGCGGTTGGCCGCGCAAATACCGCGCCCGCCTGTTCGGCAAAGTCACCCAGGCCGACCTCGACAAACTGGCCGAAGGTGTCACCGTCGGCACCGTCAAATACGGACCGGTGGTGGCCGATCTCGAACGCTCCAAAGGCGTTTATTCCTGGGCCACGGTCTCGCTTAAGGAAGGCAAAAACCGCGAAGTCAAACGCGTGATGGAAAGCATCGGCCTGAAAGTGGCGCGCCTCATCCGCGTGCAGTTCGGGCCCTTTCACCTCGGCCAGCTCGCCGAAGGTGCCGTGGAGGAAATTCCCGCCAAACTCTGGCGCGAACAACTCGGCATCGGGCGCAAGAAGCGCGCCAAAGACGCGGATTAAGGCCAATTTTGTGACCGGCGCGCGGTGATTTCGCGATAGCCGCCATTCGCCTTGCACCGGGGCAGCGAAGTGGTATGAGCACCCCCTAGAAGAGCAAAAAACGAGGCCTGCCATGAAAAAGTACCAAAAACCCCAGGCCTATGCTGCGGAAACCAAGGATCAACGCCACGCCGGCACGTTTGAAGTGCTGGTGCCGATGCCTGATCGCGTCAAACCGCATCGCCTGGCCGGACAATTCCCGACCCAGCAGGCCGCCGAGGGCTGGCTGCATTCCGACGAAGGCCAGGATGCCATCGCCGAATTGCTCGCCAAGGAAAAAGGCAAGGACAAAGACAAGGAAAAGGGCCGCTAATCCGGACCGTTCCGTTTCCCAACTCCGCCGTCGCTCGAATTTCAGGAACAATTCAGGAACATAAATCCACCAGTGTCCAGCCACGAGGTTTTGGGGGCGCGGCCCGCGCGGCTGCAAGACGGGCGGCAAGCGCCGGAATTTCTGCAATAATCACGGCATGATTTGCTTTCGCCAAAGCCGCCCCAAGCTGGCGTTCGTGACGGCGCTGTTTGCCGCATGGACCATCGTCCTCGCGTTCATGGGTTTCGTCTGCGCCTATGCGCCGGGGCTGTGGCCCTATCTCGGCCTCAGCCTGTTCGCGCCGCTGACCATTGCATTCGCCGTCGCCGCGGGCGCAACCGCGATGAGTTTCCGCACCCCCGCCACCCTAACGACGGATGCCGACGGCATCGTGTTCAAGACCTGGCGCCACGAGCAACGCATCGCCTGGAGCAACATCGCCGAGTTCATCGTGCTGCCACCCACCAGCGCGCTGCGCTCCCCGGCCTGCGAGCTGAAAGAAGGCTCGCGCAAATTCGTCTCGTTCGGCCGTAATTGGGAGAAGACGGCAGAGGAGATTGTTGAGGGGTTATCGGAGCAAACACCGCAATAGGTTTTTGCATGCCATTTGTGCATGGTTTGTTCTTGACTGGCCGAATGGAACTCTGTATACACAATGTGTATAATGCTGGGATGGCCAAGATGGATATGAAAGCGCCGCGTGCGCTCAAACGCCCGCGCTCCGATACGGCGATCAACCTGCGCGTTTCGCACGCCGTGCGCGACGAGATTGACGGCGCCGCCAGCCTGCTCGGCAAAACGCGCACCGATTTCATCATCGAAAGTGCGCGCAAACAGGCGGTGGATGTGCTGCTGGACCGCCGTCTGCTCACGCTCGGCAGCGCACGCTATGCGGCCTTCCTAAAAGTGCTGGACGCCCCGGCGCCGCCGAACGCGCGGCTGAAGAAACTTATGGCGAGCAAATCGCCATGGGAAAAATAGACCGGATCACTCCACCTGCGCCGCTTGCCGAAGTCCACGACCTCAGCCGTTTTGATTGCGGCAAGGAGGCGTTGAACGACTGGCTGCGGCTACGCGCAGCGGCCAGCGAAGGCCGTTCGTCGCGCTGTTATGTGGTGTGCAGCGGCGGCGTGGTGGCCGGCTATTACAGTCTGTCGACTGGTGCGGTGCGCCATGGCGGAGCCCAAGGCCGGGCGCCGCGTCCGCTGCGCGCCAACCTGCCCGCCCCGACGCCGGTGCTGGTGCTCGGCCGTTTGGCGGTGGACAAAAACTTTCACGGCCGCGGCATCGGCAAAGGGCTTCTTAAGGACGCGCTGCAACGCGCGCTCGCCGCCTCCCGCCTGATCGGCGCCCGTGCCCTGATCGTCCACGCGTTCGACGACGACGCAGTGCCATTTTACGCGGCGTTCGGCTTCAAACCATTCCCCGGTGAACCGCGAACGCTGTTTTTGCCGATGGAGGCGGTTGGGAAGGCGGTGTGAAGGGGGCAAGGTTACGAGTCGTTTCGCCGCATCCGCGGCACTCTTTTTGACCTCGATAGCGTAGATAAACAATACTAACAGTTGTACGATCACGTAGTGCTGTAGCGGGCGGGGGCTAAAACAGTGCAAAGTAGTGTTATGCCGCGAGTCAACCCTGATATCTTAGTGTGGGCACGCGAGACAGCAGGTCTCGCGCAGGATGAGGCTGCACGCAAGCTAAGTATCAGTGAAGATAGACTTAAAGCGATGGAAGAAGGAGAGCACCCTCCTACGCATCGCCAACTCACTGCTATTTCTGAAAAATATCGGCGTCCTCTCGTTACATTCTATCTTCCAAGGCGCCCACTAGCGCGCAATTTCGGTCAGGACTTTCGCACTCTTCCGCGCGATCATGAACCTGTCCACGACGCACTTGTGAGCGCGCTTCTTCGTGACATCCAGGCAAGACAGCAACTCGTGCGCGCAGCAATGGAAGAGGCCGACGAAGCTGTTCGGTTGGACTTTGTTGCTTCTGCTGACGCCGACATCGGCTTAAATCGCCTCGTAGAACAGATTAACGAGAAGATCGGTTATCCGATTTCCGAATACCGAGCACAAAGGACCGTTGGCGACGCTTTCGCACTTCTTCGCGACAGAGTGGAGCGAAGCGGTGTCTTCGTTGTCTTGATGGGAAATCTCGGGACACATCACACAGACATTGATGTAAAGGTTTTTCGAGGCTTTGCCTTGGCAGACGAATATGCCCCCTTCATCGTCATAAATGAAAAGGACTCCCGGGCTGCATGGTCCTTCACACTTCTACATGAGTTGGTTCACATCTGGCTGGGGCAAACAGGAATAAGCGGATACGATAGTGGCGTAGAAATCGAAAAATTCTGTGACGCCGTGGCCTCCAGAATCTTGCTCGACCCCAGAGAGCTATTCGAGTTGGATCTGCCTCACAATGCACCTACAGAGGTTGCTGCTGCCCTGATCACGGCCTTTGCCAATTCCCGAAAAATAAGTCGCAAAATGGTGGCGTACAACCTCCTCCTTCAAGGCCTAATCAACGTTGCTCTGTACAGAACCTTAGCTGCTCTCTTCGATGCAGAGCGGTCTGCTAAACGGGTCGAAGAGGAACGAGAAGGTGGTCCCTCTTACTATATCGTAAAGCGCCATCGCGTTGGCCATGCGTTGCTGGACTTTACACGCCGCATGATAAAAGGAGGCGTTTTATCCACACCGCGAGCTGGAAAAGTCCTGGGCGTCAAACCTACCTCCGTTAGCCAGCTTGTAGGTCTCGGCAATGACTGACGGTATCGGGATGACATATCTTCTCGACGCCGACACCTTAATAAAGGCTGACAATATCTATTATCCAATGAAACGTTTCCCTATTTTCTGGGAATGGCTCCAGTACAACGGCCTCACTGGAAACGTCAAAGTTCCTCACGAGCAATACGATGAAATTGTAGCTGGCCACGGCGAACTTGTTGACTGGTTGAAAGACGAAGAAGCAAAAACCGCATTGCTTCTCAACGAAGAAGTTGATGCTGATCGCCTGACTACTGTAGTTGAAAACGGCTACGCACCCGACCTTGACGATTCAGAGTTGGAGGCCGTTGGGCGAGATCCATTTTTAATTGCCTACGCCCTCAAGGCACCCGCCAATCGGCACGTCATAACGTTCGAAGTTTCCGCTCCATCAAGGAAGAGGGCAAACAGAAAAATTCCGGATGTTTGCAGCCAGTTTGGGGTACCGTGCGGAACGCTCTTTCAATTAATTGTCATCCTTGACTTCACCACAAGTTGGAAGTGGCCTTCAGGATAAGAAAAAACCTACTTCCCCTTCCCCAACAACGTATCCCTCCTCGCCAAGCTCTCCGCTGGCCATTCTTTTTCCATGTCGTAATATTCCGCGAACGCTCGCGCGCCTTCCGGCAGCACCACCCATTTCAGTTTCGAGCGGGTGTAGATGTGCACGTCGGGCGGCAGGGCCGATGGGGTGTCGAGCGTCGCCACGCGCACGAAGCGCGTCACGCGGCGGCGGCTGTAGTCGCTCCACAAGGCCGTCTTGCAGCGAGGGCAACGGTAGATGTCATGCGGGGCGCCGCTGTCGGTTTTCATCTCGATCACTTCGAGATCGATCGCGCCGGGCAGAATCGTGATGCGATCGGTCTCGATCAGCGCGTTGATGGCGAAGGCCGAGCCGGTCTGCTTCTGGCAATCGCTGCAATGGCAGCAATGCACGAACAGCGGCGGGGTTTCGAGGCGGTAGCGCACGGCGCCGCAGAAACATGCGCCGTGACGCGGATAATCGGTCATGACAAGACGTCCGTGAAATGACGCGGGGGAGAATAGCAGGCGGTCAGCAAAAAGGGGCGCCGCAAAGCGCCCCCTCTCGCGTTTCCACCACGCAAATTGCAATCTAGACCGGCTTGCCTGCCCTCTTTCGCGATCCCTTCCCATCCGGCTTCGCCTGCGGCTATGCCGGACAAGTCCCGCTAGTTCTTGGCCTCTTTCGCGATCCCTTCCCACAACCCGTTGATGTAAACGGCGCCGAGGGCGCGGTCATAAAGGCCGTAGCCGGGTTTGCCGGTTTCGCCCCAGATCATGCGGCCGTGGTCGGGGCGGACGTAGCCGGTGAAGCCGGTGTCGTAATAGGCCTTCACAATCCCGGCGATATCGAGCGAGCCGCAGTCGGTCTTGTGCGCGGTCTCGTTGAAATTGCCTTTGGCATCGATCTTGATGTTGCGGATATGGGCGAAGTGAATGCGCCCCGCAGCCGAAAATTCCTTCACTAGTTCGACGATATTGTTTTTGATGTCGGCACCGAGCGAGCCCGAGCACAGCGTCAAGCCGTTGGCCGGGGTATCGACGATGGCGAGCAAGCGGCGCAGGTCGTGCACATCTTTGACAATACGCGGCAAGCCAAAAATCGGGCGTGGCGGATCGTCGGGATGGATCGCCATCTTGATGCCGGCCGCTTCCGCCGCCGGAATCACGCCTTTGAGAAACGCCGTCAGATTGGCCCAAAGCTTTTCTTCGTCGATGGATTTGTATTCGTCGAGCAGCGCTTTCAGTTCTTCCGGCTTATAGGAGGCGTCCCAACCCGGCAGGTGAATGCCCTTCGACACGTCAATCTTGTTGACCACCTCCACATCGAACGCCAGCGCCGACGACCCGTCGGGCAGCTTCATGTCGAGCGTGGTGCGGGTCCAATCGAACACCGGCATGAAATTGTAGCAGACGACTTTCAGCCCGCACTTGCCAAGGTTGCGCAAACTCTGCGCATAGTTCTCGATCAAGCGTTTGGCGCTGGGGCGGCCGAGCTTGATGTCCTCGTGCACCGGCACGCTTTCAATCACTTCGAACTTAAGGCCGTGGTCTTCGATCGTCTTCTTGAGCGCCAGGATGTTGGCGACCGGCCACACCTCGCCCACGGGAATGTCGTAGACGGCCGAGACGATACCGTGCATCCCCGGAATCTGGCGGATGTAATCGAGGCTGACGGGATCGCTGTCGCCATACCAGCGGAAGGACATTTTCATGGGCGGGTTTCCTCAGGACTCTATGGTACCGGTCACATCATAACCAAAAGAAACCGCCTTTGTCATCGCCCCGTCATGACGCGGCGCCAGAATTTTCTGTCTGAGTGGCTTAAGTGCCGGTCAGAGCTCGGTCGAGAAAACATCTTCCGCGGCGGACGGCGTCTGATCGGGCGACAGGTGGCCGGGCCAGGGCGGACTTGAGCACGGGTGCGGCGGCCACACCGGCCTTTGCGCCGGTCATTTCTATCCGCGGCACCGTGACCTTGCGCCCGATCAAAAACCAGACCCCGCAGGCCAAAGCGAACGCGCGCCGTAGGATTTCTGCGTGTTATATGCTTTTATTCCGTATACGTCCTGTTTTCGCAGCGCGACGGCGGACCGAATGTCGCCACGCTTCCGGCTCGCCTTCAGAACTCCGACCATTCTTCTTGCGGCGCAGGCTGGGTCTTCCGCGCAACAGCAACCGCGCCAACCGTCCGGCGCGGAGCTGCGGGGGCGGGGGTGTTATGCACCGCAACCCGGGACGGTGCGGGCCGCTGGTGGACCGCCGCCGAGGTCGATTCAACCTGAAAGAATGAAACCAATTCCTGCAGGACCTCTGTTTCGCTGGCGAGATTGCGCGATGCGGCGGTCGACTCTTCAACCATGGCCGCATTCTGTTGCGTCACCTGATCCATTTGTCCGACAGCCACATTGACCTGCTGAATGCCGGTGGACTGCTGCTCGGCCGCGCCGGCCATTTCACGAACGAGGGCACTGATATGCTGCACTTGGTCGACGATGCGCTTCAACGCCTGACCGGACTCGCCGACCAGTTTGACGCCCCCAGCCACATGCTCGCCTGACGTGTTGATCAGGGTTTTGATCTTCTTGGCGGCCTCGCTTGAACGCCCCGCCAGCGCGCGCACTTCCGAGGCGACCACGGCAAAACCCTTGCCCGCATCGCCCGCCCGCGCCGCTTCGACGCCGGCGTTAAGCGCCAGAAGATTGGTCTGGAACGCGATCTCGTCGATGACGCCGATGATGTCGGTGATTTCCTTGGACGACTGCGAGATGGCATCCATCGCCGTGATGGCGCTTTCCACCACCTGGCCGCCGCCTTTCGCTGCCACCGTCGCCGTAGAGATGGCACTGTCGACCTCGCGGGTGTTGCTCGCGGTCTGCTTCATGGTCGCCGCGATCTCTTCCAGCGCCGCAGCAGTTTCTTCGAGCGAGGCCGCCTGCTGTTCGGTGCGATGCGACAGATCGTCGGCGGCGGCGGAAATTTCGCCGGCGCCAGTGGTGATCTGGCCCGCTGTGGCGAGAATCTTCTGCACCATCTGGCTCAAATTTCCGACCGTGGCGTTGAAGTCGTCCTTCAGCTTGCGGAACGGCCCGCTGAGTTCGGCAGTGACGCGATGGGTGAGATCACCCTTCGACAACCGATCCAACCCGGCGCCGACGCTCGACACGATCAGTTCGGTCTGTGCCGCCTTGGCGCGTTCGGCATCGGCAAGCTGGTTCTTGAACGAGGTCATGGCACCGGCAAGTTGGCCGATTTCGTCCAGACGCTCCGCATGCGGCACTTCGGCGTTGAGATGACCAGCGGCGAGTTCACTCATGGCGCCGGTGATGGCGATCAACGGGCGGGAGACGCAGCGCGTCAACACCCAGGTCGCAGCCGCGCAAAGCAGAACCGTGAGACCGATGGCGATAAAGATCCACAGTTCCGCCTGCTCGAACGTCTTCTCGCTGCGATCCGCTGCCGCGATGCCGCCCGCGTTGTTCAGTGCGATGTCTTCGGTGATCGCCTTGTTAAGGGCATCGAAACGATCGCGCATCGGACCGATGAAATAGTCGGCGGCAGCCTGGCGGCCGTCGGTCTTGAGCTTTTCGAGCGCGGTGTCATACATCGGCAGATACGCCGCCCAAGCCGCCTCGATGCGGCTCGCCACAACCCGTTCCTCATCCGACGACACCATCGGGCGATATTTCTCGAGCGCCGCCTGCACGTTCTTTTCGAGCGCGTGGGCGCGCACGGCCTGCTTTTCCTGCTTGGGGCTCGGGTCCTGCATCAGCGACGTGCTTTCGGCCGAACGCGCGCGCGTCACGGCGTAATTCAACTCGCCGAGCCCCCGCGTTGCCGGCAGCCAGTTGTTGCGGATGTCGGCCGCGTTGGCGTTGACCGACCACAGTTCGCGAACCGCAAACAGACCGAGCGCCGCAGCGACCAGCAGGACGCCGGCCATCACGACAGCCACTTTGGTTCTGACGGAGAAATTGTTGCAATAGTCGAACACGTGCGCCCCCAAATTTCCTTTAGTGTGGGGATCACTTAACGCGCATCACGTTGACACGAAGTGTACTTCCGCCGGCACACAATTGGCTTTGCCACAATTGGTGTGCGTAACATATTGAAGCTGCATCAGATTTGGTGGTGTGATAATTGTGCGGATAGGTGTTTGTACGGAGGGGGCCGCCACCGCACGCATCACGCCTTCGCATCAATTTTAGCACCAAGTATTAATGCGGCTTAAGGATAGAGACGCTCGGTCCGCCACGGCCCATCAAGGCTGTCGCGGGCGTAGACCAACCGGTCGTGCAAGCGGAACGGGCGGTCGCGCCAGAACTCGATGTGAAGCGGTGCCACCCGGAACCCCGACCAATACGGCGGCCGCGGCACTTTGGTGAGGCCGTACTTCAGCGCGTATTTGGCGATCTCTTTCTCGAACACCCAGCGCCCTTCCATCGGCCGCGACTGCGCCGACGCCCAAGCACCGATTTGGCTGTCCTTGGCGCGAGAGGCAAAATAGGCGTCGGCCTCTTCGTTGCTCACGACGCTGACCGGACCTTGCACGCGCACCTGCTTGCGCACCGTTTTCCAATGGAAGTTCAGAGCGGCATGCGGGTTGGCAACAAGCTCCTTGCCCTTGGTGCTTTCGAAATTGGTGTAGAAGACAAAACCGCGGCTATCGACCGCCTTGAGCAGCACCATGCGGATGTTGGGATGGCCTTCGGCGTCCGCCGTCGCCACCGCCATGGCATTGGCCTCGTTGGGCTCGGTCTTTTCCGCGTCCTTCATCCAGGCCGAAAACATCTCGAACGGATCGCGTGCCACTGCAATCCCGCCGTCATTGATTGGTCCACCGATCTCGCTCATGGGCCATCGCATAGCACCTTCATTTTGGCGACGGAAGCGCGCTAGCGGAAAACCAGTTTCCACTTTTTCCGAAAACGCTTTAGATTTCACACCATGCGGATGCCATTTTCCTCCCTGGCCGGTCTTGCCCTTAGCGCCGCCTTGCTGGCGGCGTGCGCGACACCGGGCCATGACGAGATCCAGGCGCAGTTCGACGCCGGGCTCAAGGCCTATGACGCCGGCGACTACCAGACCGCCTACAAAACCTGGAACGACATCGGCGATTACGATCTGGCCGCTCTGCGCAACGTCGCGTTGATGCTGCGCAAGGGGCAAGGTGTCGCCAAAAACCCCGAGATGGCGCTGCGCAAGATGCTGGAGGCCGCCGATCAGGGCCTCGTCACGGCCGAGGCCGATGCCGGTGAAATGATCGCCAATGGCGAAGCCGGACCGCCCGACAAGGCCGCTGCCATCCCATGGCTCGCCCGCGCCGCCACCGCCGGCCACCCTATCGCGACGTTTGAACTGGGCCAGATCTACGAGGACGGCAAAGCCGTGCCGCAGGACCTCAAAGAGGCCCGCCGGCTGTACAAGATCGCCGCCGAGGCCGGCATAACCGATGCCGTCCAGCGGCTCCAGGACCTCGACGGCGCGGCTCCAGCCCCGCCAGCGGCGGTGCCAGGACATTTTCCACCGCCAAGCCATTAACAGGACGGGAAACCGGCCCCATATATACTGTGCCGCCCCCCGACTCGGGGCTGCCGGAGAGAGAATGCGCGACCCGTATGAAGTGCTAGGCGTTGCCAAGAACGCCAGCGAAGCCGAAATCAAGAAAGCGTTCCGGACACTCGCCAAAAAGCATCACCCCGACACCAAGGGTGGCGATGTGGCGGCGAAGAAGCGTTTTCAGGAAATCAGTGCCGCCCATGACATCATCGGCGACAAGGAAAAGCGCGCCAAGTTCGACGCCGGCCAAATCGATGCCCAGGGCAATCCCAAGGGCTTCGATCCCCGGGCGCATGGCTTCGGCCAGGGCAGCGGTTCTGGAGGTGGAGGAGGCCCCGGCGACTTCCATTTCACCTGGGCGGGCCGCGGCGACCAGCCCGGCGCAGGCAGCGGCGGCGAAGGCTTCCGGCCCGAAGACCTGTTCGCCGACCTGTTCGGCAGCCGTGGCCGCCGGGCCCAGCCGCAGCGCGGTCAGGATTTCGAGGTCCAGACAACGGTCAGCTTCGAGGAAGCCGCGGGCGGTGGCACCCGGCGCGTGGTGTTGCCCAACGGCGAACAGATCGACGTCCGCATCCCGGCCGGCCTCAAGGACGGTCAGTCGATCCGGCTCAAGGGCCGCGGCGGCGCCGGACGGAGCGGCGGACCGCCGGGCGATGTCTTGATCCACGTCACGGTGGCGCCGCATCCCTACTTCACCCGCGACGAACGCGACCTGAAGATCGATCTGCCGGTGACGCTGAAGGAAGCGGTCCTGGGCGGCAAAGTGCCGGTCCGCACCTTGTCGGGCACGGTGACGCTCTCCATCCCGCCGGGCGCCAATTCGGGCAAGGTGCTGCGCCTCAAGGGCAAGGGCATTCCGGGCGCGGGGCAAGAGCGCACCGGCGATCTCTATGTGCGGCTGATCGTGACCCTGCCCGACGGCGACGACGCCGACCTCAAAGCCTTCGCCCAGCGCTGGCGCAATGATTATAACCCGAGGACGTAGATTTACGTGCGGTTGCGGCCGATGCGGCGGTCGTGGATGACCAGCGCAAAGCCAATCGCCCCGAGCAGAAGCGCCAGCAACGAAATGGCGAGGGCATTGCGGTAGGCGTTGACGACGCGCGTCTCGGCGTCATGCTGCTGCTCACTCAGGCGGCGGGTCTCGTCATTGCGCATGTCGGTCAACAGGTTTTCGATCGGACGCCGCTTCACCTTCTTGCTGTAGTCGACCATCTCGGTAACCACCCGATCGCGGTCGGTCAGCGCCATTTGCGCCATGCGTTCGAAATACGTCGCATGAGCGTCAAGCAGCTTCTTCAACATGACGGCATCGGCCCGCTCGTCGGGATCGTCGCCAGCGAGCTTTTCGAGTATTATCAGCCTTTTTTGCAGCCCGTCATTTGTCTTCTTAAGCCAGGACAGATAACTCGGGTCACCGCTCAAGGTGTATCCCCTAACGGTCATCTCGACTCGCAGGATGTCAGCGTTCACCATCGCGATCTGGAGCAGCGCTGTGTTGGTCTGCTGCATGCGTGCATAACCGGAACGCAATTCCGAGACGTTCGCCCCAAGCAGCGTCATCGCCGAAACGAACAGGACCAGCGACACCACCAATGCGGGGACGCCAAGTTCCCGGAACAGTCCCGTTTCGAGGAACGTCCACAAACGCGCTTGCTGCTGCCCAGCCACCACCATCGCTACGCCCCCCCATCCCTTGCAAGCCGATCGCACCGCCACCTTGCCGCCGGGCGGATTAAAGTTTGATTAGTTGCGACGATCCCGAGTAGTCAGTGCGTCTGAGGCGGTTTGAGCTGCACCGCCCATACCCCGATCCCGCTGAGCAGGAAGGCCGTAATGATGATGCCCATCGCCAGTAAGAACGCCCGGGAAAGCTGATTGGTGATGGCGCGCTGATGGCCGGCCAAATCGCGCAGCTCGTCTGAGCGGAGCGCGGCGAGCCCGTCGCGGGTGCGGCGCATGTTGGACCGCACATCGGGATTGACAATAGCGCGGGCGACGATCTGAGCCCGGTCCGGACCGATCCCGCTCAGTTTGCCGAAAATCTGCTCGTGCTGAGCGATGTTCCGTATCACCTGCTGGAACGGTTCGGCGCGCTGCGGCTCCGTGGCCATCAAACGGATCAACGCCTTGCGGGCGCTGTTGCGGCGGCGTTCGCCCGATTTCTGCATCCAAAGGAAACTTCCATCGCCGGTCAGGGCATAGCCGCGCACGACCATCTCTTCGCCGAGAATGCCGGCTTCGAGGTCTGCAATCTGGTTCAGTACCTGCTGCGAATGGTCGATGCGTTCGACGCTGCCGCGCAGCGCCGCGATATTGGCGCCCAAGAGCAGCGTCGCCGACACCAGAAGCACGACCGCCGCAAGCAGGATCGGAAGACCCATATCGCGCAAATGACCGCGCTTGGTCGCGGCCCTGTCCTGTACTGCCTTTAGGCTAACCACGATGGCCCCCCCGCAAGGACGGAGCGATCTTGCACCGGCAAGCTTTAAACTTCCCTTAGCGCTTGAAACAAAAGCACTTTTCCTAGGCCTCACGGGCCACACGCAGAGCGGGCAAGCATGATCTTGCTTTCGGCGGCCGTTTCGGGGCAAGTGAGATCAACAGTTTAGAGTCGGAGGACAAAATGGCAGTTGACGGCCTGATGAAGGGCAAGCGCGGCCTGATCATGGGTGTCGCCAACCAGCATTCGATCGCCTGGGGCATCGCTCAGGCCCTGCACGAAGCGGGCGCGGAACTGGCTTTCACCTATCAGGGCGACACCTTCAAGAAACGCGTGGTTCCCCTGACGGAGCCGCTGGCGCCAGCTGCCCTCATCGATTGCGACGTGACCAAACCGGAATCGCTCGATGCCGCCTTCGCCGAACTCGGCAAAATTTGGGACAGCCTCGACTTCGTGGTGCACGCTATCGCCTTCTCCGACAAGGATCAGCTCAAGGGCCGTTATGTCGACACCACGGCCGACAATTTTGCGCTGACCATGAACATCTCCTGCTATTCCTTCACGGCGGTGGCGCAGCGCGCCGAGAAGATGATGACGAGCGGCGGCAGCCTCGTCACCCTCACCTATTACGGTTCCGAAAAGGTGATGCCGCACTACAACGTGATGGGCGTGGCCAAGGCGGCGCTGGAAGCCAGCGTGCGCTATCTGGCGGAAGACCTCGGCCGCAAAGCCATCCGCGTCAATGCGGTTTCGGCCGGGCCGATCAAGACCCTGGCCGCTTCGGGCGTCGGCGATTTCCGCTACATCCTGCGCTGGAACGAATATAATTCACCGCTGCGCCGGACGGTGACCACCCAGGAAGTCGGCAACACTGCCCTCTTCCTGCTGTCGGACCTCGGCCGGGCCGTCACCGGCGAGATTGTCCATGTCGATGCCGGCTATCACGTCGTCGGCATGAAAAATCCGGACGCGCCGGATATCAGCGTCGTGAAATCCGGAGACTGATAAGTCTGTAACCTTGGGGGAGCCATGTCCCACAATACCTTCGGCCATCTGTTCCGGGTCACCACCTTCGGCGAAAGCCATGGTCCGGCGCTTGGCTGTGTGGTCGACGGCTGCCCGCCCGGCTTGGCGCTAACCGAAGCCGACATCCAGGCTGATCTTGACCGCCGCAAGCCTGGGCAATCGAAGTTCGTCACCCAGCGCCAAGAGCCGGACACAGTGCGGATTCTGTCCGGCGTGTTCCAGGACGAACGCATGCCGCAGCCGCTGACGACCGGCACGCCGATTGCGCTCCTCATCGAGAATGTCGATCAGCGTTCGAAAGACTATGCCGAGATCCGCGACAAATTCCGCCCCGGTCACGCCGATTACACCTACTTCGCCAAATACGGCGTGCGTGATTACAAGGGCTCCGGCCGGGCCAGTGCGCGCGAAACCGCGGCGCGGGTGGCAGCCGGTGCGGTGGCGCGCAAAGTTCTCGCCAGCCTTTACGGCGAAGTGAAAATCCGCGGCGCCCTGATCCAGGTCGGCACCCAAAAGATCGACCGCGCCCGCTGGGATTGGGCCGAGACCGCGAACAATCCCTTCTTCTGCCCTGACGTGGGCGCCGTCGCTCCGTGGACGGACTATCTCGAAGGCGTGCGCAAGGCCGGCTCATCAGTTGGCGCGATTGTCGAAGTGGTAGCGGAAGGCGTTCCCGCCGGTTTGGGTGCGCCCATTTATGGCAAGCTCGATGCCGATCTCGCCTCGGCGATGATGAGCATCAATGCGGTCAAGGGTGTGGAGATCGGCGATGGCTTTGCCACTGCCGCCATGAGCGGTGAGGACAACGCCGACGAAATGCGGGCAGGCTCAGACGGCAAGCCCCGATTCCTCGCCAATCATGCTGGCGGCATTTTGGGCGGCATTTCCAGCGGCCAACCGGTGGTGGTGCGTTTTGCGGTGAAGCCGACCTCCTCCATCCTGACACCGAAGCAAACCATCGACGTCAACGGTACCGAGACCGAGGTCTTCACCAAAGGCCGTCACGACCCCTGCGTCGGCATCCGCGCGGTGCCGATCGGCGAAGCGATGCTGGCGATCGTTTTGGCCGACCACGCCCTGCGGCATCGCGGGCAGAACGGCTGAAAATTCAGTCTCTTGCGCTCCCAAACTGCTGCGCCCGCGCGGCCGGAACTGGTAATATCCGCAATTGCATCCCATATATCGCCGCAAGGAGACACGCCCCGATTCCACCGGGGCTGGCTGAAAGGGGCTTAAGCCATGGATACGTCCGCAATCCTGTTGATCGTCGCGGCGGTCTTCGTCGTGATCATTCTCGCCAATTCCTGGTTCACGGTGCGCCAGCAGAGCTGCGCCATCGTCGAGCGCTTCGGCCGCTATGTCCGCACCGCGCGCCCCGGCCTCCGGTTCAAGATTCCGCTGATCGAGCGGGTCGCCCAGCGCGTGTCGCTGCGGGTGCAGCAGCTCCCCGTCGAGGTCGAAACCAAAACCGCCGACAATGTTTTCGTCAAAGTGTCGGTGGCGGTGCAGTACCGCGTGCTGCAAGGCAGCGAAGCCGACGCCAGCTACAAACTCGACAATCATGAAGAGCAGATTCAGTCCTATGTGCTCGATGTGGTGCGCGCCAAGGTTCCGAAGATGAACCTCGACGAAGTGTTCGAGAAAAAGGACGACATCGGCACGTCGGTAAAGAGTGAACTCGACGTCTCGATGAAGATCTACGGTTTCGAGATTCCGAACGCGCTGGTCACCGACGTCAATCCCGCCGACAACGTCAAGGCGGCGATGAACGAGATCAACACTCAGCAACGCCTGCAAGTCGCCGCTGCCGCCAAAGGCGAGGCCAACAAAATTCTCGTGGTGAAAAACGCCGAGGCCGAAGCCGAATCCAAGCGTCTGCAAGGCGAAGGCATCGCCAAGCAGCGTCAGGCCATCGTCGCGGGCCTGCGCGAAAGCATCGCCGCTTTCACCGAACAAGTCGGCGGCGTCAACGAGCACGAGGTGCTGAATCTGGTGTTGCTGACTCAGTATTTCGACACCCTGAAAGAAATCGGCGTATCGGCGGGTTCAAAAGTGATCCTGCTGCCGCATTCCCCTGGTGGCGTCGCCGACATCACCGAACAACTCCGCACCGCCATCATCACCGGCAGCGAAGCGGTGGAGAAGAAATAACGCACACTGTCATCCCCGGCCCTGCGGGCGCGCGCCAGCGCGCCGGCAGGGGGAATGGGACCCAGGTCGTCACGCCTCTCCACTGCTAGCAAATTTGGATTCACGCGGAGGCGCGGAGAAAGCTGTTATCCCGGTCGCGCCCGCGACGCTCTCATCAATTGCCGAGTTGGGTTTTTACCCACATAGCGTTACCCTACCCGAGCAAATCCTGAATCGAGCTTCTGGCAATGCCAATCCCTGATTACCAAGCCTTGATGCTACCAGTCCTCCGTCTCGCTGCGGAAGGCGAAAAGCGAGTGTCCGATGTCGAAAGCCGGATCGCCGACCAATTTCAGCTATCTGAAGAAGAGCGAAACGAATTGCTTCCAAGTGGGAAGCAACGCATCATTCACAACCGCATCCACTGGGCCAAATTTTATTTGTCCAAGGCGGCGTTGATCTCATTGCCGTCGCGGGGGCGATTTGTAGCGACGGAAGCGGGACGCGCACTGCTGGATAAAAAACCCGATCGAATAAACATTGGCGTGCTGATGGAAATCCCATCGTTTCGAGAGTTTTATCGCCCGGACAACTCATCTCCCGCGGAAACCAAGGTGGAAGCCCGTGAAGGTGAGATTGAAGGCGACCTTTCACAGACACCCGAAGAACAGATCGATGCCGCACATAAAAAACTCGTGTCCGCACTTCGGGCCGATTTGTTGGAGCGAATGGCAAAGAATAGCCCGTCTTTCTTTGAGCAGACGATAGTCGATCTTCTGGTGGCAATGGGCTACGGCGGGTCGCACAAAGATGCAGCAAGGCAACTTGGCCACACTGGTGATGGCGGCGTTGATGGCGTCGTAAATGAAGACCGGCTCGGTCTAGATCGCGTTTATGTGCAAGCCAAAAGGTACAACCAAGGCATCACAATTGGCCGCCCTGACGTGCAAGCATTTGTCGGTAGCTTAGTGGGTCTTGGAGCGACAAAGGGCGTGTTCGTTACTACATCGACCTTCAGCGCCCAAGCGCGAGAGTTTGCAAAACATCTGCCTCAGAGGGTGGTTCTGATTGACGGCCAAAGCTTCGCGGACTTGATGATAGAGCATGGCGTAGGCGTGCGAACCAACAGAACAATCGAGTTCAAGCGAATTGACGAAGACTTTTTCACTGAGGAAGAGTAGCGCTTCGTTTGCCGTCTCGCACCGGCCGCTCCGCGCCTCCGCGTGAATCCTCTTCCCGTCTCTCGTTCATCTACATGAACGGCTGCATTTGCTTCTCGCTTGTAACAGCGTAGCGATTGTCGCACCCCCTTGTAAGGTTCGCTACCCGTTCCCACATCGTCCGGTGACGCAAAGACTGTCCGGCGAGCGAGTAACGCCGCAATGACCCGGGCATCGAACCGAAGGAGTGCCAGGCAAGTTTCAGCGGCGAAGGGTGTTGCGCGAACATCCCGATCCGCAGTCCCGATCTTTATCGGAGAACGAGAGCATCCAGAACCAGGCGCGATCTCGTGCGCGCACCAAAGTGGTCCGGCGTTTCGGCCACGGCGTGGGGTTCGTTGACGGAAGCAGAATGTGCCTGTCGTTCGGCCGCTTGACTGCGGCGTTCGCTGGCGCCCTGATTTCCCGGGGCGTACCCCACCGGAGCGGATGTGCATTTTGCATTTCCGCTTCGGCCGTTTAAGGGCCCCAGCGCGGAATAACCGCTGCCGCATGATCGCCGACCGCAAGCTGCGGATTGGAGGGAAGATCGACCTCTTCCGTCTTCTCGCGCCCCGCAACGCAGGCGATGGCGCGTTTGCCGAAGCGGACGAAGTCGCCTGCAGCGGTGAGGTTTTCCACCGCGCAGGTGTCGAAGTAAGTGTATTTGTCGGTCTCGCCGCAGCCGAATGACGAGCGATCCTTGGCCGCCGCGGTGAGCACGATGCGATCCGGCGCTTTCAGCTTGTCGACGAAGACGCCGGAATAACAGGCCGAAACGATCACCACTGCGGGGCGGCGAGAGCACGCACCGGCGAGAATGCCGGCAAGCCCGCGCGGGGACAGCAGATCATCGCCGACGCCAACCCCTTTCTCATCGCCATGCGAGGTGAGATAGACGAGGCACCCGCCGCGGGTCTTGTCGGCAACGCTCTGAAGGCCGCGCGCCAGATTGCGCAGCGTGGAGCGGACGGGATGGCCGTCGGGGTATTTGCGCGGCCGGTCGGATAGCTGGCGGATATTGTCCGGGCGAAAGCCGATGGTTACCAACTCGCGCGCGATTTCGCTGCGGCCGTTGTCGAACACAGCGGACCGCTTGCCGGAATGGGCAAAGGAATCTCCAGCCACCACCACGGCCGCCCAATCATCAAAGCCATTGGCCCAAGCGGGCGCGGCCACAAGGACGGAACAAAGGACAAGGAAAACGGTCTGCTTCATGCCCGTACGAATTCACCTGCCAGCTCAATATGCGACGACCACAGGAATTGGTCTACCGGCAAGACGCGTTTCAAGGTGAAGCGGCCGTCGATCAGAATACGGGCATCGCGGGCAAAGGTTTCCACATCGCAGGAAACATACGCGATACGGGCGAGTTTGCTTTTCGCCAGTGTCCGCGCCTGCTCCTGCGCCCCGGCGCGCGGCGGGTCGAGGCAAACGCCGTCGTAAGCGTTGAGTTCGAAGTCCGTCAGCGGGCGCTTGAACAGATTGCGCTTTTCAGTGGTGATGGGTTTGAGACCGGGCGTCGCCTTGGCGGCGGCATCGAGCGCCCCCAACATCGCCAGTTCCAACTCGACCGCATGCACGCGGGCGCGTTCGGCCAACGGAAAGGTGAAGGTGCCGCAACCGCTAAAGAGGTCGGCGATTTTTTTGGCGCGTGCCAGCGCCTTACAGACGAACGCCTGCAACGCCGCCTGCCCTTCGCGCGTCGGCTGCAGGAAGGTCTCCGGCGGAAGGTTTACTTGCGCCTTGCCGAAGCGGACCGACGGGCTCGCCAGCGACACCACCGTTTCGCCATGCGCCGAGATGCGCGCGATCTTCAGCTTGGCGGCCCAGCGCGCCAAGGCCGCGAGCGTCGGCGTGTCGTTGGGCAGGCGCCAGCGCAGGCCAAGATCGAGGCCGGTTTCGCTGGCAGTCAGGCGCAATTCGGCATCACCCGCGGGCGCCAAAAGCTCGGCCAGCATGGCGCGCAAACCCGGCAGCAGCGCCGTCAAGGCGGGCGCGAGGACCGGACACTCCGCGATATCGACGATGTCGTGGGTGCGCGCGGCATGAAAGCCGAGAGCGACACGGCCGCCGTCCAGTTTCGCCTTCATGGTGGCGCGGCGGCGCGTGCCCGGCGGCACTTCGACGATGTCGTCCACCGGCGCTGTGATGCCATGGCGGGCGAGCGCCGCAACGACGAATTTGCGCTTCAAGGCGCGATAGTCCGCGTCTGAAATATCCTGATGCACGCAGCCGCCACAGGTTCCGAAATGACGGCACGCCGCGGTCACGATTGTTTTGCTCCGATCAGGAACTCGCGATTGCCATCACCGCCGTCGATCGGGCTGTCGATGGTACCGAGCACCGTCCACTTCAGCTTCTTGAGCAGGGCGACGACCGCCGCGACGGATTCACTTTGCGCCGCCTCGTCCTTGACGATACCGCCTTTGCCCACCGCGGCGCGCCCAGCCTCGAACTGCGGCTTGACCAGCGCGACGAGCCAGGCATTGCGCGCCAGTGCCAGTGCCGCCGGAAGGGCGAGCTTCAGACTGATGAAGCTGACATCGGCGACCACGACGCCGGCTGGTCCACCAATGTGGGCCATGGTGAGAGCGCGGGCGTCGGTGCCTTCCAACGACACAACGCGCGGATCGTCCACCAGCTTCTCGCGCAACTGGCCGTGCCCCACATCGACGGCATAAACGCGATGGGCGCCGCGCTCGAGCAACACCTCAGTAAAGCCACCGGTGGAGGCGCCGATGTCGAGACAGGTGTGGCCCTCCGGCGATAACTCGAACGCATCAAGAGCTGCGAGCAATTTCAAAGCACCGCGGGAGACGTAAGGATGTGCCTTCACATAAACGATCTCGGCGCCGTCTGCGATCTGCTCGGCAGGCTTCAAGATACGTTGGCCGTTGGCCGTAACGGTACCGGCACGGATGGCAGCCTGCGCCTCGGATCGCGAGGCGGCAAATTTGTGATCGACCAGATAGACGTCAGCACGCATTGGCATGGCATTCGTATAGCACTCGTCACATCGATATGCGCCGCAAATATTACCCGAACTTGGTTACGACGGCCGCGTCCTGCGACCGGCCGAGCGCCGTCAGCGCGGTGTGGACGATGCCCCTGGAATCCAACCCCGCCTCGCGGTACTGGCGCTCGGGCGTGTCGTGGTTCAGAAACTTGTCGGGCAGCACCATCGGACGAACCTTGAGGCCGCCGTCCAGAAGACCCTCCCAAGCCAGGAACTGCAGCACATGCGCGCCGAAGCCGCCGACGGCATTTTCCTCGATGGTGATAAGCAGTTCGTGCTCCTTGGCTAGACGCCGAATCAGGTCGTGATCGAGCGGCTTGGCAAAACGGGCGTCGGCCACCGTCGCCGTCAGTCCGTAAGCCGACAGCTTCTCGGCGGCATCAAGCGCCGGTGCCAGACGGGTGCCGAGGCTGAGGATGGCCAGCGACGTGCCTTCTTTCAGGATACGGCCTTTGCCGATCTCAAGCGGGCTGCCGATAAACGGCCGTTCCAGACCAACGCCTTCGCCACGCGGATACCTGAGCGCAATCGGGCTTTCATCATAGCGCGCCTGGGTCGCCACCATATGCATCAGCTCGACTTCGTCGGCCGCCGCCATCACCACCATGTTGGGCAAAGTGGACAGGTAGGTCACATCAAACGAACCGGCATGGGTGGCACCATCGGCACCGACCAGACCGGCGCGGTCGATGGCGAAGCGAACCGGAAGATTCTGCAGCGCCACGTCGTGCATGACTTGGTCGTAGGCGCGTTGCAGGAAGCTGGAGTAAATCGCGCAGAACGGCTTCATGCCTTCGGCCGCCATGCCTGCCGCAAACGTCACCGCATGCTGCTCCGCGATGCCGACATCGAAAAAGCGGCTGGGAAATTCCTTGGCGAAGCGGTCGAGGCCGGTACCGGCCGGCATCGCCGCCGTGATCGCCACGATACGCGGGTCGGCTTTTGCTTCCGCAATCAAGGCATCGGAAAATACCGATGTATAGGACGGCAGATTGGTCTTCGACTTCTTCTGCTCGCCAGTCAGCACATTGAACTTGGTGACGCCGTGATATTTGTCGGCGCTCTGTTCGGCGGGCGCGTAGCCCTTGCCCTTCTTGGTCACGACATGGACCATGATTGGCCCGTTCTGCATGTCGCGGACGTTTTCCAGCACCGGAATCAGGTGCTCGAGATTATGGCCGTCGATCGGGCCGATGTAATAGAAGCCCAATTCCTCGAACAGCGTACCGCCCGTGACCAAGCCGCGGGCGTATTCCTCGACGCGGCGAGCAGCAATGGCGAGCGGACGCGGCAGCTTGAGCGCCAGACGCTTGGCCAGGCGACGCACACCATGATAGGGACGCGACGACACCAGCCGCGACAGATAGCCGGAAAGCGCTCCAACCGGGGGCGCAATCGACATGTCGTTGTCGTTGAGGATCACGATCAGGGGCGTGTCGGCGGCACCGGCGTTGTTCATCGCCTCATAGGCCATGCCGGCGCTCATCGAGCCGTCGCCGATTACCGCGATGACCTTGTTCTTGTCACCCTTGAGATCGCGCGCCACGGCAAAACCGCAGCCGGCGGAAATCGACGTCGACGAATGCGCCGCGCCGAAAGGATCGTATTCGCTCTCGGAGCGCTTGGTGAAACCGGACAGGCCCCCGCCCTGGCGCAAGGTGCGCATACGGTCACGGCGGCCGGTCAGGAGCTTGTGAATATAGGCCTGATGACCGACGTCCCAGATCAGACGGTCTTCGGGCGTGTTGAAGACATAATGCAGCGCGATGGTCAGTTCGACGACGCCGAGGCTCGATCCGAGGTGACCACCGGTCACCGACACGATGTCGACCAGCTCCGTGCGCAACTCCTTGGCGAGCTGCGGCAGGACGGTGCGCGGCAGCGCCCGCAGATCCTTCGGCGTTAAGATGCCATCCAGAAGCGGCGTCTTGCTCGGTTCCGTCATGCTTATTCGCTCCGCTCCCGGCACTGCCCAGCGCAGTTGTCCCCCAACCAATGCGGCCGTCCGTTGGGACCTCTGCTTATACACAAAGAAAGCAATCTGCGCTTCTTTTCAATGGCCTGCGGCTGGAAGGGTTATTTTGTCTGCTTAGCCGAGATCGGCCGGCTCGGCGGTGAGTTGGGCGCCCGTCTGAACCAGCTTTTCCAACCGGCTTTCGGCCGATTTCAGCTTGTTTTCGCAATGCGCCTTAAGCGCTTGACCGCGCTCGTACAAGGCAATGGAGTCCTCCAGATCAACCTGGCCCTGCTCCAGCCGCGCCACGATGCCTTCGAGCTCTTTCAGTGCCGCCTCAAATGTAAGCGTGCTCACATTTGTTGCATCTGACTTGCCCGGCATGCCTTGCCTCATTGGTTCACAGCGACGACTCGAACTAGTAGCCGCCCCGAACGGCGGGAACAACCCAGCATCATGGCAATTTTATTGCGCGCAATAAGGCAAACCGGTCACTCCGGCAGGTTGGTAGCCCGCAGCTCAATATCGGCACGCGGCGCCGCCCGCACGGCGCGCACCGCCTGCTTGGTGATTGGGGATTGCATCAGCGAATTGAAGTTTGCGATCGCTTCGACCTCGTCGGTGTTGCCGAACCAAGCCTCGATAGACTCGATAAGGCCCTTCTGACGCGGATAGACCTTGAAGGTCACGCGGTCGCCTTGCGGAATGCCCGACAGGCGCTTGGCGATATCGGCCGCATCCCAGAAGCCGCCGAGCTTGTCGACAAGGCCGCGTTCGGCCGCATCGCTGCCCGACCACACCCGGCCGCGCGCGATATCCTGCACCTTGGCGAGCGGCAGCTTGCGGCCATCGGCGACCTTCTTGGTGAAGTCGTCGTAGATCGCATCGGCCTCGGCATTGACGGCCTTCCACTGGTCTTCGGTGTAGGGCTGCAGGTCGGAATTCATCAGCGCATTCTTGCCGACACCGACGAGTTCGCCCTTGACGCCGATCATGCCCAGCGTGCCCCCGATTGCCACCTTGCCGGTGAGCACGCCAATCGAACCGGTGATCGTGCCTGGCTCGGCCACGATCTTGTTGGCGGAAAGCGAGATGTAATAGCCGCCCGAGGCCGCCAGCGATCCCATGCTCACCACCACCGGCTTGCCGGCGGCTTGCGCCTTCTTCACGGCATCCAGAATCTGGTCCGACGCGGTGACCGATCCGCCGGGCGAGTCAACGCGCAGGATGATCGCCTTGATGTCTTTGTCGGCGGTCGCCTGACGGATGGCGCGCGCCATGTCGTCACCAGCGATCACGGTGTCGTTGTTGAATGGACCCGACGCACCGGAGCCTTCCACAATCTCGCCAGACGCTTCCACCAGCGCGATATGCGGGCCGCTGCCGAACGACGCATCCGGCTTGGACCCAAGGAACTGCGCCAGCGTGATCGCTTCGGCATTGTCGCCAGCCTTGGCGAGCGCGGCATTCAGCGCGTCGTCGTCGTAACCGATCTTGTCGATCAGTTTCTTGGCCTTGGCATCTTCGGTGAATTGCGGGCTGGCTTCCAACGCCGCGGTCATCGCCTCGCGGCTGATTTTGCGTTCCTTGGCGGCTTCGCCCACTGCGGCATCGTACCAGGAATGCATCAGCGCTTCGAGCTGTTCGCGATCCTCCTTGGTCATGCCCGATTCCATGTACATGTCGGCGGCGCTTTTGTACTCCTTGCGCTTGGCGATCTGCGGTTCTGCCTTGATCTTGTCGAGCAGGCCGCGCAGGAAAATCTGACCGCCGCCGACGCCCGACGCCGCGAACGGCGACTTGGGTTGCATCCAAATCTGATCGCCTGCCGTGGCCGCGAGATAATCGCCGAGACCGGCGCCATCGAAGCCTTGCGCATGCACGATCACGAACTTGCCGGAGGCGCGAAACTTCTTCAGCGCCGCCTTGATCTCTTCAGCGCGGGAGATCAACAAATTGCCGTTGCCCACCCGCACGTAGACGCCCTTGACGCGGCTGTCGCGTTCGGCGGCATCGAGCCCGAGAACGATATCCATCACCGTCAACGGATGATTGCCGAGGCTGAACTTGTCCTGCGCCGAATCCACCAGATCCTTCCGCAGGTCGAGCGCCAGCACCATGTTGGCGGGCATCTTGTCCCCCCGCGCCATCGCAAACAGCGCCACCACGATCGCCAGGATGATGATGGCGAGGATGAATTTCAGAATGCCGTTCAAGGCCCCGGCGACAATCGAGCCGGCCCAACGCAGAAAAGCGACCATGAAAATATGTCCTTCGCAACAGACGGCCGAACCGCCCCCAGCTCATATAGTAACGAAGTCACCGCTCCGGGACATGGCTTCGGCGCACCACTGGCAGAATATTGCATAACGCCGGTTAAGAATGTTGTCCTTCTGGTAGGCGGAGGGGACAGTGCCGGGCGGCGCGGGCGAAAAACAAGAAAACTGCAATTCAATTCCGCATTTTTGCATCTAACAGGCTGACCTGAAACGATATTCGCCTTGCACCTGCGCAACACCAAAACGGCATGGGCCGCACTGGGCCCGTACCCGGTGGCACCGTTCGCCCCACCATCCCTGGGCCGGGCGGAACGCGATCAACGCAAGGGATTGATCTTTGTTTTCCGGAATCCGCGATTTTCCCCTCACCCCTCCCCTGCGTGCGCCGGTGCGGGAGAAAGAGGGGGCACGCGGAACCGCGGAGGCAGCCAAGCCCAGGTACATTCGTTTCAAAATTTCGAACAAGGGGGTGCCCAGGCGCAGCACATCGCAACTGCGTTGCAGCAACAGTTCTCCGGCGCGGTCAAACAGCGGATTTTTATATGGGGGCCGATGGGCGCATATTCAAGCGGGGGACTGCAACGCGTTCTGCGTTACGCTTTGCGTTACAAGTCTATTCCTCTCTCCGGCAAAACGCCTCAATTGCGCCAACCTGTCCACGTCCACCCGGACACCCGAGACCGCAGGCTCGGAAACTACGCAGCAGGACGAGCCCATATGAGTAGATGACGAAGCTGCCGCCGCGCGGCTGGCGCGCTTAGGGTCGCCCGGAAAATACGCGTGCTCCCTTTCTCTGACGGAACCCATCATGCCGACCCTCGCACCGACAACGCCGCCCCCCTCACCGACCCTTATACCGACTCTGGCCATCACGCCCGAAAATGCCTTCGCGATCCTCCTCAAAGCGCGCGAATTCGATGTCAAAGTTGCCGAGACCGACCCGGATAGCGGCTCCAATTCAAGCGATGACGTCAGTGTCGATGCGCTGGAATTTGGCCCGAAGGATGATACGCAGCGCGAACTTTTCTTCGCCATCCGCGATCTCAATGACGACGAGTTGCTCGATCTGGTGGCGCTCATATTTGTTGGCCGGGGCGATTTTACCCTTGGGGAATGGCATGCGGCCCGCCAAGCGGCGGCGGATATCGGGCGGGCGAAAACGCCACGCTATGTTACGGACATTCCTTTGGTCAGCGACTATCTCGAAGACGGCTTGTCGCAATTCAACCTAACGCTACAAAATTATCTGGACCTGCATTAAGGCCAGGAAAAGGACTGTATTCCATGCGTAAATACTATTTCGTTGGCAGCGGCATCGCTTCGCTGGCAGGTGCGGTGTTCCTCATTCGCGATGGCGGTGTGTCGGGCAAGGATATCGTCATCTTTGAGGAGAGCCACGAATTCGGCGGCGCCTTCGATGCTCATGGCGACGCCGAGCACGGTTATTTCATGAGCGGCAGCCGCATGTTCGAAGCGATGTATCAATGCACCTTCGATCTCTTGGCATCGATCCCATCGCTCAGCAATCCCAATATCTCGATCAAGGAAGAGACCGACCAGGCCAATGCCAAGTACCCGTGGCACAACAAAGTGCGGCTGGTCGACCGGGACGGCAACATCCCCGACTTCCACAAGATGGGGTTTAGCGCGCGCGACCGGATCGACCTCGTCGCGATCATGGCCGAACCGGAAAGTTTCCTCGATAGCAAGCGCATCACCGACTGCTTCGGCGAGCATTTCTTCCAGACCAATTTCTGGTACGAATGGTGCACATTATTCGCCTTCGAACGCTGGCACAGCGCCATCGAGTTCAAGCGCTACCTGCAGCGTTTCGTCCACCATTTTTCGACGATCGACGTGCAAGAGGGCATCTATCGCAGCCTGTACAATCAGTACGACAGTTTTGCCGTACCACTGGTGAATTGGCTGAAGGACCGCGAGGTCGACTTCCGCTTCCATGTCCGGGTCGAAGACCTCAGCTTCCAAGCCGGCGGCGAAACCATCACCGTCACCGGACTGGACATCCGTAAAGAGGGCGTCGCGGAGCATATCGCCGTCGCATCGACCGATCTTGTCTTCGTCACCAATGGCTCGATGACAGCGGGCAAGGTGTTTGGCTCGATGACAGAGGGACCAGTGGTCGACCGCAGCGCCACATCCGGCGCCTGGCGCTTGTGGGAGAAACTGGCTGAGGGCCGCCCGCAATTCGGCAACCCCGCCGCTTTCAACAGCGTGATCGCGGAATCCGCCTGGATTTCCTACACCGTGACGGTCAAGGACCCATTGTTCCTCGCGCTGATGGAAAAGTTCAGCGGGAGCCCGGCTGGTACCGGCGGGCTTATCACCTTCAAAGATTCAAACTGGCTGATCACGATCTCGATCTATCACCAGCCCTTCTTTGCGGATCAGCCCGTGGGCGTCTCGGTGTGGTGGGGCTATGGCCTCTTCCACGACCGTCCCGGCAACTACGTCAAGAAACCGATGTCGGATTGCAACGGCGCCGAAATTCTCGAAGAGGTGCTCGGCCATTTGCACTTCGCTGAGGCTGACAAGGCCGCCATCATGGCCGCGTCGAACTGCATCCCCTGCACCATGCCGTACATCACCAGCCAATTTATGGTGCGTAAGGCGGGCGACCGACCGAAGGTGATCCCGGAGGGCTCCACCAATCTCGCTTTTATGGGGCAATATGCCGAACAACCCGACGACGTCGTTTTCACCGTCGAGTACTCGGTGCGTTGCGCCATGACGGCGGTTTACACACTGCTCAAGCTCGATAAAAAGCCGCCATCGGTATATAGGGGCCTACATAATCCGAAGGTAATCGTCGACGCCATCCGGACGATGTACCGCTAGACCGTTAGGACACCCTTGATTCTTTCCGGGCGCTGCACCTCGTTCCGGCAAAACGCCTCAATCGCTCCCAGCCGGTCCACCTCTACCCTCACAAGGTCGCCGTCTTTCAGATAGACAGGCGGCTGCATGCCCATCCCAACCCCGCCGGGGGTGCCGGTGAAGATGAGGTCGCCGGGTTCGAGGGTCATCACTTGGCTGACATGCGCAATCTGGTCCCAGACGTTGAAGACCAGATTGGACGTGTTCGAATCTTGGCGCTTGTCGCCGTTGACGAAGCAGCGCACGCCCAGGCTGTGGGGATCGGGCACCTCGTCGGCGGTGGTGATCCAGGGGCCGAAGGGAGCATGGGTGTCAAAACTCTTGCCCAGCATCCATTGCGAGGTCGCCATCTGCCAGTCGCGGGCGCTGACGTCGTTGCCGGCGCAATAGCCGAACACGGCAGCGCGGGCGTCTTCGCGGGCGATGGCGCGGCCGCCGTGGCCGATCACCACCACCATTTCGGCTTCGTAATCGACCTCTCTTGCCACTTTTGGCAGCACAATCGGGTCATGGGGGCCGTTGGCGGCGGTCGGCTGCTTGCAGAACCAAATCTGCCGCGACGGCATCTCAGCGCCGGTCTCGCGCACATGGTCGGCGTAATTGAGCCCAATGGCGAGAATCTTGCCTGGGCGGGGCAGCGGCGGCAGCAAGCGGACGCTCGCCAAGGGAATCGGCGGCGCCGTAACGGATGACAACGCTTCCCGAAGCTGCGGCCAGCGGATGATCAGGTCCATCATGCTGCCAAACTGCGGCGGCAGCGGGATAATTTCAGCGCCCTCGACGCGCCCCAGCGCCGCTTGTCCGCCGTTCACGAATGTCACCAATTTCATTGGGCGCGACCTTTCAAACCAATGACTTGAGAACCATATAAGACAGCGTTAGACGACTGTTGCATGGCAGGACAAGCGGCGGGCCTCATTCCCGTTCCGTTCCTTGCCCCCTTCGGAGCTGATGATGAACCCCCTTAAAGAACTTGGAAAATACGGTCAGGCGCCGTGGCTCGACAACCTCGGCCGCGGTTTGGTGCGCAGCGGCGAACTCGCCAAGCTGGTGCAGGAAGAAGGGATCAAGGGGGTCACCTCTAACCCGGCGATTTTCGAAAAATCGATGGGGCATTCGAACGAGTATGACGAGGAAATCCGCTCGCTGCTCGAGGCCGGAACGGTCGAGATCGGCGCGGTGTTCAACAACCTCGCCTTCACCGATATCCGCGGCGCCGCCGATGCGCTGAAACCCGTCTACGACGAAACCAAGAAAGCCGATGGCTTCGTCAGCATGGAATGCAATCCCTATCTCGCCGACGATACCGCCGCGACGCTGACCGAAGCGCGTTATTTGTGGCAGCAAATCGGCCGCCCCAACGTGATGATCAAAGTGCCTGCCACCCCGGCCGGCATTCCGGCGATCAAGAAATTGCTGTCGGAAGGCATCAACATCAACGTCACGCTGCTGTTCGCGCAGGAAGCCTATCGCCAGGTGGCCGAAGCTTATATCGCGGGCCTGGAAGGGTTGCCCGCCGATTACGATTTGTCGACCGTCTCCAGCGTTGCCAGCTTCTTCATCAGCCGCATCGACGCCAAGATCGACGGCCTGCTCGATAAGAAGATCGCGGCCGGTGGCGACAAGGCCAAGCTCGAAAGCCTGAAGGGCAAAGTCGCCATCGCCAATGCCAAGCTCGCCTATCGCGATTACGAGAAGATTTTCTCCGGCCCGCGCTGGGAAAAACTGGCGAAGCGCGGCGCCCGTCCGCAGCGCCTCTTGTGGGCCTCCACCGGCACCAAGAACAAAGCTTATCCCGACACGCTGTACGTCGATACCCTGATCGGCGACAACACCGTCAACACCATGCCGCCCGCCACCGTCGCGGCCGAACGCGATCACGGCAAGCCGGTTGCCGACGCCATCAAGCAGGACCTGCCGGGCGCCGAGAAGATTTTGGCGGACCTCGCGGCCGCGGGCATCAAGCTCGACGACATCACCGACACGCTTCTTGTTGAAGGCGTCGATCTGTTCGCTGACGCCGCCGACAAGCTGTTCGGGGCCATCGCCGGCAAATGCGATGAAATCACCGGCAACAAGTTGCGCGTGACGTATTCGCTCGGCGCCGACAAAGACGCCGTCGACGGCTGGGTCAAGACCTGGACCGCGAAGGGCTACATCCGCCGCCTGTGGGCCAAGGACAAGACGATCTGGGCCAATACCGACGAAGACAAGTGGCTCGGCTGGCTTGACGCTCCCACCGCGGCGAAGGCCAATCTGGCGAAGCTGGAAGCCTTCGCGGCACGCGTGAAGGCCGCCAAGTGGACCGACGTGGTGCTGCTCGGCATGGGCGGTTCCAGCCTCGGCGCCGAAGTGTTGCGCGAGGTTCTGGTCAAACACGGCACGCCGAAGTTCCACATTCTCGACTCCACCAATCCCGACGAAGTCGGCACGTTGGACAAGAAGCTCAATCCGGCAACGACGCTGTTCCTCGTCGCGTCGAAATCCGGCTCGACCCTCGAACCAAACCTGTTCAAGGATTTCTTCTTCGACCGCGTGGTGAAGACCGTCGGCAAGGACAAGGCCGGCAGCCATTTCGTGGCGATCACCGATCCGGGTTCCTCGCTGGAGAAAGACGCCAAGGCCGAAGGCTTTGCCGAAATCTTCGCCGGCCAGAAGACCATCGGCGGGCGCTATTCGGTGCTGTCGAACTTCGGTCTGGTTCCGGCTGCAGCGATGGGCGTTGATCTGAAAGCGTTCGTCGCCAACGCGCTGGCCGCGGAAGCCGCTTGCGGCCCACTATCGCCACCCGCAACCAATCCCGGCGCCCAACTCGGCATCACGCTCGGCACGCTGGCCAAGGCCGGTAAAGACAAGCTGACGATTTTTGCCTCCAAGGGCCTCGCCAGCTTCGGCGCCTGGGCGGAGCAGTTGATCGCGGAATCCACCGGCAAGCACGGCAAGGGGATCATCCCGGTCGATGGCGAACCAGTCGGGGCGGCGGCGTCTTACGGCAAGGACCGCGTTTTCGTCGTGCTGAAGCTCAAGGGCGAAACCGCCAAGAGCCCGGTTGATGCGCCGGTGATCGAAATCGAAGTCGACGAGCCCGCCCAACTGGCGCGGCTGTTCTATGTCTTCGAAATCGCGACCGCGGTGGCCGGAGCGGCGCTGGCGATCAATCCGTTCGATCAGCCCGATGTCGAAGCGGCCAAAATCAAGGCACGGGCGCTGATGGAAGCGGGCGGCGCCAAGGATACTGATAAGCCGGTGTTCCAAGGCGGCGGCGTCGCGGTCTATGCCGATGCGGCAAACGCCAAGGCGCTGGCCGGGGCCAAATCGCTGGAAGATGTGCTGAAGGCGTATTTCAAGCGCGTGGCGAAAGGCGATTACATCGCCCTGGTCGGCTTCATCGAACGCAACGCGGCACATGCGGCGGAATTCGACGCCATGCGCGCGGTGCTGCGTGATGCCACCGGCGCGGCGGTGTGCCTGGGCTTCGGTCCGCGCTTCCTGCATTCGACCGGCCAAGCCTACAAGGGCGGGCCTGCCACCGGCGTGTTCGTGCAAGTCACCGCCAAGCCGGTGCATGACGTTACGGTGCCCGGCCGCGGTTACACCTTCGGCGCCGTGATTGCAGCGCAAGCCGCGGGCGATCTCGGCGTTCTGGTCGAACGCGGGCGGCGGGCCATCCGCATTCATCTTGACAATGTGGACCAAGGACTGGCCAGCTTGCGTCGTGCTGTCGAAGCGGCTGTGAAGTAAGGAAAGCATATGGAACTCGGGATCATCGGCCTGGGCCGGATGGGCGCCAACATTGCCCGGCGGCTCATGCGCGGCGGTCACACCATCGTTGCCTTTGACGTCAACGCCGACGCCGTTACCGCGCTGGCGCGCGAAGGCGCCAAGCCTGCCCGCTCACTCAAAGAGCTGGTCGAGAGCTTGGCACCGCCGCGCGCCGTGTGGGTGATGTTGCCCGCCGGTAAGATCACCGAAGGAACCATCGATACGCTCGCGGCGCTGCTGGCGCCGGGCGATACGGTGATCGACGGCGGCAACACTTACTACAAAGACGACGTGCGGCGGGCCGCAGCGCTGAAACCAAAGTCGCTTGCCTACGTCGACGTCGGAACCTCGGGCGGCATCTGGGGCTTCGAACGCGGCTACTGCATGATGATCGGCGGCGACAAGGACGTGGTGCAGCGCCTTGATCCGATCTTCGCGACCCTGGCGCCAGGGCCGGGCACGATTCCAAAAACCACAAACCGTGAGGGTCGCGACGCCCGCGTCGAACACGGCTATATGCACGCCGGGCCTGCGGGCGCGGGCCATTTTGTCAAAATGGTCCACAACGGCATCGAGTATGGGCTGATGCAGGCTTATGCCGAAGGCTTCGAGATTCTGCATCACAAGGCCGACGAGACGCTGCCGCCAGACCAGCGCTTCGATCTCGATCTCGCCGATGTCGCTGAAGTGTGGCGGCGCGGCAGCGTGGTGTCGTCGTGGCTGCTCGATCTCACCTCCATGGCGTTGGCCGAAAACGGCAAGTTGGAGAATTTCTCCGGCTTTGTAGAAGATTCCGGCGAAGGGCGCTGGACCATCGAAGCGGCGATCGAAGAAGCGGTGCCCGCCAATGTGCTGTCGGCGGCGCTTTACGAACGCTTTGCGTCGCGCCTGCCCAAGCGCTTTGCCAACCGGCTGCTCTCGGCGATGCGTTCGAAATTCGGCGGTCACGTCGAAAGCAAGCCCAAACCGTGACGCCGCCGCGGACGGACATCTTCAACACGCCGCAGGAACTAGCCGTTCGCTCTGCCGACTGGATCGCCAGAATCATCGCTGCGGCAGAGGCGCCGTTCCGCATCGCTCTGGCAGGTGGCGCTACGCCCCGGCTGCTCTATAGCGAGCTGGCGCGGCGCACCATCGATTGGACCAAGCTGCAGTTCTATTGGATCGACGAGCGCTTGGTACCGCCCGATCATCCCGACAGCAATCTACGCATGGCGCGCGAGACTTTGCTGGCGCACATTCCGATCACGCCGGAACAAATCCATCCGATGCCAACCGCGGGTGATGCGGATGCGGCAGCGTGGGCCTATGAAGCCGAGCTCAAATCCGACTATGGCGCCGCACTTCTCGATCCGGCACGGCCGCTGTTCGACCTGACCTTGATCGGACTTGGCAGCGACGGGCACATCTGCTCACTCTTGCCGGGATCACCGGTTTTGGAGGAACACACCCGCTGGGTGGCGCCGGTGACAAAGGGACGGCCCGAGGCGCGCCTGACCCTAACCTATCCGGCGGTTGAATCCAGCCGGGTGACGGTCTTCCTGGTCACCGGGCCCGACAAAGCCGAGGCGGTGAAACGGGTGCGGCATGGAGATCGCACCCTGCCCGGTGGACGGCTCAATCCACAGGGACAAACGGTCTGGCTCTTGGACCACGGCGCGGCGCGGTTACTCTAGAAGAAAATACAGAATCAGGGGGTGTCATGCCGTCGAGGATTTTATCGATCGATGTCGGCGGGACCGGTCTCAAAGCGGCCGTGCTCAACCGCGACGGCGAACTCGTCAGCGATCACCTCAGGGTGCTGACGCCGAAACCCTGCCCGCCCGACCTTTTGGTCAAAACACTGAAGCTGCTGGTGGCGCCCTTCAAGACCTATGACTGTGTCGCGATCGGGTTTCCCGGTGTGGTACGCGGACCAAAAGTCATCACCGCCCCCAATCTCGGTACACCGCTGTATGCCAACTACGTGCTGGCGACGAAAGTTTCCAAGGCGTTGGGCGGCAAGCCGGTGCGGTTGGCCAACGACGCGGATATGCACGGCTTTGCCGCGGTCAAAGGCGAAGGCCTTGAGATGGTCATCACGCTAGGCACTGGCTTCGGCACATCGCTGTTTCGCGACGGCGAGTTGATGCCGCATATGGAAATCGCCCACATGCCGGCACGCAAAGGCAAAACCTTTGACCAGTACCTCGGTGAAAAGGAACGCAAGAAACAGGGCAACCCAAGCTGGAACAAACGCGTCGAAAAGATGCTGCCCTATCTCTATACGCTGCTGCACTACGACCACCTCTATGTCAGCGGCGGCAACGCCAAGCACCTCAACTTCAGACTGCCGAAGAACGCCAAGATCGTGCCAAATATTTCAGGCATCAAAGGCGGCGCCGGCCTGTGGCGGCAGGCGGAGTGGAAGTAGTGTCGCCAGCCCCATCCCGAGATGGTTGCAATATTCACCTCAATACACGATATAGTCTGTAGTACTTATCCGGATTGCGCACATGCTCTCCCAGAAAGCCAAATACGCGCTCAAAGCCCTGTTCGTCCTCGGCGAACACCAGGGTACCGAGCCTGTCATGATCGCCGACATCGCCGAAAAGGCGAACGTGCCGCGCAAATTTCTCGAACAAATCCTGCTCGAAATGAAGCGGCGCGGTATCGTCCACAGCGTGCGCGGCAAGTTCGGCGGCTATGCCTTGGGGCGCGAGCCAGATGATATTTCCTTTGCGGAAGTGCTCCGCGTGATCGACGGACCGCTGGCCTTGAGCCCGTGTGCCAGCCGCACCGCGTTCCGCAAATGCGACGACTGCGATGACGAAACCACCTGCGCTATCCGCAATGTGCTGCTCAGCGTGCGCGACGCCACCGCCGAAATCCTCGAACAGCACACGTTGGCGCATGCCCTCGCCGACCGCAAATCGGCCAGACGGCGCAAGCGCGCCGAGTGACGTTCTGCATTTTCCCGACTCTGTGACCGCGGCAACACAGCCCCGCGGCGGCGGTTTTTTGCACCCTGCCGCTAACCCACACCAATTTAACAACAAATACGTTTGATACAGAAATATACACAATACATTTGTGTGAATTTCAGCACCTGCATTCCTGTAAACTTGATTGACTAGATAGACATTACGGATAAGCTTGGCCCTATTCCGGCCGCTCCGGAGCTTGTTGAAGGGGTCTTCGATGCATTCCACCAAGACATTAACCGCCGTGCTTCTGGCTGGCGTATCGCTGGCGACATTCGGAGCGGCTGAGGCCGGCAAGAAGCCGAGCGATGCCACCTCCGCGCCATCACCGGCGGTAAGCCCGGCGACCGACGATCGGATCAAAGCACTGGAAGAACAAATCCAGGCGCTGTCGGACCAAGTGGTCGACCTCAAGCGCTCCACCGGCGACCAGTATTCCGACATCCAGAACCAGTCGGCGACGGCCATCAAAGTGACGCTTGCCAATGGACGGCCGACCATCACCACGGCCGATGGTAATTTCAGCGCCGCGCTGCGTGCCACCGTGCAGTTCGACTGGAGCGGTTATTTCCAGAACAGCGCCACGACGGCAACTTTGACGCCCGCCCTTGGCCGCGAGTTGTCCTCCGGCACCAATTTCCGCCGCGCCCAGTTTGGCCTCGACGGCACAGTGTTCAAAAACTGGACCTACAGCTTCATCTACGATTTCGGCGGCTCGAACGGCGCCGAACAGCAAGGCCGCGTCTCTTCGGCCTACATCCAATACAGCGGATTTGCGCCGGTCCAGGTTCGCGTCGGCGCCTTCGCGCCCTACATCGGCTTGGAAGACTCCACGGCAGCGAGCGATGTCTTATTCCCCGAACGCTCGAGCGCCTCGGAACTGTCGCGCAATAACACCGGCGGCGACGGCCGTTCGGCGATCCAGCTTGCTGCCGTCGGCGAAGACTACTTGGCGTCGATCAGCTACAGCGGTTCAGCCGCAACGACAGCGGCAGTCTTCAGCGAACAGCAGGCGGTCAACACCCGTTTTGCCTATCTGCTCTACAGTGATCTCGATACCAAGCTCGTCGGCAGCCTGACCGGCGTTTACGAATTCCAACCGCAACATTCGCTGGCGAATGCTGTTGGCGCCACCAACATCACGTTGGCCGATCGCCCTGAGCTGCGCGTCGATGGAACCCAGCTCATCAGCACCGCCATCGATGCCGACAGTCTCATCATCGGCGGTGGCGAAGCCGGCCTCGTTTGGAAGAGCCTTTACGCACAGGGAGGTTGGTTCACCTACCAAGTTGACCGGCGCGCCTCGCTCCTGTCCGACCCCGACTTCTCGGCATGGTATCTGCAAGCCGCCTGGCTGCTGACCGGCGAACAACGCCCCTACGATTCGACGCGCGCCGCCTTCCGCAACCCCAAGCCGGACCATCCGTTCGACTTCGGCGACGAATCCGGATTTGGCGCCTGGGAACTGGCGGCTCGCTACAGTGTCGCAAATCTCAACTACGATGCAGGCCTGTTACCGGCAGCCGGAGGCGTGCGCGGCGGCGAACAAAAAATCGTGACCGCCGGACTACACTGGTATCCAAACAACACAATCAAATTCGGGTTGGATTATTACCACGTCGAGGTCAACAAGCTGAATTCCGCGGCGATTGCCGCCGCCTCACCGTACCCTGCCGTCGCGGCCGGGGCGCCGATCGGCCAGACCTACGACGCCATCAATCTGCGCGCACAAATCGCGCTTTAGCTTTATAGTACTCGAAGGGAGCAATCTGATGACTCGCATAACTCGCCGTCTCCTAATCGCCACAGCCGCCGCGCTGATTGCCGGCACCGCCGCCTATGCCGGTAACGTAACGCTGCTCAACGTCTCCTACGATCCGACGCGCGAGCTCTACAAAAACGTCAACGCCGCCTTTGCCGCCCAATGGAAGGCCAAGACCGGCGATAACGTCACCATCAAGCAAAGCCATAACGGTTCGGGTGCTTCAGCTCGCGCCGTGATCGACGGACTTGACGCCGACGTCGTCACCTTGGCGCTGGCCTACGACATCGACGTGATCTCGCAGAAGGCGCACCTGTTGCCGGCGAATTGGCAGAAACGGTTGCCGGAAAACGCGACGCCCTACACCTCGACTTATGTGTTCCTGGTGCGCAAGGGCAATCCGTGGAAAATCCACGACTGGTCCGATCTGATCAAACCCGGCATCCAGGTGGTCACGCCAAACCCGAAGACCTCGGGCGGCGCGCGCTGGGCGTATCTCGCCGCCTGGGCCTATGCCTTGAAGCAGCCAGGCGGCACGCCGGAAAAGGCCAAGGCCTTCGTGGCAGCGCTCTATAAGCATGTACCGGTGCTTGATACCGGTGCGCGCGGCGCCACCACCACCTTCGTCCAGCGCGGCATCGGCGACGTGCAACTGACGTGGGAAAACGAGGCTTATCTGGCTCTCAAGGAATACGGCTCCGACAAGTTCGAGATCATCTATCCCAAACTGTCGATCCTGGCCGAGCCGCCAGTGTCGCTCGTTGATAAGAACGTCGACCGGCACGGCACGCGCAAAGTCGCCGAAGCCTATCTGAACTTCCTCTATACCCGCCAGGCGCAGGAAATCGAAGCCAAGAACTTCTACCGTCCGCGCGATCCCGAAGTGCTCAAGGCCTATGCCAAGCAGTTCCCGACCATCCCGCTGGTAACCGTCGATGAAGTGTTCGGCGGCTGGACCAAAGCCCAAGCGACGCACTTCGCCGATGGCGGTGTGTTCGATCAGATCTACAAGCCGGGCCGATGAGCACGATAGGGGCTGTTGCTTCTCGCTGGCGGAACCCGAGTGCCCTGCCCGGTTTCGGGCTGAGCCTCGGGTTCACCGTATTCTATCTCAGCATCATCGTGCTGGTGCCGATCGCGGCGCTGATCATCCGGCCGTGGGAGCTCGGCTTTTCCGGCTTTTGGAAAGTCATTGAGGACCCGCGCGTGCTGGCGGCGCTACGCCTCTCCTTCGGCGGCGCAGCGATTGCGGCGGCGATCAACGCCGTGACCGGACCGATCGTCGCCTGGGTGCTGGTGCGCTATTCCTTTCCCGGTAAGCGGCTGCTCGACGCGCTGATCGATCTGCCTTTCGCGCTGCCGACGGCGGTGGCGGGCATTGCGCTGTCGCAGCTCTATTCGCCCAACGGCTGGATTGGCGAACCCCTGAGTCACCTTGGCATCCGCATCGCCTATACGCCGATCGGCGTCATCATCGCGCTGACCTTCATCGGCTTGCCGTTCGTGGTGCGCACCCTGCAACCGGTGCTGAACGACCTTTCCCGCGAACCGGAAGAGGCGGCTGCCACACTCGGTGCCACGCGGCTGCAAACGATCTTCCGCGTTGTGCTGCCGGCGTTGCTGCCGGCGCTCCTCACCGGCGCGACACTCGCGTTCGCCCGCGCGGTCGGCGAATACGGTTCGGTGATCTTCATCGCCGGCAATTTGCCGATGGTGTCGGAAATCGCGCCGCTGCTCATCATCATCAAGCTCGAGCAATACGATTATGCCAGCGCGGCGGCGATCGGCGTCGTCATGCTGGTCGCCTCGTTCTTCGTCATCTTGGCGCTTAACCTATTGCAGAGCTGGATCGGAAAAAGGCAATGAGATTTCGCCGCTACCCGACCCAGGATCACCCGCTGCTGAGGATTTTGCTGTCGCTGACCGCCATCAGCGTGGTGACGCTGTTCCTGGTACTGCCGCTCGCCACTGTGTTCACCGAAGCGTTGCGCAAGGGCGTCGGCGTTGCCTTCGACGCGCTGAAAGATCCCGACGCGCGCGGCGCCGTGCGCCTGACACTGCTGACGGCGGCCATCGCGGTGCCGCTCAACGCCGCGTTCGGCATTGCGGCGTCGTGGGCGATCGCCAAGTTCGATTTCAAGGGCAAGCAGTTCCTGACGACGCTGATCGATTTGCCGTTCTCGATTTCGCCGGTGGTTTCGGGCCTGATCTACGTGCTGATCTTCGGGCTACAAGGCTGGTTCGGCGACTCTTTGCGCGATGCCAATATCAAGATCATCTTTGCCCTGCCCGGCATCGTCCTGGCGACGGTCTTCGTCACCTTCCCGTTCGTGGCGCGCGAACTGATCCCGCTGATGACCGACCAAGGCCGCGAGGAGGAAGAAGCCGCCACCTCGCTCGGCGCTTCCGGCTGGCAGACGTTCCTGCGGGTTACCCTGCCCAATATCAAATGGGGTTTGCTCTACGGCGTCCTCTTGTGCAACGCGCGCGCGATGGGCGAATTCGGCGCCGTGTCGGTGGTGTCAGGACATATCCGCGGCCTCACCAACACCATGCCGCTGCACGTGGAAGTGCTCTACAACGACTATCAATTCGTCGGTGCGTTTGCGGTCGCCTCGCTGCTGGCGCTCTTGGCAATCGTGACCCTGGTTCTCAAATCCCTGCTGGAATGGCACTTCGCGGACGAGATCGCCGCGACCCACCGGCATTGACGGAGTAAGTGATGTCTTTGGTCGTCGATTCCATCGTCAAGCGGTTCGAGCGCTTTCCGGCGCTGAACGGCGTCAGCTTGACGGCCCCGCAAGGCGCTTTTCTAGCGCTCTTGGGCCCATCCGGCTCGGGCAAGACGACGCTCTTGCGCATCCTTGGCGGGCTTGAGTTTCCCGATTCCGGCACCGTGCGGTTTGCCGATCTCAACTGGCTCGACGTGCCCGCACGCGATCGCCGCGCCGGGTTCGTGTTCCAGCAATATGCCCTGTTCAAACACATGACGGTGGAGAAAAACATCGCCTTCGGCCTGACCGTGCGTTCGCGCAAAGAACGGCCGAGCCGCCAAGAAATCGCCCGCCGCGTGGAAGAACTCTTGGTGCTGGTGCAGCTTGAAGGCTACGGCAAACGCTATCCGAGCCAGCTTTCCGGCGGCCAGAAACAGCGTGTGGCGCTGGCCCGGGCGCTGGCCATCGAGCCGCGCATGCTGCTCTTGGACGAGCCCTTTGGCGCGCTCGACGCCAAGGTGCGCAAGGAATTGCGCGGCTGGCTGCGCAGCATTCACGAACGCACCGGCATTACCACCGTGTTCGTCACCCACGACCAGGAAGAGGCCTTTGCGGTGGCCGATTTGGTGGCCGTGATGAATGCCGGCCGGATCGAGCAATACGGCACGCCGCAAGACGTGCGCCGGGCGCCCAAGACGCCGTTTGTGGCGGACTTTCTGGAAATCGGAACCGGAATTTAGGACGCCTGCACGGCGGCTGGCGGCTTGTCGTCCTGGCTGATGCGCGAGATGCCCAAGTGGGCGTGCACGCGCTCCAGACTCTTCAACATGTTCTCGGCGTCCTGGCTGCTGACTCCCATGCCGCCACCGGGACAGACCAGACGCATCGCCCGAAGGTGCACCGCCACCGGCGCGGTCTGTTCGATATTCTTGTCTATCATGCCCATGGCGAGGTCGCAGAAACGCTTCACCACATCGTCGAGCAGACCGAAGCCGAAGGTTCCCGACAGCGTCAGAATCTGACCCGCCCGGCATAACATGGCTTCGAGTTCGTCCTTCGTGATGGTCGAGCGACCGGTCGCGTTCAACATGGTCTCAAGCGCGGCGATCTCGCGCGGAATGGCTTTGACAAATACACTGCGCAGCGACTCGACGTTCTGGCCGGCAGCGGAAACGGCATCGTCACGCGCCATCCCGCCCCGCGCGTGCAGCATCATCCCAAGGCGGTTCTTTACCGGAATGATTTTGACCTTGGAACCCATCAAATGACAACCTCGGCGGAAGCGGAAAACCGGTTTCTACTTTCCTGAACGCACGCTAAACCGGGATCGTATCCAGCGGGGGTGCATCGTTGACGTGGCTGACGACGCCGTAATGTGTATGGATAAGCGACAGCTCCTCAAGAATTTCTGCGCTCTGCTCGGCGCTCATTTCGGTCTTGAACACCAAACGCATGGCACGCAGATGCACATCGAGCGGTGCTGTGGTGGTGATCCCCTTTTCCAACATGCCGACGCAGAGATCGCAGAACCGCTTCACAACTGCATCAAGCGTCTCCGAGCCGAAGGTGCCTGACAGTGTGAGCAACGGATCGACCTGATCGATGATTTCCGCCAACTGGCTTGCGGTGATCTGCTTGCCGGCCGCATTCACCATTTCCTCTAGCCGCGTGATCTCGACGGGAACCGCTTTTTCGCAGTCCTCGCGCAACTCTTCAATGAGCTGCTGCGCCTCGTGCACCGCATCCTCGCGGCTGATCCCACCCGGTTTGGAGAGCAGCTCGCCCAGGATGTTCTTGACGCGGATAATCTTGCATCCCGTCATTCTATTTCTACCTTCGTCGGTTTAAGCAGAGAATCAATGTCTTCCTGCGACATATTCGGTTCGACCGCCACACCAAGTTCGGTCGTCAGGTCGGTCTTGCGGCGTCCGGCGCCGTCCGGCGGCCCGGTGTTCTTGAAACGGCGATCGGGGCCCATGTAGGTGTCGGTCTCGATAAATGGGCGCTCGGTGCGGGCGGACCACGCGATATGATCGAACAGGACGTTCGGCGACACCGGTTTGCGCACAACGATATTGGCTCCGGCATCGCGCAACACTACAACATTGGAGAACTGGGTATAACCGGTCAGCACGACGATCGGCATGTACTTGATGTTCAGTGCGGGCTGGCGGCGAACCCATTTGATGAGATCGCCGGCGTGCATGTCGGGCAACAGCGCATCACAGATCAGAAGATCGAAGTGGCTGTTCGGCAGGCGCTTCTTAGCTTCCTCGCCGGAATCGATGATAATATGCTTGCTGAGACCGAAGCCGCGCAGAATCTGGCCGAGAATCGACGTCGAGTATTGGTCGGCGTCGATGACCAGACATTCAATCTGCGCAAAATTCAGTTTCTCTACCACGTTCTATCCGCGCCGCTCCTAAAACAAATAGTCGTTCTCCGACTCATCCAAATACAACTCGCCATTATTACCGCTCACGACCGCAGTCAGACGCTTGCGGACACCAAAAAACGGTACGTGATCGAGCAGGTTGTCCAAATCGGTCTCGTCGATGTGATCCTTGTGCAAACATTCCGACAGCTTGTCGATCAAGCTAGCGTGCGCATCGAGGCTCTGTGCGAACAGATCGAACTGCTGCAGTAACATGATGGACCCGTGCGTCGCCGAAACGCTCTGCTGTCCCGACAGGCTTTCGCCGAACTTTGCGGTATCCGATGCCAGATCGCGTAATTCCCCGGCGACCGCCTTCAACAGGCGCATTGCAGCGGGAATCGTCTCCGGCGCTTCCGTCATCAGAAAAACTCCACGTCGTCCGCATTGGTGGCCGTCTTGATCTTCTTGTGCAGGGCGGTGAGTTCTTCCTCCACCAGCTTCTGCCCGGCGCCCTTGACCAGGGCCTGACGCGCCCGGCCGCTGAATGGCATATACTGGATGCGCCTCGCCTGGTCGCCACCGACATCGCCGCCGACAATCGGAATTCCTTCATCGCTCAGAAACTGGCGAGCAAAGGCGTAATTGCGCGAACCGACATCGGTCAACGCCGACACCACATTGCCGCCGCCAAACAACTTGCCTTCCAGGCGCCGGCGGTCGCCGCCCTGCTTCAGGATATCATTGATCAAAAGTTCCATCGCGTTGACGCCATAGCAGCGCGCGTCGCGATCGCCCGACGATGAGTCGGGAAGCAAGAAATGGTTCATGCCGCCGACGCCGTTCACCGGATCGCGGATGCAAGTGGCGATGCAGGAACCGAGAATTGTCGTTAGCACTTCCTCCGGGCTTTGCGTCACATAGGTGTCGCCAAGCGTCAATTGAACGTGCAAAAAGCCGTCGCGTGGATTGCGGAACTTCCGCAACGAGCGCTGGTCATGAACCGACGGCTTTTTGAGGCTCAAATTCACGACAGGGCACCGAAGATCTGCTCAAGTTTCTGTTTCAGCACGGCAACCGTAAACGGCTTCACCAGATAGTTGTTAGCACCGAATTGCGCTGCACGCTTGACAAGGTCGGCATCGGCCCGGCCGGTGAGCAAGATGAAGCCGATCGATTTTATTTGCGGATCGGCGCGGATCGAGCGCAAGAATTCGAGACCGTCCATTTCCGGCATATTGAAGTCGGAAAAGACGATATGCGCCGGCTGCAACTTGAGCGACGCCAGCGCCTCCGTCGCCTTTGGAAATTCGCGGATGTCGGTAAGTCCTATCTGTTGCAGACAGGACCGGACGAGCGTTCTCATGGTGAGTTGGTCATCGACCACGACGGCTCTGATCTTAGATGATTGCGGCATGACGACCTGCTTTCTGGGTACGCAATTCGCAGACGTTGAGCACCTCTTGCCCAATCTGATGCAACGCGAACTGACGTTCGACTGCTCCGATTTCATGGGCGACGCGCGGCATTCCGTAAACGACGGACGATGCTTCGTCTTGGCCAATGGTTGAGGCGCCGTTCTTGCGCATGGCAAGAAGGCCCGACGCGCCGTCGCGGCCCATTCCCGTGAGGATCACGCCGACGGCATTGTGGCGTGCCGTGGCGGCGACCGAATTGAACAGGACGTCGACCGACGGTCGGTGCCCGTTCACCGCGGCCGTCATCGACAGACGGCACCGCAACACGCCAACACCATGGACCTCCAGGTGCGCCTCCCCGCCCGGCGCGAGGTAGACCTGACCTGGCGCCAAAACGGCCCCGTCGCGCGCTTCCGAAACTGACGGTTGGCACAAACGGTTCAAGCGATCAGCGAAACTGGTGGTGAAATGCGGTGGCATGTGCTGGGTGATCACGGTCGCTGGACAGTTCTTCGGGAAATGCGACAGCACCTCGATCAACGCCTCGACACCGCCGGTCGAAGACCCGATGGCAACCACCGTATTGCCGGGATCGAAATCCGGCTTGACGGAGATAACCGGCGCTTCGCGGCGAACATAGGCACGAACCCGAGCCGAAGCGGCGATGCGGACCTTCTCGCACAGCTCACGCGAACATTCTTCAAGATGTGTACCGATGTTGTCGGTGGGCTTGGCAAAACAATCGACCGCGCCGATTTCCAGCGCTGACAGCGTGACCTCGGCGCCTCTTTGCGTCAACGTCGACACCATCACCACCGGCATCGGCCTAAGTCGCATGATTTTCTCAAGAAACTCTAGCCCGTTCATGTTCGGCATCTCGACATCGAGAGTGAGAACGTCGGGATTGAGATCCTTGATCATCTGCCGCGCCGTCGCCGCATCAGGCGCCCCGCCGACCACTTCGATGCTCTCGTCACGCGACAAAATGGCCGTCAGAAGACGCCGGATAGTCGCTGAGTCATCAACAATAAGTACACGTATACGTTTCATCACCGGACTCCCTGGCGACGATAAATCGTCTGCCCTACGAGATCGTAGGGATGAATCCCGACCGTGATGCGCTCGGAATGACCGATGCATAATATCCCGCCCGGACTGATGAGACCGGCAAACCGGTCCCACACTGTGTTCTGCGTTTCGTCGTCGAAATAGATCATCACATTGCGACAAAAGACGATGTCGAATTTTCCCCGCATCGGCCATTCGCGCAGCAGATTCAGTTCACGGAAGCGAACCAGATCGCGCAGTTCCTCGCCGACTTCCAGATCGGAACCGCCCGAACCCTGCACAGCACGGAACCACTTGCGGCGCGGTTCCGGCGGAATGTCGCCCATCTGGCGGAGGGCATAGATTCCGGTATTGCCACGGCGCAGCATCTCAGGATCGATGTCGGAAGCCAGAATGCGAACGTCAAGCTCGGCGACATCGGGCGCCAGTTCCAGCAACGTCACGCCGATGGAATAGGCTTCCTCGCCCGACGAACAACCCGCCGACCAGATCCGAACCTTGCCGCCTTTGCGCGCGCCATCCAGAAGCCCAGGCAGCACGCGGGTCTTCAAATATTCGAAGTGGTGCGCTTCGCGGAAAAAGCGCGTGACGTTGGTCGTCATCGCGGCAATCATCGCTTGGCGTTCGTCAACACCGTCGACGCCCTGGATCAACGTGCAGTATTCGCGGAACGTCCGCAGGCCGATGGTGCGCAGACGCTTGGCCAACCTCGAATAAACGAGGTTGGCTTTGGTTTCGGTCAGCACAATCCCGGCTTCCGAATGAACGAGCTCCGCTATCTGGCGGAAATCCGCCCAGGTAAACGGAAACTCGCCGTCTGGAACGGCCAAGTCGCGAGGGTTAGTGCCCGTAGCCAAGGAATACTCCGTATCAGGCTGCGTGTTCCACGAATTCATCGACCCCGCCGCCGAACGACGACGTCAGCTTGGTCATGCAGAGCAGCGTCACCATGCGACCGTCGAGTACGGCGATGCCTTCGACATAGTCGTTCTGCGATTCGCGCATCACGTCCGGCACCGACTGAATCTCCTGACGCGAAACGGTCAGAATGTCGGACACCGCATCGACCAGCAGGCCGATCGTCCGATCGCCAGAATTGACAACGATGATGACGTGTTTAGCAGTGGCTTCGGTCAAACCCAGACCCAAACGGGCCTTGAGATCGATCACCGGCAACACCATGCCGCGCAGATTGATCACGCCACGCACGTAATCGGGCACGTGGGGCAGAGCGGTGGTATCGGTCCACCCGCGAATCTCACGAATGGTCATGATATCCGCCGCGAATTCCTGGCCGGTGGCAAGGAACGTGATGTACTGGCGGCGTTCTTGTGCCGTATCGGTATCGTTACTGCTCATAGTTACGCTCCCAGTGCCTGTTGATAGTCTATCGGCCGCCCCGCGCCTTCGCGGCAACCGGCCACCAACCCATCGATATCGAGAATGAGCGCCACCCGTCCGTCACCCAGGATGGTCGCGGCGGCAATACCGTCGATACGACCGATGTTCGATTCGAAGCTCTTAATGACGACCTGACGCTGACCGACGATGGCTTCCACCGCCAGCGCCATACGACCGACACCCTCGCTTTCGACCAAAATGACGACACTATTGTGCAGATCGTGCGAGGCGCCCGGTACGTTCAACAAGCGGCCGACGCTGACGAGCGGAACATAGGCACCGCGCACGTTGAGGAGCATGCCGTTAGCGCCGAACGGTTTGACGTCGTCCGCTTTCGGCAGCAGGCTTTCAATGATGTGCGACAGCGGCAGCACGAAGGTCTGATTGCCGACCGCTACGATCATGCCGTCGAGAACGGCAAGCGTGAGCGGCAGAGTCAGACTGAACTTTGAGCCCTTGCCCCAAGCCGAACCGATGGTGATACGACCGCCGAGATCGACAATATTGCGCCTGACCACGTCAAGCCCGACGCCGCGGCCCGAGATGTTCGACACCGTATTCGCCGTCGAAAAGCCCGGCAAGAAGATCAGATTATCGATTTCTTCGTCGGACAGATTTCCGTTGGCGGAAATCAGACCGCGCTCGATTGCTTTCTGACGCACCTTAGTGCGGTTGATACCGCGGCCGTCGTCAGAAACTTCGATGATGATGCGTCCGCCGCGATGCTCTGCCGACAGCTTTACCGTTCCTTCGGCCGCCTTGCCCAACGCCACGCGTTCTTCCGGCGTCTCCAGGCCATGGTCGATGGCGTTACGGATCATATGGGTCAGCGGCTCACCGAGACGTTCGATGACAGTCTTATCGACTTCGGTCGCCTCGCCTTCGATTTCCAGGCGTACTTCCTTGCCGGTCTGAGCCGCGGTTTCGCGCACCAAGCGCGGCATACGTTGGAACACCGACTTTACTGGCTGGGTGCGGATCGCCATCACAGCTTCTTGCAGATCGCGCAACAGATGCTCAAGTTCCCCCAAACCGACGCTGACGTTCTGTCCCTGCTGGGTGTTGTCGAGGAGACGCTGGCTCAACATCGCCTGGGTGATGACCAGTTCGCCGACGAGATTGACCAGACGGTCGACTTTGTCGAGGTCGACGCGAATAGTTGGCTTGACGACGTCGACGGCCACCGGAGCCGCCGCTGGTGCGGCCGCTGGCGCCGCAGCTTTTTTTTCTTCGAGTTGCGTTTCGGCGACGGGCGACGCGGCTTCAACCGGCGCGGGTTCAACCGGCTCGTCATCGTCGAGCGATGGCAGGCCCGGCGCCGAAATCGCAGACGCAATCGGGGCCGTCGCTTCTTCGGTGATCTTGAGATCGCAATCACCGGAGACGAATTCAAAGACTTCTTCGACCTTGGAGCGATCGGGACAATCGCGCAGCAACACGTCCCAAGCGAAATAGGCCTGATCGGCTTCAAGCGACGTCAAATCGGGAAGCTCAGACAGATCGGCCGTGACTTCGATCGCCCCCAGCATACCGAGCTCGCGAATCAGCAGATACGGCTCGTTGGCTTTGGCGTAGAGGCCAGCTTGTGGCGCAAACCGGATGTGCCAGACCGGCGTAGCCGGAGCCGCGGGCTCGTCGTCGCCGATATCGATCATGATCGGCGCAAAGGCAAGATTTTCGAACTCGGCCGGAGCCGGCACGCCGGTATCTTCCGGATCGGCACCGGTAAGACGTGCGAGTTCGGCCTTGACCTCGACATCGTCAACGCCTGTGGTGCCATTGCGCGCCGCGTTCACATGATCCGATAGCTTGTCGCCGGCTCGCAGCAACACCTTCACAACATCGGGTGTCGGATTGAGCTTGCCCGAACGGACGAGGTCCATCGCGGTTTCAAAAACGTGAGAGAACGCCACTAGTATGCTAAACCCGAAGGCGCCCGCGCCTCCCTTGATCGAATGAACCGCGCGAAACACGGCATTGATCATCTCGGAGTCGGCTTCGCCGCTCTCCATGGCGATGAGGCCTTCCTCCATCGCCAAGAGCAGTTCGTCACACTCCTGGTAGTAGGTTTGTTTAATGGCTTCCATCGGATCCATTGTTCAACGTCCTATGGAGCTATGGAGAAACCCGCCGGATTGCAGCGAGAAGTTTTTCTGGATCGAACGGTTTTACGATCCACCCCGTTGCGCCAGCATCGCGCGCCCGCATCTTCTTGCCGGGCTCACTCTCGGTGGTGAGGACGAGGATCGGCGTCATCCGGTTCGCCGAACCGCGGCGGACATGTTCGATGAAGCCGTAGCCGTCCATTCGGGGCATGTTGATGTCCGTGATGATCACGTCCACCAATCCAGCCTTTTCGAGGACTTCCACGCCGTGAACGCCGTCGTCCGCCTGGATGACGGTATGGCCTGCGCCGCTCAGCGCCAGACGCAGCATATCGCGCATTGTGCGCGAGTCGTCGACCGTAAGGATCGTCTTGCCCATGTTACTTGCTCAGCCCTAATGCGTTCATTAATCCGAGTACCGAGGCGGTTTCCCGGACGGCTTCCGAAGGATTGCTGATCGTGAGCGCCTCCCCCCCCGCTTTCGCGAAGGACGTGACGCCAGCGACGAGCACCTGCAGACACGGTGAGGAAATCCGCTGCACCGCCGACGCATCGACAGTCAGTCCGGTCCCGGATGCCAGTGCCTGTTCCAGACGTTGTTTCAATGGTCCCGCTTCCGTGAGATCAGCGACGGCAGGTAGTGTTATGCTGTCGCTTAGGCTCTTCCCCGCCTCAACCATCACCAAGTTTCTCCACAAATCGTCAAGATTTCGCCCAATCCCTGGTATCAACCTTCACCGGTACACAACTGCCCCCGCACCGGGTCCGCCCCAATTCCGTGATGATCTAATACACCGACGGTAAATATTCCGACTAAGTTCGGGAGCATCCGCCCACAAAGAGCCTGCGCCATTTGCAATACCAAGCTGTTAATTCTGCCAGCCGCGATCGTTGCCGACTTCTTAACGGCAGTGCCGGTGAATGTGTGAAGCATGGGACCTTGATGGTTCATATCCTGCACTCGACCTCTAGAATTCCGTCCAATCTCCGGGTTCGGCCTCGGCCTTCTTGACCGCCAAGGCGGCTCCGCCCCGCGACGGCGAACGAACGGTACGTGCGACGGCGGGCTTGGGCCTTTCGGCGACTTTTGCCTTTATGCCGCGCAGAGCGACGCCGACATTAAAATTGGTCACGAGCTGCGCCAGGTTTTGCGCCTCGGCTGCGAGGTGATGCGAGGCTGCGGTGCTTTGTTCCACCATCGCCGCGTTCTGCTGCGTCACCTGGTCCATCTGATTCACTGCGGAATTGACTTCCTCGATGCCGGTCGACTGTTGGCTAGCGGCCTGGGCAATTTCGGTCACAAGTTCGCTGATCTCAACGATCTGCGCCACGATCTCGCGCAACGCATCGCCTGACTGACCGACGTATTTGACGCCCGCCTCGACGTGCCCGCTGGACATACCGATGAGCGCCTTGATCTCCTTCGCCGCTTGGCTCGACCGCTGTGCCAAGGCGCGCACTTCGCTCGCCACAACTGCAAACCCCCGGCCCGCGTCGCCGGCGCGTGCCGCTTCGACGCCGGCATTCAATGCCAGAAGATTCGTCTGGAACGCGATCTCGTCGATGACGCCGATGATATCTGTGATCTGTTTGGACGACTGCTCGATCTGGCCCATTGCCGCGATCGTGGATTCCACGATGCCTTCGGACGTCTGCGCAGCGTTTTTGGTTTTGGCGACAATGCCGTTAGCTTTGCCTGAATTGGCGGCGGTCGCCTTTACGGTGGCGGTGATTTGTTCCAGCGCCGCAGCCGTCTCTTCCAAGCTGGCGGCCTGATTCTCGGTGCGCCGCGACAGATCGTCAGAGGCCTGCTCGATTTCACTGGCGCCAGTCGAGATGGTGTCAATGCTTTGCACCACTGCGGACAGGACCTGATGCAGCTTCGGAACCGCCATATTGAAATCGATCTTGAGCTTTTCGAGCGGACCAGTGAGTTCGGTGGTCACCCGATGGGTGAGATCGCCGGCCGCAAGGGCCTGCAAACCGACGCCGACGCCAGAAATGATCGCTTCTTCCTGCTGGCGCTTTTGCGCTTCGATGGCATTCTGATAGGCAAAGATCGCAAGCTCCATATCGAGCAAAACGGCCTTGTTCAACGCCTGTAACGTCCGCCACAGCACGTAGGGATTCCAGAACCACGTGAGCACCGCCAGACGGACCAGATGGTTGAGAACAAACTGATAGCCAGCGATGTACCAGCGCGGCTCCATGCCGATCTTTTGGTGCGCCAAGCCAACCCGGTAAACACCTTCGACGTAGCCCTGGTCGAAACGACCCGAAAATAGCCTCCCCCAGTGCGTCGATTGAGCACTTTTTAACTGATCGCTGCGGCCGGCGACCATTCCCGCCAAGGTTGGCTCGGATTCTACGTGCCGGTAAAACGCGGTGAGGATGCCTGGCAATGCCAAACGTGCAACGCGCCAGAACCTGCGCAGATTCCGGCCAGTGGTGTCGTCGATACCAGCGTAGCGAAGTCTTTTTTCGAGATCAAAGGCTGGCATTTCGAAAGCGTCGTGCATGGTTCGCAAATACCTTCACTTCATTGCCTGTTTCGGACGCGCATACCCGGAAAACCTGGGAGAACTGCGCCAAGTGCTATTGCACTCATTTTGGTGAATGAAACTGCCCTGTAGAGGATTTACATTCCGTGTAAAGAATAGCCGATGACCTGATTTTTTAGCCAAAATCGAACCACACGATCAATCACAGTCGGCATGCGATCGGCGCAACACCGCTGATGGGTGACCTCAGCCGGCGAAAACTGTTAATGGGATGGTCGACTTCTTGCCGTCTGTGCGCACGCCGTTGCACTCCACGCGCGAAAGTAAACGTGCGGCGAAACGCAACAACGGCCGTGCCGATAGGAACCGCTTAACCAAGATTCCCATAGCCTTCGCTCGCAAACCGAAGAGCCGCATTTCTTGTGGCTGCAGCGAGGACAAATCGATGAAGATCGTAACCGCACTTGTCGCCGCGTCGTTTTTCGCTAGCAGCTCCGCCACAGCTTTGGCAGCAACGCCAGATGCGCGGCTGCAGACTCTCCAAGATCAAATCAGCGCGCTCAGCAAACAGATGGACGACCTGAAAGCCGATGCGCAGAAGCAGGAAAGCGCACTTAAGCAACAGCAGGAAGAAGCCAAAGCGCGCGATGCCGAAGCAAAAAAGCTGGCCGCAACGGTCGCCGGTGCCGCCAAGCCCGGCATCGCCAACGGCCGTCTCAGCGTGGCGTCGGCCGACGGCAATTTCACCGCCGCGGTTCGCTCCCTGCTGCAACTCGACACCGGCTATTACATGCAAGGCGGCGGCGCCAACAAATTACCGGCAGGCTATGGACCCGATCTGTCGAGCGGCGGCAATCTGCGCCGCGTCTTCCTCGGTCTGCAGGGCAAGGTGTTCAGCGATTGGTCGTATTACTTCCTCTATGACTTCGGCGGGGCCTCGGTCGAGACCCAAGGCCACATCTTATACGCCTATCTGCAGTATGATGGACTGGCGCCGTGGGCCATTAAGGTCGGCGCCTACGCCCCGCCGATCAACATCGAAGACTCGACGGCCTCGGCCGATCTGATGTTCTTCGAACGCAACTCATCGTCCAACCTGCAGCGCAATATCGCCGGTGCCGAAGGGCGCAATGCGATCACCGTCATGTATGGCGGCGAGCGACTTTTCGGCGCGCTGGCGCTGACCGGCAACAAGATCTGCGACGGCTCGAAGGCACTGGCCGTCGCCGGAGCTACCGCGGTTCCGAACTATGACGAGCAAGTCGCCGTTGCCGGACGATTGTCGTATATGCCGGTATCAACCAGCAATGCGCATTGGATTGTTGGCGCCAACGCGCTACACATTTTCAAGCTTCCAGATCTTACCGCGAACGGTACCGCAAATCTGTCGACGACGCCGGGTGCGACCGCCAGAAGCAACTACACGCTGGGCGATCTGCCGGAAATTTCGGTCGACTCCAATGGCGTGCAGCTTGTCTCAACCGGTGCATTGGCCGTGGGCCATGTGACGAGTTGGGGTCTGGAAACCGCTGGCAATTATGAGAACTTCTACGGCCAGGCTGGTTATACTGCCTATACCGTCAAGCGTTCGCCGGTCGCCTATACGGTCTTCACGGCAGCCGCCACGTCTGCGGCGCAAGTTCTGCAGCCTTCGAGCAACAGCTTCGACGGCTGGTATATCCAAGGAAGCTGGATTGTGACGGGCGAAGCGCGCGTCTATAACCAAGCAACGGCCGCGTTCGGCGCGCCCAAACCGGCGAAGAACTTCTCGATCAAAGACGGCACCTGGGGCGCCTTCGAAGTCGTGGCGCGCTACAGCACGCTCGATCTCAACAGCCATGCGAACGACGCGGCCAATGCCATCACCGGCTGGGTCGGCTCGAGCAAGACCTACACCTATTACAACACGGTACGCGGCGGCGATCAGAAGATCGTAACTATTGGGCTGAACTGGTACCTGAACCCGGTCATCCGCGTGGCGCTGGATTATCAATACATCGACGTGTCGCGGCTACAGACGCCAGCCGCGGTGACGACAACGGCAACGCCAGCGCTGCCGGCGCTCAACGGCGGGCAAAAGTTGAGCACCGTCGGATTGCGATTCCAGCTTTCGATTTAGATACCTAAATTGGAGAGCAGATCTTCAACCAGCGGGCGGTAGGCGCTGCCGAACAGGCGCAAGTGAACCAGAGCCGGCCACAGGCGGTAGATATCGATCCGCTCCCTGTGGCCGGTTTCTATTCTTCCATATGATGCGAAAAATGCCGCTGCGGGATGGTCAAACATCTCCAGCATGGCGATATCGACTTCACCATGGCCGTAATAACAAGCTGGATCGATCAGCCCGCTAACCTTTCCGTTCGCCACCATCACATTGCCGCCCCACAAATCACCATGCAGCAGCGACGGCTGCGGCGCACGTGGCAGACGGTTGCCGAGATCGGCCGCCAATAGTTCCAGACGGCGAGCCAGTTCGGTAGCGATGAAACCGGCGTTATTGAGAAGGCGATGCTCGGCCCAAAACGCCGGCCAATCGTCCGACCACGTATTGACGATGGCGACGGGACCGAAGGCGTAATCGGCCGTCCAACCATAGCGTGGGCCGTGCGTGGCATGCAGGGTTTTCAGCACACCACCGAGATCGGACCACGCGGCAGCGACGCTACCGGTATTTTCCACCACCGAGAGCACTAGCACGTCGTCATCGGCCGCCAACACGTCCGGCACGGGCACGCCGGCAGCGCGAATGGCACCAAGCATCGCCGCTTCGGCGCGCGGCGCCGGACCGGTTTTCACGATCGCTTGCCGCCCGTCCGTGAGACGTAGATACACGAGCCGCGACAACGAGCCGCCACCCATGCCGGTTACGTCTTGCAGCGTGCCACCGAGGAGTGCCGCTCCGCGCCCGCCGAGATCTTTCATGCCAGCGCCAGCTCGGCCGCGAGCGCCTTGGCGCCAACGCTGACGTCGTTCCAGGTGACTTCGAAATCGGACATGTCACCGTACCAGGGATCGGACACCGCTTCGCCGGACCGGTCCGGCACATGATCGAGCAGCAAGCTGAGATCGGCGGTAGCGTCACGCGGGCGTAAGCGCTGCAGATCAGCGAGGTTCTCGAAATCGAGGCCAACGATGTGGGTGAAGCAGCGGAAATCGTCCGCCGTCACCTTTCGCGCGCGATGGTTGGAAATGTCGACGCCATGTTTGCGTGCGGTGGCGATGGCACGGCGATCGGGCGGCTCCCCGGCATGCCAGCCGCCGGTACCAGCGGAATCGATCTCGATAGCAAGACCGATACGCTTCGCCTCCTCGCGGAATGCGGCTTCGGCCAGTGGCGAACGGCAGATATTGCCCAAACAGACGAACAGAACGGACAGCTTCGGCATCTTCAATCGACGTTTGAAATCCGGTCTGTCATTACGCGATTGGCCACAAATTCGCAACGATGCCGACTGGGCAACCAGGGATAACAAGCGGCGTCAATACTCGAACTGATACGACAAGCCGATGCTGTCGCCATTGTCCTGCAATGTCTGCGAGGTCGTAACGGCGGCGCGGGGGCCGGTGGTGACCTGCGCCTGGGCCTTCAGGTGCTTGGTGAGAGTGACCTGCACCAACGCCTTGGTGCCGCCGGAAAAGTCCTGACGAGCACCGATATAGACGTTATGCAGCACATACTTTCCGGCTTCGATGGTGGTCGAGCCCGAGCTGGTGCTGCTGGTCTGATTGGACCCTACCGCAAGGCGGTCAAGCCCGAGACTGCGCCGCATCACACCCACCGGATCGAAACCGCCGCCGCCGAGCGACGCCGCGGCCTGCGCCACACTGGCGAGTTGTACCGCCGACAGCGACTTGGCGCTCTGCTGGAACAAGAGCTGAGCGAGCACTTCGTCCTGCGGCATCGACGGCGAACTCGACACCTCGATCCTTGGCTGCGAAGCGGTGCCGGTGATCTTCAGCGTGGCGGTAATGCCGTTTGCCTCGCTCTGGGCGATGAGATTGAGGCTGGGATCGATGCGGCTGCGGAGCGCCTGGCCGTTGAAACTGATCGTGCCCGAGGTGAAGGTCAGTTCGGTGCCGGCAAGACTGAGCGTGCCGCGGCGCAATTCGAGCGCGCCCTGAACCTGCGGCGAACCGGTGGTGCCAGCGATCTTAAGCTCGCCTTCAAACTCGGCTTCGAGACCGCGACCGCGCACGAAGATGCGTCCCGGCGAGACCAATGTGAGATCGAGCATGACATGCGTGACAACGGGCGATGGCGGTGGTGGCGGGCCCTTGCGGGAGTGTCGGACGTTGAGAGTCGCCACCTCTTGCGAGAACTTCTCCGGAATGTTGATGTTACCTTGGCGAACATTGAGCGTGCCGGAGAGCGTGAGCCCACCGGCCAGCGTGCCTTGCAGCTTCAAATCCGAATCCAGATTGGCGGTCAACAGGTCGCTGGCGATGGGCCGCGCATTGGCGGCCTTGAAGGAAATATCGACCGCCGTGCCGCGCGCCGACAAGTCCACCGTGCCGGTGCCGGAAATCTCGCCAGGACCGGCTTTGGCGGTAAATTTCGACAAGCGGATGGTGGTGCCTTCGGCCGAGGCTTCGGCTTCAATGCCGGTGAGGTTGACGCCGCGGGTGTAATCCTGAATCTGGCCGCCGGTGAGCGTGGCATTGCCGATGACATTAGGTCTGGCGGGCGTACCGGTGACCGCGACATTAACCGCAATCTTACCGCGCACGTTCTGGCCAATGGACGCCATGCCCGACAGGATGACGGCGAGATCGGCAGTGCCGTTTGCTTTCACATTCATTGCACCTTTGGCAGGGATGATGCCGGCGACCGTGAGCTGCATCGCGTTTCGTTCGACAAAGGTGGCAGCGAACTTGACGCCGTCGGCATAATCGAGCGTGGCAGGGCTGGCGAGCGTAATGGTCTGGTCGCGCCAGACGCCGGCGAAACGGCTGACGGTGACGTGCTTGTTTTTTGCATCGGCAAACGCATCGGCGGCGACGGTGAAAGATTGGCCATTGGTCGTCGTCATCGCGGCTTTGGCGGAAACGTTGAGAGCCTCAAGCAGACCACTGACGCGCGCTTCGGCCGATCCCGAAACCGCCTCGACGGCAAAGTGTGGCACCGAAAGATCCAACGCCAGCGCCGGTGTAGCGAAGGGATTGGCAATGGTACCATTGATGTCGATGTGGTCGAACTCGGCCCCGCCGGTGGCGAGATTGGCGATGCGGGCTGCCACCGCCGCGGTGTTGGCGTGGAATTCGCTGCGGGCATCGAGACTGCCGGACAAAGCTGTGCCGATCAGCGGCGTGAGATCAGCCAGCCGCGCAATGTGGAGCGTGACGGTTCCTTGCGGCTCGGCATCGGCCACGATCAACGTGCCTTGGGCATGAGCGCTGCGCCAGCTAGCATCGGCGATATCGACTTTCCATGCCTTTCCCGCCGTTTGCGCAATGTCAGTCTTGACCGACACCGGCGAGCCATCGAAGCGGCCGGAGGCGCGGATATGCGCGGCTTTGACATTTGGCAGGCCGGAGGCTTCGGCCGAAAGTGTGACGCCCTGCTTGGCCATGCCTTTGGTGGCAGCGAGCGCGGTGCCTTCCACCGTGAGCTTGCCGCTCGCTTGCGGACCCGTAAGGCTGGCGCGCAAATTGAGCGTGCCGATCAGCGTCGGCGTCAGACGCGATAAATCGGAGATCGAAATTTCTCCAGCAAAGGACTGGCGCGCAACGGTCGACGTGCCGTGGACGCTACCTTTCACGGCTGCGGCGTCGAGCGAGGCTTGCAGTGTGAGGCCAGTGGCGGTCATGGTGGCAGTGGCGGCAAGCTTGGCATCGCCGAGGAGACGTGCGGGCGCGGTATTGCCGCGAGCGGCAATAAGGCCATCAGCTTTGACGGTGGTGTCTGTCTTGGTGCGGTGGAACTCGGCCGTAAGCGTCGCACTGCCGTCAATCTTGAGACCGGTAAGGGTAGCGAGGCCTATTAACGAGGGCGCCACCAGCTTAATCGTGCCGGTCATCGGCAGGCGCGTCGTGGTGCGGCCGGACGCGTTTAGCAACGGATGGGCGAGTGTGAAGGTCACCGGGCGGGCGGGCGCGGCGAGATCGGCATTGGCAGTGATTGCAATCGGTCTGGCCGCGAACACGCCCGCCTTTTCACCCGGCAATGCGAGGCCATTGATCGTGCCTTGCAGCGTCGCATTGCCGCCGGTGCCTTTGAGGGTCGCGTCAAATGCCGCAATGCGAACGCCGCTGGCCGCCAAGCCGGCGATCTTCACAGCCGCATCAATGTCAGGCCGCTCGAAGGGGCCGTGGAGATGACCGCGCGCCGAGATCGTGTTCCAAGCGAGATTCTTGCTCGGCTTCAGCGCCGGCGCCACGATCACAAAATCGACATCGGCCTGTTCGGTTTTCAGATTAATGGTGCCGCTGCCGGAAACATCCAGGAGCCCGGCGGTGAGGTTGAAGTGCATGGCATTGGCACTGCCTTGGGCCGCTGCGCGCACATCGAGCGTGACGGGACCCAGATCCGGCAAACCGATGAGGCCGCCCGCCAGCCCTGTGCCATCTTCGCTGATCGCTATGGTGCCGCGGGCAATATCATCCGCAATCGCGGCGTGGACCTCATAACGACCAGCGCCATCGAGACGGCGGATGGAAAGATCGGCGGCAACATCGTGGCGCGAAACGTAAGTAAGCTTGCCCGAAGCCGACAGAACGGCGCGGCGGCCCAGCACCGGCGCATCAAGCTGAACCAAAGGTAGCGCGACAGCACCGATGTCGATGATCGTCGTGGAGGTGCTGGTCGATCGAGACGGCACTTTGCGGCGCGTAATGACGATCCTCTCGGTAGTGAGACGATCAATGCGGATGTGGCTGCCGAACGCCGACAATGCGTCCCAATCGAGCTGTACGTTCGCGGCCACAAGCCAAGTGCCGGCGGAATCGCGCACCTCCACTTGGCGGGCCTGAAGGTGGTTCGGCGACCCGGTGAGGCCGTCCACCGCAACCTCGCCGCCCGACAACGGCTCGATCAGCCACACCAACACATGATGGCCGGGCGGCGTGAACAAGCAAAACAGAATGAACAGAATGAGTCCGCCCAAGGTCGATGCGGCGGTTATCGCCGTTCGCTTGCCCCAAGATGTCCACCACGCGCCCATCAAAAGGCCTGGCCAATACTGATGTAAATCTCGAACGCATCCCCGTTCGGAACATGGGTGACCGGTACCGCCACATCCGCCCGGATCGCCCCTATGGAAGTATAGTAGCGCGCGCCGACACCAGCACCCACCTCGATGCTGCCATTGAACGGCAAGTTGTCAGCACTTGCCTGCCCGGCATCCACAAACGCAGCAAAACCGTAATTACTCCAGACCCGCTGGCGATATTCGAGCGACAACGCATCGACCGAGGCGGCACCGGTGGGATTTCCGCTTGAATAATGTGGGCCAATCGACTGATAGCGGAAGCCGCGCACGGTGCCGCTGCCACCGGAATAAAGGCGCTGGTCAGGCGGCAGATCATAATTGTCGCCGCCTTGGATCGAAGCCAAAAGCGCCCGTGTCGCAATCACCGAACGGCCGTCGCCACCAAGATCGAAGTACATCGTTCCGGAGAGCTGCAGCACTGCGAACAAAAGCGTCTTGTAGCCGAACGCAACCGTGGGCGTCACCGAAATGGCGACGCGGCCGCCCGTTAACGGGTCGGCCAGCGGATTTTTCAAGCCAGTGAAGTCGTAAGCGGCCGTCACCGGCAGTGCGAGGAGATCGTAGATTCTGTCGCTGCCTTCCTGCGAAACCTCATCATGCGTAAATGACAAACCACTGGTGCCGCTCCACTGCGGCGAGAACGTCTTGTGCGCGAAGATACCGAAGGTCTCGGCCGTCTGGGCATAAGCGTCGAGATGCTGCTTAACTGCACCGGCCGTGACCTCCAGCTCCTGATCATCGCGCAGGAAGCGCGGTTTGATGAACTGGGTGGTCAGATTGTAACCGATACCGGCCGTCGCAGTGCCGCCGAGCCCGATGCCTGACGCCGACAGATTGAGCTGCTCGCCATTACCGAGGAGATTGCGGTGCGACCAGCGCGCCGACAGGCTGGCGCCGAGATCGGTCGAATAAGCACCCGACAGCGCCACGGCATGCTGGGCGCGCTCCTGCACCTCGAATTGGAGTGGGACCGTGCCGTCGGTAGCCCGTTCTTTCTCCGCCGCGACCGAAACGCCGGAAAAGACACCGAGCCCGACCAGCTTCATCCGCGCCGCCTCGATCGCGCTGGGCTGATAAAGATCGCCGGAGTGGATGGTGAGACAGTCGCGGGCGTAGCTTTCGTTGACATCCTTGAGACCGGCAATAGAGATCGTGCCGATTCTGACCTTCTGCCCCGGATCGACGGCGAAGGAAACGTCGAGCACATTGGCGGCATCGTCGGCGAAGGCGCTCGGGGTATCAACGGTGGCAAAGGCATAGCCCTTGTCCTGTAGCGCCGAAAGCAGCGCCGCTTGGGCGCTGAGCACGCGTTCGGCGACGGCCGGATCGCCCGGCTTGAGGCCCATCACCTGGTTCGCATCGAGATCGGCGGGGAGCGTGCCCTCCACCGCAATGCCGCGAAGTGTATATTGCGGACCACGATCGATTTCGGTCTTGACCTCGACGGTCTGGTCTTGCGGCACCTTTTCGAGCACGTCGGGCAGTGTTTTGTCGGAAATATCGCGGCCGCCGATGGTGAGTTTGATCGTGGCCTTGTAGTAACCGAAGCTCTCCATCACCGTTTGGAAACGACCGTAATCACCGCGGGCGCGATCAATCAGCGCAAACGGCGATGCCGGCGTCTTACCCCGCAAACTGATCAGCAGCGAGGACTCGCGTAACGCTGCGTCAACCTCGTCGTCATCGACGCTCGGATTGGAGAGAGTGTAGCCTTGCGGATCGGCCGACCACGCGGCACTAGCCAGGAGGGCGGCGGCAAGGATGACAGAAACGGCGCGCATGCCCCCTACTAAGGCGCAAAACGGCGACCTTGTGAAGGGGGCGGCGGGCGAGTGACTAACGCAATCGTGAATTTCGCAATCCGTTGCAGTGTTTGACGGCATACACGCGTAGCGCTCTACTTCCGGCCGTTCGCGGGGAGGGAATTTCATGCGCCACACATTTGCTTTGGCTTCACTTGCCGTTTTACTTTTCCAACCGGTATTGGCGGCAGATGCGCCGATGTTCCGCGGTAATGCCCAACATACCGGCGTCTATGACGGCACCGGCAAGACGGCATTTGGCGGCGTCAAATGGACGTTCCATGCCAAGGGCGCGTTTATCTCCTCGCCCGCCGTGGTGGGCGATACGGTTTTTGCAGGCTCCACCGACGGATTTCTCTATGCGGTGAACCGCGACGCCGGAACATTGAAATGGAAATTCGAAACCAAGGGGCGTGTGGTTTCGTCACCGGCAGTGGCGGGCGGAATGGTCTATTTCGGTTCGTATGATTCGACATTCTATGCCGTGGATGCCGTGACCGGCACGCTGAAATGGAAGTTCGCGACAGCAGGCGAACGACGCTTCGCCGCTAAACATCTGCATGGCTCGGAGCCCGCCGCCGAGACGATGCCCGATCCGTGGGACTGCTATCTGTCCTCGCCGGTGGTGTCGAACGGCAAGGTGATTTTCGGCAGCGGCGACGGCAACGTCTATGCCCTCGATGCGGCAAACGGCGCCTTGGTGTGGAAATTCAAGACCGGCGATGTGGTGCATGCCTCGCCCGCGGTGGCGAACGGGCAAGTCTATATCGGAAGCTGGGATACGTTTTTCTACGCGCTGAATGAGGCGACCGGCAAAGAGGCGTGGCGCTTCAAGACCGGCGACGATTTTGCCATCCATAACCAGACCGGCATTCAGTCGTCGGCGGCGGTGGCGGATGGCATGGTGTTCTTCGGTGCCCGTGATTCCCATCTTTATGCGCTTGATGCTACGACCGGCACGAAGCGATGGCGCCTTTCCACCAAAGGCTCCTGGGTGATCACCTCGCCGGCAGTGCAAACCGGGCACGTCTTCGCCGGCACCTCCGACACTGGGTTGATGTTCGATGTCGAGGCGAAGACCGGAAAGCTTGTCGCCACCATCGACCTGAAGGGCTGGCCGCTGTTCGCCTCGCCTGCACTTTCCGGTGCGATGCTGTACGCCAGTTCGATGCGCGGCGAAGTCCACGCCATCAATCTTTCCACCCACCAGCCGATCTGGCATTTCACGACCGACGCATCGAAGAAGGGCGCGGCAGCGTATGCCACCGCGGACGGGGCGCTCGATTGGGGCAAGCCGTTCGACAGCGCGTTCTATGACGACGGCGTCGGCGGATATTTGAAACTGCTGATGCTGGGCGCGTTCCTGGCTTCGCCGGTGGTGGCGGACGACGTGATCTATATCGGCGCGACCGACGGAAATTTGTATGCGCTGGCGGTGAAATAGGTCAATATAAAATGGCCGGGACAAATCCCGGCCATAAGTCGTTGCGAACAGAGTCGAGCTGTTATCGCGGTAGTGTGCTCGAACCCATCAGGAATTCATCAACGGCGCGGGCGGCTTGGCGGCCTTCGCGGATTGCCCACACCACCAACGACTGACCGCGGCGCATGTCGCCACAAGCGAAGACGCGCGGAATGGAAGTCTTGTAGTCCTGATCGGTTGCTTGGACGTTGCCGCGCGGATCGAACTCGACACCAGCCTGCTCCAAGAGCCCCGCGCGGCGCGGACCGGTGAAGCCCATCGCCAGCAACACGAGATCGGCTTCGACCTTGAATTCGCTACCCGAGACGGGCATTGGCGCGCGACGGCCTTGCGCATCGGTTTTCCATTCGACGCGCACGCATTCGAGACCCTTGACCTTGCCGCCTTCACCAACGATGCGGCGGGCCACGCTGGACCATTCCGTCGTGCAGCCCTCTTCCTGCGACGACGACACGCGCAGCTTGATCGGCCAATCCGGCCAAGTGGCGCCCTTGTCTTCCTTCACCGGCGGTTTGGGCAGGATTTCGATCTGGGTAACCGACGCCGCGCCTTGGCGGTTCGAGGTGCCGACACAATCCGAGCCGGTATCGCCGCCGCCAATGACGACGACATGCTTTCCCTTGGCGCTGATGCTGCCTTGCGGCGCAGCGCGCGTTTCCTCGTCACCAGCATTGCGCTTATTTTGCTGGGTGAGAAACTCCATGGCGAAATACACACCGGCGAACTCGCGCCCCTCCACTGCGAGATCGCGCGGGGTTTCGGAACCGCCCGCCATCACAATGGCGTGGAAATTTTCGAGCAGTGCCGACACCGGCAAGGTGATGCCAACCTCGACATTGGTGCGGAACTCAACACCTTCGGCCTGCATCTGCTTGAGACGGCGGTCGATGCGGTGTTTATCGAGCTTGAAGTCCGGAATGCCATAGCGCAGCAGGCCGCCGGGCCGGTCGTTCTTCTCGAACACCGTCACGGCGTGACCGGCGCGCGCCAGTTGTTGCGCCGCGGCCAAACCCGACGGGCCCGAACCGACCACGGCAACGCGCTTGCCGGTGCGCGTCTCCGCCACCTGCGGCACGATCCAGCCCTCTTTCCAACCACGCTCCACCGTTTCGCATTCGATGGTCTTGATGGTGACGGGCGTGTCCTGGATGTTCAGCGTGCAACTCGCCTCGCACGGCGCAGGGCAAATGCGGCCGGTGAATTCCGGGAAATTATTGGTCGAGTGCAGAACGCCGAGCGCGTTCTTCCAATCGTCGTGATAGACGAGATTGTTCCAGTCCGGGATCAGATTGTTGACCGGACAGCCGTTGTGGCAGAACGGAATGCCGCAATCCATGCAGCGCGACGCCTGCGTCGAGGTTTCGCCCGGCGCCAGCGGCTGAACGAATTCATGCCAGTGCTTGCGCCGCGCCTCAGGCTTTTCGTAGGAGCGATCCTTGCGTTCGACTTCGAGAAAACCGGTGACCTTGCCCATGGTTTACTCCGCCGCCTGGCTTTGCGCCTGAAGCTCAGTGAGAGCTCGGCGGTATTCGCGTGGCATGATCTTGACGAAGCGCTTCAGCGTATCCTCCCAGTGATCGAGGAGCCATTTGGCGCGTTCGCTTTGGGTATGGAGAAGATGGCGCTGCACCAGAATGCGCAGGCGTTCGGCATCAAAGCGCAAGGGATCACCCATACCGCTGTCGAAGACGCTGACCGATTTCTGGCGCGGCATATTTTCTTCGCTTGAACCGGTCGCTGCCGGACCGATCTTCTCGAGATCGACCATGTCGGTGTTGCAGAGCCGGTGGAACGTGCCATCGGGATCGTAGACGTAAGCGATGCCGCCCGACATACCAGCCGCGAAGTTGCGGCCCGTCTTGCCGAGTACGGCCACCACGCCGCCGGTCATGTATTCGCAGCCGTGGTCGCCGGTGCCTTCCACCACCGCCACCGCGCCGGAATTGCGCACCGCGAAGCGCTCGCCGGCAACGCCTTCGAAATAGGCCTCGCCCGCGATGGCGCCGTAAAGCACGGTGTTGCCGACAATGATGTTCTCGGTCGGGTCGCGCCCGGTGTTCTTCGGCTGACGCACGATGATGCGGCCGCCGGAAAGACCCTTGCCGGCATAATCGTTGGCGTCGCCGACGAGATCGAGGCTGATCCCGCGCGACAGGAAAGCGCCGAAGCTGAGACCCGCAGTCCCCGTGTAGTCGATCTGAATGGTCCCGTCCGGCAGACCGTCATGACCGTATTTCTTGGCAACTTCGCCCGACAGCATGGCCCCGACGGTACGATCGACATTGCGGATGGTGCGCGTGAGCTTGACCGGCTTCTTCGTGGCGATGGCATCCTTGGCCGCAACGATCAACTCGTGATCGAGCGCGGTTTCCAGCTTGTGGTTCTGCCGCTCGCAATTGTAGACGGCGACGCCGGGCTTCGCCTCTGGCTGATACAGGATCTTCGACAGATCGATGCCTTGCGTCTTCCAATGGCGTACCGCATCGGTGAGATCGAGGCGGTCAGCGCGGCCAATCATCTCCTGCACGGTGCGGAAGCCGAGCGCGGCCATGATCTCGCGCAATTCCTCGGCAACGAAGAAGAAGTAATTGATGATGTGCTCCGGCGTGCCGGTGAACCGGGCGCGCAGCACCGGGTTCTGGGTCGCGATGCCGACCGGACAGGTGTTGAGATGGCACTTGCGCATCATCAAGCAACCGGCGGCGATCAGCGGCGCGGTGGCAAAACCAAACTCGTCGGCCCCGAGTAGCGCCGCAATGGCGACGTCACGGCCGGTACGAAGACCGCCATCGACCTGCACGGCAATACGGCCGCGGAGTTCATTGAGCACGAGGGTCTGCTGGGTTTCGGCGAGACCAATTTCCCAAGGCGACCCCGCATGTGTGGTGGACGTCAGCGGCGACGCGCCGGTGCCGCCGTCGTAACCCGAAATGGTGACGTGATCGGCGCGGCACTTGGCAACGCCGGCCGCAACAGTGCCAACGCCCACTTCCGACACCAGTTTTACGGATATGCGCGCTTGGCTGTTCACGGACTTCAAATCACGAATGAGCTGTGCCAAGTCTTCGATCGAATAGATGTCGTGATGCGGCGGCGGCGAGATCAAGCCGACGCCCGGCGTCGAATGGCGCACCTTGGCGATAGCCTTGTCGACCTTCTTACCAGGCAACTGACCGCCCTCACCCGGCTTGGCGCCTTGTGCCATCTTGATCTGGATGTCGTCGGCGTTGACGAGATATTCGGTGGTGACGCCGAAGCGGCCGGAAGCGACCTGCTTGATGCGGGACCGCGCGCTGTCGCCATTGGGCAGCGGCTTGAAGCGTTCGGGCTCCTCACCGCCTTCGCCGGTATTTGACCGCGCCCCAATACGGTTCATGGCGATGGCCATGGTGGTATGCGCTTCGCGGCTGATCGAACCAAAGCTCATGGCACCGGTGGCGAAGCGCTTGACGATTTCCGACGCCGGTTCGATGTCGGTGATCGGCAGCGGATGCTCGGCCGGCTTGAACTTCATCAAACCGCGCAAGGCCAGCAGACGCTCGGATTGTTCGTTGATGGCAGCGGCAAAAGCCTTGTAGTCCGTCCACGACTTGCCGCGAACGGCATGTTGCAGTTTGGCAATGGACGTCGGCGTCCAGGCGTGATCCTCGCCGCGCAAGCGGTAGGCATATTTGCCGCCAACATCGAGCGCATCGCGATAGATCGGATTGTCGCCATAAGCGCCCTGATGACGCTCGACGCATTCCTCGGCAAGATCGAGAAGGCCGATGCCTTCAATGCGGCTCGTGGTGCCGGTGAAGTATTTCTCGACAAAGGCGGATGACAGGCCCACGGCGTCGAAAATCTGGGCGCCACAATAGGACTGATACGTGGAGATGCCCATCTTGGACATCACCTTCAAAATACCCTTGCCGATCGCCTTGGTGTAGTGCTTGCGGACCTCTTGGGCACTGAGCTTGATGCCGGCGCTGACGCGAATCTGCTCCAGCGTCTCGAAAGCCATATAGGGGTTGATGGCTTCGGCACCATAACCTGCTAGGACGCAGAAGTGATGCACTTCGCGCGCTTCGCCGGTTTCGACCACGAGACCAGTCTGCATGCGCAGGCCCTGGCGGATCAGATGGTGATGCACGGCAGCCGTCGCCAGCGCCGCCGGAATCGGGATGCGATCAGCGGACACGGCACGGTCTGACAGAATGAGAATGTTGTAGTCGGCCAGCACCGCATCGGTCGCATCCATGCAGATGCGCATCAGTGCAGTTTCCAAACCGCGCGCACCTTCGGTGGCAGGCCAGGTGCAGTCGATGGTGGTGGTGCGGAACGCGGCGTCAGCCAGTTCCTCGATGGCACGGATCTTTTCCAGATCGGCGTTCGACAGCACCGGCTGGTGCACTTCCAAGCGCTTGTGCGAACCGGCGGCGTGGCCGAGCAGGTTCGGGCGCGGACCGATCATCGACACCAGACTCATGACGAGCTGTTCGCGGATCGGATCGATCGGCGGATTGGTAACCTGGGCGAAGTTCTGCTTAAAATAGTCGTAAAGCAGCCGCGGCTTCTTGGAGAGCACCGCCAGCGGCGTATCGCAGCCCATCGAGCCGATCGGGTCTTCGCCCGCCACCGCCATCGGTTCGAGGAAGAACTTGAGATCTTCCTGCGAATAACCGAAGGCCTGCTGACGATCGAGAAGTTCGGGCGGCGTGAAGGTGCGCTTGTTGCCGTCGGGAACGTCGGGCAAATCTTCAAGGTGATACTGCGCCGCCTTCAGCCATTCATCGTAGGGCTTTTGCGAAGCAAGATGATGCTTGATCTCGCTGTCCTTGATGATGCGACCCTCTTCGAGGTCGATCAGCAACATCTTGCCGGGCTGCAGCCGCCACTTGCGCTTGATCTTGGATTCCGGAATCGGCAACACGCCGGATTCCGAGGCCAGGATGACGAGATCGTCGTCGGTGACGATGTAACGTGCCGGACGCAACCCGTTGCGGTCGAGCGTGGCGCCGATCTGGCGGCCGTCAGTGAAGGCGATAGCGGCGGGACCGTCCCACGGCTCCAGCAGCGCAGCGTGATATTCGTAGAAAGCGCGGCGCTCGTTATCCATTAGCTTGTTGCCAGACCAGGCTTCCGGGATCAGCATCATCACCGCGTGCGCCAGCGGATAGCCGGCGGCGAGCAACAGCTCGAGCGCGTTGTCGAGGCTGGCGGTGTCGGACTGGCCATGCGGAATCAACGGCCACATCTTGTCGAGGTCGGCGCCGAGAAGATCGGACTCCATGGTGCGGCGCCGGGCGTTCATCCAGTTGACGTTGCCGCGCAGCGTGTTGATTTCGCCGTTGTGGGCGATGAAGCGGAACGGATGGGCCAGCTTCCACGACGGGAAGGTGTTGGTCGAAAAGCGCTGATGCACCATCGCCAGCGCCGACGTGGTCAGCGGGGTCTGCAGATCGAGATAGAAGCGCTCGACGTCTGGCGCCAGGATCATGCCCTTGTAGACCACCGTGCGGGTCGAGAAGCTCGGCATGTAATAGTGCGCGATCGCTGGATTCTTGTGCTTCTTGGCAAGCGCTTCGAGCGGGTTCTGAGTCTGCTTGCGCACGGCGAGCAGCTTGCGCATGAAGGCGGCTTCGTCGCGGATGTTGGGACCCCAACCGATCACCGCCTGTTTGATGACAGGCATCGACTCCAGAACGACCGGGCCGAGAATGGAAGGATCTGTCGGCACGTCGCGCCAGCCGAGCAGCACTTGACCTTCGATCGTCAAAAAATGCTCGAACACGCCGACGATGGTGTTGCGCGCCTCTTCATCGCGCGGCAGAAAGCACATCGCTACGGCGTAATGGCCGATCGCCGGAAGCGTCACACCGGTATTGGCCGCCCAATCGCGGAACAGCGCGTCGGGAATTTGGATAATGATGCCGGCGCCGTCGCCGACCTTGGGATCGGCCCCGACCGCCCCACGGTGATCCAGCGCGAGCAGGATCTGCAGACCCTGCTTAACGATGTCATGTGACTTCGCGCCCTTGATGTTGGCGATAAAGCCCACGCCGCAGGAGTCATGCTCCAGGCGTGGATCATAAAGGCCTTGTTGCGGCGGCAGCGCCATATGCCCTGTCCAATCGGAGTTGAGCCGGAAAACGGGGAAATCCCCATCTTTTGTTTGTCGCGTTTCCGGACGGAAAACCGGGTCCCACTTTTCCTGGAAACGCTCAGATTTTGTTCTGCACACTAAGGGCCTTTGGTGCAATTGGGAAATGGCGCAGGAGTGACGCAGTTTGGAATTAAATTGTCGCGGTAGCCGACTAACGGCAATCTCGTGGTCATTTTGGCGTCTTTGAGGTCTCATTTTAAGGTGGCCGGAGGCGACCGCCAGAAGCAATACCCCCTTAGGGTAACCTTACCGCGGCGCACCGGGGGAACAAGGCCGCTAACCGGCACCGTCAGGCCCAAGAAAAACGCGGCCATCCGAACCGGACGACCGCGCTTCTTTTTCCAGGACCGTACTTACCAAGTGTAACCGACGCCGGCGAAGCCGGTGAAGGATTGCGACTTCTGGCTGAAGGCGGTGTCGAGATGCGCGGTGAGGCGCACGCCGTTGTTGAACAGCACATCGGCGCCGACCGAACCGAGGACGGCATCGCGCTTGGCCTTGGCGCCGAACACGGTGAAATCCGACGACGACAGCGAGTCAAACACCACATTCGACTGCGAACCGTCGGAAAGGTCATGCGCCCAAGCGAGCCGATCGTTGATATGCAGGGTGAAGTCCGGCGTCAGAATCCAGCGCGGCGTCACATCGAGGTCGATATAGTGGCGCAGACCAAGTTCCACACGGCCCGAATTGTAGGTGCGCGAGTCATATTTCAACGCGAAGGTGGACGTGCCGCTCGCCACCCCTTCGGTGTAGCCCGGCAGCATAGTGACGTGATCCTGCACGCCGATATAAGGCGTGACCCACGGCAGCTGAAGGCCCGCTTCGTAACGGCCGCCGAAGGTGACGGTGGTAAGCTTGCCGGTGAGTTCGTCGGTATCGGACACCGTAACCACGCGGTTGGTCTTGATCTCCGACACACCAACGCCCGCCGCAAACGAATTGTAGAAGTGGCGGCTGGTCTGGATATAGCCGTAAACACCGGCCTGAAGCGACTTAACACTGCCCTTACCGAGATCCTCGGCGACGCGGAAGTTCGACGTACCCGCCGAGATCGCCCCGCCCAGAACCACGTTGCTCCACGGCATCCATTGCGCACCGGCGACAATGCCGGCGACGCTGGAGCGGAACTTGTGTGAACCGTCACCAGTGGCGTCGCCAGTAACGATGTCGGTGCCGCCGTAGGCACTAATCCAGGTCTCGAGCGGCTGGACCTGGCCCTTGACGAGCGGGCGCTGCATGGCAGTGCGAGTCGACAAGGCATCCAGGAACGGCAGGAACGCCGCCTTGGCCGCCAGCGGCGCATCGGCGCCGATTTCACCGGAGAGCTGGTTGGTATTGGTCTGCAGTTCGGACGTGGTGTTGTTGCCAAGCGACTCGAAACCTGCCGAAAGCGTCGAACCGGCAGCAATCGCCTTATCAATACCCGCCGCCACCAGTTTCTGATTAAGCGTGGCGCCGGAGATGGCCGTTATGGCTGGCGAAAGCTGATAGAGATTGATCTGCAGATAGGTGATGCCGGACGTCGCCGTGTCGAGCGTCGCCTTGAACACCGCCTCGTTGTTGCCACCCACGTCGCTGCCGGTGAAGGTCGTCGTGGTCGTGGACCCATTAGAGAATTCAAAGTTACCGGTGATGCTGCTGGCCGACAGAATCTTGATCTTGTTGCCGAGATCGAACGTGCCGTCGGTGCTCGCAATCGTTATAATTGTCCCGTCCACGCTCGCGCTGCCAGAGGTCGAAAGAACAGCACTGTCGGAGTGCGTGGAGGTTAATGAGATCGTGTAATTGCTGCCGCTCGCCAAGCTGATGTTCCCGCTTGACGTCAGTGTGCTGCCGAGTGTACCGCTCACCGTGCCGCCGCTGGCGACCGTCAGTGCGCCGACGGTGCCGCTGCCCGTCAGCGTAGCCCCCGAAGCCACCGAAACCGCCGAATTGGCGATCGAACCGGTGACCGAAAGCGTGCCGCCATTGACCAGAGTGGCACCTGTATAGGTGCTGATGCCAGAAAGAACCTGCGTGCCGGTGTTGCTGCTCGACAGGATCAGGCCGCCAGAGCCCGAAACCACACCCGAGAACGTGGTGCTGGCCGCGGTCAGGGTCAGGTCCTGGGTGCCGAGGTCCACGGCACCTGAACCGGCCAGCGACTTCAGCGTGATGCCCGTCGTCAGACCCGAAAGATCCAGCGTGCCGTTGATCGTGACACTGTCGGAGGTGTTGATGTTCGCCGTATTGGTAAGCGCCAACGTGGCGTCGCTCGCGATCTTGGTAACGCCGGTATAGGTGTTGACCGAAGTCAACGTCACCGTGCCGCTGAGAATCGAAACGCTGCCCGCCCCGGAAATGGTGGTGTTGATGGTCACCGCACCGGGACTCGCGAAAGCCAGTGTGCCGTTGTCGATGATGCTTGACGTGTAGGCGATCGAACCAGAGGTCGTGCCGTCGCCGATCTGCAGCGTACCGGCCGAGATCGTGGTGGTGCCGGTATAGGTGTTGTCGCCGGTAAGGATGGTCGTGCCGATACCAGCCTGAACGACGTCGCCGGTGCCGGAAATCACACTGGAAAACGTGCTTGAATCCAGACGGTAGAACTTCAGCGTACCGTTGTTGACGACCTCGGTACTGGCGATCGAGCCGCTCGAGCTGCCGTTGCCGATCTGCAGCGTCGCGCCGCTGTTGACGGTCGTGATGCCGCTGTAGGTGTTGGCGCCGGAAAGCGCTTGGGTTCCGCTGCCGCTGATCGTGAGGCTCGCATCGCCCGAAAGGACGCCAGAAAAGACGGTAGAGACGCCCGATGCCGTGTTCAGCACCAGCGCATGGGTACCGAGTTCGACTGCGCCAGCGCCCGCCAACGAAACAAACGTCAGCGTCGTGTCGGCGGCACCAGTGGCGTCCAACGTGCCGCTGATGTTGAGTTTGCTGGTCGTCGCGAGGCTGCCAGTCAGGGTCAGCGTGCCGGCGGAGACCGTGGTGGTGCCGGTGTAGGTCGAGGTGCCGGACAGGGTTTCGGTACCGCCGGAGATCCACAAGCTGCCGGTACCCGTAATAGTGCCAGAGAAGGTGCCGGCCGCGGCCGACAGCACCAGCGTGTTGGCGCCGAGATTGACCGACCCCGTACCGCTCAGCGAGCCAATCGTCGCGCTGCCTGTGATCGTCACCCCAGAGGAAAGATCAATCGACGTACCGGTGGCAAGTGTGACGGCCGATTTCAGACTGGCACCCGCGACCAGAACCATCGTGCCGCCGCTGACGGTGGTGGCGCCGGTGTAGGTATTGGTGCCGGAGAACGACTGGCTGCCGCCGGAAATGGTGAGCGTGCCTGAACCAGTGATGGTGCCAGAAAAATCGCCGGCGCCACCGGTGATGGTGAGCGATTCCGTACCCAGGCGCACAGTGCCAGTGCCGGTCAGCGAGGTGATCGCCGCGTTGGTGGATTCGGTGAGATCCAGGATGCTGTCGACCTCGACGCCGCTGGACGTCGCCAAGCTGCCCGCGTCGGTCAGTTTGATGGTGCCGGCGGTGATGGTAGTGGCGCCGGTGTAGGTCTGAGCCGTCGAAATGGTGGTGATGGCCGAGCCTTCCTTGGTGACATCGCCGGTGCCGGAAATCACACCGGTCATGGTGAGCACACTCGAATTATAGAAGGTGAACGTGCCACTGTTCTGCACATTGTAGGAAACCGTGTCGGAGCCCACTTCGAGCTCGCCGCCGTTGATGACCACGGTGGTAAAGCTGTTGGTGCCGCTGAGGTACTGGGTGCCGCTGTTGAGGATCAGCTCACCGCTGCCAGTGATCGTGCCGGTGAACGAACCACTGGCGTTATTGAGCACAAGATCGTTGGTCCCCAGTACCACGGTGCCGCTGCCCGACAGCGACTTTAACACCACCGAATTCGCACCCGAAGCGTTAAGCGTACCGTAAACGTAGACGTTCGACGACTGCGAAATGCTGCCGTCGCCGGTCAAATAGAGCGTGTCGGTACTGACCGTTGTGATGCCGGTGTAGGTATTGACGCCGGTCAGTGTGATTATGCCGCTAGTAAGGGCAAGACCGCCCTTGCCCGAGATGACGCCGGAGAAGGTGGTATTGGTGTCATACGTGATGTCTTCGTCGGAGTCGTAATCGTTAAGGGTGAGCGACCTCGAGCCCAACACGATGTTTCCCGAACCCGACAGAGAAATGATTGTCGCGCCGCTCACCGTGCCGGAAATGTCGAAGGTACCGTTATTCACCAGCCGCTGCGAATGTTCGATCGAGCCCGAAGTGGTGTTGGTGTCCGAGTCCGTGTCGGAATCGTACAAAGCCAGCGTGGTGCCGGACGTGATCGTGGTGGTGCCGGTATAATCGTTTCCTGAGTTTGTGAGGGTCACCGTGCCCCCGGTCACCGAGCTACTGAAGGTGACGTTGCCCGAGCCCGAAATATTGCCGCTGAGCGTCGAGGCGAGCCCCAGCGCATCGATCGTCGAGGACGTGGAGCTTTTCAGAGACCAGTCACGCGAATAGGACTTCGCCGAATCGAGCTCGACGGTGCCGCCGGCGAGCGTCGAGCTCGATCCCGATAGCGTCGAGGCTTTGACCGTGGTGCCGGAGTCGATATCGGCCCAGACTGGGCTGGTCAGGAAGGCGGCTGCCGCCAGCGCCAGAACGGCATGCGAGGCCGAGCCGCGCAAAGCCCTAAGCCGAAGACGCTCTCGCGAAACCACACGCGCATTGCACCGCAGACCCACGAAGCCCTCCATGGAAAGTCATTGAGCGAAGCCGCAAATTTCCCGGGTAGCGGCCCGGCATTCATAGTGCCTATAGGGATGGTTCGCTCGCAGATATGTATAGATATGTAACTCAGTCGATTTGTCGCGACCAGTCGGGACTGTATTGCGAATGTGTCGCGGGACTAGTGTTAAAGCCTTGTCATAACGCAGAAATCCCGTGGCGAAAGACCGCGGCACAGTTGCCGCGAGATGCGCATTTAGGCGCGTTCACGACCCTGAAACAAGGGGGTGGACCGCCCTTCCCGGCAGCCCACTCCAAATGCGGAGAATATCCCCCCCGGAATGGCCGGTCTCGCCTGCCGCGCTAAAGAGGTGTGATCGTCGTCCGTTCCTCAATCCGGCTTTCTTTCCGCGCGGCCCAACGCCCGAAAAACCTCGCCCAAGTGCGGGCGCGATTGGCCGTACAGCTCCTTGCGCCGGCACTTCGGGATAAAAACACCGTGGTATTTGCACTCCCACTTGGTGTGACTTAGGCTTTCATACTCGTCCATCGACGGAATTCCTCTCGTGTGCTTGGTGGCTCACAAGGGGAATTTCGTCGGTGGACTGCCGGAAACGTCAAACTTCTACTGCGCCCCCGGCAGAGCCCTACGGCATTCACACATCTCTGAG